>NZ_BDBM01000010.1 GCF_001612985.1 Nocardia gamkensis NBRC 108242 | reverse complement strand
TGGGTCCGCACCCTGCTGCACTCGGTCTTCGATCAAGCCGACCCCGAATCGGTTGCTGCCCGATATGATCGGATGCTCGACGCCCTGACCGAGAAACTGCCGAGAGTCGCCGCTCATCTCGACGGCGCACGTGCTGTTCTGCTCGCGTTCACCGCCTTTCCCAAACAGATCTGGCGCCAGATCTGGTCCAACAACCCCCAAGAACGGTTGAACAAAGAGATCCGCCGCCGCACCGACGTCGTCGGCATATTCCCCGACCGCACCGCGATCATCCGCCTCGTCGGAGCAGTACTGGCAGAACAACACGATGAATGGATCGAAGGCCGCCGCTACCTCGGACTCGACGTCCTGGCCCGCTCCCGCGGGCTGACCGACACCGACGAACAGGAGGAAACCACCCCAGCCGCCCTCACCGCCTGACGCACAACCGGATCAGGCAGTGACCGCCCAATACACCACGCCCCCGGACTTGACCCGGCGGTCCGGTTATCTGCCCCGGTTGCGGAGCCGAGTCCGCACGGGTGCATGGGTACTACCTGCGTACGGTGGCGGACGTGCCGCTCGACGGCCGCCCTGTGGTCCTGCGGGTGCGTGTCCGGCGGTTGGTTTTCCCAACCATGGGCTGCCGCAGTACGTTTCGTGAGCAGGTGCCGGGTGTTCTGGAGCGTAATCAGCGGCGCACCGCCCGGTTGACCGGCCAGGTCCGGTCGGTTGTGCGGGAGCTGGCCCGGCGGGCCGGCGTCCGGCTGCTGGCGGCGCTGCCGGTCAGGTTGTCGCGGCAAACCGCGATCCGCGTCCTACTGCGCATTCCGCTGCCGCCGCGGCTGGTGCCGAAGGCGGTCGGCGTCGACGATTTCGCGTTGCGCCGCCGGCGCCGGTATTCGACCGTCGTGGTCGACGCCGAGACCCACGCTCGTATCGACGTGCTGCCCGATCGCAAGGCCGACACCCTCGCCGACTGGCTGCGCGAGCACTCCGGCGTCGAGATCGTCGCGCGGGACGGGTCGACCACCTACGCCCAGGCCGTGCGTCGGGCGCTGCCAGCAGCGATCCAAGTGTCGGATGCGGTGGCATCTTTGGCACGGCCTGGCCCAAGCCAAGCGCGACGTTCTCGTCACCGCGCTGCGGGGCGCGGAACCGATCATCGACCCCGTCTTGGATATCGGCGCGGGCAGCGGCCTGTCCACCGTTACCATCGCCGACACTGTGTCCGGGATCGACATCCACGCCGTGGAACCCTCTGCTGGAATGCGAGCGGCGCTCGTCTCCCGGCTCCTGGCCCATCCGGGCGCGGCGCAGCGGGTCACCGTCCACGCCGATCGGGTGGAGAACGTCCCGCTCCCCGACCGGATCGGCGCAGCAGTCCTGATGGGTGTCATCGGCTATCTCGATTACGAGGCGCGCCAGACGTTCTGGGCCCAGCTGCGGCCCCGCCTCACGTCGACCGCACCGGTCGTCGTTGAATACATGGCCTTGACGACCCCCATGCCCGTGCCCCGGATGACCATCGCCCAACAGCGGATCGGGACGCGGGACGCCGAGGTCCGCATCTCCGGTGAACCGGAGAGCAGCGACTGCCAGCACTGGACCATGCGCTATGTGGTGCGCGAGGGCGATCGGGTGATCCGCGATTTCACCGCTGAACACGTCTGGCGCACAGTCGGTCACGACGATCTGGCCCGAGATTCCGAATAACACGCATTGACCTGCGAGCAGGTTACTCCCGTGATCAGCGTCCTGCGTCCAGTCGGCAGCAGCTGAGAGGAGATTGGCGGGTGCACATTCTCTGACTAAGGTCAGAGAAGTGGGCGAGATGCAGATCGATCAGGTACGACGTTTCAACCGCACCGTCACCGAATGCGTGGGTGTGCTCCACGACCGCTATTTGGGCCTGGATCGCCCCATCGGTGAAGCGCGACTGCTGTGGGAGATCGGAGACCACGGCCGGGATGTGCGATGGTTGCGGGCGCGGTTGAGACTCGATTCCGGCTATGCGAGCCGGCTACTGCGCTCCATGCAAGCCGATGGCCTGATCACCGTAGAACCACAACCCGAAGACCGACGGGTCCGCACAGTTCGGCTCACCCCCACCGGTCGCGCTGAGCGCGCCCTGCTCGATCGGCGCAGCGACGATCTGGCCGGTCACCTGCTCGAAGCACTAAACCCCGCTCAGCGCACCAGGCTGGTGAGCGCCATGGCCGAGGTGGAGCGACTGTTGACTGCCACCATGGTCAGCCTGGACCCGGTCGATCCCGATCACCCTGACGCCGAATACTGTCTCCGGTCCTATTACAACGAACTGCAGACGCTCTTCCAGACCGGCTTCGATCCAGCGCGGAGCCAGCTACCCGATGCCGGCGAATTGCGCCCACCGCAAGGTCTTTTCCTGGTTGCTCGACTCCACGGTGAGCCGGTGGGGTGCGCCGGACTGAAATGCCCCACCAGCGCGCCCCCCGAAATCAAACGCATGTGGGTTGCGCCCCATGTGCGCAACCTCGGCCTCGGCCGCAGATTCCTCACCGAACTCGAAAGACGTGCCTCCCAGCGGGGGTACGACACCTTGCGCCTGGACACCAACAAAGCGCTGAAGGCTGCCATCAACCTCTACCATTCCTGCGGCTTCGAGGAAGTCGCAGCCTTCAACAAGGAGGTTTACGCGCATCACTGGCTCGAGAAGAGGATCACCCCATCCCCGTCCGAATAAGGACCTCGAATCGAACGACCGCGCTGCTGCGACTCTGCAAGCAGCACAGTGTGGTCGTAGTGCGACATCAGCACGTCCCGCGCGGCGGTCAGGTTATCCTGCCCGGCGGCGAGCTGATGTAGGCGCAGGAACACCGTCGCCGCCTGGCCTGGCCCTGATCCGCTGGGCGCGGTCGCTGCCAGCGTCGTCCGCCCGCTCCCACACCAACCGCAACGACGACCTGCTCAGGTTGGCCGGATCGCTGAAATTCGGGCACACCACCGCGTCGCTTCTGGTCGGCAAGCCGTCCGCGTCGGGGCGACAGAACTCCCTTGCCGCAGCGTTGAAGGAGTACGGGCCTTGCGCAGAACGGTCTACGCCGCGAAATACTTGTCGGATCCCGACTATCGGCGCCGGATCGCCCGCCAGCTCCCCTCCGGACACGAAAAAACGCGCATTTAGTGCATCTATGCACTGGATGCGCGTTTTTTATACCTTCGGGTGGCCTTTTCGCACCTGTTCGGTGCGTTCCTGCCCTGATCTAGGGCATGGATGCCCTATTCGCGTGGTCGAAGTCGAGTCCGGACACGTGTGGGCAATCGGGAAGCTGTCGTCGGCATCCGGCCTGCTCGGGGATGGGGCGGACCGAGGTTTGTATCGGTCGACCAGGCTGTCGAGCGCCTGGATGCTGGAAGGAACGCTGCCCGTCGGAGGCTGCACTGTGGGGTATTCATCATCCGATGATCTCGGCCAACGAGGAGACGTGTGAACTGGCCAGTCGATTCTGGAATGTTCGGTGGCGCGAGCTCGAAGGGGTCCGGTCCCGTCGCTGCCCATCAGCCTGTGTTCCGTCCGTTCCGCAAGCCGGGGCCACCCGCTGTGCCCGAGCACGCCCAGGCGATGTACTACTCGGTCACCACTATCGGCGGCAACGGGCGTCTATCGGACAGCTCGCCACTGAAAAAGCTTGGCTGGGAACCAAATCAGGCTCTTGCGATCGAGACGACCGATGGGGTGATCGTCGTGACCGAGTGCCGTGACGGCGCTTATGCGGTGACATCCCAACATCATCTGCACCTGCCCGCCGAGGTCCGCCGCTCGTTCCGCATCCAGGCCGGGGACCGGCTACTGGCTGTCGCCGCACCCGAGCAACGGCTCCTGGCGCTGTACCCTCCCGATCATGAAGCGCATTCGGGCTCACGTGGGGCCTTTCAGCCCTCCTCTTCGGTTCCCGGCGGGGTGCAGTACGCCTGGCTGGCGCGGAGCATGGCCTTGTAGAGGGCGTGGGGCTCGGGCGGGTCGGGCAGCGGGCCTCGGGCGGGGGCCTCGAAGGACTGCAGCATCAGGGCGACGACGCGTTTCCAGGCGTCGGGAGCGGCGTCGCCGGTGGCATTGACGACACCGGCGTTGGCCATGTGCACCAACACCAGGTCCTCGGGGGTGAAGTCCGCACGCAGGCGCCCTGTGGCCTTGGCGCGGCCGATGAGCTCAACTGCACCCTCGTACGCCTGGTTTCGACGCTCCTCCAAGGCCTTGGCTGTGGGAAAGGTCATGGTCAGCACATCAGCGAAGCCGTAGTCGGAGGCCTGCATCGCGCAGACGGTTTCGATGAACCCCGCGAGACCGTGCCAGGGGTCGGGGTCGTCGAGGGCGACGCCGACGGCGTCGACGTAGGCGTCCATCCGGTCGGCGAAGACCGCGGCGACCAGTTCCTCCTTCGTCGGGTATCGGCGGAACAGGGTGGCGATTCCCACCCCCGCCTCGCGGGCGACAGAAGCCATGGAAGCGTTCAGGCCGTCACGCCTGAACACCGTGCGCGCGGCAGCGGCGATCCGCGCGCGGTTGCGCTCGGCATCGCTGCGCAGAGGCTGGGCGGCAGGGTAATCGCCAGGGCGAGCGCGATCGTTCATAACAGTTAGCCTACCGAACCGGAATGACCTATCCATTTCTGGTGTTACAGTAGATGCGAGGAACCGGATAGGGCTATCCAGATAAGACTGCTGCCGAGCCGGAGTGCCCTATCCATATCGGACTGATCTCGATGCCGAGGAGGTGGTGATCATGCGTGCTGCGACGTTCGAGCAAGTAGTCGGCAGTCCGCAGACGAGGGGACCGTCATGATCCGGTCCAACCCGGCCACCGGCACCCGGACGGCCCTCGCCGCCCAGGTCGCCGCCGGTGCCCTCACGGTGCCGGTGAACGCCGAGTTCGGCTTCGAGCGTGGCACCGAGGTATTCGCCGCGTTAGGTGGCGGCGCCCTCGGCAAGATCGCGATCACCCTCGCCTGATCCACCCGTACCCCAAGCCCTCTGTAACGCAAAGGATTTCCACCATGCCCAGCATTGCCATCGTCGGAGCCGGTCCCGGAATGGGCTTGGCCATCGCCCGCACCTTCGGCTCCCGCGGCTACGACGTCGCTCTCGTCGCCCGCAACCGGGCCAAACTCGACGACCTCGTGGGCCGACTCACCGCCGAGGGCATCACCGCCGCCGCGTTCCCGGCGGACGTGCTCGACCGCGACGCGCTGACTCAGGCGCTGAAGGACGCCGCCGCCCGCTTCGGCGGCATCGACGTCCTGGAGTACTCACCGGCTCCGAGCATCGAGTCCATGACCCTCACCGCCCCGTCCCAGACCAGCCCGTCCGATGTGGAGGAACTGATGGGCTTCAACCTCTACGGTGCCATCACCGCCACTCAGGCTGTTCTCCCCGCTATGCGTGAAGCCGGCGCGGGCACCCTGCTGTTCACCAACGGTGGCGGCTCCATCGATCCCCAGCCGATGCTCGGCAACGTCAACGCCGCCCAGGCGGCGCTGCGCAACTGGGTGCTCAACCTGCACAAGGAGCTGGCCGGCACCGGTATCCAGGCCGCCCACGTCGGCATCGGCGTGTGGATCGGCGGCGGTGGCCCTCCCGGGGCCCCGACCGCCGAGGCCGAGGACATCGCCCCCCTCTACTGGGACCTGCACACCCAGCGCGATCAAGCCGAGCGCATCTTCACCCTCTGACGCCTCCCGGCCCTCCCCATCGAACCCCTTCCGCCGCGGCACTCCCCGCCGCGACCCGACCGAAGAAGAAGGTTTCCGCGCTGATGAACGTGTTCCTGTGGATCCTGCAGGGCGTCCTCGCCGCACTGTTTGCAGCCGCCGGCATCATCAAGGCCACCCAGCCCCGCGAAAAGCTCATATCCCAGCTGCCGTGGGTCAGTGACGTCTCGACACCCGTGGTGCGTCTGATCGGCATAGCGGAACTCGCCGGCGCTGTCGGGCTGATTCTGCCGGGGGCATTCGACATCGCCACCGTGCTCACCCCGCTGGCCGCCACCGGCCTGGCTGTGATCATGGTCCCTGCCATGGGCCTGCACGCCCGCCGCAAGGAGCCGCAGTCAATCGGGTTCAACGCGATCCTGCTCATCGTCGCCGCGCTCATCGTGTGGGGCCGGTTCGGACCCTACGCCTTCTGACAACCTGGCCTCTCCCCCCTCATCGCATGACGGTCCGCCTGATCACCGTGGTACTCGCCGTGACCGGTCGAAACGAGCTCAGTGGCCCCACTTCGAACAGTTCGGCTGGCTACACCGGCCTCGATCGCGAAATCGGCGCACAGGTGATTCGGTCCCACCGGCGGACCTCGTGAACGTCGATGCCTGGGCCCCCGGCCCCGTGCAACTGGTACTTGCAGCCGCCGGCGAACGATGAGCGGCGGTCACGCTCCTGCAGCAGGGGCGACATCGGGCCAACGAGGGGTGTTCCTGCAGCGAAACGACCTAGCCAGACGACGAAGGACAAAGTAATGCGCACCGCACTCATCACTGGATCCGGCAGACGAGAGGGGCTGGGGTTCGAAACCGCCCGGCAACTGGGTGCCCAAGGATTCCACGTCATCCTGTCCGCTCGGCGGCTCGAACAGGTGAAGCCCCTCGCCGCGGAACTCACCGGCCAGGGCATCGCCGCGTCCACCGTCCAGCTGGACCTGCTCGACCCCGCCAGTGCGGCGGCAGCCAAGTCCCAGGTCGAGACGCAGTTCGGGAAGCTGGAGGTCCTGGTGAACAACGCCGCAATGCTCGTGGGCCCCGCCGACGTAGCGGACAAGGACATGGACGAGCTGCTTCTCGAGTTCCAGACCAATGTGGTCGGCACATGGAGCGTCACTCAGCAGTTCCTTCCCCTCCTCGTCACCAGCGGCCACGGCAGAATCGTCAACGTCTCCAGCGGCGCAGGGTCGTTCTGGGACCCAGACCACGGACTGGTCAACTTCCCCGGATTCACGATGGCCCGATTCGGCGACATGCCGATACCCTCCTACGCCCTGACCAAGGCGGCACTCAACGGACTCACGATCAAGATGGCGAAGGAGCTCGAGCGAGACAACATCCTCGTCAACTCCGTCTGCCCCGGAATGACTGCCACGCACCCCGGCCCAGAAGGGTTTGCCCGCCCCGTCGCCGACAGCGCCAAAGGCATCGTCTGGGCCGCCACCCTCCCCGACGGCGGTCCCACCGGCCTCTTCTTCCGGGACGGCAAGCAACTGCCCTGGTGACAGCCATCGCGACCGCGTACGACCCGACCGTTCAACTTCGGGTATGAGAAGTGGATGTGCAGGAAGTTCCCAGGGAGATTGATCTTGAACCCCGTCAGATCTTTACACAGCCCGCCGTGGTGAGTGCGTCGATCTGGGAGTCATCCTTCTGTCCGCGTATCCGAACCGAGCCATGAAACCGGGGTGTAGTTGCTAGTCGGGTCGTGGGGGCACGGTCGATTCGATGAGTCTGGTCATCGCGATGCGGACGTCGTCCAGGGGTTGGATAGATCGGGCACCGCGGCTTTGAGCTATCGCTCCCTCGACCGCGCTGACAAGCATGCTCGCGACGGGTTTCGCGGCTGTGGGGTCCGCGCCGGCGGAGGTCAGGGCGTCGGCGATTTTGTCGATCCAGGACGCGAAGGTCGCGGCGGAGGCTGCTTGCACGGCAGGTTCGTTCGGGCCGGCCTGTGCGGCGGCCATGATGGGGCAGCCCATCGCGTAGTTGCTGCCGGTGAGGACCTGTTGCCAGTAGTCGATCATCGCCTCGATCCCGGCAGCCGGAGGATGCATGGCCAGCAGTTCGTCCAGCAGCGCGTTGATGGTGCGCCCGGCCGCGTAGGTGGCCTGCTCCATCAACTCGCTCTTGCCGCCGGGGAAGTGCTGGTAGATCGATTGGCGCGCGGTGTGGCTGTGTGCGAGCAGATCGGTCAGTCCTGTCGCGTGCACGCCGCGCTCACACATCAGGGCGATCGCGCTGAGCAGTAGTCGCTCGCGGGGCCCTTTCTCCTTCACCTGGGTCTCCGTCACACGGCCCATCATAGACCGACCGGTCTATGTTGGTGTAACCTCTCGTACCGCATAGACCAGTCGGTCTATGCGGGCTCGAATCGAGGCGAAGGGTTTCATGCGACATGCAGGACTGGGACGCGATCGTCGTCGGCAGCGGAATGGGCGGCATGACCGCGGCCGCGTATCTGGCCGCGGCCGGGCGCCGCACACTCGTGCTGGAACAGGGCGATGTACTGGGCGGGTGCACACATGTGTTCCGCCGCAAGGGTTACGAGTTCGAAGTGGGTGTGCACTATCTCGGAGACTGCGGGCGTCCCGAGGGCAACATCCCCACGATCCTGCGCGGTGTGGGCGCGGACAAGCACATCGAGTTCCGTGAGATCGACCCGGACGGGTTCGACGTGCTGGCGTTCCCGTCGGTGACGTTCAAGGTCCCTCGTGGCTGGAATACTTACCGCGACAGGCTGATCGAAACTTTCCCTGACGATGCCGCGGCACTGCGCCGGTATGTGCGTGTCATTCGCAAGCTCGCCGACGCGGTGGACCGTGCCACCACGCCGGCCTCCACGCGCGGCATGGCCACCATGGCGCTGCGCGCGGGGTGGGCGGCGCCGTTGGCGATGTTGCCGCTGTCGCGACTGCTGGATCTGTGTGGAGTCGGTCCCGCGCCGCGCCCGGTGCTGTGCGGACAGACCCCCGCCTACGCCGCACCCGCGAACCGCGCGCCGGCGATCGTGCAAGCCGGATTCCTGAAGAACTACGTCGAGGGCGGCGCCTACTTCCCGGTCGGTGGGGGACAGGTACTTTCGGCCACCCTCGCCGAGGTCGTCCGTGCCAACGGCGGCGATTTCCGCCTCAACGCCCGAGTCCGCGAAATCCTCGTGGACGACGGCCGCGTGCGCGGGGTCGCGCTCGCCGACGGTGAGGTCATCACCGCATCGGTCGTGGTGTCCAACGCCGACCTCAAACGCACCTACCTCGAAATGCTCGACCCGGCCGTGATGTCCCCGCTCAAGCGCAAGCTGGTCGCGAGCTACTCGATGGCGTGGCCGCTGTTCAACACCTACCTCGGTCTGGATGTCGATCTGTCGAAAACCATGACCAGCAGCCAGATCTGGAAGTTCCGCGCCGACGCGGACTTCGGGCCCATGCAGAAAGCCATCAGCTGGGAGCGCGCCGGACGCAACTGTGAGCGCTGGCTCGAGATCCTGCGCGAGAACGCCGGGGCGATGATCCACATCGCCACCAACAAGGATCAGGACACCGCCCTCGCCCCGGCCGGGCATTCGATCATCGAGATCATGACCTACCTGCCGCCGGACCACGACCTGTGGGGACTGGGCGCGGACGGCCCGGTCGAAGGCGCGAAATACCGCGACAACCCGAACTATCTGGCGGTCAAGGACGCGGTCACCGAGATCATGATCGACCTTGCCGCCGATGTCATCCCGGACCTGCGCGAACACATCGTGTGGCAGGAGGCGGGCACGCCGATCACCCAGGAGCGCTACACCCACTCCAGCGGAGGCGGCTCCTACGGCATCGAGATGAACCTGCGCCAGATCGGGCCTTTGCGCCCGTCCCCCAAGACCGAAATTCCGGGGCTGTTCCTGGCCGGGGCGAGCATGGGCTGGGGTCCGGGCGTGGAGGGGGTCATGTTGTCCGGCGTCGGAGCCGCCGGTGCGGTACTGCGCCGCAACCTGTTCGCCGAGATCCGCAACGGCCGTGTATTCGGCGCCGCCGACCAACTCCCCGCACACGACAAGGGATGGGATCCGCTGGCCGTCGCCACTGACACCACGCTGCGCGGTCAGAAGGCCCGCGTCACGAACAAGAGCAACTGACCGTATACCGAGGGCCGCGGCGGCCGAACTCGAATTCGGCCGCAGGCACCGATGGAGGAATCTCACATGACGCGATCGAACGCCCAGGCTCGTGCGAGCCGCACCGGCAGACGCAACTCGGCCAACGCGGACTTCGCGACGCTTTCGGGTGAGGACAGCGTGATACGTCGATACGTCGATGCCTCCGACGGCGTACGGCTGGCGGTGCAGGTGCGCGGCAACGCCGACGCACCAACGGTGCTGTGCGTGCACGGGTTTCCCGATGATCACCGAGTCTGGGACGGAGTGGCGGACGAACTCGTACCGACGTTGCGCGTGGTCACATTCGATGTGCGAGGTTCGGGTGCGTCCGCAAAACCACGACGGATCAGGGACTATCGCCTCGATCAGCTCGCCGACGACATCGGCCGGGTCATCGACGCGGTCTCGCCGGGGCAGCCGGTGCATCTCCTGGGACACGACTGGGGCTCGGTGCAGGCCTGGCACGCCGCCACCGCGCCGGAACACCGGCACCGCATAGCGTCACTGACCTCGGTGTCGGGGCCGTGCCTCGATCACGTGCCCTACTGGATCCGGTCCCGGCTCGCCGCGGGCGCCCGTGGCTGGAAAGACCTGGCGGGACAGTGGAAATCACCGCTCTACATGGGATTCTTCCAAATCCCCTGGATCGCCCCACTGGCTTGCCGACTGGGTCTGGTCGACGGCACGATCGCGCTGGCCGCGCACTTCGAAACAGGCTCCCGCCCCACCCACGGCCCGGCGCGCCGTGCCCGCGACAATCGCGGCGGTCTGAAGATCTACACCGCGAACTTGCTCCCGCGTCTGCTGCGCCCGCAGCAACGTCACACCGACATACCAGTACAAGTCTTGGCCCCTCGGCGAGACATCTTCATCACCCCCGCAAGCCAAATCGACATCAGCCGCTGGGCAGTCGATTCACAAGTCCACCATGTCGAGGGTGGGCACTGGGTGCCGGCATTCAACCCGGCCGTCATCGCCGACCGCGTCCGTTCCTTCCTCACCGAGAGCGCGCGGCCGAATCAGATTGGAGAAGTATGATGACCACTCACGACACCGACAAAGTCGCCCTCGCCGCCCGCAACGTGTCCTGGGACTGGACCGGGCTACCGATGCACTACTTCGACTCCGACGCGTTCGCCACTCACTACGCGAACGGGATGAACATGCTCCTGCCGGAGGGCGAGGTGTTCTTCGTCGATGTCTTTCGGCAAGTACTGCCGCTGATCCAAGACGAGGCTGTGCGTGAGGACGTGATCGGGTTCATCGGCCAGGAAGCCACGCACTCCTCCTCACACCAATCACTGCTCATACACCTCAATTCCATTGGACTCGATACAGATCCGTTCATCGCGCAGATCCAGTGGTTCTTTCGACATCTGCTCGGGGATCGCAACCTGGCCGGCCGCCGAGCCCATTCCTGGCTGCTGGAACGTGTCGCCATCGTGGCGGCCCTGGAACACTTCACCTCCTACCTCGGGGACTGGGGACTCAACGCCCGCGCCTGGGATGACGCCCTCGACCCGCAAGTGCTCGACCTGTTCCGGTGGCACCTGGCCGAGGAGGTCGAACACCGGCATGTCGCGTTCGACCTCTTCACCCACCTCGACGGCGGCTACCCGCGCCGAGTGCGCGCGTGGTTGATCTCCGCGCCCACACTCGCGATTCTGTGGGCCCGCGGCATCCGATACCTGATGTCCGTCGATCCCGAACTCGACCCGAAAGATCGGCGCATCCGGTTCCGTGACGTGCGACGCGCCTGGCGCAAGGGCCTGATGCCGAGCCCGTGGAGCCTGGCCAGGATGTTCGTCGAGTACTTCCGGCCCGGCTACCACCCTTCCCACTACGGTTCGACCAGCCAAGCAGTCGCCTACCTCGCCTCCTCTCCCGCCGCGCGCGCCGCAGCCTGAACCCGTCATCGCACTGGAGTCCGCTCATGACCCGATTCAGCCCGCCGCCGGTCCCGCCCTCGCTGCGCCGACCAGGCAACCCCGACCGACTGATGTCGGGGTTGCGTGGCGCGGTACGTGGATACGCCGCCCTGTTCACCCGGGTACCCATCCCCGATCCCACCCCGATCGATCGAGAGCTGCGCCTCGTCGTGGCGGAAAACCGCGTGGAGGCCGAGGGAGTGTCGAGCCTGCGTCTGGAATCCGCGGACGGATCCGCTCTGCCGTCGTGGGATCCGGGCGCGCACATCGATCTGACGCTGCCATCAGGGAAGGTTCGGCAGTACTCGCTCTGCGGCGATCCCGCCGAGAGCGGAAGCTACCGGGTCGCGGTCCGCCGGATACCCGACGGCGGCGGCGCCTCGATCGAGATCCACGATCGACTGCCCTCCGGTGCAACGGTCACCGTGCGCGGCCCCCGAAACGCCTTTCCCTTCGCCTACCCGCACCTGGCGCGGGCGGACATCTCCCGGGTCGTGTTCATCGCCGCGGGCATCGGCATCACCCCGATCCTGCCCATGGTGCGTGCCGCGGCCGCAGCGGGTGTCGACTGGCACCTGACCTACCTCGGTCGTAGCGCCCAGTCTCTGGCCTTCCTCGGCGAGATCGATGCGATCAACTCCGATGCGGGCCGGGTTCGGATCTTGACCGGCACACGCCCCACCCCCGCCGAGCTGTTGGCACATGCCGGTCCCGGCACCTCCGTCTACTTCTGCGGACCGCCCGGACTCCTGTCCGGTATCCGCACCGAGTTCGATCACACAGGTGCGGCCGGTTTGCATTTCGAGAGGTTCGGCCCCGAACCGGTCGTCGGTGGAGCGCCGTTCGAGATCCGCCTGGCCCGCACCGCCGAGATCGTCCCTGTCCCGGCCGATAGATCAGCCCTCGACGCCGTGCGGGAGACGCTGCCCGACGTGCCTTACTCCTGCCGGCAAGGCTTTTGCGGCACCTGCCGAGTGCGGGTCCTCGCCGGCGAGGTCGACCGCCGTGGACGATCGGCCTTCCTCGATGAATCGGACACGATGCTCATCTGCACCGACCGTGCGCAAGCAGCCGCGATCACCATCGACCTGTGACTCTTCTCGAGAGTCGAGCGAGCTGAATCGATCAACCGGTCGACCCGGCCCGTGGTTCGCCGGCTCGATCCGCTCAGCGCCCTGCGTCGAGGTAGTCAAAACAGAGTGTCGCGAATACGCAGCGGACGGTAGCCAGTGGGCCCGAGCTGGGCGAGCTCGGCATCGACGTCGACCTCGATCGCGCCGAAAAAGTTGATGTTCTCGCTGTGGGCAGGCGAGATATGTGCCAGAACGTCGTCGTCGATGCGCCGCCCTTGTCGGCGCATCTGTTCGACGGCGAGCCCGTAATACTCTGTGGTCCACAGCGTATCTGGGGTAAAAATTTGAATTTCGCCTGTTTCGCCTGGTAGTTCGCTTGCGGTCGCGTCCGCGACAGATGGTCGACTCATCGATGTGCGGTGCGCCAGGCGTCCCAGATCTCAGGTCGGAACTCGCCGCGGTCGGGGACGGTGAAGTTGCTGGCGCGGGCCCAGGCGCGCACTTCGGCGGTGGACGGCTCAGGCGCTGTGGGTGCCTGGTCGAGGTCGGTGGCGCCGATGTCAGGTGCGATTCCGGCGACGGTCGCGTGTTCTGCCTGTGCCCAGGTGGGGCGGCTCCGAGGAACCGGTAGATCCATTCCTCGGCCAGTTGCCGGGTCTCGCAGAACACCAAAGGGACGTTCGGCCAGCGGATTTGCAGTTCCGCGAGCCCATCGGCGATCACGGCGGGCCGGACGCGGTCGAGCTTGGACAACGCCGAGTATCGGTCCTCGACCACGACAGCGGCGCGCGGTAGCGCGGCGAGGTCGGCGATCGCGTAGCGGAGTTTGCCGCCGGTGAGGCTGGACACGAGGTCGGCCAGCGACTTGCGTTCGACGCTGGCGATCAGTCGGCCCGGTCGCCAGCCATCGCAGCCGCGACATCCCGATCTGCTGGCCCTGCGACCGATCCGCTGGCCACGAGGTCTCCGGTATGTGCTGTTCTTGCTTGGTCGCTGAACACCACTACCGGAGACCTCACCGCGTCGAATCACCGGCACCCGTACTCGATCAACACCTTCCGAGTCACCGCTCCGGCCCGCGCACCGACACTTCGCAACTGTTGATCGCCGGTCAGGTCCTCAGCTGGACGCGCGCGAAGGGACCCGGGAACCGATGAGGTCCAGAGCGTTGTCGCGCATCACCTTTCGCGTGTCCTCGTAGGAGAACTCGGGGAACTGCGGGATGTCGGCGGTGAAGGTGGTCGGGTCGGCGAGGCCCTCGCCGTGCGGCCAATCCGAGCCGAACAGGATCTTGTCGACGCCGATGGTCTCGGCGAGCAGCTTGACGTCGTCCTCGTAGTATGGCGCGATCCAGACGTTGTTCCGCAGCTGCTCCACCGGGTCCTCCTTGAAGTGGTAGGGCGCGGTGTTGGCGGCCTTCTTCAAACGCTTGATCAAGCGGTAGACGAAGTAGGAGCCGTTCTCGATGCTGGCCACCTTCAGGGTGGGGTGCCGCGTGAACACCTGGTGCACGATCATCGAGGCGATGGTGTCGTGAATGGCGCGGTCGTCGAGCAGGATCTGATCGAGCGGATCCTTCTTGCCGAAGCCCTCGAAGGTCCCCTTGCCGCCCCACAGCGCGGCGATGGCGAGGTATCCGCTGTCGGACAGGTGGAAGCCCACCGGCACGCCCGCTTCGGCCAGCCGCGCCCACACCGGATCGTGCAGCGGATCACCGAGGGACCGCGGACGGACCGGACCGGGGACGGGCGCGGGGCGGACCAGCACCATCTTGGCTCCACGCCCGAGCACGAACTCCACCTCCTCGACCGCCGCGACCGGGTCGGCCAGAGAGATGATCGGCGCGGCGATGATGCGCTTGTCGGGCCGATCGAAACCCCAGTCCTCATCGAGCCAGAGATTGAACGCGTGCACCGAGGCGATCGTGGCCGGGATGTCGTGCTTGAGGGCTTCCTCGACACCACAGCCGAAGGTCGGCAGCATGAAGACCGTCTCCAGGCTCTGCCGGTCCATGACTCGCACGCGGGCGTCGCGATTCTGATATTCCGGGTGGTCGGCGAGCCGGTCCACTTTCATCAACGACGCCGGGTCCACGCCCTCGGGAATCTCGCCGCGGAACAGCAGATCCAGGCAGCCCGGCTCGATGATCGGGTCGAAGGTCGGGTTCGGAACGAAGTGGTTGACCTGCCCACCCATCACCGCCAACGTGCGCTTGCCCGCGGTGACCATCTGCACGCCCCGGCTCTTGAACTCCTTCGGCAGATGACGGGTGAACGCGTCGAGCGTTTCGTAGTAGTGGTTGTCGACGTCGACTGCCAGATAGTCCAGCTTCGTCATTTCCTGTTCCTTTCGGTACACACTGTCCGAATTCGGTCCGCGTGGCGAGGCGGCGGAGTGCTCGGACTGCGACATCGCCGCGGAGGCCTCCGGGCAGACCACGCCAAGCCTTGCAAGTATTACTTACTGTATACCTTTCGGTATTACTTTCCGCCAGTGTGGCGCACCCGTCAGGACGATGCACACTTCCAGCACCGGGCAGGACGCAGGGCGGAACAGTCGCACGACGACTACTTCGCGATGAATTTGGTGGCGTCGAGAAGCAGGACGACCCGGTCGTAGACGTCGTCGGGCAGCGGCTCGTCGGCCGCGTCGTAGAACTCGCTCAACTCCCGATAGAACACGCCCTCGGGGTCGCCGAGGACAGTGACCAGCCATCCCTGCGTCTCCAGACTCCGGGACGGCACATCGGGGTCGGTGATGAGGAAGGAGTAATTCGGATTCGCCTGCAAGCTCGTGAACTTGCCTCGCGGGATCGTATGACTCATCCGCAGCCGCGCCCCGTCCCATTTGAAGCGCATCGGCGACTGGTCCGGAGACCCGTGCGGGGTCACGGTGGCGAGAATGCCGACAATGGGCCGCTGAAGCAGATCCTCGAATCCGGCGGGCACTTTCGAGATCATGACTGACTCCACCATTGGTTCGCAGTGAGACTTACCGAGGCCATACCGGCCGGAGTCACCCGCCGAGCCGATCGGGCACCGCAGCACCCTTTCGGCACGGCATCGACGACCGGCGATCGGCCGGATCCACAAGAGCGGTCGGTAGGCAGGGGCTGGGCGATCCGTCCGCATACGAAGACCTTCACTGCGTCACACCCGACCTTTCCTCGAAGAACCTGACCGCTCGACATGAATCCACGACCACGCACACTTCGTCCTCCGCGGAAGGGGCGATGCATGGCAGTTACAGTATGCTACACGGTAACGTCCACTGTATCGAGCTGCCGTCAGTGCGGCCCAGGATATCGTCTCCGCTACTGTATGCTTGTCGAGATCTACGCTCGCCCGCTCTGCCGCAGATGAGCAGTTGCCGGATCGCGAAGGAGCCCGGGCTCGAGGTCCGTCCGCTATATCCCCCGGACCGCGCGGCCCGTCCCCTGAACGCATCCCGGCGGCATCACGTCATGCCGCAATCGCGGGCTTCGCCGGAACCTTCATCGAGTACTACGACTTCGCGTTGTACGCGTTGGCCGAACGGGCCCTGGGTGCTGCTCCGTCATCCGGCAGGCGAAACGCTCGCTGATGACGCGAGCCGCATCAGCTGCTCGGGTCACGCCTCGGGGCGACGGACGTTCCAATCGCCGGTGAAAGCCGCCTCTCGTTTCTGGGCGAAAGCCGCGTACGCCTCCGGGACATCGGCGGTGGCGAAATTGATGGCCTGGGCGCGGGACTCGCCGGCCAGCGCCTCGCGCATCGTGTGGTCGACGCCCTCGTTGAGCAGCGCTTTGGTCTGGGCGACCGCGACGGGAGGACCTGCCGCCAGCCGTTGCGCCACATCGTCTACGAAGTCGTCGATCTCCTCGTCGGACCTGATCCAGGTGAGCAGGCCGAGGTCGAGCGCCTCGGCCGCGTCGATCGTTTCGGCCAGTAGCGCCAGACGCTTGGCTTGCTGCACCCCGACCAGCTTGGGCAGCAACCAGGAACCCCCGCAGTCGAGCGAAAGCCCACGGCGGGCGAAGACCTGGGAGAACACCGCGTCCGGCGTGGCGACCACCAGATCGCATCCCAGCGCCAGATTCCATCCGGCCCCCACCGCGACGCCACGGACCTTGGCGACAGTCGGCACCGGCAGGTCGTGCAGGCGCTGGGCGACCTCCGAAATAGCTTGCAGTTTCACGAACGGCGCGGCGTACGGATCGCTGTCGACGACATCGGCACCCGAGCAGAAGGCCCCGCCCGCGCCGGTGAGGACAACCGCCCGCACGGTGGGATCGTGTGCGATCGCATCCAACGCGTCGCGCAGCGCGATCCACAGATCGATATTGATCGCGTTCTTGCGATGGGGGCGATGCAACGTCAACGTGCACACTCCGCCACGCCGCAACTGCTGCAGCACCAGATCTTCTGTCATCTCTTCGGGCTCCAATACCATCGCGTCGAAACTCCCGCCATCAGGGCCGGATCTACAGGAACAGATCCACGGTGAGCGGCTCCGCTCCCGGGACCGCCCGATACCGGTCCAGCTCGGTGATCCCGTGCTCGGCCAGCACTTCCTCATCGATGAGGAAGTTTCCGGTCGTGCGTTCGGCCGGCGAGGTGAGCACGAGATAGGCGGCGTCAGCGCAGATGTCCGGGGTGCGCGAGGTGGCTATCCGCTTCTCACCACCGGGCCGGTTCCGGATCGCCGCCGTGGCGATCGTTGTTCGCGGCCACAGCGAGTTGACCCCGATGCCGTGGGACCGTAGTTCCTCGGCCAGGCCCAGCGTGGTCAGCGACATGCCGTATTTGGCGATGGTGTAGCCGAGATGCGCTCCGGCCCAGTGCGGTTCGAGGTTCAAGGGTGGCGACAGGGTCAGGATATGCGGGTTGCGCTCGGCCAGCGCCGAAGCCTTCAGCGCCGGGATGGAGAGCTTCGACAGCAGAAAGCTACCGCGACAATTGATGTCCTGCATCAAGTCGTAGGACTTCATCGACAGCGTCTCGGTGGACGAGAGATCGATCGCGGAAGCGTTGTTGACCACGATGTCGATCCCACCGAAGCGTTCGACCGTCCGGTCGACCGCATCCGCGACCGCCGCGTCGTCCCGCACGTCACCGACGACCTTCAGTACCGCGCCGCCGGCTCGCTCGATTTCCTCGGCCGCGGTGTGAATGGTCCCGGGCAATTTGGGATGCGGCTGATCCGTCTTCGCGATGAGCGTGATGCTCGCCCCGTCCGCGGCCGCCCGCTTGGCGATCTTGAGCCCGATACCTCGGCTGCCACCCGACATGATCATGACTCTGCCCGCGAGTGGCTCGGCGTCTTCCGGCATCAATCTGCCTTCCTGTTCGTTCGGCCCCGGATCGACCTCCCCGCCTCCGGGCGAAAGCGCACCGCAGCAGAGCATGTCCGCGACGCATCGGGGCCGAAAGCCGCACGCAGCCGCGGGCGAGGGAGGACCCAACTGCCATCTAGTTGGCATTACAGTATCATCATCGACATGATCCGCGCAGCGGCACCGCCGAGCAGCGCGAGACTACTGTAAGTATTACAGTATACCTTCTCCGCAGCCGGGCTCGCCCCGGGCCGCCGAAGGCACGCCCACGCATCGGCGATACAGCCGGGCATCGCACACTCCAGAGGGGTAGAACCCATGGCCTACGTAATCACGCAGCGTTGTTGCAACGACTCCACCTGTGTGTCCGAGTGCCCGGTCGATTGCATTCGTCCCCGTCCGGATCAGCCGGAGTTCGCGACGACCGAGATGCTCTACATCGACCCGGATACCTGCATAGATTGTGGTGCGTGCGCGGACGCGTGCCCGGTGGAGGCCATTTTCTCCGAAGACGATCTGACCGCTTCGCTGGCACGGTTCCGTGATATCAACGCCGCCTACTTCCAGCGGCATCCGCTGCAATCGGACTTCGGGCCGACCACGAGGCCGACACGTCCGCCCGCGGATCTGGGCACGTTGCGGGTCGCGATCGTCGGGGCGGGTCCGGCGGCGTGTTACGCCGCCGACGAGCTCCTACGGCGTTGCGATGTGGAAGTCGAGATGTTCGACCGGTTACCGACACCCTGGGGTCTGGTCCGCGCGGGTGTGGCCCCGGATCATCCGGAAACCAAGGCAGTGTCGCGGTTGTTCGAGTCGGCGTTCGGCCGCGATGCGTTGCGATGCCACCTCAATGTCGAGGTAGGATCCCACATTTCTCATGAGCAATTGCTGGCTCACCACCACGCCGTGCTCTACGCGGTCGGCGCGTCGAGTGACCGCAGGATGGGTGTGCCCGGGGAGGATCTGCCCGGCTCGCATTCGGCGACGGAGTTCGTCGCTTGGTACAACGGTCATCCCGACTACGCCGAGCGGGTGTTCGATCTGTCGGGTGAGCGTGCGGTGATCGTCGGCAACGGCAACGTCGCCCTGGACGTGGCGCGGATACTCACCGTGGAGCCCGACGAGCTGGCCGAGTCCGATATCGCCGATCACGCGCTCGAGGCACTGCGCCACAGCAATATTCGGGAGGTCGTCGTCCTGGGACGGCGTGGGCCGTTGCAGGCCGCTTACACCAGCCCGGAGTTCCTCGCGCTGCGGTATCTGGAGGGCGTCGACGTGATCGTCGACGAAGCCGATCTGCGACTCGACCACGTCGGCCGTGCTCTGCTCGATGATCCCGAAATCGAACCGTCACAGAAGTTGAAGTACACCTTGGCCGAGGAATACTCCCGCGGTCGCCGCGATTCGGGCAACAAGCGCGTCGTGTTCCGCTACCTGACCTCCCCCACCGCGGTGCGCGGCGGTGAGAAGGTCGAATCGGTCGAACTCGTGCACAACGAACTGGTCGAACAAGATGGGCGACTCCTCGCACGCGCCACCGACCGCACCGAAACCCTCGACACCGGCTTGGTGTTGCGCTCGATCGGCTACAAGGGCGCCGCAGTGGCGGATCTGCCGTTCGATGAACACCGCGGCGTGGTGCCCAACGAACACGGCCGCGTCATCGGCGCTGATGGCGCCACGGCGCGGGGGGTGTATGTCAGCGGCTGGATCAAACGCGGACCTCGCGGCGTCATCGGAACCAATCGCGTCGACTCCGCGGAAACCGTCGAAAACCTCATCGCCGACTTCATCGCAGGCCGACTCACCGCCCCGACCGGCGACCGGGCCGCACTCGAGACCCTGATCGGCCGGCGCCAACCCGACCGCGTCGACCGTGACGGCTGGAAAGCCATCGACCAGGCCGAGAAGATCGCCGGTAAGGCGGGCGGCAGATCCAGGGTCAAATTCACCACCCGCGAAGCCTTGCTGGCGGCCGCGACGGCCGGGGCGGCCGACACCGGGTCCTGAACCGGGACCGCCGCTGCGAAGTTCGCAGCGGCGGTCATCCGGCTTCCGCGGTGCCGGGATGCGACGTGTCGCGCCACCCGCAGGGCAGGGCGCAGGTGACAAAGGTGGTCGTCTCGACGCGGCCGTCGTCGAACGTCCTTGTGATCACCCATGCCTGTGCCGGATAGCGACAGCGTGGACACTTCTCGAAATATTCGAGGCTGTCGCGAACCGAGACATGAGTCGGCCCGCCGACGGCCCCCGGTCTGGGGGCGTCGGCGGGCCGTGTGGACGAACCGTCCTCCCACCAGCGTGCCGCACGTTCACCACGCGCGGACACCTCCGGTCCGGGCCGCGCGTCACGGTTGTGCCATAGCGGTTCCGCTGTCGGCTCGATGCCGCCCATCCGATCCCTCGGCGAGCGGATACCTTCGCCACCTCGTTGTCCCGCCTGATCCTGCCGGCCGGAGCGCGGCAGAATCACGCTCACTTCGGCTGGAAGCGCTGTCCACCGTCGAGGCGCACGACTTCACCATTGAGGTACGGGTTCTCGAGCAGATGCTGTGCCAGGAACGCGTACTCCGCGGGTGCGCCCAGCCGCTTGGGGAAAGGAACCGACGCGGCGAACTGACCGAGCTTCTCTTCACCGAGGAAGTCCATGATCGGAGTGTGCATGGTTCCCGGCGCGATGCTGTTCAACCGGATGCCGACCGCGGCGAGATCACGGGCGCCGGTCAGGGTCAGCCCGATCACGCCGCCTTTGGCCGCCGCGTACGCCGACTGACCGATCTGACCCTCGTACCCGGCGATGGAACTGGTCATGACGATCGCGCCGCGTTCGCCGTTGTCCTTCGGTTCCAGCTTCGCGACCTTGGCCGCGGTGAGACGGAGCACGTTGTAGGTACCCGTCAGGTACAGCGCGATCGTATCGGTGAAACCCTTCAACGTGTGCGGGCTGCCGTCGCGATTGACGACCTTCTCCAGCACGCCGAAGCCACCGTGGGCGATCACCGCGTAGCGCAGCGTGCCCAGCTCGTCCGCCTTCGCGAAGGCGTTCTCGATCGTAGCGTCGTCGAGCACGTCGGTACGCACGTAGACGGCCTTGTTGCCCAGCTCGTCGGCCAGGGCGTTGCCCTTCTCGTCATTGACATCGGCGATGACGACGGCGGCACCCTCGGCATGCAGCCTGCGCACCGTCGCGTCACCCAGGCCACCGGCACCACCGGTCACCAGAACTACTTCACCTTCGAACGACACTGCGTCTCCTTACTTTTAGGGTTGATGACGGAGCGGATGTGGGCGCGTGGCCTCACTTACCCGTCCACTCGGGGGGTCGTTTCTCCGCGAATGCCTTCGCGCCTTCCTGGGCGTCCTGGGTAGCGAAGACCGGGGCGATCAGTTCCAACTGCTTCTGCCACATCTCCTCGGCGCTCCACTCACTCGCCTTGACGATCACCTCCTTGGTCACCGCGACGGCGATCGGTCCGTTGGCGGTGATCCGGTCGGCGAGCGCCAGCGCCCGGTCGAGCGCCTCCCCCGGTTCGGCGAGATCGTTCACGAAACCCCAAGCCGCGGCGTCCTCGGCCGTGAAATCCGCACCGGTGAGGGAGAGTTCGAGCGCCTTCTGGTACGGAATGCGCTTCGGCAGCCGCAACAGCGCGCCGCCGCCCGCGACCAGGCCGCGTTTGACCTCGGGGATGCCGAACCGCGCGGTCTTGGCGGCTACGACCAAATCGGTGGCCAGGACCAGTTCGGTGCCGCCCGCCAGGGCGTACCCCTCGACGGCGGCGATGATCGGCTTGGCGGGGGGTTTCTCGGTGAATCCGAGACCGCGACCGGCGACGTACGGGTACTCCCCCGCCGCGAATGCCTTCAGATCCATTCCGGCGCTGAAGTTCCCGCCGCTGCCGGTGAGGACCGCGACGGACAGCTCAGGGCTCGCGTCGAGTTCATCGACCGCATCGGCCAATCCCTGGCTGACCGCGAGATTGATCGCGTTGCGCGCGTCGGGCCGGTTGATCGTGATCACCAGTGTTCGTCCGCGGCGTTCCAGCTGCACTTCGTCCGACACGGATAGCTCCATTCACTGTTCGAAATAGGTTTACAGAAAGTTTTTCAGTACATGCCGCGCTGCGCCGGGGGCCGAGTACGACGGCACCCGGCGCAGCGCGCGCTGAGCGATGTGCGATCAGACTTCGATGACGAGCGCTCCACCCATGCCGCCACCCGCACACATCGCCGACACGCCGATGCCGCCACCACGGCGCCGGAGTTCGTAGATCAAGGTCGCCACCTGGCGCGCTCCCGAGGCCGAGATGGGATGGCCGAGACTGCACCCGCTCCCGGAGAAGTTCACCTTCTCCTCGTCGATGCCGTGGGCCCGGCACGCGGCGATCGGCACCGAGGCGAACGCCTCGTTGATCTCCCACAACGCCACATCACTGACCTTCAGGCCGGCCCGGTCGAGCACCTTGCCGATGACGTGCGACGCCGCGATCCCGTTGTCCACCGGAGTCACGCCGACGTTGGCCCAAGCTCGTACCGTCGCCAGCACCTCGAGGCCCGCGCCCGCGGCATAGTCGTCGGCGGCAACCGTCACCGCGGCGGCGGCGTCGTTGATGCCACTGCTGTTGCCCGCGGTGATCGAGAAGCCCTCGATCTCGGGATGCAGGACGGGCAGCGCCGCCAGTCGCTCTGCGGTCGTGTCGCGGCGAGGGTGTTCGTCCACCGCGAAATCGATCACCGACCCGTCGGCCTGCGCGACCTTCAGCGGCAGGATCTCGTCGACGAACTTCCCCTCCTCGATCGCGGCGACGGCGCGCTGATGCGACCGCAGCGCCCAGTCGTCCATCGCCTGACGGCTGATGCCTACCTTCTTCGCCGTGTTCCAGCCGACGGTGATCGACATGTCGGTGGTGGGCGCGTCCGGTGTCTCGGGATGCGACGGCGGGATCCAGGGCTCCCTGAACTCCAGTTCAGGCCCGGATCCCGGCACTCGCCACTTCATGAGGGGCGCGGTGGACAGCGATTGCACGCCGCCCGCGACGATCACCCGCTCCATGCCGGTGCCGATGTGCGCGGACGCGTTGGCGATCGCGGTAAGGCTGCCCGCACACTGCCGGTTGACCGCTTGGCCGGGCACATTCTCCATGCCGGCGGCCACCGCGGCGTGCCGCGCCAGATCGCCGCCGCCGTAGTTCAGTTCGGCGAAGATGACGTCGTCTATTTCCGACGGATCGATACCGGACCTGCGGACCGCCTCGGTCAGGATCTCGATCGCGAGCGTCTCCGACGCCACGTTGGTGAGGGCGCCCTTGAAGGAGCGTCCGATCGCGGTTCGGACCGCGCTGACAATGACGGGTTTGGACATATCTCTCAACCTTTGCGTTATCCAGCCGCACCCGCTGGCGCGGCCCTTGCTGTAATCCGATGACAGCGGTACTCGTCCGGAAGCGGATCCCGGTCGCGGCGCCAAGTCATTCGGCCGCCACGGCGGTCGCCGCATCGACGGTGAAACGTTCTGGAGTCGAGGCCAACCCGACGAGGTCGAACTCATCGCGATCGAGGACGGCGCGCGGCAGGTACGGGCCCTTCTTGATCAACGTCTGCGCCGCCTTCACATCACGGGGCTTCCCGACACCGATCACGCCGACCAGGCGATCTTCGGCCAGGCTCAGCGCGAGGAACGGGCCAGCGTCGACGTCACCGCGCACGATCAGCTCGGTGCCGCGCCCGGGCCAGCCCGCGATCTGGAGGTTGCGGCCGAACTGGTTCGTCCAGCACCACGGAACCTCTTCGTAGGGCACGCGCTCGCCCAGTATGGTGCGCGCCGCGGCGGCGCCGTGGGCCTGCGCGTGATTCCAGTGCTCGATCCGTTCGGTTCCGCCGAGGATTCGATTCGGCAGTCGCGCGACATCCCCGGCCGCGTACACGCCGGGCGCCGAAGTCGCGCAGAACTGGTCGACGATGATGCCGTCGTCCACGGTCAGGCCGACACGTTCGGCGAGTTCGGTGTTGGGCGCCATGCCGACCGCGGCGATCACCGCGTCGGCAACCCACTCCCGCCCGTCCTCGGCCACCACACGTGTGCGTCCGTTCTCCTCGGCCGCCGCGGCGAGCCGGACTCCGGTCTCCACCGCGACCCCTCGATCCCGGTGCATACGCTGGTAGCTGGCCGAAATGGGCTCCGGCACCACGCGTTCGAGTACACGATTCGACATCTCCAGCACGGTGACTTCGGCTCCCGCGGTGCGTGCGGTGGCAGCCGCCTCCATGCCGACGAGTCCGCCACCGACCACGAGGACGCTCGGTGCGGCACCCGTCGCGCCTGCGCGGTCGAAGGCCGACCGAAGGGGCGTGACATCGTGCAGATGCCGAAGGGTGTGCGCCCCGGGCAGCAGGGAGTCCAGCCGCCGCGGCCGTCCTCCGGTCGCCAGGATGAGCGCGTCGTAGGACAGGTCGGAGCCGTCGTCGAATTCGACACGGGCGGAAGTGGTATCGAGTGCGCGTGCGGACACTCCCGTGCTCAACTCGATCGTCATCTCGGACCAGAACGCGGCCGGTTTGAGCCGCGCCTTCTCTTCGCCGACGGCGCCCGACAGCAACTCCTTGGACACCATCGGCCGACGGTAGGGCACCGCCGGATCGTTACCGACCAGAACGATCGACCCGGCGAATCCCTGCTTGCGCAGCGTCTCCGCCGCGGTGGCCCCGGCGACGCCGGTGCCGAGGATCACCACTCGACCACGCGGCGGGACGGTCACCGCTCGACCTCGACCATCTCGAAGTCGGACTTCTCGGCGCCGCAGTCGGGGCAGGTCCAGTCCTCGGGGATGTCGTCCCAGCGGGTGCCGGGTTCGATCCCGTCATCCGGCCAGCCGAGCTCCTCGTCGTACTCGAATCCGCAGATGACGCAGCGGTAGAGCTTATAGGCGGTCGTGGTATTCGTCATCGTTCACTTCCCCCAGGGCACGGACTTGACGAAACCGCCCGCGTCCACGCGCAATTGACTGCCGGTGATGTAGCGCGCGTCCTCGGAGGCCAGGAAGACGACGAGATTCGAGACGTCCTGCGGCTCGATGTACGGCACGCGCATGGCCTGCATCGCCGGGAACGCCACTTCGGCGTCTTCGCGAGTGGGGGCCTCCAGGTCGGGGCGGAAGACTTTGTACATGCCCTCGTTGTGCAGCATGTCGGTGTTCACGTTCGTGGGATGCACGGCGTTGACCCGGATCGATTTCTTGGCGAGCTGAATCGCCAGATCGTTCACGTAGTGCGCGACAACCTGCTTGGCGAAGCTGTACGCGGAGCCGCCTGGCCCCTGTTTGGTCGAGCTGCCCAGCTGTGCCGCGAGCGAACCCGTCGCGATGATCGAGGATCCGGGACCGAGATGCGGAAGGCTTGCCTGTACCACGTTGAACACACCGGCCAGATCGGTGTCGATCGTGTCCGACCACGATTGGATGGTCTGGCCGCGCCCCATCGGCGCGATACCCGCGTTGGCGACCACGATGTCCAGTCGTCCCAGCGCTTCGACGCCTTGGGCTATCGCACTCCAGACGGCGCCGCGCTCACGCACGTCGACGACGACCGGATGGACGCGAACGCCTTCCTTCTCGACCAGCCGGGCAGTTTCCTCCAGATCTTCGGGCCGGGCGAGGGGGTAGGTGTTTCCCTCGAGCTCGGCGCAGATGTCCAGGGCGATGATGCTCGCACCCTCGGCGGCGAGGTTCACCGCGTGTGAGCGCCCCTGGCCCCGGGCCGCGCCCGAGATCACCGCGACCTTGTCGTCCAATTTTCCCACTAGTGGCAACCTTTCAGTACTTCGATGGTGGGTCGGTCCACCGTTTGAGCGATCAGCTCTGCCGCGGCATCCGGAAGCCGATGGTCTTGGTCTCCAAGTACTGCTGGAATCCCTCGAGGCCGCACTGGCGGCCGACCCCGCTGTTCTTGTAACCCCCGAACGGTGCGTCGGCTCCGTAGAACATCCCGCCGTTGACGCCGACCGCACCGGTCCTGAGCCTGCGCGCGATATCCATGCCGCGCTCCTCGGACCGCGAGAGCACCGCGCCGGCCAAGCCGAAGGCGCTGTTGTTGGCGATACGCACGGCTTCGTCGTCGTCGGCGAACGGAATCACCACCAATACCGGCCCGAAGATTTCCTCCTGGGCGATCGCGAGTTCCGGATCCTCGGTGACGAACACTGTCGGCTCGACGAAATGACCGGCCGCCAAGTGGCCGGGCAGATTCCCCGGCACGCCTCCCCCGGTGATCAGGCGCGCGCCGTCGCGTATCGCCCGCGCGGACGCGTCGAGCACGCGGGCACGCTGCGCTGCGCTGATCACCGGGCCGACCAGGGTCTCCGGCAGTGCCGGGTCGCCTAGCGGCACCGCCTGGAACGCCGCACCCACCGCCGCGACCATGTCGTCGAACATCGAGCGGTGCACCAGCATCCGGCTGGTCGCAGCGCACGCCTGGCCTGCGTGGACGCACACGCCGACCGCACTGCGCAGGGCGTTCTCCGGTTTCGCGTCGTCGAGCACGATCAGAGCGGACTTGCCGCCGAGTTCGAGAAAGGTGCGCTTCATGGTGTCGGCGCCCTGACGCATGAGAGTGCGCCCGACCGCGGTCGAGCCGGTGAACGAGATGAGATCGACCCGGGGATCGGTCGCCAGCAGCCCGGCCACGTCGTTGGACGGCGTTGTCACGACGTTCACCACGCCCGGCGGGAAGTCGGTGTGCTCAGCGATCAACCGGCCCAGGCGGGTGGCGTTCCACGGAGTGTTCGGGTCCGGCTTGAGCACCACCGTGTTTCCGGCCGCCAAGGCGGGACCGAGCTTGTTGAGGATCACCTCGATCGGGAAGTTCGACGGGCAGATGGCCGCGACCACGCCCACCGGCTCCTGGACCACGGTGCGTTTGTTGCGATCACCGAACAGACCCCCGCCCACGAGGACGCGTTCCCAGGCGAATTCCTCGATCAGACCCGCCGGGTATCGCAATGCCTCGGCAAGCGGCCATTCCAGCTGCGCATTCTGCGTGGTCATCACCGGGCAGCCGACCTCGGCGACGAGCTCGGTACGCAACTGCTCCTTCTCCGTCTCCAGCGCGAGTTGCAGTTGCTCGAGGCAGCGGCGGCGCAGCGCGCGGTCGGTCGACCATCTCGTGTCGTCGAAGGCGCGGCGCGCGGCGGCGATCGCGCGCAGCATGTCCTGCTCGCCCGCGGCGGCGGTGGTGCCGAGCAGCAACCCGGTCGCCGGGCTGTGGTTGTCGAATGCCGCGCCGGACGCCGCTTCCGTCAGCTCTCCATCGATGAGCATCCGGAATTCGGCCTGCTCAGCGGCCGCACGCCCCAGCTCTGGGCTCAGGGCCACCCGCGCACCGACGACGTCGCTCACATTACCTCCAGATCACCGTCCAGGATGTCTAACTGTAACTATTACCGTATCGCACTTCAAGAAGTGGATCAATCAGAGTGAGGCGGCGCCGATACCAGGTCTGTTCAAGGACGTCGTAGTGGTACGGTCCGCCGCTCGGCAGCACAGGGCGAGCAGGCGCGGAGACTCGCGAGAAGACCGCGCGGGCGAAGGCGAGATATGCGAATCTGATCAGGCGCAACCGATCCACAATCACGAGTAGCGCATCGCGCGCCGGAAACACAACGTGCCCGCAGGTCACACCGCGCACCCCTCGACCACGGCGGGGACCATGCGGGCGAAGACTTTCGCGATGCCGAGATCCAAGGATGGATGCCCGACCCATGACCTCGCAATCAGTCGCGACCGCTCGCAGCCTCGGCATGGCCGGAAGGGAGGCGATCCGAGCCGGGCTGGATCGCACGAACTCCTTCGGCACACGGATTCCGCTGCGTGTTCACGAAGCCACCGAGAGATGGCTCGCCACGGCGTTGCGTTTGCCCCCCGGCGCGATCACATCGGTGCGCGTGCTCGAACACCACTCCGGCACCGCGGCGCGCGCCCGCATCGCCGTCGAATCCGATGCCGACATCCCCGAAGCCCTGTTCTTGAAGCTGCCGCCCCGCAATTATCTGCAGCACGTGCTGATGAACATCTTCCGCCTCGGCACCCGTGAAATCCTCGCCTATCGCGCTTTGGGCGACGCTCCGCCGATCCGCGTGCCGCGATGCTATGCGGCACAAACCGACCGGCTCCGGCGTCGCTGCGTCCTCGTACTCGAGGATCTGGCACCGACAGCGGAATTCCGCACGGTTCGCGACTCGGTGACCCGGGCGGAGGCGCAGGCCGTCGTCGACGCCATGGCCGCCCTGCACGGCGCGTATTGGAGCACCGACCGGTTCGCGACCGAACTCGCGCCGCTCACCATGCGCTCCATCGCGGACATTCGCCTCGCCGACATCATCCGTCACCGCTTCCTGGGCGAGATCACCGGACACGCGGCGCAGCTGATACCGGAGACGATGAAACGGCAGTGCCGCATCTTCTTCCAGCGCAGCGCCGACATCGACGCCTTCTGGGCCGCGCAGCCCCAGACCCTGATCCACGGCGACCCCCATTTGGGCAATCTCTTCTTCGAGAGCACCGGCCCCGGCTTCCTGGACTGGCAGATCGCGACAGCCGGGGCGGGCATCCGTGATGTCGCCTACTTCGCGAACGCGTCGGTCGAACCGGATCTGCTTCGCGAGATCGAACGCGATCTCGTCGAGCGCTACGTAGCCGGCTTGGACGCGGCGGGTGCCCGTGTCGACGGCGAGCGGATGTGGACGTTGTATCGCGCGGGCATCACCGAGCTCTATCTCGCCGCCGTCTGCACCGCCGAGGCCGGCGAGCGCATGCAGCCGTTCGAGGTTTCCCGGGTCGGCGTGGCGCGGGCCGTGGCGGGCGTCGAGGCGCACGACAGTTTCGGGGTGCTGACCGCACTCCTCGACGGCAAGCGAGTTTGACGTCAAACTTTCATCCGCCGTCGACGCGACGGATAGCGGCCTTCGAACAACGAACAGATCGAGGTGGCCGCCGCCCGGCTCCGATATGCCCGTCGCACTGTCCCGACTTCTACGATCCGGCGTCTTGGGTGACTAACTGTAAACATTACCGTATAGTCCGTCGAGACGGATCAATCGCGGGAAAGGGAGCGCCGATGTCGGGTCTGCTCAATGGCGTGAAAGTGGTCGAATTGGCCTCGTGGACCTACGTACCGAGTGCCGGGGCCGCGCTGGCCGACTGGGGTGCAGACGTGATCAAGATCGAGGACACCAAGGGCGGCGATCCGTGCCGCAACTTGGTTGTGGGCGGCCTCGACGGCACGGGCACGCCCGTGCGGGCCAACTTCATGATGGAGCTGGGCAACCACGGCAAGCGCAGCATCGGGGTCGACATCAAGTCCGAGCAGGGCAGGCGAATCATCGCACGATTGATCGCGAACGCGGATGTCTTCCTGACCAACTGGCTACCCGCACCGCTCGAGCGGGCCGGATTGTCGGTCGAACAGATCCGCGAGTTCAATCCGAACGTGATCATCGCCAGAGGCAGCGGTCAAGGCAGCCGTGGCCCGGAGAAGGATCGCGGCGGGTTCGACGCCGCCAGCTACCTCGCGCGCGCCGGTGTCGCCTACGCTCTGACGCCGACGAACGCCGAGTTCCCGATGGCGCAGGGACCGGCTTTCGGCGATCTCCAGGGTGGCATCACCCTGGCCGGCGGCATCACGGCGGCTCTGTTCCATCGCGAACGCACCGGCCACGCCCCGATCGTCGACAGTTCGCTGCTGGCGCAGGGCATGTGGGCCGTCGCACCGGATATCGCGGCCGCCGACTACTACGACATCGATCGAATTCCGGCCGGCGAGGCGGGCACCGCGCTCAATCCCGCGGTCAATCGCTACAAGACCCGGGACAACCGATGGGTGCAACTGGTGCTGCTCCAGGCCGATCGCTACTGGCGTGGTTTCTGCGAGCGCATCGGCCGTCCGGACCTGGGCGTCGACGAACGATTCGTCCCGCTGGCGAATCTGGTCGCCAACCAGGAGGCCGCGACGGCGGAATTGCGCAAGACATTCGCCGAGCGCGATCTGGCCGACTGGCAGAAGGCGCTCGCCGACGAACCGGGCGTGTGGGCGACCATCGCGAGCCCGCGAGAAGTACTCGCCGATCCACAGGTCACGGCCAACGGCTACCTCATGACGGTGACCGACAGCGCGGGCAACGAGTACCGGACCGTCGCAGCCCCCGTGCAATTCGACGAGACACCGGCCCCGCCGAGCCGTTCTCCCGAGTACGGGGAGCACACCGAGACCATCCTGCTCGAACTCGGCATGGAATGGGACGACATCATCGCGGCAAAAGACGCCGGCGCGATTCTGTGACATCGATCGGCACTTCATGAAACGCCACCTGAGTTGCCCCTGCGGGGAGTTCCTCGTCGGCCTCGACGAGGACGACCTCGTGGACAAGGCGCGACGACATCTCGCCGAGCAGCATCCAGATCACGAGTACACGCGAGACCAAATCCTGTTCATGGCCTATTGACCCCGCCGGAAATCCTGGTCGGAGCCATCCCGGCCAGCGCGACCATGGGCTATATTGTAAGGCATACTGTAGATATGTTAGGAGTGCGGTCGTGGATAAGAACGACATGATCCTGATCAGCGTCGATGATCACATCATCGAGCCGCCGGACATGTTCAAGAACCACTTGCCCAAGAAGTACGCCGACGATGCCCCCCGGCTGGTGCACACCGACGACGGCGCCGATGTATGGAAGTTCCGGGACACGGTCATTCCGAACGTCGCGCTCAACGCCGTGGCCGGACGTCCCAAAGAGGAGTACGGACTGGAACCCGACGGCCTCGACGAGATCCGGCCGGGTTGCTTCGATGTCGACGAACGCATCAAGGACATGAACGCCGGCGGAATCCTGGCGTCGATGAATTTCCCGTCGTTTCCCGGCTTCGCCGGACGACTGTTCGCGACCGAAGACCCGGAATTCTCACTCGCCCTGGTGCAGGCGTACAACGACTGGCACATCGACGAATGGTGCGGGGCCTACCCCGGGCGCTTCATTCCGATGGCGCTGCCGGTGATCTGGGATGCCGAATTGTGCGCCGCCGAGGTCCGCCGGGTCGCGGCCAAGGGCGTGCACTCCCTGACCTTCAGCGAGAATCCGGCGGCGCTGGGCTACCCCAGCTTCCACGATCCGTACTGGAACCCGTTGTGGAAGGCGCTGGTCGACACAGGCACCGTACTGAGCGTCCATATCGGGTCCTCGGGAAGGCTGTCGATCCCCGCGGTCGATTCACCCCCGGACGTGATGATCACGCTGCAGCCGCTGAATATCGTGCAGGCCGCGGCCGACCTGTTGTGGTCGCGGCCGGTGAAGGAGTACCCGGATCTGAAGATCGCCCTGTCCGAGGGCGGGACCGGCTGGATTCCCTACTTCCTCGAGCGCGTGGACCGCACCTTCGAGATGCACTCCACCTGGACCATGCAGGACTTCGGCGGCAAACGGCCGTCGGAGGTCTTCCGTGACCACTTCCTGACCTGCTTCATCAGCGACCCCATCGGGGTGCGGTTGCGCCACGAGATCGGCATCGACAACATCTCGTGGGAAATGGACTACCCGCACAGTGATTCGATGTGGCCGGACGCTCCGGAGGTGCTGGCCGGAGTGCTCGAGAGCGAGCAGGTCCCCGACGAGGACATCGACAAGATGACGCATCTGAACGCGATGCGCTGGTACTCCTTCGATCCGTTCAAGCACGTGCCGAAAGAGCAGGCCACCGTCGGTGCGCTGCGGGCAGCCGCCGCCGGCCACGACGTCAGCATCCAGGCACGCAGCCACCGGTCCACCACGGCCGAGGACAAGCTCCAGTCGTTCCAGTCCCAGATCAAGGCGGCCACCGCGCACACCGCGAGCTGACCGAAACGAATACGCGGCCACCCTTCCACCCGCGGCGGGGTGGCCGCATCCTCCTGCGAGACCGATGAGGTGATGCGTTGAGCATTTCGGTGATGCTCGAGATGGTCACGGCGAGTGATCCGGATCGGGTCGCCGTCGTATCGGACGGCACCCGCACGACCGCGGCGGAATTGAGCCTGCTGGCCGACCGTGCGGCCGGATTGATCCGTACGTCCGGCGCCGACCATGTCGCCTATGTCGGCACGGGCGGCCTCATGCTGCCGCTGTTGCTGTTCGGATCCGCGCGGGCCGGACGGGCGTTCACGCCGTTGAACTACCGGCTCAGCGCGGCGGCGTTGCGCGAATTGATCGACCGGCTGCCCGCGCCGCTGGTCGTGGTGGACGCCGAATACGCCGAGATGGTCGCGGGTTCCGGCAAGCAGGTCATCGACTCGGCCTTGTTCTTCGCCACCGTCCGCAGCACCGGAGGAAACGAAACGGTCGTCGACGCCGCGCCCGACGACATCGCCGTGCTGCTGTTCACCTCCGGGACGACCTCGCGCCCCAAAGCCGTCGAACTGACGCACGCCAATCTGACCAGTTACGTGATGGGCACCGTCGAGTTCGCCTCCGCCGAACCCGGAGACTCGGCGCTGATCTGCGTCCCGCCCTATCACATCGCCGGTGTCGGTGCGGCGCTGTCGAATCTGTACGCCGGTCGAAAGACGGTGTATCTGCGGCAGTTCGACCCCGGCCGATGGATCGGGTTGGTACGCGAGGAACAGGTCACCAATGCCACCGTCGTTCCGACCATGCTCGACCGTATCGTCGCAGCTTTACGAGCCACGCCCGGCGTCGAATTACCGACCTTGCGCACACTCGCCTACGGCGGATCCAAGGCACCTCTCCCGCTGGTCCGCGCAGCACTCGAGTTGCTGCCGGGCGTCGGCTTGGTCAACGCCTACGGTCTGACGGAAACCAGTTCGACGATCGCCGTGTCGACTCCCGAGGATCACCGGATCGCCTACGGCTCCGACGACCCCGCCGTCGCCAGACGACTGGGTTCGGTCGGCCGGGCCGTGCCCGGCGTAGAGTTGCAGATCCGCGACGCGGATGGCGCGGTCCTCCCACCGGGTGAAGTCGGTGAGTTGTTCGTCCGGGGCCCGCAGGTGTCGGGCACCTATGCCGAGATCGGTTCCGTCCTCGACCCCGACGGGTGGTTCCCCACGAAGGATCTCGCCGAACTCGACGCCGACGGCTACCTGTTCATCGGTGGACGCTCCGACGACACCATCATCCGCGGCGGGGAGAACATCGCCCCCGCCGAACTCGAGGAAGTCCTGGTCGAGCATCCCGACGTGCGAGAAGTCGCCGTGGTCGGCGTACCCGACGAGGAGTGGGGCCAGATCATCGTGGCTGTCGTCGTGCCCTCCGGTTCCGTACCGGATCCCGAACACCTGCGCGCGCATGTGCGCGAAAACCTCCGCGGTTCCCGGACACCGGACCGAGTCGTCTTCCGCGACCAGTTACCCACCACCCCCACGGGCAAGATCCTGCGGCGCACCCTCGTCCAGGAACTCTCCCCTGCCCTGTCCACCACCCAGGAGTCATCGTGATCAAGAGCGGCGCCCGACTCGAAAGCCAGGTCTGTGAGACCCAGGTGATCGTCATCAAATCCACCGACGCCATCGACGGGCTGCGCTGTGGTGGCGCACCCATGGTGCCGCTCGGCGAGCAGAGGGACGCCGGTGCCGTCCTCGATCCGGAGTTCTCCGGCGGCACCGCCGTGGGTAAGCGCTACGTCCACGACAGCGGCGCCGAAATCCTCGTCACGCGGGCGGGCGGCGGCACTCTCGACGTGGACGCGGTTCCGCTGGCTCTCAAGGAAGCCAAGCAGCTCCCGTCCAGCGACTGACGGTACAGGCACGGGGCGCGGAGAACCCGCGCCCCATCGGTCGAACATGTCCGGACGCAGAACTATACGGCGCTCATACCTTCCGAAGGTGGGAGCGCCGTTGTCGTGCGGCGGCCGCGGCCGGAGTCAGCGCCAGGCCGTCAGCAACTCTTCGGTCGTGGTGACGGTGGCGATCATCGACAACGTGTTGTCGATGATCGCTTCGCCGTATTCACGCGGGACGCCGGCGACGGCGTCCCGCGGCACCACGACGTCGTAGGCGGCATTGACCGCGTCCATCACCAGGTTGGGAATGGCCACATTCAGCGAGACTCCGACGGCCACGATGGTGGAGACACCGAGATTGCGTAGCACGGCATCCAGATCGGTACCCCCCATCGGCCCGAGTCCGTGCTGACGCCCGAGCACCAGATCGCTGGGCTCGGGTCCGAACTCGGGAAGCAGTGCCGCACCATCGCTACCCGGGGTCACCGCGACACCTCGCCGCCCGAGCGCGAACAATTTGGCGTTGTGATTGGAGCCGAGTCCATCGGCTCGCCGCCAGACCAGGCAGTGCACCACCCGCACGCCGGCGGCGCGGGCGACCGGAAGCAACATGCCGATATTGGGCAGAGCCCTGCGGCGCGCTTCCTCGGCCAGCACGGGCAATCCCGCGGCGGGGCCGACCACCGCGCCCTGGCATTCCTGAGTGATGACGGCGGTATGCGCGGGCGCGACGAGATCGGCCAGAGGGCGTGCGCTCATGCCACCACCCCCGAGGCCGCGTACCCGAGCGCTCCGCTCACGCCGAGACCGTCGTGGAGTCCACCGGCGGCACGTCGTAGAACTGGGTGGCCCATTTGCGCAGCGACAGATACGGTTTGGCGTCCTTCGGCGACAGCGGCGGCCGCTCGACGTACTTCTGGTAGCGCCAGATGCTCAGGTCCTCCCAGACCGTCACCAGGAACTGCTTCTCCACGCGCTCGCGGACTTCGGGCGGCGGCACATCGGAGTCGTCTCCGGGATTCTTCGGCCACCAGATCGAATAGAACAGGTCCGAGCACTCGTCGTCGACGGGTGTGGTGGCGAAGATCAGCCGGTGTTTCGACGAACCCTCGAAAGCGCTGATCGAGCCGCCGAGGCCGAACATCTGAGCGTGGATCTTCAAGGCCATCTTGTTCGGATCGTCACTGCGGGCGTCGGGCCAACCGGTCAGGAACGACCAGGTGTGATCGACCGCACTGTAGTCCAGCATCTGCGGCGTGACAGTCGCGCCGTGCACGTACTCGAAATGCAGACTGTCCGGGCCGTTCTCGAGCACCACCTGCGGGTGCACCGGCTCCCGCTCGGTCTTGCGGGAGAATTCCGGGTAGGGACGGTAATAGCTCGCGGGATCCGATTCGAGATCCGGGAACAGCCGCAGGATATCGGGCATCTCCCACTGCGGCGGCTTACCCTCGGGCTGGTGCCACATGAACACGCAGCCGTTCTGCTCGTTGACCGGATACACCTGCAACCGCAAGCCGCGGTTCACCCGATCCTCGCCGGGGATCTTACGATTCCTGCCGTCCGGCCCCCACTGCCATCCATGGAACGGGCATTCCACGCAGTCGCCGACCACCTTGCCACCGTGGCCGAGATGCGCGCCGAGATGCCGGCAATGACCGGTCAGGATATGCAATTCGCCGGACTCGTCACGGTAGGCGACCAGATCTTCTCCGAAGTACCGCAGTGGCCGCGCCTCGCCGAGCGGGAATTCGGCCGACCAGCCGACCATGAACCAACCGGTGACCTTCCAGGTGAACGGAACTTTCACAGGGCACCTCCAGGGCCGTTGAAAATAGTGTTTGGTATGTCGTTGAGCATTTCCACTGCGGTGCAGCCGACTGCCCGCCTGGATGATGTCGGAAGGTCTCGCATTCCGACCCGGATCACATGGTGACGACCGTGGCCCCCGCGGTGCCGGGAGCGCCGTAGAGAAGGGCGAATCCTGCCTTGGGCGCACCAGCGACTTGACGGTCGCCCGCGGTTCCGCGCAATTGCAGCACCAGTTCGTGGAGCTGTCGCATTCCCGAGGCACCGATCGGCTCGCCGTTCGCGATGAGTCCACCGTCGGTGTTCACCGGCATGGAGCCGGAGATCTCGGTGACACCGTCGGCGATCAGTCGCTCCTGGTCGCCGTCGGCGCAGAACCCGGCCTCGGCCATATGGATGACCTCGGCGCCGGCATCGGTGTCCTGCAACTGGATGACATCGATGTCCTCGGGCGATACACCCGCGGACTCGAATGCCGCGCGAGAGGCGTAGACCGAAGGCGACGCGTCCTCCTGTACCGGTGCGTACGCCGTGTTGACCTCGTAGGCACCGTATTTGCGCGTCCGCACCTCGACGGCTCGCACATACACGGGTTTGCTCGTGTAGCGATGCGCGATGTCGGCACGGCACATGATCACCGCGGCGGCACCTTCGTCCGGCGCGCAGAACATGTAATGGGTCAAGGGGTAGTTGAGCATCGCCGCGTTGAGGATGTCCTCCTCGGGGACCGGCTTGCGGCGGAAAGCGTTCGGATTCAATCCGCCGTTGCGGTAGTTCTTTGCCGCCACCTTGGCCAGCGTTTCCACGGAGATGCCGTGATCGTGGAGATAGCGATTGGCCTTCATCCCGAAGAACTGCGTGGTCAGGTACTGACCGTTCTCGCCGTACCACTTGGGCATTCCGACCAGGGTGGGGTCGACGGTGAAAGCTCCGCGCGGATGCTTGTCCATGCCGATCGCGATTCCGATGTCGTATTTGCCCAGCCGGATCGCGTCGGCGCACGCCTCGGTGGCGCTGGCCGACGTGGCGCACGCGTTGAAGACGTTGGTGAAGGGGATCCCGGTCAGCCCCATCAGGCCCACGATCGCGTCGGGATTCGCGACCTCCCAGCTGCCACCGATAGCGAACTGGATGTCTCGCCATTCCAGTCCGGCGTCGGCGAGCGCGGCTCGGATCGCGTCGGCCCCCATTTGCATGGCGGTCTTGCCCTCGAAGCGGCCGAAGGGATGCATACCCACGCCGATGATCGCGACGTCGTTGGTCATGTCGGAACTCCTGTCCCTCAGATGGGTTGGAAGGCGAAGGTCAGGACCTCGTTGCCTTCTTGGTCGGTGCCGAGCGGAACGGCCGTCAGCGCGACCTCCATCCCGAACGCGAGCTTCTCCGGGTCGTTCTCCGTGAGCCGGCCTTCGACTCTGATCACGTCGCCGAGCTGGACCAGCCCGACCCCGAAGGGCACGAAGGTCTTCGGCGTCTCATCCCCGAGATAGGGGGCCCCCGGAAGAAATCCTTGCGTCGTCCACGCCACCAGCGTCCCGGTGCGCGGCAACGTGATCTTCTCGATGGACTGCCGGCTGCACCGCGGGCACAGGTCCTGGATCGGGAACACCGTCGCACCGCAGTCACCGCACGACCCACCGACGAGCCGGAAATCCTCCTCCGGCCAGTTGGAGATCTCGGGGGCGATCATTCTCTGCATCTATCGTTCCTCACATTCGGATTTCTGGGAGGTGTCACCATTTCGGCTCGAAATGGTTCGACCGCGGCGCGCATTCCTCGACGAACGACAGCAGGCCGAGGTGATAGGCCGCGGCGCCGAATCCGACGCTGATGTTGTGCCCGCTCCCGGCTTGCCGGTGAACCACGAAACGTGGTGTGGCGGTGAAATATCCCTCGACCTCGGCGAGTGCGGCGGCGTCGCCTCGCCACACCCGCTCGTATTCGGCGTGAGTGAACCGCACGGGAACGCGCACCCGTGGGGCCAGCGCGGGAAAATCCGTCGGCCAGTCGCGCACGACGGCGACTTCGTATCCCGGCGTGCCGACCGTGAGTGAACGACCTCCGAACACCTCCGGCGGATAATTATCCCGCGGGGCCCAGAGAAGATCGCGAATCGCGCCCGCCTTGCGGGTATGGCGGATCTCCTCGATGATCCGGATGGCTTCGGGATGCTTGCGGATACCGGTGCCCGCCAGTTCGAGGCCGAGCAGTTCGTCGCCGCGATCGTCGGCGGCCATCCGCGCCGCCAGATCACAGCCCGCCGAATGGCCTGCGAGGAACACCCCGGCTCCTCGCCCGCTCGTTTCCAGCAGCGCGTCGATGGTGGCGTAGCACGCGTCGACTCGGCGCTGCGGGGTCTCGAAGACCTCGCCCCATGGTTCGGACGCGCCGTAGCCCGGCCGGTCCAGGGCGAGCACGGTGAATCCCAGTCTGGCGCCGAGACGCAGCAGCGACAGCCACGGGCTGCCGGGTACGTCGAAGTAACGCGCCGTGGTCGCCCCGCCGTGCACCGCGACGAGCACCGCGCGCGGATCGCCGACCTCGGCGCACAGCGCCGACATCGGGATTCCGTCCACCTCGACCGTGCGGGCGACGACGGCGCTGTGCTCTTGCACCAGGCCTGCCCGTTCGGCATTCATCGGTCCGCCCGCAACAGCATCACGCCGCTGGGCGTCAGTCCGCCACTGCTGACGACCGCGACCCTGGCATCGGGTATCTGCCGTTCGCCCGCCTGCCCGCGCAATTGCGCGACCGCCTCGTGAATCAGGCCCATCCCGTGGGTACGCCCGTGCGAGAGCTGGCCGCCGTGGGTGTTCAGCGGAAGCAGGCCGTCGCGGGCGATGTTCTTGCCGCCCCGCAGGAAGTCCTTGGCCTCGCCGATGCCGCAGAATCCGAGCGCCTCGATCCAGGACAGGCAGTTGAAGGTGAATCCGTCGTAGAGTTCCGCGACGTCCACGTCGTCGGGTCGCAGTGTCGTGCGGGTCCACAGATGCGCTGCCTGCCCGAGAACCTGCGGCTCGTGGGTGAGCGTGCTCTGGTCCCATTCCAGCCGTTCGATGATCTGGGTTCCCACCGCCTCCACGAACACCGGCGGCTTCGCCAGGTCGGCCGCGGTCTCACGCGCCGAGACGACCACGGCGACCGCGCCGTCGCACGGCACATCGCAGTCGTACAGCCCGAAGGGTGTGGTGACCGGGCGTGCGGACAGGTAGTCGTCCATGGTCAGCGGATCCCGGTAGATCGCGGACGGGTCGAGCGCGGCGTTCGCGCGCTGATTCAGCGCGATCCAGCCCAGCGTCTCCCGGTCCGTGCCGTACCGGTGGAAATGGCGTTGCGCGGTCTGCGCGAGCAGGTGCGCGGCCGAGATCGCCCCGAACGGCGTGAGCCACGGGTCGGTGATGCCCCCGGACGGCGCGATCGAGCCGGCGCGGAGGAGTTCGGCGTATGTCGATTCCCACACCGTGCGGAAACACAGCACGTGCCGAGCCAGGCCGCCTGCCACCGCGAGCATGGCGGCGATCACGGAACCGCCGGGGCCGAAGGTCTCGGCACCGCCGTTGTGCCACGTCGGATGGAGACCCAGCGCCGATTCCACCGCCGTGACGCCGCCCTCGGTGAACGGACCGAGATTCCCCGACCCCGGATAGGTGCACAGTCCGTCGATGTCTTCCAGGCGCAGTCCGGCGTCCTCGACCGCAGCACGGCAGGCCTCGAGCGTCAGTGCCAGCGGATCGGCCATGAGCCTTCGACCGATCCGAGACCTCCCGATACCGGTGATCGCGACCTTGTCCTCGAATTTCTCCCTCGTCGCCATCGGCCGGACGTGCTCGCGTATGGCGGACGGCTCGATCGGGTCCGCCGGGAGCGCGGCAGGCGGCGACCCCGGCCGCGCAGGCCGGAACAGCGGTATCCACACCGTGCCGGCCTGGTGGAACACCACCTCCATGCGCTGACCCAATTCGAGGTCGTCCGGATCGCATTCCACCGCGTTGGTGGTCAGCCGAACCCGCGAATCCTCCTCGAGCGCGACCTGGGCCACGACATACGGCGCGGGCAACCCGGGCACCGCGAAGCGGTGATTCACCGTGAAGCCGATCAGCGTGGCGAATCCCGAGACCACGCCGGCCGACATGCTGTCACCGCGGCAGTACCTGCACACCGGCTGGGGCGGATGGTTGAGTGCGGCGCAGGACCGGCACTGCTGAATCCGCAGGCGGCCGTCGGCGCCGGATAGCCAGTAGAACTCGGTCTCCGGTGTGATCGACGGCAACGGCCGTGATGTGGTGTCGGCCACGCGGGCTCCTTTCCAGCCACCTGCGGAGCTGTTCAGCTCGCCTTCGCCTTCGGCTTGGCCGGAAGCGAGTAATTGGCTCGACCGAGGCCGAGAACGTGCTGGGCGATCATGTTCCGGAAGACCTCGAGCGTGCCGCCGTAGATGCCGCACAGCGGCGCCCAGCGGTAGATGTACTCCATCCCGCCGTTGTCGGCGGCGCCTTCGGTGTCCACCGGCAGCGCCGAAGCGGGGCCGAGGATGTCCATGAGATCAGGCGAGATGTCGCGCATGGTCTGCGCGATGGCGACCCGCCCGAACATGTGCGGCGCCGACAGCGCCGCCTCCATCCGCGCGATGCTGCGGCCGAGGCGATACGCGACCGAGCGGTCGTCCAGCAGCCTGCGCCCGTCGGGGCCCTTGCGCGCCGCGACCGAGACCACCGCGTCGACCGAGTTCGCCATCATCGTCCCCTGGTGAACCATGATCGAGACATCCTGGAGGCCGTCGTCGGCGGCGCCGACCACGCCGTGTTCCTCATTGAGCGGGCCCATCAGCACCGTCCAGCCGCCGTTCACGTCACCGAGGCGGTATTTGTCGTCCACGCGGACGTCGCTGTAGTAGACGATATTGGTGCGGTCGCCGTCGACGGTGCGGATGCCCTGGATCTCGATGCCGGGGCTATCGAGCGGGACCAGGAACATAGTGAGGCTTTTGTGTTTCGACGCCTCCGGGTCGGTGTTGGTGATGAGGAAGACGTACTGGCAGTTGTGCGCACCGGTGGTGAACATCTTCGAGCCGTTGATCACCCACTGGTCGCCGTCACGCACCGCCCGCGTCTTGCACATCGCGACATCGGAGCCGCCTTCGGGCTCGGTATATCCCAGGCACAGCCTGATCTCGCCGCGCTCCAAGCCGGGCAGGACTTCTTCCTGCAATTCGGGAGACCCGTGTTTGCGAACGGATTTGGCGACGATGGCGGTCGTCCCCCAGGTCACCCAGGGAATATGGACCCGGCGCTTCTCCAGATCCCACATCCGCCGCCGCAGCCGGTTGAGACCGCCCTCTTCCTCGGAATTCAGTTCCGCGGTCAGCCACCCCTCCGCGCCGAGGGCCAAGTGCACGCCCTCGTCGAAATTGTCACCGGTCTCGCGGTCCCTGCGGCGGACCTCGTCGGTGACGTGGGTGGCGAGAAAAGTTCGCGCCCCCGCCAGGAACTCCTGGTCGTCGGCGGAAAGTTCGACTCGTGAGAAATCCATGATGTGCTCCGTCCTAGGCCGACGCGGCGGCGAAATGTTCGGCGACCTGCGCAGCGCTCGCGCCCAGATCCCCGGCGGCCAGCGGCCAACCCCTGGCCCGCACCAGATATGCCGACGCGGCCGATTCCGTGGCCACGCCGAGTCCGCCCTGCACCTGCACGGCCATGGTCGCGGCTCGCGGCGCCTCCTCGGCGATGTAGACGAACGCCGCCGCGGACAGGCCGGGCTGGAAATCGGGCTCGTGTTCGAGGAACCACGCCGCGCGCCGGGCCAGGTTACGTGCGGCATTGACCGTGATCGCGATATTGGCCAGCGGATGGGAAATGCCCTGCAGGGTGGAGATCGGCACACCCATCGTGTAGCGCGTGGTAGCGAATTCCGCCGCGATGCGCAAGGTCTCATCGACGAGGCCGACCAGCGCGGCGGCTGTCAGCACTCGCCACTCGTCGAGTGCCCTGTCGTATTCCGCGAGCGCCTCTTCTCCGCTGGCGAGCACCGTCCGGTGATCCGCGGATGCAGGGTCGACCCAAGCCATCGGCAGCCGGCCGATATTGTCGACCTTCCCTGGCCGGGTGTCGAAGCTCAGGCGCACGATCTCCTCGCCGTCACGCACGACAACGTGGTCGGCGGCCGAACCGGAGGCGATGAGCCGCAGGCCATCCGCCGAATCGACACGAGTGTCGAGGGTGACCACCCGCCTGCCCTCGACCACATCGGCGGCCTCCTGGTCGCCCCCGGTCAGCGAACCCAGCCGTGCCAGCAACCGAGCCGCGCAGATGTGATCGATCCACGGCAGCGGCGCGATCGCGCGCCCGAGTTCCTCGGCGACCAGCGACAGTTCCACCAGCGTCGCGCCGTCGCCGCCCACCGACTCCGGAAGCGCCATCGTGGTCGCGCCCGTCGCGCACAACTGCTCCCACAGATCCTTGTCGAATCCGGTTTCCTCGGCAGCGCGGACGGTGTCGAGTGAACACCGAGATTTGAAGAACTTCGCGTAAACGGCCTGGAGTTCGGCCTGATCTGCCGACAGGCTGTAATCCTGCCGGCGCAATTCGTAGCGGTCCATATTCGTTTGCTCCTGGTTCCGGCGCGTCAGTCGCCGACGGATCGGTCGCCGAAGAAGAATTCCTGCGCGTTGTTGTAGAGGTAGTTGTCCAGCACGTCCTCGGGCAGATCCAGTGCCAGCGCCTCCGGTACCAGCCTGCGCATGGCCAGCACCGGCCAGTCCGAACCGAAGATCACCTTGTTCTTACCGCGGGTGCGCATGAAGTGGATCAGGCTGTCCGGCAGTCGCTTCGGCGACCACGCCGAGGTCATCAGCCGCAGATTCTCGTATTTCATGAGCAGCCGGATCGCGGTGTCCCACCACGGATCCGCGCCGTGGATCATGCACAGACGCAGTTCGGGGAACTGGTAGCACACCCGGTCCAGGTATATCGGGTTCTGCACCTCACCCGGAATGGGCGGCCCCGGAATCCCGGTGTTCATGCACAGCGGCAGACCGATCTCCGCACATTTGTAGTAGAGCGGATAATAGACCGCGTCGGTCGGCGGATACCGTCCGTCGCCCCAGAAGCTCGGTCCCGCCGTCGTATACGACACCGGCAACCCGGCGACCAGCGAGGTGAGTTCGCGCAACGACGCGACCGGATGCAGCAGGTCCACCCCGTTCAGCGCCAGCGAGAACCGATCCGGCCGGGCCTCGACGAATTTGAGCGCGGTAATCGACGGCTTTACCATCGAAAACATCAAGATCGCCTTCTCGACGCCCTGCTCATCCATCTCATCGAGCAATTCCGTGAGATCGACCTGGGCGTACATCGAACTCCCGCCCTTGAAGTAGTCGTCGCGCACCTTGAGCATCCAGGTGGGTTGGTCACGCTCACCGAAGTGAACGTTCACCAGACAGTCGTTTACTCTCCGCATCCTCATGCTCCGATTTCTTCCGCGCCGTCCGACGCCGCTAGTTGCATCGCCCACCGATAATCCGGCTTACCGTTTCCCAGCCGCCGGATCTCCTCGACGAAGATCACCGCCTTCGGCACCTTGAACCCGGCCAATCGCGACTTGCACAACTGCCGCAGAGCGGATTCGATGCCGGCGTTCCCGGAATCGGCACACACCAGCGCGACCACTTCGTTTCCCCATCTCGCGCTCGGGCGGCCGACCACGAGCGCGTCGCTGATCTGCGGATGCGCGCGCAACACTTCCTCGACCTCCTCCACGAACACCTTCTCGCCGCCGGTGTTCACCACGAGGGCATCGCGCCCGAGCAGGCGCAATGTCCCGTCGGCGTCGACGGTCGCCCGATCGCCGGGTATCGCCATGCGAAGCCCGTCGATGACGGGGAAGGTGCGCTCGGTGGCCACGCGATCGTCGAAGTAGCCCAACGGCACGCGGCCGGTACGGGCGGCCCAACCGACCTCCGGCTCTCCCGGCGTCAGGAAGCGCGTGCGGTCGTCGGAGACGGCCGTCCCGCCCGGCATCGGGGCGAAGGTGTCCACTTCGTTGCCCTTCGTGCTGCGCCCGAATCCCATACCGCCGGTCTCCGAGGATCCGTAGCCTTCGACGACGTAGGCGTGCGGAAGCAACTCCAGCAGATTCCGCTTGTGCACCGGGTTGGTCGCCGCTCCACCGCTGCCGATCGCCAGGAGCGAGGACAGCTCGTAGTTGCCTTCGCGCAGAGCCCGTACCAGAGGTGCGGCATAGGCGTCGCCGACGATCGTCATGAGCGCGGCTTTCTCCTGCTCCGCGATCCGCAACGCGTTGTGTGCGTCGAACTTCTGCCGATCGTCGTACAGCACGATGGTCTGGCCGGCGAGCAATCCGGCGAACGACGTCCAGATCCCGGCCGCGTGCGCCAGCGGTGACACCGCGAACCACACGTGACCGGTCATCCGCGCGAGCTGGTGCAGTCCGTCGGCCGATTCGTGGTCGGCGCCGTTCATCGACGAGACGTACATGTCGCCCTGGCGCCAGAGCACACCCTTGGGCCTGCCCGTGGTGCCACCCGTGCACAGCATCACCAGGTCGTCCGGCGAGGTGGCGATGACCGGCTCGGCGGCGCCCAGGTCCACCGCTTCCTCGTAACCGATCGCGCCCGCGAGCTCGGGTGCGTCGCTGCCGTCGTCGACCGAGACGAGCAGTTCGACACCCTCCGGCACCGCCTGCTCCACGACCGATCCGAAGGACCGGTGGTAGACGATGCCGCGTGGCTGGATATAGGCCAGCAGGTCCCGGATCTCATGCGCGGTGTAGTGGTGGTTGACGTTGACCGGAACGACGCGCGCTTTCATACAGCCGAGCATCACGTCGAGGTATTGGTCGTTCCGCATCACCAGCGCGATGCGGTCCTGGCCGCACTCCCACCGCTCGAGCTCCGCGCGGGGGGTGTGCTCGCCGAACCCGCGCTCGGCCAGGAAGTTCGCGAACTTCTTCGTACGCGTCGCCATTTCGGCGAAAGTGCGGCGTCGCTCGCCGCACACGGTCACCGTACGATCCGGCACTGCCGCCGCGATTTCGTCGAAGACGGCGCTGATCGTCCATTCGGTCAACAGAGCGCTCCGATCCCGGAGCCGGGAGCCGTATGTGCTAAGTCCATGGTTTCGTTCCTTGGTCCTATCGGGACGCGGAGGCGACCGGCACCCCGAGCAGTTTTCAGGGCGTTGTCGCGCATGATCTTGCGCATGCCGGGACACCTCCTACGGTCGAACCGTATGCCGCAAGCCGAATAGATATGTCTACTGTATACGTATCAGTACGGCTCGGCGCAAGACTTGTGGAGGACGAAAATCCAGGAGCATCGGGCCCCGGTCGCGCCAGGGCCCACCCCTGCGGCACAGTGAGCGAACCGGTCGAATCCATCACCGAGATCGAAGGCAAACGGTATTCTCTACTGTATATGTGACAGTATGCACCGAGGGCCCAACACGAGCAGGAAGAATCGGGGACCACAGTGACCAACGAGAAGACCGCCGAGGAGGACGCCGGCGCGGTGGGCGTCGAGCGCGACGGCCCGGTTCTGCGCCTCATCATCGACCGCCGGAATCGGCGCAACGCACTCTCGCACGTCATGATCGACACCCTGGTGGCCACCCTCACCGACGCAGCCACCGACGACGAGCTGCGCGTCGTGCACATCAGCGGCGCGGGCGAGAACTTCTGCTCGGGCGTCGACTGGGTCGCCACCAACAGCGCGGGCAAACGGCCCCCGACCGGCGACCTGGTCCGGCGCATCCCGCATACCGCGCACCGCGTCATCGAACTCGTGCACTCGATTCACCTGCCCGTGGTCTGCACCGTCCGGGGATGGGCCGCCGGAATGGGATGCAATCTCGCGATCGCCGCCGACTTCACTCTCGCCGACACCGATGCCGTGTTCTGGGAGCCTTTCCTGCCCAGGGGATTCAGTCCCGACACGGGCTCCACGTGGCTGCTACCCCGCTTGGTCGGTGTGACCCGAGCCAAGCGGATGCTGCTGCTCGGCGAGAAGATCGACGCCGCGGAGGCCGCCGACTGGGGGCTGATCCACCGGGCAACGCCACCCGATGAACTGGACCGCGCGACCGAGGAACTGCTCACCCGCCTGGCCGCCGGTCCGACCGTCGCCCTCGGCATGGCCAAACAGTCCATCCACCGAAATCTGCGTACCGGTCTCACCGAGGCGATGGACAACGAGCTCTACGGTCTCGAACTCGCTTGCCGCACCGCGGATTTCAAAGAGGGACTGGCCGCGTTCCGGCAACGCCGCAGCCCGGAGTTCCACGGCCGCTGACCCGCAGGTGCCCATCCTTCGCCAGTCCGTAAGAAAATGAAGAGGTTCGAATGAAAACCAGAGGCGCGCTGATCTGGGGCCGTAACCAGCCGTGGTCGATCGAGGACATCGAGATCGGCGAGCCGAGGGCGGGCGAGGTGAAGGTCAGGATGGAGACGGCCGGGCTCTGCGATGCCGACCACCATCTGGTGACCGGCGACATCGCGATGGCCGATTTCCCGGTGCTGGGCGGCCACGAAGGCGCGGGGGTGGTCGTCGAGGTCGGCGCGGGAGTTCACGACCTGAACGTCGGCGACCACGTCGTGATGTCGTTCGTCCCGTCCTGCGGCACCTGCCCGCCGTGCCGGGCGGGTCTGTGCAATCTGTGCGATCTCGGCGCCGGCCTGCTCGGCGGCGCCGCCGTCGCGGACGGCACCTTCCGCGTCACCGCGAAGGGGCGCGATGTCCATCCCATGGCCCTGGTCGGAGCCTTCGCACCGTACGCCGTGGTGCACCGGGCCTCGGTGGTCAAGATCGACCCGACGATCCCGTTCGAGATCGCCTGCCTCGTCGGCTGCGATATCACCACCGGCTACGGATCGGCCGTCCACACCGCCCGGATCCAGCCGGGCGAGGATGTCGCCATCATCGGCCTCGGCGGCGTCGGAGCGTCCACCCTGCAGGGCGCGGTGCTCTCGGGAGCGCACCGGATCTTCGTCATCGATCCGGTGGAGTGGAAACGCAAACAGGCCGAGAAACTCGGCGCCACCGATGTCTATCCCGACCTGGCTGCCGCCGCCGAGGGAATCGCTGAGGCGACCGGCGGGCGCATGTGCCACAAGGTGATCGCCTCGATGGGACGGCGCGCCGGCCACGACCTGGAAGCGTGGATGGAACTCACTGCCAAGGCAGGCACCTGCGTGCTCACCGCCATGGGCACCGCGATGGCCGCGGAGGTGCCGCTGACCCTGTCGATGCGTACCCTGCTGCAGAAGAACTTGCAGGGCAGCCTGTTCGGCGGCGGCAATCCCCACGAGGACATTCTCGAGGTACTGGCCCTGTACAAACTCGGCGACCTGGATCTGAACGGCATGATCACCAAGGAATACCGGCTCGATCAGATCAACGAGGGTTACCGGGAGATTCACGAAGGACACAACTTACGCGGCATCATCCGCTATACCGATGCCGACCGCTGAGTTCGGCACGGGAAGGGCGCCGGATGCGAGTCCGGCGCCCTTCCCGTTGTCACTCAGGGGATAATGACGGTGCGCTGCACCGGCTCCGCAGCGGCCTGCCTGGCGTAGATACCCCGTTGTAGCGACAGCAGCAGCGCATTGCGGGTTTCCTCCGGCCGGATCAGCTCGTCGAACCCCATGTGCTCAGCCGAATGATAGGACGCCTTCAGTTCCATTTCGCGCAACTCGGCGGCCAGGTCGTCCTGCGCGTGGGAAGCGTTGCTCAGCGCGGCCGCGCTCATCGCGCCCATCGTCGCACCGGGATAGGCGAAGGTTCCCGCTTGACCATCGAAGCCGATCAGCGACATCACCATCGAGCCGAATCCGTACGCCTTGCGCAGGGTCACATGCAGTTTCAGCGTCGTCGCCGCGGTCTGCGCCACGAACATCCTGGCACCGCTGCGCAGGACGCCCTCCCGCTCGGACTCGCTCCCCGGCAGCATGCCCGGATTGTCGGCCAGGAAGACGATCGGCAGGTGGAAGGAATCGGCGACCATGATGAAGTGCGCCGCCTTGTCCGCGGCGTCGGCGTCGATCGACCCCGCCAAGACCTGCGGCTGATTCGCCACGACCGCGACGGGGTGGCCACCGAGGTGGGCCAGCGCGCAAATGATGGCCGTCCCGTGGTCGGGCTGCACCTCGAACCAATCCGTGCCGTCGAAGACCACGTCGAGCACGGCGCGCATATCGTAGGTGTTCCGGTTGTCGCGGGAAACGATGTTCAGCAGCTCCGGTGTCGCCCGAGGGCCCGTCGACTCGTCCGGGAGATACACCGGCGGATAGGACCAGGCGCTCGACGGGAAATACGACAAGTAGCGGCGGATCTCGTCGAGAACGTCCTCGTCGGTCTCGGCAACATTGTGGATCACCCCGCTCGGCAACGCCACGTCCGGACCGCCCAGATCCTCCTTCGAAATGTCCTCCCCCGTCGAGATCTTCACCACCGGTGGCCCCGCGGTGAAGATCGCGCCCTGCCTGCTCATGATCGCGAAATCGGAAACCGGCGCGATCAGCGCACCGTGCCCGGCCGACGGTCCCAGCACGCCGGTGACCATCGGCACTTTGCCCGAGCATTGTGCCTGAGCGAGCAGATCGGTGGGAGTACGCCCGTAGTGGTCCCCGGTGGGCCGGAACCCGGCGCCCTCCAGCAGCATCACCAACGGCACCTTGTTGCGCACCGCGAGCTCGGCCAAGCGATAGCGTTTGGAGTTGCTGCCCGGGGCGATGGTGCCGGCCAAAGTGGTGAAGTCCTCGGCGCCCACCATCACCGGCGTGCCGTTGATGAGCCCCGACCCCGTCACGATCGCGTCCGCGGCCACCTCGCCGCCGACCAGAGTGCCGAACTCCTGGAAGGTGCCTGGATCCAGCAGCCGCTCGATGCGCGTCCTGGCATCCAGCTTGCCTTTACCCCGGTGCTTGGCGAGACGCTCGGGGCCTCCCATCTCCAGTACACGCGCACGACGACGCCCGAGATCGTCGAGCGTGTCCTCCCAGGTTTCGGCATTGGTCATTTCGGGCCTTATGTGGTTCGGCGCGCTGGTGAGGGCGCGGGAGCAGGACGGGGACGCGGCTCGACCGTCCGGTCGGTCGAGGCGATGATCAGTCGAGGGAGAACCGGATCGGCAGGTGCTTGAGCCCGCCGACGAAGGTAGTGGCCGTCAGTTCGGGCTCACCCGCGAGTTCGATCGACTTCAGCCTGGGCAGCAGTTCGGCGAAGAATTTGCCGATCTCCATCCGGGCCAGCCCCGCCCCCAGGCAGAAGTGCACACCGAAGCCGAAGGCGACATGTTTGTTCGGCTCGCGGTCGATATCGAAACGGAAGGGCTCGTCGAACGCCTCTTCGTCACGATTGGCCGACACATACGACAGAAGCAACGAGTCGCCTGCCGGAATGGTGACACCGTTGACCACGGAGTCCTCGGCGGCGGTGCGCATGAACGCCTTCACCGGAGTCACCCAGCGGATGATCTCCTCGGTGGCGCGCGGCATCAGGTCGAGGTTGGCGCGCAAACGGTCGAGCTGGTCGGGATGCTCGATCAATGCGCGCAGACCGCCGGAGATGCTGCTGGTGGTGGTGTCGTGTCCCGCGGTCGCGATGATCGCGTAGTACGACATCGTCTCCACATCGGACAGTGGCTCGCCGTCGATCGTCGCGTTCGCGATGGTGGAGGCGAGGTCATCGGTCGGATTCGCCCGGCGCGAGTCGGTCAGCGTCTTGAAGTACGCGAACATCTCGAGCAACGAGTTCATCGTCTCGTCCGACGGCGTCGAACGCTTCAGTTCGTCGTCGTCACTACCCACGAGCTCCTGGGTGAGTTTCAGCATGAGCGGGAAGTCGGACTCCGGCACGCCGAGCAGCGACATGATCACATACAGCGGAAAGTTGACCGCGACTTCGCTGACGAAATCGCATGAGCCTCCGGTGTCGCGCATCTTGTCGACGTAGCGCTTGGCGAGCTCCTCGATCCTGATCCCCATGGCGCGCATCGCTTTGGGTCCGAACCAGTCCGCGGCGATCGCCCGCACCACGCGGTGCTGGGGATCATCCATGTGGATCAAGGTCTTGATCCCGACGGCCGCCTGCATCTCGTCCGACGCCGCGGTCATGAGCACGGGCCTGGGCCAGTTGGTGAACACCCGGTTGGCGCGTTCCACCGCCATCACGTCGGCGTGCTTGGTGATCGCCCAGAACGGCTTGTACGAGGGCACCTCCACCCGCGCGACCGGACGGTCGGCGCGCAGAGCGGCCAAGGCGGTATGCAGCCTCGCCTCGTCCGTGTACGCGGTGGGATCCGCGAGCACGTTCGCGGCTTCATCGACGATCGGCATGCTCATCAGCACCCTTTCCCGGTCCTCACAATAATCCCAGAGCCTCGATACGCCGCGCATGCGGCGTCCCGAGGCATTGTCTCCGACACCAGCCTGATTTATAGTTGCCCTTACTGTCAAGCATTCTGTAACGGATGCCCGTGTGCGCATCGGAACGGTGGAATCCATGGTCTCTCAGCAACGCAGGATCGTCGTGGTCGGGGCGGGGTCGGGCATCGGCGCCGCGACGGCGGCGCACTTCCACGAGCGCGGTGACCACGTGCTCGCGGTGGATCTGCGCCCGAACGACACACCCGCCGCGCAGCGGGAGACGTGCGATCTGCGCGATGCGAGTGCCATCGCCGCCTTGCTGGAACGAATCGGACCGGACTGGGATGCGCTGGCCTTTGTGGCGGGCGTGCCGGGCACCGCCCCCGCCGCCGACGTCCTGAAGGTGAACTACCTCGGCATGCGGCTGTTCACCACCGGCATGCTGCCGCTGCTGCGCCAGGGCGGCGCGATCGTCACCGTGGCCTCGGTTGCCGCGCTGGGCTGGCAGCAACGGATCGACGACCTGGCCGGCCTGCTGTCGGCGACCGACGCCGACTCCGTCGAACGCTGGCAGGAGTCGCAGGACCCGGCCTATCCCGTGTACAGCACGTCCAAGCAGGCCGCGATCATCTTCGCCAAACGCCTCGCGCCGTCCGCGTGGCAGAAGTACGGCGTCCGGGTCAACACCGTCAGCCCCGGCCCCACCGAGACGCCCATCCTCACCGATTTCGAAGCCTCGATGGGTAAGGAAGTCCTCGATACGGTGAAAGCGACGGTCGGCAGGCACGCCTCGGTCGCCGACATCGTGCCGGTGATCGCCTTCCTGGCCGGACCAGAGTCCCGCTGGGTCAACGGTCAGGACATCCACGTCGACGGAGGATTCGTCGCGCCGATGACGGTCGGCCCCGCGATCGAACTCTGACCGCAGCACGACACCCGGCGCGGTCCGCCCGACGGCGGGCCGCGCCTTGTCGTTGCGGAGCGGCACCACATCCGGCAACAGCCCCCTGGTCCACGGCATTGCCGAAGTGAATGAGGTTGTCTACTGTATGGGTTACAGTATGTTTCACTCCAACTGCCGTGCGGTGTGACTCGAGTCAGAGGTGAGCTGTGAACAGTCCAGTTGAGGACAAATCGCAAACGATCGGGGAAGTTCCCGATCCCCATGATCCCTACCCCTTCTTCGCCGCTCGACGGCGCGAGGGCGGCGTGTTCCACGGAACCGTGATGGACTACTCCAGAACCCCGGAGGAACTGCGCCCCGCCGACACCTTCGCCGCCGTGTCCTGGACAGCGGTGAACAAGGCGTTGCGCAACAACACCGTGTTCAGCACGCAGCTCTACGACAGCACGATCGGCGTGTTCATGGGACCGACCATCCTGGCGATGAACGGACTCACCCACAAAGCGCACCGGAATCTGGTGTCCGCGGCATTCAAGCCGCAATCGCTGGCGGTGTGGGAGCCGGAAGTCGTCCGGCCGATCTGCGAACAACTCATCGATGAGTTCATCGAGGAAGGGCGCGCGGACCTGGTGCGCGATTTCACCTTCGAGTTCCCCACCCGGGTCATCGCCCGGCTGCTCGGGCTACCGGAGGAGGATCTGCCGTTCTTCCGCGAAGCCGCCGTAGCCATCATCAGCTACGCGGGCAACGTGCCGAGAGCACTGCAGGCGTCCAAGGATCTGAAGGAATACTTCCTCCGTCATATCGAACTCCGCCGGTCCGCGCCGAGCGACGACATCATCAGTGATCTGGTCACGGCCGAGATCGACGGTGAGAAACTGAGCGACCGCGCGATCTATTCCTTCCTGCGACTGTTGTTGCCGGCGGGACTGGAAACGACCTACCGGTCGTCGGGCAACCTGCTCTTTCAGCTGCTCACCCATCCCGAGCAATTCGCCGCGGTCCAGCAGAACCGCGACCTGCTCCCGCAGGCGATCGAAGAAGGGCTGCGTTTCGAAACGCCGCTGACACTGGTGCAGCGGTATGTGACACAGGATACCGAGCTCGAGGGCGTCAGCATCCCCGAAGGCGCGGTGCTCGACCTGTGCCTCGGTTCGGCGAACCGCGACGAGAGCCGCTGGGAGCGATCGGAGGAATTCGACATCTTCCGCACCCACATTCCGCACATCAGTTTCACCGCAGGCGCGCACACCTGCCTCGGCCTGCACCTCGCGCGCCTGGAAACCCGGGTAGCGATGGAGTCGCTGCTACAGCGGCTGACGAACATCACCCTGCTGCCGGACGGCGATCCCCACATCTTCGGCCAGCCCTTCCGCTCGCCGACCGCGCTCCCGGTGACCTTCGATGTCGCCTGAGCCGCACCGCCACCGTAGGTTCCGACTCCGAGGAGAGCTGTGACCGACCGTAATATCTTCGATCTCACCGGCCGTTCGGCGTTGGTCACCGGCGCCGCTGCCGGAATCGGCGCGGCAGTCGCCGCCGCCTTGGCGGCGCAGGGCGCTGCGGTGCTCGTCACCGATGTAGACGGGGCGGCCGCGGCGGCCACGGCGGAGAAGATCGTCGCCGACGGCGGGCTGGCCTCCGCCGCCGCGCTCGATGTGCGGGACCGGTCCGCCGCCGATGCGGCGGCCGCGGCCGCGGCGGAGCTGACCGGCGGAACGCTGAACATCGTGGTGAACAACGCCGGAGTCACCGAGCCCGCCATGTTCAGCGCCACCACCGAGGACTCGGTGCTGCGCATGCTCGATATCCACGTGCTGGGCGCGTTCCGCTGCGCGCAGGCCGCACTGCCGTATCTGCCGACCGACGGGACCGGCCGCATCATCAACGTGACCTCGTCCGCGGGATTGGTCGGCACGCTCGGACAGGTGAACTACTCGGCGGCCAAGTCCGGCATCGTGGGGATGACGAAATCACTGGCACGGGAACTGGCGCGCAAGCAGATCACCGTCAACGCGCTCGCGCCCGCCGCGGCCACGCCGATGACCGCCACGATCCGCACCGATCCGAAATTCGCCGAGCAGATGCTGAACCGGATTCCCATGCGCCGCTGGGCCGAACCACAGGAGGTCGCGGGAGCTTTCGTCTTCCTCGCCTCCGACGCCGCCTCGTTCGTCACCGGGCAGGTACTGCCGGTGGACGGCGGCCTGGTGATGTGATGGGTGAACCTCCGGCGGGTCCGCTCGCGGGTATCACCGTGGTATCGCTCGAGCAGGCCGTCTCCGCCCCGATGTGCACACGGACACTGGCGGATTTCGGAGCGCGGGTGATCAAGGTCGAGCATCCGCGCGGCGGCGACTTCGCGCGCCACTACGACGATGTCGTCCACGGGCTCGCGGCGCATTTCGTTTGGGCCAATCGCGGGAAGGAGTCGGTGACACTCGATCTGAAGCATCCCGATGGCTTGATGATTCTGCACCGATTGCTCGACCGCGCCGACGTTTTCGTCTCCAATCTCGCGCCGGGGGCGACCGCCGCGCTCGGCCTCGCACCGGACGATCTCGCCCGGTGTCATCCGGAGGTCGTCGTCTTGGAGATCGACGGTTACGGGGCGGGCGGTCCGCTGTCGCACAAGCGCGCCTACGACCTACTGATCCAGGCCGAGGCCGGAGTCTGCGCGGTCACCGGCGGCCCGGGGGCGCCCGCGAAGCCGGGCCCGCCGATCGCCGATGTGTGCTCGGGCTTATACGGGGCCTTGGCCATTCTCGCGATGCTGCACGGCAAGCGGAGCGCGGCGCCCGGGGCACAGTCGACGGGTTCGGTGAGCCTTTTCGACACCGCCGTGGAGCTGATGGGATACGCCTTGACCTACACCAGGCACACCGGCGTGGACCAGCAGCCCCTCGGCATGAGTTCACCCGCGGTCGCCCCATACGGGGCCTACGCCACCGCCGATGGCCGCACGGTGGTGCTGGGGACGACGAACGACCGAGAATGGCAGCGTCTGGCCCGTGAACTCATCGGCAGAGCGGATCTGGCGGACGATCCCGCCTACGCGGGCAATGCCGATCGCGTACGGCACCGCGCGGAACTCGACGCGGCTTTGGCGCAGTGGTGCGCACGGCATGATCTGGCCGACATCCAGGACCGCGCCGACGCCGCCGGGATCGGGAACTCCCGTTACAACACGCCGAGCGAAGTGAACGCACACCCGCATCTGGCGGCGCGCGATCGCTGGCGTCGCGTCGACACCCCCGCCGGTTCGGTGCCGTCGCTGTTGCCACCTCCGATCATCGCGGGCTACGACCCTCCCATGGGCTCGGTTCCCGATCTCGGTGACCACACCGGCGCCGTGCTCACCGAGGCCGGATTCGGCGACACGGAGATCGCCGGATTCCGCGCATCGGGCGCGATAGGGTCCGCCGCCGACACGGCGCAGACGAAAGGATGAACCCGTGACCGACGAGTCACCCCTTCTCATCGAGGATGTGGGCGCTGTCCGCACCCTGACCTTCAATCGCCCGCACCGCAAGAACGCGATAACGATGGCGATGTGGGCGGCGCTGCGCGACACACTGCACGACGCCACCTACAACAAGAACATCCGCGCGCTGGTGCTGACCGGCGCGGGCGACGCGTTCTGCTCCGGCGCGGACATCTCCGACGCCGCGGATGTCGCCGAATTCCCCGATCCCAGCCGCGATATGCGCGCCATCAACGAGGCGGTCCTGCGTCTGCACGATCTGCAGGTGCCGACTATCGCCAAAGTGCGCGGCGTCGCGGCCGGCGCCGGATGGAATCTGGCCCTCGGATGCGATCTGGTGGTCGCCACCCCCGAGGCGAGATTCTGCCAGATCTTCAGTCGCCGGGCGCTTTCGCTGGACTGCGGAGGTTCCTGGCTGCTGCCCAAGCTGGTCGGTCTGCAGCAGGCCAAGCGCCTCGCCTTCCTCGCCGAGATGATCAGCGCGGCGGAGGCCCACTCCCTCGGCCTGGTCACCTGGGTCCAACCGGACGACGACATCGACACCTTCGTCTCCGATCTGGCGGCTCGGCTGGCCGCGGGACCACCGACGGCGCTGGCGCAGACCAAAGCGCTGTTGAACGACGGCACCGACCACACGATGCGAGACGCTCTCGCCGACGAGGCACGCGCCCAGACGATCAACCTGTCCGGACGTGACGTCCTGGAAGCTTTCGCGGCGTTCTCCGAGAAGCGTGCTCCGGTCTTCACCGGCACCTGGGGCACAGGCGGGTAACGGAACTCGGAATTCCGCGTCATCGCGGACGGGTTAATTCGAGGAGCGATCACCGAAAGTGTGACCCGCGCGACTTCGAACTGAATATGCGTGGCACCCGTGCACCGGAAGCACCGACATAACCAACCCCGGAACAGGGCGACGAATCGTACCGACAGTAACGGCCGTGGTACGATTTACCGTGCTACTTTCAGCCCGACTGATGGTCGCTCGGATCACCTTTCGCGGACTGGATTTCAGCGCAGGCTCATCGGCTTGGACCTGAAGTGACGTGTTCGTGTTCAGGTAAGTGGACCTATCACGGAAGTGGGACCGGGAATGACGAAACGAAGCGCCGCAGCGAAGCGGCCCAGGCGCGAGCGTGGTTCTCTCAATCCGGAGGACATCATCGAGGGCGCGTTCGAACTCGCCGAACAGGTGTCGATCGACGGACTGAGCATGCCGCTGCTCGGCAAGCACCTCGACGTGGGTGTCACCAGTATCTACTGGTACTTCCGCAAGAAGGACGATCTGCTCAACGCGATGACCGACCGGGCGTTGAGCCGGTATGTCTTCGCCACCCCATTCGTCGAGGCCAGCGACTGGCGCGAATCCATGAGCAATCATGCGCGCACCATGCGCAGTGTCTTTCTCGGCAATCCGATTCTGTGCGACCTGATTCTGATCAGGTCGGCGCTCAGCCCGCACGCCGCGCAACTCGGCGCACGACAGATGGAACACGCGGTGGCCAGCCTGGTGGAGGCAGGCCTGTCGGTGGACGATGCGTTCGATACCTATTCGGCGCTGAATCTGCACATCCGCGGGTCGGTCGTCCTGCAACGGCTCTACGACAAGAACAAGGAGCAGGACGCCGAGGGAGGTGCCTACTACGATGACATCCTCATCGAACCGGAGACCACTCCCCTCCTCGCCGAGGCCATGTCGAAGGGACGCAAGTCCGGCGCTCCCGACGATCGCAATTTCGAATACGGCCTGCAATGCATCCTCGATCGCGCGAGTTCGCTCATCGAGGCCGACAAGGCGAAGCCGCGCGCGCCACGCCGAACTGCCAAAAAGGCGGCGGCAGCCAACAAGTAACTCAGTTACTCATTGTAGAAACCAGGTTACTCCGAGCTCGAGGGGCCGACGCGATCGCGTCGGCCCCTCGATACGTTTCTCGGCTACCGGTTCAACTCAGGTCGGGCTCCGGCACATGGAAATGCTCGTCGCGCAGGCGGAACGCCTCCCGGGTACCGTGCTCGGCCCGGGTTTTCACGAAATTGAATTCCCCCGGTGCGAATTGCAGATTGGTGCCGAAGGCGTGGAAGATATAGCTGGCCACCTCCTCGCCCTGATAAGCCTGGCTCTGCTCGACCAGCCGGAACGCCTCCTTCGCGATGACGACACCGTCGGCGGGCATCTTCGCCGCCTTCTCGGCCCAGTAACGAGCACGCGCGGTCACCGCCGCCGGGTCACAGGTCTCGGTGAAGACGCCGAGAGGTTCCAGCTCGCTCGCTTCGACGATATCCCCGGTCAGCAGCATTCGGCGGGCGAGCACCGGACCGAGCCGATGGAAGAACATGTGCAGGCTGCCCAGCGCCGGACCGAGGAACCGCGTCGCGGGCATTCCGATCCGCGCGTCCCGGGCGATGACCGAGATGTCGGTCATCAATGCCATCTCGAAGCCGCCGCCGAGAGCGTAGCCGCTGATCTCGCCGACGGTGACCTTCGGAAAACCCATGAAGTTGTGATAGAAGCCGAAGGACTTCCGGTCCACCGTGAGGCGACGACGCTGGCTCGGCCTGCTCTTGGCGGGGCGATCGCCGTTGCCCGCGGCACGTTCGCCGTACCAGCCGTAGGCGTTGTTCATATCGGCCCCGGTGCTGAACACCCCCTCGGCCCCGCGCAGCAGCACGACGGTGATGTCGTCGTCCTCGGCGACCTCGTCCAGGTAGCGCGCGAGAGCGTCGCGCATGGCCGCGTCATAGGAATTGCGTTGTGCGGGATTGTTCAGTGTGACGGTGGCGATCCTGCGGTCCGGATCGACCTCGTAGAGCACGCGGCCGTCGGCGGCGCTGGAACTGGTCATCGAATGTCTCTTCCTTCTCGTTCACGGGATTGTGCGCGGGAGCCTTCGAACTGGTCAGATGCGCGCTGTGCGTTCGCCGTAGCGCGTGGTGGTCAGGCGGTCCGGCGGGACGGCCACCGTCCGCACGACTGCCGAACACAGCACCTCGCCGGCGCGCAGCAACCGGGCGGTCGATTCGATCCCCCGCTCCTGCACCGCGCGCGTGATGTCGAAGTCCAGCTCGACGAGGATCGGGGTGGGGCGGCGGTAGGTGATGTCCATCGACCGCGTCTTACCCGACAGGCCGGCCGCGCAGCTCTGGTGCTGGACCACGGCGTCGAAGAAGACGCCGAGGAATCCGCCGTGCACCAGACCGGGCGGCCCCTCGTGCACCAGCGGGAACGTGATGCGGCCCCGGGCCGACTCGGCGCCGATGTGGTCGAAGACGTACTCGGGAAAGCAGGGATTGAAAGCGCCGATATCGAAGGCGTGGTCCAGATAGACGCGACGGGACAACGCGTCGGCGTCGGCGCCCACTCTCGGCGCCGGATCCGGCGGGACCGCGGCGGCCAGTGCGAGTTCCCACTCGGCCATCCTGGCGAGCATCGTATCCACGGCCGGATGTGGATTCTCCAGCGACAGCAGCAGGCCGCTGATCCGGCGGATCGCCGCGGCCGCCGCGACGGTCTGCGGCAACGGGATGTCGCCGAAGCGCAGCGGCGGCCCGGCGTCGACCGCCGCGTCATCCGTAGCTGAGTTCCCGTTCTCGGCCATAACAACTCTTTCCTCGTCGGTACTCGACGCCACCTTGGCAGACGAGCTGACGGTATTGTCTACTGTACACATAACAGTATGGCCCACGCCCCGCCCCGCCCCAGGAGGACAAGCATGCCGTTCGACACCATCGGCTACGAGGTTGACGGGCATACGGCCACCATCACCCTGAACCGCCCCGCTGCCCTCAACGCGCTCAGCCCGCACATGATCACCGAACTGCGCGCCGCCTACGAGGAGGCCGAGAACGACGACAAGGTCTGGCTGCTCATCGTCACCGGAACCGGTCGCGCCTTCTGCACCGGCGCCGATGTCAAAGCGATTCCCGGCGACGGCAAGGTGGTCAACGAACGGCCGTACCTGTCGACCTACGAACAATGGGAGGCTCCGCAGGAAGGCACACCACCCTTCCGCAGCATGACCAAACCGATCCTCGCCGCGATCAACGGAATATGTTGCGGCGCGGGACTGGACTGGGTCACGACCGGCGATATCGTCATCGCCTCCGAGCGCGCGACCTTCTTCGACCCGCACGTCAGCATCGGACTCGTCGCGGGGCGCGAAGTCGTCCGCCTGGCCCGCGTGCTGCCACGGTCGGTGGCCCTGCGCATGGCGCTGATGGGCAAGCACGAGCGCATGAGCGCCCAGCGGGCCTACGAGCTGGGCATGGTCACCGAGGTGGTGGAGCACGAGCGCCTGCTCGAGCGGGCCCACGAGATCGGCGACATCCTCAACTCCAATGCCCCCCTCGCGGTCCGGGGCACCAGGCTGGCCATCGTCAAGGGACTCGATGTGCCACTGCACGAGGCCGAGATGCTGGCCGAGTCGTTCCGCGAACGAGTGACCCGCACCGAGGACGCGCTCGAGGGACCTCGGGCGTTCGTCGAAAAGCGGACCCCGGATTGGCAGTGCCGATGAACGCCGAAGTGCCGACGAATTCGGAATCGCCGTCGAGCTCCGACGCCGCGACGCACTCCGAGTACCGCACCATCCTGCTCGACGTGGACAGCACGGACCGCGTTGCCACCCTCACCCTGAACCGTCCGGAGCGGCTCAACGCGTTCGATCGCACCATGTGCGAAGAGGTGCGCGACGCCTGGCGCCGGATCAGGCTCGACGACTCGGTCAACGCGGTCGTCCTGCGTGCGGCAGGTTCGCGCGCCTTCAGCGCGGGACTCGATGTGAAGGTCCCCTACGGTCAGCCCGCCGGAATCTGGCATCACGAGGATCCCGGCGAGGCGTTGAGCCCGAAGTGGCAGAAGATGTGGAAGCCGGTGGTGTGCGCGGTCCACGGGATGTGCACGGCCGGCGCGTTCTACTTCGTCAACGAGTCGGATGTGGTGATCTGCTCGGAGGAGGCCACCTTCTTCGACTCCCACGTCTCGGCCGGACTCGTCTGCGCTCTCGAGCCGATCGGGCTCATGCGCCGGGTGGGGCTCGGCGAGACGCTGCGCATCGCGCTGATGGGCAACGACGAACGCGTGGGCGCCGAGACGGCGCTTCGGATCGGCCTGGTGTCGGAAGTCGTCGCACGCGAACAGCTCTGGTCCCGCGCGCACGCCATCGCCGCCACCATCGCGGCCAAACCGCCCACGGCCACGCAGGGCACCGTCAAAGCGATCTGGGAATCGCTGGACAAGCCTTACCGGGCCGCGCTCGACCACGGCCTCATCTACACCCGTCTGGGCAATCCGCTCGCCAAGGCGGAACTGGCTGCCGCGGCGGACGACAGGCGACTTCCCACCGAACCGAGGATCCGTTGATGACCGAGACCCATGACCATCCGCTGAGCAGGCGCATCGCCCACGTCCTCGATCTCTCGCCGGATTCGCGCGCTGTCGAATTCGACGGCAGCTGGCGCACCTGGGGGGAGATCTCCGGGGCAGCGCACCGGATTCGCGGACAGGTGGCGACGCCGTGCCAGGTGGGCATCCTGTTGCGCAATCGCCCCGAACACGTGGCGGCGTTCCTGGGCGTACTGCTCGCCGGCGGCACCGTCGTCGTGATCAATCCCGCACGCGGCGACGACCGCACGCGATCCGATATCGCCGCGCTGGGGCTGCCGATGATCATCGGCGGGCCCGACGATCTGGCATCACTGGTCGCACCGGACGCCGCGGCCCTGACGATCACGGACTTGCACTCCGCGCCGATCCCGAGCGGACCCGCGCGGGACGCGGGCACACCGATGCCTGGAGTAGCCGTCCGGATGCTGACCAGCGGAACCACCGGGCCGCCCAAACGGATCGACATCACCTACGACATGCTGGCCCGCAGTGTGATGGGCACGGATCCCGAGCACGCGACAGCGCCGGCCGCTCCCCGCCGCGGCGTCGCGATCGTCAACGCGCCCTTGGTCCATATCGGTGGCGTCTTCCGCATCCTGCAGTGCGTGACCGAAGCCAGGCCGTTCGTCTTCCTGCCGCGATTCGAGCTTCGGCGCTGGGCGGATGCGGTACGTACGCATCGTCCGGGTGCGGTGTCGCTGGTACCGGCGGCCCTGCGGATGGTGCTGCATTCGGACCTGAGCAAGGAGGATCTGGACAGCATCCGGGTGGTCACCTCGGGGACCGCCCCGCTCTCGGCCGCCGACGCCGACGCCTTCCAGGAGAAGTTCGGCATTCCGGTCCTCACCTCCTATGCGGCCACCGAATTCGGCGGCGGAGTCGCGGGCTGGACGCTTCCCGACCATCAACGGTTCTGGAACACCAAGCGCGGCAGCGTCGGCCGCGCGAGCGGAGGCGCGAGCCTGCGCGTGGTCGGCGACGACGGCACGGTACTCGGCGCGGACGAGCCCGGTCTGCTCGAGGTGAAACCCGGTCAGCTCGGGCCGAACGCGGACTGGATACGCACGACAGACATCGCCCGGATCGACGCCGACGGATTCCTGTGGATTCTGGGACGCGCCGACCAGGCCATCATCCGGGGCGGTTTCAAGATCATGCCCGACGACGTGCGCGCCGCCATCGAGGAGCATCCCGCCGTTCGCGGCGCCGCCGTCGTCGCCCGGCCCGACGAGCGTCTCGGCGAGACACCGGTGGCGATGGTCGAGTTGCGCGCGGACCGCCGATTCGACGTCGGCGAACTGGTCGAGTACCTGGGCACGCGCTTGGCCCGCTACGAGATTCCCACCGACATCGCCGTCGTGGACGCGATTCCACGCACCCCGTCGGGCAAGGCGGACCTGTCCGCGGTCCGACGGCACTTCGGCGTCGTCACCACATCCGCCCCGAGGCGTTCATGACCGCCGGCGCACTCACCGTCGCACGAATACTGCGCGAACAGGCCGAGGCTCGTCCCGGACAGCCGCTGCTCGTCTGCGACGACGAGCGCCTCGACTACGCCTCCGCGCAGCGGCGCTCGGCCCGGTTGGCGCGCGGACTCATCGCCCTCGGCGCCGGTAAAGGCACACACGTCGGTCTGCTCTATCCCAACGGAGTCGACTTCGTCGTCGGCGCCCTCGCGGCGGCACGCATCGGCGCGGTGGTGGTGCCTTTCTCGACCTTCGCGACGGCCCGCGAGATACGTCAGCAACTCGTCGACGCCGATATTCGAATTCTCCTGGCCGCCGCGAGTTTTCGCTCACACGACTACGTCGATCGGCTGACCGAGGTGCTCAGCGCCTCGAAGTTCGGCACGGGCGGACGTCTGCTGTGCAGCGGCGTACCGCAACTGCGCCACCTAGCCATCAGCTACGGCGACGGCACCGGCCGCCGGGTCCGCGATATCGCGGGTCTGGACCAGCTGGCGAACGCGGTCGACGAGGCGCTGCTCGAGGCCATGGACGACGATGTCGACGGTTCCGATTCGCTCGCCATCATCTATACCTCCGGGACCACCAGCGCCCCCAAGGGCGTCGTGCACACTCATGGCGCACTGCTGGCACATCAGCGCGAGCTCAACGGCATCCGCGGCTTGACCGAGTCGGACGTGTTGTTCTGCAACTCGCCGTTCTTCTGGATCGGCGGATTCGCCTTCGGCCTGCTCTCGACCCTGGTGGCCGGCTCGACGCTGGTCTGCTCGAATGCGGACCCACAGACGGCACTCGATCTGCTGGAGGCCGAGAAACCGACCGTTGCCAACGGATTCGCCGCGTCGATCGCGCACCTCACCCGGGACCCGAGTTTCGCGGAACGCGATCTGTCCAGCATCCGGCGCGGCAACCTGTACGCGATCATGCCCGAGGAACTGCGCCCCAGCGATCCCGAACTGCGCCACAACATGCTCGGGATCACCGAGGGGGGCGGCGTGGTGCTCTTGAGCGGGGACGAGAGTGACCAGCCCGAACACCGGCGCGGGTCGTTCGGGAAACCGGCTCCCGGCTTCGGGATCCGCGTCGTCGACCCCGACGCGGGCGTCGAGGTGCCGTGCGGAGAGATCGGTGAGTTGTGCATTCGGGGGCCGTATGTCATGCAGGGTTATCACAAACGCAGCCGTGAGGAGTGCTTCGATCCGGACGGCTGGTTCCACACCGGCGACCTGGTCCGCGTCGACGGCGACGGATTCGTCTACTACCTCGGCCGACAAGGATCGATGATCAAGACCGCGGGTGCGAACGTCTCTCCCGCCGAAGTCGAGAAGGCCATCACCAGGATCACCGATTCCGCCGCGCATGTGATCGGGCTCCCCGATCCGGACCGCGGGCAAGTCGTCGCCGCCGTGCTCGTGACGGCCGATGCAGCCGCTGTCGACGCCGACGACCTGCGGGAGAGACTGAAGAGCGAGTTGTCGGCGTACAAGATACCCAAGCGATTCGTCTCCGTCACCGCTTCCGATGTCCCCCTGCTGTCCAGCGGCAAGATCGATGTCCAACGACTCGGAAAGTTGTTCGATGCCTGAGAAAGTCGCGACGTTCACGCGCACCGTCGATGAACTGGTACGCCGGCGCGCCGTCCACGACGGGCCGACGCCCGCGGTGATCGATCCGGCCGATCGCATGACCTACGCCGAACTCGACACCACGACGATCCGGCTGGCAGCGTCGTTCGTGGAGGCCGGTATCGGTAAAGGAACTCGCGTCGGCCTGATCATGCCCAACGGGATCGAATGGGTACGCATCGCGGTCGCGCTCACCCGCATCGGCGCTGTGCTCGTGCCGCTGAGTACCCTCCTGAAGACGCCCGAACTGATCCCGCAGCTGCGGGTGGCCGCCGTGGAATACCTGATCGCGACCGAAGAATTCCGTGGCCATCGCTATCACGACGGGTTGCACCGCAGCCTCGGTCTGCCCGCTGTCGCCGGTGGGCCGATCCACCATCCCGAGTTGCCCGCGCTGCGACGGATCTGGACTGTCGAGCAGGCGACCTCGCTTCCCGTCGGCGAGGAAGCGGTCGAGGTTGCTGTGCACTCGGCCCGCACAGTCACCGCCGCCGATCCGCTGGTCATCATGTTCACCTCGGGTAGTCGCGGCACGCCCAAAGGGGTGATCCACTCGCACGGTAGCGCCTTCGGCGCGGTCCGCTCCGGGCTACGCGCCCGCTGCATCGACGGTGACACCCGGTTGTATCTGCCGATGCCCTTCTTCTGGGTCGGGGGTTTCGGTGGTGGCGTGCTGTCGGCGCTGCTGGCCGGAGCGACACTGGTGACCGAAGAGCTACCCCGGCCGGAGACCACACTCCGATTGCTGGAGCGTGAACGAGTCACCTTGTTCCGCGGCTGGCCCGACCAGGCCGAAGCCTTGGCGCGCCAGGTGGAGACGGTCGGCGCCGACCTCTCCGCGCTGCGGCCGGGCAGTCTGGACGCGCTGCTGCCTGCCGCGCACCGCGCCCGCCCCGGCGCCCGCGCCAACCTGTTCGGCATGACCGAATCCTTCGGGCCCTATTGCGGGTACCCCGCCGACACCGACATGCCCGGCTCCGCGGCGGGCAGCTGCGGTCGGCCGTTCGACGGCATGCAAGTGCGCATCACCGATCCTGCCTGCGGGACACCCGTACCCGAGGGATCGATCGGGGAGATCCAGCTCCGCGGTCCGCACATCCTGCGCGGGATGTGCCGGCGAACCCGGGAGGACTTGCTGACGGCGGATGGCTACTACCGCACCGGTGACCTCGGACGGCTCGATGCCGCCGGATTCCTGTTCTATCACGGCCGTTCCGACGACATGGTCAAGATCAGCGGTGCGACGGTGTACCCGAGCGAGGTGGAGAAGGCGTTGCGCGGTGTCGACGGGGTGACCGGCGCCTTCGTCACCGACGTCGACCTCGGCCGCGGCGCTCAGGTGGCGGCCGCCGTGGTGTGCTCCGGATCCGCTTCCGCGCGGGATCTGCGTGCCGCGGTGCGCGAGTCGCTCAGTTCGTTCAAGATTCCGACCGTCTGGCTGCTGCTCGACTCCGACGAGAGCATTCCCCGTGGCTCGACCGGGAAGGTCGACATCGTCGCTCTACGCGATCTGTTGTCCCGCAAAGGTCATGCGGCCGAATCGACGTCCGAGTGAAGCGGATGTGAGTCGCAACACCTGGGCGAATTCCATTCACCGCCATATACTGAAAGTATTACAGTAATGGTTTCGTATCGAACTCCGATACCGCGGCGACGAAGTGAGCGGACATGATGACATCCCTTCGAGAGATCAGCGGACTCCTCGACCACATCGGATTCCGCAAGGAATTCGATGCCGAGGGTTCGCTGGTCTGGGAACTTCCGGTCGCACCCCACGTGGTCAACACCTCCGGTGGACTACAGGGCGGGTTGATCGCGACACTCGCCGATATCGCGGCGGGCACCCTGGCCCTGGAGACCCGGCCCCCGAACGCGGGTGTGGTCACCTCGGATCTCAGCGTCCGGTACTTCCGTCCGATCACCGGCGGCGTGGCGCGCGCGGTGAGCAGGATCGTGCACGCCGGCAAACGGTCCATCGTCGTCCAGGTCGAAGTGCTCAGCGCGCCGGACGACACGCTGGCCGCGCTCGCCACGGTCAACTTCGCGACCGTGGATTTCGCGACGGACGGCTCGGTATCGGCGAACTCCTAGCCGAGCCACACCGACGCGTCGGCCCGATCCTCAGGGATCGGGCCGACGTCGTTCCTCGTCCCGAGAAGGACGTCATCCCCGGTGATACAACGCTGCTACCGCGTCCGTCCTCGCCTTCAAGGCCGCGTTGCGCGGAAGGTCGTCGACGACGGCTATCGCGACGGGCACATGGTGCGCGGGCAGCCGGTCTCGCACGAGTTCGAGCAATTCCGACTCCGACGGCAGCGGCATTCCGCGACGCGGCTGCACCGCCGCGAAAGGCACCTGCCCCAGTCTGCGATCGGTGACGCCGACGACGCAGGCATCCCGGACCGCGGGATGGGTGAGCAGCGCGGCGCGCACGGTCTCCGGCAGAATCTTGAAACCACCGCGATTGATCGCGCCATCGGCCCTTCCGTGCACCGTGACGAAGCCGTCGACGTCGACCGACGCGACGTCGGTGGTGCGCACCCAGGTCGAGCCGAGCGCGGCCACCTCGGCCTCCAGCAGTCCCGGTGTACCGGCGCCCACCTCCGCTCCGGTCTCGGCGTCGACGATGCGCACGCGCACACCCGGTAGCGGTTTCCCGACGCTGCCCGCCTTCTCCACACCGAATCGCTCGTGCAGTTCCGGCGTCCACGCGCAGACCGAACCCGCGAACTCCGTCGCACCGTAGGCCCACAGCAAGGGGATGCCGTAGCGGCGCTCGAATTCCGCGCGCAGTTCCGGTTCCAGCGGACCGGAGCCGCCGGGCAGATACTCCAGTGAGGCCAGGTCTTCGGGCGGCACGTCGGCTTCCAACAGCATGCGCACGATCGTCGGTTGCACGCCGGCGCGCGGGATCCGATAGGTCTTGACCGCGTGCACCCATTCTTCGACGGTGAACCGCTCGAGCAAGATCATCCGCTTGCCGAGGAACGGCGCGGCGAGCAATTGGCAGATGCCGATGCTGCCGAAAGGCCAGTACACCAACTCCGGCGGATCGTCCGGGTCCGCCTCGGTCACGCCGCCGGTCATGGTGCGGACCGTGTGCTCCAGGGCGGCCAGCGGAATCGGCACCCGCTTGGGCGGTCCGGTGGTTCCGCTGGTCAGGATGTGCAGACCGGGCACGGCCGGCACCGCGCGCGCGTCCCGAACCTTCGACAGGTCGCCGGTCACGATCGTCTCGACCGCCGGCGTATCCATCGCCACGGCGATTCCCGCGCTGCCGGCCCGTGCGCATGCGGACACGACCGGAGCCGTCCAGTCCTGCCGGTCGGCGACCACCGCGCCGAGCCGCAACTGTTCGATGTCACGAGCGATGGCTGCCGGAGACTGATAGGAGTTGATCATCGCGATCGAACGGCGCTCGGTGAGGAATCCCAGGCCCGCGGCCGCATGTGGCACCCGGTTGCGCACGACGATTCCGACCGGTTCCTCCGGGCGCACGCCGACGTGTTCGAGTGCCGCCGCGATCCGATGGATATAGGCGGTCACCTCGTCGCCCGAATACCATCTCCGCTCGAATTCGATACATGGTCGTTCGCCGTAGGAAGCGAGGCCATCGGCGAGCCTCGCCACGAGCCGAGTTGCGGCGTCACGATTCTCGCCGCGCTCCGGGGTCGACATCGGATTCCCCGCTCGTTCAGGACTCGCTGGGAGCCGGTGGCCTATAGAACAGCGCGAGCTGACCCGCGCCGGCCGCGAGGCCGAGTCCAGCAGCGATGGCGAAGCCCCACCAGCCATCCACCCGGTCCGTGCCGAGAATCAGCTCATCAATGCTGGCACGCCCCGGCCCCAGGGTGGCCACGCTCACCGCGGCGACCGCGAGCACCAAGTTGTACTCCCATCCTTCACGGACGATGAAGAACCCGTTGGACCTGTGCACGGTCCAGGCGGCCACCAGCATGAGGGCGACGAAACCCGCGGCCGCGACCGGAGTGAACAAGCCGGCGGCCAGCGCGATACCCACGCCGATCTCGCTGCCCGCGGCAAGGCGCGCGTGCACGATGCCCGGCTTCATCCCGATGCCGTCGAACCAGGCGGCCGTACCCGGTATCCGTCCGCCGGCGAAGAATTTGTTGTACCCGTGCGCTGCCATGGTGAGCCCGAGACACACCCGTAGGATTAGCACTCCGGCGTCGTACGCAGTCATCGGCACGCTGCCCCATCCGGCGTGGTCCGCACGGTGCGCACAGCTCCGGAAGCCACTGCCGTATTCCATACCGCTAGCATTACAGTAATGTTAGCTATTCTCAGCGCGTGGTCAAGCGAACGCACGGAGGACACCCTCTCGCCCGCGCGAAACAACGAGCACGACGGCGGTGGATCGCCGTGAACGAGGAGGCCCTGCCATGACGAACACGTCCACCGCAGCCGATGTGGTCACCGCGGAGGATTTCCGTGAAATACTGAGCCAGACCAAGGCTTTCGTCCGAAATACCGTCATGCCGCGCGAGCGGGAGATCGCCGAGCGCAACACCATGCCGGAGGAGATCGTCGAACAGGCCAAGGCCATGGGACTGTTCGGTTACGCGATACCCCAGGAATGGGGCGGGCTCGGCCTCGATCTCGCTCAGGACGTCGAACTTGCCATGGAACTCGGATACACCACCCTCGCGTTACGTTCCCTGTTCGGCACCAACAACGGAATCGCGGGCCAGGTTCTGGTCGGCTTCGGCACCGAGGCGCAGAAGTCCCGATGGCTCGAGCACATCGCCTCGGGCGCCGTCGTGGCGTCGTTCGCACTGACCGAGGCGGGCGCGGGGTCCGATCCGGCTTCGCTGCGCACCACGGCGGTCGAGTCGGAAGCGGGCTGGATCATCAACGGCGAGAAGCGATTCATCACCAACGCGCCGGTCGCCGATCTGTTCGTCGTCTTCGCGCGCACCCGCCCGGCCGACGACAACGGCGCCGGAATCTCGGTCTTCCTGGTTCCCGCCGACACTCCCGGCGTCGAGATCGGTCCGAAGGATCGCAAGATGGGCCAAGAGGGAGCGTGGACCGCTGAGGTGTACTTCCGTGACGTCCGCGTCGGCGCGGAAGCGCTCGTAGGTGGAAACGAGGACATCGGATACCGCGCGGCCATGACTTCACTGGCCAGGGGTCGCGTCCATATCGCGGCGCTCGCCGTGGGTACCGCCCAGCGTGCCCTCGACGAATCCGTCGCCTATGCCGCGACGGCCACACAGGGCGGCACGCCCATCGGGCGGTTCCAACTGGTGCAGGCGCACCTGGCCGATATGCAGACCGGGGTGATGGCGGGCCGCGCACTGGTGCGCGACGCCGCGCGAGCATGGGTGGCCGGCGAGGACCGGCGCATCGCGCCCTCGGTGGCCAAGCTCTACTGCACCGAAATGGCCGGGCGAGTGGCCGATTCGGCGGTTCAGGTGCACGGCGGCACGGGATACATGCGCGATGTGGCCGTGGAGCGGATCTACCGGGACGTCCGGCTGCTGCGCTTGTACGAGGGCACCAGCGAGATCCAGCGGCTGATCATCGGAGGCGGTCTGGTCCGGGCTGCCGGGCGAGCCGCGAAGTAACCAGACCTCGGCACGCCACGCCCTCGGGCGGCAGCTGCGAGCAGCGCCGCCCGAGGGCGTTCCGGATCAGTGTTCGGCCACGGCCTGTTCGCGAGCCCAGCGATAGTCGGCCTTGCCCGCGGGGCTGCGGCTGATGGCAGGGCGGAAGACGACCGCCTTGGGCAGCTTGTACCGGGCGATGGATTGCGCGGCGTGTCCCACCAGCTCGTCGGCATCGGCGGTGGCGCCTTCCACGAGTTCCACCACCGCGACGACCTCCTGTCCCCAGCGCTCGCTCGGACGGCCGACCACGAGCACGTCGGCGACCGCGGGATGGGACGCGAGGGCCATCTCGACCTCCTCGGCGAAGATCTTCTCGCCGCCGGAATTGATCGTCACGGCGTCGCGGCCGAGCAGTTCGATGGTTCCGTTCTCGAGGTGACGCGCGCGATCGCCGGGCAGCACGTATCGCACTCCGTCGATGACGGGGAAGGTCGCGGCGGTCTTGGCGGGGTCGCCCTTGTAACCGAGTGGCGTGTATTGCCGTTTCGCCAGCCAGCCGAGACCTTCGTGACCGGCCTCGAGCACCGCGCTGAAGTCCTCGGAGACCACGCGGGTGTCCAAACCCGCCGAGAAGGTGCCGGTCGAGACGAAGCCCGCTGCGGAGACGTGATGCAGCTGGGTTCCCGTTTCCGACGACCCGACGCCGTCCAGCACCACCAGGCCGGGCACCGCTTCGATCCACTGCTGCTTGACCTTCGGCGTGAGCACCGCGCCGCCGTTGGCGAGCGCGGCCAGCGACGAGACATCGGCGATCTTCGATTCCACCGCGGCGAGCAGTGGCCGGGCCATGGCATCACCCACCACGATCGCGATAGCTACCCGCTCGCGCTCGATCGTCCGCACGATCTCCGCACCGTCGATGCGGTCGACCACCGGGGAGAACACGATGGACTGGCCGGTCGTCATCGCGGTCAGCACCGCCCATTGGGCCGCGCCGTGGATCAGCGGCGGCAGGAGCATGAGCTTGACGCCCGGGTTCTCGGCGGCTCGGGCACCGATCTCCTCGTAGGATCGCACCGCCGTGCCGCTGTTCACGTCGCGCCCGCCACACGCCGCCATATAGATGTCGTTCTGGCGCCACAACACGCCTTTCGGCATTCCCGTTGTGCCCCCGGTGTAGAGGACATAGAGGTCGTCGGGCGAGGGCGTCACCGGCGGCGCCACCGGTTCGGTGGAGGCGATCACCGTTTCGTAATCGACGGCGCCGTCGAGTAATTCGTTGCCCGAATCGTCGGCGATCTGGATGAGCACCCGCAGGTGGGGCAGTTCGGATCGCACTTCGGCCACTCTGGGCGCGAACGTCGCGTGATAGACCAGCGCTGTCGCGCCCGCGTCCGCGAGCAGGTGCTGGAGTTCGCTCTTGACGTAACGGTAGTTGACATTGAAGGGCGCGACGCGAGCGCGGAACGCCCCGATCATGCTCTCGACGTACTCGTTGCCGTTGTAGGCGTAGATGCCGAGCAGATCCTGGCCGACCTCGTGCTCCGCGAGCTCCGCGCGCTCGGTGTGGCAGCCCAGTCCCTGGGCGTGCAGGTAGGCGGCGAGCCGCTTGGACCGCTCGGCGATGTGAGCGTAGGTGTGCCGCCGCTCGCCCTGGATGATGAGATCCCGATCCGGCAGCGCCGCCGCAGCGGCGTCGACGGCGCCCACGAGAGTGAATTGCGCCGAATCGGATCCGGTCGCTGATGGGGACAACGTGACTCCTCGGTTGTCGGCGGCGCGCCCAGCGCACGCGCCATGGTCATAGCAGGAACAGATGGGGGCCTCGGCCCGTCGTGTAGGCCTCAGGCGGCGGGTTCTCGCCGCGGCACGTGGTTGCGCACGCGCCGGCGGTTACGCCAGCGCGCGGCCCGCAGCACCAGGTCGACGAGTTTCGCGGTCCTACGATCGAACGGTGGCGCCGCGATGCCGGTGATCGCGAACGGCAGTTCGGTCGCCGCGACAGTGCGCATATGACTGAAGGTGTCGAAACCGGTCTTTCCGTGATACGCGCCCATTCCACTGTTCCCGACACCGCCGAACGGGGCGTTCTCGGAGAACATGTGGATCGCGAATTCGTTGCGCGCGACTCCCCCACTGCGGGTGCCGTCGACGAATCGGCGGAAATCCGATCGGTCCGGACCGAACCAGTAGGCGACCAGAGGCGACGGGCGGGCGTTGACATGGTCGATGACGTCGCCGATGCTCGCGTATGGCCGAATGAGCAGGACCGGACCGAAGGTCTCCTCGGTGGCGATCCGCATGTCGTCGGTGACGTCGAGGATCAGCGTCGGCGCGATTTTCCGCGCGACCGGATCAGGCAGCGTCTCACCGGCCGGGGCGAGCGATTCGACCCGGGCTCCCCGGGCACGGGCGTCTTCCACAAGAGCGAGCACCCGCTCGTAGTTGGCCGCGTCCACAGAAGCGGTGTAGTCGTCGTTGGCCGATATCGAGGGAAACATCCCGCGCAGTTGGGCGCGCAGGGCATCGACGAAACGATCGATGCGATCCTCGGGAACGAAGACATAGTCGGGACAGACACAGACCTGGCCGCCGTTGACCATCCTGGCGCGAGCGATCCGGTTCGCGGCGCGGTCGATATCGGCGTCCGATGCGACCACCACCGGATTCTTTCCGCCGAGTTCCAGCGTGACCGGCACCAGGTTCTCGGCCGCGGCTCGCTGCACCATGCGCCCCACGCCCGTCGATCCGGTGAAGAAGAGGTGGTCGAGCGGCAGCCGGGTGAAGGCGGCGCCGACCTCGGGTCCGCCGGTCACCACGCACAGTTCGGAGGGATCGAAATACTCCGCGGCCAGTGCCCGGGTCAGTTCCGCGGTGTGCGCGGTGATCTCCGACATCTTGATCATGACCCGGTTGCCCGCCGCGAACGCCGAAGCCGCGGGCACCACGACCAACTGGAGGGGGAAATTCCACGGGCCGATGATGCCGACCACCCCGAGCGGCGAAGGCCGGACTTCGGTGCGGATGCCGTACAGACGGGAGAGCCGGCTCGCCTGCACCGGGCGCATCCACCGAGCGACGTGCGAGCGGGTGTGCTCGAACGCGGCGAGCATCCCCACGATCTCCGCGAACAGCGTGCCGGTGCGCGAACGCGTGCCGAAATCACGCGCCATCGCCTCGACGAAGTCGTCGATGTTGTCCAGGACCATGGCCAGCAGCCGGTCGATCCGATCGCGCCGGAGTTCCGCCGACGGCGGTCCGTCGCGCAGGAACGCCCGCCGTTGCAGTTCCAGGATCGCGGTCAACTCGGCAGGGTCGGTGGTAGTGCCGTGCGGCCGGGTGACCGCGACGTCCTCGGCGTGCTCTTCGGTGGTCGTGTCCATGGGCGATTGCCTCCGATGCGAAGTCAGGTCAGGTCGAACGGGCCGTCGGCGATCGCGGCGCCCAGCCCGCCGAGGTCGATGCCGAGTTCGGCGGTGGCCGTCAAGCAGGCCGCGACGTCCTTGCGCAGGAACGGCGCGGCACGTTTCTCGAATTTCGCGAAGCCACCGGTACGCCGGATCGAATCGGCAGCGATGCTGTTGCCGCTCGCCACCGACAGTGCGTCCAGCAGCTGACCCTCCTCGATGCCCAGCTGCCTACCCACCTGTGCGGCCACGGCCACCAACTGCGCGTTCGCGGCGAACAAGGCGTTGTTGACCAGCTTCACGCCCAGCGCGCTGCCCAGCGCGCCCGTCGCGATGACGGTGCTCGCATAGGCGGCCAGCACCGATCGCACGGCTTCGACCGATTCCGGCGGCCCACCGAGCAATACCGTCAGGCTACCGTTCGCGATGTCCTCGGCCGACCCGCTGACCGGGCCGTCGAGCAGGACGGGGCCGTCCGGGCGATCAGCGGCGAGATCCTTGATCGTCGATACCGCTCCGGTGGTGTGCGAGACCACCACCGCGTCGGGGCGCGCCGTCGCCAGCACGCCCTCCGGCCCGCTGAGCACCTCGCGCAATTGTTGATCGGAGAACAGGCACACGATGATCACATCGCTGGAGGCCGCCGCCTCTCGCACCGAGTCCACGACGTCCGCTCCGGCGGCCCGCAAGCGGTCCCGCACTGGTTCTCGCCGCGCGTACACGATAGTTCGATGGCCTGCTGCGACCAATCGGCCCACCATCGGCTCGCCCATCTGGCCCGCTCCCACGAACCCGACGACCTGCGACATTCGCGCACTCCTCACTCGCGATGAACCCGGTCCCGCCACCGGCGACGACGCGGCAAGCCGCGAATAGATATTCATCCAGTAACCGCAACTGTAACAGCGAGGTCATCATCCGGCGCAGCATTCTACGGCCCACGATCCACCTCTCCGAACCGGACAGCCGCCCCGAGGGCCGAACCTCCCGGCCGCCCTTGTGCCGCGGTCCACCGACGCCATATGGTTACGGCGCGTACGTCTTACCGTTGCATTTACAATATGGCATACGATACGCAATTCCGACACCGGATGCCGCTGGAACAGGACATCTTGTCCGGCTGTCCGGCACCACCGGCGATACTCGCTTTATGACAGCACGAGGAGAGCACGTGACCGGCCGACACACTGAAAAGGTGGCATTCATCACGGGCGCGGCGCGCGGGCAAGGCCGCGCTCACGCAGTGCGCTTGGCCGCCGAGGGTGCCGACATCATCGCCGTCGACATCGCGGGCCCGCTGCCCCCGGCGGTTCCCTACGATTCGGCAACCCCGCAGGATTTCGACGAGACGGTACGGCTGGTCGAAGCCACCGGCCGCAGGATCATCACCGCCACCGTCGACACCCGGGACCTGGACGGGCTGCGCAAGGCGGTGGACGACGGCGTGGCCGCGCTGGGCCGACTCGACATCATCGTCGCCAACGCGGGCATCTGCATCCCTCAAGTGTGGAACGAGATCACCCCCGAGTCGTTCCGCGACGTCATGGACATCAACGTCACCGGCACCTGGAACACGGTGGTGGCCGGGGCCCAGCACATCATCGACGGCGGCCGCGGCGGCTCGATCATCCTGATCAGCTCGGCCGCGGGTGTGAAGATGCAGCCGTTCATGGTGCATTACACGGCCAGCAAGCACGCGGTGACCGGCATGGCCCGCGCGCTGGCCGCCGAACTCGGCAAGCACAACATCCGGGTCAACAGCGTCCACCCGGGTGCGGTGAACACGCCCATGGGCAGCGGTGACATGGTCGCCGCACTCGGGCACGCGCTGGAAACCAATCAGCAACTGGCGCACATGATCACCCCGTTCCTGCCCGCGTGGGTGGCCGAGGCCGAGGATGTGGCCGCCGCGGTGAGCTGGCTGGCCGGTGACGAGTCCCGCTACATCACCGCCACCCAGATCTCGATCGATATGGGCGCCACTCAGTACTGATCTCCTGGCACCCGGAAAGGATCTACGCCATGTCACTTCTCGAGGGCCGTGTCGCGGTCGTCACCGGCGGGGCGCAGGGCATCGGCCTCGCGATCGCGTCGACCTTCCTGCGCGAGGGCGCACGCGTGGTCGTCGGTGACCTGAATCCCGATCCGGCGCACGAGGCTCTCGGCTCCGACGGCGTGCGAGCGGTCCGCTGCGACGTGACCCGCGCCGAAGACGTCACGGCACTGCTCGACACCGCGCTCGCCGCGTTCGGCTCGGCCGACATCATGGTCAACAACGCGGGCATCACCCGGGACGCCTCCATGCGCAAGATGAGCGAGGAGGATTTCGACCAGGTCATCTCGGTACACCTGAAGGGAACCTGGCACGGCACGCGCCTCGCGTCGGCGATCATGCGAGAGCAACAACGCGGAAGCATCGTCAACATCTCCTCGCTCTCGGGCAAGGTCGGCATGGCCGGGCAAACCAATTATTCGGCCGCGAAGGCGGGGATCGTCGGACTGACCAAGGCAGCGGCCAAGGAGACGGCCCGATACGGCGTGCGGGTCAACGCCATCCAGCCCGGCTTGATCCGCTCCCCCATGACCACGGCCATGCCCGAGCACGTCTGGGACCAGAAGATGTCCGAGATCCCGATGTCACGCGCCGGTGAACCGGAGGAGGTCGCGAATGTCGCGCTGTTCCTCGCCTCGGACCTGTCCTCGTACATGACCGGCACCACGCTGGAAGTGACCGGCGGGCGGTTCATGTGACCGCCTGGCAGGCCCACACGGTCGTCACAGCCGAATACGTCGACCCCGCGCCGGTCGCCGCGCTCAGCGCGGTCCTCGACTCCGGCGCGAAACCGGTCGGCCTCGGCGACCCACTGCCGCCGCTGTGGCACTGGGCGGCGCTGGCCCGCTGGCCCGTGTCATCCGCGATCGGCCCCGACGGGCATCCCGTCCGCGGCTCCTTTCTACCACCGGTGGAACTGCCACGGCGCATGTTCGCCGGCGGCGAGGTCCAGCTCTACGAGACGGTGGCAGTCGGGTCGACGGTGCGCCGCGAGGCGCGCGTCGTCTCGGTGGAGCACAAGAACGGACGCACGGGACCGCTGGTGGTGGTCGAGGTCGAGATCCTGCTCTACACCGAGCAGGGCACCCTCGCGGTGAGGGAGCGCCAGAACCTGATCTATCGCGAGGCGGCGGCGTCTCGATCGTCCGATCACATCTGGCCTTCGGACTTGGGAAAGCCGGGGCCGCCGCTGTGGCGGCGGGGCGAATGGGATTGGGAGCTGCGCACCGATCCCACGGTGCTGATGCGGTTCAGCGCCGCCACCGCCAACCCCCATCGCATTCACTACGACTGGCCCTACGCGACCGGTGTCGAGGGCTATCCGGGCCTGGTGGTACACGGACCGCTGATGACGCTGGCGCTGGCCGAGACCATTCGGTGGGAGCGCCCCGATTCAGCCCCCGTACATCTGCGCCACCGCAACTCGTCCCCCTTGTTCTGCTTCGAACCCGCCCGCATCCGGCATCGTGACGCACCCGACGCCGAACTGGTGCTCGCCGTCCTCTCCGGCGACGGCAACCCCGGGCCCGTCGAACACTCCTCTCTGACCGCCGATTTCACCGTTGATGGAGGCCGAGCCCATGCGTGAAGCAGTGATCTGTGAACCTGTCCGCACCCCCATCGGGCGCTACGGCGGGGTGTTCGCCTCGCTCACCGCTGTCGAGCTGGGAGTCACCGCCCTGCGCGGTCTGCTCGAGCGCACCGGCATCAGCCCCGATCTCGTCGATGACGTGATCCTCGGCCACTGCTATCCGAACAGCGAAGCCCCCGCGATCGGCCGGATCGTCGCGCTCGACGCCGGACTTCCGGTCACCGTCGGCGGCATGCAGGTCGACCGGCGCTGCGGATCGGGGCTGCAGTCCGTCATCCAAGCGGTTATGCAGGTCAACAGCGGCGCGAGCGAGGTCGTGATCGCCGGTGGCGTGGAGAGCATGACCAACACCGCGTTCTATTCGCTCGATATGCGCTGGGGCGGCGCGCGCGGCGGCGTCCGCGTGCACGACGCACTGGCTCGCGGGCGCGAGACCGCGGGCGGGAAGCACCACCCGGTACCCGGCGGCATGCTGGAGACCGCGGAGAACTTGCGGCGCACCTACGCGATCCCGCGCGAGGAACAGGATCGGCTGGCGCTGATCTCGCATCAACGGGCGGTCGCCGCCGCGCGCAGCGGAGCGAGCGCCGAGCAGATCATCCCGGTCACGGTCTCCTCCCGCAAAGGCGAGACGCTGGTCGACACCGACGAGCATCCCCGTGCCGACACCACCCTCGAATCGCTGGCAGCGCTGAAACCCGTTCGGATGAAGATCGATCCGGAGTCGACGGTCACCGCGGGCAATTCCAGCGGGCAGAACGACGCCGCGTCGATGTGCCTGGTGACCACCCGCGAGAAAGCCGAACAACTCGGCCTCACACCGCTGGTCTCCTTGAAGTCGTGGGCCCTGGCCGGTGTCCGGCCGGACATCATGGGCATCGGACCGGTTCCGGCCACCGACGCCGCGCTCCGGCATGCGGGACTGTCGCTCGCCGATATCGATCTGATCGAACTGAACGAGGCGTTCGCCGCGCAGGCTCTCGCGGTCATGCGCGAATGGGAGTTCGGCGAGAAGGATCTGGACCGCACCAATGTCCACGGCTCGGGTATTTCCCTCGGTCATCCGGTCGGCGCCACCGGCGGCCGGATGCTGGCCACGCTCGCAAGAGAGATGCACCGCCGCGAAGTGCGATACGGCCTGGAGACGATGTGCATCGGCGGCGGCCAGGGCTTGGCCGCCATCTTCGAGAGAGTGGTGTGACCATGGCCCTGCGTACCTTCACCTCGGTCGAGGATCTGTCGTCCGCGATGGGAGAAACGGTCGGTCCTGGGCCGTGGTTCACGATCGACCAGGACCGCGTGGACGCCTTCGCCGACTGCACGGGTGACGACCAGTGGATCCACGTGGATCCCGAGCGTGCCGCCGAGGGACCCTACGGCACGACCATCGCGCACGGATACCTGACCCTGTCGATGATTCCCTTCCTCGGCCGCGACCTCTACGCCATAGATTTCGGCACGGCCCGGGTCAACTACGGCAGCAACAAGGTTCGCTTCCCCTCCCCCGTCCGCGTCGGCACGAGGGTGCGGGCGTCGGCGACCCCGGTCGACCTGCGCGTGGAGACGTCGCGTGGCCTGCTCACCGTCCGCTGGGTCGTCGAGAACGAGGGGCAGGACAAACCGGTGCTGGTAGCCGAAACCCTCACCGTGGTGATGCTGTGACCACCGGATCGGGACCCGTGCCGCAGGCCGCGCGGCCGCTGGCGGGGCTACGCGTCGTCGAGATCTCCAGTTACGTCGCGGCGCCGCTGGCCGGGATGACCCTCGCGCAGCTCGGTGCGGAGGTCATCCGCATCGACCCGATCGGCGGCGCTGCCGACCGCCACCGATGGCCGCTCACCGACCACGGCGCGAGCATCTATTGGGCGGGGTTGAACAAGGGCAAGCGCTCGCTGGTCGCCGATCTGCGCTCACCGTCCGGGCAGGACCTCGTCGCCCGGGTGATCGCCGAGAGCGGGCCGGGTGGCGGCATTCTGCTCACGAACGCGGTGGGCCGGGACTGGCATGGCTACGACGCCCTGGTACGGCTGCGTCCGGACCTGATCCACCTGGAGATCCCCGGCCGCGCGGACGGATCGACCGCAGTGGATTACACCGTGAATGCCGCCACCGGGTTTCCCCTGGTCACCGGCCCCGCGGAATACGAAGGACCGATCAACCACGTGGTGCCGGTCTGGGACGTGACCTGTGGGCTCTATGCCGCCCTGGCGATCACCGCGGCGGTGCGCCACCGCGAGGCGACCGGCAACGGCAGCCGGATCGTCGTTCCCCTGGACGATGTCGCGCTGGCCACGGCGGGCAATCTCGGATTCCTCACCGAGGCCGCGCTGTGCGGGCGGGAACGACCGCGTATCGGCAACGCCATCTACGGCCAATACGGCCAGCACTTCACCAGCGCGGACGGCGTGTCCTTCATGGTCGTCACGTTGACCGGAAGACATTTCCGCGATCTGGCGCGGATCACCGGCACGACCGCCGCGGTCGCGGCACTGGCCGAGGCGCTGGGAACGGACTTCGCCGACGAGGGCGCCCGGTACCGGCATCGCGATGTGCTCACCGGACTGTTCACCACCTGGTTCCGCGAGCACTCCGCCGCCGACATCACCGACGCGCTCGGCTCGACTTCCGTGCTGTGGGACCGCTACCGCACGTTCGCCGAACTCACCACGGACACCCGGGTCACCGAGAACCCGATGTTCACGATGCTGACGCAGCCCGAACTCGGGGACCATCTTGCTCCCGGCGCACCGATCGTGGTGAACGGCAGTCATATTCCCGCCCGGACCGCGCCGCGGCTCGGCGAGCACACCGAAGCCATCCTGCGTGACGAGTTGGCCATGACCGATGAAGCCGTCACCGGCTTGCGGGTCGCGGGAATCGTCGCCACCGACTCCACCGAACGGACCTCCCGATGAAACTCGGACAAACCCACGGCCTCACCGAGGCGCAGACCGAAATCCTCACTGCCGTGCGCGGCTTCGTGAACAAGGAGATCATTCCCGCCGCGCAGGAGCTCGAACACGCCGACGCCTATCCGCAGGCGATCGTCGATCGCATGGCGGAAATGGGCCTGTTCGGGCTCATGATCTCCGAGGAGTACGGCGGCCTCGGGGAATCCCTGCTGACCTATGCCCTCTGCGTCGAGGAGCTGGCGCGCGGCTGGATGAGCGTCTCCGGTGTCATCAACACCCATTTCATCGTGGCCTACCTGCTCGCCCAGCACGGCACCCCGGAACAGAAGCGATATTTCCTGCCACGCATGGCCACCGGCGAGGTGCGCGGGGCGTTCTCGATGTCCGAGCCCGAACTCGGCTCGGATGTGGCCGCCATCCGCACCAAGGCGGTCCGCGACGAGTCGGGCACATACACGCTCAACGGCCGGAAGATGTGGCTGACCAACGGCTCGACGGCAACCTTGGTCGCCGTGCTGGTGCGTACCGACGAAGGCCACGAACGTCCGCACGACAACCTCACCGCTTTCCTGCTCGAGAAGCCCGCGGGTTTCGGCGAGGTCGCACCCGGACTGACCATTCCCGGCAAGATCCACAAAATGGGCTACAAGGGCATCGACACCACCGAGATGCTGCTCGACAACCATGTCGTCGCGGCCGACGCCGTCCTCGGCGGCGCACCGGGGCAGGGTTTCAAGCAGATGATGGACGGTATCGAGGTCGGCAGAGTCAACGTCGCGGCACGGGCTTGCGGAATCGCCCTTCGCGCTTTCGAGCTCGGCGCGCGCTACGCGCAGCAGCGCAGAGCCTTCGGCAAACCCATCGTCGAGCACCAGGCCATCGGGTTCTCGCTGGCCGAGATGGCCACCAAGGTCGAGGCGGCCCATCTCATGATGGTCAACGCGGCCCGTCTCAAGGACTCCGGCCAGCGTAACGACGTCGCAGCGGGTATGGCGAAGTATCTGGCCAGCGAATTCTGCAACGAGGTCACCCAGGCCAGTTTCCGCATCCACGGCGGCTACGGGTACTCCACCGAATACGAGATCGAACGCCTGATGCGCGAGGCGCCGTTCATGCTCATCGGAGAAGGGACCAGCGAGATCCAGAAGCGCATCGTCGCCAACGGCGTCCTGCGCGACTATCGACTGTGATCCACCCGGCTGTGGCGGCCGCTCAGGGGTGCCGCCACAGCGGCGCCCGGAGTGCGGCGATGGTGTCGATGAGGGTGTGGTGCAGTTGGACGAGATCGCCTTGGTACACGCGTTCACTGCCGATGCCGATGCTGGACGCGCCACTGGCGAGAGTCCGGAGGGTGTTGTCGATGAGCGCCTCGTCGGCGTAGGTCACCGCGGGATTGTCTGCCCAGGCCAGCGATATCCCCCACTCCACGATCAGCTGCGTCGGCACTTCGGGGTCACAGAGCGAATCCCTGCCGCCTTTGACCGGCGCCTCGTTACGCAGCAGTTGCGACACGATGGCCAGACCCGCGACGGTCCGGCCGACCAGGTCCGCGGAAATGGGGTGGGTCGGCCCGAGTTCGGCCAGATCCGAATCGCGCACCTCCTCGGAGGAGGAGAAAACCCGGCAGCAAGGTTCGACGTCGTCGCCGCGGGAACCGGCGGCATCCGGGGGGACCGGATCCCGGTCCTCGTCGTACGAACGGGCGGCCGTTCGCTGCCGGAACTCGGTCAGGACCTTCTCCACACGTACCCGCCTTCCACGATCGCCGAGGGCACGCGTTCATACTGCCACCGATCCGGCGGATGGTGCACCGACCGCTCGAACGCGGCCGGCGTGCGGGTTCACGATTGCGCCGTGCCGCTCCCCCGCGACGAAGGCGTGAACAGCAGGTCAGGGGATGGACACTCGACTGGCCAGCCAGCGATCGTCGACCCGCTCCATGGTCATCATGACCCGGCTGCGGTCCACCCGCGGATCGGCCGATGCCGAGTTGCTCACCGTCTGGTCGATGAACAGCAGCACTTCCACCTTCGTCGGGGTCGCCGACTTCACCGCCGCGTCGAGCACCGTCCCCTTGCCGGTCGCCTTGTTGTCCAGCAGCAACTGACGCAGCTGTCCGCTGGAACGCGTATACATGTCCTTGAACTCCCCGGTGGAACCGTCGAGTACCGCGGTGAAGTCGCGGTCGAGGTTTCCGGAATCCACGCTGGTCAACGTCACGGCGTAGGCACGGGCCGCCGCGAGTCCGGCGGCCGCCGCGTCGTCGGTGTCGTTCTTCTGCTTCAATTGCCACCCGAAGATCACCGCGAGCACCACGGCCACCACGGCCACCAGGATGAGCAGTGGGATGCGAATCTTGCGCCAGATGAGCGCGAGAACCATGCGGCGGATCGCCCACTTGGACGGCATCACGAATTCGGGCTCGGCCGGCGCGTCCGGCGTATCGCCGGCGGGCGTGTTCACCGCCTGGTCGGCGGCCTCGGCCGACTCCTTCTCCGTCGATACGGGCCGGTCGGTGTCGGAGACGTGCTCGTCGGTGGTCGCGGTGTCGGTCTTCTCATTCATCACGGGTTCCTCGGGTCAACGGAAATAGGGCTGGCAGGGCTGTTCACCTGGGTGGAGCGGGCACCGTCTGCCCGGAGCCGACCAGCGGCAACGGCAACGGCAGCGAGAACGGGCCGGTCGGTGTGGGTGTCGCAGTCCGATCGGCGGGTTCGCCCGGCGGCGGTGGGCCGGGAATTCGCTCCCCCGGTGGGCGAGGCGCGTTGTGCGCGCCTCTGACCAGGACCGATGGGTCGTCGTCGGGGCAGTAGGTGTAGAGGTAGGGTTCGGAGTAGTCGGCCAGCGACGGCGGCTTGCGCGGCAAGTCGTAGACGCAGGTGTATCTCGGGTACAGGCTGACCAGCCCCCAGAGGCCGCCGTCGTGGATCACCATCGCCAACGCGTCGAGCGTCGACCCGGCTCGCTGGGTCGGGAAGAAGAACTCCTGCATGGCCGGAACACGCGTGTTCGTCACCTGCGCGACGGTCGAGAGGTTCGTCAACATCGCCACGGCCGCCGCGGAGTTGTCCGCCAGCACCGCGTCCAACGCCGCCAGCGTCCCCGGCGCCGCGCCGAGGAGGTCGGCGAAACCTCCGGTCTTCGCCTCGACGCCGCGCATAACCTTCGCGGCGTCGGCCGCGAAGCGAGTCAGACCCGGCGAGCCGGCACCGAGGGTCGTCAGCACCGTCTTGCTGTCGCGCACCAGTCCGACCGTCTGTGGGAGCACGGAATCCAGCGTGGCGACCAAGAAGATCCCGCCGTCGAGGATGTCCTTCAATTTCCGCGGCCCTTCCGGCCCCACGCCGAGTTCGTCGACTACCGAGGCGAGCCGGGCGGGATCGATCTGCGCCAGGGTCGAATCGAAGGTGCCGAGCATCTGCCACAGCGGCGTCGGGGTCGAGGTTCGATCGGTAGCGATCTCCGCGCCGTCGGAAAGGTACGGCCCGGCCGAACGGGTGGGCCGGAAATCGAGGAACTGCTCCCCGGCCGTCGACAGGCTGGTCACGTCGACCGTGCCGTCGTCGGGCACCCGCACATCCGCATCGATGCTCGCGACCGCTATCACGCCGCCCGGTTCCAGGTCGATCGACCTGACCTCGCCGATCGGAACTCCGCGCAACGTCACGTCCTGGCCGGGCAGCAGCCCGCCGGACCGGGCGAGATGCACCCGCACGGTGATGGTCGCCGCGGTCGGATCGACGCCGAGCGCCCCGAAGACCAGATAGGTCGCTCCGATCACCGCGGTGACCGCCAGCGCGACAGCCGACAGCGCGAGCCGATATGGCCGCCCACCGCGCACCGCGCCGACCAGCAACCGTGCCGGCGCGTCCGCGGCCGTGGCCACGAATGCGGCGAAGCCTCCCCGGCCCGCGCTCATCGTCCCGGTCCCAGAACGCGCTCGCGCAGCGTGAGCAAGGTGTAGGTGAGCGAGCCGACCAATGCCTGCCAATCACTCGCATCGGGTATCCGGCTGCCGGGATCGGCCTCGTGGTTCGGATCGGGCAGGGCTCCCACCGCGAAGTCCTCCAGGTCGACGTTGCCGTGCGCGGACGTGCCGCTCGTGAGTCTGATGACCGAGGGAAGCAGGGCGTTCATCGCGGCGAGACTCGCGTTCGGATTCAAGATGGCATCGTTGAGCCCCGCGGAGATCCGGTCGAGGTTCGCGATGAGTCCGCCGATCTCGCCACCGCGCAGGACCGGGAACTTCGCCAGCTGGGCGCTGATGTCGTCCACCTGCCGCACGAGTGCCAGCGCCTGCTGCGCATTGCCGTCGATGGTCGCCATCGCCGGACCGGCGACACTGACGAATTCGTCGATCACGCCGCGTTGGTCCGCCAGTTCACTGACCAGTTTGTCGGTTTCGGCGAGTGCGACGCGGATGTCCTCGGAGCGGGCGGCCAATGCGGTGACCAACTCGGTCGACTGGTCCAGCAGCGCCCCGACATGGTCCCCGCGATCGCCGACCGACCGCCCCAGGCCGTTGACGACACTGGTGAGATTACGGATCGCGCCACCGTTGACCAGCAGGGACGCCGTGGTCAGCAGTTCCTCGACAGTCGCTGCCGCCGACGTCGCCTGGACGGGAATGGTGTCGCCGTCGTGCATGGACGCGGTCGCGGACGAGGCATCCGGCGGTGCGTCGAGTGCCACGTAGACGTCGCCGAGCGGTGTGGCGGAGCGCAACTGCGCCCGGGTGCCCACCGGAAGGGCGACCTCCTCGCGAATACGCAGCGACACCAGGGCCGTGTAATCGGCGACGGTCATGTCCGCCACCTCGCCGACATCAGCGCCCGCCAAGCGCACCTTCGCCTTCGCGGGAAGATTCAGCGCATTGGCGAAAGTCGCCTTGATCGTGTAACCGGACCCGCCCGCTCCCGGCCCGGACAGCGGCAGATCACCGAGCCCGACGGCGCATCCCGACGTCGTCGCCAGTACGGCCGTCAATGTTGCGGTCATCAGCACGGAATACCTGGTTCTCATCGAGGCAACCTACTCATCGCTTCCAACATGTCGGTGATACCGAAATCCGGCCCGAAGTCCTGCAATGTGCCCGTGCTGCAACCCAATTGCCGGAGACCGAGGATATTGCAGACTTCCTTGACCATCTGACCGTCGAAGGCGACCCGGTCCAGCAGCGCGTGGATCCGCGCACCGCCCGCCTGCTGATCGACCACGTTGTAGCCGTTGTCCAGCAACATCGGCGTCAGGTCGAGGAATTCGGCCAGCTGGTCGCGGTAGTCCGCGAGCGCCTTCATGACGGTGCCGGTATCGGAGGCCGCGGATCGCAGTGCCTCCCGGTTGGCGGTCAGCAGGTCGTCGGCCTGGTGCATGACGGCGTTGATCTGCGCGCCGGTGGATCCGGAGCCGATATCCAGCTGCGCCAGCATGTCCCCGAGTTGCCCTGAGGCAGCCCCGAATTCGCGGATGACCTGATCACCGCGAGCGGCGGCGGCGACCAGCGCCGACAATTCGTTCACGATCTGGGTCACCGCGTCCCGCGTCCCGGCTCCCGCGTCGTCGCCGAGGCGAAGCGCTCGCGACAACTCGTCCATGGTGGCGCGCAATTGTTCTCCGTTGCCGCCGGTGGCCGAGGCCGCGACGGCGAGCAGTCGTGCGATCGGCCCGTCGCCGGGCTGTTGTCCCTGAAGGTCGCCGGACATCCGGTCGGCCGTCGCGATCAGCCGGTCCACGCCGACCGGTGTCCTCGTGCGGTCCATCCCGAGCCTGGCGCCGTCCCGCAGGGCGTCTCCGCCCCGGTACCCGGGCGTGAACTCCACATGCCGGTCGGTCAGCACCGAGGTGGACACTGTCACCGCGGTGGCGTTCGCGGGAATCTTCGCGTTGCCGTCGACACGCATGGTCACCTCGACGTACGCGCCCTTCGCGGCGATCTCGGTCACCTTGCCGACCGGCATCCCGAGGACGGCGACGGCGTTGCCGACGTACAAACCCGCGGCACTGTCGAACTGGGCCACCACCGTGATGTCGTCCGGACCACGATTCAACGGACCGCTCGCGCAGCCGACGACCGCGCAGACCGCCAGCACCGCCAGCGCGCGCACGACCCTGAACACTGTTCTCATCGGCAATCTCCGAAGTATTGCGGCAGTTTCGCCAGTTCGGCGCGTCCGCTCAATGCGCACATCCACGAGTCCACCAGCACACCGCCGGGAGAGTTGAAGTCCACGGAGTTGCCGTTGCCCGACGCGTTGGTGAGGTTGCGGACCGCGACGGGCAGGATCTCCAAGGTGTTGCGCAGCAGATCGTCGTGCCGGGCGAGACTGCCGAGCAAGCCGTTGAGCCCATTCAGCAGGTCATCGAGCTTCGTCCGATCGTCGACCACGATGCCGCGAACCTGGTCGACCAGTCGCGTGGTCGCCGACATCAGCATCTCGATCGCCTGCCTGCGCGCGGCGATGTCGCTCAACAGATCTCGTCCGACGGTGACGATGGCGGCGACGTCGGACTCCTGACCGGTGACCATCGAGGTCAGTTGACGAACTCCGGCCAACAGCGAACCGAGTTCGTCGCGGCGGCTGCCGAGAATGCTCGCCAGCGCCCTGACATTGGTCAGCACGCCCGGCAGTACGGCCGGGACCCCGTCGAGCTGGGTGGCCAGCGCGTCGAGGGAGCGGCCGAGCTGCGCGGCGTCGACCTGCTCGAAGGTCGTGGTGGCGTTCTCCAACGCCTGCTGGAGATCGTAGGGGACGACGGTATGCGACAGCGGGATTCGCCGGTCAGGGAGCCGCCCGCTGCCCGCGGGCCGCACTTCGACGTAGCGAGCGCCGAGCAAGGTGGTCAGTTTGATCGCCGCCGTGGTCTCGGTGCCGAGCGGCACATCGTCGGCGATCCGCATCGTGACCACGACCCGGTCGCCGACCAGCTCCTGATCGATGACCGAACCGATCTGGACACCGGCGACGGTGACGCCGTCACCGACGCGCAGGCCCGCCGCTTGGGCGAATTCGGCTTGGTAGGTTCGCTCGCCGATGCCGAGGGAGTTGACTCCCACGGCGGCGGCGAGAACCCCGATCAGCGCGGTGAGCGCGATGACTCCCAGGACGCGCGAGTTCTGCGTTTCGAGCGGCCGCCGGATCGCGGAGATCAGGCGTCGGATTCGTGTCGATGTCGTCATGGCTGCCTCACCTACAGATCGGCGATTGCTGAACGGTTCCCGACGGCGAGGCCATCCTGACGATCGCCGGTATCAGATCCGACAGAGCCGGGATCGCCGTGAAACCGAGATTGCAGAGGTAGACGTTCAGATTCGCGCCTTCCTGGCCGGCCCGGGCCATACCTTTCAGCAGGGCGGGGAGGTTGAAACCCAGATAGGCGAACTGGTCCTTGTTCGCTTCGAAATGCCGCGTGAATCCCGGTTCCCTGTTCATCAGCCGCTCCAGCGCCGACCGGTCCTCGGTCACGACCGTCGCCATCCGGTCCGCCACGCCCGACACGTCGGTCAGCGTCGTCAGCAACTCCTCGCGATGCCGGGCCAGCCCGTCGATGATGGACCTGGTCCGGCTCAGCAGGGTGCCGAGTTCACCGCGCCGGACCGCCAGGTTCTGTACGACCTGATTCAGATTCGTGATAACCGCGCCCAGCACCTGGTCCGGGCCTGCCAGCGACTGCGCCAGGGTGGACATCTGCTCGATGAGCATCGTCAGCGAACCCGCGTCGCCTTGCAGAGCTTTCACGAGCGCGGCCGTCACGTTGTCGACCTGATGCGGATCGAGTCCACCGAAGAGCGGTTCGAATCCGTTCAGCAGCGCGGAGAGATCGAACGACGGCTCGGTGCGCTCCACGGGAATCTCGGCGCCGCCCGGCAGTTCGGTGGGCTGCCCGGCGTCGCCGCGGGACAGTCCCAGGTAGCGCTGGCCGATGACGTTCTGATAAGTGATCGCGGCCTTCGTGTCCCCGTAGAGCCGCTGGGTGTCCTGGACGCGGAAGCGCACCCTGGCGCGGGTGCCGTCGAGTTCGACGGTGTCGACGCGGCCGACGCGCACCCCGGCCATCCGCACGTCGTCGCCGACCCGCAGCCCGGTCACATCGGTGAACATCGCGGAATATGACGTGGTCGAGCCGTCGATGCCGCGGTGCAACGTCACGAAGGTCATCCAGATGAACGCGACCGCGACGACGAGGAAGGCGCTGAGCCCGGCCACCGAGCGACGAAATTTCATCGCGGGACACCTCCTGTTGCCGGAATTCCTGTGGTGAGTAGGTGGGCCAGAACTTGTTCGGCAGCGTTGGCGTCGCCGCCGAGCACCCTGCCGATAAGGTCTTGCAGCTCCGGCGCCAGCACGGGTTCGGGTACCGAGCGTGGGTCGAGCGACGCGGGCAACGGCGGCACCGAAGCCGCCACCGGCGCGGTCTTGCAGCTCGGACCCTCGAGGCTGCCGTAGCGAGGGCAGTCGGCGCGAACGTAGGGGGTGTCGGGGGTGAACCTGATCTGGAATTTGCCGGTTCCGCTCAGGGTCTTCTCGTTCCAGAATTCGGCGAACCACACATCGGACAAGTTCTTGATGCGCCCCACGATGGGCCCGAAACTCGAGCTGCCCGCCGCGAATACGTCCAGTACCGGGGTCAACTGGTCGGTCACGGTGACCACCTCGTCGACATGTCTGTCCAGTCCGCCGCCGACGGTGGACAACGTGCCGGTGCCCGCCGCGAGCAGGTCGCGCAGCTCGGCGTCCTTCTCCACCACCGTGCGCATGGGCACGACGGCATGGTGCAGGACATCGAGGAGATCCGGTGCCGCGCCCGCCAGGCCCCGCACCGATTCGGTCAGCGCGGATATCGTCGACGGCTGCCCCGGCGGCGCGATCTGCGCGGACAGCTCCTTGGTGATGTGTTCGAGCTGGGCGCCCGCCTCGACGATGTCGGCCCCGCGCCGGTCGGTGGCCTTGGCGACTGCGGCCAGCACCCCCACCGTTCCGCTGGTACCGATTCTTGCCGTGGCCGCGACGATGTCCCGCAACTTGGTCAGCGCGGTCTGCAACTGCACGGTCGACAGGCTGGTGTCCTGTTGGATCTCCGCACCGGCCCGCAACGACCGTGCCGGACCGTTGTCGACCAACTGCACCGAGGACACCGCGAAGATATTGCTCGGAACCACCCGCGCGGTCACCGACTCCGGAATACCGCTCAGGAAACGTGGGTCGAGTTGTAGCCGGACCCGGCTGCGCCCGCCGTTGGTCGACGGAGTGACCTCCGTGACCGTCCCCACGAGGACACCGCGGAACTTCACGTCCGATTCGGGTGGCAGCCCGTCGCCCACTTGCTCGAGCATGGCCACGACCTCCGCTTTCGAATCGAAGGCTCCGGTCGACTTCATCAGGACCACCACGACCCCACCCGCGATGAGCGCGAAGAGCAGCACGCCGCGCAGCAACAGGGCGAATATGGAGGGTCCGCGACCGTCTTTGTCGAACAACACCGACATCTCACCCTCCCAGCCGTGCGCTCGCGCCGATGCCCCAGAAAGCAACGGTCAGCAGCAGATTGACGACGATCATCACCGAGATGGCCGCGCGCATGGCGCGCCCCGCCGCGATGCCGACACCCTGTGGTCCACCGGCGGCGTAGAACCCGTAGTAGCACTGGATGGTGGTGGTCAGCACTACGAAAAAGATCGCCTTGACCAGCGAATAGACTATGTCCGGGCCGTTGAGGACGAGCTGGAAATAGTGGTGATAGGTGCCGACCGACAAGCCGCCCGACGCACCGACGATGAATTCGACGGCCAAGTAGTTGACCGCGAGACAGACCAGGTACAGCGGTACGATCGCGACCACGGAGGCCAGTAGCCTGGTGCTGACCAGATAGGGAATGGATCGGATCGCCATCGACTCCATGGCGTCGATCTCCTCCGCGATGCCCATCGCGCCGAGTTGCGCGGTGAAGCGACATCCCGCCTGCGCCGCGAATGCCAGCGACGCCATGATGGGGGCCAGTTCGCGGGTCGAAGCGGTAGAGGCCACCAGCCCGATCGCGGGTTCCATTCCGAGCAGATGCAGGGCGTTGTAACCCTCCAGCCCGACTATCGCACCACCGGCCGCGCCGAGCACGATGATGACGCCCGCCGTACCTCCGCCGACCACGATCGAGCCATTTCCCCATGCGATATCGGACAATGTTCGCATGAATTCCGTTCGGTAGTGACGGAGCATCACCGGAATCGACACGATCGCCCGCACGAAGAAGGTGAACATATGCCCGAGCCGCATGAATGCGACACCGATCGGCTTCGAATACCGGATCACCGTCCTCGTTCCGAACGGGTGATACGTTGCCGCCATTACAAACCCTGCCTCGGGAAGAGCATCATGAAAAGCTGCGTGAACAAGACGTTGACGATCATCAGCAGCAGGATCGAGGAAACAACCGTCGAATTGACGGAGTTCGCCACACCTGCGGGACCGCCTTTGGTCGTCAACCCCTTGTGGCAGGCCACCACCGCGACGATCGCACCGTAGACGACGGCCTTGATCAGGGTCAGAACCATATCCCCGACCGTGGCGAAGGAGGCGAAGGTGGCGACGAAACTGCCTGGCGCACCACCCTGAGCGAAGACGTTGAAGGCGTAGCCCGCGATGAATCCGACGAAGCACACCACCCCGGTCAGCGACACACCGATCACGATCGCCGCGGCGAATCGGGGAACCACCAGGCGCCGGATCACCGAAACCCCCATGATCTCCATGGCGTCCAACTCTTCGCGAATCTTGCGGGAGCCCAGGTCGGCACAGATGGCGGAGCCGACCGCCGATGCCATCAGCAGGGCCGCGACCATCGGAGCTCCCTGCCTGATCACGGCCAGACCGCTGGCCGCACCCGCCAGCGAGGTGGCGCCGACCTGCCCGGCCAGCAGCCCGAACTGAATGGACAGCGTGACGCCGATCGGCAGTGCGACGAAGATCGTCGGCAACACGGCCGCCGACGCCATGAACGCCCCCTGCGCCAGGGTTTCCCGGAAAGCCAGCCGCCCGGACACGAGGTCGATCAGCAGGAATTGGACCGTACGCACGCCGAGCACGAACTGTCCGCCCACGGTATCGAGAGCCACGCCGGGATGCCGTCCCAGATAGCCGCGAAACCATACCGCGACTTCCCGGGTCGCCGGCATGGCAGATTGCCCCGGGCTCACCGCTCGGCGTTCACGACGTTTGCCGGCCGCCGGACCGAAACCGTTGACCATCGATTACGCGTCTCCATTCGAGTAACACTGTTTCCGATCCAAAGTGTGCGTGGCGCCGAGAGGTCGAGTCAATAGAATTCGAAGAATTTCCCGGCATTCGGCTCGTGCGCTCTTCTTCGTAGCACGACAAAATACTCGTCTTCGATCGGACGAGTTTTTGTCACACCGCTCGGCGATTATTCGCCGTTGCTCGAGTAAACGGTATGGAGTTCATTTCTATTCAGCTGCCCGGTCAGGCGGGTGATCCCCCATTCGCCGGCACGCCGCCACGCAGGCCCGAAAAAACGCGACCCCTGATTACTTTCGCCCGACCGCCCCCGCCGGGCCGGGCCGGATGCCTCGACCGCGCGGGCATCGGACGGTTCGAAACCGCCATCGGTACAGCAGCTTCGCCGATACGCCGCGGCGTCGTCCCTGCGATCGCCACCGCCCGGGGCGGCGGCGCGGGATTCCAGACGCGTGCGCGCCGCCGCGGGCATCCGGGCGTCACCGCATCTTCGCTGGCTGTCACACTACGACCTACCTTCTCAATCGACCGCCGGACGGCCATTCGTCGTCACTCCCCGACGCATGCCCGCCGAGCCGACCGTCCGACCCGGTGGTGACGCTTCCACTGCCTCCCGGCACCACCGATCAGATCTCGAGCAAGTCTACAGTATGTATTACAGTTGTCGTCCCGAGTTCGGGCGACCGCACCGGGACGACTCGGACGAAGTCGGAGCCGCCGTCGACATTCACATTGGCGCCGGTCATATAGGAATTGCGCCGGGACGCGAGGAACGCCGCGACCGGGCCGATCTCCTCGGGTAGTCCGGCCCTGGGCATCTGCGCGGGATGCCCGTAATGCGTTCCGATGACCTCCATGAGGCGGTAGGGATCGTCGCTGTCGATACCGACCGAGCGTGCCCAGTCGGTGAGGCCCGGGGTGACGAAGGTACCGGGAGACACCACGTTGACCAGAATCTCCTCGCGGGCCAGCAGCAACGACAGATTCTTCGACACACTCGTGACCATAGCCTTCGCCGCCGTGTACGCGACCAGATTCACGGCCTGGCGCTGGGTCGAATGCGCGGAGAAGTTTACGATCCGTCCCCACGCGGCGCTGCGGAGCAATGGCAGCGCGGCATTGACGCAGCGCACGATCGAGAGCACCCCGTGGTCGACCGCCTCGCGCCACTGCTCGTCGGACAGTTCCTCGGCTGTGCCCTGGACGTTCGGTCCGACGGTATTGATCAGCGCGTTGAGTTCACCGCCCCATCGCCGCTCCAGTCGCGCGAACACGGACTCCACTTCGGCGGGTTCGCGCACATCGGCCGCCAGACCGACCGCATCCGGACTACCGCGACCGGCCAGATCCTCGGCCGCGCGCTCGACGTCGTCGAGCGACCGCCCGACCACAGCGACCCGGGCTCCCTCCTCCGCCAGGCAACGCGCCGTGGCCAGGCCCATACCGCGGCTTCCGCCGACGACCACCGTCGCCGCATCACGCAATCCCAAATCCATACCGCACCCGCCTCACCTCAGAGATCCGCTGGTTTGCAAGAAGGCTGGGCCGAGCAGTCCACGGCCGCGCCCACACCGAACCGGTTCGGTATACTGTAATCCATTCGGCAACGCGCACGGGATAGCCCCTGGCAGTTGATATCCGGAGTCCTGATATGACTTCGACACAGTGATCCCGCGACTCCATCGCACCGATCGATCGCTCGGCGCCGCGACGGTCAGCGGGCAGACCACACATTTTCTCCGAAGAAGGGGTGCCGATGTCGTCCGACGTCCATACGCGCACCGGAGCACACGAGGTCGATCCGCGCACAGAGCGTTCCCGTGCACGCCTGCTCGATGCCGCCGAGGCGTTGATGCGATCCGGTGGCATGAGCGCGGTCACCGTAGAGGCGGTCACGCGCGAGTCGGCTGTTGCCCGCACCACCCTGTATCGGCACTTCCATGACATGGACCGGCTCCGTACGGCCGCCCTCGAACGAATGCTGCCCGCCCCACCGATCCCGCCCGTCGAGGGCACACTCCGGGATCGGCTCATCGAACTGCTGATCCAGTACGCCGCCGCGATCCGGGATACACCCACTTACCTCACCACCCTCGCCTGGCTGGCCGATGACACCGACACCGCTTCGCACGCGATGCGCGAGCCCCTTCGCCGGCGGTTCATCGAGAACTGCGTCGCCCCCTTCGACGCACTGCTCGGCAACGACGACACCCCGGCGACCGAATCTTCCTGGATCGGCGCCGAGGGCGGGTTATCGGTGATGTCGCGGCTGCTCGGGCCCGTCGTCTTCGTCTTCCTCGCCGGCATCGGATCGGTCGATCGCGCGGCGTGCACGCAATTCGTCGATGATTTTCTGGCGGCACGAGCCCCGCACCGCACGCCGGGCACCTGAGATCACGCCTTCACATCGCCCGGAAGGGCGCAAGCCGCGGCACGGACCTAGCAGATGGCGCTGCCCTCCACGGCGTCGATCAGGTTCCAGCGCAGCGCGGTAGCGGTGTCGATGCGGTCGCCGGTCAGCATCATCCACGCCGCGCGCCAGCGCCCGATGCGGCGCGGGATGCTGACCGTACCTCCAGCTCCGGGCACCAGCCCCATTTCGATCTCGGGTAGTCGGAAGAAGGTCTCCGGTGTGGCGACCAGCCGCCCGGCGAAGGCGGCCATCTCGATGCCCGCGCCGATGCACGCACCTTGAACATGCGCCGAGACCCGGTCGCGAAGCCGGTCGATGATCCGCCACGGCGCGCGTTCCAGACGCACCAGATACGCGGCCACCACGTCGTGGGCGGTTCCGAACTCGTCGAGATCGCCACCGCTACAGAACACCGGCCCGGAGCCGCGCAGCAGCACCCGGCCGATACCAGGATCCAGTTCGGCGAGCCGGAGGGCCTCCAGAAGTTCTTCGCGGAGGCGGAAACTCAGCGCGTTGCGGCGCTCCGGATGGTCGAGCACCACCGACAGCAGCTCGCCGTCGCGGTCCAGGCGCACCAGCGGGCGGTCCGGAAAGTTGATCGGCTTCGGGCCGCCCCGCGCGGCGAGCCACCGCCGGAACTCGCTGCCCGCGAGCAGCATCGAGTAGACCGAGGCCTCCGCACCCAGCCCCGCAAACGTGTCGGGCACCGTCGTCTGCCGCAACAGACGGCCTAGTGCCACACTCGCGCGGGGGTTCCGTCGCACCGCCTCCTCCAGATGCTTCAGTGCGGCATCCGGATCGGGGCAGTCGACAATCGTCGTCGCCGGGTGGGCGGTCTCGGCCAGAGTCAGCGTGACCGCGCGCAACAGCGGCGCCAGACTCGGAGGCGCCGGATGACGCAGGGTCCCGATCGTCAGCCGCAGCGAACCGGCCAGCGATCGGGCTGCCCGCTCGATCCGGTCGTGCGGCTCCCCGGCCCACGCGTCGAGCGCCACGACCAGTACCGGGTTCGCCGGTGTACCGTCCGGGCTGATAGCCAGCTCCAGAGCATCCATGTCCAGATCGGTCACATCGCGGCTCACCGCGCAATACTGACACGCCGTCCATGCGATCCGCGCCGGATCTTCCCACCGCGCAGTCGTGATATGTGCCGGAACTGCCCGCGGTCCTAGGATCGACCGGTGCACCCTATGACCCTGTCGGCGTCCGATCCGCCTGCGGTGGACTGGGCCGAGAGCGGCGTGGTCGCGGTAACCGGCCACCCGGACGGACCGCTCCTCGTGCCGCCGGGACGGGCGGCCGGCCGCGCCCGCGAATTGACGTCCTGGATCGCCACCGTCGCGCCCGCGATCACCGTCGACGGCGCGCGTCTGCTGGCCGAGCGCGCGGCACTCAACAACCTGCACCGCCGCGGAACCGTGTCGGCGGGCGGCCGATGCCGCTTGCTGCCCACCGCCGACGGATGGGCCGCGATCTCCTGCGCCCGCCCCGACGACCCCCTGCTGCTCGGCGCGCTCATCGGCGCGACGATCAACGCCGAGGACCCCTGGCCCCCGGTCGCCGACTGGGTGCGTAATCACCCCGGCGCCGAGCTCGCCGAACGCGCGGAACTACTCGGCGTCGCCGCGGGACCGGTGCGGCATGAGGCTCGCCCGAACGCTTTCGCGCCGATGGCGCCGAGGCCGGTCGAGGGACTCCTCGTCGTCGACTTCAGCTCCTTGTGGGCAGGTCCGCTGTGCGCCCACCTCCTGGGTCTGGCGGGCGCGCGAGTGATCAAGATCGAGACCCCCGATCGGCCCGACGGAGCGCGGCGCGGAAACCCGGCCTTCTACGCCCTGTTGCACCACGGGCACGAATCGGTCGTCCTCGACCCCACCGACCCGGCCGGACGACGGGCCCTGCGCGCCCTCGTCGACGCCGCCGACATCGTCATCGAAGCATCCCGCCCCCGCGCACTGGCCGGATTCGGGCTCGACGCCGGCACCGCGACCGCACGCGGAGCGGTCTGGGTTTCGATCACCGCAGCGGGCCGGGAGTCCAACCGCGTCGGTTTCGGCGACGACATCGCCGCCGCCGCCGGTCTGGTCGCCTACGATGCGGCGGGCGAGCCCGTCTTCGTCGGAGACGCCATCGCCGATCCGCTGACGGGCCTCACCGCGGCCGCGCTCGCCATGTCGGCACCGGCCGACGGGTCCGGAGTGTTGTGGGACATCTCCATGACCGACGTCGTCGCCACCACCCTCACCTCCGATCCGGTCCCCCGGACGCGGCGACGCGGCGGAAGGTGGTTCATCGACGCCGACAACGGGCCGGTTCCGGTCGCGGAGCCGACTGCCCGGACGCCGCCCGGACCCGCCGCCGACACCGGCGCGGACACGGCACGGGTGCTCGAGTCACTCCGGATTCCCGCACCGTGACCGGCGTACTCCCGCAAGACCCGCAGTTCGTCGGCGTGGCCGGCTCTGCCACTCGCGTCACAGATGGTCAGCGCCTTCCTGCGGAGCCGCCGCCCCTGCGCGGCCGCTGTCCGTCCGATCGGAAGCCCGTTCGTCCTGGTCGTCCGGTGAACCGTCGTAGCGGCGCACTCGGACCGGGATGCCGGTGAGTCGCGACATGCCCGCCAGCGCTTCGATGTCTTCTGGTTCGGTGGACATCAGAAGGTTGACATTCGCACCGCCCACTCGATTCGCCGTGCGCCAACCGCCGGTGCCTTTGTGCCCATATCCGTGCGGAATGGCCACCACTCCGCGCATGAGATCGCCGGTCAGTGAAGCCGGCAGGAGAATCCTGCCGTGGGGGGAACGGACTTCCACGGTGTCGCCTTCGCCGATCCGCAGTTCCGCGGCGTCATCGAGATGCAGAAGTGCTCGTTGCCGCCGTTTCCCGCTGCGCAACAACAAGGGCGCGTTGTGCATCCACGAGTTCTCGGACGCGGGCTCGCGCATGCCGATCAGACGCATCGGGTAGTCCTGCGGCCGAACATGTCCGGACAGTTGCGCGATCTCGGTCGCGATGTCCTCGTGAACGAGAGCGACGCGGCCACGCGGGTAGGCGACGATCTGCTTCAGTACACCCGTCTCGACATACGGCGCCACCACCGTTCCGTGGGGATGGCGGCGAATCAGGCGGTGCCATGTGAGACCGGATCGCCGCAGCCCGAAGCGGTCACCGCCGTCGGACAGCCGAATGATCATCTCGATGATCGGCCGGGGATGAAATCGCCGCCCGGACAGGCCGAGCAGCCGGCGTATGACCGCGAAGAGCGCGAACACCGGACTCCGCGAGGTCAATCGGTGCATCAAGTCATCGATGATCTCCCACTCCGTTCTGGCGAGCCCGCGAGGGGCGACGACCGCCTCGGTGGCTTGCCGGAATGGGGTGGCCTGGAACTGCTGGAACGTGATCGCGAAGTCGTCACGCTCGTACATCGTCGTGACCGGCAGAACGTAGTCACAGTGCGCCGTCGTCTCGTTGATATACAGATCGAGTCCGACCATGAGCTCCAGCCGCGCCGCGGCCGACTCGAATTCGTCCCCGTTCGGCACCGACAGCACCGGATTGCCCGCGCTGACGAACAGAGCCTTGATCTGCCGCTCCCCCGGCACCGCGATCTCCTTGGCCATCAACGCGGCGGGTTCGGCACCGATCACGGACGGAAATCCACCCACGCGCGTACGCTTTCGCCGATAGGTCCGGCGAAGCAACGCGCCCACCGCCATCATCGCCCATCGCTGCCCGGGCACGCCGAGCGTGCTGAAGACGCTGCCGCCGGGCCGGTCGAGCTTCCCGCTGACAAGGTTGACGGCGTCGATCAGGTACGCCGTCAGCGTGCCATGCCTTCCGACGCAGGTGCCGAGCCTGCCGTAGACGGCCGCCCGCTCGGTGCCGGCCAACGCCCGAGCCAGCGCATGCACTCGCGCGGGAGCGATACCGGTTCGATCCGCGGTGACCTCCGGGGTGAACGGCATGCATTGCGCGCGAAGCCAATCCACTCCGTCTGCCTGCGAAATCACTCTCGCGGTATCGCCGAGTAGCTCCGCGAAGAGCACCTGGAGCAGCGACAGCAAGAAGAGGGCGTCACCGTCGGGCGTGATGCCCAGCCACTCGAACTCGGCCGCCGTCTCCGTGCGGCGCGGATCGATCACGATCACGCGTCCCCCGCGGTCGACGATGTCGCGCATGCGATCTTTGATCCGCGGTGCGGTCAGAAAGCTTCCATGGGAAACGAGAGGGTTGGCACCCATGACCACCAACAGGTCGGTGCGCGTCAGATCGGGGATGGGCACCGCGAGCGGAGATCCGTAGAGGAATTGGCTGGCGAGCAACCTGCTGCTGGTGTCCTGCGTCGACGCGGTGAAATAATGCGCGTCCCGGCCGATGCCTTTGATGAACGCCAAGACGCCGAACAGGTGCGAATAGCTGAACGCCGCCGGGTTACCCATGTACCAGCCGATCGCGCCCGAGCCGTGGCGGCGATGGACAGCGGTGAGGCGCGCGGCGATATCCGACATCGCCTCCTCCCACCCGACCTCGACGAAGCCGTCGGGCGTTCGGCGTAGCGGGCTGGTCACCCGGTCCGGATCGTTGACCACCTCGGAGAAGGCGATCCCCTTCTGACAGGCGAAGCCCGAGGACAGCGGATGCTCCTTGTCCGGGCGCAGGCTCGTCAGGCTCCCGTCCTGCACCGTGGCGACCATCCCGCACAGTGGTTCGCAGATGCGACAGAAAGTCGGCTTCTTCTCGATGTCACGCATTGCGACCCAGGGGCGACGGGTTCGGTCTGCTGAGATGGACAGGCACCGCGTCGGCGAGCTCGCGCGACGAATCGCTCCACCCACAGGGCAATCCGCAAGTGCGGAAAACCGTGCGCTCCACCAGGCCGCGAGTGAAGGATCGCGTCGTTTCCGATGCCTGGAGCGGGTAGCCGCAGCGGGGGCACTTCGCGAAATAGTCCAGGAGATCCCGCGTGGCCGTGTGCACCAGTTCGCCGAGGACGCGGACATTCCGCCCGTCGGCCGGATGCGAAGTCGCTCGCGACTCGGGTCGGACACCGTTATTTTCCGTCATGACTCCACCCCTCCGACAGCTCTACGCCGAGACCGCCTACTGTTGACTTTACAGTATTGAACTCAGCGCGAGGAGGGGAAACGGCCGGCCGATCGCATCGGGGAGGAGTGCTGGGCTAAGCTGACCCGCACTTGACAGGCGTCAACCGGCCGTGGCACGCTCCGCCGTGTACCGTGATCGGTCATCCAGAAAACGCTCGGTTCGCTGCCGCCAGCAGCGCCTGGGCGCGGCTCAGATGCGGTCGATCGAGCATGACACCATGGTGCCCGATGGCACCCGCACCCGGGTGAGCGGCGAAGAGGTCGACGATCTCCTGCGCCGCCGCGATTTCCTCAGCGGTCGGCGTGAACACCTCGTTGATGACATCCACCTGTGCGGGATGGATGGCCAGCGACCCGCGATACCCGATGCGTCGCACGGCCTCCGCGCGGTCGCGCAAACCGTCGAGGTCGCGGAAATCGGGGTGGACGGTATCGACTGCCGCTACACCGGCGGCAACGGCTCCCATCAGGCACAGGCTGCGCGCGAGTTCGAAGGTGAAGCCGTAGTGACCGTCGGAGTCGCCGGCGGACACTGCGCCCAGAGCGCCGGCGAGGTCCTCCGCGCCCCACGTCATGGCAGCCAGTCGGGGCGCTCCCCGATAGGTCCCGGCAGTGAACATGCTGTCGGCTGTTTCCGCGATCAGGGCGATGACCTCGGTCGAACCCCGCTCGATTCCGTGCGCGACCTCGAGCGCCGACAAATAGTGATCGAGGACCGTAACGTCTTGGCGGCCACTGGATTTGGGCAGCATGATGCCGCCAGGGCGCGAAGGCAGTACGGTCGCGAGATCGGCCAGCGTGTCCGGTCCGTCCAGTGGGTTGACCCGCACCCAGAGTCGGCCCCGCTCCGGCTCCGGACAACTGTCGAGGAATTCCGCGACCAACGCGCGCGCTTCGGGCTTCTCGCGCGTGGCCACGGCATCCTCGAGGTCGAGGATTACGATGTCCGCCGCCCCGGCGGCGGCCTTTCCCATCTTGCGTTCGCTGTCACCAGGGGCGAACAGCCACGACCTCGCGTTCCATGGACGGCACATCGGCAACCTTCATCTGCGAATCGAAGCGTGACGCGAGCCCTCGGCTCACCGGGCCAAACTACAGTATGAGCAATAGTATGCATTACGACAACCCGGTCGTGCGATGCGCTCCAACCAACCCGCCTCGCCCCCCGTCCAGGAATCGAATGAGCCGGCCAGGGCCCGGAATGCCCCCAGAACCACCATCCCCGAACCTCGACTAAAGTTGACACATGTCAAATCGACGGTATGTCAGTGTCGCCGCAGGCCGGTCGACCGATCCTGTCGCGCCGAAGAGATACGCGCTTCGTGCGACGGCCCACGCGCCGGGGACACCGGCGTGGTGACCGGTCGCGCCGATGAGTCCGCCCGGCACGCTTCCACTCTTCCGGGAGGCTCCCATGGTTGAGAACGATCGCCCCACGGACGTGCTGGACCGGCGCGCTCGCAAACGCGGTGATCAACGCCGGGCCGCCCTGCTGCGCGCGCTCGACGAGCAACTGGCGGTACGCACGCTGGACGAAATCAACGTCGCGGATCTCACCTCGGCGGCAGGTGTCAGCCGCTCGGCGTTCTATTTCTACTTCGAGGACAAGGCCGCCTGCGCGGCTGCGCTCGGCGCGGAAATGTATCAAGAGGTCGACGCGGCGTCTCGAACGCTGGTGAGCGGGCCCGGGACCCCGCTCGAACGGCTCGAGCGCATGCTGCACGAGCTGTTCGCCGCCATGCACAACCACCGGCACTATTTCCGGGCGATGATCACCGCACGTCAGCGCAATCCCAAAGTGGGTGAACTCTGGGATGCCGCCCGTGCCTCTTTCGTCGAACCGGTCGCCGAACTCATCGACAAAGAACGCAGGGCCGGACGCGCGCATGCCGATCCGGATAGCCGCACGCTCGCCACGGTTTTGCTGGAACTGAACCAATCCGCTCTCGAACAGGCTTGCCTGGACGAGCACGGCCCGGCGTCCGACCGCATCGAGGCACTGCTCGCCATCTGGTCGCGTGCGATCTACATCTGTACCGCGGATGGCGTGTCGGAGTCGCGCGACGACACCGAATGAGGTGCTCGGGCGCGATCGCGCGAGCGGCGCATCCGCGTCGAGCTGTCAATGCGACGGCTGGCGATGGCTCACCGTTTCCACTGGCCACCGGAGGGATGGCAAGTCGTGGGCGATAGGTGAACCCGCCGCCGCGCGGCCCGCCGGAAATGTCAGCTATCGACTCTGTCCGCGACTACCTGTCGATGCACATATCCGTTCAGCCGACGCTGCATCGCCCGTGGCGCGACGCGACTGATGTACCAACCGAGACGAGTGCGCCGCGGCGTCACCACCCAGGGCTCGTCCCTGGCGACCACATCGTCCACCACGGCCCGTACCGCCGCGGCGTCGGTGACGTCGAGGGCCACCGCCACCGCCTTACCCGGACCCTCCAGCGCGGATACCACCGTTCGCGCGGCGGCCGAGTGGATGTCCGCGCACCGGACATCGGCGCCCGCCGCCACGAGCGCTCGGGTCAACGCCGCCCCGATGCCCGACCCTCCGCCGGTGACGATCGCGGTGCGGTTCACGTAACGCCCGCCTTAGGACTGGTCCGCCACGGCGGTCACGCGCTCACGCATTTCGACACCTCAGGCCTTACTTACGTGCGACAGTTATTGTTGACGCGCGTCAAATCTGTGCCCTAGTATCGCATGACCACCGTCACAACCGAAAGGTCAGCGCATGACCGAGCCGCTCAGCGCTCCAGGCACTGCGATCATCGGTGCGGGGATCGCCGGTCTCACCGCGGGAAAGATGCTCGGCGACTACGGGATCCCCTACACATGTTTCGAGGCGTCCGACCGGATCGGCGGCAACTGGGCGTTCGGCAATCCGAACGGGCATTCCAGCGCGTACCGGTCTCTGCATATAGACACCTCGAAGTACCGCCTGACTGCTCCTGTACGCCGCCCGCGACAAACGCGCCGCGGCAGATCACCGCGCACGTGTCATGCTCCCCGCGGTCGGGCACCCCGGCGAACCGGCGCTGCTGAATCTCCCTGGCACGTATGACGACTACCTTTCCATCGCAGGCCCGACTCGGCGCAACGAGGTGAGCGCTTCGATCGCCCTCGACGCCATGGCACACCGGCCCATCCGATTCCCCCACCGGCTGACCTGCCCCACCCTGTTCCAGATCGCGGACTTCGACCGCTGCGTATCGGTCGACGCGGCAATGAAAGCCGCGGTTCGCGCGCGAGCGCACATCCGCCACTATCCGGCCGACCACTTCGACGTGTATCCGGGCAAGTGGTGGCACGACGCCGTTCGCGCACACCAGGCCGGGTTCTTGACCCGCGCGCTCGCGGTATCCGCGGTCGACACACGCTGAGCAAGGGGCTGAGCGCCCCACCGCCCGCCCGACTTCGAAACCGAGGTACATCATGTTCCCCCACGACCGCCGACTCGACGAGTTGGGCTTCTACCTGTTGGCGGGCTCGGGCGGCGAAGGACCCGCCCGTCTCCCGGAGGACGCGCGCATGGGCGAACAACTCGGACTCGGCACCGCCTTCATCTCCGAACGTTGGAACGTCAAAGAGGCGGCGTCCCTGACCGGTGCCGCGTGCGCGGTGACACAGCGGACGCACGTGGCCACCGCCGCGACCAATCACAACACCCGGCATCCCCTGATCACCGCCTCCTGGGCTACGACCATGCACAGACTGTCAGCAGGACGCTTCACACTCGGCATCGGCCGCGGCATCGAGGCGATGTACTCCGCGTTCGGCATCCCCGCCGTGACCACCGCCCAGATGGAGGATTGGGCCGGCGTCATGCGCCGGCTGTGGCACGGCGAAGCGATCATCGGACACGATGGCCCATTGGGCTCCTACCCCGTGCTCTTTCTGGACCCGAGCTTCGATGAGGACATACCGCTCGCGCTGGTCGCCTTCGGGCCCAACACCCTCGCCCTCGGCGGCCGGGTGTTCGACGACGTCATCTTGCACACGTACTTCTCCCCGGAAACCTTGCAGCGCTGTGTCCGGACCGTGAAGCTGGCTGCCGAGAAGGCCGGACGAGATCCGGACTCGGTGCGGGTCTGGTCGTGCCTGGCCACCGTAGGGGATCACCTTCCGGAGCAGCTTCGCCTGAAGAAGACCGTCGCCCGGCTCGCGACTTACCTACAGGGGTACGGCGATCTGATGGTACGAACCAATGGCTGGGATCCCGCTGCTCTCCAACGTTTCCGCGAAGACCCGGTGGTGACCTCGATCGCCGGACCGATCGACGGGGTCGCGAACGTCGGGCAGATCGAGCACATCGCGGAGATTCTGCCGCAGGAATGGCTGGAATCCGCGGCCACCGGCACGCCGCGGCAATGCGCCGATCGCATACGCGAGGAGTTCGCCTACGGCGCGGACCGCGTGATCCTGCACGGCGCGACACCTGAGGAACTCGCACCCGTCGTCGCCGAGTACCGCGACGCGGACAAGAAGGGACCTTCGAAATGAACTCAGCCGTCCCGATTCCGCGTGGAGCAGCCGATGTCACCAGCGACTGGTTGCAGGCGGTACTGCGGCTGGAGGGAGACGCCGTCGAGATCGCGGATGTGCAGGTCGACCCGATCGGCACCGGTCAGACGGGGGCGACGTTCCGGATCACCCCGCGCTACCGAACCGGACAGCACACCTTCCCGTCGACGTTCGTCATCAAATTGCCCGCGCGGGACGACGGTGTACGGGCGGGTGGTCACCCTCGGGTATCTCAGTGAAGTCGCTTTCTACACCAAGGCTGCCACGCGGACCAGGGTGCCGACACCGCGCTGCTACTACAGCGACATCACCGATGACGGCACCGAGTTCGCCCTGCTTCTCGCCGATCTGTCTCCCGCGATTCCCGGTGACCAGATCGCCGGTTGCGATTGCGCTGCCGCGCATCAGGCCGTGACAGCGCTGGCCGGGCTGCACGGGCCGAGTTGGTGCGATCCGGCGTGGCTGACTCTCGGCGTCGCGATGCCCAAACCCGGTGACACGGCAGCGGCAGGCGGGCTCGGCGACGTCGCGCGCGTCGCCGCTGGCATCACTCTCGACAGGGTGGGCGCCCACCTGGAACCCGTCGACCGGGAAACATTCTCCGAGGCAATGGACCTCGTGACGCAGTGGCTACTCGCGGACATCGACACCGGCCGGTTCGCGCTGATGCACGGCGACTACCGGCTCGACAACTTGATGTTCGACCCCGCGGCGGGCCGCGTCAGCGTGGTCGACTGGCAGACGCTCGGCGTCGGCTTGCCCGCCCGCGACCTCGCCTATTTCACCGCGACCAGTCTGGCACCGGACACCCGCTCGGCCTGCGAGTCCGGGCTCGTCGACGCGTACCACCGGGCATTGCTCGAGCATGGTGTCGCCGGGTACACGCGCGAGACATGCTGGCGGGACTACCGATTCGGCATGCTGCAGGCGCCGTTGATCATCGCTCTGGGCGCCGCCTTCGCCACACCGACGACACGCGGCGAAGAGATCTTCCTCATCATGCTGAAACGTAGCTGCCGGGCGATCCGAGAATTGAGAACGCTCGAACTGATCCGCTTCGGCGGTGACGAGCACGGGGATGTTTCGCGCGAAGCGGGTGAGCCGAGGCCGTAGCGCCGCCCTTGCGCAAGGCCCCTCGACCGATGGTCGCGACGGCACCCTCCTCGAACGCAGTCTCGCGCGGCGATACGGTTCACCGGTCGATGATCGCCTTTTCGACGGTGTCGATGAACCGGGTAGCGGCCTGCGGACTCGCCCCGTCGACATGCAGCAGCACCCACGTGGCGCCGCGCCGCTCCACGTCGTCGATGAAGGTCCGCGCTCGCCGCACCGACTCGACGTCATCGACATCGAACTTCGGGCACGGCACCTGCACGTCGATGAAATCCGGATCCCGTCCTGCCGCCGCCAGCTGGTGACGCATCCGATTCACCGCGTCGCCGAACTGGTCCAGGTTCTCTATCGCCTCGGTGCGCATGGCCGCTGCCATCTCCGCATCCGCGATGATCGGCATCCAGCCGTCTCCATGGTGCGCGATCCGCCGGATCGCCGCCCTGCCGTTGCCGCCCAGCCAGAGCGGTACGCGCGGTTGGCTCGGCGGTTGCAACCACATCGGCCCCACCGCCGCGAAATCCGCTCCGGCCACCGGGGTCTGCGGCTGCGTCCAGATCCTGCGCAACGCGTCCAACGCCTCGTCCAGCAGCTCCGCGCGCCTGCCGTGCTCCACGCCGAGCGCCCCGAATTCGGAACGCAGGTACCCGGCTCCCACTCCGGCGATCAGCCGACCGCCCGACACGATGTCCAGGCTGCCCAGCGCCTTGGCTGAAAGATACGGATTCCGGAACGGCAGGACGTAAAGGTTCGTCATCAGCCGCAAATGAGACGTCACTCCGGCTATGTAACTCAGCGCGGCGACGGGATCCAGCGTGTTGTGCCCACCATTGTCTCGCCACTTCCGCGACGGCGCGGGATGCTCGCTCAGTGCCACCGCCGAGAACCCGGCGGCCTCGGCATGCGTGACGACGTCCCGGATCACGGCTGGTCGCAGAAAATCGTCCGGCGCGGTGGGGAGTTCACTGGGGTACTCGAGCGTGTACTTCATGGATTCGTCTCTCCGGTCTGATCGGATCGCCACAGCGTGCGGCCGCCACCGTGCGCCGAGGTCGGGTGGGCGCCTACCGAGCGGACCCTCGCACCCCGGCCATCCGTCAGCGCGCAACGCGACTACCTTAATCTACTGTATTGTTTACAGTAGCTCGCACCAGAGCGGTGGAAGGAAGCAGATGACGGACGAAGCGATCATGGATGTCGGCACACGGGCAGCGCGTGTCGACGCGAGCACCCCCGCCTCGCGAGGAGGGCGACCGTGAGCCGAATCGAAGAGCCATTCCGGGATGCGCCGATCTTCGACGCCGACCAGCACATGTACGAGACGCCGGATTCGCTGACGAAGTATCTGCCGGAGCACTACACGCGCGCCGTCCAGTTCGCGCAGATCGGCCGGCAGACTCGGATCGTGATCAACAACAAGGTCACCGACTTCATCCCGAACCCGACCTTCGAACGGGTCGCCGCTCCGGGCGCCCACGAGAAGTTCTTCGCGGGCGAGAACACCGAGGGACTGACGCTGCGAGAGATGCAGGGACCCTCGATCGAGGCACCCGCGGCCACCCGCAACCCTGTCGACCGGATCGCCGAGCTCGACCGCCAAGGTGTGGCCGAGGCACTCAACTACCCGACTCTCGCCAGCCTGGTCGAGCATTCCGCCGCGGACGACCCGCAACTCACGTTGGCGATCATCCACGCTCTCAACCAGTGGATGGCCGAGCACTGGTCCTATACCTACGCCGATCGCATCTTCTCGACACCGATTATCAATCTGTCGGAGGTCGAGGCGGCACAGCGCGAGTTGGAGTACATCCTCGACAACGGCGCGAAAGTGGCCTTGATCAAGCCGGGACCGGTGAACGGCCTGTACGGGTGGCGCTCGCCCGCCCTGCCGGAGTTCGATCCGTTCTGGCGCGACGTCGAGGCCGCCGGTCTGCCGATCGTGCTGCACGCCAGCTACCCGCCGCTGGACGATTACATCGCCAAATGGGAGCCGCCGTACACCGCGAATTTCATGGCGCAAAGCCCGTTCCGCTGGATGGCGCTGGGTCACCGCGAAATCGCGGACATGATCACCAGTCTCATCTGCCACGGCACCCTGACCCGCTTCCCGAAGCTGCGCATCGCCAGTGTCGAGAACGGCAGTGCGTGGATCCGTCCGCTGTTCGACGATTTCGAAGACCTCTACAAGAAGATGCCCCAGAACTTCCCCGAGCATCCGCACGACGTGTTCCGCCGCAACATCTGGGTCAGCCCGTTCTGGGAGGGATGCGTGGCCGATGTCGTCGACACCGTCGGCTGGGACAAGGTCCTCTTCGGATCGGACTATCCACACCCCGAAGGTCTGACCGAACCGAAAGGTTACTGGAAGTACGCCGAAGGAATGGATGTCCGGCGCACCTATGACTTCATGGGTGACAACGCCCGCCGCTTCCTCGGGCTGCCCATCGCCAATCCCGACCCTGATGCCGCCAACGGCGTCACCCCGCCATCCGTCGCGGAGTCGATCGCCTGATCCCCCGCGGCGCGTCGACGGGCACCGGCCTGTTGTCGTGCCACCACGGGCGGCTCACCGCTCGATGTGCGGCAGCCACCGCGCCGTTGCGCTGCGCGCTCGCCAGCGGACGCCCACCGTGAATCCGGCGGCGAGACTCGAAGGTCGTGCCGCCGGATTCCATGCCGCTGCGGGTGGTGGCCGGTCTAGTCCACGAGTGGATCGCGCGGCATGCCGAGGATTCGTTCCGCGATCTGATTCCTGGTCACCTCCGAGGTACCACCGGCGATGGCCAGGGCGCGCGAACCGAGCACGACCAGACCAGTCACGGCCGCCTCCCCGTCGGCCAAGGCGAGGGCGGGACCGGTCAGTGCCGCCATGATCGCCGCACGCTCACCGACGTGCTCGGCCAAGGCGAGTTTGGTGAGATTGCCTTCGGGCCCGGGGCCCGCTCCTTCGATGTGGCGAACCGCCCGGCGCAGATCGAGTAACCGCAGCGCGTGGTCTGCCGCCAAGAACCGGCCGACGCGGACGTCGACGCCGGCCAGCCGATCCGGATATCGGGCCGCCAAGGAGACCAGAGCACTCGCGGGGAACATGCCGCCGGAACCGCCACCGATGCTGACCCGCTCATTGCCCAGGGTGGCGCGCGCGATGGTCCACCCCGAGTCGGGCGCGCCGACGACATCCTCGTCGGGCACGAAAACATCGGTGAAGAACACCTCGTTGAACTCCGAGTGGCCGATGAGCATCCGCAGCGGGCGGATCTCGACCCCCGGCGCCTGCATATCGATGATGACCGTGGTGATACCCGCGTGCTTGGGGGCATCGGGGTTGGTGCGTACGGTGGCCAGACCCCGACGGCTGTAGTGGGCGCCACTGGTCCACACCTTCTGGCCGTTGATCTTCCAGCCGCCCGCTACCCGTGTGGCTTTGGTCGTGATCGCCGCCGCATCCGACCCCGCGCCGGGTTCGGAGAAAAGCTGACACCACACCTCTTCCCGGCGCAACGCCTTCGCCACGAATCGTTCGATCTGCGAGGGTGTTCCGTGCTGAATCAGGGTGAGGACCACCCAGCCCGTGATCGAATAGTCGGGCCGGCGAACACCAGCGCGCGCGAATTCCTCGTCGATGAGCAGTTGCTCGACCGCGTTCGCCGCACGACCCCAAGGCCGCGGCCAGTGCGGCATGGCGAACCCGGAGGCGATCATCTCCTCGCGCCGCGCGTCGTCATCCAATCCGGCGAGCCGCTCGGCCTCGCCACGAATCTCCGCACGCAATCCTTCGGTGCCCGCCGGAAAGTCCAGACTGCTCTTCCGGGTCACCCCCGCGGAGGTCATCGCGAAGACGTCGCGGGCGGGACCGTCGCCGCCGCACAGCGCCCGCAGGGCAAGCGCCCGTCGTAGATGCAGGTGAGCGTCGTTCTCCCAGGTGAACCCGATCCCGCCGTGCACCTGGATATCGAGTTCGGCGTTGTGGACATACGCGGGCAACGCCAATGTGGCGGCGGCCGCGGCGGCGAGCTCGAATTGCCGTTCGTCCTCGCCCGCCGCCCGCGCGGCGTCCCACACGGTCGCGACGGCCGATTCCGCAGCCAGGAGCATGTTGGCGCAGTGGTGCTTCACCGCCTGGAACGTGGCAATGGTTCGCCCGAACTGCTCGCGGAGTTCGGCGTACGCGACGGCGGTGTCCACGCAGTCCGCCGCGCCTCCGACCGCCTCGGCCGCCAGGATCGTCCTGACCAGCGCGAGCGCTGCGGTGCGCGCACCCGGCAGCAGATCACCGGCCGCCACCGCGACCTCGTGCAGCGCAACGTGACCGGATCGCCGCGTCGGATCCATGTTGGCGGGGACCGTCACCGCCACGCCTTCCCTGTCCCGCGGTAACAACAGCACATCTTCGCCCGCGAACAGCAAAAGGACCTCCGCTGTTCCCGCTCCGAGGACGATCCCGGCCGAACCGTTGGCACGGTCATCGGCGCCGACGGCGAACTCGCCATCGAAACCGACACCGGCGGTGACGGATCCGTCGACCAAGCCGGGAAGCCACCGCGCCTTCTGCTCGTCGTCGCCGCAGGCGGCCAGCACTGCCGAGGTGATCACGGTGGGGACGAACGGGCCGGGAGCGACCACGCGCCCGAATTCCTCGACCATCACCACCAGTTCCGGCAATCCGTGATCGGAGCCACCGTATTCGCGGCTGACATGCACGCCCAGCCATCCGAGTGCGGCGATCTCCGACCAGAAACCCGGGACTTTCTCCTCGGCGGCGTCCAGCGCTTCCCGCGCCGCTGCGCGCGCCTCGTGGCGCACCAGGAACGCCCGAACCACCTCACCGAGTTCGCGATGATCCTCGGTCAGTGCGATACCCATGGCTTCTCTCCTCGAGCGTCGAACAAGTACTTGTATGTCCCTACTGTAGGCATTACGGTTGTTACCGGCAGCACATTCGGAGCCGCACTCCTTCCGATCTGCGATCCGACGAGAATGTTGCCGACTTTCGTTGACAAACGTCAACCAACTGAGTAGAAGCCGAGCCGTGAGAGAACCCCGAGACCGGCCCCAAGGTCGCGAAGCCCAGCGCATGCGCACACGGCAGCGCGTACTCGACGCCGCCATCGCCGAATTCGAGCGGAGCGGGATGGCCGAGGCCGACATCGCCGCGATCGTCGACGCCGCCGGAGTGGCCAGGGGAACCTTCTATTTCCATTTCCCCACCAAAGAGCACGTCCTGCTCGCGCTGGAGGCGCGCGAGGAAGCGCGGATCGCCCGCGCGCTGACACGTTTCCTCGCCACACCGCGCGATCTGGCCACCTCGTTGGCGAAGATCATCCAGTTGATCGTGGCAATGGAGGGGCGATTGGGCGATGTGCTGTTCAAAGACATTCTCGCGGTGCACTTCTCACCGACCAGACCGCTCACCGACGAGTGGAGGGAACATCCCGTGATCGTGCTCGTCGTCCAGATCCTCGAACGTGCGAGCGAGGCGGGCGAGGCCGAACTCGAGGTCGATCCTTACCACAGCGCAGTCTTCTTCCTCTTGGGGCTGTACGCCCTGTTGACCGCGACCACGAATACCAAGCCGCTGCGAAACCTGGCGCTCGACAGCTACCTGACTACTTTCCTGCGCAGTCTGGCGCCTCGATGAGTCCGGCCGAACCCCCGATCGACCAATGCATGGCATCGGCACACCGAAAGATACGGAGACACAGTCATGGTTCAAGACATCCTGCGGCTCGCGCTCGCCTGGGGCGGGGTCATCGGCGTGATCGCCTTCTGGTACTGGGTGATGCGCAGTATAGGCACCTTCTGACCGTGAAGGGATCGATGGAGGCAGCCGCGGAGCACGTGATGGCCGTTAGCGACGCCGCGCACGCGCTATCGGTCGAGCGCAGCTGCGCCTTGACCGCGGTGGCGTTCTCCGGACGCCGCCGCGAAGGCGTCCGGCTGGTCACCGGCGAACGACGAGGTTTCGGATTGAATTCCGCGCGCGGCGTCGTGCTCGTCCCGTTCCCGCCGATCGCACCCAGCTGGACCAGAAAGACCCTCACTTGCGGTGTGGCGCTGCAATGTTCCCCGTCCAAGGATCGCATCGCCCGTTACGCGTTGCACGAGTTGTCGCCTCGTCAACTCGGTGCGTTGTCCTTGGTGGAGGGTCGGGTGGCGGCGGGATGGATGGCCGAGCGTTTCCCCGGCCTGCTGCCCGAACTATGTCGCCTCGTCCCCGATCTGGAGATCGCCGATCCCGATCTCGGCGGTGCGGAGATGCTCGACCGCGCGTTGGATCTGGCGCGGTCGGGGCAGCCGTTGGCCAGGCATCCGTTGCTGGGAGATCCGCCTTTGGCCGCACCCGCCCGCGGTGCGCTGGCCACGGCCGTGCGACGCGTCTACGGCCGGATGCCGTGGACCTCCTCCCGTAGCGACCGCCCACGGCTCATGTCGGTGCCGGTAGGCGGCGACGGAGGCAGCCGCTCCAGCAATCTTCCGCCGCCGAGCAGGCCGGAGAACGAGGACATCGAGATCCGCCCCGATCGGCGAGCGGGGATCCCCTACCCCGAGTGGAATCTGTGGACCGAGACATTCCTGCGAGACCATGTGGCGGTCCTCGAACGCAGGCATCCGACGACGTCCACACCCGCGGCCGCCGTGTCCCCCGAGGTACGACGGTGGTTCGAACAGCCCACCTATCGTGCGATGCGCGGAGGTCTCGAGGACGGCTGCGATCTCGACATCGACCACTACGTAGATCACTACGTCGACCGTCTCACGGGCAAGCCGGGAGACCCCCGGATCTTTCGTGATCTGCTCCCGATATCGCGTGATGTCGCCACTGCGCTGCTGTTGGACGGCAGTTCCTCGCTCGGTATCAACGGGGGCCGCGGCTTCCGGCTCGAGCTGGAATGCGCGGATGCCCTGTCCCGGGCCATGACCGAAGCGCGCGAACGGCATGCGATCTTCGTGTTCACCGGTAACACCAGACATCGGGTCGAAGTGAACTGCTTGAAGGACTTCGACGACTTCCACTTCGTCGATCCGAGCGGTCTCGGGCTGCTCACCGCGGGGTACACGCGGCTCGGCGCGCCGCTGCGCCATCTGACCCGTCGGCTGCTGGATCAGCCCGCCGAACGGCGTCTGCTCATCGTGATGGGCGACGGCCTCATGTCCGACGAAGGGTACGAGGGCCGATACGCCTGGGCCGATGTGACCCACGCGCTGGAGGAGGCCGACGAGGCCGGTGTGTCCATCTACTACATCGGCGTGGGGCCTACGCGCGTCGATCCCCTGCCCGAAGTCTTCGGAACTCGTCGTTCTCGCCGCATCAGGCAGGTGGAGGAGCTTCCCCGAGTATTGGCCCATATCCACCGGGAGTTGGTTGCGCAATGACGAACGACCTCTACTACGCCACCGGTAACGAGGTGCGGCTGTTCGAGCGCGCGTTCCACCAGCGAATGCCGGTGATGCTCACCGGACCGACCGGCTGCGGCAAGACACGCTTCGTCGAGCACATGGGCACCCTGCTCGCCCGCTCCGTCGTCACCATCAGCTGCCACGACGACCTCACCAGCTCTGACCTCGTCGGCCGGTTCACGGTCGCGGGCGGCGACGTTACCTGGACCGACGGGCCGCTCACCAGGGCGGTCAAATCAGGCGCGATCTGTTACCTGGACGAGGTGGTCGAGGCTCGCCACGATTCGCTGGCCATCCTGCATTCGCTCACCGACCACAGACGCACCCTGTTTCTGGACCGCGCCGACGAGGTGGTGCCCGCGCCAAAGTCGTTCATGCTCGTCTGCTCCTACAACCCGGCGTACCGCAGTTCGCTCAAGCAACTCAAACCCTCTTTCCGGCAGCGATTCGTCACCATCGCCATGGACTACCTGCCACCCGATCGCGAAGTCGACGTGCTGACGGCGGAAGCGGGTATCGATCGAGCCGTCGCGCAGCGACTGGTCGACTGCGCCAATACCATTCGCCAGGCCGACGAGGTGTTCCACTTCGAACCGCCTTCGACGCGAGTGCTGGTCGCCGCGGCGCGGCTGATCGCGGCCGGGGCCGGTGAACTCGAGGCGGCTCACGCATGTGTTCTCGCGCCGCTCAGCAGCGACGGCGCCATCAATGAAGGTCTGCGAGAGATCGCGGCGGCGAACCTGCTCGCCGGCGACGGCTCGCCCGTGCAGTAACCGTAGGAGGCAACTGTGATGAATCGACAAGACCGGCAGCGCAAGCGTGCGCTGATCGTCTTCCAGGTGGTCATGTACGGATTCCTGCTGACGATGTTCTTGATTCAGCTGAACATGTCCTTTTCGCGAGACTGGTAGGACCGATCGTGCGTATGCCATTCCAACCGCGCCGATCCGGCACAAGCGGCAACGGCGCTTCAGCGGCGCAGAACACAGGCCCCCGGTCCCCGGTGACCTACGACCTCCACGACGAACAGAGCCGCGCCGCACAGCGTCACGCCGATATCTGGCTTACCATCGGCACCGCCCTGATGGGCACCTTCGTCCTCGGATTCATCGGATTGCCGATTTTCCTGCGCGGTCTCTGGCTTCAGCGCCGAGCGCAGGAGGCGGGACTGTCCGTCCGGCCGATCATCGTCACCCTCATCGGCTACCTCGTCATCCTCGACGCGTTCCTCAACAGCATCGGCTGGATATTGGACATCGGCGCCAGTCACACCCTGATCACCCGGGTGTTCTTCACCGCATGGGGCAATTTCGTCGACAACGGCTACTTCTGGCACTACAACGAAATGTGGATCGGAGGCTCCAGCGCGCCCGGCGAGAAAGGCTGGGAAATCACGCTGATCTTCACCGTGTTCCCGATGCGGGTCGCCGCGGCGATCGCGTTCCTGCAGATGAAGCGGTGGGGCCACCAATGGCTGACGGTCACCTGTTGGTTCGGCGTGGTCATCTGGGTCGGCTACGTCGTCAACATGACCATGTACGCCGACATCCGTTTCGAGGGCACCGTCCTGCCCGTCGTGGGCTGGTGGCTGTACGACATCTTCTACATCACGCCGTTCCTGGCCATCCCCTATCTCCACACGGTCAACCGCGAGATCTTCTCCGACTGATCCGTTCCCGCCCGCCCCAAGGAAGATCATGAGCACGAAATCGCCCCACACCGCAGATTCCGGCCCCGGGGAACTACCCCTGGGCACCACCCCCGCCTTCGCGAATATGCACAAGTGGCTCAAACGCGGCATCTTCGTCTGCCTGTTCGCCTTGGTCATCGAAGGCGCGTTCACGATACCCGCCCTCGCCATCTGGTACGGGTGGCCGACCCTGTCGCTCACCGAGATCTGCAGCGAACTGATGAAGGTCAGATACTCCGACGACACCATCGAATGCGAACACCCCTACCCGCTCGGCGGACCACCGTTCGGCGGCGAACCCGAAGCGGCGCATCAGCAGACCGCCCGGGACCAATGGGGCGTTCAACCCGAACCCAGCTACGAACGCATCGGATTCCGCGAACTCATCCGCATTCACGAGGAACGCCTCGCCCAACAACAAGCACAGAACGCGGGCCATCCGTGAAGATTCCCGGCGAACGAACGCGCCGGTGCACCTCCACGCCGTACCCGCAGAATTGCAAGCCGCCGACGTGGTGATGGACTGCTGATCGCCGATCCGAGCCGAAGTGATCAGGTCCGCTCGGCGGCGGTGCCGACTCTGTGGTCAGGGGAGCTCGAGACAGCCGGCGGACGTCGACGGGAATCCGCCCTCGGGGCAGACGGGTGGTGGCTTGCCCGCACCCGGGGGCCGGCAGGGGCGAACATCCACGAGCCCCGCTCTGCCCCTCGGAGACCACGACGCAACCGGCGAAGCCACCATCGTGAACCGCGGACACGCGCACTACTCCGCGAAGACCCTCGGTGGCACCGATGGTTGCCAAAGGTTCGCCAATCCCCTGTGCAAATACTTACGGTATGCATTACAGTAAATTCCTTGACAGGAGTACGCCCAGCGCAAGCGGCTCAGTGGGCCGCCACTACCGCCGTGACTCAGGCGAGGTATCCATGGTCTCCACCAAAGGTGCCACCAGCACCGCGAAAGACGCACACCCCAACGCTTCTCCGCGGCCCGGTGAGCCCGATCTGCACGTGCGTTTCTGCTGCGGCCCGGTCATCTTCGACTACCTGGCCTGCAAAACAGCGGTCGACAACCTGGTCAGCCATTGGGCCAACAGTCACAACCCGCAAGTCACATTATGCGTAATGAGCGACCACACCGCCCAACCGTCCCGGCTCCCCTGCGAAGCAACATGGCTCACGCACTGAGCCCGAGCAATGGCGCCTCCATCTTGCACGAGCGGTTCGCGTACGACGTGGAACGGGTACCACGACGCGAACGAGCACTCGCCGACAACTTCCCCGAAGCCGTCGCCATTCATCGAGCACTTCGGATTCCGGGAGTATCGGGTGAACAGCAGATCTGACCCCGGAGTCGGTTAGTTTCCGGTCGGGGTGATCCGGCCTTCGAATGTGGGGACTCCGCTGATGCTGTTTCCGAGGAGCGAGGGCGAGCACATCCGGATCGCGATGCGCGGCACCGAAACCAGCCGCCGCAGAGTCACCTACTTCGTCGTCGAACGCGGGCAGACGGTGCGGCTGTGCCCGTTGTGCGCGCTGCTGCGCTGGCTGGTACTGCTGGCCGACTACGACCACGCCGTCGCGCTGGCGGCCCGGACGCCGCCGTGGTCGCCATCCACAAACGACTGCGCCTCGAGCGCAACCTGGACCCGCACACCCACTACTGCGACCGCGCGCTGCCGCCGTTCCCCAGCGTCCGCGTGCCGATCTTCCGCTCACTCGGCCGCGCCGGGTGCCCGCCCGGCTGCAGCCGCTGACCGGACAAGCGTTCGGCCGCATGATCCACACCCGCGCCCTGGCCGCGGGCTACAGCCGCGCCGAAGCCGACGCCTTCCAGGGGCATTCCCTGAGCGCCGGTGCCATCACCCAAGCCCGCGACAACGGCGCCACCGACCGCGAGATCATGAACATGACCGGCCACACCCGGGTCGACACCATCCTCCAATACGACCGGGCACCGCTGCACCGCGCGAACGCCACCCGCAAACTCGGGCTGTAGCCGATGTTCCAAGTCCCCAACCTGTCGACGCTGTCGGCCGAATACCGCCCCCTGTGGCGCGATTTCGAGCTCTGGTGCGACGGCGCCGAGGTGTGCGAGCTGCCCGCGGCCGCCGCCATCGTCGCGCTGTATCTCGCCGAACAACACGGCGCGGCACCCGGCAGCCAGCGCGCCCGCGTCACGGCGATCAACGCCGTGCACCGCATGGCCGGCCAGCCCGAGCCCGGCAAGGCCGAACGGATCCGTCGCGCGGTCAACCCGCGCCGCGGCCCGCGATTGAGTCGCGCACAGCAGCGAGTCCACGGACTGTCGCCTGGCCTGCCCACGACCGGGTGGCCGCACGGACTGTTCGGCCGCCGCGGCGCCGTGCTGCTCATCTTGGCAGCGGCCGGGCTGCCGTTCGCCACCATCGCCCAGCTGTGCCAGCGCGATGTCCACATCGACGACGACGCGGTCACCATCACCAGTGGTAGGCAACCGCTACTCGAACTACCCGCCAGCGGTGACGAGCACCGCTGCCCGGTGATCGTGCTGCGCCGCTGGGTCGCGGTGCTGGCCTTCGCCCCGCACAGTGGCGCCACTCTACTGCTCGAACAGCACCTCACCCGGGACGAAGCAACCCACAGCGCACGCCTACCGCCCGAAAACCAGCATTTCCCCGTCCTCACCGGATTCGACTGGCGGGGAACACCACTCGCGCTACCCGGCCGGCTCGGAGGACTGACCGCCGCCGCTCACCACGCCGGCCACGCGCCCACGCGCGACCCACCACACTACCCGCGCCCGTGGTGACGCCGACTCCCGAGCCGGAACCCGACATCCGACTCGACCCCGGCTCCTACGAACGCGGCCTCGCCGCGCGGCGGCGTGCCCATGAACTCGAAGCCGACCTGGATGAGCTGTTTGCCCGACTCGACCGCGAGACCGACGCCGCCCTGGCCCTCAGCAGCCGCGCGCTCGAAGCCGCCACAGGGGACGCTGACGAGCGCTGAGAAGGCGTAAGCAAGCCGGAATACCTGATCGCCGACATTCGTCACTGTGGCGACTCTGGGTCGGGGAAGAAGTAAGGTGTCCGACTCGGCGTGGGGGGTAGCGCGCACCCCGGTTCACCACCAGCGGCGCATCCGCCGTTGCCCGAACCTTTTCAGCTGCGCAAGGATGCGCATGAACTCCCTTCTCCGATCACGATGGAAGAACTCCCTGGCCATCGCGTGCTCGTCGATCGTCACCGCCTCGAGCGAGGTTTCGTCTTCGGTTTCGGCCGGTGTCGGTGGCCACGAGGTGGGAGTCACCGTTGAAGGTTGCGGTCCACGAGGTGCATAAGGCACCGGCGCGTCCCAATCGACTGCCACATTGGACCATACGACGGACTGCACGAACGCCACCTTGTTCCGGAAATCCGCATCTTCGAAGTTTGTCGAATGCTCCATGAAGCGATCCGATGCGAAAAGTGTTGGGGAAGCGAACACAGCGTGGGAGAAACTGGTCACCCCCGCGAATGTGACACCTCTGAACTCGGTCGAATGCCAGCTCCGGAACCGTGCATAGCTGTAATCGACGCCCCGGCGGAACTGCGCTAGATCGAAGTAGGTGTCAGAGCCTGGGAAGACAACTCTCTTGAAGTTCGCCTCATCGTCGAAAATCGCCCCGTGAAATTCTGTTGCATTACTGCGCAGTACGGCGCGGTCGAAATCGGTCGGCTGCCCGAAGTGCGTGTCGGAGAAGGAGAGGATGGTGCCGCTGCACTTGACGTGCTGGAAAGAGGTGTACGAGTCGTCGGCAGCTGAGAGTGTCATCTCCCGGAACGAAGTTATGGTTGTGATTCGTATGCGTGGTGGCGGAAACGGCTGTGCTGCACAATGACTGGTCGTGGTCGGCGCGTTGTCCAGGCGTCTGGTGCCTGGCGGCGGGTGGATGTTCAGCGGGTGGGGATGAGCAGGTGACAGTTGTAGCCGGAAACCAGTGCGCCCCAAGGAGCGATCGAGAGTTGAGCGGAGATGGTGGTCGGTGGGTCCGGCCGCGTGATGAGCGTCGTTTCGACCGGAACATTGATCAGCGGGCCGTCTCCCGCGGGGGTGGGAGCGGGCCCGGCCAGCACGGTGGGGTGACCGTTGGCGAGGTCGTAGGCGACGATCCAGTTCCGATCCGCGGCAGCGACGGTGACGAGTAGCGCGTTGCCACTGATCCAGGCCGGGCCGGACGGCGGAATTGTCCCGGAGATCCGCAGGGGCGCTGGTAGCGGCGCCGTCCACAGTTGGTGCCCCTCGGGCCCGGTCAGATGGGCGGTGTTGCCGGTGACCGTCAACAGATAGCCCCGCGTCAGCGCATACTGGCCCGGTGCGTCGGAGCCGGTGTTGTCGCCGAGTTTCTGGGTGCCGAGCGGTTGGCCGGTGCGTGCATCCAGAATGTCGAGGTTGCTGGTTTTGGAGCTGGACTCGGCATTGCTTCGCAGGACCGTAGCGACCGGGTCGGTGGGATCGTCGGGGACGTTCGGGAGGGTCAGTTGTTCGTGGGGAACCGAGGTGCGGGTCCACAGCACCCGTCCCGATTCAGGGTCCAACGCACCGACGATCCTCGGCTCATAGATTCCAGCGGATTTCGATGTCGCGCAGCTGAACTGCACCGCGCCGGCCCGCACAGTCCACACGAGCTTTCCGAAAATGACCAGGCCGGGTATGCAACCGAGGTCTTCGGCTCGGACCGTCCACATCGGGTCCCCGGTGCGGGGATTGTTGCGCGTCAGTCGATCCGGAATGGGTTGGCTCGGGGCGGAATATTCCGACCAGCCCTGCTGCTGGTCCGGCACCTTTCCGATGTCGCGGCTCCACAGTTCGCGGCCGGTGTCGGCGGCATAGGCGTGCACCCGGCTCTCAGCGCAGGAGTCGTTGTGGCAGTATGGGTTGGCCCACCGGACCACAAGGACGCGGCCCGTCTCGGCGGTACTCACCCTGGGCTGCAGCGCTGGACGGCGGACGTACCAGCGAGTCGCTCCGGTACTTGGATCGATGCCGGTCAACTGGCCGACGTGCGTGGTGTACAGACCGTAGGCGGTCACGCCGATGCTGTCGAGATCGCCGACGTGGGGGGCGAGGGTGATCCGACTGAGATCCAGGACCGGGGCCGCCGATGTGGGTGCGGGCAGCGCGGTCGAGGTGACCGTGGAGTCGATGACTCCGGCGGGTTTCGCGCTGACGACGGTGACCACCGCGCACACCAGTGCCGCCGCCACCGCGAACGCTCCCGCGCCGATCGCACGAGCAACGCCGGACCGCTCGTCGTCCTGCACATCTGCGCGAACGGCCTCGGACAGCGCAATGACGGTCGTCAGCGCCGCGACGCCGAGCAGCACTCCGGCGACCAGCCACAGCATCAGCAATCCGTATCTGGGCGAGGATGGCAACTCGTATAACGGGACATAACCGCTGCTGTCCAGCACGCCCCACACGGCCAGCAGCACTGTGATCGCCGCCACCCACACGACGACACCGACGATCACCGCGGCCGCCAGATTCTGCCAGCGCCGCCGGCGTGTGCTTTCCACCGCACGCCACAGCCGCCAACCGCCGATCGCCGCCGCGATCGCGATGATCAGGAATATCGTTGCGGTGCTGCGAAACCGGGTGTCCACGACTCCCTGGATCGTGGTGGGGACATCCGTGACCTCGACCTTGGCGACGAGCCACCCCAAGGCTGCGAGCAACAACAGGCCGTCGCGTGCTCGCGCTGCTAACCATAGAGTCCTGGACTGCATCTCACTCCCCGTTGATTCTGCGTCCTGCCGTCGTGCCAAGACCCTACCGACCTCAGCGGCCGGGACTGTCGAGACACCCGGCAGCATCAGATATGCCACCCCACCACGCACCAACTCCGTTCGACGGTCCACTCGAAGTCTCCGCGATGCGCAAGCGCCCGGTCCCGCTGACCCCACCGTCGAGCCGCAATACCGCTCCTATGCAGACGAGACTGTTTCGCTGGCGAGATATGGTCAAGTCCAAATGCGTGGTGTAGCCGATGGTGGCTGCGTGATCCGTGTTGATCAGGCGGTCAGTGCTGTGGGGGTTTCCTCCTGTTCGGTGGTGGGGTCGGTGAGGCCGCGTGTGCGGGCCAGGACGTCGAGGCCGAGGTAGCGGCGGCCTTCGATCCATTAGTCGTGCTGTTCGGCCAGGACCGCGCCGAGGAGTCGGATGATGGAGTTGCGGTCGGGGAAGATGCCGACGACGGTCGGACACGCTGCGGTACCGCACAGTTTGTCCTCGAACTGAATATGCTGCTTACCGCGGCCCATAATGTACGAGACTCGAATAGCAACCTGGTCTTCTACCGTGGTTACAAGACGGGAACTACGCAAAGAAGTTCGCGATCAATCACGCGGGCACTATTGATCTCTGGGTCGGTGAAACGTCAATCAGGCGTCAATATGATTATGCATTCCTCAGGACAGTCGGATCCGGCGAGGGGGCCTCAGGCATGAAGACGTTGGAGAGCGAGCCCGGCTGGACCAGTATGGGCTATCCCAAAGGGTACGCCATCGGCCAAGTGATGCACCGGGTCGATGGCGCAAGGGGCACGAAGTCGGGCGGCACCATCCAGATATTGGGCAATCCGATGGATGGCGGGAGCAGCGGCGGAGCCTGGACTGTCGGTAGTATCGCCATGGGCGACAATTCCTTCAAGTACCCGAGCAATCCGGACGCACAGCGGGGGCCGGTCTTCAACAATTACACATTCGATGTCTGCAGAGCGGTGAAGAACGCCTGAAACGAGCTAGCGTGGTCGACCCGAGTACGCCCTGCATAGCGAATACGGTGCCGCGCTCGAATTGCGGGCTGCCCTGCGAACATTGTCACTCCTTATGTTCCAGGAATGAAGCTGCTTCGGCATCGGCCGCTCCCTGATAGAACCTGATCTGGAGTGGCTCGTCACTTTGCAAAATTTTCAGCAGTGGGCCGAGGAGTTCCGGAAGCACATCCATGATCACATAACGGCTGTATCCGAGGGCGGGGCCGAACACGGGACGCTGAATGTAGATGTAACCTGCGGTCATGTCGCCATTCACAAGATGAATCCATCCAACAAAGTCCGCGTCGCGGCCTGATCGGTACAGCGAAGTACGGTAGCCGGTGACAGGATTGACTTGCCTAAGCGGATAGTCGGCCGCCGAAACGTGCAGCCTGCGATCGGAGCGTAATTCATCGGGTAGCAGCGCGGGATCCATCGCGCAGTCCTTTCGTTGATTCGCCGAATATTGATCAGGTCAACACCCAGCCTTGCGGGTGGTTCACCTAATATGGTGAGGTGACCCTGCGGGCTCGAAGTGACACTCACTGCCGCTGCGGACTGCGCAGCCGATCTAGTAGGTACCGCGAGTCCGCAGCCGGTCGTATGAGCGTGTGACTTGTATCGGGATCGTTGCATTTGATCGTTTGCCGGGTGCTCGTATCACCTTCCGTCCCGATAGCCCAAGTAAGCGTGCCGACTCCGCCGGGCTCTATGCGATCAGGATCGACGTTTTCAAGCATGTACTCACCCGCGACCCCTGGGTCATTGTCCTGATCGATGCTAAGAGTGCCGGTACCCCAGTTGCAAAATTGGACGCTGATTCTGCTAGGGATCGGCCGTGGACAATCCTCGACGATTCGAACTTCTTGCGACAGAGCGATCCAAGGCCGCATCGCTTCGTCATCGGTTCCCGCAGCCACCGCATTGATACCGACAGTGGCGTCGGCGGTGTTATCGGCGATAATGGTCCACTGTTGGCCGATGCGGTTGAGTTCTATGAAAATGCGGTGGACGCCGTGGCCCTCATCTTCGACGAACGCGGTTCCGGCCGGATTCTTTCTATCTGCGCCATCGAACACCTCAATGGGAACGCCGGATAACTCGACCAATCGACCGTCCTCGGCCCGAACCGACATCGTCAGCGCTGACAAGCCGACCGGCCGCGCCGCCACCCGCACATGCAATGTGTCTCGTCCCGCTGTGGTGAATGCGAACTCGGCGGAGTCTCTTGCCGGTATGCTCCGAGGGGCGTTCCAGCCGTATGGAAATAGTTCGACACCCATCAGAAATCTCCTACGTTGTCGCGCCGCCGGTCGGATGGCGGCATTCTCTGCCGAACCTGGGCCATAGCCGACCACGCGTCCGGAAATGTTTTGCATCTAGTTCTTTCGACAGTGCTTTCATGCTCACCAACGTCCGCTCTCATCGCGACTTTGGGGGGCTTCGGCGGGATCGCGGCGCGCCGCTGATGTCCCGAATACGGGCTGGCGCCCGACGTTAAGAATGATCGATCAGTTTGTGGCGGCAAAATGTCCTCTCGCAAAGGCTATTCAAGCTGATGGGATCGCCGAGGAACACGCTGCACTTCGGTTGCCCTGGGGGGCGTGAACTGCAGGTATTACACGGACCCCACGGTTGCGGAATTTCTTTCGGTTCCGCTCGCTCGATTCGTATTCGTCTGTGACCGTCGTCTTTGTCATTGCATTCGATTTTGTGGTCGAGCAATCCCACTTTGCCGTCCAGCACTCGGAAGACGAGCTTCCCTTCCGCTCCGGGCTCGACAACATCGGGCTCGACGGATTCGAGTTCGAATATGTCGCCCGGTAGTGGCTGACCTGGACTCTGGGTGATTTTGAGCGTGGCGGTTCCGCAGTTGCGGAACCGAATCGACGCGCTCTCTGGCGCAGGCTGAAATCCGTGCGATTTCAGGATCATCTTCCCTTTGGGCAGATCGATCCATGGCCGTAGGGTGTCACTGTCGGGATCGTCGGTGCCGGCGGCCGCGACATTGATGCTCGCGCTGGTATCGGCGGAATTTTCCGCGGACAGCGTCCACTGCTGGTCTTGGACGTTGAAGGTGATCTCGATGTGGTAGACCCCGTTCCCCTCATCGGCCAGGAAGGCGGTGCCTGCCGGATGATCCGGATCCTCGTTCTCATCGAGCACGTCGACGGCGGCTCCGGCACGCAACGCGAACAGTGCGCCCACACCGGCCTGCAGGGAAAGCGTCATCACCTCGGGATCGACGTCACGCACCGCGATCCGGATATGGATTACTCCAATCGGTGATCTTGCGGGGAAGACGACCGAAATACTGTCTCCGGCAGGTACTTCCTCGGGACTGCTCTGCCAGTCGTCGGGGAACAATATGAACAAGATATCCATCGCTGGCCTCCCTCGGTCTCGGGGGATCGTCGGGTCTTCGCGGTGACGATTCGATGCGGCAGCTCGACAGCGGATTCCGAGCAATCCGTGTGTTTCGTCGGCGATTCCATGGGTGTACGGTGCCTCCTTCTATTCACCGAAATGAGTGTGTGGGTCATGCCCACAGTTCCGGCACCTTGTGGGGTCCCCCCAGATACCACCTGGTTCATAGTCGCGGCAGTCACACCCTGGAGCGTGGCATTTGTTGGGCGGCAGCTCTGGTTCTACTAGTAAGATCGTGAGTAGTGTGTGCTCGGGATTGGGGTCGTTGCACTGCAGCTGGTGGGTGATCACCGGTGGTCCGTGGGGGTATGCGATTGTTGGGAAGCCGATAACGCATTCCACCTCGAGGCTGCCCACAGCGCCCGGTTCCAACTGGGAGGGCAGGTCGCGTAGCACATACGGAGAGTCCGAGCTGCCGAGGTGTACTCCGATGGGCGCATTGATCCAGAGGGTGGCGGTACCCCGATTGACGACCGTAGCGGGTGGCAGATTGGGGTTGACGAATCCGCGTTCGACTGCAACGTGGAGCCAAGGCACCAACGTCGCATGCTCGTAATCGCCTGCGACCGCGTTGATCAACACTGAGAATTGGTCGGTGTTTTCGATCGTCAGGGTCCAGTCGAGTCCGGTGCTGTTGGGTTGGATCTCGATGAGGTGCAGTCCGTTGTCCTCGGCGGTGATCGAAGCCTCCCCCGCTGGTTCCGGGTATCCTTCCTCGAACACGTCGACCCACTGCCCTTCCCCCAGCTCCACCGGTTCCCCCGCTCCGGCCTGTAAGCGGAATGTGAGGACGTCGCCCCGGTCAGGGCGCATCGCGACCCGGGCGAAATGGGATCCCTTCTCGGCTGAGACGGTGAAGGTGAACCGAGCCGAATGCTGGCTCGCCAGCTGGTGTGGTGTGGTCCAGCCGGTCGGGTAGAACGCAGTCGACATGGCTGATGTTCCTTGTGTCGAGTTGGCCGCCGGGGCCGATGGCGATGATGTCGGCGTAGATCAGCCGCGCAGGCCCGTCCACGGGCGATCCGGAATCCGGTGGGGGCGGATAGCTTTCGGCTTCGGTGATCATGATTCGGCGGGGCCGTCCGCCGGCGGCGGGGACGTGGATGCTGAAGGTGTTGTTCAATTTGTCGCTCGCGGTGACCACGGTGGTCCACCCTGGGCTGCCGATCACCTCCGAGGCGGCTTGCCCGGACGGTGGTTGCCCGGAATCGTCGTCGTAGACCTGCACTTCGGCGGTGACGACGCTGCGGTCGCGTGGCGCCACCGGGCCCACCCCGGTAAGCCGAAGCTTCAACTGCTGATTCGCTGTATCCGGCGTGATCTCCAGCTGCCGATCGGGTAGCAATTGAATCGGCTCGGTGCGCGTCACCTCCGAAAGCGCCAGTTTCCTCGTGTCCGTGGTGCGGGCCTGGTAGCGGGCCAACGCCAACCGGACGAACGGGCAATACGCTCGACCCGGATAGGGCGACAGGTCCACGTCGGCGTACCAGCGCCGGGCCGCGCTGTCGGACTCCACCGGGTAGGCCACACCTGGGTGGGCAGGGCTCTGGGCGTTGTCGGCGGTAAAAGTCACAGGCGCGGAGAGGTGTTGCGCCATCAATAACGTCGGGATGGCACTCCCCAGCCACACCGGGTCACGGCCGACGAAACTACAGTCGGGGGGCACCTCGACGCCTGTCGTCGAATGCGGGCTGATCAGGACGGCCAGCATCTCCTCGGCGCCGGTCACGTACCACGGTGGTTGCAGGTATACCCGTATGCGTCCACCGCGGCGCAGCCGACGCACTTTGCCGTCGGCGGTGACGTCGGTTGACCAGTGGAAGGAAGGCACACAGTGCGAGACGTCGGGCGCCGGAGGACGCGCGGTGCTCGGCACATCCACCTTGAAGGGTGCGACCACTCGGCACGCCGCGGCGGATGCGTCGGGGTAGCAGTCTTCGAAGCGCGACACCGCGGTCACCGTGTAGGTGATTTTGCGGCGGCGGGTATCGGCGAACTCGTGCCTGATCACTGGTAAAGCCTTCTCGCGCAGCGTTTGTTCGACGGTGAAGCTACCCAGCGCGGCGGTGCGAGTCGTGCCGCCGGGGCCTAGGCCAGGGGTCTGGTCGGGGTCCGTCCAGGCGGCGCTGATCTCTAGGCGACCAGTACTCGGGATGTGCACTGTGAGGCCCGAAGTAACCAGCACGGCGTCGGTGCCCGCGGTGGTGCGCCGCGCGTCCAGGTTCCCTGTCGGCGCGGCGAGCGGCTTCTGTACCGCGTGCACCAGAGTGAGTTCGCGGGATGGAGTCACCAATGGGTTACCGCTGTCGGCGATGCCTCGCACCATGTCGTCTTCGGCATGCCCGGCACTGATCCAGCGTGCGACGCCGAACTTGCCGACATCGGTTGGTTTCATCGTCGATAGGATGTTCAGTGTGAGCTGCTGTGCGCGGCCCAGCTCCACCCTCACAACCCGATGGTCCGGGGAGGTGGTTGCCTTGCAGCCGGATTCGACGGCCACAAGTTCCAACCGGATGGCGGGCCGATCGGGCCACGAAGCCCAGTTCGGCCGGGTGGGAATGCCATCGATGCCGGGTAAGTGATTGCCGTCGGGATCCGGAGGGCGACGCCTCACCGCGATGATTACGCGCTCGGCGGCCGGATCGGGCAGCCATGGAGCGTTCATGGCGTCGCCGGGGACCACGACGTAACGAGCTTCTCCGGTTCCCGCTAGACGTGCGCCTGGGATATCGGTCGCGGTCTTATCCGCGCGCGTGGCGATCGCAAAGAATTTGTCGATGTCCTGGTCGGTGACGTGCGGACCCAGCGCCGCATCGAAGACGGAATGCTGCAGTGCCAATTCCAGCGAGGCGGACGGGCAGACCAGGTGACGGCGTGCGGTGGTGCGCGTGTCGTGGACGATCATCCTGTCCAGCGCCTCGCCGGCGGCCAAGTCGGCGGCCGGGAGGATCTCCGGCGGTGGGATGGGTTCGAATCGCTGGTGTGTGAATTCCAGTGACTGTGCGTTGTCCGCGGGCAGTAGCTCGCTCGGCCCGAGACCTCCGCCGGCGAGGTCGGCGATGCGCACGCGCATGTGGTACGTGCGGCCGAACCGCAGTCGTGGCAGGCTGCCCGGCTCGACCTTGTCGCTGGCTCGGAAGGGCGGATCAGCCGGCGTGGGCGGCATCGAGTCGCCGGTAGGTGCCGTGCGGCCGGGTCGCTGCACGGCCAGGCTGTATCCGTCCCATCGCGCGACCAGTTCATGGACGTACAACGCGTCGTGCGGACCGGCGCCGGTGGTCAGCGCATCAGGGCGAACGTAGCCTTCCTCCACTACCTCTGAGCCCAGGGGTTGCCCCCCGACGGTGTAGCTCACACGACGCTGACATGTGGACAACCATGTGCCGACGTCCTCGATGTCGATGCGGTACCCGCCCACCAAGTCTCCGGCCAGCAGGGGCTGCGCAAGCAGATCCGCCGAGGTTGGCGCGCTGCGACTGATCCGGTTGCGCAGGGCGCTCGTGCGGCCCCGGTCGACCAGCGACACACCTGCCGACCGCAGGGCCGGCAGATTTCCTGCCGCCGCGCGGGCGTCGCGGCGATCGGCGCGGCCCGCTCCGACCATGCGCAGCGCGGCACCGTCGATGTCGAACGACAGAGATTCGAAGCGGGATCCGGCCTCCCCGGCGAGTCCGGCGCTTCTGATCGCCAACACTCCGTCGACGATCGGGCTGCCGGTGGAGTCGGGGACGAAGCGTGTACCGGTCACGACGTATGCGGTAGACGGTGAGAGGTCCGGCCGTGTGGGATTGTCCGCAAGGCCGGTGTTCGTCCACCCCGGCGGTTTGGCAGTCGACCACATCGGGCGGACGCTGAGAACCTTCTGCCCGTTGAGCACGGTCGCGTCGATACCGAAGTCCAGTAGCAGACCCAGCGCCCGCAACAGAACTGGATGGTCAGCTAATCGCGCCACCGTAGTGTGGAATTCGCGCTGCTCCTCGGCCGCGGCCAGGCGCGGCTCCAACGGTGTTACGTCGCGATCCCGCTGGTAGAAGGCGAAAGCTTGATCCAGCGCCGAGGACAGCACCTGCTCACTGTCGTCGGTATCGCCCGCGTCGGCAGCCAGTCTGCCCTGCCATTCAGCCGTCGCATCGGCCAGCGCGCGCTGCAGCTGCCCTTCGCTGCCGGGCGCCGAATAGCGGGCATAGGCTCTGCCCGTGGCGCTATAGGCATTCCGAACTTCCGTCACCGCCGCCGCCGCCGGGAAAACACGGACCGGCCTGCCGGCATAGGACGCGGCCCGATACGGTGTGACTGTCATACTCGCGCCGAACACCGCGGCCCACACCGACAGCTGCTGCTGGAGCGTGAAGCCGTGCGGGATCCGTTGCACCTTCCCCGGATCCACATCAGCGCTGCCGCAGGTGAACGTGAAGCCCGTGTTGTTCAACCACTTCGGCCATGTGTCCATGCCGAAGCTTTTCAATGTCAACGCTGCGCCACTCGGCCCGAACAGGCGCGGGGTGACCAGCACTGATACCACCCCCACCTGTCGGCCCAGGCGTGGAATGATGCGGCCCGCGGGGATTGCGGTCCACACGAATTGTCGACTCAGTACGGCGGCAGCCTCCATGTCATTCTCCTGCGAACGCCCGGCAGTAAGTCCGCCAGGGATAGGAATTTCCGACCGGACCCAGCGTGGCCGCCACTGACGACGCCGACGGCGCAGCAATGGCGGCTCGCTCCGGCGCCAGCATGTCGGGGCCGGCGAAGCTCTTGCGGCAGGTGAGTTCGAAGCTCGCCGACCACAGCGTCAGGTCGATGACGACAACGAGTTTCGCCGATCCTTCCAGCCTGTTCGGGGTATAGGTGAGGCTGAGAGTGAGTTCCACGGCGACCCTGGCCAGCCCGAGCAGGTCGATGCTGCCGCCGATGCGCAGGTATCCGGTGATACTGACGCGCCGGTCGTAGACGAACACGATCCCACCGAAGACGTGGACTTCGGCTGCCACGATGGCGAAGTCCACCGCGACACTGGCGCCGAACTCGATGCCTCCTACCAACTTGGTCAATCCATCTGGTTGACCACCGGCAGCCACTGCCAGCTCGAGGTAACCGCCGCCACCAAGGCCCGACACCGTGACCAGGAACGGCCGCTGCCGGGTAGCGAACTTGAAATCGACTGTGAGTGGCTTGTTGACCAAAGACAGCGTGACCCCGGCCTCGATCACCAGATTCGTCAAGCTGAAGACCCCGACCGAGACAGCCGGCACAGCCGCCACATAGCGCACCGCGACCTCTGTCGGCAGAACCGAAACATGGGGTCCAGCACCGGATTTCAGCATGAACGATTGCAGCGTCTGAACGAAGCGCAAGGCGCCGTCGAGGCTGACTTTACGCACGTCGACGGTGACGGTGGGTCGTGCTGTCGGCCCAGCCGACCGGCTTGTGAAGGCTACTTCGTTCAGCTCGATGACCACGACCTGTCGTGCGCGGTCGGGAATGTTGAGCGAGAAGTCCGTGACACGCCCCTTGGTCTCATCCGGGCCCGCGTCAAGGCTCAGCGTCGAGGTGGGGCCCGGCACGAACGGGTCGACCGGTTTGGCCGCCGCGCCGGACAGCTGTTGGGTCCAGTGCAGCCGGGCCGCGCCATTGCGCCACGTGATGGCGGGTTGATCGGTGACCGCCTGGATCAGCTTGTTCAATTCGATGACACCGAACAGGGTCGCGTCGTCGCTGAACAACGTGGCAGGGCTCGGATAAGGTTTACCGGACGGAGGCTTGACAATCGGTCCGCGGTCGCGGGCGACGCCGTTCACGGCGGGCATGGTGGGTGTGGCTACCGCGCCGGTCGAAGCGCCGACCTCGGCGAAGTCGATCTTCGGGGTGTCCACAAGGTCGAGCAAGACGGTCGCATTGGGATCGCTCAGTACCTGCGCGCTCAACGTCGCACGGATCCCCGTCGGCGCCTTGGCGCCGATCAGCTTCTGCAGAGCCGGAAGTGCCACCTTCAGCTGGGAGAGTTTCGGATGGGTGCCGTTGGAAGCCTGGCCGATGCCGAACTCGGCGGTGAGCACATGCTGAATGGAGTCGCTCACTGGTTCATAGCCGTTGGCGCCGGAAGTCACCAGCAGCGGGATAGCGCGGTCGATGCCCGCCGCCGGTCGTCCCGGCACGTTCGGGGGACCTTGCTTGTACTCGTCGTCCAATTTCTGGGCTCCTGCCGGAGTCCCGTCGGTCACAAACAGCAGCGGCAACGTGGCCTCGACGGTCTCCCGCCCTGCCCGCAGGATCAGCGCGAAGTAGAGCGGGTCGCCGTATCGCTGCGGCCAGAACATCTGTTTGCCCTCAGGCGGGCGGTCGACTTCCCATGTCAGCTGGCCGGCGAAACTCACCCGCTGAAATGGGAACGCCCGCTCGTGGCTACCACCCGCACCACCGCCGAAGTCGCGCACCGGCTCGGTGATGACCAACGTATGCTTCACCTGCAGCGCCGCGGGGTGACTGGTCTGATCACCGGCCATGTCGGGTCTGAAGACACGCTCGAATGTCTCGATATGCACCACACGGTGCCCGAATGGGAACAGTCGCCCACTTTTGACGACGCGCACGTAGTAGTCGCGGCCCATCGCAGCGCGGTGGCTCCACTCGAGTTCCGGAGTGCCGCTGAACTCTGCGGTCAGCGAGAACCAGGCGCCCAGACTACCGAGTATCAGCCGGTGCGCGGTGACCGGCAGTTGCGCTGCCCTCTCCACGATCAAGTCCACCGTCTCGTTACGCGCACCCAACGGCGTGTTCTGGAAGGTGTTCTGGCGGTGTAGGGCGCGGAACGGGCGCAGAGACACCACCGGGCCTCCGGCTCTGTTGAGGATATGGCAGTGCCACAAACCGGTGACACCGTCTGCGCTTTTCACCGGCAGCGGCGCCGGGGCGCACCGACCTCCCGAGGGCAGCGTCATCAGCAACCGCCACGGCAGTTCCAGCACCGAACCGGAATCCGGTTGGCCCTCCGGTGGCCGGAGTTCGCGGGCAGTCATCGTGTCGAGCACCCCTTGCACAGACAGGGGTATGACTGTGCCTGGAGCAATTTTGAACCGCAGCCGTGACGGGCCGGCTGAGCGCGCTTGACTGGCCTCGCTGGCTTCTTCGGCCATGTGCTGCGGAGGAAAATTGACATCCAGACGGGCGCCTTCTTCCGCGATGAGCTCCGGCGCGCCGTGCCCGTTCACGCCGCGTCGGAAACCGCTGTCTCGTACGTGGACATGCAGCAGGTCATCGGGCCGCAGCAGCGTGTACCCGGCAACGGGGCCTGCCCAGGTATCCACCAGCTGCCACGGCGACCAGGCACGCGAATCATGCAGATCCCCGAGCGTGGAATCGTAGCGGCGATGCACCAGACCCGCCGGGGCCCACAAGGCGAAAATATCGGTGCGCGTACTACTGGTGGCCGCGGCGGCGAGAATGTCCTGCCGATCGCCGTCGGAGGTGATGATGCCACCCATGTCCCGCCACAGAGGGGTCGCAACCGTTCGAATCCACAGGCGCTGGTCTCGGCCCGGGGCCAGCATCAGTTGGTTCGCCGACGCCGCGAACGTGTCCGAGAACGGGCGATCCAACAGGGGAGGAGCATCCAGATCCGACGGCGTCCCCCAAGACCCCGTGTACCGCATACGGCGGTAACGACTTCCCGGTGGATTGGCCGGATTCGTCACATACAACTCGAATCCGCCCGAAATGGGTATCGTGCGCAACCGCCGCGACGGTCCGCCTTGCATCCGTACACGCTCATCGTTTTTCAGTCGCCAGTGCACGACCTCCGCACCGGCGGTGTACAAGATGTGAAGGTCGTCGGGACCCGTCGCTGCCGTGGCAAACCCGGACGTAACGCTATTGTCGGGAAGGGTACAAGATGCCCAATTCGGGGTCCAGACACCGCCAGCAAATCGCCGGTGGTACACGTTCACCCCGGAACGGACGAACAACTCGAGGCGGTCCACGCCCGAGGAAGTGACACTCAGCCAGTCGGCCGAGGGCGCCGCCGTACCCGGCATCGGCGGCCGACCCAGATTTACCCAGGTACTCCATTTCATCTGGGACGTAGCTGCCTCGACACGCCCAGAGCGGTGCCAAACCCCGCCCTGCTCATCACCTACAAACAAGTCGACCGTTCCTGGCTTGCGACAGCAGGCAGTCAGTCCGTTGACCGTATGCTCGATCATGATCCCACTACTCCCTATAAACTTCGCCTACCCACGGATAGTCGCGCGTGCGAGAGAGATCGACTGCAAATCAAACGCCTCGAGTGTGGCTGTCGGCTTCTGGTACTCGCTCAGGGTTGGTAGCGCTGCGCGGGTTCCTTGACCTTATTGGCGGCCTGCTCGTCGTGCCGAATTGGCCACAGGACTTCTGGAGGGTTGCCATCCTGCTTGAAGCGAACGGGCAAAGCGTACGCCGAGTAGGTTGTCTGCAGAGCCAGGTAGAAGCTGTAGAGGTCGACACCGACCTTTGCGCCGCTGACATACTCCATCACGGCGTGGTGTAGATGGCTGGCCGGTCCCCGGTCGATTATCTTTCCGAGGAAGTCCCCGCGCGACACGTCCTTGCCGACAGCGATGGCGCTCGGCACACCGGTGATGTGGGTGTAGAAGCCGCCCATCTGCCCGGTCGGGTAGGGATATCTGATGAAGATCTGGGCACCGAATATCTTGGAGGTGTCGTCGGCAGGAGTGTGCGGCTTGTACACACTGACGGTGCCGTCGAACGCCGCATATACTTTCGCGCCGGGCTTGCCTTTCAGGTCCATTCCGTACTGGATGAACCAATCCGGCGGCAGGTGATCTCCCGTATTCGGCCCACCCGCGCTTCCCATGTATTCGGCTGGATCCACAGGGCACTCGAAATCGACGACCAGTGCACCCGTGATACTTACGCTTCCACACATTTTGCGGTCCTTACTTCGAGGATGTCTGCGAGAATGTTCCCTCTAGGATCCTCGCACCGGTCGGCGCCATACACCTGCGTATCGAACTGCTCGAAAATTTTCACGAGTCCCCGCATTGAGGAAAATGCCAACCGTCGGCGGACACTGGCCTTGCATTCCAGAGACAATGATCCGCCTACGCATCGTTCGCGAGCCCTCGCGGCGTCGCCCGTCGCTGAAGTTGCACTACACTAGATCAAACATGGCTTTGCCGCCCGAGTGAACGACTCTTTCTGGATCGAAGACGTCTTTCTCGTGGCCACACACTGTGCCGACAATGATCGGGTCCGCGCCGTCATAATACCAGAGCGGCCCGCCGGACCATCCTCCATATACGTTCGAATCCAGGTACAAGTCGGTTTCCAGTTCAATACCTGGACTGTCGCTGTCGATATCGACTATCTGCAGACCGAATTCAACTGCAGGTCTGCCGGCGAATGCGACAGGATATCCCGAGGAATTGTATTGGCGACCCAAATAATCACTTTCGTCGGGAGACCACTCCACACCCATCCAGCCCAGTGCATCGCCAAGCGGCTTGTAGAGCTCGCAGATAGCGTAGTCATACCCTGTTGCCGTGAAAGGCGTGGTAGGCGGGTAACCCGTGAATGATTTAACGTACGAGCTTCCGTAAGGCGCCACAACGCTCGCTTGTTTACTATAGGCCGGGGTGAACTCTATCGAGCAATTCGGGTCACCCCAGGGCAAGGCATGCCCAGCAGTGAGGACCAGATTTGAGCCTACTAGAGTGCCGGATGCCCGTACTTTTTTGCCAGATTTCTCCCAGTGTATGTAGCCGACCGTGCACCACGGGTACTCAAGTCGTTTCGTCGCCTCAGAAGCCTTCGGCTCCAAGAAGGTGCGCGTTGGGAGCAAGCGTGACCGCACCTCATCTATGCAGAAAGGCGCAAGTCTCGGGAGAAAATGCTGCGCCATCCATGGAGGACGCCGACTCTGAGTGCGAGTCTTGTCGGCTCGCGACAGGTCAGAGGAATCTTTTGGAGAAAGTTCGATCTGATCCAGGATCGGAATCGATGTCCGCAACCTCTCTCCGTTGGCCGCATGTTCGATTATCCGCCACATGTCGACTGCCTCAGGTACATGCTCGACCGAGAAATCCATCTTCGGCTTATGTGTCGACTGCACATAGAATCCCGACTCGGGCTTCAATATATCCGCCATGTCGGCGGGCATATCCATAGTTGCGGGAATAGGCTCGGCACTGGCCAACTCGTCGAGCCCCATATATTGCCGCGCCACCCCCCTCTTGGGCGTGCATGTTCTCATGCCATCCTCCTATCGCAACGGCTTCGATGATTCACTGTCCTCGGCAGATTGCCTCAGCGGTGGATGCTAGTAATCAGCAAACGAATCATTGGTGTTACATAGTCGCCCCAAGCGTGCGGAAGGTTCTCTACAGCAACCGCCTGCGGCTACTTCTCAGCAATAGTATGAACCAGTTAATGCCCACTGCGTCGAGTATCCGACTACTCGAATTCACGTCCGTGGCCCACCCGATAACGTAGTGTCAGTCGACGAGCGAGGCGCAACCCTGGCCGGACGGTCACATCGCTTGCTGTTCGACACGGTTGACGAAAATCTAAGTAGGTAGTCAAGTACTCAGGGCGAAGTCAACCTCTTCGCAAGGTCCGTACTCGCAGTCCCCTTATCCGGCCGACGCGGGCAAGTACGCGCATCAAGGCCGAGCACTCATGCCGATGGGACGCTGCGGTCCGGTGACGCTTGGTACGCGCTGCGGCTCTACCGGCGCAGTTTGTGGACTGCTCGCCGCTGCCCCCATGCACGTGACAGACACATCGGCTATGTGGATCCATAACGTGCGCCCGGCCGCAGGGCTGCCTGGTGGTTGCCTTCAACGACCGCAGACGGTGGGTTCGCAGACGGCGTCGCTGATGTCGACCGGGCAGATATTCGGGTTGCGCGATGCCGGTTCCAGTGCCGAGTTGACTCGTCCAGCGCCTCCGGGCGGCGCATTCCGCAGCCGATGCGGTCCCGCCTTCGGCAAGGCAGTCGACTGCCATGTAGCGGACCTTTCCCGTAGCAGCCGTGGTTTGTCACGGATCGTGATCACGTTCAAGCCGCGCTCGGACAGCGCCGACCACACATCGAGGTACTCCGGTGGGGTTTCGTCACCGATGTCCTCGCGTGGCCGGGTGCCGGTGGTGAACAACCCCCGCTCCCCCACCAGCCGCCGGTACTCGACCACAGCGCCGGCGATGTCGGCCGCTCACCGGCCGGTTCTCCCCGGCTCGGTGAGTACATCGACCAGGTGCGTACGAAGGTCCCGCCGAAGACGCTGAGGACCTACGACTCGGCATGGCGTGTGATCAGTCAGGTATGGGGTGACCGGGAGCTGAGCGAGCCGACGACGACGGAGATCGAAGAGCTGATGGATTCATGGCCGCGCTGGGAAAGCATGCCGCACGTCGGGGAGGTGAGAGCGCTACGCATCGAGTGCTGCGCAAACGCAACGGACGCGCGATCAGCTATAGGCGCTACGACGGGTTGTGGAAACGCGAGCGGGAAAACCTCCCATGGGCAAGGGAATCGGAGGTCACGACGTACTCGATCACGGAGACCGTGCGTGCCCACGTGCGCCAGTTGTTCGGGGAGACGGTCGAGCGGGTCTATGTCGGGCAGCACCACGACGACACCGCTGTACTGACCCACCTGCGTGGTGATGTCATCGAAGCGCTCATGACGATCACCGGCGAACCCCACCCACTCGCCAGGACCAAACGGTCCCAGGTCTCACCGGGTCGGTGAACGAAGCGTTGATGGGAAGAAATCGGCGAACAAACGTGGAGGATCGAATCCGAGGCTCGTCGCGGCGTGTGATTCGATGGCCGACGAGAGACTCGCTCTTGCCGTGTGCGTCTGTCCGTCGACCGATCCGGTGTCCTCGTCCCGGTCGCGTAATGGCAGCACCAGGCTGGACAATGGCCGGCTTCCGGTGTCGGATACAACCAGGCCGAGCTGTTGATGGCGGTGCCGGGATCAACGGCCTGCCCGGCGTCGAGCGCCCACGGCATCAGACCCCGACCGCCGGCGCCCTGGTCAACCGCGCGTTCACCCGGCCACGGCCGAACCAGTTGTGGTCACCCACATCACCGAGCACTACATTCCGGGAACGCAAGGTGCACTGCGCGGTCGCGCTCGACACCTATTCATGGCGGGTGGTAGGCCGGTCCCTCGACTCGATCCAGACCGCGGCGCTGGTCACCAACGCGCTCGGGATCGCGATCTCGGACCGATCGGCGGAGTCGCGCAAGTCGGTCGAATGTCTTTTCGGACGCTGTCCGAATGGACTCCTGACCTTCTGATCCGTAGACCAGCCGCAGGACGGTCGCGACCCAGAGACCTGCTCCTCGGCGAGGCCATGTCGCCGCGGGTGGGTCATCTGTCGACCGGAAACGTCCTGCCCGCAGAGTGGTTGGTGGCACGATTGGTCCGTGGTGACCGGCGTGGAGGGCGCTGCCGTGCGGGCAGCGCCGTTGACTGCGCATCTGCGAGGCGGCTGCGATCGAGTGTCGATCCCACGGCGCGCCGGCTGCACGGGCTGACAAACTCGCCGCGGTGGTCCGCGGCCGCGAGGAACAGCTGCGTAACCAGTTGCGTGCCGGGGAGTTGATCGACCTCGGAATCAGTAGTGGGCCCGTGTGCGGCAGGAATCGACCGGGCGGGGGTTCTTGACATCCCGGCGTGCAGTGGAAGTGTGCTGGGTGAGGCCGGGGCCTGAGCGCTGCCGCTCGGACACTGGTCGAAACGCCGCAGGCTTGGTCGTGACGCCAGGGCCGGGCCTGCGGTGTCGTAATTCTGCATGGCGGGAAGACCCGCCCCGATGAGTTCCGACATCGCGAAGCTGGGCGGGTCTGGCCATCACCGTGTGAATGTGTGGATCACCGGAGGTTCGCATCGGGCGGGCCCACCCCAAGACCCGCTCGTTGAGTGAGGGTGCCGAGCGGGCACCGGGTGCGTAGCTGTCCCTTGCGTGTGTCACCAGCTCTTTGGAGCAAAACAGAACCCGTGACGGCGCAGATCGTAGATTCCCACCCACCAAGGTTGCTGCAACCCCAGGTCACGCGTGTCGCGCGGGTGTCTCGAGACGTAACGGATTTCCGCCACCCCGCGAGTGGGCACCGGACACGGCGTCGGCAAGCGACATCATCGGACCCAGAGATAGGTGCGCAGCGGTTCGCGGGCTGCTGATTCTCTGGACAGCACTGACTTTCGTCCGGGTCAGATGGCGGGTGAGGGATTCGGGTGTAGATCGCTGCTGTGCTGGTGCCGCCGGGGGTGGTGACAGTGACGTTCACAGCACCAGCGACACCCGGGGGAACCACCGCGGTGATCTGGGTGGCCGAGACGATGGTGAACGAGGTGGCGGCGGTAGCGCCGAAGGTGACCGCGGTGGCGCCGGTGAGGTTGGTGCCGGTGAGCGTGACGGTGTTCGCGCCCGAGCTGGGTCCTTGGTTGGGGCTCACCCCACTCACCGAAGGCACCCCAGAGTAGGTGTAGGAGACGCCGTTGCTGGTGCCGCCCGGGCTGGGTGAATGACGGTGACGGGAACCGTGCCGCCTCCGGGTGGGGCGAGGGCGGTGTGGTGAGTCGACGGTGAAGTAGGCACAGTGGATGCGGCTTGTCGAATCGATGGCGAACTACAAGCGTCCGAGGCCGTTGCCGACACTTTCCTGCCGAACGCCCGCTGCGCCGTCGCTCAACATTCGTCGCCTACTCAGCCCACGACTATTTGGGGAAGCGCCTTCGATATTGCCTAGATCGCTGCTGCCAGCGCCGCAGTCCCCACCAGGGCGGTGACGATGGAGCCGCGTCACAAGTCATATGAAACCGGTACCAGAAACTCCTCCAAGCCGCCCCAGTTGGGCACAAGCCATTGAATGCCACGAGCGGGCCGCTTCCCTGACCAGCAGCGACGAAGAGAGTCGACAGTTGACAGCGGCCAGTGTACCTTCACCACGGACCGCCGGTTCCGACTACCGGTAGGTGGCCATTCGCGTAAGTCGGCACATCGTCAGCAAATACTTCGAACCCGCGGTAACGGCCGAGTGGCATTCGGCTACGAAACCTCCGCGAAAACCCGTTGGCGGACCACGGCGACCACTGCTACCTCCTCCGGAGGCCGTGTACCGGCACCGCTGAGGGGAGTGAGGTGCCCCAGAAACCGACGTGCTCCTGCTGGTATGTGCGAATGTGACGTTTGCCGTCGTCCGGGAGTGCTACCCGGTAGCTAGCGGCGACAAAGAAAGGGGGCCCAGCGATCCTCGATTCCTTGGGCGATGAAGGCGCTGCACTATCCCGCGGGCGGCATCCGGGATAGCCGCAATCGCTACCCACTACTCATCGGCGGATAGATTGCGAAGGAGAACAGTCATGCCTGATCTGGTACGCCAGAGTTTCGAATCTCCGGACGAGAGCAGGCCTTTCGAACAGGACAAAGGCAGAGTCGATCTCGTCAACCTGGACCATGGCCCGGTGGGCCGGGCGATCTTCGAACCCGGTTGGCGGTGGTCCCTTCATGTCAAGCCGATAGCCCAGACCGACAGTTGCCAGTCGGCCCACACCGGCTACTGCATCTCCGGCCGGATGGCGGTCGCCATGGACAACGGCGAGCAACAGGAATACGGGCCCGGCGACTTCCTGATCATCCCACCCGGCCACGACGCGTGGACCGTGGGAGACGAACCCTGCGTCATGCTCGACTGGCAAGGCTTCGCCGACTACGCCAAGCGGTAGGCGGGCGATGGACCGTGTCTATGCGCGAGCGCCAGACGGCTGAATCGAGTGGTACGAACTCGATCGCGCGAAAGGCACTTCCGGCGACCCACCGTCGCGTATTCAACTGTCAACCATCTGTGCGCTGCGGACGCTGCTTCGGCGCGACCTGAGCGTCGATGTGTCCGGTCGACGCTCAGGTCGCCGCGGTTCGGATCGGCACTCTTGTTCGCGCTCACCACGATCCGCCCCGGTTTCGCCTCGTCGCCCGGCCCGGCCGGCCGGATTGCCCCAGCATCGATCAGGTCCAGCAACACTGCCCCGGCGAGAACCCTTGGGGTACGGGTGCTGTCGGCCATCGAGCGCCAGGTGCGTTCGTCGAGAAGCAGCAGCATCAGGTCCCCGGCGAGCAGGTTCATCACTCGTCCTCGGGTTCCGCGTCGGGGCGGGTCCAGGCCAGGATCATTGTTGGGGTGCAGCCGCCGACGAGCAGCGCGGTCAGCAGCATCACCCCGCCCGCGTAGGCGGCCTGGATATTGTCGAGGTCGGTGAATCCGCCCACGACGATCAACCAGATCGCAGGAATCATCGCCAGCGTCTGTGTGAGGGTGAGCCCCACCGAGCGAGCCGCGTTGCGCTGCTCGATCTCCCATTCGTCCAGAGCGCCGACGGGCGCGTCGGCTTGGCGTCCCGAGACGATCTGCAGCGATATCCACAGCGGAAAGAACAGCAGACAGATCGGCGCCCACAGCAGGGGTCCCCGCTCCAGACCGCACGCGATCAGCACCCCGACAACCGCCAGTGCCAGGAATATCGTCGCGAGGGCCACCACCAGCAACCGGCGGCGGCGACGCGTCCGCCACCGCGGCAACATGTGAGCCCAGCGCTCGGCGTAGACCTCGAACCGGCGTGTCCGGCGAGCCTGGTAGCGCTCCAGCAGGTTCGGGTGCGTCATCGAATATCCCCTCCGTCGTTCCGGTAGACCGCCGTGGACAGCGGCGCGAAGTCCTCCCGCGAGAACACCGCCTCGACCGGCAGGCCGAACACATCGCAGATCCGCAGCGCCAGATCGAGACTCGGATAGTGATCGCCCCGTTCCAGAGCCCCGACCGTCTGCGGATTCACCTCGATCGCCTCGGCAAGCTGGGCCCGGCTCATTCTCCGCTCGGCACGTAACACCCCGATGCGGTTGTAGATAGGAAGATTTTTCCCACGCCTCACAGGAGCCATACAACAAACTGTTGTATAAACACAACAGTTCGTCAAGAATAGAAGCAGCCCGCTGGCTCTGAGCTACGAAGGCGTCGATCGCCGCGAGGGCGGCACGTGATGCGCACGAATGCTCTCTGACCAGCATTTCGCTGACTTGTCGGTTCCGCGGCAACCCCAGTGCTCAGATGCCGCAGCGCAGCAGAGCTTCGCCCAGGGTTGCGGCTGGGGACGTCGTCGAGGACGGCGAGCCCGAGCCGGTTCATCGTGTATAGGAGACGCCGTTACTGATGCTGTCCGGGCTGGTGAGGACGGTGATGGGCACCGTGGCGGCTCCCCGATGGGGCGGTGGCCGTGACCGTTGTGGTGGATTGGTCAGCCGAGGCTTACGCCCTGACCCCGCCGGCGAGCTCGGCTGTCATCCAAGGATGATGCGAGAACGGTTGCACCGGTTCAACACCCGTGGCCTGGACGGGCTTGGCGATCGTCGAGGAGCAGGACGTAGACCTCGGTTGACCGAAACAGAAAAGCAAGAGCGCCAATTCCGTTCTCGTGCCCGTCAAGGCCCGGCACCAACTGGGCTTACTGGGCACAGAATGACCCGAGTAACGAGACGCAGATAAGCGTCACGGCATGCCGCCATGCCGATTCCGTGTCGAAAAATCGCGCAGGCGTCGCAGCTGGCGTCGGCGTCGAGGGTCGACCAGCTGTGCTGCGGAAGCCTGCAAACCGGACACGGACTCCACAGTGATCCTCTGCGAGCGCGCCCAAGCGATGAAGCCCGCGATGGACCCCGCACGGTCGGGCACTCGACCGACCCAGCAGTCGAGCCGGGCTGATCGAGATCGGCCAGCGCCCGCGCGTCGGCGGCCAGATCAGTCAGCAGCTTGATGGCAGCGCGGATTCGAGTCGATCGCGGTGGGCACTCTTCGGGCTGTGGTGGCGGCGAGCCGCGTGGCGTCGCGCGGGGCGCAGAACGCTCCAGTACGCGTATGACCGAATGTATTTCGCATGTTCGCCCGGCAGCTGGGCATTGGTCATACCCAGCCATGCCTCGACGCGGACGAGCGGTTCATTGCGTGCAGGCAGGGGACCCGCCTGCGCTAGTAGCGCCCGCACGAGTCGGCCGTGCCGCGGTGTGGCAATCCATCCGTAGAGTCCGGGGGTCAGCTCCGCGCGGTGGTGGCGAGTGCCTGCGGCACTGCGTGGGTCTGCCGTTGCAGCCAACCCGGCGTCGACTCCGCTGGCTCGATGCAGGGCGGCTCACCGATCAGGCCGGACAGCGCGGGCGAGGCTCGGATGCCGCAACGCACCGACGAACTTTCGATTCCCGCCAGCTGCGGCTTCATCCAGCGCGCCGCGGCCCCTGCCATGATGGTGCGGGGCGATCGAATCGGGCTGTCGGCCTCGGCGGCACACCGCTGATGATCAGCCGCCGCATGCGCTGCCCGGTGGTGGTGCATCTGCACTTGCATCCGCACGCCTTAGGGCATGAAACCTGCCGGGGGAAGCATCTCGTCATCCGCACAGGGATAGGTTTCGTCAATCTTGTCGGTGAAAGAAACAAATTATGCGGAAGTTTCCCGCAGAGTAGACCGCGAGTCGGGTATCGAAGCAAGTTCGGACCGCGGAACGGTAGCTGATTTGTTAGTACTGATCATGCGAAATATGTGCAGTTTCGACGCATACTGAACTCATCCGCAATCAGAGATCGAGGGGTGCGGAGACACCCCAGCGAGATCTTCGACCGGATACCGAGTAACGCAAATTGAACAATTCTCCTTCAGTACGTGGCACGGTGCGAATCGGCAGACATTCGCGTACCGGCGCACCCGCACGTAGCGGTGCTGAGATGCTGAGATTTGCGACCGACAAACCTGGTGAGGCTACGAAAGCTCAGACCCTGCTCGTCTCCGAATCAGTGCTGTCGGCCGAAAGAAGCTGTTCATGCGCTGTCTGGTGTGCGTATTTGCCGCTGTCTCGATAACAGCAGTGCGACTCCCCCAGCGCGACAGCGCTTCGCCGGTGCGATCCGGTCGGTTTCCGAAAATAAGGAGGTCCCTGATGAGTCGCTTGGATATCGGCCCCCGAGAGTTGTCCGAGCCCGGCGAGCAGGGCGGGCCGGGCTTCCTGCTCAGCCGGGCTGAGTGGATCAAGATCCAGGTCTTCGTCAAGGACGCGCTCGTTCTGCCGACGACGCAGTCCGAGTTCCGGAACTCCTTGGGCCCGGGCGCGCCCAGTGACCTGTCGGACTTCACCAAGCTGATCAATGTCTATCGGCTGATCAATGATGACGGCAAGAATTGGCGTGACTCGATCTATCCCAAGGCGATCAGCCTGGCCAGCAATATCCTCCAGTACGGCAGGGACAAGGTACCGGTCTACTACCCGCCTATCAAGGACCTGGCGCAACGGCTGACGGAAAATCCGAACGATCAGCAGGCGAAGAATGATTTGAAGTCGATTCTCAAGACGTTGAGAAGTGAGGCCGACAGACAGGTGCAGTGGGCGCGCTTGGTCTCGGCAACAACGTTCCAGTTCGCGTATGACATCGAGACCGACAAAACGACGTTGACGGGGACGGATGGCAATGGTGGCCTGGTCGCGTACTACAACAAGAAGTACGGCGAAGCAAGCCAGGCCGTCGCCGATGTCACGAAGCAGATCGCTGACGAGAAGGCTGTGCTGAAGGCGGCGAACGACGAGTACAACCACGATGTGGTGGTGGCTTCGACAACGCCGGCCTATGGGTGGCTGGGCCTACCGGGGTTCATCGCCGGAGCAGTCGTGGCCGGTGAATACGGCGCTCGCGCCGTCGAGGCCCTGAAGCGTGTGAATGCCGCCAAGGCACTGATCAACGAGTTGGAAGCCACGTTGGCCGCCGACGCGAATCTGATGAACGCCGCTCGATCCGCGAAGCAGAGCTCCTCGACGATCACGCAGGACATCACAGCGGTCCTCCCGGTGCTCCAGAAGGTCGAAGGCGTCTGGGGTGCTTTGTTCGACGACCTCGGGTACATCCTCGACTTGATCGACAACAACATCGCGCAGGCCCCGCCCATCATCATGGACCTGGGTGTCGACGCGGCCATCGCCAAATGGGCCGCGGTGGCCAGCGAGGCCGACAACTTTCTCAGAAACGCTCACGTCAGCGAGCAGTCCTACGGTTTCGAGCAGTGGACCGTGGAGGGATGGCGGCTGGCGACCCTCATCACACCGAACCGCGTTCTCACAGGCGCGCCTCGGTGACTGTCACTGCATCCACCTGAAGGAGATCTTCCGATGACCGAGTTGAATATCGGGCCCCGGGAACTGGCAGAACCGGGTGAGCAAGGCGGGCCGGCGTTTACGCTGAGCCGGGCCGAGTGGATCAGAATCCAGGCCTACGTCCAGGAAGCCCTCGTCCTCCCGACAACACAGACCCAGTTCCGCAACAACTTGGGCTCGGGCGCGCCCAGCGACCTGTCGGACTTCACCAAACTGATCGACGCCTACCAGGAGATCAACAAGCACGTCACGACGTGGCGTGAGTCGATATATCCCGCCACGATCAGTCTCGCCAGCGACATCAACGACTACGGTTCTAACAAAGCGCCCATCTATTACCCGCCCATCAAGGACCTTGCGCAAAAACTGACGGACAACCCGAACGACCAGCAGGCGAAAGACAAGCTCAAGGCGATCCTGGACGTGTTGAAGAAGGACGCTGACACGCGGGTGCAGAAAGCGACCGCAGTCACCGCCCAAATCCATCAGTTCGCGAAGGACACCGAGACGGACAAGACGACGATGGTGGGGACGGGCGGTGACGGTGGCCTCGTCGCGTACTACACCGGCAAATACGGTGAAGCCAGTAAGGACGTCGCCGAAATCACCAAGCAGATCGCCGACGCGAAGGCCGTGCTGAAGGCCGCGAACGACGAGTACAACCACGATGTCGTGGTGGCCGCGACAACACCGACCTACGCATGGCTGGGATTGCCCGGCTTCATCGCCGCATCAGTCGTGGCCGGTGTCTACGGCAGTCGCGCCATCGAGGCCCTCCACAAGATCGACGCCGCCAAGGCACTGATCAATTCGCTGGAGTCCAAGTACGCTGCCTACGCGAACCTGATGCACGCCGTCGAATCCGCTAAAGACAGCTCTACGACGATCGGACAAGACCTCACCGCAGTGCTCCCGGTGATCCAGAAGATCGAGGGCGTCTGGGGGGCCATCTCGAGCGACCTCGAGACGATCCGGACGATGATCGACAAGAACATCGAGCAGGTCCCGCCGATCATCATGGACTTGGGCGTCGACGCGGCTATCCGGAAGTGGGCGGCGGTGGCCAGTGAGGCCGACAGCTTCCGTGTGAATGCCTACGTCACCGAACAGCAGCGCACCAGTTTGGATCAGTGGACGGTGGAGGCATGGCGGCTGGATACCCTCCTCACGCAGAACTGCGTCCTCGCGGGCGTGTAGGAGCGCGCCATGAATGCCGTTGCGGCGCAGTCCTACGATTGGCGCACGCTCTACGGTGGCATCGAAGCGCAGGGCAACGTGCCCTGCGCTTCGGCCACCACGATCGACGCCACAACCGCGATATTCCGGGCCATGTATCTCGATCTGAGCGAGGTACAGACCACATTGCACAACTCGGGTTTCGATCCTGTGCTGTTGACGCTGATAGCCGACGTCGTGAACGTGCCCGCCGGGATCTCGTGGCAGCTCCAGCAAACCGTCCTGTGGATCCAAGCGCGACGCATACAGAGCGACGAGCCGTTCACCGTGACCCTCGACTACCAAAACGACCACGGTGCGCGATTCGTGCTGTTCTGCGACGAGCTGGCAGGCAGCGTGCAGGGGCAGGCCGTGGTCGCCTCCCAGCAGACCATCGCTCTACCCGTCATCGATGCCCCACCGCCCTCCGGCGGCGTACTGATCAAGTATGTCGAGGGCAGTGGTCCGGTCCAAAGCCCTCTCGACCGGGCCCACGGAGTCGCGGCCCTGTCTGCCCCGGACTATTTCCAACAGGCGATGCGCACCGAGTTCCTGTTCGCCTCACTGCTCTACGACACCCACCCAGACCTGGCGCTACGCCAGCTGACCTGGCTGAAGAACTGGTCGGGCTACAACGTCGAGCTGCTGGGCGTGCTCCTGCGCAGCTCCTCGCTGCTGACGCTGCTCACCGCGCAGCTGAACGCCGAATCCGATGGCACAGTCTTCGTCCCGTATCTGAGCCGGCAGATCTACACCGAGCTCGCGCAGGCCTTCGTCGCCGAAGCCGAACAGTACGAGGCCGACTACCAGGCCCTCAGCACCCAGACCGTCGTCACCGACAACTTCATCCAGCTCGCCAAGACACTGCTGGCGAACAAGACCTACGAGACCCAGTACACCACTCAGCTACTCGCCCAGGCGAAAAGCAACTTCGATAACGCCAGCGCCGCGGTCGCCGCGGCACAGCAACGGCTGACGGCGGCCCAAGACACCGCCGAGGAGACCCAGATCGACTTCGAAGAGATCGGCGTACCCGAATGGAGGCGCGAACAGATCCTCAAAGCGATCATCGACCTCAGTACCGCGGTCATCACTTTCGGCGTCGGGATCGGCGCCATGTTCGTGGGTGACCCCGCCGCAGGCGCGGCCGCGGCGGGCAGCGCGATCGAGGGAGCGGAGGCGGTCGAAGCCGCCGCCGAAGCCGGCAGCCAAGTCGCGAACTTGGCCAAAGGGCTCAAAGACTGCATGGACCAGCTCAAAAAGATCGCAGAGGCGCTGAAAAAGGTCTACGACCTGTCGAAGGAGATCGTCGACGCCGTCGAAAACTTCCACGACGCTGAGGAATACGCCGCCAAGCTACGGGACATGGACCTCGACACCGGCGGGGCGGATCTCACCGCGACCTACCAGTGGCGGATCTACCAGCAAAACACCGACGCCATGCTCGCAGACCCGGTCCAGAAAGGCATCCGCTACGCGCGCGAGCTCGAACTCGCCGTCGATGCCGTCGCCATCCACGGGCAGGAGTTGGCCGCCGCCCAAGTGGCCGCCGTCGCGGCCGGCCAGCAGTACGCCGCGGTCAGCCTGCAAAAACAGTTGGCAGAACAGGAACAGCAGCAACTGCAGCAGTACGTGGACTCCCTGGTCCGGGGCGAGGCGCCCCTCGCAGCGCTGATGCAACAGCTGTACCTGCGCTACCTCGACACCAAGAGCTCGCTGTTCACCGCCCTACAGGGCTACCGCGCGTCGTACTTCTACTGGGCACTGGCACCCTCGGTAGTGCGCCCACGCATCCTCGACAACGTCGGCGAACTCGACGCCGGGCTGGCGAACCTCACCAGCATCACCATGGACTCCGCGACAGCCCTGGAACACTTCAGTCCGCCGCCGCAGATTCTCGCCGACAAGAGATTCACCATCGACAACACAAACGCCCCCGCCGTCCTCGCGCAATTCAAGAAATCAGGAACCGCCCGCTTCGAGGTACCACTGGATACCGACGAGTTCGCCGGTTTCGGCCGAGTCCGGCTCACCCGGGTCCGTGTTTGGGTGGAAAACGTCACACCGCGCAACGGCACCTCGGTCAACCTACAGATCAGCACCCAGGGCAACTACCTCGACCGCTACCGGGGAAAAACCTACCAGTTCACCTCCAAACCGCTCGACCTCGACTTCGAATACCGGATATCCCCCAAGAAGAACGGACCACCCGACTGGACCTTCGACGACGGCACCTACGGCTACGTCGAAGTCGACGGTGCCCTCGACCACGAAGTGAGCTATGCCTACTTCGAACCGACCCCCTTCGCCGGATGGGACATCATGCTCAACCCCTCGGCAATCGACGTGACGAACGCCACCTCGATCACCATGCAGTTCTCCGGCTCGATAATCCACGACGCCTGACGAACCAGGGCAACTATGCGTTACGGCGTAGGTTCGCCGGGTGTGGGCCGCCTCAGCGTCGGCGAGGTCTACGGTGACCGCGAGTCCCTCGCTGCAGATCTGCGGTTTGCGTTCGGCGACATAGACACGGACCCGCTGATACGAAGCCTCGGTCATTTCGTTGGCTCCGCCATTGGGGAACGCAACCTAGTCCATCGCCTGGATAGGCGATGCCCGCGGCCTGCCGGACGGTGCTGCGGACCCCGTCACATCCCACCACCCATTCGGCCTCGATGTCAGCCTTCTGATCGACATGCACGGTGATCGACTCGTCCCGCACGGTCAATCCGGTTACGCGCTGCCCGCGCCTGATTTCGGCTCCGGCCGCGCGCGTGTGCTTCCAAGAGTTGCTCGGTCCGTATCTGCGGCAGTGACAGCGTGAATTGGTACGAAGTGTCCAGTAGCCGGAAGTCCAGCCGAGTGTCCAACGCGGCGAAGTGTCCGCTCGGGATCCGGCTCCCTTCAGCGAGGAATCGATGCACGAGGGCTCGGGACGCCAGCATCTCGAGGGTGCGCGGATGGATGGCCAGCGCTTTGGAATTCGGGTCCGGCTCTGTAGGCGCCTCCAACACCAGCACTTCGACGCCGCCCAAGCGCAGTTCCGCAGCCAACCACAGCCCGACCGGGCCCGCGCCGACTACAACGACCTGGCGATGCCTCACGCCGGCCTCCTTCCTCACAAGTCAGCAGAAGGTGGTAGAGGTTTCAGGCTTCGTGGTGAAATCGGCTGCCGAGTTCGGTGCCGAGGCGTTCAGAATCGATGAGGTGGTGTATCGGTGCGACGAGCGCCGGGGCGATGCATCCGATCGTGGCCAGTAGGCGTGTTTCGATTGGGGCGACGACGATTTCGTCGATGTTGTCGCGAATTGCTCGGATGACAGCGTGGGCAACTTGCTGTGGTGTGGCCGTGCGCATTCCCGGTGGGACTCGGCTGCCGCTGTCGGCGAACATTCCGGCGTCACGGACGAATCCGGGTTCGACGATGGACACGCCGATCCCGGCGTCGCGAAGATCGTGCCGCAGGGCCAGCGCGAAGCCGCGCAGGCTGAATTTGGTCGCGTTGTACAAGCTGACCCGCGGTGCGGGCAGCAGGCCGGCGACCGACCCCATGAAGACGATGTGGCCCGCTCGCCGCGTACTCATCTGCTCGGCCAGCGCGCGAGCGAGCAACATCGGCGCCCGCAGATTGACATCGAGGACACGGTCGAGATCAGCGGCGGAGAAATCGAGAATATGACCACCTGCCGGTAGACCGGCGTTGGCGATGAGAACATCCACCGGTCCGGCCTGGCCCAGTAGGCGCGAGAGGTCCTCGAGGTTCGACAGATCGGCGGGAATTACGGCTGCGTCCAGTTCGGCGGCGAGCGCGCACAACGCATCGGCGCGGCGGCCGGTCAGCACGAGATCGGCACCGCGGGAGGCGAGTTCACGCGCCACCGCGTGGCCGAGACCACCGGTAGCGCCGGTGAGCAGCACTCTGGCGGAGGCCAGTTCCACAGGGGACATGATCGGTTCCTTTCGCACCGTCGGCGACGTCGACGATCGGCTCGATCGAGGTGGAAGGGACTTCGGCGCCGCCCGGTGAGGACATCCCGTCCTCGGCGCCTTGTGGGTGTTTCAGCTCGCGGGACCGGCTCGATAGGCGCGGAGGAAGGCACGGACGCCGGAGGTCACGCTGGCGTCTATGGCACCGGGCGCGGCGTCGATAGCGCCCCAGAAGGTCCGATTGTTGGCCTCACCGGCGGCGAGGAGGACAAAGTGAGCGGCTGCACGTTCGGGGTCTTCGAGGTCGAGCAACCCCCGCACGGCGAGATCCGAAAACCTCTGGGCCAGAGCGGCATGAACCGTGCGTGGGCCGGCGTCGAGCCATGCATCGAGTACCGCGCCCGGGATATGGTCTGCCTCGGCACGGATCTGGCGGACAAGGGTGAAGTGGTCCTCGTCGCCGCCTACGACGAAGGTGCGGCCCAGGGCAATAAGAGCGACCTCGATATCCACGACATCGCTCAAATGGTGTTCGATCGCAGCACATCGACTGGCTCGCGCACGCTCCGCGCTGTCGATGATCACCGCGGTGAACAGCTGCTTCTTATCTGTGAAGTGCTTGTAGATCGTGCGGGTCGACACCGCTGATTCACGTGCGATGGCATCAATGGAGGCGCGGGTATAACCGTCTCGACAGAACACCGCGTGGGCGCCCCGTAAGATGGAAGCCCGTTTCTCCGGCCGCAACTGGCGAACCACGGCCACGTCCAGACTCGTCATGATCGGTTCGCCGAATTGCGCGAACGTGCTGTCACGCCGATCGGCCATTGTTGTGCGAGCGGTTCTTCGGCGACGAACATCGGCATCCTCCTGCTGTCTGCGCCGCCGCATCAGCAGCAGAGCCGCCACAAAGGTACAACGATCACTTTACCCAACGGTCCGGTACATCGCCAGCCCTGCTGGATGGGAATTCTCATTGGAGATGTCGATGACGCGCAGCGCATCGAGTACCTCGAAAGCGCGCCGCTTCCCGCCGCCCCGGGGAGCGTCGCATCTGCGTGCCGAGCGTGACGTTGTCGGGATCGCCGCCGAATGCGGCGATATTGTCCTGTACCCACCGCAGGGCTGCGATCTGGTCGAGAATGCCGCGGTTGTCCGGGGCTCCGGCGATGTGGGCGAAACCTTCCACGCCCACTCGATAGTTCATGCTGAAGTTCATGCTGACCATCACCACACCGCACGCGGCGAGAGTCGCACCGTCCTGGTGCGGGTTGCCGGCGGTGCCCTCGAGGTATCGGCCCCCGTGAATCCATACCATCACCGGCAGCAGGGCGGTACCAAGCTCCGGTGACCAGACATTGAGCGTCAAACAATCGGCGGAACCATCATCGGGACAGCCGGAAACCGATGACATCACCGAACCTTGATGGCTTGCTCGGGGAACCGCTGGACCGAACTCCAGCGCGCCGCGGACACCATCCCACTGCTGCACCGGAACCGACTCCCCGAACCGAAGCGAGCCGAAAGGCGGCTCGGCGTAAGGGATGCCCCGGAAGACCGCGACTGCGTTCTCCCTCCTGCCGCGCACAACCCCCGCAGTCGTTCGGATCTCTGGTTCGAAACTCTCCCAACCTTCAACGCGCAGACCAGAACCCCCACCGGGCACACCCACCACCCCGTCCATGTCGTTCCCCGACGCCAGATCGCCGGTGATGATGCCACATTGGGCCGTGCGGGCGAACAAGCGCACATCCAGGTATTTCTCCAGAGTCGCGATGCGCTTGGAGACCGCCTGCTCTGTGATCGACAGCTGCGCGGCGGCTCCTGGAATTGGCCGGCGTCCGCTGCGGCGACGAAGGTACGCACGGCGTCGAGATCCACGCCCCAAAACCCTACCTGCACAACATATGGTTGTGGCTTGCCGCCAGCTCAGTTGTTTGATCCCGGCTTCTCTGCCTTGCTTTGATCACAGCAATCAACAGCAAGTTGTTCGAAGCGGGAGGTACGGAGTTTGGTGACCAGACAATCCCTGGGCCGGCAGTTCGGATGGCTGTGGGCGTCCTACGCAGCCAGCGCCTACGGCTCCGGGCTGGGGTTCGGTGCGTTACCGCTGATCGCCGTGCTGGTGTTGCACGCCAGCCCCTTGCAGGTGTCCGTGCTGTCGGCGGTGGGGCCGGCAGTGGGTGCGCTGATCGCGCTGCCGCTCGGGCCGTGGGTGGAGTTTCGCCGCAAGCGGCCGGTGATGATCACGATGGACCTGGCGCGGTTTGCGGTCATGGCGACGATCCCGCTGGCTTACGCCTTCGGCCGGCTCGGTTTCCTCCAGTTGCTGGTCGTCTCGGCCGTGGTCGCTGCGGCCAAGATCGCCTTCAACGCGGCGAGCGGCGCCTATCTGAAGACACTCTTGCGGCCGGAGGATCTGCTCGTGGCCAACGCGCGGTTCGAGTCCACGAACTGGAGTTCCATCGCTGTGGGGCCGCCACTGGGTGGGGCCGCGATCGGCCTGTTCGGGCCGGTCGCCACCGTGGTGGCCGACGCGGTCAGCTACCTGCTCTCCGCGTTGGGGGTCACGGCGATTCGCGGACGAGAGGAACACCCGCCGCGAACCGGCAAGCACCGGGTCCGGACCGGCGAGTTGTTCGACGGCTGGCGACACCTGCTGGCTCATCCCGGCCTACGGGCGCTCTATCTCAACCAGCTGCTCGTCAGTGGACTGATCATGGCCACCGAGCCGCTGTTGGCCGTGCTGCTGCTGCGCCAGCTCGGATTCCCGCCCTGGCAGTACGGCCTCGCCTTCGCCGCCCCCTGCCTCGGCGGACTCATCGGCTCACGCCTCGCCGGCCGTGTGGTGGCGCGGTGCGGCCGGCATCGGGTCCTGCGTACCGTCGGCACGCTGCGCGCGGTCTGGCTGATCGGCCTCGCGTTCGTCCAGCCCGGCATCGCCGGCCTCGCGACGGTGATCGCGGTCGAGCTCGCGATCATCATCAGCATGAGTCTGTACAACCCGGTACTGGCCACCTATCGACTCGAACGCACACCCAATGACCGCGTCGCCCGGACTCTGTCGGCCTGGTCGATCAGCAGTGGCGCCGCCATTGCCGTGCTAAGCGCGCTCGGCGGACTGCTCGCCGACGTCACCAGCCCGCGCACGGCGATCACGGTCGCGGGTCTGCTGATCCTCGCCAGCCCGCTGCTGCTACCTCGCCGCGAAGACTCCCCCCTCACAGCCGAGCTCGCGGTGGCAACGGCCCATGCCCGACCACAGGCAGCAGGTTTTTCGCATGAAGCCAAGTGAAGTGGCCACCAAGAGCTTTCAGATACGAGCCACGCTTCTCGATCCGACGTATGGCGCGACTGCCGAAGGTGTCCACCGCGGGTTACTACGCGCATGTGAAGCGCAGGGCAGCAACGGTTTTGACGCATCGGCAGCAGCGCCGTGCCGATCCGACGGTGAAGATCTTGGACGTGCACGCCGAATCCGCGGGCACCTACGGTTCTCCGCGGATCACCGCCGAGTCGCGTGAACGCGGCGAGACGGTCAATGCCAAGACCGTGGCGGCGATCATGGCCGAGATCGGGATCGAAGGCCTCAGTCCACGCACCTTCGAGGTGAGAACGACCGTGGTCGATCCGGCGGCGTCGTTCCCGCCGTGTGCTTGCCCACGTCATAGCCGATCACATCGGTTCCGATGTGGTGTGCCAGGCGATCGGGCAGGCCGTAGCAGTGCGTGGGCATCCGGCGGCCGGGACCGTGCCGCACTCCCGCACGTCTACGCTACGAAGGTTGAACTCGTTGCCTCGGTAGACAATTAGATCCGAAAATACAACCATGATCGGCGGCACTTCGCCCTCGGGATGCTCGACCCCGTACGCTGCGAGCATTCCTTGCCAGACGCAGCCAAGGCTGCTTGAAACCCTCTCCACCATTCGGGGTGAACCTCAATCCACCTGTCTCCCCGGATGGGGGAAATAACCGGTGTTGACGGTTAGGCGGGATGTGTGGAGGAGTCGACCGCCCCGGCGGTTGCGTGGCTGTGGTTGGCGGGGTCTGTGGTGCTGCGGCCCCGAGCGGGCTCGCGCCGAGGACGATGGATTCAGCGACACCGAAGGTGATCGCTCCGCCGGGGCGAGTTGGGGCGTCGGTCTCGGTGGAGTCGGCGGAGTTCGCTAGGCCGCAAGCGTCCAGACCGCCAGCGCCACAAGCGCGAGAAGATAAGCCGCCCCAGTGAGGGTTCCGATACGGTGCACGCGCTCGCCCATGTGCGAGTTGGCTGCCCGCTCGTCCAGAATCGGGATCAGCATGCCGTTGTCGCCGCCATCGGCCAGTGTCAGCGCGGTGGTGATCAGCAGCACGTCGGCGAGTACCAGCAGGGGCCAGGCGGCGGGCGGCGCGCAGAATCCGGCGAATACCAACGGCCCGAACAGGATCAGCGGAGCCAGACCCAGCGTGCCCACGACGCCGATCAGCAAGAACCAGCCCGCCGAGGTCCACCGCGCCGCAGCGGCGAAGGCGACCACGACGAGCTGGACCAATCCCATAATCATGGCCGATTCATACCAGCGGAGTCCGACAGCGCGGAACCCGCCGAAGCCGCCACAGTGGTCGCGCCCCCGCCGTGCAGTACGCCGTCGCGCAGCCTCGACACAATCCCCCTCGGCGAACCGAGTCCGCTACGGCTCACACATTCGGTATTGCCGAAATGCAGTCCGGGGCGCGGCAAGCCGGGACCGCGACGAACTCGACGCCCGGCCGGATGGTCACCCCGATAGTGAGAACTCACAAAGGGGTCGGCCCTGCGGGCGAGCGGGCTTCTCGCGGCACCTTACTTGTCAGTAAGGTAAGCGGCATGGCGATAGCCCCGGCCGCGATCGAGTTCGACTCCCATGGTGTCTCGTGCGCGGGCTTGCTCTACCGGCCCACCGGCGGTGAGGCCGCGCCGGTGGTGGTCCTCGGCCACGGCCTGGGTGGTGTGAAGGAGATGCGGCTGACCGCCTACGCGCAGCGCTTCGCCGAGGCGGGCTTCGCGGCGCTGGTCTTCGACTACCGGTACTTCGGCGCCAGCGGCGGAGAACCGCGCTAGTTGCTCGACATCGATGCGCAACTGCAGGATTGGGCCGCCGCGCTGGCCTTCGCGCGCTCGCTCGAGGGCGTGGACACCGGCCGCGTCGCAGTATGGGGCAGTTCCTTCGGCGGCGGGCACGTCCTGGAGGTCGCCGCCCGCGACGGCCGGGTCGCGGCGGTGGTCTCCCAGTGCCCGTTCACCGACGGCCCCGCCTCGACGCGGGCGCTGGGCGCGCGGTCGGCGGCGCAGGTGACCATTCGCGCGCTGCGTGACGAACTCGCCCACCTGCTCGGCCGCGCCCCGGTGCGTGTGGGGCTGGCCGGGCCGCCCGGATCGGCGGCGCTGATGAGCGCCCCCGACGCGCTGGAAGGCTGTTTGCGCCTCGTTCCCGAGGGCGTGCCGTTCACCAACGAGGTCGCTGCCCGGATCGGGCTCCGCATCCCGCTGTACCGGCCGGGCCGCCGGTTCCGTTCCCTACGATGCCCGGTGTTCGTCGCGGTGTGCGACCGCGACACCGTCGCCCCGCCGGGACCCACGCTCACCGCGGCGGGCCGGGGCCCGACCACCGAGGTGCTCCGCTACCCGGTAGGGCATTTCGACATCTACGTCGGAGCGGCCTTCGAGCAAACTGTCACCGACCAGGCCGAGTTCCTGCGGCGGCATCTGCTGACGCGCTGACGTTTTGCGCCCCCGTGCGGCCGACCGCGATCGGCCGTTGGCGGGTGTCCGGCTGGGATTTGCCGCGGCGCATCTCCTGGTGCCCTGACCGCTTCGGGCCTCGCTGTCGCACGCTCAGGGGCCCTCGGCGTGACGGGTAAGACGATCGTGCGGCGTCTGTGGTCCTCCTCGGCGAGGACCGGCCGCATCGCCGGCACCTCCGGACTACCACGCGCATCGGCCAGGTACCGGCTGCGACCTCGCCGCCGCAGGACTTCCCGAGAAGACGCCGGCGTACACCGTCAACCGTCTGTGCGGGTCCGGTCTGCAGGCGGTGCGGTCGGCGGCGCAGCAGATGCGACAAATCGAAATGGAGTTACCGAAGCGTGGAACAAACTCTGGCAGATTGCCATTCGATCATGTGCGGAGAGACGAGGCCGCCTCGAACGCTGAGTCGGTACCCTCGACCTACGGTGCTACAGGTGCCGACAGCAAAACCAGCGGCCGGCTCGAGCGTGCAGATGGTGCCGTGATGCTCGTCCCCATCAGCGGTCCGTCGACGCCACCAGAGCCCGGCGACACCACCCCCCGGATCATGAGAAAGACAGGGGGAAGAAGTCATACCGGGACTGGCGACTGTGGCGCCGTGTGAGACCACGAAGAAGGTAACGGGGGTCCTCGGCGCGGTGACCGATGATGTTGAGCACCCGCACCTGCCGACCGGTCGGCCCCGCCGCGCGGGACTCGGTGACCAGCGCCGTGATCACCCGCCGCGTCGGACCTCGCTCGAAATCCGAGGTGCTTATCTGCGCTACTGCTCGCTGTCGCGCGCTGGGGTGGGCTCAGTCCGCTATCCGGGCGCGTCAACGCCGGACCTTCCCATCATCCTGGCGAATCTCCTCTTCTGCCGCTGGGCACGCGGCCTGGCAGATGACAGTGCGGCGCGGATCGTGCGCGGTTCAGGAACCCGGCTCGCTGATCGGTTCGAATCGGGCGACGAGCCACAGCCTCTTGATCTCGCCCTCGCGGATGGTGTACTTCGGCTGCACCTCCCCCTGGCCGCCGTGGTCTCGGAAACCGCTGATCGTCACCTGGTATTCGGCGCCATCGACGCGCACGATGTCGTTCTCGTGGACGATCGGCAGCCGGACCACATCGTCCACGTCCCCGGGCACGTTGGGTGTCTCGTCGTGGCGGAAACGCAGAGTGAACGTATGGTCGAACCCTTCATCCTGGAAGTCCACCGTGACCTTGAGGAACACCGAGAACTGAGCGTGTTTCAAGACGACTCGGCGGTTGTAGTGGGCGAAAATGCCCAGATTGAAATCCTTGCCGTCCAGGCGCGCGTCCACGCCGGTGAGCCCGGTGAAGTCATAACCGCTCTTCTCGCCGTCTACGCCGGTACCCCATTTGATGCTGGATTTGATACCGCTGCCCGGCTGCCGCAGCCCCTCGAACTGCGACTCCTCCACGCTGACACGCGTCCACACACCCTTGGTGTCGACCTTTCCCATAACCGATCGCCCCCTTGCTTCGATCGCATCGGCGATCTGCCGCTGCGACTCCATCATCCGCCCCCACCGCCAGTTCTGTCACCGAAATCGATTGCATACCAATCCGCTTCGATAAACAAACCATCCGTCTGTCCCCTACTACGCGAAGAACGGGTCACTCAGCGACTGCCATCGCACGGCCTCCTCGATTGCGGGTGGGCAGGATGCGATCTGCGACGGTGGGTGAGCGTGTCGTCGGGATTCGCGGAGGGCAGAGCCGCCGCGAGTAAGATCGAGCGCGGGAGAATCGCAGGCGGGCCCGAAGACTTCAGGAGGCCGGCCATGTCGTCGCGTCGCCCACCGCGTTCCCGGCGCACAGCTCGATCCCCGAACTCGCGGCACGACTGGAACGCTCACGCGCTCGCAGCAAACGACGTCGAGAACTGGCACGCCAGAAAGAGCGCGCCATCCTGGAGGCGGTGAAGTGCTACCTCACCGATTGGGAAGCGATCACCGCCTGCGAAACCCGACGCGATCAGGACATCGCCGCGTTGCGACAGCAGATCAGCGACCTCGAGGCGCGCGCGGGGAGCGAGATCGCCCGCTTGCGCGCCGACCAGGCCGAGGCCGCTGCGGTCATCGGTGACCATGGTGGCTCTGAGGAGGACGTCGCCGAGTTGTTCGAGATCAGTCCCAAACTGGCTCGGCAACTGATCGCCGCCGCCCGCGTCGCCCTCCTCAGCGGCCGTCGCGGCGACCGAACTCGAGCGCGTCGGACCGACCACGACAGAACCGCGTCCACGGACGCCACTGGGCACCAGCACCGAGGACACCGCGGAGTCGCCACGATCAGCGTTGCCCACTGACCCGTCGAACACCTGACGCAGAGCGGACGGCTGGCCGAAAGAGCAGATGCGGCAGTGCGAGGCTAGGGCTGCTCGGCGAGCATCGCGTGGCTCAGGTCGGTCGTCCACGGGTAGGTTCCCGGGGAGTCGCCGACTGCTTGCACGAGCGCTTTGGTCGGGTCACCGTCGACGCCGAGCTCCACCATGCGGAACACGCTCACCCCGCCCGCGACCAGTTGAATCAGAGAGCCCTCCTCGAACTGCACGAGTCCGAGTCCAGCGAACAACACCGCCGGGTCGGTATTTGCTTGAGATACGCTCAATGATTGTGTCTGCCCCAGCACCGATGCTGGCGACCCCGGGGAGGCCGGCCGATGCCCCAGGCCAGCGGGCGATCGAGATAAAATGGGACGGGATGCGCGCCATTTGCGGGTAGACGCTGCTCGGCAGTCCCTGATGCTGTAGTCGCGGACTTGCACGTCTCATCCGCCTTGGCAGCAGACGCACCCTCGTCGGCATTACAGTGCGCGTTCCGTCATGTCAGTGGCCAGTTGGAATTGGTTCTGGCGCACTTTCGGTGATCGCTGTGGTTGATGCCGCTTTCCCCAACGCCGACACGTGAATCCCGAACCTGCACGGCATCGCTGGGAGGGCTCACCGATGATTCGTGCGGTCGCCGAACGCGGTCAGAAATTGTTCATCGGCGCAGTTGTCCCAGTCGTCGAGCGACCACCAGCCCCAGGGTGCTTCGGGCTCCGTCACCAACCTTGTCGGCCGACCGGTCGCCATGTGTTCGATCCGCTCGGCGGCCGCTACCGGTCGACCCTTCCAAGTCAGCTCCACTCCACTGAGCTGGGGCTCCGCGTCGGCAAGTGCGTCGATCAACCGGCTCGGCAACTTCGTGGTGGATCGCCAGTCGTCCAGCCACTCCTCGCTGGGGAGCCCCCAGTATGCGATTTCGGGAGTACTGGGGGTTTCGCGTGAGGCGGTGGTGTCGTCGGCGAACCACGATTTGCGCTCGTTCTGTCCATACCGCCAACCGGCGATCGGAGCCTGCCACCAACCATGGCTCACCTGCAGTCGGATCTCCACGGCGCGACCGCCCACGGCATGGTCGGTCAGCCGCCGCCGATAGCGACTATGAACCCGCATCGACAACCACGGACAGGATCTATAGCCCAATCCTTTGTCCCCCAACACTATCGGTGAGCCCAAGATCATCGAAAGTGCGCCAGAGCCTTGGAATTCCCCACTCGCGGCCCACTTAGCGGGAAGCTATCCGGCCGCTCAGGCTAGCAAGTAGCAAACGATCGCGCGGCGGCATCTGGCCGAAACGCGGCAATATAGGACGTCTGCTCCGGCGGCCCGGACGACCTGAACATGGTTGCCGGACCCGCGGGGCGGCAGTTGAGGATATTCGTGAGATCGGCTTCCGTCATGATCGTGCTCGGTGAAACACACACGAACCCCTTGTGCTGGGGCGCCCGTCACCAATGTCAGGCCAGCGTGCTATGGCTTTTCACGAAGGTTGGGCAGCCGGGGTGACAGCAACGCGTTGGTTGTGCACTATCGATCCCATCATAACTGGTCGGTTGACCAGTTTCTGTCGAGGAGTGCCTGTGGGTGTGGACGAGCCGGCCTATAGCGAGTGGAGCGACGGCGGTGTAGACGGTGGCCGGGTGGCGGTGGTGACTGCTGCTGATGGTGGCCGTTTCCGCGTGACCCGCCTCGGTCGGCCAGGCAATCAGCCGGTTGTGTTGGTACCAGGCACTTTCGACAACCGGCGACTCTACTTGTGGCCGGGTGGTGGTGGCCTGGCTGTGGTGCTGGCGCAGGCGGGGTTCGATGTCTGGGTGGTGGAACGACGCGGCGTCGGCGGTATAGAGCGGGTCGCGGGGGTTCGAGCGGGCTGGGAGGAGGCGCTACGCCAGGATTTGCCCGCGATGCAGAGGCTCATCGCGAAATCAACTGCTGTGCCTGTCTTCTGGGTCGGGCATTCCTTCGGTGGGGTGTTGGTCGCCAGGGCGGTCGCTGAAACTCTGGACCGCGACCGGGTGGCGGGGCTGGTGTTGGTCAGCGCCGCTGTGGACATCGCGCTGCTGACCACTTCGATCGCGACGACCGTTCTGTCTTCCCGCCGGTGGGGCGAGGTGTTTCCCGCCCGTGCGCTGCGGCTGGGCCCGGAGGACGAGCCGGGCGAGGCGCTGGCCGACGCGATCGAATGGGCCGGTGCCGAACGTCGGCACTCATGCATCAGCGCCTTGGTGGCCGCCGTTGCCGAGGTGCCCGTGCTGGCCTTGGCCAGTCCACTCGATCTCATCGCCCCGCCCGCTCGCTGCCGCCACTTGGCACGTGCGTGCGGCTCACGGGACATGCGCGTGCAGTCGCTGTCGCGGCGACAGGGCTTCGCGCTCGATCACACCCATGCCTCGCCCCTGCTGCATCCCCGCGCCGCCCACGACGTGTTCCCGTTCCTGCGCGACTGGCTGATCACCCGCAGTGCTACCCAGAACACCTTGATCGCCGCAGAGCCCGCCGACCCCGCGCCGCGACGGCACCACCTGGAGTTCACCGCCGATCTCGACGCCGACATCGACACGGTGTTCGACGTGCTCACCGACCGGTGGGCGGAGTTGTGGCCGGTGCGTCAACAGCGAGCACGCGACGGTCTCATCCCGGGCGTCCCCAACGGGCTGGGCTGTATCCGAGCCCAGCGCGCCCTGGGGATCTGGCCTATCCACGAACAGATCACCGTCCACCAGCGACCCCACCTGATCGAGTACCGCACCATCCGCGGACCCGTGCGCCGCCACCGTGGACGTATCCGGCTCAGAACCTCCGGGCCCACCACCCACCTGGACTATCGCTTCGAATTCGACACCCCACCATGGATCCCCGGTGCGCTGCTGGCAGCTGCCCTGCGCCACACCTGGTCCCACTACAGCCTGCCCCGCCTGCACACCTTGTGCACCCACGCAGCGGGTCCGCCGCAGCACCGACCGCAGACAATGACCGGACGCGACCTTCGAGGCCTCCAGACCCCGGCATCGTCCACGGCTTCGGCGACACCTCGGCGGCAGCGTCACTGGACATAGCGCACCCCGAGGCCGCCCGAAACTCAGAGGAGCAATGATATACGGCCCGCGTAATGCTCGTCGCAAGTGAAATTGCGTGGCGCACAGTCATATCGATGCTCGACGCAAAGTGTCCGGTCATGTGGACCGGGCCATTATCCGACCCCTCCCGGAGAGATCATGAACAGATTCCGACTCGTTCACTCGCTGACGGTCGCCGCCGCGGTGTGCTCGCTGACCGGCATCCTCGCCGCAGCCGCCAGCGCTATACCGCCACCGTTCGATACCCCGCCCGGTGCCAACAACTGGGCATGCAAGCCCACTCCCGCCCATCCTCACCCGGTGGTCCTGGTGCACGGCACCATGGCCAATGCCGCGGCCAACTGGGTGGTGCTCTCGCCCCTGCTCGCCCACGCCGGATACTGCGTATTCGCCTTCGACTACGGAGAAACCGAGCACTCGCGCGGGGTGTTCTACGGACTCGGCGACATCGCGGCCTCGGCGCACACCATGGCCGAGTTCGTCGACAGGGTGCTCGCCGCCACCGGGGCCGGCAAGGTCGACGTGGTCGGACACTCCCAAGGCGGCATGATGCCCAACTACTACATCAAGCGCCTCGACGGCGCCGCCAAGGTGCGCACACTGATCGGGCTCGCTCCCAGCAATCACGGCACCACCACCGACCTGCAATCCCTGACACTCGAGACCCTGCGCCCGCTCGGCCTGGACCAGCAGTTCGCGGACCTCGCCCTCGCACCTGCGTTCGCCCAGCAACAGGCAGGTTCACCCTTTCAGACCGTCCTGTTCGCCGACGGCGACACAGTGCCCGGCATCCGCTACGCCGTGCTCACCACCCGCCACGATCAGATCATGACGCCCTACACCAACTCCTACCTCGACGGCGCGGAGGTCACCAACATCTCGATCCAGGACCAGTGCCCCGAAGACCCAGTCAGCCACGACGGCCTGTTCGCTGACAGCCCCACCCTGCAGAACGTCCTCAACCTCCTCGGCGCCGCTGAACCCGAGTTCCAACCGACCTGCACCGGCTACGGCCCATAACGCGACCGAGCCAACCGCTCGAGCGGTAGTGGGTACCGGCTTGGGTGTGCTCCGGGAAGCGCCGACCGGATCGCAGGTCAATATCCTCACCTTCTGAACAAACCGGCATCAGCTGGTCCGCGCCCGAGGCCAACCAGCGACCCTGCCACCCGTCTGCTTCCACGCGGGTGAGCCATTGCAGTACGTCGCGGGCCCCGTCGACGATTCTGCCCGCAGGACGCTGGCCGGCGGGTAGCGGCGATGCCAGATCTCGGACTGCATCACGGTGATGAGACGGGCTGCCCGTGGTGTCGCACGGTGGGGTTTGCGTGTGCTGTGGCCATGGCCAGTGATGTTCGCAGCCCGGTTGCCGATCATCGTGGTGACACGCGCAGCCAGTGTCGTACGGCCTTGCTGGGGTGGTGGTCAGTGCTTTTGTTCCTCATCGAGGGTGCGTCTGGTGATTTACCGAACTGGACGCTTGTGAGATTGAAAGTGGTCCGAACTGTGGACGAATCGGCGAATGCCTCCGGCCCGTAGCGGTTCGAGGGTGTGGGCTTTCCCGTTCGCCTCTTCCGGTGACGTCTCGTTCCAGCGGTCAGGAGATCACCCACCCGCGCCACGCCGAATCCATTGACGGTCGCCGAGTTCTGCCTACTCGGCGCGGCATAATCCATCGACACGTTGTGGGAGAAAAACCGACCGACTGTTACCCAGGGCGGCTGATGCTGCGGTTTACAGCCCGTTGATGCAAGTTTCGACGACTGGGAGATCGAACGGCTTGCTGGCATTTGCGGCCTGGCTGCCGGATCCACCGAATGATGACTCGAACCGCGCGGTCGATGATTCGGAGAGGAGTGATTGTGGGTTTCACCGTAGTCGACAGTGAGGATGCTCTCGCCGAGGCTGTCGTGAGTGTGCTCGAACGCGAGAATGCGCATGATTTCACGCTGTGGCCGAAACTTGCCGAGTCCGGCTTACTCTCGGTCGCGCTGCCCAAACGCTGCGGCGAGGATACGGGCCTGCTCGAGGTATCGGCGATGCTCACCGAGCTCGCCACCGACGCTGTGGAGGTGCCGGCCTTGACAACACTCGGCTTCGGAGTGCTACTTCTGGCACAAGCCGCTCCGAGAAGTGTGACGGAGAAAATTTTCCCTGCTGTGGCGCAGGGTGCGATACTCACCGCCGCGCTCAACGAGCCCGGTGCACCGTTCGTGGCGGCTCCGAATACAGTGACGGTGATCGAGGGCGGGTCGGTGCGGATCACCGGTCACAAGGTGTGTGTGCCGTATGCCGGGTCGGCACGCTGGATTCTGGTACCCACGGATTGCGGTGTCGCCGTTGTTGATTCCGGCGTATCTGGTGTCAGGTGTGTTCGAAGTCCCGGTGTGAGTAGTGCACCGGAGTATTCGGTGTACTTCGAGCAGGCCGAGATTCCAGCAGAACAGTTGTTGATCGACGGCGCCGCGACGTTGCAGCGGCTGGCGGTGGCAACAATCGGCTCCGTCGCCAACGGGTTGCTCAAAGGACTGCTGAGGGTGCTGACCGAACACATCCGTATCCATCGTCAGTTCGGGCTGGCACCCGCCGAGGTCCGCGCGGCGAGACGAGAGTTCGAAGAGGTGCATGACGTGTCGCGGCTGTTGCAGACGGCATCGCGGTCGGCGAATCAGTTGCTGTCGCATCGAGGCGACGACCCCGAGTACGACGAACGGGTCCGCGACGAGCTCGGAACGCTCGCTCACTGGATCAATGCGCAGTTGCCCGCGGCTATGAGCAAATGTCATCGCCTGCAGGGCGGTGCTATCACTGCCGAGCCGTTCCGCCGCTATTACGCACAGGCCGAGGACCTGGTGCGCTGGCTCGGTGATGATGACTCGTTCCCGATGTTCTCTCCTCTGGAGAAGGCCCAGCACTCCAGGGCCTGAACCAGCCGCAAGCGCGGAAACGGGAAACCTCATGGCCCGGCGTAGCGGCGGCGGGAAGGCCGATCTGACCGATGCCGAGCGGGCGTGGCCGGCGCGTTGCTACCGCCTCGCGGTAGAAACGGCGCGCCGCCCACCAGTGCGACGAACGGCAGCTCATCGACAGGATCCGAAGGCGGACTCCGGGTTGGTTGCAGTGACGCGATGTGCCATCGCAGTACGCCAACGCAGCGGCGATGTACGTGTTTCCGGTGCTGGCGCATCAGGGCGATATTTCGGACAGTCCCCACGCGCCGAGCGGGTCGCGGGAGTACCGGTGGCCGGGTCCCATTCCCGACCGGATTCCAGGGCGGCGTAGAACTCTGCGTCATCGGGCAGTTCGGGGGTGTGAGCGTGCACGATTCCGGCTGGGCGCGGTAGAAGCGGCGGGCGCGTTCCACCGAGCGGTTCGGCACCACACCCCATTCGAGGAGCTGGAGCAGGTCATCGGCGTTGCCGTGGGTGCCACCGGCAGCGCGCTTGCAGGAATTGCAGTCCGATCACCACAAATCCGAACAGCCATCGTGCGACCGTCTGCCCCAACCGGGGGGGTCGGCCGTCCTTCCATCCGAGGACCCGCATTCCGCACACCAGCTACGCGACACTGCCCCGCACCAGCAGTGTGCCGACGACGTGGTTGGCGAATGACACCGCGAGCACACACGGAATGACCGCGCCTAGGAACTCCGCGACACCGTTGAAAGCGTGAAAGGCACGTTACGACAATGCGAAACCCACGACCAGCGCGACGAAGGCGTCTGTCACCGCAGCCAGGGCCAGGCGGTTCTCTCCCGCCTGCTCCGGGATGCCGACCCGCCGAGGTTCAGGCGACTGGGCGGGTGATCGGCTCTGCTGAGGACCGGGTGCGTTGCATTCACGCGACGTATTGCGGCGCCGCGCACCAGCTCTCCCAGGGATGTGGAGGTCGGCACGCGTGCGGGACGCTGAAAAACGACAGCATCGAGCCTTGGGTCACCGCCTCGTCGAACTCGCCCTCTATAACGGAAGGAGCCGGTGAGAGTCGTCGAACAGGGCGCGTTCGGCGAGCCGGGCGGTGGTGAGGGCGGCCAGCGCGGTGGCGGCGAGGAGCATGTACATGACGACGATTTGGTAGCGGATAGCGGTGAGTGGGTCGACGCCGGCGAGGATGAGGCCGGTCATGGCGCCGGGCAGGCTGATCAGGCCCACGACTTTGGTGGCGTCGATCGCGGGGATCAGTGCGGTGCGCAGGGCCGAGCGCCGGTGCGGTGCGAACGCCTGCTGGGCCGAAAGGCCCAGGCATAGGCGGGCTTCGATGGCAGGGCGGGCGTGTTGTGCGTCTTCGTGGAGGCGGCGCAGGGCGATGCCGGTGGCTTGCATGGCGGCGGAGACGATCATGCCGCCGACCGGGACCACGACGCGGGCTTGCGTGGAGATCACTCCGAGTGCCAGCAGCGCGCCCAGGGTGATCCCCGATCCGGTGGCCACGCCGAGGGTGGCGGCGCGGGTCGCGTGCGGCAGGCCCACCCCGCGCCGTCCGGCGACGTGTCCGGCGATGGCGATCATGAGCAGGACCCAGGCCAGAGCGCCGGGTAGTCCGGTGTGCTGGAACAGGATCAGCAGGATTGCGCCGACCGCGACCAGTTGGACACCGGCGCGGGCGGCGGCGAGGAGCAGTTCGCGGGTCAGGTGCAGCTGCTGGCGGTAGGCGACGGCGGCGGCGAGCGCTACCAGGGCCAGCGACATCGCCACTCCACCCCAGCCGGGCACGGAAACACCAGCTGTCATTGGCTCGTGGTGTGATCGAGCGGGCGGGGACTGCGGGTGAGCTGTCCTCGGTGCAGCATCCAGATCGTGTCGGCGACACCGGCGAGGAAGTCGGTGTCGTGACTGACCAGCACGACGGCGCCGCCGCCGCGAGTGTGCTCGCCGATGAGTGCGGTGACCGCTGCGGCGGCGGCGGTGTCCAGGGCGGAGGTCGGCTCGTCCAATAGCAGCACGTCGGGTTCGACGGCGAGCGCGCGGGCCAGGCACACCCGTTGGGCTTGACCGCCCGACAGGTGCGCACAGCGGTGCGCGACGAACTCTGGTGGCAAACCCACCCGTGTCAGCAACTCCTCGACGCGCGGGGCGGGTAAGCCGGGTCGGGCGAGGCGGATCTCGTCGGCGACGGTGTCGGTGAGCAGGGTGGGGTGTTGCGGGACGAGCCCGACGCGGCGGCGCAGCTCGAGCACGTCGAGGCGGGTGATCGGGGTGCCGTCGAGCAGGATCCGGCCGCCGGTGGGGTCGGCGAGCCGGTTGAGCAGCCGTAGCAGCGTGGTCTTCCCGGCGCCGCTGGGCCCGGTCACCGCCGCGCAGGCGCCGCGGGGAAAGACCGCCTCCGCGTCGACGAGCACCGGGGTGCTGGCGTGGCCGGCGCTGACGCGGTCGACGATGATGCCGGTCATGGGTCCTGTCTGTCTATTCGGCGGGGGCGAGGTGGGTGGCGTCGATCGCGGTGCGCAGCGCCTCGGCGAGGGTGACGGCGTCATCGACGGCCCAATAGTGCAGGTAGAACAGGCGCGGGTCATCGGTGAGGGCATGGTTTTGCACCTCGACGACGGCGATGTTGCCTTTGCGCAGTGCTTGGATGACGGGGTTGAGTTCGGGTGCGGTGAGGGCGAAGTCGCCGTTGATCGCGGCTTTGCCGCCGCCGGTGGGCTGGAAGTTGATCACGGTGGTGACCCCGAAGGTCGGAGGCAGCACATGCCCCATATCGGTGATCGTTTCCGCGCGGGTGAGGGTGAACTCGTACAGGCCGCCGTCAGCGGTGCCTGTGCGGCCGAGCGCGGCGTCGACACCGGCGGTGTCGATGTCCATTGGCGGCTGCGGTGCGGCGGCGGGCGGGACTGCCGCGGGCGGGATGGCGGTGGCGTCGAGCGCGGCTTTCAAGCCTTTGGCGAGTTGGGCGGGGTCGCCGAGAGCGTGGATGTGGGTCCACCAGATCGGTGGGGTTTGTTCGAGAACATCGACCTCGATGACCTCACCCGCGCCCATGTGCGCGACGAACAGCCGCCCGCGCCCGGCATCGAGACTGGTGTAGTCGAAGCGCACCGGCCCGCCGGTCAACGCCACCTGCGCGACCTGCCGCAGCGGCAGCTCACCGGGCTGCGGGGGTCCCGCCGGTGGGGAGGTCGAGCATCCGCTCACCGCTACGGCTGCGGCGCCCAGCAGTGCTGCGAATGTGCGCGTCGGGGGCATCACCCACCTCCCACTCGGTGTAACCGTGGTTTCGACACTACGCTAGGGAGAAGGTGCGGTGAAATGCCACCATCGGATCGGAGGATTTCGTGCCCGACTCGCCAGCGGCAACGCCGGGGCAATGGGTGATGCTGTCGTATCGCATACCCCGTGAGCCGTCCACGCCGCGGATCGCGGTGTGGCGCAAGCTCAAACGCCTGGGAGTCGGGCAGATCTCCGACGGTCTGGTCGCCCTACCGGCGGATGCGCGCACGCGTGAGCAGCTGGAATGGATCGCCGAGGAAGTCATCGATGCCGGCGGTTCCGCCTCGATCTGGATCGCCCAACCCGCAACCTTGACGGTCGAACGTGAGCTCGCCGCCACCATGGCCGCCGCACGCGCGGCCGAGTACGCGGCGATCATCGCCGAGGCTGCCGCGGGCCCGGTGTCGCCGACTGCCCGCCAGTCGCTGGCCCGACGGCTGCGCACCGAGCTGCGCGCGATCAAACGCCGCGACTACTTCCCCCCGCCCGGACGCGACCATGCCATCGCCGCAGTCGAAGCTCTTGTCGCGGCAGAGGTTTCACGCGGCCGCCGCGTGTCGTCATGAAGTGGGCGACCCGGGCGGGCATCCACATCGACCGCGCCGCCTGCGCATGGCTGATCCGCCGCCACATCGACCCCGAAGCGGAATTCGTCTTCCTCGCCGACCCGGCCGATCTCCCGACGGAGGCGACCGGGTTCGACATGCGCGGGGTGCAGCTGTCCCACCACGGTGGGGACTGCAGCTTCGAAACCATCCTGCGCCGCTACGAGCTGCACGATCCGGTGCTGTGGAAACTGGCCGCGATCGTGCACGAAGCCGACCTCGACGACGAACGCTACGACGCCCCCGAAGCCCCCGGCCTGGACACCGTACTGCGCGGACTGTCGATGATCTGCACCGACGAACAGATCCTGGAGCTGACCGGCCCGATGTTCGACGGCCTCTACGAATTCCACCGCCGCGCCACCCTCCTGGGCCGCGAACCCAGCTGAACACTCCGCGTCACCCACCACCCTCCACCCCCGCCCGCCACCGGTGTGCGCGCCCTTGGGCGACACGCGGGCATTCCGTCATGCCCGGAGGGGTATTTCACGTCGCACAACTGATGCAACCATGGTTACATTCGCTGCGTGAATGAGTCGACACCACCGAAACAGCGGGACCCTCCGACATCGGCGGAGCGCACACGGACTGTCGGGTTCGCGCGGATCCTCACCTACTTCCTGAAGGATTCCGATGCGTCACGCCATAACCTGCCGGTGGAACGGGCCTTTGCGACACGCACAGACGCGAAAAGTTGCCCGCATTTTACTGGTCCTCGACGAGCCGACCAGCGGGCTGGACCCGTTGATGGAACGCCAGTTCCGGCGCTGCGTCGCGGTGGCCCGGGAACGCGGGCAAACAGCGTTTCCGAGTTCACACATGCTCGGCGAGGTGGAGGCCTCGCGCGATCGGGTCGCGATCCTCGCCGAGTTGCGCCGGCTGCACCGCGGTAGGGATCACCGCCTACTTCCTGCTGATCGGTGCGTTGATCTCCTCGATCCTCGAATTCTTCGAGACGGGCTACGCCCGCCGCGACATGAGAGGCTGGAAACTACAATCGGCCGGCGGCTTGTAGAACCGGTACCCGTCACCGGAGAGCCCTCGGTGCCGGTTGCGATTTGCCCAGATTGTGCCGTGGCTTGATTGTGGCGATCAGGGCGCCTCGAGATGGATCAGGAGCAGTTCGCGCAGCTGGTCGTATGTGCGGTTGAGGGGCGCGATGCTGCGGTCTGCGATCGACATCATGACCGCGCCTTCGATTGCGGCAATTGTCGTGGTCGCCAGGCTGTGCGCGGTACGGGTGGGAACGCCTCGGGCGATGGCTTGCTCGGACAGGTGGTGTTCCCAGCGCCGGAATGCCTGGCTGGACAGTTCCCGGGCGCCGGGTGCTTCGCTTCCGCCGTACGCCGCCGCGGCGATGGGGCATCCGGACTGGTAATCGCTGGTCACCAGCACCCATTTCCAGTACTCGACGAAGGCCTGCAGCATTTCCGGCGGGGACAGCGTGTCGGCCATCTGCTCGATCATCTGCTCGATCCAAGCCGCCGCGGTCCGGACCGACTCCTCGATCAACTCGGTCTTTCCGCCGGGGAAGTGCTTGTAGATCGACTGCCGTGCGGTGCCGCTGTGTTCGAGCAGTTCGGCCACTCCTGTGCCTGCCACCCCTCGACGTCGGAGCAGCTCGATCGCGCTCTCGATCAAGCGGCTCCGCGCATTCGTGGCCATGCGCACTCCTCACCTCTGGCACAGACCCATCCGAGCTAGTGAGGCACCAGATTAGACCATTGTGTCTTATTTGACCTAGGTCCTGTTCAGAGCGTACCTGCATGCGAGGTCCAATAGAGCCTTGCAATAGACCACTTGTTCTACTAACCTCGCCATTACTGTTACGTGTCGTAACGGACAATCTTGGAGGAGCGGTCGATGACAATCGAGGTGAGTGAGATCCGGTCCGGGGGCGACGAGGCCCGGGCGTACGCGGACAAGCTGTCGCTGCTGTCGGAGGGGTCGGTGCGCCGACGTTTCGACCCCTACCTCGATATCGACTGGGAGCACTCGGATTTCGATGCCTACACCGCGCCCGAGCGTTGGATCCTCACCCTGTCGGGCGAGATGCTGGGAGCTCACCCCTGGTATCGGGCGTTGCCGCGGGAGCGTCGGATCGCGATCGGCATGTATCGGCAGTCCAATATCGCGAAGGTCGGGTTGCAGTTCGAGCTGATGCTGATCAGCGGTATGGTCCAGCACACCTACCGCCTGCCAAACGGCTCGCCGGAGTTTCGGTACTGCACTCACGAAATCATCGAGGAGTGCAACCACAACCTGATGTTTCAGGAGATGGTCAACCGCATCGGTATCGATGTGCCCGGAATGACACCGTGGTTGAAGACTCTGCTCGGATACGTGGCCGGGCCCGCCGCATCGTTGTTCCCGAACCTGTTCTTCATGGGCGTACTGGCCGGTGAGGAGCCTATCGATCACATCCAGAAGGCGATCCTGCGCTCCGGGGAGGACGTGCATCCGATCATGCGCTCAGTGATGGCTATCCATGTGGCCGAGGAAGCACGCCACATCTCGTTCGCGCATGAGTTACTCAAACAGCATGTGCCGCAGTGTAGCCCGGTTCACCGACTGGGCTTGTCGGTGGCCTTGCCGATCATCATGTTCGCGCTCGGCCGCGCTATCGTCACCCCTCCGCGGGCGTTTTTCACCGAGGCGGGTATCCCCGGCTGGGTGCGCAAGGAAGTGTTCTACGGTTCGCCGGATTCGAAACAGGCCTTCGCCGATTTCTTCGCGGATGTCCGCGCCCTCGCCGCTGAGATCGGGTTGATCAACCCGATCTCCCGCCGGGTATGGAAGCTGCTCGGCATCGACGGACACACCACCCGCTACCGTTCCGAACCCCACCGGCGCATGGCGGCCTGATTTTGGCAGTTCCCGCAAGGCCGGTGCTGTCGCGGAATTGAGCCGCCGCCGCCAGCACCACAGTGGCCGCCGGCCCGCGGTTGTCGGACCACCGTGCCGGTCGGGCCGACAGCCACCCCTTCCGAGCCGGCCCTATCGCAATGACGAGGAGTCGATTTCCTATGCCCCACTCATCTGTTGCAGAACTACCCGAACCGACAGTGGACACCCCAGACCCGAGGGTGCGGGCCCGGTGGCCGGTGCTGGTCGTCATCTGCCTCGCGGAACTGCTCGTGGTGCTCGACAACACCGTCGTCAATGTGGCGTTGCCATCACTGGGAGTGCAATTGCACGCCGGCTTCAGCGGGTTGCAGTGGGTGGTCGACGCCTACACACTCACCTTCGCGGGCCTGCTGCTGGCATTCGGTCACCTCGGAGATCGCTACGGCCGACGCAAGGTGATGATGCTCGGTCTGGCCGGAGTCGCGGTGATGTCGCTGGGTGGCGCCTTGGCGACCGACCTCGGCCAGGTGATCGCCGCCCGCGCCGCGATGGGGGTGTTCGCCGCCGCGGTGTTCCCAGCGACCCTGGCGATGATCATCAACATCTTCACCGACGTCAGGGACCGGGCGATCGCTATCGCGGCGTGGACGGCGATGGCCGGGTTCGCCATCGCGATCGGGCCCACCGCCGGCGGCTGGCTACTCGAGCACTTCTCCTGGCATTCGGTCTTCTGGGTCAACGTTCCCGTGGCCACCGCCATTCTGGTTCTTGCCCGCCTCCTGGTCCCGGAGTCGAAGGGCGTGCATGTCGGCAGGCTCGACGTCGTCGGCATCGCCCTGTCGCTGGTGAGCATTACCGCCTTGGTATGGACCATCATCGAGGCCCCGCATCAAGGCTGGCTTTCCCCGATCAGCCTGGTGGGCTTCGTCATCTCGGTGGTCTGCTTCGCGGTGTTCGTCCGGTGGGAGATGCGCACCGCCGCTCCCGTGCTGAACATGAACCTGTTCCGGGTCCGGCGGTTCTCGTTGCCCGCGGCGGCGATCGCGGTCGCCTACTTCTGCATGTTCGGGTTCTTGTTCATGATCACCCAGTACTTCCAGGGAGTGATGGAGCTGTCGCCGCTGCAATTCGGTTTGCACTCGCTGCCGTTCGCCGCGTCCATCGCCGTCGGCGCCCCACTGGCGACGCTGATCGCCCAGAAGGTCGGCACCACCGCCGTGATCGTTTCCGGTCTGGTGGTGATGAGCGTGGGGATGTTCATCGCCGGGCAGGTGAAGGTGGAGACACCGTATGTGGGTCCTGTGCTCGTCTCGATGGTACTGATGGGCTTGGGGCTGGCGATCGTGCAAGGCCCGGCAACGGAATCGATCATGTCCTCGGTGGCACTCGACGAAGCGGGAGCCGGTTCGGCGGTCAACGACACCACTCGCGAGGCGGGCGGAACTCTCGGCGTCGCGGTGCTCGGATCGATCGTGGCGTCGGTGTATACGACCGAGGTCGGCCCGCGCATCGACGCCATCCCAGACTTCCTGATGACCCCGAACGAGAAGAGCTTCGCTCGCGAATCCGTCATCGCCGTCCTGGAAATGGTCAATCGCCCCACCGACCCCGCTTTCGCCCGACCGAAGGCCGATCTGATCTACGCAATGAAATCCGCGTCCATGGAGGGATTCGCGCTCGCGTCCTACGTGACGGTTTCGGCGTCACTGTTGCTCGCGGTTGCGATCGCCATCTTCCTGCCGTGGAAACCCGCTGGGGATTCAGTGCTCCTCGCATATAAGGAAAAGCTCGAGCCATGAGGAGCGAGTCGGGAGCAGGCACGCGAGAATCACCGGCGGCCACCGAATTCCCCTACGCGCGTCGCGCCCGGCGACCACCGCACCATTGGTGAACTCCCGGACGATAACGGTGAATTCCCGAGCCTCAGCTGGGAGAAGGCGGACAAGGCTTGACAGATTGGAGCGGAACGCTCCAGGTCCACCGAATACCGGTCGCCGATCGATCCACGCCGTCGGCTGGCGGTACAAGGCGCGCTATGTCCGCGGCCGGCTCGGGCACGCCGAGTTCGCTCTTCCGAAGGCACGGCTTGGGAGTGCGTGGAGCGGCCTTGCCGGATCAGCGAACCGGGTCAGCTGGTGGGGATGCTGTGCGGCTACGGCGCGCTCACGGACCGACCCACCGTGTTAGCCGCCATGCGGCTAACACTGTAGGCCTCGGTTCACGAATGCGTGGCACCACGCGGGCTTGTGCGACCCAGCCGGATTCCAGCGCGCCCGATCGCAGGAGGGGCAATGACCGGAACCAGTAAGGCGATCAAGCGGAAGATCCTGCCGAGGACCCAGAAGCCCGACGAGCGAAGCTCGGACTGGTACTCGAGTGGGTCTCGTCGCTTGATTCATCCGAGCGACACGCTTTGCCGCCGCATCGGCACTGATCGGTGCGCTGCCCTCTAACCTTTGCCTGTGTCGACCACCCCTCCAGAGCTGCACACCCACCAGGACGTGAGCGCGTCCTGCGCCCCAGGCGCGCACCCCGTCGACGCTGCGCCGCCTGGGCATATGACCGCGGCGGAGTTTCGGGAACATGGTCGCGCGGTGGTGGATTGGGTGGCCGACTACTGGGAGCGGGTGGAGTCGCTGCCGGTGTTGTCGACGGTGCCGCCCGGTGCGGTACGTGCGCAACTGCCGGCATCGCCACCGGAATCCGGCGAGCCGTTTCCCGACCTGCTCGACGATATGGATCGCGTCATCGTGCCCGGCCTGACCCATTGGCAGCATCCCGGTTTCTTCGCCTACTACCCGACGGGTGCGTCGGGTCCGGCAGCGCTGGCCGATCTGCTCGCCTCCGGATTGGGTGTGCAGGGGATGCTCTGGCAGACCAGCCCGGCCTGTACCGAATTGGAACAGCATGTCCTCGACTGGCTCGCCGGGCTGATCGGCCTGCCCGAACGCTTCACCTTCGCCGGCACCGGCGGCGGGGTCGTTCAGGACGGCGCCTCCACCGCGATGCTGGTCACGCTGCTCGCGGCGCTGCACCGGGCCTCCGACGGGCAGGTGGCACGCGACGGTATCGGCAGCGGCCGCTACGTCGTCTACACCTCCACCGAGGCCAACTGCGGCTTCGAGAAGATCACGCGCATCACCGGTCTGGGCTCCTCGGCGGTGCGCTTCATCCAGACCCGCGCCGACTTGTCGATGGACCCGGAGGCACTTCGTGCCGCAATGGCACAGGACGTGGGTCTCGGGTTCACTCCCGTGCTGGTGATGGCGACGGTGGGCACGACGTCTACCGGTGCGATAGATCCGGTGGGACTCATCGGCCCGGTCTGTCGCGAGTACGGCGCTTGGCTGCATGTGGACGCGGCGTACGCGGGCGTCGCAGCGATCTGTCCTGAGCTGCGCTGGATTCACGCCGGCGTGGCCGAGTTCGCCGATTCCTATGCGACCAACCCGCACAAATGGCTGCTCACCGCCTTGGACTTCGACGCCTGCTACGTCGCCGATCGCGGTGCTCTGACCCAGGCGCTGTCGGTGCTGCCGGAATACCTGCGCAACGGTGCGAGCGAATCGGGTGCGGTCGTGGACTACCGGGATTGGCAAGTGCCAGTCGGGCGTAGGTTCCGGGCGTTGAAGCTGTGGGCGGTGATCCGCTGGTACGGTGCGGCCGGGTTGCGCGAGCATATTCGGCACAGTGTGGCACTGGCCCAGCAGTTCGCCTCCTGGGTCAGAGCGGATGAGCGCTTCGAAGTGCTGGCTCCGCATCCGCTGTCGCTGGTCTGTTTCCGGTTACGCGGCGACGATTCGGCGAATCACGAACTGCTCGATGCGGTCAACGCGACCGGACGAGTGTTCCTGTCGCACACCAAGGTTCGTGGCGCATTCGCACTCCGGCTTGCCATCGGCGGCACTGCCACCCGACGCGAGCACGTCGCCGCCGCGTGGGCGCTGCTAGCCGAACACGCGAGCATCGCACGACACCGACTCGGACGCGGTGACCAGATCGATGCGGTTTCGCCCGAGATCGGGTGATCAGGCCACCGCTGCCGACGATGACCGGCGGTCTCGTTGTCGGCCCGATTGCCAAACGGTTCGAGTGTCGCCGGGGAGTCGTATGCGTGGGACGCAGCGGTACATCGACGCGCAGCCAATCGTCCAGCACCATCGAGCATTTCGGTACAGCGGCGCTGGACACTGCGTGGCGTGTGCCGCCGAAGCACCCTTCGGCGGCGTTCGCACCTATCTTGGTTCAGTCGACGGTGAACGTGCCGGTGAGCTCTGCTTCGGTGACGCCGGGGCAGGACTGCGCGGTGCTCACGGTGTTGTCGTCGGAGGCGGTATGTCCCGCATAGGTGCCCGATGCGATCACGATCGGGAACAAGGCCGGACCCGAACCCTTGGATTTGCTCTGATTGCCCGCGGCCGCGCTGCTGATCGTGCTGGTGCTGCCATCGGACCAGGTGATGGTCCCGGTGCCCTGGTGGACACTGACTTTCCCATCACACGAGGCGACTTCGAAGCCCTGCTCGTCCATGGTTACCGGGTACGGCTTCCCCTCGTCGACGGCAGACCCCGTGCAGTCGGTGAATCGGGTGGTAGCCGTCCACGCGATCTTCGACGGTATCGCGCCCAACCCCGATCCGGCCCAGTGCACGGTGCCCTGTTCGGCGCAGGTGATGACGGGGGCCGCGGTTGCGCCAACGAGCGGCGCTGCGACGCCCGGAGCGGCGAACGGGACCACCCCGAGCGACGCGCTTGCGAGAACAACAGCTCCGGCCAGGCGATATCGAGTGAACATGAGTCTCCTTGGTCGTTCCTGCTTGTCTGATGTCCGATCGAGACATTAACCGGCTACCGACCGCGGATTCGGTTCCCCACGCCCTGCGGCGTTGCGGAGACGCACCGCGCGTACGCAATCGACCACCGGCCAGGCCAAACTCGCAGTCCGGTCTCACCCCCGTACGACACGAGCGGCAGAGGCGAGCAACACTGGCTATACCTCTCTCCGCGCTCGGCCGATCGTGCCCGGTCTGCGCAGCCGCGGTGCCGGACTCCGGTCTCTGCACGGAGCCTTGGCCACCGCTGTGGGCGGGCGCCCGGTGTTGCATCTGTTCGCGGCACGGGCGGTGTTCATTCGCGAGTCGATCGTCACCCGGAACGAGTGAATCGGCATCCGGGTGCGGTTGGGAATCTGGCTGGGTCATCGAATTCGACACCCCGCATCTGTCTCGAAAGGAGAAGACGATGGCCACACCTACGACCCCCGGGTTGCTCTCGGCAAGGGAGTTCCAGGAGGTGCGGCTGTCGCGGTCGAACGGTCGTCCCGGGCAGGTGCCGTCTCACCGAACACCGCTTCGCCGTGCCGCCAGTCGGACTCCCGCGCCAGGACCAACGCTGCCCACCACGAATTTTCCGGTGAAATCGATCGACAGCAGCACGATTTGGACCGCACCTTCCCCTCGGAAAGTTTCTACCTCGTCACGGCGCAGTATCTGCACTCACCGGCGGCGCGGGACGGCGAACGGACGCGGATTCCGGGCCGGGCCGCTGAGGCGGTGGCGCCCGGCGGGCTACTGCTGATCGTCGGGTACGCACAATGGCCCTTCTGGGTGCTGGAACCACCCATCGACGTGCATTTCCCGACCACGGTCGAGGTGCGCGCGGGTCTCGCGCTCGACCCGGCCGAATGGCAGGGTGGAAGTGGATGAGGAGGTCGAGCGCGAGCACCCGAGCCCGGAGGGCACGCCGGCACACGCAAAGACAACATCCTATGAATTCGCCGCGCCGTACCGATTGAGCGAATAGCGGGCGAATCTCCTTGCGGGTGAGGGGAATTCGGGGAGACTGCGCGCGGAATTAACTCCGATATTACTTGGGATTCATGGCGTCGATACGGGTTTCTCGCTACTGCTGACGCAGCCTACAACGCGGTGGGAATCGAAATCTCACGTCGGTCGGGGGGAAATTCGCCCGTAGGAGAGTTCCCAATGAAGTATCCAGTGTGCGCTCGCGTGCTAGGCCCATTGACGCTTGCTCTGAATAATCACAACGCGACGCCGACTGCGCAGAAGCAGCGGCAGTTGCTGGCATTACTTTTGGTTCGGCATGACACCGTTGTCCCGGTGACTGCCCTGATCGAAGAACTGTGGAACGACGATCCGCCGCGCAGCGCGGTGACGGTCGTGCAAACATATGTGCTCGGAATCCGAAAGAAGATGGCGGAGCAACTCGGAGTCGAGCAGGCGGAGGTGGCCGGCCGATATCTGCGCACGCGCAGCAAGGGTTATTCGTTCGAAGGACGATTTCCTCCTGAGCGATGCCGAGCGGTTGCCCCGCCGCGACTCTGATCTGTTCGGCGATGAGGTCTATACCCGTCACCATTTCGGTCACCGGGTGTTCGACCTGAATTCGGCAGTTCACCTCCATGAAATAGTAATTGCCGTCGCGATCGACCAGGAATTCCACGGTTCCCGCGCCGGTATATCCGGCCTCGAGCACACCGTGCACGGCGGATGCGCCCATTCGCTCGGCCAGACCGTCCGGCAACAGCGGCGCCGGCGATTCCTCGATCAATTTCTGATGCCTGCGCTGCACCGAGCAGTCGCGTTCACCCAGGTGCACACCGTTGCCGTAGGCGTCGCACAGCACTTGGATCTCGACGTGCCTGGCCGCGGCGAGGTACTTCTCCAGATACACCCGGCTGTCGCCGAACAGCATCCGTGCCGTCGCCCTGGTCTCCTGATAGGCGCGCGGGAACGCGGCGCTCTCGTGCACCACCTGCATGCCGCGCCCGCCTCCGCCCGCGGCGGCTTTGACGATCACCGGATAGCCGATCGAATCCGCGAGCGCGTGCGCCTCGTCGAGTTGCAGCGGATCGAGGCTGCCCGGCAGTAGCGGCAGTCCCGCCTTCGCCATCAGCCTGCGCGCCGACTGCTTGTCGCCGAGTTCGGCCATCACGTCGGCGGGCGGCCCGATCAGCGTGATGCCCGCCGCTCGGCAGGCGTCGGCGAAATCCGGGGACTCGGAGAGGAATCCGTATCCGGGATGGATCGCGTCGGCGCCGGTGAGCTCGGCGGCGGCCAGGATCGCCGCGGCGTTCAGATAACTGCGTTTGGCCGCGGACGGGCCGATCTGCACCGCCTCGTCGGCGAACCGCACCACCGCCGACTCGGCGTCGGCGACCGAGTGCACCGCCACGGTGCGCACGCCGAGTTCGCGGCAGGTGCGCGCGACGCGCAACGCGATCTCACCGCGGTTGGCGATCAGAACCTTCTCGAACATGGCGCCACTCCTACGCGACCGACCGGACCAGGACCTGCTGCCGCGCCCCGAAGCGCCGGAACCGGGCGCGGCGCTCGTCGGCCAGCTCCGCACCCCCGCGCCCGGCCAGTTCGCCGAGGGTCGCGGCGAGGGCGCGGTGTAGCTGATCGGCCGCGGCCACGGGGGCCGAGGCCACGTCGTCGCCCGGTTCGGGCAGCACCGCGTCGACCACACCGAGACGCAGCAGGTCTCGCGCGGTGAGCGACAGCGCGGCGGCGGCCTCGGGCGCGGCGGCGGGATCGTTCCACACGATCGCCGCGCAGCCCTCCGGGCTGATCACCGAGTACGTGCCGTTGGCGAACATCAGCACCCGGTTGGCCACCCCGAGCGCCAGGGCTCCGCCGCTGCCGCCCTCGCCGATCACCACGCTGATCACCGGCACCCGCAGCGCGGACATCAACCGGATGTTCTCCGCGATGACGATCGCCTGCCCCTGCTCCTCGGCGGTCGCGCCCGGATACGCGCCGGGCGTGTCTATCAGAGTGATGACGGGCAGCCCGAGTTTCTCGGCCAACCGCATCAGCCGAGCCGCCTTGCGATAGCCGGCCGGGGTCGGCATGCCGAAGTTGCGTTCCATCAACTCCTTGGGATCGTGTCCTTTCTGGTGGCCGATCACCATGACCGGCCGCCCGCCGAGCCACGCCGTTCCACCGACTACCGCGGCGCAATCACCGGAGATCCGGTCGCCACGCAACTCGCGGAATTCGTCGAAGGCGAGTGCGAAGTAGTCCGATGCGGTCGGCCGCTGCGGGGATCGAGCCCGGCGCACCTGCGTCCACGGATCGGTCGCGGGAAGGCGGGCCGGATCGGTGATCGAGCCCGCGTCCGCGGGGACGAAGGTTGCGGCGGGATCGACCGGCCCCGCGGCCCGCAGCAGCGCGCCGAGCGCCTGGCGCAAGGCCGCGCGCGGCACGATCATGTCGATGAGGCCGCGTTCCAGCAGGAATTCGGCGGTCTGGAATTTCGGCGGCAGCTCCTGCCGGATGGTCTGCTCGATCACTCGCCGCCCGGCGAACCCGAGCCGGGCGCCCGGTTCGGCGATCAGCACGTCGGAGAGGGTGGCGAAGGAGGCCGCCACGCCGCCGTAGGTGGGGTCGGTGATCAGGGAGACGGTCAGAATGCCCGCCCGGTCCAACTGCTCCAGCGCCGCGCTGGTCTTGGCCATCTGCATCAGCGACAGCGGGCCCTCCTGCATCCTGGCGCCGCCCGAGGCGGTGACGATGATCAGCGGAAGACGCCGTGCCAGCGCGGTTTCGGCCGCCGCGGTGATCATCTCGCCGACCGCGGTGCCGAGGCTGCCGCCCAGGAAGCGGAAGTCCATGGCGGCGATCACAACCGGCCTGCCCTCGATCGTGGCCAGCGCGCACAGCACCGCGTCGTGCATGCCGGTGCGGGCGCGCGCGGCGGCCAGCCGGTCCGAGTAGGGCTTGGTGTCGGTGAAGGTCAGCGGGTCTTCGTCGGTGGCGGCGACCGGTAGCGGCTCGAAGCGCCCCTCGTCGGCGAGCTGCCCGATGCGCTGCTGCGCGGTGATCGGAGTGTGCCTGCCGCATTCTCCGCATACGCCGAGGTCGCGGGCGAACCGCTTGCCGTACAGCGGGATCAGGCATGCCGGGCAGAGCACCCAGTCCGCGGCGCCGTCTCGGCCGTGTGCTGACTTCATCACGCGTGTCTCCTGTGCTCGGGAACGGGTGATCGATCCGGGCGGCGCCGGCCGGGCGATCACACCGGACAGCCTGCGCCGCACCGCTCGAGAACAACTCGACTCGCTCGCTCGAGCGAGGTTCGAGGGCCGTCGTCGATGCTCGATCGCAGCATCGAAGGGAGAACGCCATGAACACCAACGCATCCGGTGGTGCGCGATGAGCCGCCGCGTTGTCGTCACCGGGCTCGGCGTCCGCGCGCCCGGCGGGTCGGGTAAGGACGAGTTCTGGAAGCTGCTGTCCCGAAGGCCGCACCGCGACACGCCGGATCTCGTTCTTCGACGCTTCGCCGTACCGGTCCCGGGTAGCCGGCGAAGCGGACTTCGACCCGGTGCGGGAAGGATTGTCTCCCAGGGAGATCCGGCGCATGGACCGGGCGGTGCAGTTCGCCGTGGTCTGTGCGCGGGAGGCGGTGGCCGACAGCGGGCTCGACCTCGCGGCGGTCGATCCGCACCGGCTCGGCGTGAGCCTCGGCAGTGCGGTCGCCGCGGCCACCAGCCTGGAGCGCGAATACCTGGTGCTGTCGGATTCCGGGAAGAACTGGCTGGTCGACCAGACGTATCTCTCCCCGCACATGTTCGACTACATGATTCCCAGCGTGATGCCCGCCGAGGTGGCCTGGAGCGTCGGCGCGGAGGGGCCGGTGGCGATGGTCTCCAACGGATGCACGTCGGGACTGGACTCGGTCGGCCACGCGGTGCAGCTGATCCGCGAGGGCTCCGCCGACGTCATGGTGGCGGGCGCGGCGGACACACCCATCACGCCGATCGTGGTGGCCTGCTTCGACGCGATCAAGGCGACCACCCCGCGCAACGACGACGCGGAGTCGGCCTCGCGGCCGTTCGACAACTCACGCAACGGGTTCGTGCTCGCCGAGGGCGCCGCGCTCTTCGTGCTGGAGGAGTACGAGAGCGCGCGCAAGCGAGGCGCGCATATCTACGCCGAGATCTCCGGATACGCGACCAGGTGCAACGCCTACCACATGACGGGACTCAAGGCCGATGGCCGTGAGATGGCCGAGGCGATCCGGGTCGCACTCGACGAATCCAGGATCGACCCGACCGGCGTGCACTACATCAACGCGCACGGCTCCGGCACCAGGCAGAACGACCGGCACGAAACCGCCGCGGTGAAGCGCAGTCTCGGCGCGCACGCCTACGCCACGCCGATGAGCTCGATCAAGTCGATGGTGGGACACTCGCTCGGCGCGATCGGCTCGGTCGAGATCGCCGCCTCGCTGCTGGCGCTGGAATACCAGGTGGTGCCGCCGACGGCGAACCTGCACGAACCCGACCCCGAATGCGATCTGGACTACGTGCCGCTGACCGCCCGCGACCACCGGATGGACACCGTGCTCACGGTGGGCAGCGGGTTCGGCGGCTTTCAGAGCGCGATGGTGCTGCGCAAGGCGGAGGCGGTGGCGGCATGATCCTCGTGACCGGAATGGGGGTGCTCGCGCCGAACGGCATGGGCGTGGAGCGTTTCTGGGACGCCGTGCTGGCCGGGCGCGGCGGGATCGCGCCGCTCACCCGGTTCGACGTCGGCGGCTCGTCGGCGCGCCTGGCCGGACAGGTGGCCGATTTCGACGCCGGTGAGCACCTGCCGAGCCGGCTGCTGCCGCAGACGGACGTCTCGACCCGGATGGCGCTGGTCTCCGCGCAGTGGGCGCTGGACGACGCGAAGGTCGATACGGCGACGCTGACCGACTACGACATGGGCGTGGTGACCGGGAACGCCTCCGGCGGCTTCGAATTCACCCATCGGGAGTTCAACAAGCTGTGGTCGCTCGGCTCCGAGCACGTCAGCGTGTACGAGTCCTTCGCTTGGTTCTACGCGGTCAACACCGGCCAGATCTCCATCCGGCACGGCATGCGCGGGCCGAGCAGCGCCTTGGTCGCCGAGCAGGCGGGCGGATTGGACGCGATCGGCCACGCGCGGCGCACCGTGCGGCGCGGAACGCCGCTGGTGGTCACCGGAGGCGTCGATTCGGCGCTGGATCCATGGGGCTGGGCTTCGCATCTGTCCAGCGGTGGTGTGAGCACCGCGATCGACCCTGACCACGCCTATCTGCCGTTCGACGCCCGCGCGGCCGGATACGTGCCCGGTGAGGGCGGCGCGATGCTGGTAGTCGAGGACGCCGCCGCCGCGCGCGCCCGTGGCGTGCCCAAGGTGCACGGCGAGATCGCGGGGTACGCCTCGACCTTCGACCCGCCGCCCGGTTCCCGCAGGCCGTCGGGCCTGCGCCGTGCCGCCGAACTCGCGCTGTCCGACGCCGGGATGACGCCCGGTGACATCGACGTGGTGTTCGCCGACGCCTCCGGCATACCCGATCGCGACCGCGACGAGGCCGCCGCCATCGAGGCGTTGTTCGGGCCGGGCGGCGTTCCGGTCACCGCGTCGAAACCGCTGACCGGACGCCTGTTCTCCGGCGCGGGTCCGCTCGACGTCGTCACCGCGCTGCTGGCGATGCGCGACTCGGTGATACCGCCGACCGCCCACACCGCCACGCTCGCCGAGGACTACCGGATCGACCTGGTCCTCGGTTCCCCGCGCTCCGCCACCGTCGGCGGCGCGCTCGTCCTGGCACGCGGGCGCTGGGGTTTCAACTCCGCGGTCGTCGTGCGCGCCGTGTCCGATCGAGATCTGCCGAGGAGCGAATCATGACCATCACCATCACCGAACTACGCCGAATTCTGGTGGACTGCGCGGGCGGCGAAGACCTCGCCGAACTCGGCGGCGACATCGCCGCCGTGGAATTCGAGGAGCTGGGCTACGACTCGCTCGCGCTCATCGAGACCGCGGCGCGGATCCAGCGCGACTTCGGCGTGACGATCCCGGAGGAAGAACTCATCGAGGTCAAGACGCCGCAAGAGCTGGTCGACATCGTGAACGCCCAACTGCAAGGTGCGGCATGAATGCCGAAGTGATGTCCCACACCAGGGTGGTGCAGGCGGCCCCGGACGTCGTCTACCGGCTGGTCGCCGACGTGACCAGGTGGCCGGTGATCTTCGAGCCGAGTGTGCTGGTGCGCCACCTGCACCGCGGGCCGGACGAGGAGCGCTTCCGGCTGTGGGCGACGGTCGGCGGCGCGGTGAAGAACTGGACGTCGCGGCGGGTGCTGGACGCCGGGCAGCGCCGCATCGCCTTCGAGCAGGAACGCAGTCAGGCGCCGATCGCGTCGATGGGCGGCGGCTGGTCGTTCCGCCAGATCGGCCCCGGCACGACGAAGGTGACCTTGGACCACCACTTCACCGTGGTGGACGGGGCCGATGCCGCGCAGGTCGCCGCGTCGGTCGATCGCAACAGCGTGGTCGAACTCGCCGCGCTGGCGCGCATCGCCGAGCTCGGCTACCCGGTGGACGAGGTGATCCACACCTTCGAGGACACCGTGACGTTGGAATGTTCGGCAGACGAGGCGTACGACTTCGTCTACCACAGCGAACGCTGGCCCGAGCAGGTGCCGCATGTGGGCCGCATCGAGCTCACCGAGGACGCCGAGGGCGTGCAGCTGATGGAGATGGACACGGTGACGGCCGGCGAGATCCCGCACACGACGAAATCGATCCGGGTGTGCGTTCCCGGCGAACGAATCGATTACAAACAACTGGTGCCGCCCGCGATCCTGTTCGGCCACAGCGGTGCGTGGGAGTTCGCCGACGGACCGGACGGCGCGGTGGTGACCGCGCGGCACACGGTCGCGATCCATCCCGGGGCCGCGCGCGAGATCCTCGGCGCGAACACCGATCTCGCCGACGCCCGGGCATACCTCACCGAGGCGCTGTCCGGTAACAGCCGAAACACCCTGCGGTGCGCGGAACGCTATGCCGCGACGACGAAGTCACCGACATGACCGCCACCGAGACGACCGCGACACCGCGCGTGCAGGAGATCGCCGACGGCGTCTACGCCTACACACACAGCCGCGGCGGCTGGTGCGTCAGCAACGCCGGTGTGCTGACCGGGCCGGACGGCGTGGTGGTGATCGACACGCTGGCGACGGAGGGGCGCACCCGGGCACTCGTCGAGTTCGTCGACAGGCTGGGTACGGGCCCGGCCCGCACCATCGTGAACACCCATCACCACGGCGATCACAACTTCGGCAATCACTTGTTCGGACCGGCCGCCGTCGTCGTCGGCCACGACCGGATCCGGCCGGAGATGATCGAGACCGGCCTGGCGCTGACGAAGCTGTGGCCGGACGTCGAATGGGGCGATGTGCGGGTCACGTTGCCGAGCATCACCTTCAGTTATCACCTGACCTTGCACCGGGGCGAGCGCCGGGTGGAACTCATCCATTTCGGCACCGCCGCGCACACCACCAACGACGTGGTGGCGTGGCTGCCCGAGGAGCGCGTGCTGTTCGCCGGAGACCTGGTGATGGCGGGCGCGGCGCCGTTCTGCCTGATGGGATCGGTCAGCGGTGCGATCACCGCGGTGCGGCGGCTGGCCGCGCTGGGGGCGGAGACGGTTGTCGCCGGACACGGCCCCGTCACCGGGCCGGAGATCTTCGACCAGACGCTGCGGTACCTGCGCTGGGTGCAGGACCTGGCCGCGGAGGGACGCGCACTCGGGCTGACGCCGCTGGCGATCGCGCTGGAGGCCGACCACGGTGAGTTCGCCGAACTGGTCGATCAGGAGCGGTTGGTCGGCAACCTGTATCGCGCCGATGCGGAGTTGTCCGGCGGCCGGCTGGGCGAGCCGCTGGACGTGCTGGCGATCTTCGACGAAATGGTGCTCTACAACGGCGGGCAGGTGCCGACATGCCTGGCGTGACCACCGCATCCGCGCGGGTCTGCGTGATCGGCGGCGGCCCCGCCGGACTGATGGCAGGGCTGCTGCTGGCCCGCTCCGGCGTCGAGGTGCTCGTGCTGGAGAAGCATCCGGACTTCCTGCGGGATTTCCGGGGCGACACCGTGCACACCTCGACGCTGCTCGCGATGAACGAGCTCGGCTTGGCCGAGGAGTTCCTGGCGCTGCCGCACGTCGAATCGGCCCAGCTGCCGATGGCGACCGCCGCAGGTCCGGTGGTGTTCGCCGACTTCAGCGCGCTGCCCGGGCCCTATCCGTTCGTGGCGTTCATGCCGCAGTGGGACGTGCTGAATTTCCTCGCCGAGGCGGGCCGCCGCTACCCCGGCTTCCGGCTGGTGCAGGAAGCGGAGGTCACCGAGCTGATCCAGCGCGACGGCGCGGTGGCAGGCGTACGCGCGAGGTCGGCCGATGGCCCCTTGGAGGTCGCCGCCGACCTGGTGATCGCCGCCGACGGGCGGCATTCGATCGTGCGCCGGTCGGGGCTGCTCGAGGTCGCCGCGGGCTCGGCGCCCATGGACGTGCTCTGGTTCCGGGTCGGCAAGCCGGAGGGCGAGCGCCTGCCCACCGTGCGAAGCGGAAAGGGATTCTTCATCGTCTGCATCGATCGCGGCGACTATCTGCAGGTCGCGTACATGATCCCGAAGGGCGGCTTCGCGACGATCCGAGAGGCGGGGCCGGCGCGGTTCCGTGCGGACCTGTCCGCCATCTATCCCGTGCTCGCGCCGCGTCTGGACGCGGAGATCCTGGACTGGGACGACGTGAAACCACTCGACGTCCGGGTGGATCGGCTGCGCCGCTGGTATCGCCCGGGGCTGCTGGCGATCGGGGACGCGGCGCACGCGATGTCCCCGGCGGGCGGGGTGGGAATCAATCTGGCGGTGCAGGACGCCATCGCGACCGCTCGCCTGCTGGCGCCGATCCTCGCCGCGGGCGCGACCGCGTCCACAGCGCAGCTGCGCGCCGTTCAGCGCCGCCGCGAATTCCCCATGCGCGTGGTGCAATTCGCGCAGTTGCACCTTCTGGCCGACCTCTACCCAAGCGCGGGACGACCGGGGACCGACAGACCGCTGCTGGTCCGGCTGCTGCGCCGCTTCCCGCGCCTGCCCCGGCTGGTGGCCAGGGTGATCGGCCTCGGCATCCGCCCCGAGCCGGTGCCGCCCGCGACCGGAACCGTCACGGCGCTGACCAAACTCAGGGAGAACTGATCGTGTCGACTTACCTGCTCATTCACGGCGCATTCCACGGCGGATGGGTCTGGCAGCGGGTGACCCCGCCGCTGGAGGACGCGGGCCACCGCGTCCTGGCCCCCTCACTGGTCGGCCTCGGCGACCGCGCGCACCTGCTCACCGCGGACGTCGGGCTCGACACCCACGTTCAGGATCTGATCGACCTCGTCACCGCCGCGGACCTGACCGACGTCGTCCTGGTCGGTCACAGCTACGGCGGCATCGTCGTCACCGCGCTGGCCGACGCCGTGCCGGAACGCATCGCCGAACTGGTCTACATCGACACCTTCGTGCCCCGCGACGGCGAGGCGGTGGCCGACATCATGCCGGGCATGGTCGACGCCTTCGCCGCCGCGGCGGCCGCCACCGGCGACGGCTGGCTGGTGCCGCCGCAAACCGAACCGACCGGCGACGGCGGACTGTACGGCGTCACCGAGGAACCCGATCTCGGTTGGCTGGCGTCCATGCAGACGCCGCAATCGCTGAAGACCTTCCAGCAGCCGATGAAGTTGACGAATCCCGAGGCGCTGGCGGCGATTCCGGTGACACACGTCTACTGCGGCGAAGGCGGCGAGGACTTCAAAGCGATGCGCGCCGCCATGCCCCGCACCCTGCCACCCGCCGATTTGCCTCCCGGCCGCCTCCACGTGCTCCCCACCGGGCACGACTGCATGATCACGATGCCGCGCGAGTTGGCCGGATGCCTGCTCGAACTCGCCACTCGGCCGGCGCCGACACCGTAGGCCGTCGACTATCGGTCCCGAGTCTCCCCCGAGTCGAATGCGGCGCGCGCGGCGAGAACCTCGCCGAGGTGTTCGGAGGACCAGGTCACGATGCTGCTGAACACCGGGGTGAGCGTTTCGGCCAGCGGGGTCGCCTCGTATTCGACGCGCGGCGGGACCTCGGGGTGGTAGGTGCGCGCGACCAGTCCGTCGCGTTCGAGCTGGCGCAGGCGCTGGGTGAGGACCTTGGGCGTCAGGCCGGGGATGCGCTGTTGCAATTCGGTGAAGCGCAGCTTGCCGTCGTGGGTGAGTACCCAGAGCACCTGGGTGGACCAGCGGCCGAACACCAGGTCGATGACCGGTGTGATCGGGCAAGGGTCCAGCGGCGTCTCGGGCGCGGTTGTCATACGTCCTCCGGGTAAGTAACTTTCCCCTTGGTTACTACTATACTTTGGAAAGTAATGTGTTTCCAAGGGTCGCGAGCATGCGAAATCCGAAGGGAGCACAGTCATGACGACGACAACGGTGGACGGCAGGCTGGATCTGCCGCGGCGCTCCGGCGATCGGCCGCGCACCCGTGCGCACAATCCGCACCAGCAGCTCGACCAGATCGCGCCCGCCGAACTGCAAGAGCAGCTGTGGTCGCGGATGACCACGCTCGACGGCGTTCTGCTCGGGCGCAGCGGCGTCTCCCTGCCCGACACCCGGGCACTGCACCTGCGGCCGGCGATCGCCCAGGGGCCCGGCGAGGCGTATCTCGCGGGCACCGAATTCGCCCACCTGCACGGGCACGGGGACGGCAGCCTGCACATGTGCCTACCGGAAGACGTGGTCGCACAGGCGGTTCGACAGGGATGGGCGGAGGCGCATCCGATGGCTCGGCAGGGATACCTGCCCGGGACCCTGGTGATGGTGTATGGGCCGCGTGATCGCGAGGAGCTGGACGTCGTCTGGCAGCTGGTGCGGATCAGTCACCGCTTCGCCGTCCGACCGGCTACAGCGTGATTAGAGCGGCGGCGGCCATCGTCGGTGTCATGAACGCAACCGATCTTGTCGGCACCTGGGAACTGTTGTCCTACTACGACATCGACGACCAGGACGTCACCAGCGAGGGCCCACTGGGCGACGCGCCGCGCGGCCTGCTGATCTACGGCGCGCACGGCTACATGTCGGTGAGCATGATGCGCACGGACGGAGCTCGGGGAGCCACCCCGTTCATGGGGTACGCGGGCACCTGGCGGCGCACCGGTGCGGAGGTGGTGCACGCGATCAGCGTCTGCTCCAACCCCGCCTGGGCGCGGACCGAGCAGGTGCGGCAGCTGTCGCTGAACGGAGACGTGCTGACGCTGATCGGCGCCGCGCGGGTCGGCGGGCGGACGCAACGCCGGGTACTCACTTGGCGCCGCAGCCGACCGCCCGAAACGCACTGTCATTCCGCTGAATACGAGAACAGGGGGTCGTCGAATTGAACCGGTTCGCCGTCTTCCTTGAGGATCCCGGTGATCACGCCGGCCTGCGCTGTCACCGGGATCATCAATTTCATCGCCTCCACGATGCCGACCTGTTGCCCGGCGCTCACTCGGTCGCCGACCTCGACGAACGGGTCCGCACCCGGCTCGGGGCAGCGATAGAACACGCCGACGCTGGGCGCGCGCACGATCGCGCCGGGCGCCGGCGCCTCCGGTGCGGCGACGGCTTCCACCGCGGCCACCGCGACCGGGGCTTGCACGGCCGCCCACTCGGCCTCGACGGTCACCTCTCCCACCTGGAAGCGCAGCGCGCTCGGCTGCTGCGGGAAACCCGCGAGCAACTGCAACGCGCCGGTCTGGATGGCCTCCAGCACCCGCAGATAGTCCTCGTGTCCGAAGGTGGGGGCGTTCTCCTGCACTGCGGTCATTGCCCGCACTCCTTGTCAGTAGTTTCCCAGGCCGCCACAGACGTTCAGCGCCTGCGCGGTGACGGCGCCGGCCCCGGGACCGATCAGATAGTCGACCATCGCCGCCACCTCGAACGGCTGCACGTAGCGGCCGATGGGCACCCGCGCGCTGACGCGGGCGTGCACCTCCTCGGTGTCCACGCCCCACAGCCCCGAATACACCTCGCGTACCCGCTCGGCCATCGGCGTCTCCACGAATCCGGGACACACGGCGTTCACGGTGATCCCGGTCTTGGCCAGTTCGAGGCCGAGCGCCTTGGTGAAGCCGACCACGCCGTGCTTGGACGCGGAGTACGGGGCGCCGTGCACCACGCCCTGTTTGCCGCCGGTGGAGGCGATGTTGACGATGCGGCCGCTGCCGCGTTCGAGCATGCCGCCCGCGTTCAGCACCGCCTTCGTCATCAGGAAAACGCTGTTGAGATTGGTGTTGATCACGTCGAACCACAGTTCGTCGGGCACCTGCGCGGTGACGCCGCCACCGCTGCGGCCCGCGTTGTTGATCAGGATGTCGATCGTGCCGTAGCGCCGCACACCCGCGTCGACGTACTCGCGGACCTGCGCGGCGTCGGCCACGTCGCAGACGGTGCCGTCCACCTCGTGACCGTCGTCCTGCATGCTCTTCACCGTGTCGGTCACCCGCTGCTGATCGCGAGCGCAGAGGAACACCGCGATGCCCTGGGAGGCAAGACTTTTGGTGATCTCCAGGCCCATTCCGCTGGTCGCTCCGGTGACCAGCGCGACGCGCCGATTTTCCGCCATGACTCCTCCATCGGTCGAACTTCCGAACTCGCCGGGCTTCTCGACCATCAGGGTCGACCGGCGTCCTATAGATCCGGTCAACCGCGCGCGGCGGGGCTCGGCTCAACCGAGGCTCTAGCGGCGAGGACCACGCTGGCGTGCAGCCGAGCCCCGCCGCGACCACAGGAGCAACCATGACCACCGTCGCCAGCCGCACCGAGTTGTACGCCGAGGTCCAGCAGTTCTACGCCGAGCAGATGCAGCGGCTGGACAACCGCGACATCCCCGGTTACGCGGCGACTTTCACCGAGGACGCGGAATTCGAGCACACACCGGGCATTCCCCCCGCCCGGACCAGGGCGGGGATCATCGCCGACCTGGTCGAGTTCCACAAGCGCTTCGAGACCGACCCGATGCAGCGCAGGCATTGGTTCAACATGATCAACCTGCAGCCGCAGGACGACGGGACCATCGTGTCCACCGCCTACTGCCTGGTGGTGAAGATCCGCCCGGACAGCAAGCCGGAGATCGCGCCGAGCTGCGTCGTGCACGACGTGCTCGTCCGCGCCGACGGCGCGTTGCTGACCCGGTCGCGGCGCGTCGTCCACGACTGATCCGACCAGCATTCGAGGAGACACCCTGTGAATTCCGTTCAGCCGGCCTTGCTCACGCTCGCCGCCGACGCCCAGGACCTGCTGTTCCGGGAGGCCCGCACGGCGAACGCCTTCACCGGCGAGCCGGTCACCGACGAACAGATCCGCGAGATCTACGAGCTTGTCAAATACGGACCGACGTCGATGAACCAGCAACCGCTGCGGATCGTTCTGGTGCGCAGCCCTGAGGCCAGGGCCCGTCTGGTCACCCACATGATCGACAACAACAAGCCGAAGACGGCCGCCGCACCGCTGTCGGCGATCCTGGCCGCCGACCTGAATTTCCACGAGAACCTGCCCAGGGTGTTCCCGCACGCGCCGGAGGCCAAGGACTACTTCGCCGACGCCGACTACCGTGCCGAATCCGCACGCTTCAACGCTCTGATCCAGATCGGCTACTTCATCCTCGGCGTCCGTGCCGCCGGGCTGGCGGCGGGCCCGATGAACGGCTTCGACGGTGCGGGCCTGGACGAGGACTTCTTCCCGGGCGGCGAACACACCGGCCTCGTCGTGGTCAATATCGGCAAGCCGGGCCCGAACGCGTGGTTCCCGCGCTCGCCGCGACTGGAGTACGAGGAGGTGGTCAGCACGGTGTGACCCGGCCGCTGTGACCGACCGCAATCGACCCTGTGCAGGCCCCGGGACATGTACCAGCTCGATCCGGTGGTTCGCCCGAGCCACGGCCGGGCGGCTGGATCGGCACTGTCGTGAGCTACGTCTTCTCGCGGCGGAGACGTTCGGATCGCGGCGGCAAGACCGCCCGGAGACGGGGCGGAGCCGCCACACGCCAGCACTAGAGCTGCGCTCTAAGTCATTGGCTGGAGCGGAACCGGGATAGCCATCGACGGTAGCCGGATCGGCAGGAGGTGGGACCAGTAACGGCGTCGCCTACACCTTCATCTGACAGGTGATTCGGCTGGGCCGCCGGCACGTTGCGCCGGCGGCCCAGTGCCTCGAGACTGTCGCGAACCGCGCCGGTTTGTCGGGGATGGCTTGCGCTCCTATCGACACGGCACAGCCCCGGACTCACGTCCGGGGCTGTGCTGTATGAGGTCCCGAAGTCATGGACACAGCGGTAGTACCGCGCGGTTCGGGACGGGTGGGGAACCCGGCGGTCAGACCTTGTAGCCCATCGACCGCAGAGCGTTCAGCAGGCCACCGTCCCACTCGTTGGCATGGCCGAAGCAACGGAGCGCAAGCTGGGTCATATGCTCCGGCCCCTTCTTCTCCAGGTCCAGCAGGGCTGCCTGGACGGCCGGGTGGCCCTTCACAGCGGGGTTGTTGGGAATCGGGCCGTTGTACTCGCCGCCTGTCCCCTCAGCACCCTCGGCTCCCTCCGGCGTCGGCGATGAGACCAGGAACCTCAGGATCTTCGCGAGGATCTCGGCGGCCTCCTCCTGCGCTGCACGCTGGACTTCGGTGATCTCGGTACTCTGCTGAGGCATTCGCATCTCCCATCGATGTGTCAGTGATTCATCCCGGAGAGTCGGTCGCCGTACAATCCCGCGCCGACAGGCGAAATGCAGGTGCCACGAAAATTCTGGCATCAGGCCATTCCGCCCCGGGCTATCGCGGTGTGCTGCAGCCGGACAGGCGCGTCCGGCGTATCGCAGAGGTGGCGCCGCCGACGAATGATCTAACCGATCGCTGCGCTGTGGCACCACCCCCATGCGGGTGACGCGTCCGTAGCTGCTTTCCCCTTGGACGCGCCCACACTGAAGTCTAGTTGCGGGTCCGGGCTGGGGGGTGTGCGGACGAGGTGTTGTCCGTAGTTCGCCGGTAACCAAAGACCACACCAACGATGAGCGTGAAGAGCGCCTGGCTACAGGTCACTGAATAGACCGTTGCTTCCTCGAAGCCGCGAGATTGCCGCGAACCACTCCGGTGGTGGGATGCTGGGGCCGTGACCGAGCAAGCCGGCACGGCGGAACGGTGCCTGAACGGGAAGGATCCGTTCCGCGGAAATGACCACAACGGCAGGAACTTCGAGCACCAGCACCGGCACCCCGGTCCCAGCAGCGGATTCCGGCGCCGGACCACACCTACGAACGCAGTCGCTAGAACCCGCGTCACTGCGCCAGAGACAGAAGACTCGCCCTGTACGCCGGTTCCGAAAACGGCGGGATCGGATTCGGTCGCGGTCATCGCGAAGTTGTCGACCGTGACATATCCGGATTGATTGCGGCCGCTCGTTTCGGGAAACCGTGGACAACGAAGGATCCGGACCCGGAGGTTCTTTGGTGACCTGTCGCGGGTCTTCGCTGCACGGCGGGGGTCTCGCACGATCGCAGGAGGTGTTGCGTTGTCTGCCGACCGCCACGACGGGGATGCCGCGACGGGCGCCGACCGCCCTGGCGGCCCGGCCCCTCGGAGTGAGGCCGCGGCCGCCGAACGATTCGCTGTCCGCAGCGCCGCGGCGATGTCGGGCGCTGTGGCCGTCGGTATCGGGTTCGGTGTGCTCACAGCGCTGGTCCGGGCACGGTGGCAACCGATGCAGACAGCGGATCAGGCGGTCACCGACAGCCTGGTCTCCGTGGTGGCGGAGCACAGGATTCTGCGGAACATCCTCACCGGCATCACCGATCTCGGCGGGACCGGCACGCTGGCCCTCGTGCTCGCCGTCTGCGGGCTCTGGCTGCTCATTCGTCGTCTACCACGCCTTGCGGTCTACGTGGTGATCACAGGCACCGGTGGGTTGATCCTCAACCCGATCGTCAAAGAGCTTGTCGCCCGGCTACGTCCGGTGGTGGAGACTCCCGTCTACAGCACCGACGGGTGGAGCTTCCCCAGCGGACACGCGATGGGTTCACTGGTGTGCTACGGCGGTGTCCTGCTGGTTTTCGCGCCGATCCTGCCGGCGGGCCCACGCCGCGCGGTGGCCGTGTTCGCGATCCTGATCGTGGCGGCCATCGGCCTCAGCCGGATAGCGCTCGGCGCGCATTACCTCACCGACGTCCTCGCGGGCTGGCTGCTCGGGTCGCTGTGGCTCGTGCTGGTCACCGTCGCGTTCCACCGATGGCGGGGCGACGCCCGAGTCGGCAACGCGGGCCCGCTGCCCGGTGACGTACCACCGGCCGACGAAGACGACTTGCGGCCGGTCCCGCTCCGGCATGCGCCCACTCTCCCCCACCCATGGCGAGGAATCGGCGAACTCGCGGTCGCGTGGGTGCTGCTCGTCGGAGGGCTCGTCGGAATCGGCATGCTGGTGCGCGCCCCGGAAGCCGAAAACCCCGTCCTGCGCTGGGATCACGGCGTCGTGGCAACACTTGCCGAGCACCGTAACCCGACGCTCACCTCCGTCCTGGGCGTGTTCGGCGAACTCGGCGATACCACCGCGGTCATCACGGTCGCCCTGATCGTCGCCGCGCTGGCGGTGGGCGTCCTGCGCAGCTGGCGCCCGGTGTTGTTCCTCGGCAGCGCGCTGCTGGGTGAGATCACGCTGTTTCTCACCACCGCCGCGATCGTCGACCGCGACCGCCCCCGGGTTCCGCACCTCAATCCCGACCTGCCACCCACCGCCAGCTTCCCTTCCGGACACGTCGCCGCCTCGCTGACGCTTTACTCGGCCACCGCCGCACTCCTGTGGGCCACCACCCGCCGACGACGGCATCGGCTTCTGTCCGCCGCCATCCTCCTGATCCCCGCGCTGGTGGGCGTGCAGCGAATCTACGCCGGTGCGCACTACCCCACCGACATCATCGGCGCGGTTCTACTGGCATCGATATGGACGGCGATCGCCTGGTGGGTCGTCGAACCCGTCGAGACCACTGGTCAGTCGACGCGGGCGCACGTTCGGCATGCCCGAGCTTGATCGAAGAATCCGCACCGAGGCACCGCCACCCCTCGTCCTGGCCTCCCGTAAACAACCTCGCCGGTGCTGCCCCTTGCCTACGGGTACCTGCTCGGCTAACGCGACGCAGCAGAAGACACATTACGATCTGCCGCGAGCGCGCTCGGCTACGAGCTGGGAACGGTGTTCCACGAGCCACGGTGCGGGATCGAGGGGCTTCCACCCGCGTTCGTGGATCGGCGGTTTGCCTCTTCCGCTGTCGATCAAGGCAGTCAGGTCAGAAGCGCGAATCGAGGCACTGATCGCAGCCCATGAGCAGTCGCGCGAACCGCTGTTCATCGCAGGCACGGTGCGAAACCAGGTCCGGTTCTATCCCCGGTTCAACGCGATCGTGCTGCTCAGCGCCCTGCCAGTCCGGAACTCCTTTACCCCTGTTCGTGACATCTTCGTGGACCTCGGTTGCACGCCCTGGTCGAGTTCTCGCCGACATCTCAGTTCTTCGGCGTGGGGTTGATTGTGTCGCCGTACCAGCTCAGCTCCGATTGCTCGGCGATCTCGAAGGCCTCGAAACGTTCGTCGGCCAGAACCGCGTCGATCAGAGCCCGTGAACCGGCGACGATCGTGGAGTCGAAGTCGATCTCGCTGGCTACGACCCATGCGTGGTCGGCGGGCCAGAGCAGCTGGGGCGTCACTCCGGGGAAGTCGGTCGTCCATCCCAGGCCCGCCGCATGCACCCAGCCGGGGTCGGCGAGTTCGGAGAGACTGGTGTCGAACAGCATGAAGTCGCGCCCCGGCCACCGCAGCAAAGGCCCTGCCTCGACCGCCCGTCTGACCTGCGGCGCGACAGACGCAGCCAGCTCGGCGTCGATTCGAGCTCGCTCGCGCTCGACGTTCTGCGGATCGCCGTCGGTGGACGCGACGAACACCGCACCCGAGGATGTGTTCAGCTCGCCGAATCCATTCCATACTCCAGCCGTCACCTCTTCCGGTACCTCGGTGGCTGCGCGAAGGTGGACAGTGAGCGCGGCCAGCAGGCTCGGGTCGAACCACCCCTCGACAGTCTGGTCGACTCTCCAGCCGTCATCGAACGACATCGCCGCTTCGTCCTCACCATCGGTGAGGTTGCGCCACTGCACCAGCGGATGCATCACTCTGCCGTTGCGCACGGCGACCTCGGCCCACGGCCACATCGCCTCCTCCACGATCTCGGGACTGCCCCACTCGTCGGTGACCGTGACGTCGCGGCGGGTCGCCCCGACCGGGTGCAGTATTCGCGCATAAGCCTCGAAGCCGGTACCGGCGACGCCGCCGACCCCGTGTTCGCCGACGCGCGCCAGCAGCCACCCAGCACGCTCCAAATCCGTTGTGAACTCCACCCAGCCAGCCTAATGAGCCACACGGATAGTCGCGGATCACCGTGCTGTGCCGCATCTCCTCGGCCGTCCAGCGGCCGACCCAGGTACCCCAGGCGCCGTCACGGGAGAAGTTCTCGAAGATCTCGCGATGGTAGGAAGGCAGATTGTCCTCGGCGATCGGTTCCAGTTCGGCCAGAATCTCGCGCTGCGTCAGGTCCCGTGCCAATGCTGTTGCCTGCCTCTCTTTTCCGGTGCTTCGAATCGGTCGGCATACACAGCACCACTGCCCCTCAGGCGGCGCACAGGGTCGAACGCCCTGAGAACCAGGGACCGAGTACCCGTTCATCCGATGACTGCGACAGCGCCGGATCGCCCCTCCCTCCTCCTGGTCACACCCGGACGAGAGTGCCGAGAGTCCCGAACGGCTACCCGGTGGCGCCCGGACGATCCGGCGGCATTTGCGGCCCTTCGGCCTGCGAGGACCAAAGACAGCAGCCCAACGATTTGCGAATTATTACGATACGTAGGACAGCTGATTTCCGAATCCCGGAAAGCGACAGACATGGACCTGCCGTACCGCGAGAACCCGCATCTGCCGGCGTCCGCGCCGGTGGTCGTCGGTGCCGACGGTTCCGAAGCTTCAGAGCGCGGCGCCGAGCGGGCGCACTCGATGGCGTCGAACAGCGCATATCTCGGCTCCATATCGGCGACCCGACCATGCCGTAACGGCCGGGCTGTGAACGAGTCATCTGCTCGGTACTCAGCAGACCGGTGACCACCGTCGCGGTATCCCGTTCCCGAGCGCGCCGGGCGGGCAAGCCGCCAGATGACCTTCTGCCCTGTCGATACGTCCGCCGCCGTCGAATGATGATGAGTAGTGAGCACGCCGCCCGGATAGAAGGAGTTGCCTCATGACAACGGTGCAGGCCATCATGCGGCCCGATGTACGGCACATCAGTGTTCGAGAGACGATGGAAGCAGCCGCCCAGCGGATGCGCCAACTCGATATCGGCGCACTGCCGATCTGCGACGGCGAAGGTCATCCCGTCGGCATTGTCACCGATCGCGATATCGTCGTGAAGGTCGTCGGTATCGGCGGGAATCCGAAGACAACCACCGCCGGAGAATTGGCACAGGGCGCCGAACGGCTGCACACCGTCGAGATCGACACCGAGGTGGACGACGCGCTGACGCTCATGCGGCAGCGCCGGATCCGGCGGCTCCCGGTCACCGACCACGGAGTCCTGGCCGGCATCATCACCGAAGCCGATCTGGCCCGCCATTTGACCGAGACCACCGTCGGTGAATTCGTAGAAGCGGTCTGCGCCGCCAATCTGCCCACCACCGAGGACGCGTGAGGATCTGTCACCTCGCCGCGCGATCTACGAATCGATGTTCGGCAAACCGCGGCGAGCGCCGATGCCATCGCCCGCAGCCGTCTATCCAGCGCGGCGGAGAACTCTTTCTGATGACGAGGCATAGGAAACCGCGAGCAGCGCAAGGCATTTGGGACTAACTGAGCCGCAGTCGTCGCCGCGGCGGCGAGCAGGTCGGGTCGCGCCGACTTCAGCGGCGGTCTCCACTGCCCCGCTGCTCCTCGCGCGAGTGGACGACCATCACCGGGCACGACGCGTGCTGCACCAGAGTGTTGGCTGTCGACCCCAGCAGCATGCCCGCGAACCCGCCACGTCCGCGACTGCCCACGACCAGCAACTGCGCCACCTTCGACCAGTCCAGCAGATGCGGAGCCGGTGCGGACACCTCGACCTTCCGGGCGACCCGGACTTCCGGGAACTTCTCCTGCCAACCCGCTAGACGCTCGGCGAGAATCGCCCGTTCCACATTGTCCAGGTCGAGCTCACCCAAGCTGGTGTGACCGGCGAACCGGCCGAAGTCCCAGTCGCTCCAGACATGCACGGCGACCAACTCGGCCCCGCGCTCGGCCGCTTCGGCGAACGCCGCGGCGATCGCCGCATCACCGCCCGCGCTGCCGTCCACGCCCACGACCACCGGCCCCGGGACCTGGATCGCGTCGCCGTCGTCGGGGCCGGTGCGAACGACCACCACCGTGCCGTGCGCGTGAGCGGTCACGGCCAGCAGTGTGGAACCCAGATGAGTGAACGTGCCGGCGTTTCCGGTCGCCCCGATCACGACCGCATACGCCTCCGCGCTGTGCTCGATCAACAGCTCCCTACCGGTGTCGGAGGACACGCGAGTCGAGACACGCAGTCCGGGCGCGCTCGAGCGGGCCAGCCGTTCGGCCCGCGCAACCACCTCTCCGCCTTGTTCGCGTACTGCATCGATCACCGAGGGAATGGCGACTTCGTAGTCACCCAGCACCCAACCGGTGCCCACCAGATCCATGCCGTGCAGGATCTCGAGTTCGCGTCCACGTTCGGCCGCGAACTGCGCCGCCCACCGGACAGCTGCCCACGACCCGTCCGAACCGTCCACACCGACGATGACCTTCGCAGTGGCGAGGTGATGCGGATCGTCGAATCGCCGCTCTGTCATGCCATGCCTCCTGAGCCCATGTGATCGTGTAGCGCCTCTTCACAGTGCAGCCACCACCGCCTCGGCCGAGCACCAGGACCGGGGACGCCGAGGTAAGGCTATGGCTGCTGCTTTTCGCAGAGCTGACCGCCTCGTCCACGCGCTCATCCCGTGCGGGCAGGGGTCGAGTTCACCAGCCGGACCGTGTCGCCGGGCGCCAGCCGCGCGGTCCGTTCCCGGCAGGTGATCTCGATCGGCGGCGACGCGCCCGGATCCGAGGTGATCTCGACGCCGTCGCCGCTGACGCGCACCGTCAGCCGGTGGCCGCGATAGATCATCGGGAACGACAGGGCGCCGAGCGAGGCGGGCCAGTACGGGCAGAAGACCAGGCGGTCTTGGCGCAGTTCCATGCCGGTGAAGCAGCGTTGCAGCAGGTCGACGCTGCCAGCCATCGCGGCGAGGTGAATGCCTTCCGCGGTGGTGCCGCCCTGGATGTCGGCGACGTCGGAGCCCAGCACCAGATCGAAGAACTCCACTGCGCGATCACGGTTGGCTCGCGCCAGCACCCACGAATGCACCAGCGCGCTGAGCGTCGAACCGTGCGATGTCCGCGCCAGGTAGTAGTCGATGGTCCGCGGAATCATCTCACCGGGCAGCTGGTACCCGAGATACCCCAGCAGTTCGCACAGTTCGTCGGCCGACAGGAGATAGAACAGCATCAGCACATCGGCTTGCTTGGCAGCCTGATAGCGGTTGACGTCGTCGCCCTCGGCTTCGAGTATCCGGTCCAACCGCTGGATGTTGCCGTAACGGCGACGGTAATCGTCCCAATCCAGCTCGGCCAGCTGCTCGTATCCCTCGAACTGGCTGATGACCCCGTCATGGAACGGCACGTACATCCGCCGGGCTACGTCGTGCCAATGCCGCTGTTCCGACGGTCGCACCGACAGCGTCTCCAGCAATTCCGACCGTTCGCGCGGGGCGAGCAGTGTGAGCGCGTCGATCGCCCGCAGGATCACCCAAGCCGCCATGACATTGGTGTAGGCGTTGTTGTCGATGCCGCCCCCGGGCGCGTCCGGATAGCCGGAATGGAATTCGTCGGGGCCGATGACACCGCCGATCGTGTAGCGGTCGCGCTCGGTGTCGTAGGTCGCCAGGCTTGCCCAGAATCGAGCGATTTCCACCAGTAGTTCCGCGCCGGAATCGATGAGGAACTCCAGGTCACCGGTGGCCTGATAGTACTGCCAGACGTTGTAGGCGATCGCGATCCCGATGTGGTGCGCGCGGCGGCTGGGATCCGGATTCCACCGTCCCGACAGCGGGTTCAGATGCAGTCGCTGGCTTTCTTCGCGGCCGTCGCTGCCGGACTGCCACGGGAACATCGCTCCGGCCAGTCCCGCCGCAGCGGCCGCCCGGCGGGCCTCGGGCAACCGGCGATAGCGGTATCGCAGCAAGGATCGAGTCGAATGGGGGAAGCGGGTATTCAGCACGGGAAAGACGAAAAGCTCGTCCCAGAACACGTGACCGCGATAGGCCTCACCGTGCAGGCCGCGCGCGGGCACGCCCACATCGAGATCCACGGTGTTCGGTGACAACGTCTGCACCAGGTGCAACAGGTGTAGGCGCACGACCCGGGCCGGCTGTTCCCGGCCGTCGAGGTCGATGCGCAGCCGCGCCCACAGATGCTCCCAAGCGACGGCATGTCCCTCGAACAACTCCGCATAGCCGCCGGTGCTGTCGAGCCGGCGGACAGCCCCCTCTTCGGTTCCCGGGTTCGCGTGATCCCGTCCGGTGCAGACGCTGACGATCTTCTCCACGGTGGCCGAGTTTCCGGCGGCGATGTCGACGGTGTACTCGTGGCCGATCAGTCCGTCTCGATCGATCGAATCCACAACCTGGTCGACCGGTTCACCGCCGCGTCGCAGCGTGCTGCGCGTCGCCATCGCCACCGGCAGGCCGGATCCATTGGTGCGCACGGCGAGCAGCACCGAATCGCCGGACAGCTCGACAGCGCGTTCCGTTACCAGATGGTTGTCCGACAGATCGTGATAGCGCTGCACCAGCCGATTGCGCACTCTTGCGTCGATCGTGGAGCGGATTCGCAGCGTGCCCGACCAGTTCTCGGCGGTGATCGTCGTTTCCAGTGCGCCCAGGTGCGGGCGATGCATGGCGACGAAGCGGCGTTGCGACACAGCGGTGATCCGCCCGGCACGATCACGGAAGCGGAACCGCCGTACGAGTTCGGCGTGGCGAAGATCCAGCTGCTGCCGGTAATCCAGCAAGGTCGCCGAATCGAGGGCGAACCAGTCGCCGCCGTCGATCCGGAAGGTCACGGGAAGCCAGTTCGGCAGATTCACCAGACTCTCGTTGTCGATGACGTGCCCGCCGATCTGGTCGGTGAGCCGGTTGTACACCCCGGCGACATAGGTGCCCGGATAGTGGACCCCTCCGGCCGGAGACTCCGGCGCCGCACCGCGGGTGGCGAAGTAGCCGTTGCCGAGCGTGCACAGCGCCTCGCGAAGCTTCTCCTGCGCCGGGTCGTAACCGTCGAAGGTGAGCGTCCACGCGTCCGGGGCGACGGCAGTCGTCCCGCCGCGCAACAACTCCGCCAGCCGATGCAGGAAGGCACGCACCTGCCGGGTTCCGGCGACCGAGAACCGGGCAGCGGTGTGCCGGTCGCCGGTCTCTTCGGCACGCACCACGATCGCGACGCCATCGGCTCCGACGGCGTCGAAGGCATCCTCGTCGGTCAGGTCGTCGCCCAGGTAGACCGGCGACACCGGGGTGGCGAGGTGCTGGAGGATCCACCGCAACGCGGTGCCCTTGTCCCAATCCACATCCGGTCGCAATTCGGTGACCCGCCGGCCATGCGTGACCCGCAAGCCCGCGGCCTGACCGGTCTCGTGCACGGCGGCGACCACCCGCGCGACTTCGTCGCCCGCGACATTTCGGTGGTGGACGGCGACAGCGAAGCGCTTCGGCTCGACCAGAACCCCCGCTACGTCGCGCAATCTCCGACTCAGGTCACCGGCCACCTCGGCGAGTACCCGCTCCGCGCCCGGCGCGGCGTCGTGGACATGCCGGGTGCCGTCCGGGGCCATGAGTTCGAAGCCGTGGCTGCCCGCGTACCAGATTCCGTCGACCCCGACGCGCTCCCGGAGATCGGTGAGGTCGCGGCCGCTGATGACCGCGACCGGGCATTGTCCGGCCAGTTCTGCCAGCACTGCCGCGACGCCGTCGATTGGTTCGGCGTCGGCGGGGTCGGCGACGATATCGGCCACTGTGCCGTCGAAATCCAGTAGGACGGCGGGCTTTTCGGTGCCCAACAGATCGGCGATGCGTGACCGGCATTTCAGGGCGTCCGGAAGTTCCGACATCCGCCGGAATCCGCCGCGCAGTCCTACCTCCGCCAGGTCGGAGACCACGAAGTCGGCGCCGTGCGCGAGCAACCGGTCGGCGTTCGCGTGCCGGTCGACGCCGATGACCAGGGCGAAACCGCCGCCGCGTCCGGCCGCCACACCCGCCTCGGCATCCTCGACGACCACCGTCCGATCCGGCTCGGCACCCAGCTGCCGGGCGGCCTCGAGCAGCATCGCCGGATCCGGCTTCCCCGGCAGGCCCAGCTTCTCGGCGACGATGCCGTCCACCCGCACCGCGAACAGATCGGCGACACCAGCGGCCGTGAGCACGTCCGCGCAGTGGCGGCTCGCGGAGAACACCCCTGTGCGGACGCCCGCGTCGCCGAGCCGCCGGATCAGCGTGACCGTGGATCCGAACACTCGCACCCCCTCGCGGGCGACCTTCTCCAGGAACAGGAGATCCTTCCGGTTGCCCAGCCCACAGACCGTTTCGGCCGTTTCCGGATCGGAAGAGTTCCCCCACGGCAGGTCGATCCCCCGTGCGGCGAGAAAATCCGCGACACCCCGATAGCGGGGTTTGCCGTCGACGAAACGCAGATAGTCGTCCTCGGTGAACGGGGAGCGGTCCTGTCCGGCGCCGGCCGGACGGTGATCCAAGAAGACGTCGAACAATTCCGTCCAGGCCGCGGCGTGCATCGACGCGCTATCGGTCACCACACCGTCCATATCGAAGATCACCGCGTCGTGCCTGCGCGCATCGATCACCGGCAGGGCCGTGCCACCGTGTCCCATCCCTCCAGCCTGAACGGACCGATGCCGCCCGTCCAGGGGCCGAGGTCACGCGGTAGTCGTACAAAGGACCACCTGCGGTGGGATTCGGGACCTACGACTCCTCCGCACATCGGCCGTCGATCCCTACCGTGACACTATGAACCAGCTACCGACCGGAGAGACCATCGAGAAGGCCGTCCTGCTCGCCGGCCGGGCGCCGTCACTGCACAACAGCCAACCCTGGCACTGGAGCTTCGACGGCCACGCCCTGCGGCTGTTCGCCGTGCCCGAACGCATGCTTTCGGCGACCGACACCTCCGGCAGGCAGATGCTGCTCAGCTGCGGTATCGCACTGGACCATCTGCGCGCCGCGATGGCCGCCGCGGGATGGCGAATCCACCTCGCCCGCTTCCCCGACCCGAACCGCCGCGAGCACCTGGCCAACATCACCTTCGAACGGGCGCGGATCGTCACCGAGGGCGACCGTGCCCGCGCCGACGCCATCCTGCGGCGGCATACCGACCGGCTCCCGTTCCGAGCGCCCATCGGATGGCCCGACTTCGAAGAGGTCCTACGGACGACCTTCGATCCCTCCGACGCCACGCTCGACGTCCTGGGAGACGACAGCCGCCCCACCTTGGCCCGCGCCTCGGAGATGAGCGCCGCCTTGCGCCGCTACGACGCCGGATACCACGCCGAGATGCAATGGTGGACAGGACACGCGATCGCCGACGCGGGCGTGCCCAGCGAAGCCTTGATCTCGCAGGAGGAACGGTCGCGAGTAGCCGTGGCCCGCAAGTTCCCCACCGCCGCCACCGGCGAACGACGCGGCGAGGTCACCGAGGACCATTCGTTGATCCTCGTGCTGTCCACCGACCGCGACACACCCGAGGACCTGGTGCGTTGCGGTGAGGTGTTGTCCACGGTGCTCCTGGAATGCACCCTCGCCGGGTTCGCGACCTGCCCGCTGACTCATATGACCGAAGTGCCGCGCAGCCGCGCCGTGGTCCGCGAGCTGACCGGGCACTCCGGCCTGCCGCAGGTCTTGATCCGGGTGGGTATCGCGCCCGAAGCGGAGCGCGACGGTCCGGCGACGCCACGCCGTCCGCTCAGCGAGATCCTCGACATGCCCGACTCCACCCGCGAGACGTAGTGAGGCCGCCGGCCCTGACCTCCATTCTCCCCGAGGCCAGGGCCACCGCCGTCACCCAGACGATCGGACAGGCACTGCGCCGCGCGTCGATCCCGGAGACCGACCCGGCTGAGCATCGGAGCCGCAGCCGCCAAGCCGCATGCCCACGCGGTGAATCGAGGGGAAGTTGGACGTCATGAACACGACGACCACATTCGGATCGGCGCTCGGAAGGCTCACCGGAAGCCGGATGCGCACCAGATGGCTGACCTGGGGCGCCTGCGGGGAAGAGATCGCGCGGGTCATGCCCGGTGATGATTTGCTGGTGGACGCCGATATCGTCTCGACGCGCGCGATCACGATCGACACAGGCGCCGACAAGATCTGGCCGTGGCTGGTTCAACTGGGACCCGGGCGCGGCGGCGCTTACACCTACGATTGGATCGAGAACCTGCTCGGCCTCGATATGCACAGCGCCCGAGAGATCCTGCCGCAGTTCCAGAACCTCGCGGTCGGCGACAGCTTCCCGATCGGCAAGTCCGGTCCGCGTATGAGGGCCGCGATTGTCGAAAGCGAGCACAATCTCACCTTCGCGTCCGAGGACGGCCGCTGGGTCTGGTCCTTCGGCCTTTATCCCATGGGTGCGGCGACCCGGCTCGTGAGCCGCAACCGCATCGCGCTGACCGGAGCGTCCCCGTTCACGCGCCTGTTCACCGTGCTCGTGATGGAACCGGGCAGTCTCATCATGGAACGAAAGATGCTGCGCGGTATCGAACAGCGAGCAGAGCGGCTCGGACACGCGCACCGGCCATCCGAGACGTCGAAAGCGCCCACGCCACCGCGGACACCCGCGAGGGGCACGTCAGAGGCTGCTGCTCAGGGTGCTCAAGGAGTCGATGGCAGCCTGTAGCTTGGCGGCCGCCCGCGTGGCTACCGATTGCAGGGCAGGTTCGTCGGTGACCTGGACCATGAGTTGCGGATTCATCGCTTCCACGAGGATCTCGGCGTCCGAGTCGGGGTTCCGGCGTACGACGACGTTGCAGGGCAGCAGGAGCCCGATCTGCCGGTCGATACCGACCGCCTCGTGGGCCAGCGATGGATTGCAGGCACCGAGGATCAGGTAGTCCTCGATGTTCTCGTCGAGTTTGGCCTTCAGGGTGGCTCGGACGTCGATCTCGGTGAGGACGCCGAATCCCTGCTCGCTCAGGGCGGTCCGGGTCCGGGCGACGGCGTCGTCGAAGCCGGTGTGCAAAGTGGTGGACAGTCCCAGATTCATGGTGCGGTCCTTCCGTAGAGGGGGTGTGAGTCAGGCGAGAGCTAGGAACAGCTTCTCCAGCTCCTCGACGGTCATCGGATTCCGTCCGTCGACGGCTTGGCCGGTGAGGCACTCGCGCAGTCCGGTCGCGACGATCTTGAACCCGGCGCGGTCGAGTGCGCGGGAAACCGCGGCGAGCTGGGTGACCACATCTTTGCAGTCCCGGCCCTGCTCGATCATGGCGATGACGCCGGCGAGCTGACCATGCGCCCGGCGCAGCCTGTTGAGTGTTTCGGTGAGGGCGGTTTCGTCGCCGACCATGATTGTGCCTTCCTGCTCCGTCAGCGTTCCATGATACCCCTGGGGGTATGACGCCTACCAAGATGCTATGCAATATACCCCTGGGGGTATATTAGGCGAATATACCCCCACCCGTATATCTCCTTTTACCGGCGACAGGAGGATTTCCATGGCCGATATCGACCTATACGTGGATCCGGTGTGCCCATTCGCTTGGGTGGCCGCGCAGTGGCTGCTCGACAGCGCCGGCGCCGACCACGTGGTGACCTTGCGCCAGATGAGTCTGGCGGTACTCAACGGCGGTCGCGACGTCGATGCCGACCACGCGCCGATGATGACCCGATCGCGCCGGATCGGCCGTGTGTTCGCCGCCGCTGTCGAGCAGGACGGCCAGGCCGCCTTCGCGCCGCTCTACCTGGCGCTGGGTCTGCGATTGCATGAGCGCGCACAGCACGTCGACGACGCGGTAGCTGCAGCTCTGGACGCGGCCGGACACGATCGCACGCTGCTCGAATCGCTCGATGACGCTCGTTACGACGCCGCAGTGGCCCGCGCCCATCACGCCAGCCAGACCGCGCTCGGCGGGAGCGGCGGCAGCCCCATCATCAGCATCGATGGCCACGCCTTCGGTGGCCCCGTCTTGACCGAGCCTCCCCCCGCACGACATGCCCCCGAACTGCTGGATGCCATCGTCACCGCGGCCACCACTCCAGGATTCGCCGCACTGCAGCGTCCCTACCACGGCCCGCCCACCTTCGTCGGGAACGAGGAACAGCCCTGATGTGCTCCCCCGTCACCTGCCGCGTCTGCGGCAAGACCACCTGGGCCGGCTGCGGCGCGCACATCGACGCCGTCCGCGCCGCCACCCCGCCGGACCAGTGGTGCTCCGGTCACGACGACACCCCCCAGCGGGAACCAGTGCGACGTCCTCGCCGCATCTGGTTCCGCTGACCCGGCGTGCGAGTGGACGAAGTCTCGCTCAGTACCCGGCGTCGCGGCGGCGGAAACCGGCGAAACCGAGCGCCAAGCCGACCAGAGCGCTCGAGGCTATCGCGAGTATCGGTGCCGCGGTGACGGTCCGTAGCGGCGCGTTCGGCGTGTGCGTGAACGGAGACGCGGCGTCGAACCAGTCGGGCCAATCGAAGGCGTCCGCGAAAAGCAAGGCCACGGCGCAGTAGGCGTCGCACTACCCCACAGGGCAGGACCTTCGCCCCTGTTCGGCCACGTCGCCGGGAGCGCACGCTCGTGGCAGGACAAACCGAGAAGGCTGAGGAGGATTCAGTGGAGTATCAGGTGACCCTGGTCGAGTCGGCGCCGGAGGCAGTGCTGCGGGTGCCACGCGAGGTCCGCCCAAATCTCCTGGGCCAGGACATCGCAGAAGGCATGCGAGAGGTGACCCGGATCGTGCGGCGCGCTGGGTTGACCGCCAGTGGCGCGCCGACGATCACCTTCCACGACGACATGCCCGCCGACGAGGCGATCGCAGTGGAGTTCGGAGTCCCGGTCGAGCCCGCGCCCAACCTCGGACCGAGTTCCGGCGCACAGGTCGTCGTGATGGCCGGTACTTTGGTCGCCCGCACCTGCCATCGTGGTAGCTATCACGACCTCGGTGCGGCTTATCAGGCGCTACGGCAGTGGATGCACGAGGGCGGCTACCGGCCGATCGGGCCGCCGACCGAGGCTTACCTGATCGGCCCGGACGAGGTCACCGATCCTCGGCGCCTACTGACCGAGATCCGCGTGCCGGTCACCCCGGCCACGACTATCGCGGTCCATCTCGACGCACCGTTCGGCGTCGCGATCGAACGCGCCAAGGAAGCACTGCAACACCATGGGCTCATGGTGACGGCCGAGGTCGACATCCAGGCCACTCTGAAGGCGAACGCCGGTCGAGACATCGAGGACTACCTGATCGTGGACGTCTGCGATCCCAGCCTCGCATATCGGGCACTGCTCACCGACCGGCAGGCCGGCCTGGTGATGTCGTCCAGGGTGGTGGTGCGAGCGATCGACAGCGGCACGGCTGTCGAGGTGATCGATCCCGACGCGCTGGTGGGGGTCGTCGGCCGAGGGGGGCTGCGCTCGGTCGCGGATGAGCTGCGGCAGCGCCTCACCGTTGCCTTGGACAGTCTCCGAGACGCGACTCCGGCGTCTACATGACCGGCGTGGTCGAAGCGGAACCCGGTCTGCGAATCGATCCCGGACGCGCAGCTTCTCCAGCTCATTACTCTCACTGCGACTCTCACTGCGCTCGAAACGGAGCATTTCTGCACCCTGGCAGCCGGTGGCTATGCATGCGTCCCGGCGCCCCCGACCCGAGACCCGCCGAGACGGGTGAAGTCATGAACGGTCACCGGGAATGGAGACTGGTGCTCACCGAAACTCCCTCGTTGCGTAACCTCGACGCCAAAACCTTTACCGGATTGGACTATCG
>NZ_BDBM01000009.1 GCF_001612985.1 Nocardia gamkensis NBRC 108242 | reverse complement strand
CCACCGTCGGCACCAAGCCGACCTACGGCACGGTGTCGCGATTCGGCCTGGTCGCGTGCGCGTCGTCGCTGGACCAGGGCGGCCCGTGCGGCCGGACGGTGCTGGACACCGCGCTGCTGCACGAGGTGATCGCCGGATACGACCCGCGCGACTCCACCTCGCGCGACGCGCCGGTGCCGCCGGTGGTGGCCGCCGCCCGCGCGGGAGCGCAGGGCGATCTGCGCGGCGTCAAGGTCGGTGTGGTGAGAGAACTGCACTCCGACAGCTACCAGCCCGGCGTGCTCGCCTCCTTCGACGCCGCCGTGGCGGTGCTGAAGGATCTCGGCGCCGAGGTGGTCGAAGTGTCCTGCCCGCACTTCGAGTACGCGCTGTCGTCCTACTACCTGGTGATGCCGTCGGAGGTGTCGTCCAATCTCGCGCGGTTCGACGCCATGCGCTACGGACTGCGCGTCGCCGATGACGGGCAGCACAGCGCCGAGCAGGTCATGGCGGCCACGCGCGCGGCCGGGTTCGGCCCGGAGGTCAAGCGGCGCATCATGATCGGCACCTACGCGCTGTCGGCGGGCTACTACGACGCCTACTACGGCCAGGCGCTCAAGGTGCGCACCCTCATCGCCCGCGACTTCGACCAGGCCTACGAGCAGGTCGACGTGCTGGTCTCGCCGACCAGCCCGTTCACTCCGTGGAAGCTGGGCGAGAAGGTCGACGATCCGCTGGCCATGTACCTGTCGGACCTGTGCACGCTGCCGACCAACCTGGCGGGCCATCCCGCGATGTCGGTTCCCTCCGGTCTGAGCAAGGACGACGGCATGCCCGTCGGCCTCCAGATCATGGCGCCCGCCCTCGCCGACGACCGCCTCTACCGGGTGGGCGCGGCCTACGAGGCCGCCCGCGGCCCGATCGCCTGACGTTCTTCGCGGGAGCCGCTCGATCCCCGCACGGGTTGTGCGGAAACCGAGCGGCTCCGCGAGATCGCTAAGCGGGCCAGGTGAATTCGGGGTCTTCGGCGTAGTCGCGGCGGCGTTGATCCAATGCGAGCGTGACCATGTGGTGTGCGCCAGGCCCGATGATCTTGCGTAGCGGGGGATTCGGCATGTCCACCAATGCGATCAGGCCTGCCGCGCCGACTTCGGGCGGAGCTTCGGTCCACTCGGACCCATCCTCCGGTGCGGATTCCGCTGGGGGAGATGCCGGTTCGTTCGCCTCCGACAGGTCCGCGTTGCCCTGGGTGGGTGCCGGATAGTCCGGCATACCGAGGACGGCGGTGCGCAGCTGCGCGTAGGCGGGAATCGCGGAGGCGAACCGCATGCTCGACTTGGCCCACTCGGTGTCGAAGCCGCCCAGCTGTGCGAGCGTGACCCGGATGCCGAAAGGCCGCAGTTCGTCGGCGAGCGCGGCACTGAATCCCTCCAGGGCCCACTTGCTCGCGTTGTAGAGGCCGAACAGGGGCAGGCTGCCCACGGCGCCGACGGTGGAGATCTGCACGATGTGCCCGGAGCCCTGCGCCCGCAGGTGCGGCACGGCGGCTTGGGAAACCCAGAGGGCGCCGAAGAAATTGGTCTCCATCTGCTCGCGGATCTGCGCTTCGGTCAGTTCCTCGACGGCGCCGACCAGACCGTAGCCCGCGTTGTTCACGATCACATCGATCGTGCCCATCGCCGCGAACGCTTCGCCCACGGTGGCGAGGACGCTCGCGCGCTCGCGAACATCCAAGGGCAGCACGGTCAGGCGGTCGTCGGCGAGCTCCGCGAGGGATTCCGTATTGCGCGCGGTCGCGACGACGCGATCGCCCTGCGCGAGCGCGGCCGTGGTGAATGCGCGGCCGAGTCCCCGGCTTGCGCCGGTGATGAACCAGGTTCTGGTCACGGGAGATCCTTTCGTCACGAGACGCTCCGTCTCGTTGGATAACGTGCCAAGGGCGGCCCTGCTTGTCAAGACGAGACGTTTCGTCTCGTTATCTGCTACCGTCACGGCATGCCCGACACCCCCACAGCCGCGCGCCGCAGCGAGCGCGCTCGCGCGGCGATACTCGCCGCGACAGCCGAGCTGATCCGCGAGGTGTCCTACGCGAAGTTGAGCATCGAGGCGATCGCGGCCCGCGCGGGGGTCGGCAAGCAGACGATCTACCGCTGGTGGCCGTCGAAGGGCGCTGTCGTGTTCGATGCTATGCTCGAATCCGACTCGGGCCCAATGGGTCTCGCGCTACCCGACACCGGCGATATCGCCGCGGACCTGCGCCCGCTGCTGCGCGGGTCGGTCGTCGCGCTGACCGATCCCGGGTTCGAATCCTTTCTCCGCGCGATGTACATCGAGATCCAGCAGGATGCCGAACTGGCCGCCGCCTATCGCGAGCGCCTGCTGTTGCCCCAGCGCGCCGCTGTGGCCGACCGGTTGGCCGCCGCCGTCACCGCCGGGGACCTGCGCGCGGGCCTGGATCTCGAACTTGCCGTCGATCTGCTGTTCGGTCCGACGCAGATGCGGTGGTCGCTGGGGCTCGGCGGGCTCACCGAGGCCTATGCCGACGCCGCTCTCGATGCGGCGCTGGCCTATCTGCGCGAGTGAAGCCGCTGGTGAGTGCGCTTCGACGCCTTTCGGCCGATCGTGCTCAGGAGGCTCGCAGCGATTCGGCCTGCTTCTGGACGCCGGCGGTCATGCCCTCGAAGCCGCGCCGCAGGTTCTTGCCGAGCAGCGCGACGACCACGGGATGCAGCCATCCGCCGAGTTCGAAGTGCGACTCGTAGCGGGTGCGACCGTCCGGGAGTGGCGTCACCGTGTGCGAGCGCAGGCTGTGCAGCGCGCCGGGAGGCACCGGTTTCATCGAGTAGCTGAGCTCCCGGCCCGGCGTGTGCGAACGAATCCATTCCCGCTGCTTGCGCGGGCTCGACCCGGAGACCCGGACGAGCATGTCGATCGGCTCGCCGGGCACCAGTGAACTGCGGCACTCGGTGACGAAGGGATTCCACTCGCCGTAGCGGGGGAAGTCGGTGATCACCTGCCAGACCAGCTCGGCGGGGGCGTCGATGTCGGCGGCGAGGTCGATGACGAAGGCCATGCGGAAATTAGAACATGTTCTATGACGTTCCCGCGCGGGCGCCGCGCCGAACGGCTCAGCAGGAACCCATGGCGGTGCCCTGATCGGTGCCGTAACGGTGGCCGTGGCCCGGCGGAGCGTGCAACGCGCCCAGCAGATCGGCGGTCGTCTGCGCGAAGCCGATCACCGGAAGCCACTGCGGAACCGGGGCGTCGACGCGGGCCCCGGTGAGGTCGGGCGCGCGCCACAGCTGCGCGAGAGACCAGTGGATCACCGGGTCGGAGCTGTTCGCCAGCACTGTCGCGCCGCCACGGTGGACGCGGTTGGCGGGAGGTCCGGCCCACAGCGCCGCGCAGGTCCGGCCGTCCTGCTCGGCGTCGCCGGAGAAGACGGCATTGCCGCCGAGGGCCCCGAGGCTCTGCCCGTACAGGTACAACTTCGGCGGGTGTGCCAGTCCCTGGATATGGCGTTCCACGGCGGTGAACAGCGTGCGTGCGGCGGTGACGGCCGCGTCTCGGCCGAACACGAACGTCGCCCAGCTCGGGAGATAGGAGTACTGCAACCCGACCAGCGCGACGTCGCCGTCGAAGCGCTGATCGAACCCCGCCACGGCGTTCGCGTCGATCCAGCCCGAGCCGGTGGGTACCGTGACGACCAGGTGGGAGCGCGTGAAGCCGCCCGAGCGCTCCAACTCCCGGATCGCCAGCGCGACGCGAGTGTCCAGGTCGGGCGCCGAGGCCACCCCGATGTACACCCGCACGGCTCGGGCCGGCGGACCGCTGAGGAACTTCCGCCCCTCGGCGCCCAGCGACGTCCAGCTCACCGCGGATTCGGCGCCACCGGACCCGGAGTACGAAACCGGGTGTACCAGAGCGGGATCCAGCTCGGCGTTGGCCCGCGCGTACACCGACTCGCGCCATCCGACCATCGCGGGTACGCCGACGAGATACAGCAGAACCGCGACGACGGCGGCCAGCGAGACGCCCCGCGCCCAGCCCAGTTTCCGCGCTGCCCAGGCGATCGCGCGGGTGGCGCAGGCGAACAGTCCGATGATCAACGCGGCGCCGAGCGCGCACCGCACCCAGTAGCCCGTGCCGATCGGCGGGGTGTTCATCGCGGCGCGAAGCCGGTTCTGCCAGTGCTCCGCGTTCGCCGCCGCGCCCGCCACCAGCACCGCCGTCGCGATCAGCAGCGGCAGGCGTGCCCACGCCTGGCGCTCGTCGATGTCGAATCCGCAGCGCCGCAGGGTGATCCGCAGTATCCCCCCCACCCCCAGAGCGAGTGCCGCGAGGAGCCCCGTCAGTACGGCTTGCGCGCTCGGCGTGCGAGGAAGCAGACCGGGTGCCAGCGAGGCCAGGACACCGGTCCCGATGCCGAGCGTCGTGCCGATCCGCGGCGGCGCGACCCGGCGGACCCCGGCGGCGAACCATGCGCGGCGATCCGAAGACTTCAGGACGGACCAGGTCATGGCTGTACCGCGCCCGTGGCGTACGACAGGGCCGCCGCGGGTACGTGGCCTCGCCGCCGGTTGCGCAGCACGAGAACCGCCGTCAGCCCGGCGATCCCGGCGCCGAGCGTGCCCAGTAGCTGCCAACTCGTCGTCGAATCGGCGTCCGCCGCGCCGAGCAGGGGCTCGACCACGGGCGCGCCGTAGTCCTGCCTGCGCGAGTTCAGATCGACGGCGGTGTTCGCGATCGATGCCATCGCATCGCAGCGGGCGCGGGAGAACGAGTCGACGCGGGCGGCGCAGGCCTGGTGCATCTGCCGGTCCAGCGTCGCGTCCAAGGCTTGCCGCGCCCACGGGCCCAGCGGTTCGCCGCGCCGGTCGGCGTAGCGCAACAGGTCGTAGCCGAGGTCATGGGCCTTGCACGCGGTATCGAACTCCGCGGGCAGCGTCACCGGAGAAGAGCAGTCGCCGCCCGGATTGACCAGCAGGCCGTCCATCGTGCTCGGCCGGTAACCGAACGACGCGACGAAATCCGCCGGGATCGCGGTGAGTGCGTCGGGGCCGCCCGCGGCCAGTTCGGCGACAGCGGCGCCGGCCTGCGCGCTCTCGACCGGCGCGGCCGCCGCGGCGGCGTGCGGAGCGGGGGCGAGAAACGCCGTCGCCGCCACGGTGGTCAACGCCGACGCGGTGAGCGCCGCGTAGCGTCGCGTCTGCGCGGTGACGGATGATATTGCGGCGGAATGGATTCGGGCTCCTGCGGCCGATGCGGACCGGGTCTCGCGCCCGGCGCTGGTCGGTGTGCTCATGGCGACGACGTTAGGGAATCGCTTCCGGCGGCCGCCTCACGCCCGGGAACGTTTCCCGTGCCGTGCCGCCGGGGGATCGGTCGCACGGTCTCCCACCGGGGTAGCGGGCCGGAAATCACCCGTGGGTATGAGGCCGCGGTGAACTGCGAGTTCCTAGTGTCGTAGGCATGAACGGAGAAAGTCGCGCCTGGACGCGACGGCTGGACGCGCGGACCTGGTTCGACCTCGGCACGGTACTGGTCGCGCTGATCTGGTACTCGGTGGCTTGGCCGACCCTGCATCTGACCCACGCCGTCCCCACCGCGGCGCAGCCGTTCATCGCCGCGCTCGCCGCGTTCCCGGTGCTGCTGGTACGGATCAACCCGGCGCTGGGCTGGTCGATCTCGGCGGGCTCCGCGCTGGTGATCGCGCTGGCTATTCCGCATCAACCGAACAACGACCTGCCGTTCCAGGTCGTCCACGTGCTGTGCATGCTGGTGTTGCTGCTCGCGGTGGCGGTGCGCGCCCCGGGGCAGATCGCGGCGGTGACGTGGGCGGCGACGGCCCTGCTGTTCGCGACCACCATGCCCGGCGAAGGGGAGGCGTTGGCGAACGCCGCCTGGGGCTGGCCGATCGCGCTGGCCGCGCTGGTGCTGTTCGGCCTGCTCATCCGCTGGCTGGCGCTGTCGCGGCGGCAGCTGGTGCGCCAGGAGGAGGCCAACGAACTCGAGCGGGCCCGCCGGGCCATCCTGGAGGAGAAGGCTCGCATCGCCCGCGATCTGCACGACGTCGTGGCCCACCACATGTCGCTGGTGGTGGTACAGGCGCAGACCGCGCCGTACCGGGTGGAGGGCGTCACCCCGGCCGCGCGCGCCGAGTTCGAGTCCATCGGCGCCACGGCCCGGGAAGCGCTCAACGAGATCCGCGGCATGCTCGGTGTTCTGCGCAGCGACGGCCAGCTGCCGGAACACGCGCCCCAGCCGAAGGCGGCCGACGTGATCGCCCTGTTCGAGGGCGCCCGACGCGCGGGCGTCCACATCGAGTGGACCGTCGACGGCGCGCTGGAGACGATCGCGGAGACCACCGGCCTCGCCCTCTACCGCGTCGTGCAGGAATCGCTGTCCAACGCTTCCCGCCACGCCCCGGGCGCCCCGGTCCGGGTGCGCATCACCCACGGCGCGGAACTGCTGCTCGACGTCGAGAACGGCCCGGGAGCGTCGCCCGCCCGGCCGGTCGGCAACGGCGGCCACGGCATCGCGGGCATGCAGGCGCGAGCCCTGGCAGTCGGCGGTGAGGTGACGGCGGGGCCGCGGGCGGACGGTGGGTTCATAGTCCACGCGCGCTTCCCGCTCACCGCGCCGGACGCCACTGCCGCCGCCGTCGATGCCGTCGTATCCGCGCACGGCGAATCAGGTCGCTGAGTGTCGATCTGCCGCCGGGGGAATCGTGTGCCCTTGCCTCGGCACACAGGAACGGGCTCGGCGGCCGGAGGCCCAGGGCAATTAGGGTGAGCGGGTGGCAATTACGGTGTTGATCGCCGACGACCAGGCGATGGTCCGGCAGGGATTCGGGGCGTTGCTCGCGGCGCAGCCGGATATCAGTGTGGTGGGCGACGCGGCCGACGGGAAGGCCGCGGTGGCCGAGGCGAAGCGGCTGCGCCCGGATGTCGTGCTGATGGACGTGCGCATGCCGGAGATGAACGGGCTGGACGCCGCCCGCGCCATCCTGGCCGCCGGATTCGAGCCGCCGGTGCGCGTGTTGATGCTCACCACCTTCGACATCGACGACTACGTCTACGAGGCGCTCGGTCTCGGCGCCAGCGGGTTCCTGCTCAAGGACGCGCCCGCCGAGGAGCTGGTGCGCGCGGTGCGCGTGGTCGCCGACGGTCAGGCGTTGCTCGCGCCCACGGTCACACGCAGGCTCATCGCCGACGTCACCCGCCGCCGCGGCGCGGTCCGCGCCAAGCCCGCGCCGCAACTGTCCGCGCTGACTCCCCGCGAGCGGGAAGTGCTGGAACTGATCGCGAAAGGCATGTCGAACTCCGAGATCGCCGAAACCCTGTTCGTGGCCGAGCAGACCGTGAAGACCCATGTCTCCAAGGTCTTCTCGAAACTGAACCTGCGGGACCGGGCGCAAGCGGTGGTCCTGGCCTACGAGACCGGCCTGGTCACTCCTGGCTGAGCCGGATCACAGCGGCGGGCAGGACCCGCCGCGCAGTTCGCCCAGATGACGACCGAGCATCCGCGCCATCCGGCTCAGGATGGTGGTGGAGTCGTCGAAGCTGCCGGAATCTGCCGTCGCCGCCATGGCCACGGCGATCATGCCGGACCGGACCGGCACCAGCCCGAACTGGCGGACGGTGTAGACGCCGGTCACGTCGTCGGGGCCCCAGCCGCCCTTGAAGGCCGTGCCCTCCAGTACGCCCAGCCCCCACGCTTGCTCGGGGGTGATCTCCGTCATCAGCTCGGTGACGTGGAACGACTCGGGCAGGCAGGGCAGCCGGGAGGCGAAACGGGCCTGGTTGGCCAGCGTCCATTCGGTGCCGCCGAAGGAGTTGTAGTCCAGGGTGGTGCGCGGGCCCGCCACTCCGGTGGTGGCGTCGCCCGCCTCGTCGATCACGTCCTGGACCGCCTCGGCCGCTGCCAGCCCGTCGCCGAGCGATTGCCACAGCGCCTCGGCGGCGTCGTTGTCCGACCAGGTGATGGCGGCCTCCACCTCCTGCCGGATCTCTTCTCGGGAGTCGTGCCGCAGCGCCGCGATCGAGAGCGGCACCTTGATGGTCGACCACGCGATGCCGCTGACCCAGTCGCCGTAGACCGTCATCCGGCCACCGCCCACGGGCATGATCGCCATGCCGACCTGTCCGCCCAGCTGCGGCTGCAACTGGGTGAAGTCGGCGGCCAGCGAGTCCGGCACCGACACCGCGAGGTTCGGCCGCCAGGCTCCCGCCGTGTCGACGACGACGGCGGGTGTCTCGGTGGCGGCCCGATCGACGGGGAACAGAGTGCACGAGGTCAACGTGAGCAGCACCACCATCGCTCCGGCGCGTAGCGCGGCACGACACGTCGAAGCGGATCTCGTCGACCTCACCACCGAGTCCTCCCCACCACCGGTGACGCGGTCACACTGTAAATCGGCGGTGCAAAATAGCTCATCGGGCTCGTCCGGCCGGTGACCGGACGAGAGACATCGCCGCGGCGCGACGGCGTCGACGGCGCGATGTCTCGACCATAGTTTTGCCGATCTTCCCGGAGAATTCGAAACCCCGTGGCCACGGCGTCACCCGGTAGGCTCCAGGATCGGTATGAAAGCGCCCGGACGTGCTGTCCGGCCGCCGCGGTCACCTGAAGGGGGCGTGTTGCTCAACAGCGGTGCGATGTTCGCCGGGTTCACCATAGAGAGGCTGCTCGGCCAGGGCGGCATGGGATCGGTGTATCTCGCCAGGCACCCCAGGCTGCCACGGCAGACCGCGCTCAAACTGCTCAACCGGGAGTTGTTCACCGACGCGGAGGTCCGGGCACGGTTCGAGCGGGAGGCGGACCTGGCCGCGCAGCTGGACCATCCGAACATCGTCGCGGTGTACGACCGCGGCACCGAGGACGAACAGCTGTGGATCTCCATGCAGTACGTCGACGGGGTCGACGCGGCGACGGTGAACCCGCAGAGCCTGCCGCCGGAGCGGGCCGTGCAGATCATCGAGGGCGTCGCGTCCGCACTGGATTACGCGCACGGGATGGGTGTGCTGCACCGTGACGTCAAGCCCGCGAACATCATGCTGGCGCGTGCGGTGGGCGGCCAGGGCGAGCGGGTCTTCCTCACCGATTTCGGCATCGCCCGGCTGCGCGAGGATTCCACCCACCTGACCCAGACCGGCATGTTCACCGCGACGCTCGCCTACGCCTCACCCGAGCAGATGACCGGTGCGCACCTGGACCACCGCTCCGATCAGTACTCACTGGCTTGCGCGCTGTATTGGTTGCTGACCGGCATCGCCCCGTTCGACGCTCCCGCCCCGGCCGACATCATTCGCGGACACCTCCAGTTGCCGCCGCCCTCCGTCGCGGCACGGCGCGCCGGTCTGTCACCCGCGCTCGACGCGGTGATCGCGAGGGCCATGGCGAAGCGGCCCGACGACCGATTCGCCTCCTGCGTCGAATTCGCCTCCGCCGCACGGCGCGCGCTCACCGAGCCCGCTCCCACGGTGGTGGCCGCGCAGTACCAGCCGCAACCCGCGCCCACCGTCCTCGCGCAACCGGCGTACCCCGGGCCGGAGGCGAGTCAGCCGACCTACATCCCCACGGCATCCACCCCGGGCTACACCGCAGCGCCGCAGTACCACCCGAATCCGACCGGCGGACAGCAGTTCCCGGCGTCCAACGGCTACGCCGCAGCAGCTCCGCAGCCGAGTTATCCCGTGGCGCCGCCACATTCCGCCCCGCCGCCGATCGGTTACCCGTCGCACCAGCCGCCCGGCTATCCGTCGCAAGGGCGCTCCAACACCGGCCTGATCGTGACGATCGTCCTGGTGATCGTGGCGCTGTTGGTCGGGGCGGGCATCATCGTCGCGAAGGTGGGATTCTCGCATTCCGCGTCGCCGCTGGACCTCGGCACCAAGACGCCCGCGGGCCCCTCCGATGCGGACAAGCTCGCCAAGGCGTTTCCCGAACTGCTACCCCAGGGTGTCGACACGAAATACGACATCGGTTCCGGCCCGGGGTATGGCGGTAAGACCTGTTTCCTCGGCACCGCCAAACCGGGCGGCAAGGTGTCCAGTGCCAACGGCGTACCCGACTTCCCGAACTGGGCGAGGGCCTGGAACTGCTGGGGCACGCCGATCGCCGACCCCGATTACGTCCTCATCGGCTTCAAGTCGCCGCAGGACGCCCAGGCCGCGGTGCGGGACCTGCCGTCGAACACGGCGGCGACCGAACGCAACGGCGGCAAGTCGTATTCGACCTACCGCTGGCAGGAGAAGACCAGCGGGTTTCCGGACGGCTATCTCGTCGTCGACTTCGACGACGATCCGGCCCGGTCGAGCTACCTGCTGTTCGCCACGGTGACCCTCACCGACAGCAACCCGGGCTCCGGCTTCGGCATCACCGCGGCGAAGTTCAAGACGTGGTTCGCCGACCTGCCGCTGTGAACGCTCAGTCGACCGCGAGCGCCTCCACGATGGGCAGCCGGGCCGCGCGCAACGCGGGCGGGATCGACCCGAGCAGCGCCAGCGCCAGCGCGATCATGCCGTAGACCAGCAGCATCGGGCTCGGCCGGTAGGCGACGTCGATGGTCAGGGCGTGCCCGATGGCGACCGTACCCAGGAACTGCACCGCCGCGCCGAGCGCCAGACCCAGCACCGCGCCGACGATCCCGATCCCGGCGGCCTCGGCCAGCACCGAACGCATCAGGAATTTGCGCCCGGTGCCCATGGCGCGCAACACGCCGAGTTCCCTGCGGCGCTCCAGCACCGAGAGCATCAACGTGTTGAGCAGTGCCACCGTGGCCACGAGCACCACGATCCACAGGATGGCGTTGCTCATCGCCATGCCCTGCTCGATGCTCGACGACGCGGCAACCACGGTGTCCGCGCCGGTATCCACGTTCAGCTCCGGCGGCACCACCTGCCGGATCGCCGCGAGCACCGCCGCGTGATCAGCGCCGGGCGCGATGTCGGCGGCGATCACCGTCTCGCCGGGCCGCTCGTACCAGGTGCGCAGCAGGTTCAGGTCCATCATCACCACGCCCGCGATGGCGGAGAAATACGGGATCACCTGTAGCACGCGCACCGTGTGCGCGCCGGTGGGCGTCGGCAGGGTGAGCTCCGCGCCCACACCGACGCCCAGCGAGCGCGCTACGTCGCGGGAGATCGCCACGCCCTCTCCGGCCGACAGCCGGGCGACCGAATCGTCGGTGAGCATGCGCATCCGGGTCTCGCGCGCATCCGGCGGAAACCCTTGCAGCATCACGCGAGTGCCGCCGAGGGTGGCGAAGGCCATCTGGGCCGGGCTCAGGTGCGCGACGCCGGGCACCGCCGCGAGCTTGTCCCGCAGATCCGCGGGCAGCAGCGGCCCGGTGGGGAACTGCGCCATCGAGGCGGGGCTGATGTAGACGTCGTTGCGCGCCAGATCCGTGAAAGTGACCGTGGCCGAATCGATCATGTTGCTCGACGCGCCGCTCATGCCGACAGTGGCCCCGACGCCGATCATCACCGTCATCGCCGTGGCCCACACCCGCCGCGGCGCGCGTTCCAGGGTGGTCGCGCCCAGTGCGCCGGGAGCGCGGAACCAGCGCGCGATTCCCGCGGCGGCCCGCACGATCGGACCGGTGGCGGCGAAACAGAGCAGTATCGCGGCGATGAACGAGATCGAGATGGCGGTCAGCGAATAGCGGCCGAGATCGCTGCTCGCGATCAGCACCGCGGCCCCGGCCAGCCCGCCGCCTGCCACGACGGCCAGCCAGCGCAGCAGCGGGCTCGCCGTATCGGTCCGCCCGGCCCCGACCGGTGCCAGCGCCTCGATGGGCTGGACCTTGTACACCTGGCGGGCGGCCAGCGACGCCGCGAGCACACTGGTGAACACACAGGCCACGACGGCGAACGGAATCACATACCAGGGCACCGAGTATTCGGTGCGCGCCTCCACCGACTGCACGATCGCGGTGGGCAGCGTGCCGATCGCGACGCTGCCCATGAACACGCCCAGCGCCGCGCCGACCGCGCCGCCGAGCACGCCGAGCAGCGCGGCCTCGGCCAGCAGATCGCGCACCATCGGTCCGCGTTTGCCGCCGATCGCGCGCAACAGCGAGAGCATCGGTCTGCGCTGGGCGATCGCCATGCTCATCGCGTTGTAGATGAGGAACGCCGAGACGATCAGCGCGGCGGCCGACGCCATGGTAGTGGAGTAGCGGACCATTTGAATCGCCCCGCCCGCCTGCGCGGTGCGCAGACTCGGCTCGGCCACCACCGCGCGGCCGTCCACCGCCTCGGTGAGCGCCGCGCGCACCTGCGCGAGGTCGGCCCCCTCGGCGGGAATGATCTGCACGGAATCCAGCCGTCCCGCGCGATCGGTGACCTTCTGCGCGAGCCCGAGCGGAGCGGCGATGAGGTGACCGCCGTTGAGCTTGTCGGAAGTCTCCTCATCGAGGACGCCCGCCACGGTGACCGTCGTAGCGCCCAGCGTGAACTGCTCGCCCTCGGCACGGCCCAGTCCCGTGCCCACCAGCACCCCGTTGGGCACCGAGAGCAGCTTTCCCGTGAAAGCGCTCATCGGCGTGGTCAATTCGCTGCCCAGCGCGCCGATATTCGAATCGGCGCCGATCAGCAGCGCGCGGTCGGCGCCGGTGCCGATCTGCGTCCGCAGCATCGGCACCGCAACCGCGACGCCGGGTGTGGTCGCGATCCGCCGCAGCAGTTGCTGGTCGAAGCCCGCGTCGGTGATACCACTGACCTCCAGCTGCGCCTTGCCGCCCAGGCCGCGGGTCAGCTTGTCCACCGAGCCGGTGACCGAGCCGGAGATGCTCAGCACCGCGACCAGCAGCGACGCCGAGACACCCATCACGATCAGCGACATCAGGGTGCGGCCGCGATGGGCGAGCAGTTCGCCGATATTGAACAGCCGCAGACGATCCCACGCCGCGCCGATCACGCGGTGACCTTCAAGCTTCGCTGCCGCCTCCGGCCCTGACCATGCCGCCTCCGGCCCTGACCGCTCATGCTCATGCGTTGACCCTCCGCTCGACCTCGTCATTGGACCCGATCCGGCCGTCGCGCAGCGTGATCACCCGGTCGCAGTAGGTCACCGCGCCCATATCGTGGGTCACCATCACCACCGAACTGCCGGCTGCGGCGATCTCCCCGAGCAATTCGAGGATGGCGGCGCCGGTCTTGGAGTCGAGGTTGCCGGTGGGCTCGTCGGCCAGGATCAGCGGCGGGTCCATGATCAGCGCCCGCGCCACCGCGACTCGCTGCATCTGCCCGCCGGACAGTTCGGCGGGACGGTGTTCGGCCCGCTCGGCGAGCCCGACCCGGTCGAGCAATTCCAGAGCGCGCGGCTTGGCCTTACGCAAACCCGTGCCGTCCAGCAATTTCGGTATCGCCACGTTCTCCCACGCCGAGAGCGTGGGCAGCAAGTTGAAGAACTGGAACACGAAACCGACCTGGTGGCGCCGGAATGCCGACTGCTGTTCCTCGTCCAGTGCGCCGATCTCCTCGCCCCGGAACCGGATCGAGCCCGCGTCGGGACTGTCCAGCGCGCCGAGCAAATGCAACAGAGTGCTCTTGCCGGAACCGGAGGGCCCGATGATCGAGGTGAATTCCCCCGTCTCGATACGCAATCCGACGTCGTCGAGCGCGCGGACCGCCTGCCCGCCGACCCGATACTCCTTCGTCACGCCCGATAGTTCCAGCATCGCCGGTTCCGGCATCGTTGTCCCCCGCTCCGTACGGTCGATCAATTCTTCGTTCCTCATCGCGCGTTACCGCGCCATGGCCTCCGACGCGAGTTTGCGGCGACGATACTGCGCGTCGAGCACCGCGCGCAGCACCGGCTGCTCGGCCGACAGTTCCAGATAGGCCTCCATCGCCGTCAGCCCTTGGTCGAGTTTCGCGGCGAAATGCAGGTTCCACCGGTAGCGCAGCGTGAGCAGGAGCCCCTCCGCGCCACCGAACAGCCGATCCAGGTCATCGAACCCCTCGAACAGGTCGGGATCGGCCGGGTCGAGCGCCGCGCGGGTGAGCACGGTGTGCACGATGTCGGTTCGAGCGTGCTGATCGGTCCAGGACATGGCCATCGCCTTCCTCTGTGAACTATCGCCCACGCTACGGACGCGACGGTCTTGTTGTCGTCGTGCCAGGGACCCGAATGCGTCTCCGCCCACGGTAGGAGCGGCGGCCCCCTCGCGGGACGATGTACCGGCCCGGATGCGGCGGCTAGCCTTACAGAATGGGTTCGACCGGCGTAGCCGAAGCACCGCCCGGTACGCCTCGCGCGGGCCGCGTGCGGGCCTCGATGCGGCGTGTCCGGGAGCGGTGCGCCGAGTTCGCGGGCGATCCGATCGCGGCGTTCCGGCGCAGCGTCGAGGAACTGCCTTACGACTATCCGCCGTCGGTCATCGTCAGTGTCGATATCGCGGTCTTCGCCGTGGCGGTCGCGGCGGCGGTGCAGCGGCACAGCTACTTCCCGACCCCGCTCCCGATCATCGCGGTCCTGTTGACCTGTGCCTTCGGTCCGTTGCACGCGTTGCTCGGTGTGCTGCCGCGCCCGCTGCTGCTCGGCGTGCTGGCCATGGCGGCCGAGGCGCTGTTCCTCGCCCAACCGGTCGCGGCCGACTTCGCTCCATTCGTCCTGGTGGCCGCCGCGGGGGAGATCGCGGCGATCGCGCCGAAACGGGTGAGCATCCCGGTCACGGTCGCGATGATGCTGCAACTGGTCGCCTTCGATGCGATCGGCCACGTCCCGGAGGGGTTGCCCACCTACCTGGTCGGCATCGCGTTCGGCTGGATGGCCGGACTGATGCTGCAATATCAGCGCCGCTTCCTCTACCAGGAACGCGGCTACCAGGACATCCGCGCGGCGCAGGCCGCCGACGAGGAGCGCCACCGGATCGCCAGGGAGGTGCACGACGTGATCGCGCACTCGCTGAGCGTCACGCTGCTGCATCTCACCGCGGCCCGGCACGCGTTGCAGACCGACCGCGACGTGGACGAAGCCGTGGAAGCGCTGACCGATGCCGAGCGGCTCGGGCGGCAGGCGATGGCCGACATCCGCCGCACCGTGGGCCTGCTCGACGCGCGACCTTGGAAGCAGGTCCCGGAACCGGGCGTGGAGGACATCGAGGACTTGGTCGGCGATTTCGTGCGGGCGGGTCTGGACGTGCGTTACGACCGCGACGGCGATGTGGGCGCGGTGTCACCCGCGGTCGGGCTCGCGCTGTACCGGATCGGCCAGGAGTCGCTGGCGAACGTCGTCAAGCACGCGCACGGCGCGTCCGCCAGGGTCCGGCTCGCGGTGGACGCGACGATGGTGACCCTCACGGTGGACAACACGGTGCCCGGCGGACTACCCGCCCACCGCGGCGCGGGCATGGGGCTTTCCGGCATGCGCCAGCGCGCCGAACTGCTCGGCGGCCGCATGACCGCGGGCCCGTCGGACCGCGGCTGGTCGGTGCGCGCCGGTATTCCGCTCGCGCCCGGCCGGGGCGGACTGTCGTGTCCGGTGCTGCCCGGGTCCACTACGAACGGACGGGAGGGTTCGTGAGCGAGCGTCAGCGAGTCGACCGGGAATACGGCATGTGGTCGTCGCGAACGATGGAGCCGGGCTTCGGCGAGGTCCGGTCATGAGCCTGACCTCGCCCGCGAGTGGCGAAGATGCCGTGACGGTGCTGGTGGTGGACGACCAGGAACTCGTGCGCGGCGGGCTGCGGCGAATCCTGCGCAGGCGGGACGGATTCGTGGTCAGCGAGTGCGCCGACGGGGACGAGGTCCCGGCCGCCGTGGCCCAGGCCCGCCCCGACGTGGTGCTGATGGACCTGCGGATGAAACGGGTCGGCGGCATCGACGCGACCAGGATGCTGCGGGCGCGCGACGGTGCTCCGCCGGTTCTCGTGCTCACCACCTTCGACGACGATCAGCTGCTGTCCGGGGCGCTGCGCGCGGGCGCGGCCGGATTCATCCTGAAGGACTCGCCCGCCGAGGACCTCATCCGCGCGGTGCGGATGGTCGCGGGCGGCGGAGCCTGGCTCGACCCCGCGGTGACCGGCCGCGTGCTGTCGGCCTATCGCACGGTGCGCCCGGTGCGCACCAACACCGATGCCCGCCTGTCCGACCTGACCGCCCGCGAGTACGAGGTGCTCGAACTGATCGGGCGCGGCCGGGTGAACGCGGAGATCGCGCGCGAGCTCGGCATCTCGGAAGTGACCGTGAAAAGTCATGTGGGACATATCTTCGGGAAGCTCGAACTCCGGGATCGCGCCGCGGCGATCGTGTTCGCGTTTGACCACGGGGTGGTGACACCCGGAGAATCCACTCTGTGACGGGTGGGCTCCGGTCGCGTACCGCGTGATCTCGGTGTGCGATCCCCGCCCGGGATGCGGAGGATGACGGGTGCAGGAACCTGGGCCGAGAACCGGCACGCGTTTCGGGCCGTACGAACTGCGGTCGCTGCTGGGAAAGGGGGGAATGGGGGAGGTCTACGAGGCATACGACACGGTCAAGGACCGCGAGGTCGCGGTCAAGCTGCTGTCGGAAGAACTCGCCAAAGACCCGATGTACCAGTTGCGTTTCCGGCGCGAATCGCAGGCCGCCGCCCGGCTGGCCGAACCGCACGTCATCCCGATCCACGACTGGGGCGTGATCGACGGCGTGCTGTTCATCGACATGCGGCTGGTCCGGGGCGCCGACCTGCGCACCATGTTGCGCGGTCAGGGACCGTTGAGCCCCGCCCGCGCCGTCGGCATCATCGAGCAGATCGCCTCCGCTCTGGACGCCGCGCACGCGAGCAATCTGGTGCACCGCGACGTGAAACCGGCGAACATTCTGGTCACCGACGCGGATTTCGCGTATCTCGCCGATTTCGGCATCGCGCACACCGAGGGCGACAGCGCGGTGACCTTGGTCGGCATGGCGGTCGGCTCCTACATCTACATGGCCCCGGAACGCTTCGACGTCGGCCCGGTGACCGGTCGCGCCGACGTCTACTCGCTGGCCTGCGTGCTGCACGAATGCCTGACCGGAGCGACGCCGTTCCCGTCGGCCAGCATGAACGTGCTGATCAAGTCGCACATGTCCGATCCGCCGCCGCGGCCGAGCACGCAGGCCGCCGGCATTCCTGCCGCGTTGGACGAGGTGGTGAGTCGCGGTATGGCCAAGGACCCGGCCGACCGCTTCCCGACCGCGACCGCGTTGGCCAGGGCGGCGCGCACCGCGCTCACCTCGGCGCCAGCCACCGGGCCGATGCTGGTGGTGCGCGCACCCGACCGGTCCCAGCGCCCCGGTGCGGCGGCCGCGCCGGAATCGACGGGCGAACTCTCGCTTCCCGCGGTGATCCATCCGAGCGCGCCGACGGTGATCCGGCCGGCGGAATTCCAGTTCACGCCGCTTCCGCCTGCGGAAACGACTCCACCCTCCCCGGGGCCGCGAGCGCCGTCGACGCCGGAGGTGGAATTGCCTCCGATGCGCCCCTTCCCGGACGCGCACCTGTACCCGGAAACCCAGGCATATCTGGAATCCGCGGGATACCCGCAGGCACCGGAGCATCCGGCCCCGCCGACGCAGGTGTATCCGCAGAATTTCGCCGATCCGGCCACACAGGACTACTTCGATCCCGGGCAGGCCTACCCACTACGGCCGGAGGACTTCGCGCAGGCCGATCCCGACGTCACGCGAAGCTATGCGGAACCGACTGGAGATCGGGCCTATTCCGATGCGCGCCCGCAGCCGTACGCGGGACAGGCGGACAACGCGCAGGCCGAGTTCGATGCCACACGGAGATTCGCGGAACCGACTGCGATTCGGGCGTATTCCGATATGCCGCCGCAGGCCTACTCCCAGGCGCCTGGTTACGCCTTCGGCGAGGGACCGCATCCGGGAGCCGAGAACTACCCGGAGACCGCGCCCTATCCGGATCGAGGACCCGGCTCGGTCGCCCCGCAGGGCACGTCCGGTTATCTTCCCGCACCGGACGCGGCGCCGACCCAGTATCTGGAACCGGCAGGCTACGCGGCGCGTACCGACTATCCGCCGCACGGTGACTACCCCGCGCGCACCGGCTACCCGGTGGGCCGCGACGAGCCGGAGTACGGCTACGACGATTACGACGAGTCCGATTACTCCTCGTCGCGTGCGGGTCGCTCGATAGCGCTGCCCATCATGGTGGCCGTCTTCGCCATCGTCGCGCTGACCGTCGGCGGCGCGATCGCCTGGCAGTCGTTCGGCTCCGGCGAGGTCGAGCCGACCTCCGCCGCCGCCCGGTCCGAGGCGCCCGCGCCGGCCGCGCGGCCCAGCACCCAGGCGCCGACCCGCACGTCGTCCTCGCCCGCGACGTCCACCTCGGCGAAGACGACTCCGGTGACGCTGCCTCCCGGCGCGAAACCGTGCGGCCAGGGGCAGGCCGCCTCCGGGACGTTCACCCAGTCGGCGACGGGTACCCCGGTGACCAGTTGCGCGTTCGCGGAAGCGGTGCGCAGCGCCTATGCCGCGAACGGTGCGGCGCAGAACGCGACTCGCGACGCACCGCGCACGGTCGTCGCGACCAGCCCGGTCACCGGCCGGTCCTACACCATGAACTGCCTGCCCGAGGGGCCGCTCGTCACTTGCAGCGGCGGTGAGAACGCGGTCGTCTACGTCTACTGACGGCTGCCCGATTGATGCCGCGTCGCCCGGTATGGGGGACCGGCTATGGCACGGCCGGGGTTCCGCCCGCGACCACCGGCAGGCCCGCCGCCTTCCACGCCCGGAAACCGCCCACGAGGTCGGTCACCCGCCGCAGCCCGAGGCGCAACCCGTCGGCCGCCGCGAGACTCGAGGCGTAGCCCTCGTTGCACACGATCACCACGGGAGTGTCCGAGGTGAGGCTCGGGAGCCGGTGGTCGCCGTTCGGATCCAAGCGCCACTCCAGGACGATCCGTTCGACCACCACCGCGCCGGGTATCTCGCCCTCGGCGATCCGGTTCGCGTGCGGCCGGATGTCCACGATCAGTCCACCCCGGGACTGCACCGCGGCGGCCTGCTCCGGTGTCACCCGCTCCAGTCGCGCCCTGGCGCGCGCGACCATGTCCTCGGCGCCTGTACTCATCGTGTTCCCACTCCGCTCACCGACGTTCCTGCGAAGTCCGCCAGCGTACGGTATTCGCGGACCGGCCGCAGCGGCGGCGAGTACGCGTGCACCGACGCGGCCGGCCACAGCTTGTCGTTGCGCAGCTGGTGCGCTCGATCGGGGCCGAAGCCGACCGTGTCGCCCGCTCGCCGTTCCGCCTTCCGGATCGAACCGCCGAGATGCAGATACTCCTCGCTGAGTTCCCCCACGGTCATGGTGAACGCGCCGGAGGCGCCGCCGTGGTCGTGCGGTTCGGTGCCCTGTCCCGGCGCCCAGGACAGCAGCCACAACTCGACGCCCATGGTCAACGCCAGGCGGGTCCACCAGCGCTGATCGGCATCGAATCGCACGATGTCCAGCAGCGGCGTCGCCAATTCCGCGGCCACCAGGCTGGTCAGCCGGTGTAGTTCCGCAGCCGACCACAGCGCCCGCTCCGGGTGGATGGCGTCTCGAACCAGCGGCACGTCGATGTCGGGATGGATGTCGCGCGCGTGCTTCAGGTTCACCGGAAGGGAAGTGGTCACATGTGCTCCTGACGGGATCGGTCGGATGAGCGCTTCGCGGCTGCCGCGTGGATTCTGCGCCGTCGCCGCGCGTTTGGCACCAATCACGATCAGCGCGAACAAAATTCGATCGGTCGCGGTCAGGGCGCGGTCGTACGGCCCGGGGCGGCCGCCGCGGCGCCCGGCGAGCGCGGTCCGCTACCCGAACGCGGGCATCGGCGGGGATTCCGGGAACACGACGGGCAACGACACGAGGGCCCGGTGGAACGGACCCGGTCGCCAGGTCAGCTCCTCCGCCGGGACCGCGAGCCGTATCTCGGGCAGCGCGTCGAGGAGCTGGTCGATGGCGTCCTGCGCGATCAGGTAGGCCATCGATCGGGCGGGGCAGGCGTGCGGTCCGGCTCCCCAGGCGAGGTGCGCGCGGCTGTCGGTGTACTCGCCGGTGTGGATCGCCGGGTCGTGGTTACAACCGGCCATGCTGATCACCACCGGCTGGTGCGCTGGCAACCAGACGTCGTCGATCAGGATCGGCTGCTTCGGGTAGCTGAAGCAGTAGTTGGCCCCCGGCGGGTCGTCGAACAGCACCTCGTCGAGCGCGTCGCGGGTGGAAAGACTGCCGCCGAATATCCCGCCCGCGAATCGGCGGTCGGTGAGCATCAATCGCAAAGTGTTGGCGATCAGGTTCTGCTGGGGTTCGATGCCCGCCCCGTACAAGGTGACCAGCTGGTGGATCATCTCCATGTCGTCGAGCGCGGCGGGGTGGCGCAGCAGTCGCGAGGTGATGTCGTCGCCCGGACTTCTCCGCTTCATCTGCACCAGGTCGTACAGCGCGTCGGCGAGCATCGCGTTGCCCTTGTCCGCGTTGACGCCTTCGAAGATCGCGGCCATGCCCATCGCGACTTGCTGCCCGATCTCCGGGGGGCAGCCGAGCACGGAGTTGAGCACCGCGAAGGTCAGCGGAAACGCGTACTGGCTGATCAGGTCCGCCGCGCCGTCCTGGCAGAAGGCATTGATCAGTGGGCCCGCGATCTGCTCGGTCGTCGAATGCAGCGCGTGCAGATCCACTTCAGCGATACTCGCGACATTCACTTGCCGGTAGCGCTCATGCTCGAATCCGGTGCTGCGCAGGGCGTTCGGCCGCCACTCCATCATCGGCAGGATCGGGCACTCCGCGGGAATGCCCTGCTGCCAAGTCCGCGGGTCCGCGGGAAAATGCACCGGGTCGTTGAGGATTCGCAACGCGGTGTAATAGCCGATCACCAACGTGGCGGGCACATCCGGCGCCAGTTCGATCGGCACGAGCGAGCCGTATCGGTGGCGCATCTCTCGGTAGGCGCGATGGGGATCGGCGGCGAATGCCTCCGTATACAGCGGGAACCGGGGGCCGTCGGAGTCGAGTGGCGAACCGTGCTGTACGGGACAGCTTTTCGTGCTCTCGGAGGCGGATTGCGGGGACTGTGGCGTGGACAAAGGGCATGACTCCAGAAGGGAAGGCGCTTCACCGACGCGTGCGGTCACGCGGTCGGTTCGCGCCGAGCAGGTGCATGTTTCGCGATGTGCTACGGGATCGTAAGCAGTTGGCACCCGGTGATGGGGTCGTTTGAGCCGCTCGATCAGTGAATGCGGAGCTATCCGCTGGGCACGCGGCGCGGTGATCGAGCCGCGGCGGCCGAATCCGGCCGGGGCGCGGCCGCCGGATCGCTTTGCCGAGAAGGCACCGGCCGCGCGAATCGCCCTTCGTGCGAGATGGATTCGCGGGCCGGTGACAGTCGGGGATGCGGTTGGAGGTTCAGGCGATGGGCCCGCTCATTCGCGGAGGTCCGCCGCGTACCGTTCGGCCAGCACGGCGACGCGGTCGGCGGGCCAAGGGCAACGGATGTCCCCTCGGGTGGCGGCGAAGAAGAGTTCCAGGTGTACCTGCCAGGCGGCCAGCAGTTCCGGCCGTAGCGCGGACAGTTTCGCGGGCAGGGTCTGGGTGAGCACCACCCGCACGCCCAGGTCGGAATCGGCTTCGAAGGCCCAGCGCACCGTGCCTGCGACGGCGCCGTCGTGCCGCCACCGGTACTCCATCGACCGGGGCGGCTCGACATCGAGCAGTTCGCCCGCCTCGACATGCGGGTTCGTCGCCCGGACGGGCGGGTGGGCGCCCACCGACGGAGTGTCCCGTTCGACGAGCAGCGACCACAAGCGGTCCAGCGGCTGCCACACCAGGTCGCGGGCGAACCGCAGCACGTAGCCGTCGGCGACCTCTTCGCAGTCACCCGTGTCGAGCCCGAAATCCGCGATGTAGCCCTCGATGTCGGCGAGCCAGGTCGCGTCCGGCTCGGTGTGCGCGCCGTCGAGTGCGGCCGTGAGGGCCGACAGGCAACGGTCCCAGCCGACCGCGGACCTCGCCGCGCCGAGTCGGGCCTCCGGTCCGCCGCCGAGGACGTGCGTGAAGATCAGCAGTGTCCCGTCGCCGTCGGCCACGAGTTCGAATCGCAGCACATCCCGGTTCCATCGGAACATGTAGACCTTGGGCGGATCGAATTCGAGCACCTCGCCGCCGGAGGTGCTATCGATCGTCTCGGGTGCGTCGGCGAAGGTGAAGCGCATCGCGGCGCCGGGCCGCGGTTCGGTCGTGACAGCAGCCGGGAACCAAGCGGCCATCTCGCCCGGGTCGCTGATCGCGCGCCACACCTTCTCCGGGGGATGGGCCAGCCTGCGTTCGAACCGCAGGGTGGGGGCGCCGTCGACGGTGCGCAGCTGTGCTCGGGAATCGGTCATGGTTGTCCTTCCTCGTCGGGTATGGCGTCGAGATGACGTTCCAGGGCGTCAAGGCTCGATTCCCACATCCGCCGGTACGGCGCGAGCCAGGCCTCGATCTCGGTCAGCGGTTCCGGCCGCAACCGGTACCAGCGGCGCTGCGCGTCCTGACGCACGTCCACCAGGCCCGCGCCCCGCAGGACCTTCAGGTGCTTGGAGACCGTGGGCTGAGCCAAGCGCAGCTCGGCGACCAAATCGCCGACCAGTCGTTCCCGTTCGCGCAACAGGTCGAGAATCTCCCGGCGGCGAGGCTCGGCCAGCGCCTCGAACGTAGATGCCATATCGGTAATATAGCCGAACTGGAATATAATCGCCATCCGGTACGAGCGCTCGCGTGGTGTGCGGGAAACGCGCGTGCCGGTAGTGGCGCACGCGGGTGGGTCCGAGGCGTCATCTCGTGAAGCCCGCCAAACGTGCTCCCCGAAGAATCGGACCAGCGAATCCCGCGTCTCGGCACCCGATAAATCCTGCGGTAATACTTCAATGCTATTGAGCTGGACCGGTGTGCGGCGCTCGGTTCGGCAGTGCGGGTGGCGGTCAGGAGTTTTCGGCGAACTGGGGCGTAATCAATTCATCTAGTACGTTCTCCGGGATAACGAGAAGCAGTTCTCGGGTGAGGTCGCGGCGAGCAGCGTCGCTGCCGACCCCGGCCGCTCGGCGACATCGGGCGGGTAGGTGGAGGTGTCCATGCTTGTTGACCACGCCGTCGTCACCTGGCGGGGCCACAAGGATCAGCCGACCCGTGGCCGCGCCCCCGCCGTCGCGGCCGACGGCCGGCGAGCCGGGCAAGTACGGTATCGGGACGCCGGACCAGTGGCGCGGCCCGGCGGAGCTCGCGAAAAGAATGTGTCGAGAATGTCTATTGATCTATTCCGCAGAACTCGAACCGTCCTGGGTTGTGCGGCGCTTGTCGTATCTCTGGTAGCCGGATGCGGAACCAACCGCGCGGAAGATCCGGCGTCGACCGAACCCAGCATCACCGAGGCCGCGGCGCGTACCGACCAGAAGGGCTTGTCGCTCATCGTGCCGGGCACGCTGGCCGCGAGCTACGCCGAACTGGCGGCGGGTGTGCGCGGGAAGCTCGGCATGGCCATCATGCCGGTCGGCGGCGAGCAGGTGGTCACCTTCGGCGAATGGACCAGTGGCCCGGCCTGGTCGACGATGAAGGTCCCGCTGACCATCGCCGCGCTCCGGCGCAGTTCGAGCAGCTCCAGCTACGCCGCGTCGGCGGCGATCACGCAGTCCGACAACGCCGCCGCCGACGCGCTCTGGCAGTCGCTGGGTAGCGCGCAGGAGGCGGCGCAGGCCGTGCAGGCGGTGTTGCGCGAGGGCGGTGACAACAGGACCGTCGTCCCCGCGACCCGTGCCCGCGCCGAGCATTCGGCCTTCGGGCAGGCGGAATGGTCGCTGACCGACCAGGTGCGGTTCGCCTCGCGGCTGCCCTGTCTGCCCCAGGCCGAGCGGGTGACCTCGCTGATGGAACAGGTCATAGCAAGCCAGCGCTGGGGTCTCGGCGAGTTCGGTGGCGCCGAGTTCAAGGGCGGCTGGGGGCCGGACACCTCGGGCGCCTATCTCGTGCGCCAGTTCGGGGTCATCGACATCCCCTCGGGCAAGATCGCGATCGCGATCGCGGTGCAGCCCGAGTCCGGATCGTTCAGCGACGGCATGAACATCCTGGACAAACTGGCCACGGTCGTCTCCGAGCATCTCGACGAGCTGGCCGGAGGGCGCTGCCCGGCCGCATGAGGCCATCCGTCCAGGTCAGTGTTACGCGCCGTTCACGGGGGCGGGGCTGCCGAGATCGGACATGAAGGGCAAGATAGCGGCCATGCGCATCGGAGTTCTGACCGGAGGCGGAGACTGCCCAGGACTGAACGCGGTCATCCGCGCCATCGTTCGTACCGCGAACGGCCGCTACGGAGACGCGATCGTCGGCTTCGAGGACGGTTGGCGCGGTCTATTGGAGGATCGCAAGATCCAGATCCGCAATGACGACCGCACCGACCGGATCCTCACCAAGGGCGGCACCATCCTCGGCACCGCTCGCACCAACCCCGACGTGCTGCGCGCAGGCCTGGGCCGGATCAAACAGACCCTGGACGACAACGGCATCGAAGCGCTGATCCCGATCGGCGGCGAGGGCACGCTGACGGCCGCGAGCTGGCTGTCCGACGAGGGCGTGCCGGTGGTCGGCGTGCCGAAGACCATCGACAACGACATCGACTGCACCGACGTCACTTTCGGCCACGACACCGCCCTGAACATCGCCACCGAGGCGATCGACCGGCTGCACACCACCGCCGAGTCGCACCAGCGCGTCATGCTCATCGAGGTGATGGGCCGGCACGCGGGCTGGATCGCGATCGGCGCGGGCATGGCGGCCGGCGCGCACCTGACTCTGGTGCCCGAGGTCCCGTTCGAGGTGGACGAGGTGTGCGCGATGATCAAGCGGCGCTTCCAGCGCGGCGACAAACACTTCATCTGCGTGGTCGCCGAGGGTTCGCACCCGGCGCCGGACTCCGGATTCACTCTGCGCGAGGGCGGTATCGACGAGTTCGGCCACGAGCGGTTCACCGGCGTCGCCCAGCAGCTGGGCGTGGAGATCGAGCGGCGCATCGGCAAAGAGGTCCGCACCACCGTGCTCGGCCACGTGCAGCGCGGCGGCAGCCCCACACCCTACGACCGAGTGCTGGCCACCCGCTTCGGCCTGCACGCGGCCGAGGCGGTGCACGCGGGCAAGTTCGGTCAGATGGTCGCGCTGCACGGCACCAGCATCGACCTGGTTCCGCTGTCGGAGGCCACCAAGCAGCTCAAGCGGGTGCCGCCGGAACGCCATCGTGAGGCGGAGGCGTTCTTCGGGTAAGACCCGTAGTTGCGGCCGGTCGAGTTATAGCCTCGTATAGCATGTGAGGCTATAATGGATTGGTGTCCAGAACGATAAGTCAAGCCGAGTTGCGCAACGGGAGTGCCGCGGTGATGGATGCGCTGGAAGCGGGGGAAGAATTCATCATCACTCGCAACGGACGTCCGGTGGGCGAGCTTCGGCCGGTGACGGCAGCACGTGAGGTCAACACCGCCGAGCTGAAACGACGGCTCGCCCGCTTTGCTCGTGCGGGATCCAGCGCCGAGGAGCGCGAGCAGGTGGACGCAATTTTCGGGGAAGATCGGCTCGATGACGAGTGAGCGAAGCGACTCGGGTCTCCTGGATACATGCGTACTGATCGATCTTGATGAGATTCCGGAAGATCAGCTTCCGGTCGTGTCGAAGATCAGCACCGTCACGCTTGCGGAGCTCGGTTTGGGGGTTGCCGTAGCCCCGGACGCTACCGTCAGGTTGTTGCGCACCGAACGTCTCCAAGAGTTCGAAAGCGCCTTTGACGCACTGCCTTTTACGCCAGAGGCGGCCCGCCGTTTCACTCTGATGGCTGGTTTGCTCACTGTTGGTGGCCGAAGTCCGAAACCGCGCAAGTTCGACCTGATGATCGGCGCAATCGCCTCAATACACGGCCTGCCGCTGTATACGCGTAACCCTAAGGACTTCTTCGGGCTCGAGCAGGTGCTGACTGTCGTTCCTGTGTGATCGCTCAACCAGCCTGTCTTCGACAGGGCGTTTACGTAAGGCGCCCGGTACGCGCACTGGTTCGGTTGCTGGGCGCAACGCATCGGTACCCTTACCTGCATGCGCAGTGGGCGACTGATCGCGTTGGCTCTGTTGGTCATCGCGGCATTGGTGGCAGGGTGTTCGGAGTCGAATCCGCCCGAGCCGACCACCGGTGACTGGCACGGCGCCATCGAGGTCCCCGGTCAGCCCCTGCAAGTCGGAGTGAGCTTCCGCGACGACGGAACGGCCACCATCGACATCCCCTTGCAGGGCGTGAGCGGCACGCAGCTGAAGGACGTCAGCACCGACCGCAACGGCGTGTCGTTCGCGATCCCCGATATCCCGGGCGACCCGGTGTTCCGTGGCGAGTACGAGTCCGGAAGCGACCGGATCACCGGCGATTTCACCCAGGCGGGCCAGAGCTTCCGGCTCACGCTGAGCCGAGGCAAGGTGACGCCGCCCGCTCGCCCACAGGAACCGAAGCCGCCGTTCCCGTACAAGACCGAGGACGTCACCTACCGCGACGGCGACATCACCATCGCGGGCACACTGACCGAACCGCAGGGTCCGGGCCCGTTCCCCGCCATCCTCATGATCTCCGGAAGCGGCCCCCAGGACCGCAACGAAGACCTCATGGGCCACAAGCCGTTCCTGCTGCTGGCCGACACCTTCACCCGCGCGGGCTACGCCGTGCTGCGCACCGACGACCGGGGCGTCGGCGGCACCGGCGGCAAACTGGACGACGCGAATTACGCAGAGCTGGCCGAGGACGCCGCCGCGGGTGTCCGCTTCCTGCGCGCCCGCCCCGATATCGACCCGGCCCGGGTCGGGCTCTTCGGGCACAGCGAAGGCGGCTACCTCGCACCGCTGGTCGCCGCGCGCCCCGACAGCGGCGTCGCGTTCGCCGTCCTGATGGCCGGGCCCGGCGTCCCCGGTGCGGATGTGCTCATCGAGCAGACCCGCTTGCTCGCCGCCGCGAACGGCACTCCTCCGGACCAGGTGGAGACCCGGGTACACGACACCACCGAACTGGCCGCCCTGCTGAAAGCGGGTGACCTGGACGGCGCTCGGCAATTGGCCATCCGGCAGAACCAGTCGCTGCCCGCCGACCAGCGCGTGCCCGACGACCAGGCGGCCGCGCAGATCACGCCGTATCTGGCCGCCCTGGTCGCCTACGATCCGGCGCCCGCCCTGGCCGCCCTGCGCGTTCCGGTGCTCGCGTTCTTCGGCGGCAAGGATCTCCAGGTGCCCCCGGCGCAGAGCGAGCAGCCGATGCGCGACCATCTCGCCGCCGACCCCGATGCGACCGTCCACGTCTTCCCGGGGCTCAACCACCTGATGCAGCCCACCGAGACCGGCCGTCCCAGCGAGTACAGCACCATCGAGACGACCATCGCCCCCGAGGTGCTCGACTACGTCACCGGCTGGCTGCGTCAGCGGGTCCCGGTGAAGTAACGCGCCGCCGCACGACGCGAGAGCCGCTGCGCTGCGGCGGGAGCGTTTACCTAAACTGATGGCCATGAGCGCACCCACGGTCGACCTGATGGATTACTCGGATGTCCTCGCCCGGTTCGAGCCGGTGCTCGGCATGGAGGTCCACGTCGAGCTGAACACCGCGACGAAGATGTTCTGCGGTTGCCCGACCGAGTTCGGCGCCGAGCCGAACACCCAGGTGTGCCCGGTGTGCCTCGGTCTGCCGGGTTCGCTGCCGGTGGTGAACCAGAAGGCCGTCGAGTCCGCGATCCGGATCGGGCTGGCGCTGAACTGTTCGATCACCCCGTGGGGCCGGTTCGCGCGCAAGAACTACTTCTACCCCGATCAGCCGAAGAACTATCAGATCAGCCAGTACGACGAGCCGATCGCCACGAACGGGCACCTGGACGTGCTGCTCGACGACGGCAGCACCTTCCGCGTGGACATCGAACGCGCGCACATGGAGGAGGACACCGGCAAGTCGGTGCACGTCGGCGGCGCGACCGGTCGCATCCACGGTGCCAGCCACTCCCTGCTGGACTACAACCGGGCGGGCGTGCCGTTGATCGAGATCGTCACCAAGCCGATCACCGGCGCGGGGGAGCGGGCGCCGGAGGTGGCGCGGGCCTACGTGACGGCGCTGCGGGATCTGCTGAAGTCGCTCGGCGTCTCCGACGTGAAGATGGAGCAGGGCTCGCTGCGCTGCGACGCGAACGTCTCCCTGATGCCGGTCGGCGCAACCGAATTCGGCACCCGCACCGAGACCAAGAACGTCAACTCGCTGCGCAGCGTCGAGGTCGCGGTGCGCTACGAGATGCGCAGGCAGGCGGCGGTGCTGGCGAGCGGCGGCACGATCGTGCAGGAGACCCGCCACTTCCACGAAACCGACGGCACCACCTCGCCCGGCCGCCGCAAGGAGACCGCCGAGGACTACCGCTACTTCCCCGAGCCCGACCTCGAGCCGGTCGCGCCCGACGCGGAGTGGGTGGAGCGGTTGCGCGACACCATCCCCGAGTACCCCTGGCTGCGCCGCGCGCGCATCCAGTCCGACTGGGGCCTGTCCGACGAGGTGATGCGCGACCTGGTCAACGCGGGTGCGCTGGACCTGATCATCGCCACCGTCGACGCGGGCGCCCCGGCCAACGAGGCGCGCTCCTGGTGGGTCGCCTACCTCACCGAGAAGGCCAAGGAGCGCGAGGTCGCGCTGGACGAGCTGCCGATCACCCCGGCCCAGGTCGCCGAGGTGATCAAGCTGGTCGACGCGAAGACGATCAACAACAAGGTGGCCAAGCAGGTCGTCGACCACGTGCTGGCCGGCGAGGGCGACCCGGTGCAGATCGTCGACGCCAAGGGCCTCGGCATGGTCAGCGACGACAGCGCCTTGCAGTCGGAGGTGGAGAAGGCCTTGGCCGCCAACCCCGACATCGCCGACAAGATCCGCTCCGGCAAGGTGCAGGCGGCGGGCAAGATCGTCGGCGACGTCATGAAGGCGACCCGGGGGCAGGCCGACGCGGCCCGCGTCCGGGAGCTCGTGCTCGCTGCTTGCAGCTGACTCTCTATCGGGGTCGATCGACCGCGACGGAGCTGTAGAGCGTGCTCGAGGTCGGCGGCGTGGTATAGCGGGCGTTCGGCAGGTACAGGTGTTCGCCGAACGCGGCGACGGTCGTCGGCACGTCGAATCGCGGGTCGGTGAGGCGCTGTTCGACCGTGCCCGTCGTGCCCGCGGGATCGAGCGCGACCACGGCGATCGCGTTGGACCGGTTCTGGACGACGAACAATGTGGTGCCGCACAACAGCAGTCCGTCGCCGTCGGGCAGCGACTCGGCGCCGAGATCGATCCGCCGCGTCGTACCGGTCGCCGGGTCGACACGGAACAACCGGCCGGTCACCGACTGCATGATGATCAGCCCGGTACCGTCCGGCGTGCGCACGATCCCGTTGGCGTTGATCGCTCCGGGCTCGTAGCGGATGTCGCCGGTCAGCGGGCGACGCACCACCGCCGTGGGTGGCGGCAGGGCAGCGTCGTCGCCGATGGGCAGGTGGTACAGCACGGGCGTCCGCGAGTCGGTGAACCACGCGCCCGCGGGCGTGAGTACAACGTCGTTGACGAACGTGTCCGGCGGCGTCGCGAGCCGGTAGTTCGCCTGCACCGCGCCGGTGCGGGTGTCGATGACGCGGGCGTCGCCTCCGGTGCCTCCGGCGACGAACAGCCGGTCGCGGTGGTCGATCCGCATACCCAGTGCCGGGGTGCCCGGCCCGGGGCTCAGGATGTCACCTCGACCGGTCACCAGGTCGGCGCGGTAGATGGAGCCGTCTGTCCGCGAACCGAAGTAGGCCACCGGTCGCGATCCGATCGCGATGCCCTCCGGCTGGAACCCGGCGGGCAGGTCGATCGCGGTGCGGACCGGGCGGTGTACCGCTGTTCGATCGGTGGATACCAGCGCAGTAGCGCCGAGGCAGGCCAGTGCGGCCGAGATCACGAGGACTCGCCTCATCCCATCGTCCCTCCGTCCCGGGGCCGCCGATCGCGGATGACGTCCGGCAGTCCCGGAGTCCGCGCTCAGTAGCCGACAGTGAAATGCCTGCTCTCACCTGGGTTCTCGAGTTCGTCCAGGACGGCCACGGCGAAGTCTTCCGCCGAGATCCGCGACGCGCCGTCGGCGCCGGTGATCAGGGTGGTGGTCCCGCGTCGATACTTGCCGGTGCGCTGTCCGGGTTCGAGGAGGGCGGGCGGGCTGAGATAGACCCAGTCGGCCGGATGCGCTCGGCAGGTTTCCCATTGCGTGACGCTGGCGGCGGCGATCGGGCGGATCGCGGGCGGTACGTACTCCGGACTGTCGAGGACCAGCCGATCGGGACGCTCCGGATTCCGGAGCGGGGCAGCGCCGCCGACCAGGAGGATGCGCGTCCGGGTAGCCGTGGCCGCGTCCAGCAGGGCGGTCGTCGTCGCCGCGACGGTGTGTTCCTGGCCGGGGCCCGGACGGGTCGCGGCCACGATCGCGTCGGTGCCGTGGAACAGGTCACCCATCCGGGCGGAGTCGTTCGCGTCGCCCTCGATCGCGGTCACCCCGGGAACGACGCGGGAGCCGACCATGCCGCTTGCTCCGATGACGGTGATCTTCATTTCAGTACCCCTTCGGGTGTCGAGACGATGTGGGTTGAGCGGCTGGGCGCGGGAAGCTGTCCCGCGACGATCGCGGCCAGCGCGAGCCCGAACCCGGCGACCTGGATCGGCCCGAGCGTCTGGCCGAGCAGTATCGCGCCGAGAACCGCGGCGACCAGCGGTGAGAGCAGGACGAGAACCGCGACCGAGGTGACCGGCAGTGTCCCGATCCCGCGGAACCAGAGGACATAGGCGAGAAGACCGCCGACCAGACCCAGCCAGAGGTAGCCGAGGGCAGCGGGCGGGTCGATCGCGGGAGGCGAACCCTCGACGAGGAACGTGAGCGGCAGCAGGAACAGGCCTCCCGCCGTGAGTTGCCAGCCTGCGAAAGCGGTGGGGCTCGCCTCGGCGGGCCGTCCCCACTTCTTCGTCAGCGTCAGGCCAAGCGCCATCGACGCCGCGGCGGCGAGGCCCGCCACGATCCCCGCGAGGTCGAGGGTCGCATGCGGCCCGATCACCACCATGCCGACGCCGACGACGCCTACCGCGCCCCAGGCCAGGCGCCACGCAGACGGGCTCTCGTGCAGGACCACCACGGCCAAGACGGCCACGACGAGCGGCTGGGCCGCCGCCAACGTCGCGGCCACCCCGCCCGGCAGGCGTTCGGCGGCGAGGAACAACAGCGGGAACAGCAGCCCGATGTTGAGCACGCCCAGCACCGCGGCTTTGCCCCACCAGGCTCCCCGCGGCAGGGTCCGCGTGAACGCCAGCGCGAGCACACCGGCGGGCAACGCGCGCAGGAGCCCTGCGAAAAGGGGGTGCCCCGGGGGAAGAAGCTCGGTGGTGACGACATATGTCGTGCCCCAGGACACGGGAGCGAGCGCCGTCAGGACGGTGCGAGGGAGACTTCCGTCTCTGCCGGAAACCCTCTGTGCTGCTGAACTTTCCACATTCGCAGTCTCGCCCGGAGTGATCAATGAGTCCAACACATGTTTGTCACTTCATCGATCTCGATACACGATTGATCCATGGAGCTTCAGCAGATGCGGTACGTGCTCGCCGTCGCCGAGACGAACAGCTTCACCCGGGCCGCCGAGCGATGCCTGGTCGTCCAGTCCGCGCTGAGTCACCAGATCGCGCGTTTGGAACGGGAATTGGGCGCGAGGCTCTTCGAGCGCACCAGCCGCCGGGTGCGATTGACTGCGGCCGGTGCGGCGTTTCTCCCGGCCGCCCGCCAATGCCTGGATGCCGCCGAGCGCGCGGCCGCCGAGGTCGCCGCGGCGGTCGGCGAGGTACGGGGAAGGCTCGCCGTCGGCCTGATCCCCACCGTCGCCGCGGTCGACATCCCGGAGGCGCTGCGTGATTTCCGGCAGCGATACCCGCACGTGCGCATCAGCCTGCGAGTGGGCGCGAGCGAGGAACTCGTCGAGCGAGTCACACAGGGAGCCCTCGACGTGGCTTTTCTCGGATTGCCCACCACTGCCCGGCCACGGGGTGTCGCCGCCCACGAACTCGCCCGTGACCGGCTCGTCGCCGTGGTCGCACCCGACCATCCCCTCGCCGGTGCGCCCACGGTCGATCTGCGCAGACTCTCCTCCGAGGTTTTCGTGGACCTTCCGGCCGGAACCGCTGGACGCCTCCAATCCGACCAGGCCTTCGCGGCCGCCGGCCTGGACCGCGACGTCGCCTTCGAAGTGACCAGCGCCGACTACATCGCTCGTCTCGTCCGCCCCGGCCTCGCCGTAGCCATGCTGCCGTCGGCCTACGCGCCGCAACTCGAGGGCGTGGTCACCATCGAGGTCTCCGACGCCCCGGCGCGCGTCGAATACATCATCTGGAGCCGCAGCCGCCCACCAGCGGCCACCGCCTTCCTCACTGTCCTCGGCATCCCGGTAGATCGTGACAACTCCTGAGAAGCGCCGAGGAATCGGGCTGCGTCCGATGGCCGTCCGAGTGGCCGTCGCGTCCGCGACGAAGTCGCGGCAGAACAAACACAGCTCAGTCCGGTCCGCCGCCTCCGGCCTGCGGTGGCGGGATGCGGACGACGCGGTCGTCGAACGGGCCGGGCTGGCCGTCGGTCTTGTTCACCGTGGTCACCCAGATGGTGCCGTCGGCGCCGACCGCCGCGCCGCCGAGCTGCCCGTACTTGTCCTGCGCCATCAGGGTCGGCGCCGCGGTGACCGCGTGGGTGTTGGGGTCAGCGGCGGCGATGGCGAGGGCCTTTGCGCGGGTCAGCGAGATCGCGACACCGTCGGTCGCCGCGGCGCAGCCCGCGACGCCGGGCCGGTCCGGCCAGGTCCACGTGGTCGTGACCACGCCGTCGTCGCCGAGCCGTTGGAGCCGGTCCTCGGCGGGGGTGCGGTCGGTGATCCAGATGCTGTCTTTGCTGTCCCGGCACACGTCCCCCGCGGTGCCGATGCCCGAGACGGCGATTTCCGGCGCGGGCGTACGGCCGGGCACCGGAGACTTCACGCGTAGCAGTTTGCCCGCGAGCGAGCCCGCCGAGGCCGCCGCGCCGGGGTTGCCCGCGTCGCCGGTCAGCACCAGCATCTGATCGGGCGCGGCGAAGTCGATCGCGCCGTGATTCCCGGTGGCGCCCTTCGGGATGCCGGTGAGAACGTCCTTGGGGGAGCCGCCTTCGGCGATGCGGACCACCCGGTTGTCGCTGCCGGTGGTGATGTAGGCGTACATCAGGCCGTCTTCGTGGTACGTGGGCGACAGCGCGATGTCGCTGAGGCCGCCGTCGCCGGAGCCGTCCACGTCCAGCTTGGCGATCTCGACCGGCGGCTGCTCCGGAGCCACCTTCATGATCCGCCCGGTCCTGCGCTCGGCCACCAGCGCGCCGTCGGCGAGCGCGACCAGGCCGCCGGTGGTGTCCAGGCAGGTGGCGACCACCGCCGGGTCCGGATCGATGCACGGGCCGCTCGGCCGGGTGGTCGAGGTGGGCGACTGGCTCGGTTTCTTCGGGTCGATGTTGGCTCCGTGCAGGGTCGGTTCCGGGGTGAACGGACTGGACGCCGAATCGTCGAACCGGGCGCACCCGACCAGCAGGACGGAGCCGAGCGCCAAGCTCGCCGCGACGCGGCCCACGACAACCAAACTCATAGCTCAGACGTTACGGAAATACCGTTGCCCGCGCCCCCTCCGGGTGCGTGTTGCGCGCACGCTGACACGCCGCGCGGTACTTGCCCGCCGTGGCACCGTGCGGCATAGGGTATTGGCCGTGACCGACAAGCCGAAAGACACGCCGGAATCCAAGGCCGGGGAGGCCACTGCCGCTACGGCCGAGCAGTCGGCGGTGTCGTCCACCGGTCGAGGGGTGACCAGCCCGTACGACTCGCCGACCGAGCAATTCGCGCGGGTGGATGAGGCCCAGCGTCCGCGGATGTCCAAGGACGTCCCGCGCACCGATGACGAACTCGGGCTCGACCCGGAGGTGCCGAGCACCGCCGAGAGCAAAGGCGCCGGGGGCAAGGGGTCCACCTACGAGTACGCCAGTATCCCGCCCGCCCCCACTCCGCCGAACGACACCGGCCGCCTGCGCAGGCGCACCGGCGAGACCAGGCGCGGCACACTCGATCTCGGTTTGTTGCTGTTGCGCTGGGTGGTCGGCGGCACCTTCCTCTACCACGGTTTGCAGAAGCTCACCGGTTGGTTCCACGGCCCCGGCCTGGACGGCACCCGCGACATGATGGAGCGCGGCGGCTGGGATCACCCGAGCGTGTCCGCCATGCTGGTCACGGCGGGCGAGGTGGGCGGCGGCGCGCTGCTGATCCTCGGGCTGGCCACCCCGCTGGCCGCGGGCGCGGTGCTCGCGGTGATTCTCGACGCGTGGGCCTGGAAGCAGGGGATGGCTCCGGGGTTCCAGTACAAAGCCGGGCCGGGTGCTGTGGAGTTGGAAAGCATCCTCGCCGGCGCCGCCGCCGCGATCATCCTGACCGGTCCGGGCCGCTTGTCCTTCGACCGCAACCGGGGTTGGGCCGTTCGCCCCGCCGCAGGGTCCTTCGTCGTCCTCCTCCTCGCCGTGGCGGCCGCGGTCGGCGCCTACTGGTACCTGCACGGTGGCAACCCGCTCACCGGCATCGGCCCCTTCGACTGAGTCCGCACGAACAAAGGCCCCTTCGCCCCGCAATGGGACGAGGGGGCCTTCGCGTTCGGTAGGCCGCGAGACGCGGGAGTTACGGCACGTGCCGCACGGCGCCCTTGTCCGCGGAGGTGGCCATGGCGGCGTAGGCGCGCAGCGCGGTCGTCACCGGACGATCGCGGTTGACCGGCTGCCAGGGCCGTTCGGAGGCTTCCATCTTCGCGCGGCGCTCGGCGAGGACGGCGTCGTCGACGAGGACCTCGAGCGTGCGGGTGGCCACGTCGATGCGGATCTGGTCGCCGTTCTCCACCAGGCCGATGACACCGCCGCTGGCCGCCTCGGGCGAGATGTGCCCGATCGACAGGCCCGAGGTGCCGCCGGAGAACCGGCCGTCGGTGATCAGCGCGCACTGCTTGCCGAGCCCGGAACCCTTCAGGAACGCGGTCGGGTGCAGCATCTCCTGCATGCCCGGGCCGCCCGCGGGGCCTTCGTAGCGGACCACGATCACGTCGCCGGGCTTGATCTTCTTGCCGAGGATGACCGACACGGCCTCCTCCTGCGAGTCCACCACCACCGCGGGCCCCTGGAAGGTGAACAGTTCCTCATCGATGCCCGCGGTCTTGAGCACCGCGCCGTCGGGCGCGATGTTGCCGCGCAGCACGACGAGGCCGCCTTCGGTGGTGTAAGCGTGCTCGAGGTCGCGGATGCAGCCACCCTCGGCATCGGTGTCCAGCGACGACCAGCGGTTGTCGGTGGAGAACGGCTCGGTGGTGCGCACCCCGCCCGGCGCGGCGTGGAACAGTTCGACGGCTTCCTGGGAAGCCTTGCCGGAACGGATGTCCCAGGTGTCGAGCCACTCGTCGAAGCTCGCGGTGTGCACGGTGGTGACGTCGGTCTCCAGCAGGCCCGCGCGGCGCAATTCGCCGAGGATGGCGGGGATGCCGCCCGCGCGGTGCACGTCCTCCATGTGGTAGTCGGAGTTCGGCGACACCTTCGACAGGGTGGGCACCCGGCGGCTGGTCTCCTCGATGGTGTGCAGATCGAAGTCGATCTCACCTTCCTGCGCGGCGGCCAGGGTGTGCAGCACGGTGTTGGTCGAGCCGCCCATCGCGACGTCCAGCGCCATCGCGTTGCGGAAAGCCTTGGCGTTGGCGACGTTGCGCGGCAGCACGGACGCGTCGTCCTCGCGGTACCAGCGGTTGGCGATGTCGACCACAACGGTGCCGGCCCGCTCGAACAGCGCGCGGCGCGCGGCATGCGTGGCGAGGGTGGAGCCGTTGCCGGGCAGCGCGAGACCGAGCGCCTCGGTGAGGCAGTTCATCGAGTTCGCGGTGAACATGCCCGAGCACGAGCCGCAGGTCGGGCACGCCGACCGCTCCACCTCCGACAGCCCCTCCTCCGACACCGCCTGATTAGCGCTCGCGGAGATCGCCGTGATCAGGTCGGTGGGCGCCTGCGCGACGCCGTCGACGACCACCGCCTTGCCCGCCTCCATCGGCCCGCCGGAGACGAACACCGCCGGAATGTTCAGCCGCATGGCCGCATTGAGCATGCCCGGGGTGATCTTGTCGCAGTTGGAGATGCAGACCAGCGCGTCGGCGGTGTGCGCGTTCACCATGTACTCGACGGAGTCGGCGATGATCTCGCGCGAGGGCAGCGAGTAGAGCATGCCGCCGTGGCCCATGGCGATGCCGTCGTCGACGGCGATGGTGTGGAATTCGCGCGGCACGCCGCCTGCGGCGCGCACCGCGTCGGCCACGATGTCGCCGACGTTCTTCAGGTGCACGTGACCGGGCACGAACTGGGTGTAGGAGTTCGCGATGGCGACGATCGGCTTGCCGAAGTCGGTGTCGGTCATGCCGGTGGCGCGCCAGAGTGCGCGTGCGCCTGCGGCATTGCGGCCGATGGTCGTGGTTCGTGAACGAAGCGGTGGCATGTGGATGGTCCTCGGGTCGCGGGGGCTGACGTGCGACGGCAGAGCCTGCTCGGCGGTCCACCACGTTACTCCCGGTGGGCGTGCCCACCGGTTGGTGGTTGCGCCGGGCGCGGCGGCCATGGCTGTCAGCCGGATCGGGGTTTGTCGCTGTGCGTGGTGTCGCAGGCGACGACGGGTCGCCGGAGGTGCCGGACCGTCGAGGGGTGGGGACGAGAAGGAGGATCACTGCTCCGGAGAAATCATCCCATCACTCGGCCGCAACAACCTAACCGCGGTGGATGTTCCGCGCATCGCTCGAGCCGGTCGGGGACACGACCGACTTCTAACGCGTGTCTTCGACGGTGGCGTCCTCGCCGGACTTCGCGACCCCGTCGGTCGGCGCGCTGTCCTCGCCGCTCGGGTCCGCGTCGTGCCCGCTCGTTTCGGCGGGGCCTTCGGTCGCGGGCTCCGCGAACGGGTCCGGAATCCGTCCGCCGGAGAACGCCGCCAGATCGCGCAGCCGGTCGTAGCTCACCGCGGGCAACTTCACCTCGGTGCCATCGGTCAGATCGGCGCGCACGTATCCGCGCTTGGGGATGCGCACACCCTTCACCCGCGCCCAGTCGAGGTGGCGGGAACCGAACAGCGTCCGCAGGTCCAGCCCCGCGTCCGAGACGCTGGTCTGCGTGCGCAGCACCCACGCCAGCACGGCGACGGGGACGAGCAGCAGCCACCACAGTCCGGCGGGCCAGCCGACGAACGGGAAGAACACGCACATCAGCAGGATGAACACGCCCAGGAAGGCCAGCCGTGGGATGCGGATCACACGGGCGTCGGAGGCGCTACCCGTATCCGTTGCCGCCGCGGGCGTGTGGGACGATTCAGAAGGTGGCACGGACTGATGCGGTGATGACACACCACCATCCTCGCATCCTGGTGAACGGACACAAGCAACCGCACTGTCCCACATAATGGGACGCACGGGGTCATCTGTTTGACTCTTCGGTTCACACCCGCTTAACGTCGTGCGCGTGAATCGAAACGAGTTGCTCGTAATCGGCCGGCGCGTCCAGCGTTGAGCCTGACACACTGAGTCGAATACGTCAGCTCGCGTTGCGACGCGCCACCCTCGAACAGCCCTGTGCTGTCGGGGGCTTTTTTGTGTTCGGACTAACCTCCAGCATGGCGAAGCGCAAGACACCGCTGGCACAAAAATCCGGGGTCAGAACGACAACCAGTAAGGAACGAAGACGGTGAGCGCACCTACCGCACGGCCCGGGCCTTCCGCCCGTAGGCCAGTGCCTTCGGCGAATCAGCAGGCCACGCCCGCTGCCAACGCGATCTCCGCGGCCAACCGCCGTCCGGTCCCGCCCGAGCGGGTCACCGGCGCGCAGTCGGTCGTCCGGTCGCTCGAGGAGCTGGGCGTCGACACCGTATTCGGCATTCCGGGTGGCGCGATTCTCCCGGTGTACGACCCGCTGTTCGATTCCACCAAGGTGCGCCACGTCCTGGTCCGGCACGAGCAGGGCGCCGGTCACGCGGCCACCGGTTACGCGCAGGCGACCGGCAAGGTCGGTGTGTGTATGGCCACATCCGGCCCCGGCGCCACCAACCTGGTGACCCCGATCGCCGACGCGCAGATGGACTCGGTCCCGATCGTGGCCATCACCGGCCAGGTCGGCCGGAGCCTGATCGGCACCGACGCGTTCCAGGAAGCCGACATCTCCGGCATCACCATGCCGATCACCAAGCACAACTTCCTGATCACCGACGGCATCGACATCCCGCGCATCATCGCCGAGGCGTTCTACCTCGCCGCGTCCGGCCGCCCGGGCGCCGTGCTCGTCGACATCCCCAAGGACGTGTTGCAGGCGCAGACCACCTTCAGCTGGCCCCCGGAGATGCGGCTGCCCGGCTACCGTCCGGTCACCAAGCCGCACGGCAAGCAGGTGCGCGAGGCCGCGCGGATGATCATGGAGGCCAAGGCCCCCGTGCTCTACGTCGGCGGCGGTGTGATCAAGGCCGACGCCTCGGCCGAGCTGCTGCAACTGGCCGAGCTGACCGGCATCCCCGTGGTCACCACGCTGATGGCGCGCGGCGCGTTCCCCGACAGCCACACACTGAACATGGGCATGCCCGGCATGCACGGCACCGTGGGCGCCGTCGCCGCGTTGCAGCGCTCGGACCTGCTGATCACTCTCGGCGCGCGGTTCGACGACCGCGTCACCGGCCAGCTGGACTCCTTCGCGCCGGGCGCCAAGGTCATCCACGCCGACATCGACCCGGCCGAGATCGGCAAGAACCGGCACGCCGACGTCCCGATCGTGGGCGACTGCCGCGAGGTGATCGTCGAGCTCATCGAGACGCTGAAGGCGGATCCCGCCGCGGGTGACGCGCTGCCGCTGGCGCTGGCCGACTGGTGGACCTACCTCGACGGCGTGCGCGACTCCTACCCGCTGGGCTGGACCCCGCCCGCCGATGGGTCGCTGTCGCCGGAGTTCGTCATCGAGGCGCTCGGCCGTCTGGCCGGACCCGACGCGATCTACTGCGCGGGCGTGGGCCAGCATCAGATGTGGGCCGCCCAGTTCATCAAGTACGAGAAGCCGCGCACCTGGCTGAACTCCGGTGGCCTCGGCACCATGGGCTACGCCGTCCCGGCGGCCATGGGCGCCAAGATGGGCGCGCCGGACAAAGAGGTGTGGGCGGTCGACGGTGACGGCTGCTTCCAGATGACCAACCAGGAGCTGGCCACCTGCGCCGTCGAGGGCGTCCCGATCAAGGTCGCGCTGATCAACAACGGCAACCTCGGCATGGTGCGCCAGTGGCAGACGCTCTTCTACCAGGAGCGCTACTCCAACACCGACCTGGGCACGCACTCGCTGCGCATCCCCGACTTCGTGAAGCTCGCCGAAGCCCTCGGCTGCCACGGCATCCGGGTGGAGCGCGAGGAGGACGTGGAGGCCGCCATCCGCGAGGCGCAGTCCATCACCGACCGCCCCGTGGTGATCGACTTCATCGTCGGCAAGGACGCCCAGGTGTGGCCGATGGTCGCGGCGGGCACCAGCAACGACGAGATCATGGCCGCGCGCGGCATCCGCCCGCTGTTCGACGAGGACGAGCAGGCCGCCGAGCCGGCGGTCATCCACGCGGCGATGTCGCAGGAACAGAACAAGGTGAACAACGGATGAGTACCACGCATACCCTCAGCGTTCTCGTCGAGGACAAACCGGGCGTGCTGGCCAGGGTCGCGGCGCTGTTCTCCCGCCGTGGCTTCAATATCGAATCCCTGGCGGTCGGCGGCACCGAACTGCCCGAGATCTCGCGCATGACCATCGTCGTCACCGTCGAGGACCTGCCGCTCGAGCAGGTCACCAAGCAGCTCAACAAGCTGGTGAACGTCATCAAGATCGTGGAGCAGGACTCCGACAGCTCGGTGGCCCGCGAACTGATCCTGGTGAAGGTGCGCGCCGACGCCAGTGTGCGGACCCAGGTGATCGAGGCGGTCGGGCTGTTCCGCGCGAAGGTCATCGACGTGTCGCCGGACGCGCTCACCGTCGAGGCGACCGGAACCCGGTCCAAGCTCGACGCGCTGCTGCGGATGCTCGAACCGTATGGCATCCGGGAGATCGTGCAGTCCGGTGTCGTCGCGGTGGGACGTGGACCGAAGTCCATCACCGCCACTCGATGAGGTAGCGAGCGGCACACCGATGGGGCCGACCGGCCGACGGCGGCCACGCGCTAGTCTTTCTGCGATCGACGGTTGGCGTGCCGCCCTCCCCGCCTACGCGGGAATGATCCCCTCCCGCTGCTGCGGGGGTTGATCCGATCCAGAACAACGAAAATCAACACCGGCGCAAGCACGGTGTGCCCCGCCTCGCGCGGGGATGATCCCGGAAGGAACCACAGTGGCAGTCGAGATGTTCTACGACGACGATGCCGACCTGTCGATCATCCAGGGCCGCAAGGTCGCTGTCATCGGCTACGGCAGCCAGGGTCACGCGCACTCGCTGAGCCTGCGCGACTCGGGCGTCGAGGTCCGCGTCGGTCTGGCCGAGGGTTCGAAGTCGCGTCCGAAGGCCGAGGAGGCCGGCCTGACCGTCGGCACGCCCGCGGAGGTCTCGGAGTGGGCGGACCTCATCATGGTGCTGGCGCCGGACACCGCGCAGGCGTCGATCTTCGCAGGCGACATCGAGCCGAACCTGAAGGACGGCGACGCGCTGTTCTTCGGCCACGGCCTCAACATCCACTTCGGCCTGATCAAGCCGCCCGCCAACGTCACCATCGGCATGGTGGCGCCGAAGGGCCCCGGTCACCTGGTGCGTCGTCAGTTCGTCGACGGCAAGGGCGTTCCGGCTCTGATCGCGATCGACCAGGACCCGAAGGGCGAGGGCCAGGCGCTGGCGCTGTCCTACGCCAAGGGCATCGGCGGCACCCGCGCGGGCGTCATCAAGACCACCTTCAAGGAAGAGACCGAGACCGACCTGTTCGGTGAGCAGGCCGTGCTGTGCGGTGGCACCGAGGAACTGGTCAAGACCGGTTTCGAGGTCATGGTCGAGGCCGGTTACGCGCCGGAGATGGCCTACTTCGAGGTGCTGCACGAGCTGAAGCTGATCGTCGACCTGATGTACGAGGGCGGCATCGCGCGGATGAACTACTCGGTGTCCGACACCGCCGAGTTCGGTGGTTACCTGTCGGGCCCGCGGGTCATCGACGCCGACACCAAGAAGCGCATGCAGGACATCCTCAAGGACATCCAGGACGGCAGCTTCGTCAAGCGTCTGGTCGCCAACGTCGAGGGCGGCAACAAGGAGCTCGAGGCGCTGCGCAAGCAGAACGCCGAGCACCCGATCGAGGTCACCGGCGCCAAGCTGCGCGGCCTGATGAGCTGGGTCGATCGTCCGATCACCGAAACCGCCTGACACATCTCCTGATTCACGGGTGGCCCGCTCCGGATTCCGGAGCGGGCCACCCGCGTCTTCGCCGTGCGCGTTGCTCATCGATCGCCGAAGACTATTCGCGGGTCGGCTGATGCGGTCGTTTCGCATGGCTGGCGATTCGTTACTCGCTCGTACCGATGCCGGGGCCTAAGGTTCTCCCGGACAACGAGGTCAGGTAGCCGAAGATTCTCTGACCGAACGGATGGTGAGCCTTGCCCAACCCGACCGATACCGACCCTCGCGCGACCGTCTCGCATCCGGCCCCGGCCGGTCGGCGTCCCGAGGCGATCCACCGCTTTCTCGTTCAACCCGCCGACGCGGGCATCGTGGGGTCGGTCGACGGCGGCAAGCTCCTCGAGTGGATCGACAAGGTCGCCTACGCGGCGGCGGCCCAGTGGAGCGGTCGATACTGCGTCACCGCCTACGTCGGGAACATCCATCTCGACCGGCCCATCGCGGTCGGTGAGCTGGTCGAACTGCATGCCAATCTGGTCCACACCGGCCGCACCAGCATGCACATCCTCGTCACGGTCTATTCGACCGATCCCACCCGGGTGAAGCCGGTGCAGTCGGCGCAATGCCTGACGATCTTCGTCGCGGTGGACGACGATCGGCGCACCGTCGAAGTCCCGCAATGGAATCCGACAACGCTGCTCGAATCGCAGCGGCACCGGCAGGCCCGGGCCCGCGTCTCGGTGCGCAAGCACATCGAGGAGGCGATGGCCGCGCAGCGCTACACCTCCGCGGGCACCGCGCCGAGCGCCACGCTGCGTTTCCTCGCCGCGCCTTCGGACATCAACTGGGGCGGCAAGGTTCACGGTGGCCGCACCATGCGGTGGATCGACGAGGCCGCGTACGTGTGCGGCGCGGACTGGGCCGGGCAGCGCGTCCTCACCTCCTACTTCGGCGGGATCCGTTTCTATCGGCCGATCGTGATCGGCCATGTCGTCGAGGTCACCGCGCGACTGATCCACACCGGCCCGCGCAGCATGCACGTCAGCGTGCACGTCACCTCCACCGACACCCATTCCGACGAACCCGCGCTGGCGGCGCACGGCCTCGCCGTGGTCGTCGCGATCGACGACGACGGAAAGGCGCGAGCCGTGCGGCAGTGGGAGCCGGTCTCCGAGGAGGATCGGGCGCTCGACGCGCACGCCCGGCACCTGATCGAGCTGCGGTCGCTGGTCGAACCGTTCACCACGGCAGGCGCCGTGCCGTCCGACGCCGAGCCCAGTCATTTCCGGATACCGACACCGAGCTGACCCCGGCTAGACTAGTTACCGATGAGTAAGTTCTTCGCGTCGGTGGACGAGGTGACCGAGCGCCTCACCGAGGCCGGGTATCTCCCGTCCCTCGATATCGCCACCGCCGTGTTCCTCGCCGGCCACCTCGGCAAGCCCCTGCTGGTCGAGGGTCCGGCGGGCGTCGGCAAGACCGAGCTGGCCAAGGCCGTCGCCACCGCGACCACCTCCGACCTGGTGCGCTTGCAGTGTTACGAGGGCATCGACGAGGCCCGCGCGCTCTACGAGTGGAATCACGCCAAGCAACTGCTCCGCATCACCGCCACAGACGACGAAGGCTGGGACAGTACCCGCGACCACGTCTTCACCGAAGAGTTCCTCCTCGCCCGCCCGTTGCTGGCCGCCATCCGCAACCCGCGTCCCACGGTGCTGCTCATCGACGAACTCGACAAGGCCGACGTCGAGCTGGAAGGGCTGCTGCTGGAGGTGCTCGGCGACTACCAGGTGAGCATCCCCGAACTCGGCACCGTCACCGCGGTGCGCAAGCCGTTCGTCATCGTGACGTCCAACGCCCACCGCGAACTGTCCGAAGCGCTCAAGCGCCGCTGCCTCTATCTGCACATCGATTACCCGACGGCGGAGCTGGAACGGGCTATCGTGCGGATGCGGGTTCCGGAGCTGGACGAGGCGCTGGGGGAGCCGGTGGTCGGCGTGGTCGGCGCGTTGCGTCAGCTGTCGTTGCGGAAGGCGCCTTCTATCGCCGAGACAGTCGACTGGGCGAAGACATTGGTCGCGTTGGGTGCGCGCAACCTGAGTGGAAGCGTTGTCCGCTCGACGCTCGGTGTGCTCTTGAAGTACCAGTCCGACCATCGTCTGGCGATCGAGCGGCTCGGGCTCGATATGGATGCCGACCGAGGAGGGCGGTGAGATGAAGTTCGGGCTCTGTCGGGTCGTTTCTGCGCCGGTCGACGTCGTATCTCGTGTGCCGGGGGCCGTCGCACACGTTGCGGTAGGAATCGGTTGCCGGAGTCGGGCATGAGACTCGCTGAAGGCCGCGCCCGTGAGGCGGGTCGCGACCTCTCCGACTCGATGACCGATCGACTCGTCGAATTCGTCGAGCTACTCCGCGATCACGGCATCAACGCAGGGCCGAGTGAGACCATCGATGCCGCGGAGGCGATGCTTGCCCTCGGAATCGACGATCGCAATCGCCTGCGCTCCGGCATGGCCGCCTGCCTGCTACGCCGCAATGGTCAACGCGCTGTGTTCGATCAGCTCTTCGACCTCTATTTCTTGACCGCTCAGCAGCCGCAGCCCGTTGATCCGTCGACGACCGAATCCATCGAAGCCCTGCGTGATCGCCTCGTCTCCGCACTGGCACAGGACGATTCGGAGTCGGTCGCCGAGCTGGCCCGCCGAGCACTGACCGAACTCGGCGCCTACGGCGGGGCCGGAACCGGGCAGTCCTCCGCACCGGTCACCACCGCATCCGGCGCGGGCTGGTCCTCCTACCTGACCATGAAAGCCCTACGCCCGGAAGAACTCATCGATCGCATCGTCGCGGGCATGAACGGCTCCTCCCAACTCGACACCACCGTCCACACCATCGAAGCCGATCGCCGCCTCGCCCAATTCCGCACCGCCGTCCAGACCGAGGCCCGGCTGCGTTCGGCGCAACTGCGCGGCACCGAATACATCGCCCGCCGCGGCGTCGAATCCAGCACCGACCAGATCGATTTCCTCGGCGCCCGCGAACAAGACCTCGCCGAAATGCGCCGCCTCGTGCACCCTTTGGCCCGCAAACTCGCCACCCGCCTAGCCGTCCGCCGCCGCAAAGCCGTGCGCGGCCGAATCGACCTGCGCCGCACCCTGCGCCGCTCCATGGCCACCGGGGGCGTCCCCATCGACCCGGTCCTGCGCGCCCGCAAACACGGCCGCCCCGACCTGGTCGTCCTCGCCGACATCTCCGGCTCGGTCACCGGCTTCGCCGAATTCACCCTGCACCTCATCCAGGCCCTGCAAGACCAGTTCAGCAGGGTCCGCAGCTTCGGCTTCGTCGACACCTGCGACGAGATCACCCACTTCTTCACCCCCGGCGAGCCACCGACCCCCGGCACCGCCGCGCGAATCATCCGCTCCACCAGAGTCGCCCGCTTCGGCAGCTCCAACTACGGCGAAGCGTTCCAAGGATTCCTCGACAACTACGCCGACGCCCTCGGGCCGCGCACATCCGTACTCATCCTCGGTGACGGGCGAACCAATCGCACGGACCCGAATCTCGCTGCGGTGCAAACCATTGTCGACCGCGCGAAACACACCTACTGGCTGAATCCGGAGCCGTCGCGGTCCTGGTCGACGGGGGATTCCGCCGCCCACGTGTACGCGGACTGTGTGACGATGCACGAGTGCCGGAACGTCAAGCAGCTGGCCGAGGTCATCGCGCGGCTGCTGCCGGCGTGACTCGGCCGCCGGAATGGCGCCTCAGCGGGATGCCCGTTCACTGCCCGCCGGGCGCAACTTGTGGACCACGGCGGCCGTCGCGGTGGCGATGACGTCATCGACCCAGTCCGGAATGGGCGCCGCGCCCGCGATGTACTCGCGAACGAGCCCGTAGGGAATAGCTTTGACGGCAGCCACCGCGATCGCCATGCGATGCTCGTCGGCTTCGCCGAACTCCGCCGCGACGGCGGCGCGTAGCGCGTCGTTCATGCGGTCGTTGACCGTGGCGATGTCGGCGCGCAACTCGGCAGAGCCCACCTCGAGCAGTTCCTCACGCCGGAACATCTTCATCGCACGAGCTTCGGTGGGATGTGCACGGCAGTATCGCGGCAGGTGCATCGCGGCGGCGAGCAGCGGGTCGGCTCCCGACAGCGCGGCGATGAATCCGGTGTGGAAGCGCTGGATCGAGCGCAGCCACAGTCGTGCGAGCAACTCTTCGCGGGAGGCGAAGCGCACGTAGATCGATCCGGTGTGGACGCCGGAGGCAGCGCTGATCGCGGCGATGGTCGGCCTGGTCGTCGCCGGATCGGCGAGCAAGTCGCGCGCGGCATCCAGGATCTGGTCATCGGTGAATCGCCGGGGTCTTGCCATGGGGAAGAGCTTAGGGCAATGTTTAGGAATATGGATTCAAAAACTCCTTTGCCGGTGACGGGCAGTCTGCTCGCGTTCATCGGATCGGCGCATACCGCACTCGGCGTCGTCATCTGGGCGACCGGCCGAGAGCAGACCGAACTCGCCTTCTGGTTCACCGCGTTCGGAGTCGCCGCCGTCGGCTTCGGTATCGCCGTGATCGAGACGGAGCGAACGCGCGGCTACGTTCCAGCGCCGATCCTCGCCGCGATCGCTGTGCTCACCGCCTTCGGCATCGCATTCGAGCCGGTCTCCGGGTTTCTCACCGTCCTGCTGCCGCTGGCCATCGGTGTCCGCGGATGGTTACGCCATCGCCGCATCGCCACGGTTCCGGCAGGGTAAGTCCGGCCCCGCGCACCGGAGGCGAGCCGACTCCGTATCCGCCGCCGCGAGCCCGACCGAAATCGCTGTCGCGACCGGCTAGAGGTCGACTACGAGCCGACGCCGCCGATGTCGGGTCGACCTCGGCCGAGCACGCCGCGCTGGATTGCGCCGCCCGTGGTCGGAACACCTCGGTCGTGGACTTCGGTTCCGCTGGGGCGCAGGAAGGTCCCGGCGGCGAGGGCCACCGCGGCGCCGACCGCCGGGTATATGAGGGCATCGGCGTGCCGGTACCAGAAGGTGGCGTAGCGGCTGTCGGTGGTGTCGCACAGGTCATCGATCGACCGGGTATTCGTTGTCTGGTCGACACAGATCCCGACGTAGATCGGTTGCGCGGTGTCGGTGGTCGGCGTGGTCGAGGGGGTCCGAGAAGTGGTCGTCACCGGTGGGGTAGTGGTGGTGGTCACCGGCGAAGTGGTGCGAGCCGGAGGCTTCGAGGTGGTGGTATAGACCGTGGTGACGATCGGGCGGGGAGCGGCGGTGCCACCAGCCCCGCACCCACTCGACACAAGCGTCATGGCCACCAGGGCGGGCAATGTGTACGAGACACGGCGCGACGCCATGACCCGCTTCTGCCGACGATCGCAGCCCGACGTGCCGCTCATGCATCCCCTCCCGGGTCCATACGAACCACTGTCACGAACCGCCCGATGCTAGCAACGCGCCGGCGCGCGCACCGTCGATCCACGGTTCGTGAAATGCCAATTGCCAGAATGTTTTTCCCCCTCGATCCCCGGATTCGTTCCGATATCGAAGTACGCACTGAACAACCGGGAGAACTCATCAACACGGAGTGCGTGACGATGCGCGCGTGCCGGAACGCTATGCAGTTGACCGAGGTCATCGCGCGGTTGCGGCCGACGTAGAGCCGCAGAACTTCGCACCGTAATTCGCGAATTCCTCTGGCCGGTGTTCACCGCCACCCGCGACCCATGCGGTCAGACGGCTTACTCCTTGTCGGCGATCAGTCGGTTGCGCCCCTCCGAGCTCGCTCGAGACCACGCATCAGCACATCGAATCGCGGGGCCTCCGGCCAGCTCGGTCGCAAGGTGCCGACGCGGTACCACCCCCACCGACGATAGTTGTCATACGCACGGTGATTATCCGGGCGGACCAGCAGTGTCGCGCGCTGCTCGGGCCGTCCCGCGAGCAATTGGTCGTGCAGGGCCCGCGCGATACCCCTCCCGGTGAATTGCTTGCGCACCATGATCTCGCTGAAGGCGAATGTGCGCGAACCGTTCTCGGCGGTGAACGCCGCGTGGTCGCCTTCGTCGAGCCGCAGCCCGTCCCACCACGCGGTCTCGGCGGTGAGCGGCCAACCCCACGCCTGCCCACAGAGTTCGCCGTCGAGACGAGCGATCACCAACTCGAACGCACCGGCGCGGGCGGGGTCGGTATAGGCATCGAATCGGTGCATGAACGCCTCGGGCGACTCGAACTCCTCACCGGACTCGATCGCATCGACGTAGGAGTCTCGGAAGATCAGCTCGACTTCGTCGCGCAGTTCGCGAGCCTGTGCGGCGGTGTAGTGCTGAAAGTTGACGCCATCCACCGGCAACGCGGAATGCCCAGAGCTCATACGGTGATCGTCCTTCCTTCCAGATCATCGAATCGCGTCGAGAACTCCTCGGACCGGCCTTCCGTCGCTACCCGTACGGGTTCGAGTAGCCGCAGCGTTCGAGTAGAGGACACTGTCCTAATCGGCTGCGAGTTCAGCTAGCGGCCTTGAATTCGGCGAAACGTTCAGCGAGCCGATCTCTTGATGGCCGGTCGCTGCGTCGGTGCGGCAGAGACAGTTGGCGACCGTTCATGTCGCGGAAACCATGTCGGAGCATGGGACCGTCATTTGGGTCCTGCATCATCTTCTTCCCGATCACAACTTCGTAGTTGGGCGATATGCCGAGAAGCTGCATGTCGTATGCGGCGTGGTGGATCTTGCAAAGGCACAGGCCGTTATCGACCTCGGGGACGCCTTCTTCGTGGTTATCCGCGAGTATGTGCGCTGCATCGAGAAGCTGTGGTTGCCTTAGGTCGCACACAGCGCATCTGCGATCGTAGGCGAGCAGTATCCTGCCACGAAACTCGGGCTGATGCAGCCGCTGTCGTATGGCGCGCTGGGCGTACTTGCGCTCGATTGGCTTCAGTTTGAGTGGATCCGTTACGAACCGGAGGCTTTCGTCGAGCGCCAAGATAAACCTGCGGCCTTCGGTGTCGTCTGCGACCACGTACACCGGGAATACGGGGACGTAGACGCCAGGGCGGATCCACCGCAGCAAGATGATCGGAAATTCCAGCTCGCATGCTCGGCGCAGCTTCGTATTGTCGCCGTTTGTGCTCCCTTCACGGTACGAGTACGCGAAGAGTGACTCGCCGACTTCCCCATCCGAGTACTGACTGTCAGGCTTCGAAACGATGGACAGTGTTGCTTGCAAGTCGCGCGGGTTCCAGATGCCGCGGTTCAGGTCGATAAGACGTCGAGTCCCCCCGTTCACCGGGAGAGCTGTCAGTTCCGCACGTGTCAGTGTGCCTTGTTCAGCGACACGCTGCGTCAGATGATCGAAGATCATCTGACGCAGTTCCAACTCTGCCCCGCTCTCCACAAGTGGAGTGTGGCACGGACGTCGGATCGGTGTCGACGCTTCCGCGCAGTAGTGGGCTGTCGTAGGCCGCGCCGCGCGTTCGAGTGCGCTCTTCGAGTCACGTCTGAGCGGACCTCGGTTCAGCCAACGCTCTGGAGCCGAGTTGAAGCACCTCTGCCAAGGTCGAGCGGTCGATCGTGAGCTCGAATTCGTTGCCGGACGTGCCGAACACGAAGGTCACAGATTCACTGTCCTCGCCTCTGACGATCCTGACAGGGCAGCCTTCACTCGTACTGACCCAACTGCCGATCGTCAACCGATCCCACGTCATCGTTGATCCTCATCAGTCGTCGATGCTCCCGAGACCTCATCGAGCCATTGCGCTTCGCCGCGTCCTCCGACGTACCGTCCGCCTGGAGGATCGGCATACGCAGCAAGCATGGTTTGTCTTGCCGACGGCGAAGCGGCTGAGAGGTTTCGGTCTCGACAGCGCTTCCAATCCGCCCAGCACCACCCCGCGCCTGCGTCGATCGTGAATTCGGTGACAGGGGTTTTCGCGCCGTCGATGAACACATGGATATCGACGGGTCCGTCCGGATCCCGGACGACGACGACTTCGACCTGTCGATCAGGATGCACGGCCCTCGCGCAATCGCTTCTCACGATTCGAGTCCAAGCGCACCTGATGACAACGCCGTCGAGTTCTGTGGTGGCATCTGCCGTTTCTCCTCTATCACGCCCGGCGCGGACGGGGTCGAGCGCATGCACGGACGGATGCGATGACGGCCAGTCCTGACGGCCGGTAGCTGTCCCGGGGTGGTTGCACCCACACCCGAAATCCGTGTCGGTCAGCGGGCGACGGAAGTGCGATCTGTGCGCCGAGGCGCGCGACGGATGCGTTGAGGCGAAACAGTTCTCCGAACAGGGCGAGGTCGTTGTCGGGCACGTCCGGCACGACGAGGAACGTCCATCGCTTCGACCGGGGATGCGAGACGATCGGGCCGGGGTGAACGCCACGCGCCTGCATGTGTCCTCTGACGGCGGCCCCGAGTTCGGCGGGGACGGTGATTCCGCCGACGCTGCCCGAGGGGATGAAGAGTTGGTGGAGTTGCGGTTGTATGCGCGCGGGCAGGCCGCAGACCTCCCGATAGAACCGGCATCTCGACATCAGGGTGTCCGCGGATACGCCGTGCACGCGTGGTTCTTCGTGGGTCCTGCTTGCCGCAGATCTGTGAACCGACTGCATTCTTCTGCCTTCCTGCTCCAGTCGCTCTAGGACAGGCACCCGGAGAGCCGGACGTGGCTTCGTGTCATTGCGGCGCCGAGTGCTGTGGCTAGATTCCGTCTCGGTGGGGTGCTGCGGGAACGCCCGTTCGAGGGAGGACAAGGGGAGAAGTGCGGGACAGCGGGTCGGTTCAGACATGGACACCCCTGGCGAATGCAATGATTTGTCTGCGGGTTACCGAACGAGGGGGACGGGGCTTGTCTGAACCGAATCACCAGCTCAGTGCGGCCAGAGCGCGGACCAGGTCCGAACTGACCGGGCATCCGTTGTCGCGAGCGGAACTTGCCGATGCGGTGAACTCCTGGGTTTTTCGCCGGACCGGTCGGGTTGTTCAACTGTCCGGCAACTACATCGGGAAGTTGGAGCGCGGAATCTTTCGCTGGCCCAACGCGGACTACCGAGCTGGGTTGAGGGCTGTGCTCGGTGTCGCGACTGACGCCGAACTCGGTTTTCGTCCTGCCGAGCGAGGATCCGTTAGCGATAGCATGGAGGCGGATGATTCACCGATGTCCCCGCCGAGCGCGGGGAGAGAGGTTGACGACGTGCTCCGACGAACCTTCCTGCTCGGTGTTTCTTCCGCTGGTATCGAGATGGCGATCGGGTTGGAATCCGTCCGGCATGGATTCAATCTGGCTGTCTCAGAAGATATCTCGGTCGATCTCGACGACTGGAACGAAATCGTCCGTGAGTATGGAGTTGCTACCGGAACGCACACCGCCACCGAGTTGCGGGAGGCACTGCTGGTGGATGTCATGAGTCTCGAGGTTGCGTTGGGCAGGTCTTCCGACCTCGCACACCGCCGACAGCTGTATCGGATCGGGGCGCTGCTCAGCGAGTACTTAGCTCAGGCTGTTGGGGATCTTGGACTGCGGCGCGAAGCGAGGCGATGGTGGCGCACGGCCAACTATGCCGCAGACTGCTCAGGGGATATGCACGCGATGATGTATGTGCGGGGGCGCGGAGCTATCCGAGCGATTTACGACGGCCAGCAGCCGGAAATCATCATCGATGAGATCAGCAAGTCCGACGAACTGATTGCACACGGCCCCCTGCACGGACGACCGAGTTTGCTCGCGGCGCGCGCGCAGTCGTTCGCGTTGCTCGGACGTGCCGAGGAAGCCAAAGCATCATTGGTCGCACTGCGCGATACTTTCGCGGCATTGCCGTCCGGTATGACGAAAGACCACAGTTGGCATTGCTGGGCATACTCCGAAGCGCGAGTCAGGTTCGCCGAAAGCTTCGTGTACTCCCATCTCGGTGATACTCGCCGGGCGGAAGAGGCGCAGTCGGCGGCTCTCGGCCTGTACCCGCCCAACAATCGGCGCGGGCCGATCCAGATCGAGTTGCAGCGCGCACTGTGCCTGGTCTCGGCCGGTGATCCGAGCGAGGGCACCGCGTACGCGACGACCATGTTGGATAGATTGCCTGTCGAACACCGGACGCGGTACGTCATGGGCTTGGGCGAGCAGGTTTTCGCGGCGGTGCCGAAAGACCAGCGGCGCATCGCGAGTGTCCGAGAACTTCACGAGCTACTGAGGGACGACGCCTTTCGTCAAGGCAAGGCTCTCGAGTCATGATCAAGCGTTCGTTCGAACTCGCCCGCAACGACGCCATCGAGGCACTCGCAGACGAACTCGAGGCCGTGAATCTCGACTCGCACCGCGAGCGTAAGACACCCTGTGGTCCAGCCCAGCACGATTATGGGAACGGTTGAAAGATAGGTCCGCCCCCAGGGCGGGCTTCGAACTAGTGGCTCATGTCGCGCCCGTCCCGGTCGGCGGCTTGATTCGGCATCGAGGTGCCGGCCGCTTCTCGGACTGAGAACAAGAAGCACGGTTACGTATCTTGATTTCGACGATCTCGGCGACTCCTCAGCGCCGAACCTCAGCTATCTCGACAGCCCGGCCCTCTCGTCGCGAAACTTCGCACGCCTCAGCGACGTAGAACGCCTCCAGCGCTTCGTCCGGTGTGCAGGGACTGTCGAGCTGCCCCGTGGCGACATCGACGAACGCGGCCAGTTCGTCGGCATACGCAGCACGGAACCGCTCCATGAACCCCGCATAGGGAGGATAAGGGGAGGGGCTGTGGTCGGGCTCGACGGAAGTCAGGGGGGCGCGTTCGTCCAGTCCTACGATCGCGTTCCCTTCGGAGCCCAACGCCTCCAACCGCACGTCGTACCCCGCCCCGTTGTAGCGGGTCAGCGACACCGTCGCGAGGGTTCCATCGTCCAGGCGTAGCAGCACCGCCGCAGTGTCGACGTCGCCCGCTTCGGCGAAGAACGACGCGCCCCGGTTCGCCCCGGTGGCGTAGACGGAGGTGATCTCGCGCCCGGTGACCCACCGGATGATGTCGAAATCATGCACTCCGCAGTCTCGGAAGATGCCGCCGGAGCGGGCGATGTATTCGGCGGGCGGGGGAGCCGGGTCGAGGGTCGTCGCGCGCAAGGTGTGCAGCCGGCCGAGGCTGCCGGAGCGGATCGCTTCGCGGGCCGCGCGGTAGCCGGCGTCGAAGCGGCGTTGGAAGCCGATCTGGACGGGGACGCGGGAGTGGCGGGTGCGGTCGATGACGGCGAGGGTGCCGGTGATGTCGGCGGCGACGGGCTTTTCGCAGAAGACGGGGATGCGCGCGTCGACGGCGCGGATGATGAGGTCGGGGTGGGAAGCGGTGGTGGTGGCGATGATCAGGCCGTCGAGCTCGGCGGCGAAGAGGGTGTCGAGGTCGGGGGCGAATTCGACGCCGAGGTCGGTAGCGGTGGCGCGGGCGCGGGCGGGGTCGGCGTCGGCGACCAGGACGGTGGCCACGTTCGGGAGTTTGCTCAGGATTTCGGCGTGTGAGGTGCCGATGCGGCCGGTTCCGGCGAGGCCGAGGGTGACGGCTCGGTGGGAGGACATCGGCTCTCCTTCGTGAGGGATCGCGCCGGGCGAGGCTCAGCGCCCCGGTGCGGTCGTGGTCGAGCGGACGACGAGCGTGGGTTCCAACCGGCGGCGGACCGGTCTCGTGCGGCCGTCGCGAAGTCGTTCGGCGATGGCCTCGATCGCGAGGCTGCCCATTTGGATTCGCGGTTGATCGATGGTGGTCAGCGCGACGTGACGCAGGGCGGCCAGCGAGGTGTTGTCGTAGCCGATCACCGAAACGTCCTCCGGCACCCGCAATCCCGCTTCCTCGAGCGCGGACATCGCCCCGACGGCGTTGAAGTCGTTGCCGCACACCAGTGCGGTGGGAAAGGCGTCGCGGGAGAAGAGGTTCAGCAGTTTGCGCACCGCGGCCATGCCCGCGGAATCGGTGTGCTCGCTCGGCACGACCAGCGGTTCCAGGCCGTGGCGTCGCATGGCGGCTCGGTAGCCCTTGCGTCGCGGCGCGGAGGTGAACGCGCCGCCGCCGTCGAGGTGGACGATGCGCCGGTGCCCGAGTGAGACCAGATGATCGACGGCGAGGGTGGCGCCTGCCTCGCCGTCGTCGTTGACCGTGTCGATGCCTGCGACGGTGGAGGTACGCGACACCAGCACCACCGGAGCCTGCTGCGCCGCCGCGCGAATGGCGGCGGCGGGCAGGATGGGAGACAGCAGGATGACCCCTCCCGGCCGGAACGAGAGCAGGCTCTCCAACGCGGTGTGTTCGCGTGCGGCGCTGCGCCGGCCGGTATTGAGGATCAGTTCGAGGCCGGACTCCTGCGCGGCGGCGTCCATGCCTTCGACGACGTCGGCGAAGAAGGCGTTGCGCAAGTCGGAGACGAGGACACCGACGATGTTGGAGGTCCGGCTGGCCAGCGAGCGGGCCAGGATATGCGGCTGGTAGCCGAGGTCTTCGGCCGCGTCCAGCACGGCGCGGCGGCGGTGCTCGCTGACCTTCGGGGAGTCGCGCATGACCAGCGAGACGAGGGCGCGGGAAACGCCCGCGCGCGCGGCGACGTCTTCCATGGTCGGTCGTGCCACGGCGCCTCCGTTCCGCGTTCACCAGCCCTGCCGGGACGGACGATACGCGGTGCGCCAGAGGGGATCAATAGAGCGCTCTAATCTGGCTTCGGCGCACGGCAGTCTTCCATGAAAGACCGGATAATCGCTGGTAGAGCCGCTTTGACCGGCACGCCGCAAGCCCTTGACACGATATGACCCGCGTTACATAGTTGGAGCGCTCCAACTACAGCGGCGTCAACTCGATATCGAAGGTCGGAGAAGTGCCGATGCCCGAATCTCTCCACCCGCTGCGCCTCGCGGCCGCGCCGATCTCCTGGGGAGTCTGTGAGGTCCCCGGCTGGGGTCACGTGCTCGACGCACACACCGTTCTGTCGGAGATGGCCGCGCTGGGGCTGTCCGCGGCCGAACTCGGGCCACCCGGCTATCTGCCGCGCGACCCGAGCGAACTGCGACGACTGCTCGCGGCCTTCGACATCACCGCGGTCGGCGGCTTCCTCGCTGTCGTGTTGCATCGCGACCGGCACGCCGCCCTCGCTCGGACGGAGGAGACCGCCGCGCTGCTGGCCGCCACGGGCGCGGAAGTGCTCGTGCTCGCTGCCGCGACCGGACTCGGCGGATACGACGATCGCCCGCCGCTCGACGACACGCACTGGCGCGCAGTGATCGACACCGCTGCCGAGATCCGCGATATCGCCGCCGCGTACGGCCTGCGCACGGTGCTGCATCCGCATGTCGGCACGCATGTGGAGAGCGAGGCCGAGGTCGAGCGGTTCCTCGCCGATTCCGATCTCGACCTCTGCTTGGACACCGGGCATCTGCTCGTCGGCGGCACCGACCCGGTTCGGCTCGCCCGGCGGCACGCCGAGCGGATCGGGCACGTTCATCTCAAGGACGTCCGAGGCTCGCTGGCCGACCAGATCCGTGGCGGGAAGCTCGAGTACAGCGAGGCGGTGCGCGGTGGGCTGTACGTCCCGCTGGGCGAGGGGGACGTCGACATCGCGGCACTCGTGCACACCATGCGCGGCGCGGGGTATCGGGGCTGGTACGTCCTGGAGCAGGACGCCGCGCTGCGACCGTCCGACTCGGCGGAGAAGCCGAGCGGCGACACCGCGCGCAGCCTCCGCTTCCTCAGCGACATCGCGCTCGCCGCGGCCGGAATCTAGGCGATGCGGATGCTTCTGCGAGCACGACGCGGCGCGACCCCGCGGCACCGGATCCGCATGCTGCCGTGGATCGCCACCGCCGCACTCCTGGCGGCATGCAGCGGCCCCGGCGCCGACGCGCCCGCTCCGTCACAGGCGCCGACCGAGGTCGGCACGGTGCGATCGGTAGCGGTGGTGACCCACGGCAGCCCCGGTGACGCGTTCTGGAACGTCGTCAAGAACGGCGCGGAGGCCGCGGGCAAGGATTTGGGGATCCGTGTGGAGTACAACGCCTCCGGTGATCCCGGTCAGCAGGCGAAGCTGATCGACAACGCCGTGGCGCAAGGCGTCGACGGCCTCGTCGTGTCCATGGCCAATCCCGAGGCGCTTCGGCGCTCGGTCGAAAAGGCTGTCGCCGCGGGCATTCCGGTGGTGACGATCAATTCGGGGGAGTCGGAGAGCGCGCGGTTCGGCGCGTTCGTCCATGTGGGGCAGAGTGAATCGCTGGCCGGGCAGGCCGCGGGCAGACGGCTCGCGGAAGCCGGGCGCGGGAAGATGCTGTGCGTCATCCATGAGGCGGGCAATATCGGCGCGAACGAGCGTTGCGCCGGCGCGACGAAGGTGTTCGGCACCGCGACCACGCTCCAGGTGGACATCAATAATCCGACCGACGCGCAATCGAGGATCAAGGGCGCGCTGGAGGCCGACCGGTCCATCGACGCGGTCCTGACGCTCAACTCCCAGGTCGCCGCACGCGCTGTCGACGCCGTCCGGGAGGCCGGGTCGCCCGCCACCGTCGCGACCTTCGACCTGAATGCCGATGTGGTGGAGGCGATCAGGGCGGGAAAGCTGCTGTTCGCGGTCGATCAGCAACAGTACGAGCAGGGTTATCTTCCGATCGTGTTGCTGAAGCTGTACCGGACGAACCTGAACACCGTCGGAGGCGGCGCGCCGGTGCAGACCGGGCCCGGTTTCGTCGACAAGAACAATGTGGACGCCGTCGCCGCGCTCGTCGCGCAGGGCACGCGCTGAGGTGGATGAAATGACCGTTGCCACACAAGCATCCGACTCGACGCAGGACCGTCCTGGCCTCTCGCCGCTGCAACGTCTGGCCGTGCGGCCGGAGATCGGCGCTGCGCTCGGCGCGTTGCTGGTGTTCGTGTTCTTCTCGCTGGTCACCGACCGGTTCCTGAGCCCGCTCGGCGTCGCGACCTGGCTCGACGACGCCTCCACGCTGGGCATCATGGCGGTGGCCGTGGCGATGCTGATGATCGGCGGCGAGTTCGATCTGTCGGCGGGCGTGATGACGGCCTCGACGGCGCTGGTCACCGCGTTGCTGGCGGTGCACGCCGGATGGAACGTCTGGCTCGCGCTGCTGGCATCGATGGTCTTCGCGCTGGCCGTCGGCGCGTTCAACGGCTGGGTGGTGATGCGCACCGGCCTGCCGAGTTTCATCGTCACGCTGGGCACCTTCCTCGCCCTGCAAGGGTTGAACCTCGGCGTGACGCGCCTGGTGACCGACACGGTGCAGGTGTCGGGCGTGCGGAGCGCGGGTGGCTACCAATCGGCGGGGTGGGTCTTCGCCTCGACCCTCGACATCGGCGAAGCGCGCATCCAGGCTTCGGTGCTCTGGTGGATCGTGCTCACCGCCATCGCCGCGACGATCCTGGTCCGCACGAGGTTCGGCAACTGGATCTTCGCCGTCGGCGGTGCGCTGCCGAGCGCCCGCGCGGTCGGTGTGCCCGCCGACCGCACCAAGATCCTGCTGTTCATGGGCACCGCGTTCGCGGGCTGGGTGGTGGGTTCCTGCAACATCCTGCGGTTCGCCAGCGTGCAGGCCAACCAGGGCGTCGGGCTCGAATTGCACTACATCATCGCCGCCGTGGTCGGCGGGTGCCTGCTCACCGGCGGCTTCGGCTCGGCGGTCGGCGCCGCCATCGGCGCGCTGATCTTCGGCATGGCGCGCCAGGGCATCGTGTTCGCGCGCTGGGACAGCGACTGGTTCATGCTGTTCCTCGGTGTGCTGCTGCTGGCGGCGGTGCTGGTCAACAATAGATTCCAGAAACGAGCCGAAAGGGTGCGCCGATGACTTCCCTCATCGAGGCGGTCGACCTCGGCAAGAGCTACGGCGGCGTCGTCGCCCTGCGCGAGGTGTCCACGGTGGTGAACGCGGGCGAGGTGACCTGCGTGCTCGGCGACAACGGCGCGGGCAAATCGACGCTGATCAAGATCCTGGCCGGGGTGCACCAGCACGACCGCGGCGAACTGCGTGTGGAGGGCGAAGCGGTCCGGTTCGCCTCGCCGCGGGCGGCGCTGGATCGCGGCATCGCCACGGTCTACCAGGATCTCGCGGTGGTTGCGCTGATGAGCGTGTGGCGCAACTTCGTGCTCGGGTCCGAGCCCACCTTCGGATACGGTCCCTTCCGGCTGCTGGACCGCAAGAAAGGCTGTGAGATCGCGCGGACGGCGTTGGCCGACATGGGTATCGAGATCCGGGATATGGAACAGCCGGTCGGCACGCTGTCGGGCGGCCAGCGGCAGTGCGTCGCTATCGCGCGGGCCGTGCACTACGGCGCGAAAGTGCTGATCCTCGACGAGCCGACCGCGGCGCTGGGCGTCAAACAGGCCGGGGTGGTGCTGAAGTACGTCGTGCAGGCGCGCGAACGCGGGCTCGGCGTGGTGCTCATCACGCACAACCCGCACCACGCCTATCCGGTGGGCGACCGATTCCTGCTGCTGAAGCGGGGCGCGATGCTCGGCGCGTACGAGAAATCGGAGATCGACCTGCCGGAGCTGACCCGCCAGATGGCAGGCGGGGCGGAACTGGAGGCATTGCAGCACGAATTGCAGCGTGTGGTGACGCCGTGAACGAGCGGGCAGGCGAGCTGGAGGCGTTGACGATCGGTCGCGTCGGGGTGGACCTGTATCCCGAACAGAGCGGCGTCGCCCTGGCGCGGGTGCGCAGTTTCGCCAAGTTCCTCGGCGGCACCGCCACCAACGTCGCCGTGGCCGCCGCCCGGCTCGGCCGTCGTTCCGCGGTGCTGACCAAGGTGGGCCCCGACGGCTTCGGCGACTTCGTGCGCACGTCGCTGGAGGACTTCGGCGTCTCATCCCGTTACGTGACGACCGCGCCGGACCTTCAGACGCCCGTCGTCTTCTGCGAGCTGACGCCGCCGTCGGATCCGCCGCTGTTGTTCTACCGTGCGCCGATCGCGCCGGACCTCACCCTCACCCCGGACGAAGTGCCCTGGGATGTGGTGGATGCCGTGCCGCTGCTGTGGGTCACGGGCACCGGAGTGAGCGCGGAACCCGGCCGCAGTACACAGCGGGAGGTTCTGCGGCGCCGCGCACGACGGGGGCACACGGTGCTGGATCTGGATTACCGGCCGATGTTCTGGCCAGATGTGGATACCGCGCGAGCCGAGATCGGGTGGATGGTCGACCACGTGAACGTGGTGGTCGGCAACCGTACCGAGGTCGAGGTGGCGGTGGGGACCGCCGACCCGGAGACGGCGGCGGATCGGCTGCTCGCGCGGGGGGTGCGCCTCGCGGTGATCAAGCAGGGCGGTGACGGCGTTTTGGTGGCCACCGCCCAGGAACGCTGGACGGTGCCGCCGTGCCGCGTGGAGGTGGTGTGCGGGCTCGGCGCGGGTGACGGTTTCGGTGGCGCGCTGATCCACGGCCTGCTCTCGGACTGGGACCCACGGCGCGTCGCCACCTATGCCAACGCGGCGGGCGCGCTGGTCGCCGCGCGTCTGGCCTGCGCGGATGCGATGCCCACGGCGGCGGAGATCGAGGAATTGCTGTGCGGCTGAACCGGCGTGGGAATCGAGGAACTGCTGTGGGTGAGCCGCGGGTCGGCGGAGCCGCTGTGCGGCTGGGCGGGGCGCGGAGTGGAGGTACCGCTGTGCGGGTGCGCCCGGGAGGGAGTGGAGACACCGTCGTACGGCTGAGCGGGGCGCAGATTGGAGGAGCAGCTGTGCGGCTGAACCGAGGGCAGATCGGGGAACCGCTGTTGTGCCGCTGGGCGGGGCACGGAGTGGAGAGCCTGCTGTGCCGCTGAGCGGGGCGCAGATCAGAGGAGCCGGCCGGTATCGAGCGCGGAAGAAGGAGCCGCCATGCATGTGACCGACGAACGCTGGCATGAGTTGCTCCATGTGCGTGCGACAGACCCGGCCGCGGTCGAGCGGGCCTACGCGAAACGGCTGCGCCGCGCCGACCTGCTGGCGGGTAAGCAGACGTTGTTCCTGGTCGCCGCCGATCACCCTGCTCGCGGCGCGCTCGGTGTCGGCGAGGACCGTACCGCCATGGCGGATCGGCGCGCGTTGCTGGAACGGCTGCTGATCGCGCTGGCCGACCCGGACGTCGACGGTGTGCTCGGCTCGCCGGATGTAGTCGAGGAACTGTTGCTGCTGGACGCCCTGGACGACAAGGTCGTGATCGGGTCGATGAACCGGGGCGGGCTGGCGGGCGCGGAGTGGGAGATCGACGACCGCTTCACCGGATACGACGCGGACTCTCTGGCGCGGTTCCGGCTCGACGGCGGCAAGATGCTGCTGCGCCTGGTCGATTCCGACGCGGGCACCGTGCCGACCCTGCAAGCCTGCGCGCGGGCGGTCTCGGAACTGGCGGCGCACGAGCTGATGGCGATGGTCGAACCGTTGCCGTACCACCGGGACGAATCCGGTGCGCTGGTGATGAGCAACGACGCCGTCTCGCTGTCGCGGGCGATCACGGTGGCCTCGGGGCTCGGCGTTACTTCGGCCTATACCTGGCTGAAGATCCCCGCACCACAGGACATCTCGGTGCTGGACGCCACCACGCTGCCGGTTCTCGTGCTGGGCGGAGCGCCGTCCGGAGACTCGGCGGTGGATCGCGCGCTGTGGGGCGGGGCGCTCGGCCACGACGTGGTCCGCGGTCTTGTCGTCGGGCGCACCCTGCTGTACCCGCCGGACGGCGATGTCGCCCGGGCGGTCGAGAGCGCCGCCCGCCTGTTGAAGGAAGCCCGATGACGCGCGGCAACCCCCTCGGGTACGTCTGGGCGTCGGCACGGCCGCGAGCAAGAAGTGCCGCTCGCTTGTCGACGAAACCGGACACACCGTGGCGTTCGCGACGCGGGTTCGTGCCGCCTCGAGAACGCCGCGGTCGCAGCTGCGGCTCTGGTGGTGGCCTTCCGCGCACATGGCGGTCGAATTCGTCTGCCGACGGAGCGATCGGACGGAGGGTATCCGGGGAATCTGTATCGAGGAGGTGTGATGACCCTGCATCGTCCCGAAGGAACATTGCGCCATGACGGTGACCCGATCCTGCTGACCCCCGAGGACGCCGGATGGACCTACGCGGGCCTGCGGGTGCTGCGGATCGGCGGGGGCGAATCGCGGATCGTTCGGACGGGCGAGTTCGAGGCGTTCGTCCTGCCGCTGGCCGGAGCGTGCACGGTGCGCGTGGACGGCGCGACCTTCACGCTGGCCGGGCGGGATTCGGTCTTCGCCCGGGTCACGGATTTCGCCTACGTCCCGCGAGACGCCGAGGTGCGGCTGACGGCCGAGGGTGTCGACCTGGAGGTGGCGCTTCCGATGGCCCGTTGCACGAAACGGCTGGAGCCGCGATACGGCCCCGCCGAGCAGGCGCCGGTCGAAGTCCGCGGGGCTGGACGCGCGACGCGCCAGGTCACCAACTTCGGCATACCCGGCGTGTGGGAGCACGCGGACAAACTCAACGCCTGCGAGTTGATCACCCCGGACGGCAACTGGTCGTCCTACCCGCCGCACAAGCACGACTCGGCCGGTGCTTGCGAAGTCGTCAACGAGGAGATCTACTACTTCCGCATCGCCGGACGGGACGGGATCACACCATCGCGCGAGGGATTCGGCCTGCACCGCACCTACACGGCCGACGGCACGGTCGAGGAGAACGTGGCGGTCCGTGACGGTGACGTCTTCCTGATCCCGCGCGGCTATCACGGCCCGTGCGTCGCTGCGCCCGGGTACCCCATGTACTACCTCAACGTATTGGCCGGTCCCGCGCCGGAGCGATCGATGGCGTTCTGTGACGACCCCGCGCACAGCTGGGTGCGGGCGCGCTGGGACTCCGAGCCCCTCGATCCGCGCTGCCCGGTCACCTCGCACGAAGGACGGACGGGATGCGACTGACCACGGCGCAGGCGCTGGTGGCCTGGCTGATCGCCCAGCGCTCCGAGACGCTCGACGGCCGCGAGGCGCCATTGTTCCCCGCCGTGTTCGCGATCTTCGGCCACGGCAACGTGCTCGGCCTCGGCACCGCGCTGCACGAGCGGCGCGCCGAACTACCGGTCTGGCGCGGGCATACCGAAGAGGGGATGGCGCTCGCGGCCGTCGGCTACGCGAAGGCCGCCCACCGGCGTCAGGTGGGCGCCGTGACCTCATCGATCGGTCCCGGCGCGCTCAACATGGTGACGGCGGCGGGCGTCGCGCACGCGAATCGGCTGCCGTTGCTGCTGCTGCCCGGCGACACCTTCACCGGGCGGGCACCGGACCCGGTCTTGCAACAGGTCGAGCACTTCGGCGACCCGACCGTCACGGTGAACGACGCGTTCCGGCCGGTGAGCAGGTACTTCGACCGCCTCACCCGCCCGGAGCAGCTGATCTCGACCCTGCCGCAGGCGGTGGGCGTGCTCACCGATCCGGCGGATGCCGGTCCGGTCGTCCTCGCGCTCCCGCAGGACGTCCAGGCCGAGAGCTACGACTTCCCCGACGCGCTCTTCGAGCCGGTGGTGCACCGTCTCGCGCGGCCGCGCCCCGATCGGCGAGCGCTCGCCGACGCCGTGGCCGCAGTGCGCTCGGCGCGCCGTCCGCTGCTGGTGCTCGGTGGCGGCGTCCGCTATTCGGGCGCGGGGGCCACCGTGCTCGAATTCGCCGAGCGCCACGGCCTCCCGGTCGTGGAGACCACCGCGGGCCGCACCCTCGTGCCGCACGAGCATCCGCTGTTCGCGGGCCCGCTCGGCATCACCGGCTCGGCATCGGCGAACGCGATGGCGGCCGAAGCCGACTTGATCCTCGCGGTCGGGACCCGGTTACAGGACTTCACCACCGCGTCCTGGACGGTTTTCGCGCCGGACGTTCGCCTGGTCACGATCAACGTGGCGCGCTTCGACGCGGTCAAGCACGGCGCCCGCGCGGTGGTCGGTGACGCCGAGGCCACCGTGCGCGAGCTGGCCGCGCAGGTGGGGCAATGGCGAGCCGACCCCGACTGGACCGCGCGAGCCGCCGAACTGCGCGGCTCTTGGGACGCGCGTATCGACGAACTGCGCGCACCGACCCAAGGCGCGCCGAGTTATGCCCAGGTAGTGGGCGCCGTGAACGACCTGAGCGAGCCGAGCGATTACGTGATGACGGCCTCCGGCGGCTTGCCCGGTGAACTCGTCGGCGGCTGGCGGGCGACCGGCGGCGCACCGACGATGGACGTGGAGTACGGCTTCTCCTGCATGGGCTACGAGCTCGCGGGTGCGTGGGGCGCGGCCATGGCGCGGGACGAAGGCGTGGTGACGACCCTGCTCGGCGACGGCTCGTATCTGATGCTGAACTCGGAACTGTTCTCCGCGGCGTTCGCCGGGCATCCGTTCATCGCCGTGGTCTGCGACAACGACGGGTACGCCGTGATCGCCCGGCTGCAAGAGGGGCAGGGCGGCGAGCCGTTCAACAATTTCTACGCCGACTGCCACACCACGCACGAACATCCGCCCCGTGTCGATTTCGCCGCCCACGCCGCCGCGCTGGGATGTTCGGTTTTCACTGCCTCCGGCCTGGACGAATTCCGTGCCGCCTACCCGCGGGCGAGGGCGGCGGCGAGGGCCGAGCGCCGGCCGGCGGTGCTCGTCGTGCGGACGCAGCCGTCGGCGTGGACCGACGCGGGCGCCTGGTGGGAGGTCGGAGTGCCGGAGCATCTGCCCGGCCGTGCCGCATACGACGAGACGAAACCGCGCCAGGTGCGCTACCTCCGGCCGTGAACAGAACTTAAAGAACGGTGCAGGCGGTGCGCCCCGGACGTAGGCTGACTTGTCGTATTCTGCGTCCGGTACACTGAAATCAGTTGTGGCACAAGCTAATTGGTAGCCATTGCGCATCGGTGCCGAACCGCGTCGAAGAAGGAGTCCCATGATGCCGGGCGCGGGTGGCCCCTCCGCGTGGGGTGTGCTCGACCGGGCACGGCGGCGGACGTTATTCGAGGCGAAGTGCGGGTATCCGCCTGATGGGCCCGGCGAAATCGCACGGACCGGGACCCGACCGAACGTGGGAGGTGACAGACCCAGCCCCCTGAGCGAGCGTCGCGCACGACGGAGCCGAGCGTCGTCGTGAGCGTTAGCTCACAGTTGGTGGCGCGGAACGTGAGTAATTCGTCGGATCGTGGCATCGTTGATCTACGAGGCCAGGGCATCTCATAACACCTACCTGGCTCGTCTACAGAAAGTATGAAATGGCTCAAGGCATTGTGAAGTGGTTCAACAGCGAGAAGGGCTTCGGCTTCATCGCACAGGACGGCGGGGGGCCCGACGTCTTCGTGCATTACTCGGCTGTGAGCGGCTCGGGTTTCCGGTCCCTCGATGAGGGGCAGCGCGTGGAGTTCGAGATCGGCCAGGGACAGAAGGGTCCGCAGGCCCAGGACGTCCGCGTTCTCTGATCGCGACTTTAGCTTCGAAAGGCCCCGCACCGGGATGGGTGCGGGGCCTTTCCCCTGTTCGGGACGTTTGCACGCTGCGGAGCGGGTGAAGGTCACGTGGGTGAATCCGGCCCCTGGTTCGGACCGGCGACGTAGCCGTCCAGTTAGATCGCGAGGTTGTGTACGCGCAGCTCGGGCAACGGTTCGCTCATTCCGCTAAGTGATTGCAATTCGCAACTGGTTGTGCGCAGTGTACGGCTTACCGGTTGTATATTGCAAGCAGTAGTTGTCGGACCGAGAGGAGTGCCGGGTGCGCGAGGACGGACGTTCGGGGTGCCCGATCAACGCGACGATCGAGGTGATCGGCGATCGGTGGACGCTGCTCGTGCTGCGCGACGTGATGTTCGGCGACCGGCGGCACTTCCGCGAGCTGCTGGCCGGCTCGGAGGAGGGCATCGCCTCCAACATCCTGTCCGATCGGCTCAAGCGCCTGGTGGCGGCGGGGCTGCTCAGCCGCGCGGACACCCGGCCCGGTCAGAAAGCCGAATACCGGCTCACCGAACCGGCCATCCAATTGGTGCCGATCATGGCGCAGCTCGGCGCGTGGGGATTGCGGCACCGCCCGACCACCCGGACTCTTCGGGTGCGGGCCGAACTGCTCGAGGCGGGCGGTCCGCGGCTGTGGGCGGACTTCATGGACGAGCTACGGGAGAGCCACCTCGGCATCCCGCGCCCAGACCCGGATCGTCCGACCGCGACGCGACGACTCGCCCAGGCCTACGCCGACGCGGTCGCCGAGTCGAACGAAGCCGACGAGCGGAAAGCCGCCTCGTAGACCTCTTCGCGCCGCTCAGCCCGCCAGCGCCTCGGAGCGGAAGAACTCCGCGGTGATCGCGCGGGCCCGCATGTGGTCGCGGCCCCCGGACCTGCGGAACACTTCGGCGGCGCAGGCGAATTCGGCGGCGATGAACCCGGTGATCGGCGCGGGCACCGACCCGCTGCCCATCTCCCTGGTCCGCGACTTCAGGTCGGTCAGCTCGGTCACCGCCGCCGTCAACTCGGCAGGCAGCTCGCACTGCCGCAGCAGCGTCGGCAGATGCATCGGCGCCACCGCCGCCGCGGGATGCTCGCGCAGCCACCGCAGCGCCATCGCAGGCCGCAGCGCGTAGAACACCTTCTTCAACGATCCGGTGCGCTCGTACAGCGCCCACTGCTTGGTGCCCAGGTGCAGATAGTGCCGCGCGACCTTGTCCCGGTCGGCGACCTCATCGGCCACCGCGCGCAATCGGTCGCGGAAATCCTCGTCGCCGCGATAGACGATCGGCGACATCAGCCACTCGATGAGCACCGCGTTACCCTGCACCAGCAGCCGTAGCGCCTTGGCCAGATCCCAGCCGTTCACGTCGAGCAGGTCCGTCAGCGGCGTCTCCACCACGTCGCGGGTGCGCCACGGGGACAGGTAGGTCTCCAGTGTCGCGACATAGACGAACCGGCAGTCGTAGTCCGAATCCGGAGACGGGAATCCCCAAGCGCGACTACCGCTCTCGATCGCCAACCGGATCGACACCCGGTGCTCCCGCTCGACCCGGTCCAGCTCACGATCGATGGACCCGACCACCGCCGGGTCCATCGAAGCCGGAATCGCGCGCAAAGACATGAACGTGATGGTAGGTGCCGAAAAGGGTTGTCGCAGCTGCTTTTCGCCGCCTCACGGGCGAGGCGCGACGGGCCCGAACGAAGCGACGAGCTGCCGATGGGTGAGCGTGATCTGGTGCTCGGATCGGTGTTCGCGGGGCAGCCGCAGACGCTCGCGGTGTCCAGTTCGCATGCGCTCGCGGGACGCGCCGCACTGTCGGTCGAGGACATCGCCGAGGTCCCCATGGTCGCAGTGCGCGCCCCGGCGCCGGAGTACTGGCGCAGGGCGCAGACGCTGGATGTGACGCCGGAGGGCTGGACGGTGCGCCCCGGTCCGGAGGTCGGCACGTTGGAGGAGGGCCTCGCCGCGGTGGCGGCCGGCCGCGGCGCGATGCTGCTGTGCCACCCGACCGCGGAATCGCACCGCAGGCGGCCGGTGACCTTCGTGCCGGTGACCGGGATCGCCGAGTCCCGGCTGGGATTGGTGTGGCACCGCCACCGGGAGACCCAGCGGGTGCGTGCGTTCTCCCGCGCGGTGGCCGCCACGAAGGGGACCGAGGGTGTGCCGTTGGTCACCGTGGACGCTTCCTGACCTACCCCGCGATCGGGATCGCGTCGGTCACCGAATCCCCGTGCCGACATGGCGCGGCTGATTTTCGGAGCCGCCGAACAGGGTTACGGAGAGTTATTCGGAAGCTCTATCGGTCAGCTCGGAAAGGTCGTGCCGAATGATTGTTCATACGCCCCTATTGCTGGGGTAGTGAAAACTCGTTTCGACTTTGTCTACGCGTCGGTTAGCGAGGGAAATTAGCGGCCCGGATTGGGCTTCCGACCTGGACGTATGACTAGAATCGCAGCTCAAAGCCGCTATCTCATGTGCCGCAGACCACTATCGTACGTATATGTGGTCTGCATCTCCATATTATCGAAATTTGTAACCGCCACCGAGTCGCCGCCGATGTCCCCCGTGTCAGCCAGTTCGACTGGATAATTTTTCGAGGAAGAGGTATTTCCATGATCCCCGTTATCATCGACACCGGCAGCGCTGCTGTGAACGGTCTTTTCGACACGCTCGGCGCCGCGCTGCACGGCCTCGTCGACACCCTGTGGACGGGTTCCTTCGGCGGCCGCTGACCGACGTGACGGTCGAGGAGATCGACCGGGTCCCACGCCGACCCGAGGCGTGACCGAGCGGGCCCCCGCACCGAATGGTGTTGGGGCCCGCCGCTGTGTGGGACCGCACGGCGGAACGAACTGTCCGGCTCCCGGTTCGCAGGCGACCTCGGGCATGCCATTGCGTCGGCGACGCCGTTGCGGTCCGGCCCTCGGTAGCGCAGGCGACCTACGGTGCGGGCCCTGATCAGTGCAGCGCCTCGACAGTGCGGACTCGCGCGATCTCGGCCGCGAGCCGCGCGGGATGGGTCAACTGTGGGTAGTGGCCCGTGTCCGGTATCGCGATCGAGTCGCGTGCGGTCGCGACCGTCAACGGATCGGCCGAACCGGTGACGATCCGCACCGGCACCTCGATCCGCGCGAGCAGGGCGCGCAACTTCTCGCGCCGCGCGGGGGCGCTCGCGCGGCGCAGAGCGGCGACGGTTCGTGCGGCGACGCCCGGCCTGCGCAGGTTCGCCGCGGCGCTCGCGAGCGCGGCGCTCTCCGGCACGCCGAGCCGATCGGCGAGGGAACCGGCCGACATCCGGCGCATCGCCACCGCGGCCAATGGTGAGCGCAGCAGCGGGCCGGACCGCGGTTGCAGGAACGCGGGAGCCACCAGCACCACCCCGGAGACCCGCTCGGGATGCCGCGCCGCGTACCGCAGCACCGGACCGCAGCCGAGCGAATGGCCGACCAGCACGGGACGGCTACGGACGGAGGCGAGCAGTTTCGGCAACACCGCATCGGTATCGCCGGGCGCCGAGCGCCCCAAGCCCGGCAGGTCGACCACCAGGCTCGGCCCGTCCAACTCGGCGCGCACCTCGTTCCACGACTCACCGTCGAGCGGAAGGCCGTGCACCAGAACATAGTCCGGTCGGCTCCGTTCGCCACTCACCCATACGCCGTCGACGAAGCCGGCGGTCGGATCGTCGGCCACCGCGCCGAACCGGCTGGCCACCAGATGGTCGGCCCACGTCAGCAAGGTCGCCTCGGTCGGAGGCATGGTGAGCCCGGCACGGCGGGCCACGTCCTGCGCCGCCGATGTGTCGTAACGGTCCTCGGCGATGAACGTCATTGTTTCCGGATCGGCGCCGGTCAGCGCGCGCGGAAGTTTCGCGATGACGCCGACCGGAATGGACAAGCGCGGCGCGCGGACGCCGAGATGCCCGGCAAGCAGGCGAATCAGCTTCGGAAGCTCGGGTGTTCGATCATCCAGAACCGTGTAGGAGCGACCCGCGGTATCCGGCAGGGCGGGCAGGCTGATCAAGAAATCGGTGAAGTAGTCCAGGTCGACGATCGGCACGAAGCTCGCGGGGCCGCCGGGGACGGCGGGGAGCCGTCCGTTCCACAGGTCCTCGACGACGCTCGACAGCCCGACGTACTGACCGGGTCCGATCACGCTGCTCGGATTCGCGATTGTCAGCGCGACGCCGAGCTCCGCCGCCCGGCTGCGCAGCAGCGGGTCCGATTCGAACTTCGAAGCGCCGTAAGCGCCCCTCTCGTAATGCTGCTCCTCGGATTCCTCGACGGTGATCCGATATCCGGTGATGTGCACGACGCGTCGAAGCTCGGGCCGGGCGGCGGCCCACTCCAGCACCCGCAGCGCGCCGGTGACATTGACCGCGTACGCGTCCTCACGAGCGAGCCCGAAGGCGAAGCGGGCGGCGCAGTTGTAGACGTCGCGAATGCCGGAGGGATCGAACCCCGCGGGCAGGCCGAGGTCAGGTGCGGTGACATCACACGAGACGATCTCCAGCCCGCTCGCGTCGACCCCTCGGCGGCGCAACCATCCGGTCAGCCGCTCCTCGCTGCCCGGCCGCAAGGCGGCGGTGACGGAATGCCCCTGCTCGAGTAAACGGGCGACCGCGTTGCGGCCGAGGAACCCGGCGGCTCCGAACACGATGCTGTCGGACATGACTTCTCCTTACTAGACCGGTCTACATATTTTGTGGACACGTGGAAAGACTCGGCGGGACATCCGCGGTCAGATCAGGGTGCGCAGCGTGCGTTCCACCCGTTCCAGGGGTTCACGACTGCGTTGGGCGCGGGCAAGCAATAACGCGCCCTCGACCATCGCCAGCACGGTGGCGGCCAAATCGTCGGCGTTCGCGCGACCGTCGGCGCGCAGCCGCAGCCGCAACGCCTGTTCCCATGCGGCGTACGCGGCGGCGCACTCCGCTTGGATCGGGTCGTTCCCGGCCGCGACGTCCAAGGCCACCGTGGCGATCGGGCAGCCCTGTTGCCAACCGGACGCTTCCAGCCGGTCGCCGAACGCACGCAGCAGCATGCTCGCGGCCGCGCCGGCGTCGCCGGGCTCGATCGTGTCGATCAGCGCCGTGATCTCCTTGCCCGCCTGGGCGATCGCCGCCGCGACCAATTCGTCCTTGCCGCCGGGGAAGTGGAAATACAACGACCCACGTGGCGCGCCGCTGGCCGCCAGGATCTGGTTGAGCCCCGCACCGTAATAACCGTGCCGCTCCACCAGCGTGCGGGCCGCGTCGACGAGTTTGCCGCGGGTTTCGGTGCCTTTGACGCCCATGCGTCGACTGTAGACCGGTCTTCATATTTTTACCAGGAGGGTGACTGAGGACGCCCGCCTACCAGGTGGTAGCGGGGGTGGAAATCGCGCGCACTAAGCTGTTCGGCGGTAATTGCCGACCCCATTCCCCAGGAGTACTCCACGTGAGCCAAGCAGGCCGTCCTGTAGTTCTGATCGCCGACAAGCTCGCCCAGTCGACCGTCGACGCGCTCGGTGACGGTGTCGAGGTCCGGTGGGTCGACGGACCCGACCGCCCGGCCCTGCTGGCCGCGGTGCCCGAGGTCGACGCGCTGCTCGTGCGCTCGGCGACCACGGTCGACGCCGAGGTCCTGGAAGCCGGGAAGAACCTGAAGATCGTCGCCCGCGCGGGCGTCGGCCTGGACAACGTCGACGTGCCCGCCGCCACCGAGCGCGGTGTCATGGTCGTGAACGCGCCCACCTCGAACATCCACACCGCCGCCGAGCACGCGGTCACCCTGCTGCTGGCCGCCGCCCGCCAGGTTCCCGCCGCCGACGCCACCCTGCGCGAGCGCACCTGGCAGCGCAGCAAGTTCAACGGCGTCGAGATCTTCGACAAGACCGTCGGCGTCATCGGTCTGGGCCGCATCGGCCAGCTTTTCGCCGCTCGCCTGGCCGCCTTCGAGACCAAGATCGTCGCCTACGACCCGTACGTGTCGCCCGCGCGCGCCGCGCAGCTCGGCATCGAGCTGCTGACCCTCGACGAGCTGCTCGAGCGCGCCGACCTGATCTCGATCCACCTGCCGAAGACCCCGGAGACCAAGGGCCTCATCGGCAAGGAGGCCATCGCCAAGACCAAGCCGGGCGTGATCATCGTCAACGCCGCCCGCGGTGGCCTGGTCGACGAGGCCGCCCTGGCCGAGGCGATCAAGTCCGGCCACGTGCGCGCCGCCGGCCTGGACGTGTTCGAGACCGAGCCGTGCACCGACAGCCCGCTGTTCGATCTGCCGCAGGTCGTGGTGACCCCGCACCTGGGCGCCTCCACCTCCGAGGCCCAGGACCGCGCGGGCACCGACGTCGCCAAGTCGGTGCTGCTGGCGCTGGCGGGTGAGTTCGTGCCCGGCGCGGTGAACGTCACCGGCGGCACCGTCGGCGAAGAGGTCGCCCCCTGGCTGGACATCGTCCGCAAGCAGGGCGCCCTGCTCGGCGCGCTGTCCAACGAACTGCCGGTCAGCGTGGAGATCCAGGTGCGCGGCGAGCTGGCCGCCCAGGAGGTCGGCGTGCTGGAGCTGTCCGCGCTGCGCGGCATCTTCTCCGCGCTGGTCGAAGACCAGGTCACCTTCGTCAACGCGCCCGCGCTGGCCAAGGACCGCGGGATCACCGCAGAGGTCACCACGGCCTCGGAGAGCCCGAGCCACCGCAGCGTCGTCGACCTGCGCGCCGTGTTCGGCGACGGCAGCACCCTGAACGTGGCGGGCACGCTGACCGAGCCGCAGCTGGTGGAGAAGATCGTCAACATCAACGGCCGCAACTACGACATGCGCGCCGAGGGCCTCAACCTGGCCATCCTGAACTACGAGGACCGGCCGGGCGCGCTGGGCCGGATCGGCACCAAGCTCGGCGAGGCCGAGGTCGACATCCTGGCCGCGCAGCTGACCCAGGACGTCGACAAGGAAGGCGCCACCGTCGTGCTTCGCGTGGCCCGCGAGGTGCCCGCCGACGTGCAGGCCGCGATCGCCGAATCCGTCGGCGCGGCCAAGGTCGTCCAGGTCGACCTGTCCTGATCCCACCGGGGCGCGATGCCCCGGCCGAAGCGGAATCGGCGCCGCGCGCGAAGCGCTCGTGCGCGGCGCCGGTCGCTCGTCCGGCGCGCCACCGGCGCATGAATCGGGACGAGTTCGCGGTGCGCCGCGTGCTCGCGCCCGGTGCTCGGCGATCCGGCCGCGCCGAGTACCGTGACGGTGCTGCGGTCACCCGGCCGGAATGTCGTGCGCACCCGACGGTCGCCTCTGGGCCGCATGATGCGGCGGCCGCGACCGGCAACATCGAACGGAGCATTTGTCATGAAGCTTGCTGTCATCCCGGGTGACGGGATCGGGCCCGAGGTCATCGCCGAGGCGCTCAAGGTGCTCGACGTGGTCGTGCCCGGCGTCGAGAAGACCGAGTACGACCTCGGTGCGCGCCGCTACCACGCGACCGGCGAGATCCTGCCGGACTCGGTGCTGCCCGAGCTGAAGCAGCACGACGCCATCCTGCTCGGCGCGATCGGCGACCCGTCGGTGCCCAGCGGCGTGCTCGAACGCGGCCTGCTGCTGCGCACCCGGTTCGCGCTGGACCACCACGTGAACCTGCGGCCGTCCAAGCTGTTCCCCGGCGTGACCAGCCCGCTGGCGGGCAATCCCGACATCGACTTCGTGGTCGTGCGCGAGGGCACCGAGGGGCCCTACACCGGCACCGGCGGCGCGATCCGCGTGGACACCCCGCACGAGGTGGCGACCGAGGTCAGCACCAACACCCGCTTCGGCATCGAGCGCGTGGTGCGCTACGCCTTCGCCAAGGCGCAGGCCCGGCGCAAGCACCTGACGCTGGTGCACAAGAACAACGTGCTCACCTTCGCGGGCTCGCTCTGGCAGCGCACCGTTGACGAGGTCGCGGCCGAATTCCCCGACGTCACCACGGCCTACCAGCACATCGACGCCGCCACCATCCACATGGTCAACGACCCGGGCCGGTTCGACGTGATCGTCACCGACAACCTCTTCGGCGACATCATCACCGACCTCGCCGCGGCCGTGAGCGGCGGCATCGGCCTGGCCGCCAGCGGCAACATCGACGCGTCCGGGACGAACCCCAGCATGTTCGAGCCGGTGCACGGCAGCGCCCCCGATATCGCGGGCCAGTCCAAGGCCGACCCCACCGCCGCGATCCTCTCGGTCTCCCTGCTGCTCAACCACCTGGGCGACACCGAGGCGGCCACGCGCGTCGAGTCGGCGGTGGCCAAGGACCTCGAGTCGCGCTCGGGAGCCGCGTCGACCGTGGAAATCGGCGACCGGATCGCCGCCACCCTCTGACCGTGCCTCAGGAAGGCCCCTTTCCCCCATGGGAATGGGGCCTTTCCGCATTCGGTCTCGGTACGCACCCGCGCCTCGACCGCTGTCTCGGACATCAGCGTCGCCAGTGTGAGACCGATCGCCGCGCGAAGCGGTCCCCGGTCGGGCCACGACATCGCGAGAGTTCGCCTGCTACGTCACTCCGGCGTGGCTCGGCCTTGTCCGCGGTTCGACTTCGGCCGCGCGACGAAGCTCCTGGTAGATCGATGGCGACGACGAGATCCGAAAATGACCGGATCACTGGGAACTTCGGGACGGCTCGGCCGCCCTTGCGGTCCGCCTACTGCTGTGTCATCTAGTTCCGGCGGATCGGTGGGTCGAGGGCGGGGCGCGGTGAGGGCCCTCGACAGGAGAATTCGGCGTGGTTCGGCCAGGCTTGCGGCTGGGCCGTCGGGTTCCGGCGGATCGGTGGGTCGAGGGCGGGGCGCGGTGAGGGCCCTCGACAGGAGAATTCGGCGCGGTTCGGCCAGGCTTGCGGCTGGGCCGTCGGGTTCCGGCAGATCGGTGGTGCCGAGGTCGAGAGCGTCTCGTGTCCTTGGGCGCCCTTCGGCCGGGATGGGCGAGAGGTCGGGGCGCGGGCCTAGTCGGCGTCTCGCGGGACGAGGGGGACTGCCGCGACAGCCGTGACGGCGGCCAGCAGGAAGGCGGCGGGGAAGCCGCTCGCGGTGATCAGCGCGCCGAACACCGGCGGGACGGCGGCCATGGCCAGGTTCTGGCCGGTGTTCTGGATGCCGAGGCCCCGGCCGCTCCAGTACGGACCCGCGATCTCGGCGACCGCGGTGAAGGCCAAACCGTTGTCGGAGACGGTGATCACGGACGTGGCGATCAGCAGCGGGATGGCCGCCCACCACCACTCGGTCCAGGCGGTCAGCGCCAGCGCGGCCATCGAGAGCACGGCGGCCACGGCGACGGTGCGCAGCGGCCCCATCCGGCTGCCGACCCGATCCGACCACGCACCCGCGCCGATGCGGCCCAGCGCGCCCAGAATCTGGGTGACCGTCACCAGCGCACCGGCGGCGGCCAGGGACCAGCCGATGTCGCGGTGCAACCACAGCAGCGCGAAGGTCCACACCGTGCCCTGCGGGACGACCAGCAGCACCGAGACCAGATGGATGCGCCACAGTGTGGCGTCGTCGCGATAGGGATTGGCGCGCAACGCCGGATCGGCGGCGGAACCGGCGGGGCGCGGCGGATCGACGATGCCTGCCAGACAGCCCACGGCCGCCACGCCCGCCATGAGCGCGGGAACGAGGATGGCCGCGGGCACGCCGTGGGCGGCGGCGACGGCCGGAATCGCCAGTGCGCCGACGCCGACGCCCAGCGGCTGCGCGGTCTGCCGGATCCCCATCGCCAGCCCGCGCCGGTGCGGCGGGAACCAGCCGACGATCACCCGGCCGCTGGCGCCATTGGTGCTCGCCGCCCCGACGCCGCCGAGGAACAGCAGCGCACCCAGCGCGATGTCGTCGGTCGTGGTGGCCGCGGCGCACCCGGCCGCAAGCATCAGCAGCGGACCGCCGATCAGCACTTTGCGTTCGCCGATCCGGTCGACCAGGTAGCCCCACGCGATCAGGGTGCACACCAGGCCGACGGTGGGCATGGCCACGAGCAGGCCTGCCGTCGCCAGCGGCATGCCGCGATCGGTCAGCGCGGGCAGCAGGAACGGGACGCCGTGGATGAAGACCGCGCTGGAGGCCTGGGCGAACACGCCGAGACCGAGCATGGACCAGCGCCGAACCTCGTCGATCTGCGTAACGGTCGCCATCGGCCCACCTCGAATCTCATTATTTGGGATTATCTTCCCATCTTATGAACTGCTTCGCTCACGGTACACCCGGTGGCCGCTCGATTCGACGGCAGCGGCTGTCGGACTCCCCACAGCGCGGACACGGCCGCGTCCGCGTGGGATCCGACCACTCGGTCGGGCGCGTTCGGGCTGGTGACGGCGGGTCGATAGACTCCGGGCATGCGTCTAGGTCGAGTTGCCAGTCCCGATGGGGTCGCCTTCGTCAGCATCGAGGGTGACGGAAGCGACAGCGTGGCCAAGGAGATCGCGGAACACCCGTTCGGCACACCGACGTTCACCGGCCGGAGCTGGCCGCTGGCCGACGTGCGGCTGCTCGCGCCGATCCTGGCCAGCAAGGTGGTCTGCATCGGCAAGAACTACGCCGCCCACGCCGCCGAGATGGGCGGGCCCGCCCCCGCCGACCCGGTGATCTTCCTCAAGCCGAACACCGCGATCGTGGGTCCGAACGCCCCGATCATCCTGCCGCCCAGTTCATCTCAGGTCGACTACGAAGGGGAGCTGGCGATCGTCATCGGCCGCCCCTGTAAGGACGTGCCCGCCGCCCGCGCGCTGGACGTGGTGCTGGGTTACACCGCCGCCAACGATGTGACCGCCCGCGACCAGCAGCGCCACGACGGCCAGTGGACCAGGGGCAAGGGCTACGACACGTTCTGCCCGCTCGGCCCCTGGATCGAAACATCCTTGGACCCTTCGGATCTGGAGATCGTCACCGAGCTCGACGGCGAGGTGCGCCAGCGCAGTCGTACTTCGCTTCTGCTGCACGACATTCCGAAGCTCATCGAGTGGGTCACCACCGTGATGACGCTGCTGCCCGGTGACGTCATCCTCACCGGCACCCCCGAGGGCGTCGGCCCGATGCGCGAGGGCCAGCAGGTGTCGGTGACCGTCGAGGGCATCGGAACACTCACCAATCCCGTTGCCGCCAAACGCTGATCGAAAGAGAGCCATGACTGAAGTACGGGTCCGATTCTGCCCGTCACCGACCGGAACGCCGCACGTCGGCCTGATCCGGACGGCGCTGTTCAACTGGGCCTATGCCCGCCACCACGGTGGCACATTCGTCTTTCGGATCGAAGACACCGATGCCGCACGCGATTCCGAGGAATCCTACCGCGCGATTATCGACGCGCTGCGCTGGCTCGGGCTCACCTGGGATGAGGGGCCGGAGGTCGGCGGCCCTTACGAACCATATCGTCAGTCGTTGCGAAAAGATCTGCACCTGGACGTGGTTCGGCGTTTGCTGGAGGCCGGTGAGGCGTATGAATCGTTCTCCACACCGGAGGAAGTCGAAGCTCGCCATCGTGCCGCCGGACGCGATCCGAAGCTCGGTTACGACAACTACGATCGCGATCTGACGCCCGAGCGGATCGAGGCCTACCGGGCCGAGGGCCGCCCTGCCGTTATCCGGCTGCGAATGCCCGACGAAGACCTGTCCTGGAACGATCTGGTGCGCGGCGAGACCACCTTCAAGGCGGGCAGCGTGCCGGACTTCGCGCTCACCCGTGGCAACGGCGATCCGCTGTACACCCTGGTCAACCCGGTCGACGACGCGCTGATGCGGATCACCCACGTGCTGCGCGGCGAGGACCTGCTCTCCTCGACGCCGCGCCAGCTCGCGCTGTACGCCGCGCTGCGCCGGATCGGGGTCGCCGAATTCACTCCCGAGTTCGGTCACCTGCCCTTCGTCATGGGTCAGGGCAACAAGAAGTTGTCCAAGCGTGATCCGGAGTCGAATCTGTTCGCCCACCGCGACCGCGGCTTCGTTCCTGAAGGTTTGCTGAATTATCTCGCGCTACTCGGCTGGGGACTGTCCGAGGACCGCGATGTTTTCTCCATGGCGGAGATGGTCGAGGCCTTCGATATCTCGAAAGTAAATTCGAATCCGGCCCGTTTCGACCAGAAGAAGGCGGACGCGCTCAACGCCGAGCACATCCGATTGCTGGCGCCGGGTGATTTCGCTCACCGGCTGCGGGAGTATCTCACCGAACACGGGCATATCGGCGCGGAAATCGACGAGAAGGTGTTCGCCGAGGCGGCGGAACTCGTACAGACCAGGATCGTCGTGTTGTCCGACGCCTGGGAACTGTTGCGTTTCCTGTTCGCGCCCGCGGACGAGTTCGCCATCGACCCCGCCGCGGGTGCCAAGAATCTCGGTTCCGGCGCCGCCGAGGTATTGCAGTCCGCTATTACCGTGTTGGAGCCGTTGACCGACTGGACCGCCGAAGCGATCGAAGAGGCGCTGAAAAAGGCGCTGATCGATGATCTGGGTCTGAAACCGCGCAAAGCCTTCGCGCCGGTGCGGGTGGCGGTCACCGGGTCGCATATCAGCCCGCCGCTGTACGAATCGCTGGAACTGCTCGGCCGCGGCGTCACCCTGGACCGGTTGCGCTCGGCGTTGCACTGGAAAGAAGCGGGCCCGGACGCGTCCGAAGGCTGAAAACATGGCTTTGACCAGGCGATTTGTAGTTCACCCTCACCCGTTTGGTACTCTTCTTCTCGGCCCGGAACACGGTCTCGAGTCATCCAGACGCGAGGCTGAACGCCTGGTCATTGGGGTATGGTGTAATTGGCAACACAGCTGATTCTGGTTCAGCCATTCTAGGTTCGAGTCCTGGTACCCCAGCGGAGTGGGTTGTTCGACTTCGGTTCGCGGCCGAAATCAATCAACACCTGGCGATTTGGTCGCCGGGCCTCGGCCGGTTAAGCTAGCCGAGCCTCCTGATCGAAAGATCACCACGGCGCTCCTCGCGACAGTGAGAAGCAGTCCTGGCCCCGTCGTCTAGCGGCCTAGGACGCCGCCCTCTCAAGGCGGTAGCGCGGGTTCGAATCCCGTCGGGGCTACGCGAATGAAAGGCCCATGCTCATAGAGCATGGGCCTTTCTCGTTTCACTATGTCTTGTGGGGTGCTCACCCCCGCCCGGAGCGCTTCGCCCCCGGGCCTGCGGCGAGGTCTACGCCCCGCCTGCGAGCTGCGGCTGATGGGATCGACTCAGCGAGCCACGTGCTCGCTTCGCCGCGACGGCAGCGTGGGATGCCCAAGTGATCGGGTTACGGCCAGGGCCCTCCGAGATACAGCGCACTCAGTTGTGGATTTCGTGTAGAGCCGCGGATCGGGCTCGCGGACACGGCGTGCGCCGGTGCGGCCGCGCTCGTGGCTCGGTCCGCGACGTGGCTGTTCGCGCTACTCCGGATATCGGGCTGCTGTCGGCGGCATGACGCCTTCGCCGGTCCCGGATGTCCAGCTGCCGGAGAAGCCGACCCGGCGGGGTTCGCCGAGACCCGTGTGCCCCTCGACTCGTCCGACCCGAACGGGCGCAAAAGAAAGGCCCTCCAGCGATCTTGCTGGAGGGCCTTCGCCGTCTGCGCGGACTATCCGCTCTTGCGCCGGAATTCCCGCTTGTGGCCGACCGCGGTGTGTGCCGCGGACGCCTTGGACCGCCCGTCGAGGTGGTCTGCCGCGCGGGCGTTCTGCTGGTTCTTGCGCTCCAGTGCCTCCCGGAACTTGCGCTTCACCTCGTCGGCGCCATTGGACTTACCCGAATCCGCCATCGCTGCTCCTCGTCGTCGCGGTCGCGCAGCGCGTCCTCGCGGGCGGCGCTGCCCGGCCGATTCCTGTCGAACACCCCGACGCTAGCCGGTGCGGGGCGGTTGTGTCAGTTGGATTTCGGGCGCGTCGCGCGACCCGGGCGCGGGCGGGTCAGTCCAGCGCCCGCGCGGTGCTGCCGCCGAGGGGCATGGCCGGGAGGCCGAGCTTGCGATGATCCCAGCTGCGCGTGCGCTCGGGCACGACCCGCACGGCGACCCGCTTGTGCAGCATGGCCTCGACCATCGGCCGCACCTCCTCGCTGTAGGGGCCGGTGTAGCGCTCCCAGACGCTCACGCCGACGGCGAAGAGTTTCCCGGCGTCCTCGATGATCTCGGCGCGGCCCTCGATGGCCACGCCCCTGAGCTGGTCGTAGGTGTCGCCCGCCTCGACCATGCAGGTGACCCGGGGATCGCGGCGCAGGTTCACCGCCTTCTGCGACTTGGCCTTGGTCTCGAACCAGATCTCGCCGTCGATGAGCGCGTACCACATCGCGGTGAGGTGCGGCGTGCCCTTCGGGCCGATGGTCGCCAGCGTCGCGATCCGGCTGCGCTGCAAGAAATCGGTGATCTCGGTGTCGGACATCACGATCTGTGCCCGTTGGTTGACTCCCATGGGCCCACTGTAGAGAGCCCGATGTGAAACGCGTTACAGGCGCTTGTGCAGTGCCTCGGCCGCCGCGACCAGATCCGCCGCCCACCGGGCGCCCGGCCTGCGGCCCATCCGATCGATCGGCCCCGACACCGACACGGCCGCGACCACGGTGCCGCCGGCGTCCCGCACCGGCGCGGAAACGCTGGCCACGCCTGCCGCGCGCTCGGCCGCGCTCTGCGCCCACCCGCGCTTGCGCACCTCGGCCAGCGCCCGCTCGCCGAACACCGCGTCCGTCAGGATGGTGCGCTGGAGTTCCGGGTCGGCCCACGCCAGCAGCACTTTGGCCGCCGAACCCGCGGTGAGCGGCAGTCGGGCCCCGATCGGCACGGTGTCGCGCAGTCCGACGGGGGGTTCCAGCGCCGCGACGCAGACGCGGGCGTTGCCGTCGCGGCAGTAGAGCTGGACGCTCTCGCCGGTGATCTCGCGCAACCGGGGCAGGATGGCCGAGGCGGCCTCGAGCAGCGGGTCATCGGCGCTGGTCGCGAGCTCGGCAAGCGCCGGACCAGGCCGCCAGGTGCCGTTGCTGTCGCGAGCGAGCAGGCGATGCACCTCCAGGCCGACGGCCAATCGGTGTGCGGTGGCGCGGGGCAGGCCGGTGCGCGCACAGAGCTCGTTGAGACCCGAGGGATGCTCGGCTACGGCGTACAGGACCGCCACTGCTTTGTCGAGGACGCCGATGCCGCTATGCTGTCTCATAGAACGATACTAGCGTCTCGAATGTTGAGAAATCCACCTTCACCGGTACGTGCCCTCAGCGTTCGGACCAGGCGCAGCTATCCCAACTCGTGCAACCGTCGCCGCGTCGGAGTCCAGATCGCGGAACGGCTGCTTCGTCCGAAAGGTGATCGACAATGGCCGAACCGCGCACGCTGGCCGAGAAGGTATGGGACCAGCATGTCGTCGCTCGCGGGGAAGGTGCGGGTGCCTCGCGCGAACCGGACCTGATCTACATCGACCTGCATCTCGTCCACGAGGTGACCAGTCCGCAGGCCTTCGACGGGCTGCGCGCCGCGGGCAGGCCGGTGCGGCGGCCGGATCTCACCATCGCGACCGAGGACCACAATGTCCCGACGATCGATATCGACAAGCCGATCGCCGACCCGGTTTCGCGCACCCAGGTGGAGACGCTGCGGCGCAACTGCGCGGAATTCGGTGTGCGACTGCACCCGATGGGCGACCTCGATCAGGGCATCGTGCACGTGGTCGGGCCCCAGCTGGGCCTGACCCAGCCGGGCATGACCGTGGTCTGCGGCGACAGCCACACCTCGACGCACGGCGCGTTCGGGGCGCTGGCGATGGGCATCGGTACCTCCGAGGTCGAGCATGTGCTTGCCACCCAGACCCTCTCGCTGCGCCCGTTCAAGACGATGGCGATCACGGTGGACGGCGCCATGCCCCCCGGCGTGACGAGTAAGGACCTGATCCTGGCCGTCATCGCGAAGATCGGCACCGGCGGCGGCCAGGGCTATGTCCTGGAGTACCGCGGCGAGGCGATCCGGGCCATGTCGATGGAGGCCCGAATGACGATCTGCAACATGTCCATCGAGGCGGGCGCGCGGGCCGGCATGATCGCCCCGGACGAAACGACCTATGAATTCCTCGAGGGACGGCCGCACGCCCCGCAGGGAGCCGATTGGGACGCGGCGGTGGCCGCCTGGGAGGCGCTGAAGACCGACGAGGGCGCCGTTTTCGATGCCGAGGTGCACATCGACGCCACCGAGCTGACCCCGTTCGTCACCTGGGGTACCAACCCGGGCCAGGGCGCCCCGCTGGGCGAGACGGTGCCCGACCCCACCGCCTTCGCCGACGAGGTGGCCCGCGAGTCCGCGGAGAAAGCTCTGCGTTACATGGACTTGGAGCCGGGTACTCCGCTTCGACAAGTACCGATCGACACCGTATTCGTCGGTTCGTGCACCAACGGACGCATTGAGGATTTGCGTGCGGTGGCCGGGATTTTGAAGGGACGCCATGTCGCCGACGGCGTGCGAATGCTGGTTGTACCGGGGTCGATGCGGGTTCGCGCACAGGCGGAAAAAGAAGGACTCGGCGAGATTTTCACCGCGGCGGGCGCCGAATGGCGGCAAGCGGGCTGCTCAATGTGCCTGGGAATGAATCCGGACCAGCTCGAGCCCGGCCAGCGTTGCGCGTCCACCTCGAACCGCAACTTCGAGGGCAGGCAGGGTAAAGGCGGCCGTACGCACCTCGTTTCCCCCCTCGTAGCGGCCGCGACAGCGGTCCGCGGAACACTGTCGTCGCCTGCGGATCTGGACTGACCGGCCCCGATTCCCTCGAACAAACCCAGGAGATTCGTAATGGAAGCCTTCACCGTGCACAAGGGCATCGGAGTGCCGCTGCGCCGCTCCAATGTCGATACCGATCAGATCATCCCGGCGGTCTACCTCAAGCGGGTCACGCGGACCGGATTCGAAGACGGCTTGTTCGCCGCATGGAGGTCGGATCCGGACTTCATTCTGAACATCGCGCCTTACAACAGCGGTAGTGTGCTGGTGGCGGGTCCGGATTTCGGTACCGGGTCGTCTCGTGAGCACGCTGTTTGGGCGCTGGCGGACTACGGCTTTCGGGTGGTCATCTCATCCCGGTTCGCCGACATCTTCCGCGGCAATGCGGGCAAGGGCGGTGTGCTCGCCGCTCAGATGTCACAGAACGATGTCGAAATGCTCTGGAAGTTGCTCGAGGAACAGCCCGGCTTGGAATTGGTAGTGGATCTCGGGGCGCGCACGGTGACGGCCGGAACCGTCGTGTTGCCGTTCGATATTGATGACTACACCAGGTGGCGTCTGCTGGAGGGATTGGATGACATCGGGCTGACGCTGCGCCAGGAGGACGCGATCACCCGGTTCGAAAAGGCAAGGCCAACATGGAAACCCACTACCCTCCCGGCACATATTTCGCAGACGTAATCACCCCGATCGGTTAGCTGGACAGCCGGAGTTGCGGTAGCTGGACGTGTGCTAAACCACATGAATTTTGGCGTGGCACATAGACTCTTGCCCAAAGTGGGTTTACCGTGGTACCTAGTCGGTCCGACGACGGGCCATTAGTCTGCGGAGGATTCAATGAACAAGGCGGAACTGATCGACGTTCTGACCGAAAAGTTGGGTACGGACAGGCGCACGGCCACCGCGGCAGTCGAGCATGTGGTCGACACCATCGTGCGCGCGGTGCACAAGGGTCAGAGCGTCACTATCACCGGTTTCGGTGTGTTCGAACAGCGTAAGCGCGCGGCTCGCGTCGCACGGAACCCGCGTACCGGCGAAACCGTCAAGGTCAAGCCCACTTCGGTGCCCGCGTTCCGCCCCGGCGCTCAGTTCAAGGCGGTGATCGCGGGTAAGCAGAAACTGGCCGCGACCGGGCCCGCCGTCAAGCGTGGGGTGAATGCGCCGGTGGCCGCGAAGAAGGCGGCGGCGAAGAAGACGGCGGCGAAGAAGACCGCCGCCAAGAAGTCGACGCCGACCAAGGCTCCGGCCAAGAGCACGGCCCGTAAGGCCGCCGCCAAGGCCCCGGCGAAGACCACCGCGCGCAAGACGACCGCTACCAAGACCGCTGCGAAGAAGGCGCCCGCGAAGAAGACCGCGGTCGCGAAGAAGGCTCCGGCCAAGAAGACGGCCACCAAGGCCACGGCGGCCAAGAAGACCACCACCGCCGCCAAGAAGACCCCAGCGAAGAAGACCGCGGCCAAGAAGGCCTCGGCTCGCGGAACCCGCTGATCTCGAGCCACCGCCGGATCGGCGCTGAATGCGCGGCCCCACCACCGGGCCCATTCGCCTCAACGTCGAGACGGCCCCGGGAGACACCCGGGGCCGTTTTCGGCTGTCCGCCTGCCGTGGCCTCATCCTCGCGGCGCCGTTGTCGTCATCGGCGCCCGCCGACCCGCGCGGTGACGGGGAAGTTGCCGTCGTATCAGGACTCCGCGTCGTAGGCTGACAGCGATCGATCCAGATGGTCGGCGGCCACCAAGCGGTGGCCGACGAACGACAGCACCCACACACTGCCCTTGCGATTGCGCGCCGACGGCAGCGTGATCCCGTCGCGTTCGGCCAACCAGCCCAGCAGATCCGGGATCACCTTGCCCTGACTGCAGACGACGCGAACGGCCTTGTCCGACACCAGGGCTCGCAGACATTCCCGGGCCTCGTCCGGATGTTCGGCGTACCCGGTCTCGGAAAACACCGGCTCCTCGATGATTTCGGCGCCGAGCTTCTCCGCCAGCGGCGCCACGGTCTGCACACAACGCAGGGGAGGAGCCGAATAGACCTGAGATGCGCCGAATGCCAAGAGATTCGGCGTGAGCGCGCGCGCCTGCGTCTCACCCTCGCGGTCGAGCGGACGCTGCTCGTCGGGACCGTTGTAGCGGTCCCTGCGGCCTGCTTTGGCATGCCGGATCAGAAGGAGGGTGTCGGTGCGTGCGGGCAGCCGGGTGAAGGCGCGCACCACTTGCCGATCCATCGGATACGACAACTGGTCCATCACCCGATCCAGCGGGTGCCAGCTGAGCACGTCCACTTCGGAGTTGGCGGTGAACTCACCGCCCGCCTGCTCGGCGGCCCAATAGTCGACCCGCTTGAGCTTGCGGTGGCCCGGAATCGGATAGGTCACGTGGCCGAGGTAGCGGCCGAGCCTGCACTCCAGCCCGGTCTCCTCGCGGACCTCGCGAACCGCGGCCAGCACTGGTGTCTCACCCGGATCGAGCTTGCCCTTCGGCAGCGACCAATCCTCGTACTTGGGGCGGTGGACGAGCGCGATCTCGATCGTCCCCGCCGACGATTCACGCCACAGCACCGCCCCGGCGGCGTAGATATTGGCAGTCACCCGGGGATCCCAGATCGGGCCCCCCTCCTGCTCGAACCCCGTTTCGGCGTTCACTGCTGTTCTGGCCTCCGCAGCCGCATCAAGAACTCCTGATGATCTCTGATCTTGTCCCCGTCGCCGGATTGTCCCGGCGATGCGCGCCAGGTGCCGTCCGGTTGCAACACCCAGCAGCGCGTGTTCGGCGACAGCGCGGAGTCGAACACCCCGTGCAGTTGCTCGGTCAACCGCGGATCCTTCACCTGCGCCATCACCTCGACCCGCCGATCCAGGTTGCGGTGCATCATGTCGGCGCTGCCGATCCAGTACTGGTCCTGCGCCTGGAAGTGCAGGACGCGGGAATGCTCCAAGAACCGGCCGAGGATGGAGCGGACTTCGATGTTCTCGCTCATACCGGCCACGCCGGGGCGCAGCCCGCAGATGCCGCGCACCACGATCCGCACCGGCACGCCCGCCTGCGAGGCCCGGTACAGCGCGTCGATGATCTCCTCGTCGACGATCGCGTTGGCCTTGATCAGGATCCGGGCGTCCTCGCCCTGACTCGCCAGCTCGGTCTCGCGCTGGATGCGCTCGATGATGCCGGAGCGCACGCCGTGCGGGGCGACCAGCAGATTGCGGTAATTCTCTTTTCGCGAGTAACCGGTCAGCGAATTGAACAGGTCGGTCAGGTCGGCGCCGATTTCCGGTGCCGCGGTGAGCAATCCGACGTCCTCGTAGAGGCGCGCGGTCTTCGGGTTGTAGTTGCCGGTCCCGATATGGCAGTAGCGGCGGATGGTCGCGCCCTCGCGGCGCACCACCAGGCAGGTCTTGCAGTGCGTCTTCAGGCCGATCAGGCCGTACACCACGTGCACGCCGGCCTGTTCCAGCGCGCGGGCCCATTTGATGTTGGCCTGCTCGTCGAAGCGCGCCTTGATCTCCACCAGGGCGACCACCTGCTTGCCCGCCTCGGCCGCGTCGATGAGCGCGTTGACGATCGGGGAGTCGCCGGAGGTGCGGTAGAGGGTCTGCTTGATGGCCAGCACCTGCGGGTCGGCGGCGGCCTGTTCGATGAAACGCTGCACGCTGGTGGAGAACGAGTCGTACGGATGGTGCACGAGCACGTCGCCCTCACGCAGCGCGGCGAAGACGTTGCGCGGCGTCTCGCGCTCGCCGAACGCGGGCGGTGTCGCGGGGACGTAGGGGGTGTCCTTCAGATTCGGCCGGTCCACGCCGTACACCTGCCAGAGGCAGGACAGGTCGAGCAGGCCGGGCACCTCGATGACGTCGCCGGGGTCCACGTCCAACTCCCGCAGGAGCAGATCGAGCATGTGCTCGGTCATGTCGTCGGACACCTCCAGTCGCACCGGCGAACCGAACCGCCGCCGAGCCAGCTCGCGCTCCAGCGCCTGCAGCAGGTCCTCGTCGCGATCCTCGTCGACCTCGAAATCCGCGTTGCGGGTGATCCGGAACGAATGGTGCTCGACCACCTCCATGCCGGGGAACAGCAGGTCCAGGTGCGCGGCGATGAGCGCTTCCATCGGCAGGAAAGCGGCGATCGGGGAGCCGGATTCGGTGCGGCGCACGCGGACGAACCGGTCGACGTTGTCGGGCACCTTGACGCGGGCGAAGTGCTCGCCGCCGGTCGAGTAATCCTTCACCGTCACCGCGAGGTTGAGACTCAGCCCGCTGATATAGGGGAAGGGATGGGCCGGGTCCACCGCGAGCGGGGTGAGGACCGGGAACACCTGATCCTGGAAGTAACCCGAGAGGCGCTCGCGCTCGCCGTCGTCCAAGTCGCTCCAGTCGATGATCGCGATGCCCTCGGCCGTCAGCGCGGGCAGCACGCTGTCGAGGAAGACGCGGGCATGCCGCACCGCGATCTCCTGCGTACGCGCGGCGATCAGTTCCAACTGCTCGCCGGGCGACCGGCCGTCGGCCGAGCGCACCAGCAGGCCGGTCTCGGCGCGGCGTTTCAGTCCCGCGACCCGGACCATATAGAACTCGTCGAGATTCGACGCGAAGATCGCTAGGAACTTCGCACGCTCCAGCAACGGGAGCGACGCGTCCTCGGCGAGGGCGAGCACGCGGGCGTTGAAGTCCAGCCAGCTCAATTCACGATTGAGGTAGCGATCGCGTGGCAACCGCGCAGCCGTCTCGTCGGCGGACAGGGGTGTCGCCGCCGGGGGTGGCGTGGGAAGCAACGGCTGCTGCTTGACGGTTTCCGTATCGCTCACGCCAACGATCATCCCCTACCGGAGAGCACCCGCGCATCCCGCGAGCGCGATCGACGTGTGTCTCACACCACCACGGCGACCGGCTAGCACACGTGTGGAACGGGTTCGTGAACGCCGCCCGGCCAGCCGATGTCGTGCAGGACAGCACGGGTCGCGTTTCCGGCCCCGAGCGCCACCGCGCGGTCCAAGTCGGCGGCGGTGTCGACGTCCAGGCGCAGCCCCGGCCAGTCCCCGGTGAGATCGACCGCCCCCGCCTCGATGTGGCTGCGCGCCGAACCGGGGCCGAAGCGGGGGTCGAGCGCGGCGACCGGGTCGCGAACCACGAGTGCGGCGGTGCCGCTGCCCTCGTGGTCGACCACGATCGAGCGCAGTCCGCGCGGGGCGGCGGCGAGCATGTCCGAGAGCTCTTCCGGGCGCAGCGCGGGCAGATCGGCTTGCAGCGCGAGCAGATCGATCGGCCCGTGCGCACCGCGCAGCGCGGCGGCGGTGGCGGCCAGCGCGGTGTTCAGCCCGCCGGCGTGCGGTCCGCGCGGTTCCGGATGGACGTCGGCGCCCAGCGCGCGGGCCAGGTCCGCCACCTCGGGATCCGGCGTGACCACGGTGACCGACACGACTTCCCCGACCGCCGCGGTGGCGGTCACGGTGTCGGTGAGCATGGCCAGCACAAGGCGTGCCCGGTGCTCCGGGCGCAGCCGGTCGGCCAGTCGGCTCTTGGCCTGATCGAGGCTCTTGACCGCGATCACGGCATGCACGGCGTGCGGGCGCATGCGAGCAATCCTTCCATGGCATATTGGGCTGATGACGAGGGTGGCAGTGCTGGGCGCGGGATCGTGGGGCACCGCGTTCGCGAAGGTGTTGGCGGACGCGGGAACCGAGGTCACGATCTGGGCCAGGCGCCCCGAGGTCGCCGCGGCGCTGGCCTCCGAACATCGCAATCCCGATTACCTGTCGGATATTCCGCTGCCGCCGATCGCGGCGACCCACGACCCGGCGGTGGCGCTGGACGGAGCCGACATCGTCGTGCTCGCGGTGCCGTCGCAGTCGCTGCGCGCGAACCTCGCGGCGTGGAAGGGATTGATCGGGGCCGACGCCACCCTGCTGAGCCTGGCGAAAGGGATCGAGACCGGCACGCTGCTGCGGATGAGTCAGGTGATCGAGGAGGTCACCGAGGCGGATCCGAGCCGGATCGCGGTGCTGTCCGGGCCGAACCTGGCGCGCGAAATCGCGGTGGGCCAGCCCGCCGCGACCGTGATCGCCTGCTCGGACAACGACCGCGCCGTGGCGGTGCAGCACGCCAGCGCGACCGGATACTTCCGGCCCTACACCAACACCGACGTGGTCGGTTGCGAGATCGGCGGTGCCTGCAAGAACGTCATCGCGCTGGCCTGCGGTATCGCGTCCGGAATGGGTCTGGGCGACAACTCGATCGCCAGCCTGATCACCCGCGGTCTGGCCGAGATCATCCGGCTCGGAGTGGCCCTCGGCGCCGAGCCGGTGACGCTGGCGGGCCTGGCCGGAGTCGGTGACCTGGTCGCCACCTGCACCTCGCCGCTGTCGCGCAACCGGTCGTTCGGTCATGTGCTCGGCGCGGGCGGGTCCATGGAGGCCGCGCAGTCGGCCACTCATGGCCAAGTCGCCGAGGGTGTGAAGTCCTGCACATCGGTGCGCGCGCTGGCCGAGCGGCAGGGTGTGGAGATGCCGCTGACCACCGCCGTGCATCAGGTCTGCCATGAAGGACTCTCCGTGCGCGAAGCGGTCGGCAACCTGCTCGGGCGGCGGATGAAGCCGGAGTGATCCCGGCTCCGCCCCGCGTGGGCGGAGGCCGGAGTGTCCGGGACGGTCAGGCGTGGGATCGCGTAGTGAAACGGGTACGGTTCGGGGCATGACGAACCGGATCAGGGTGGCAGTGGTCTTCGGCGGGCGGAGCAACGAGCACGCCGTGTCCTGCGTATCGGCCGGTAGCGTGCTGCGTCATCTGGACCCGGAGAAGTACGAGGCCGTGCCGATCGGCATCACCACCGAGGGCAGCTGGGTGCTCGGCGGTGCGGAGGTGGCCGCGCTCGGCATCCACGATCGCGCCCTGCCCTCGGTGGACGCCGCGGGCACGGCACTCACCCTGGCCGCGGACCCGAGCCGCTCGGGGGCGCTGATCGCGCTCGACGATCCGAGCGCCGCGCTCGGCGCGGTCGACGTGGTCTTCCCGATCCTGCACGGACCGTTCGGTGAGGACGGCACCCTGCAAGGAATGCTGGAACTCGCCGGAGTCCCCTATGTCGGCCCCGGTGTGCTGGCCAGCGCGGCGGGCATGGACAAAGAGTTCACCAAGAAACTGCTCGCGGCCGAGGGACTGCCGGTCGGCACCCAGGTGGTGCTGCGGCCCGGCACCGCGACGGTCGCCGAGGAGGACCGGCTGCGCCTCGGCCTGCCGGTGTTCGTCAAGCCCGCCCGCGGCGGTTCGTCGATCGGCATCACCCGCGTCGGCGACTGGAACGACCTCGATGCCGCCATCGCGGCGGCGCGCGAGCACGACCCGAAGGTGATCGTCGAAGCGGGCATCGTCGGACGCGAAGTGGAGTGCGGGGTCCTGGAATTCCCGGACGGCCGGGTCGCGGCGAGCGTGGTCGCGGAGATCCGGATGCCGGAGACCGGCACCATCGCCGACGCGCCTGCCTTCTACGACTTCGACACCAAATACCTCGACGACGTCTGCGAATTCGACGTCCCCGCCAAGCTGGACGACGAGGTCTCCGACCAGATCCGGGAACTGGCCGTGCGAGCCTTCCGCGCGCTCGACTGCCAGGGCCTGGCGCGGGTCGATTTCTTCGTCACCGAGCAGGGACCGGTGATCAACGAGATCAACACGATGCCGGGATTCACCGCCATCTCCATGTACCCGCGCATGTGGGAGGCCACCGGCGTCGACTTCGCCGGACTGATCTCCTCGCTCATCGACACCGCGCTCGCCCGCGGCACCGGCCTGCGTTGAGCCCGCTCCCCTCGGAACTCGGTCCCACTCCGGTTCACGTTCGGCTCTGATCGCCTGCGCTGTGCGCCGCGGGGCGAGTGGTTCGCGCAGGCTTTCGCGGACCGATCGGCGCACGTTGCTCGCCGTCAGTTGGGCAGCGGTCCCGGGTCGATGGGCTGGGTCGGGAGGTGGGCGGTGATGGTGTCGGAGACTTCTTGCAGCGGCGTGGGGCCGGAGCCGTCGGGGACGGTGAGAGCGACGTAGGTCCCCCGGTCGACGGCGAACCAGGTGCTCGCCGCGGCGGCTTGGTCGCGGACCTCGAACCACTGCACGCCGTCGACGATCTGCAACGGCGAGGCGCGGTTGAATTCCAGCGGGCGATCCAGCCCGCAGCGCAGGACGATGGCGTCGCCGCCTTCGGTGCGCTGCCAGGCGCGGGTGGCGGGCGGCGCGGGCTCGACCAGGGTCGATTTGGTGAACTCACCCAGGTTCGCGGGCAGGGTGGGCAGCAGCTCGGCGCAGGCCGGACCCTCCGCCGCCGGGGCGGGGACGGGGCCGAGCACCAGCGGTTCACGCTCGACGGGCGCGCGGCGCGCGAGCACGGCGGCCACGATCACGGCGACGACCAGCACGACCGGAAGCGCCACGGCGGTCGCGATGAGCGCGGGCGAGTACTGGTGCGCGGTGGCCTGCGCGGGCGGGTTGTCCGGTTCGCCCGCTGCTGCGGAGTCTTCGGCGTCGCTCTCGTCTGCTGCGGAACCTCCGGTGTCGCTCTCGTCTGCTGGGGCGGGCGAGTCCTCGGCGTCGCTGTCCCCGGTGCCGTTGTCCGGTGTCGCGGCGTCGGCGCTACTCACCGCATCGTCCGTGTGCCCGGACTTGCGGGATTCGGTAGCGGCTTCCGGGTGTTCGTCCCGCTGCTCGGAATCGCGGTCCGGCGAATCCGCCGCCATGATCACCGATCCTTTCTGGTGCGCGTCGCCCTGGTCGGCAGCCGCGCAGCGGTGGACCGGGCCGGAAGTACTCGAATGCCTCCGAAAGGGTACCGTCGGGCTCGTTCCAGCAAGCACCGCGCCGGAGAGGATCGGTCATCAGCGCCAGCAGGGCCCCGAGGACAGTGCGTGAACTGGGGGAGTTCGCGCTGATCGACCGCATCAACGCGGGCCGGGTGCAGGCGCCGGGTGTGCTGCTCGGCCCCGGCGACGACGCGGCGCTGATCGCGGCTCCCGACGGCCGGTTCGTGGTGACCACCGACATGCTCGTGCAGGACCGGCATTTCCGGCTGGACTGGTCCAGCCCCGAGGACGTGGGCCGCAAAGCGATCGCGCAGAACGCCGCCGATGTGGTCGCCATGGGTGCCACACCGACCGCGTTCGTCGTCGCGCTCGGCTGCCCCGCCGATACCCCGCTCGAGGTGGTCGACGGACTCGCCGACGGCATGTGGGCCGAGGCGGCCAGGGCGGGGGCGTCCATCGCGGGCGGCGACCTGGTCCGCAGCCGGGAACTGGTCGTCTCCGTCACCGCCTTCGGCGATCCGGGTGGTGGCGCGCCGATCACGAGAGCGGGTGCGCGCGTGGGGGATGTCGTCGCGGTGGCGGGCCGGCTCGGCTGGTCGGCCGCGGGCCTGGCCGCCTTCACCGCCGGGGTGACCGGCCCCGAGGTCGCCGAAGCGCTTGCCGCGCACCGCGTCCCGCAGCCGCCGTACGCCCTCGTCCTGGATGCACTGGCCGGTGGTTCTCCCGGAGGGTCGGAACTCACTGCCGCTGAACCGTTTTCGGCTCGCGCCGCATCCGATGTGGCCGCGCTGGATTTCGAGACCGTCTCGCTCGAAGCCCGAGCCCCGGAATCGTCGTCCCGGCCCGCGCCGCTCGGTCCCGAACCGGAAACGCGTACCGCGTCCGGAGGTCCAGCGCCGGGAGCGCCCGGCCTCGGGCTGCACGCGCTGACCGACGTGTCCGACGGGTTGCTCGCGGATCTGGGGCACATCGCATCGGCCTCGGGCGTGGCCATCGACCTGGATTCGGCCGCATTGCGCGACCCGGCGCTGGAGCTCGTCGCCGCTCGGCTGGACGCCGATGCGGCGCAATGGATCCTGACCGGCGGTGAGGATCATGCCTTCGCGGGCGCGTGGGCGCCGGGCCGCGCGCTCCCACCCGGATGGGTCGTGATCGGGCGAGTCGTGGCCGGTCGCGGGCTTACCGTCGACGGCGTCGCGCAGACGGGCGGCGGTGGGTGGGAATCGTTCCGTGGGGCGGAATCGCCGTCCGGCGGCGAGCCACGCTAAGTTGTGCGGTCATGGGCGCGAAACCACTGTCGGAAATCATGGATCCGGGCTGGGCGAAGGCACTCGAGCCGGTGGCGGATCGGATTTCCGCCATGGGCGAATTCCTTCGTGCCGAGAACGCCGCGGGCCGTGGCTACCTACCGTCCGGTGAGAACGTCCTGCGCGCCTTCCAGCGTCCGTTCGACGCGGTGCGCGTGCTCGTGGTCGGCCAGGATCCCTACCCGACGCCCGGCCACCCGATGGGGCTGAGTTTCTCCGTGGCGCCGGATGTTTCGCCGATCCCGCGCAGCCTGGCCAATATCTTCGCCGAATACAGCAAGGATCTCGGCCACCCCACGCCCTCCTGCGGCGATCTGAGCCCATGGTCGGACCAGGGTGTGCTGATGCTGAACCGCGTGCTCACCGTATCGCCGGGTAAGCCCGCTTCGCACCGCGGCAAGGGCTGGGAGGAGGTCACCGATCAGGCGATCCGCTCCCTGGTCGCCAGGGACGAGCCGTTGGTGGCGATCCTGTGGGGCCGCGACGCGGCGACGCTGAAGCCGCTGCTGGTCGAGGCCGAGGTCCCGTACATCGAGTCCGCGCATCCGTCGCCGCTGTCGGCGTCTCGTGGGTTCTTCGGTTCCCGCCCCTTCTCTCGAGTGAACGAACTACTCGACGAACTGGGTGCCGAACCGGTTGACTGGCGCCTGCCCTGAATCGGGCGTCTGTGTGTGATCGACCGAGAGTTAACGAGTGAGGAGCTGTTCCATGCACAACACCACCGTTCGCGGCGCGCTGCGCGGCACCACCGCGACCCTGGCCTTCTGTGCCGCTTTGACCAGCGGCGCGGCCGTCGCGGGAGCGGCCCCCCTGCGGCTCGAGCCCGCCACGGAGACCACGACGGCTCCGGTCGCCGAGGAATACACCTCCAGCGGCTCCTCCACCCTGTCCGCGTCGGTGAACGCCAAGATCGCGTGCCTGTTCTTCGTGGGCAATCTCGGCTGCTGAACCCTCGATTCGCCGGGTTCGCGCCGGCGCGGAACAGCGTTGTGCGATCCTACAGATCGTGAGTAATGCGAACAATCTTCTCGAACCGTCCCGGCTTCGGCTGCGCGGTTCGGGCGGAATCGAGCTGGCCGCCGATCAGTTCGGGCCGGTCGACGGCCCGCTCGTCGTCTTCTTGCACGGTGGCGGGCAAACCCGGCATTCGTGGAAGAAGACCGGCGCCCGGCTGGGCGCGTCGGGGATGCGGGTCGTCACGGTCGACGCCCGCGGCCACGGCGACAGCCAGTGGGCGCCGGATCGTGACTACCGCCGCCAGACCATGGTCGACGACCTGTTGCTGGTGCTGGAACAGTTGGGCGCCCCCGCGGTGGTCGTCGGGGCCAGCATGGGCGGGATCACCGGGCTGCTCACCACCGCGCGGCCCGGCGGAGCGGCGATCAGCGCCCTGGTGCTCGTCGACATCGTGACCCGGCCCGAGCCGGAAGGGGTCGCCCGGGTGATCGACTTCCTCGGCAAGCATCGCGACGGCTTCGACAGCATCGAACAGGCGGCCGACGCGGTCGCCGAGTACCTGCCGCACCGTCCGCGGCCGAAGAGCACCGAAGGCCTGCTGCGCAACCTGCGCGAGCGCGACGGTCGCTGGTACTGGCACTGGGATCCCGAGATGCTCGGCGACCGGCCGGAGGACCCGTCCGCGATGATCGAGCCGATGGAGGACGCGGCGCGGGCGCTGCGCATCCCGGTGCTGCTGGTCCGCGGCATGCGCTCGGATGTGGTGAGCGCCGAAGGAGCCGAGGCGTTCCAGCGGCTGGTGCCGCATGCCCAGCTCGTGGAGATCGGCGGCGCCGCGCACACCGCCGCCGGTGACGACAACGACTCGTTCACCGACGCGGTGGCGAAATTCGTCCTCTCGACCCTCGAGTGACGACCGATCAGGCCCTTCCGGCGTAGTCGGGCTTGCGCTTGGCGACGAAGGCGTCGACGCCCTCCCGTCCGGCGGGGGAACTCGCGGCCGCGGCGATTCCGTCGCGCTCGCTGTCGAGCTGATCGCTCAGCGTCGCGGTATCCGACTGCCGCAGCAGCGTTTTGATGCTCGCGTGGGTGGAACGCGGTCCGGCGGCGATGGTGCGTGCGAGGCGCTGCGCCTCCTCGGCGATCTCGCCGTCGGGGACCAGCCTGCTCAGCACGCCGAGGCGCACCGCCTCCTCGGCGTCCAGGACGGCGTCGGTGAGCAGGATCTCGCGGGCGCGCGCCCGCCCGACGACGCGCGGCAGCGTCCAGGACATGCCGCCGTCGGGGCTCAGGCCGATGCCCGGATACGCCGGGCGCAGCTTGGTGCCGGGTCCGCCGAGGGCTATGTCGGCCAGGCAGACCAGGCTCATGCCCGCCCCGGCCGCCCAGCCCTGGACCGCAGCCACCACCGGGACCGTGACCGCGTCCAGCGCGCGGACGAATTCGTGCAGGTCGGTGGCCAGACCGTGGATGTGCGCCGAGCGATCCGGCGCGGCGGCGAAGCCGCGCACGTCGCCGCCCGCGCAGAAGTTGGCGCCGGTGCCCCGCAGCAGCACCGCCCCCACCTCGGAACCGAGCGAGTGCAGTACGGCGGTGCCTGCGTTGATGCCCGCGAAGTCCATGGACGTGCCGTTGGCGGAGGTGGCGATGGTGATCTGGAGGACGCCGTCGACGGTTGTCGCGTACCCTGCTTGCTCGCTGGAGATCATGATCTGCACCTTAACGGGCACGGTAGGACACGTCCGTGGGTGGCCGACGCCGAGATGGGGTGCGCACCATGCGCACTTCCATCGCGGCGGTGAACGGCTCGACCTTGCGCGTGCCGTCGAGCACGAAACCGTGCTTGCGGTAGAACGCCTGGGCCCGCGCGTTCCGCTCGAACACCCACAGCGAGCACGGGGCGGCCGGATCGAGGGCGGCGCGGATCAGGTCGTCGGCGACTCCGCTGCCGTGCCAGCGGGACCGCACATAGAGGGCGTGCAGCTCGAGCGGGGTCACCGCGTCCGCGTCGTCGGGCGGGCCCGCGCTGGAGAATCCGATGACCAGGTCCTCGACGACCGCGACATGTGTGCGGCCCGGATAGCGCACCCGGTCGCGCTCCCCCAGCTCGGCCCGGCGCTCGATGTCGAACGCGTCGAGCACGTGTACGGGCACCAGCCCCCGATACGCCTCGCGCCAGCAGGCGATGTGGCATTCGGCCAGGCTGTGGACGTATTCGGCGGCCAGCGGCCGGACCCGCCACGGATGCTCGGTCACCGCTGCCGCGCTCGTCGGCACACCGCAGTCACGACAACGCCCCGGACCACCCGATACGGGTGCCGGGGCGTGTGCCGACGGTATTGGTCAGCCGGGAAGCGGATCAGCCGCGGACGACCTTGCCCGCCTTCAGGCAGGAGGTGCACACGTTCATGCGGCGGGTGTTGCCCGGAGCGACCTGTGCACGCACGGTCTGGATGTTCGGGTTCCAACGACGGTTGGTGCGCCGGTGCGAGTGCGAGACCGACTTCCCGAAGCCGGGGCCCTTGGCGCAGACGTCGCAGACGGCAGCCATAGTCGCGAACTCCTTCATGTCAATGGTGGGGACCGCCGCCTTCGCGGTGCGACGCGTCCTCGTTGCAATGTCGAGTGTGCCCTGCCGACGGAGAGCCGACCAGCGCAGACCGGCGACGGCCACGCGAGGCAACCCTGCAAGGGTAGCTGTGCAGGCGCCGATCCACCAAACCGGTCCTCACGGATGAGTGCCGGATCCGTTGCCGGGCATCCCCAGTGTAGGAGCGCGGTCTTGCCGGTCGCCTGTCGGGACCGCCCGCTAACCTGGCGGGCGGCGAGGGTGGGCAGGTGGCGGAAGGGAGTGAGGTGACGGTGTCCGGAGTGCGGGATGTAATGGACGGCACGGCATTGCTGCGCTGGGGCCGTACCTGTCTCGCAGGCCTTGAACACCGGCGCGAGGAGATCAACGCACTCAATGTCTTTCCCGTCCCGGACGCGGATACCGGTACGAATCTGCTGGCCACCATGCGCGCCGCGGTGGAGGCGGGGGAGGCGGCGGCGAACGCGGACGGGAGCGCGGCCCGCGCCGTAGCCGTCGCCATGGCGCACGGCGCGACGGTAGGCGCCAGGGGCAACTCCGGGATCATCTTGTCCCAGGTGCTGCGTGGCGTCGCGGACGCGGTGGACGGTGGCCCGTTCACGGCCGACAGCCTGCGCGCCGCGCTGGCGCGGGCCTCCGAACTGGTCCGCGAAGGGCTTAGCGTGCCGATCGAAGGGACCATTCTCACCGTGCTGGACCGTGCGGCCGCGGCGGCCGCGCAGTGCCCGGACCAGGAGCTGGCGAACGTTGCGCTGGCGGCGGCCGACGGAGCGGCCAAGGCGCTCGGCGACACGCCGTTCCAATTGGGTGTGCTGCGTCGGGCGGGTGTCGTCGACGCGGGAGCCCGCGGATTGGTGGTGCTGCTGGACAGCTTGGTCACCGTGACCCGGGGTGAGGCGCCCGCGCGACCGGAGTACCCACGGCCCGCGGCGGCGCGATCGGCGCCCGCCGACGACGCCGAGCCGCAGTACGAGGTGATGTACCTGCTGGCAGGCTCCGACGAGCGGAAGGTGGCCGCGCTGCGCGCCCGGCTCGGCGAACTCGGCGACTCGGTCGTGGTGGTCGGTGACGGCGGCGGGTCCTGGTCGGCGCATGTGCACTGCGCCGACGCCGGAGCGGCGGTGGAGGCGGGCATCGCGGCGGGCGAACTCAGCCGGATCCGCATCGAGAATGTCGTCCGCACGCCGGACGCCCCGGCCGGGTCCGGCGAACGCGTGGAAGCGGCGAATCCCCTCGCCGGTGACGGTATCTCCGACGCGCGGCCCCGGCCCGTCCGAACCGGGGGCATCGCGTCGTCCGCACCGGCTGCCGATTCGACCCAGGTGGTGGCCGGTGGGCTCGGCTCGAGCGCGGGGGCGACGCCCGAACTTCCGGCCGATCGGGGGATTCTGGCGGTGGTCGCCGGTGCCGGCGCCGCGACGCTGTTCGAGGACGCGGGCGCCGTGGTGCTGGCGGGCGACGAGCCGGTCACCGCGACGACGCTGCTGACCGCGATCCGGCGGATGCCGAACCGCGAGGTACTGGTGCTGCCCAACGGCGCCCTGCCCGCGCACGAACTGGTCGCGGTCGGCGTCGCCGCGCGTGACGCCCATCGGGACGTGCTGCTGCTGCCGAGTGCGTCGATGGTGCAGGGTCTGGCCGCCCTGGCCGTGCACGACCGAGGACGATTCGCGGTGGACGACGCCTTCGCCATGTCGGAGGCGGCCGCCACGACGCGGTGGGGCTCGCTACGCCCGGCGACTGAGCGCGCGCTCACCATGGTCGGCACCTGCGAGCCGGGCGACGGTCTCGGACTGGCCGGGCACGATGTCGTCGTGATCGAGCCCGACGTGCGCGCGGCGGGGCGGACGCTGCTGGACCGGCTGCTCGCCTTCGGCGGCGAGCTGGTCACCCTGCTGATGGGAGCGGCGGCGCCGGACGGTCTCGGCGACGAACTCGCCGCTCATATCGCGCAGAACTTTCCCGGGGTCGAGGTGATCGTGTATTCCGGTGGGCAGCAAGGCGATTCGGTGCAGATCGGAGTGGAGTAGCGCATGGCGGCACTGAGCGATCGGCTCGACCACATTCTCGGCGCGAAGGCCGCGGACTCGCTGGCGGACGCGTTCGACATGCGGACCGTCGAGGATCTGCTGCGGCACTACCCCCTGCGGTACGCGACGCAGGGTCAGCCGCTCACCGAGGATGCGCCCGAGGACGGTTCGCACATCACCGTCATCGGGCGGATCACCAAGGCCGAACTGCGGCCGATGCGCAACCGCCGCGGATCGCTGCTGAAGGTGGTTCTCGACACCGGTGCCGGACGCGGCGTCGACGTCACCTTCTTCAACGGCGACAAGGTGAAATACGTGGTCCGCGAAGGTCTGCGCGCGATGATGTCGGGCACGGTGAACTACTGGCGCCCCGGCCAGTGGAACCTCAGTCATCCCGGCTACCTGATCCTGCCGGAGGCCGAGGGCGACGACGATTCGGTCGGCGCGCTGACGAAGGTGCGCGGCGGCGGAGACCTGCGGGGTCTGGCGCAGAGCGCCGCGGGCGCGGGGGGAGTGGACACGTCGTTCATGGAGCGGGAGTTCATCCCGGTCTACCCGGCGACCGCCAAGGTGCAGAGCTGGGACGTGCTCGCCTGCGTGCGGCAGGTGCTCGACCAGCTCGATCCGCTGGATGATCCGCTGCCGGAGGACGTGCGCGCCGAACGGGCGCTACCCAACCTGTCGGACGCGCTGCGGCTGATCCACTTGCCCGAACGCAAGTCCGATATCGACCAGGCCAAGGATCGGCTGCGCTTCGACGAGGCGCTGGCGCTGCAATTGGTGCTGGCCGAGCGCAGGCACGAGGTGTCCGGCCGCCGGGCGCGCGCCTGCGGGTCGCGCACCGACGGCATCGCCGCCGCGTTCGACCAGCGGCTGCCCTTCGAACTCACGGCGGGGCAGAAGCAGGTCGTGGCGGAGATCTCCGCCGATCTGGGCCGCGAGCAACCGATGCACCGGTTGCTGCAAGGCGAGGTGGGCTCCGGCAAGACGATCGTCGCCCTGCACGCCATGTTGCAGGTGGTGGACGCGGGATTGCAGTGCGCGCTGCTCGCCCCGACGGAGGTGCTCGCCGCGCAGCACTATCGGTCGCTGCGCGGCATGCTCGGTGAGCTGGGGGCCGCGGGCGAACTGGGCGCGGCCGACCACGCCACCCGCGTGGTGCTGGTGACCGGGTCGATGTCGGCCGCGGCCAAGAAGGCCGCGCTGCTGGAAGCGGTGACGGGCGAGGCGGGCATCGTGATCGGCACGCACGCGCTGATCCAGGACAACGTCGAGTTCTTCGATCTCGGCATGGTAGTGGTCGACGAGCAGCATCGTTTCGGCGTGGAGCAGCGAGACGCCCTGCGCGCCAAGGCCAAAACCGGTGTCAGCCCGCATCTGCTGGTGATGACCGCGACGCCGATCCCGCGCACCATCGCCATGACCACGCTCGGTGATCTGGAGACCTCCACGCTGACCGAACTGCCGAAAGGGCGCTCGCCGATCGTCTCCAAGGTGGTGCCGCGCAGGCAGCATCCGAACTGGGTGGATCGCGCGTGGGAGCGGATCGTGGAGGAGGTCGCCGCCGGGCGTCAGGCGTACGTGGTGTGTTCGCGCATCGGCGACGACGAGGAGACGACGGGCAAGTCCCGCAACGGGCGTTCGAAGTCCGGCGACGGCGAGAAGGAGGGCCCGACCACCCAGGCCGCGCTGGACGTATACGAGATGCTGCGCGGCGGCCCGCTGGCCGGCGTACGGGTCGGCCTGTTGCACGGCAGGCTGCCCGCCGACGAAAAAGACCAGGTGATGCGCGCGTTCAACGACGGATCGGTGGACGTGCTGGTGTGCACCACCGTGGTCGAGGTCGGCGTGGACGTGCCCAACGCGACGGTGATGGTCATCGTCGACGCCGACCGGTTCGGCGTCAGTCAGTTGCATCAGCTGCGCGGCCGGATCGGCCGCGGACGCCACCCCGGGTTGTGCCTGCTGGTCACCGATGCCGCGCCGGGCGGGTCGGCGATGGCGCGGCTGGACGCCGTCGCCGCCACCACCGACGGCTTCGAACTCGCGGTGCTCGACCTGCGTACCCGCCGCGAGGGCGACGTGCTCGGCGCCGCCCAGTCCGGCACGGCCCGCTCGTTGCGCCTGCTGTCGCTGCTGGACGACCTCGAGGTCATCACCGCCGCCCAGGAATTCGCCCGCGCCGTGGTGGCGTCCGACCCGGGCTTGCGCAAGCATCCCGGTCTGGCGGGAATGATGCACGCGGCCGTCGATTCCGAGCGGCTGGAGTACCTGGCCAAGTCCTGATGCCCCGGCGAGGTCAGCGCCCCAGCCGCGGGTAGGGCAGGTCGGTGCTGGTGTGCTCGGCGACCGCCAATGGGCTGCCGATGTGCGGGAAGGCGCGCTGCGGGCACGCGGGGCGCTCGCACACTTTGCAGCCCGCGCCGATCGGCACCGAGGCCGCCGGGTCTTCCAGCTGCAACCCGGCCGAATACACCAGACGGTCGGCGTATTCCACGTCGCAGCCGAGGCCGATCGCGAAATTCTTCGCCGCGGTTCCGAACCCGTGCGGGGCGATCGCGGCGGTGCGCGCGACCCACAGATAGCGGCGGCCGTCGGGCATCTCGGCCACCTGGGTCAGGATGCGGCCGGGGTTGGAGAAGGCCTCGTGCACCACCCACAGCGGGCAACTGCCGCCCACCCGGGAGAAATGGAAGGCGGTGGCGGACTGCCGTTTGGAGATGTTGCCCGCCCGGTCGGTGCGCACGAAGAAGAACGGGACGCCACGTTGGCCCTGACGTTGCAGGGTGCTGAGCCGATGGCAGATGGTCTCGAAGCCGACCTCGAACCGCAGACCGAGCAGATCGATGTCGTAGTGCAGTTCCTCGGCCGACCGCAGGAATCGGCCGTACGGCAGCACCAGCGCGCCCGCGAAGTAATTGGCCAGCCCGATCCGCGCCAGGGTGCGGGATTCGCCGTTGAGCGCCGGGCTCTCGGCCAAGACGGCGTCCAGCTCGGCCCCGTAGAGCAGAAGGCCGAGCGTGGTGGCGATCTGGAAGGCGCGCTGGCCGGGTCGCAACCGGCGAGCCAGCGTGAGCGTCCGGGTCTGCGGGTCGTAGTGGCGCTTGGGGACGGTGTGGTCGGCGCCGTCGCCGCGTACCAGAACGGTGACTCCGGCGCGTTCCTCGGCGATGCGGGCGAGCTGACGATCGAGCGAGCCGATGGTGAGCCCGGAGTTCTCGAACAGCTGCTCGGCGGCGATGTCGAGCTGCGCGATGTGGTTGTGATGGTCGTAGAAGAAGTCGCGCACGTCCTCATAGGGCATGGGCACGCCCGGCGCGCCCGCGGGCGCGGACACCCGCGCGGAGAGCAGGTCCAGCTGATCGGTGGCGGCGCGTAGTCGGCGATGCATCGCGACGACGATCCTGGCGACCTCCGGCTGGCGGGTTGCCAGTTCCTCCACCTCGGTCAGCGGCGCGGTGTGCCCGCCCGCGGCGTCGATGAGCACCTCGTGCAGGTCCGACACGAGCCGCGCGTCGGAATCGGCGGCGAAGAACTGGACGTCGAGATCGAAGGTGGAATTGAGTTTCAGTAGTACGGGAATGGTGAGTGGGCGCTGGTCGCGCTCGAGCTGATTGAGATAACTCGGCGACAGGTCCAGCGATTTCGCCAGAGCCGCCTGAGTCATCCTCCGTTCTTCACGCAATCGCCGAAGCCGGGCGCCCGCATACATCTTGCGCACGTGCACGATGGTAGCTGCGATGATTCGCAATCATCGCAAGAACGCGCGTTCTTACCCGCAGGAATATGCTTTTGCGAGGTATCCGGTAATGCCTTCGATCTGCGTAGCGTGCGAAGAGAGGTTTGCCGTCGCCTTGTGGATCGGGCATGAAAATGCCCATCGATCCCCTTCCCCACCGAGCGATTGCTTGGTTGAATCGAGAGGTCCGGCACCCGCCTTCCGGCAGCAGGAAAGTGAGCAGAACGAATGCCCGATCCCGACGAACTCGTGCGTGCGATGTGCCGAAGCTGGTCCGACCCCGATCCGGATCGGATCAGCGCGTATTTCGCCGAGGACGCCGTCTACCACAACATCCCGATGGAACCCATCGTCGGTCGCACCGCCATCCGCGACTTCATCGCGGGTTTCCTGACCACCTTCGAGGCCATCGATTTCGACATCCATCACCAGATCGCCTCCGGCAACGTGGTGATGAACGAGCGCACCGACACCCTCCGCTCCGCGGGACGCGAGACCTCGCTGCCGGTCATGGGCTTCTTCGAGGTCGCCGACGGCGAAATCACCACGTGGCGAGACTACTTCGACATGGCCGCCATCAACCGGGCCTTCGGACTGTAGCGCGGACTCGGTCGAACAGGTCGTCCTCGAATTCGGCTGTGGGTGACGAGTTCGATCGGCCTCGGTGGTGGCGATGATTTCCGGATCGGATGGAACCGAATCAGGGGGTGGGCACGTCGAAGTAGGTAAGAGGGGAACGATTGTCCGGTGGTCGACATGCGAGGAGGGGTAGCCGATGGAGCGTTGTTCCGGGTGTCATACGGCGTGGCGGCGGGGGATGCGGGCGCGGGCGCGGGAGTTGCCGGTGACGCGGCGGGAGGAACCGTGCGATCGGTATACGCTGCGCCGCAGGCAGCCACCGCGGCCGGAGCCGGAAACGGACTGCGGCTCTTGACGGTTCGGTGCCCCCTTCGGGCGGGAAGGGGGCACCGAACGCCGATGAGCGGGAAGGGTTACCGGACAGCGGCCGCCGCGGCGACCATGTTGCGCAGTGAGGCTTCCACCTCGGCGCGCCCCCTGGTCTTCAGCCCGCAGTCGGGATTCACCCAGAGCCGTTCGGCCGGAACAGCTTTCAGTGCCGCGCGCAGCGAAGTGGTGATCTCGTCCACGCTGGGCACCCGCGCGGAGTGGATGTCGTACACGCCGGGGCCGACGCCGAGATCGAATCCCGCCGCGTTCAAATCGTCCAGCACCTCCATGCGGGAGCGCGCCGCCTCGATCGACGTGACGTCGGCGTCCAGCCCGGCGATCGCATCGATCACCTCGCCGAATTCCGAGTAGCACAGATGCGTGTGGATCTGCGTCGCATCGGACACTCCGGAGGTCGCGATCCGGAACGATTGCACCGACCACTCCAAGTACCCGGGCTGGTCGGCCGCGCGCAGCGGAAGCAGTTCACGCAGGGCAGGCTCGTCGACCTGGATGATTCGGATGCCCGCCGACTCGAGGTCGACGGACTCGTCGCGGATCGCCAGCGCCACCTGGCGGGCGGAGTCGCCCAACGGCTGGTCGTCGCGCACGAACGACCACGCCAGAATGGTGACCGGGCCGGTCAGCATGCCTTTCACGGGCTTGTCGGTGAGCGACTGCGCGTACGCGATCCACTCGACGGTCATCGGCTCCCGGCGCGCGACGTCACCGAACAGGATCGGCGGCCGCACGCAGCGGGTCCCGTAGGACTGCACCCATCCCTGCTCGGTCGCCGCGAACCCGTCGAGCTGCTCGGCGAAGTACTGCACCATGTCGTTGCGCTCCGGCTCGCCGTGTACCAGCACGTCCAGCCCCAACCGCTCCTGTAGCGCGATGACCTCCGCGATCTCGGCGCGCATCCGGCGGACGTACTCCGCCTGGTCGATCGCGCCCTTGCGCAGCGCGGCGCGCGCAAGCCGGATGGCCGAGGTCTGCGGGTAGGAACCGATCGTCGTGGTCGGCAGCGCGGGCAGCCGCAAACGGTCCCTTTGCAGTTCTCGGCGTTGTTCGGCGGGTGCGCGGCGGACGGCGTCGGGCCCGAGCGCGGCCAGCCGGGCCCGCACCCGCGGATCGTTCAGCCGCGGATCGGATCTCCGCGACGCCAGCGCCGCACGCACCTCGGCCAACTCGGCGTCGATCGCTTGCGCACCGTCGCTCAGCGCGGTCGCGAGCAGGCGGACCTCGGTCACCTTCTCCGCGCCGAACGCCAGCCAGGAGCGCAACCGTTCGTCCAACGCCGTCTCCGCCGCCAGCGTGTAGGGCACGTGCAGCAGCGAGCACGAACTCGAAACAGCCACCTGCGCAGCGGATCCCCGCAACGTATCGAGGGTGGCCACAGCGCGGTCGAGATCGGTACGCCAGACGTTGCGACCGTCCACGACCCCCGCGACGATCAGCTTCCCGGTCAGCGCGGGCACGTCGGCCCCCGCCGCCACATCGGCGCCGGAGGTGAAGTCGAGCGCTACTCCTTCTATACCGGTGCTCGCCAGCGCAGGCAGCGCGGCGTCCGGCTGCCCGAAGTAGGTCGCGACGAGGATCGCCGGACGCTCGGGGGCGTCGGCGAGTTCCGCGTAGGTGACCTGCACCAGGCCGATCTCCTCCGCCGTGAGGTCGGTGACCAGCACCGGCTCGTCGATCTGCACCCACTGGGCACCGGCGACGGCGAGCCTGCGCAGCAGTTCCCGATACAGCGGCAGCAGTTCGATCAGCCGGGCCAGGGCCGAGCCGCCGCTCGCCTTGGCCAGTTTCAGGAAGGTGATCGGGCCGATCACCACCGGTCGCGCAGGCACGCCCAGCTCGAGCGCCTCCCGCAGTTGCGCCAGCAGCTTGTCCGGGTGCAGCGAGAACGCGGTCTCGGGGCCGATTTCCGGCACCAGGTAGTGGTAGTTGGTGTCGAACCACTTGGTCATCTCCAAGGGCTCCACCGTCTCGGTGCCGCGCGCGGCGGCGAAATACCGATCCAGCGGGTCGGCGATCCCGGCGACCCGGGGCGGCAGTGCGCCCAGCAGTTCGGCGGTGTCGAGCATCTGGTCGTAGTAGGAAAAGGTGCCGACCGGAATCGAGTCGAGGCCCGCGGCTCGCAAATCGGTGAGCTGGGTCCGCCGCAGGTCGCGCGCCACGGCGTGCAACCGGCCTGCGTCGATCTCGCCTGCCCAATAGGCTTCGGTGGCCCGCTTCAGTTCACGCCGGGGCCCTACTCGCGGAAGCCCGAGAACCGTCGCGGTGAACGGGTTCTGCTGTGCAACAGTCACGATGTTTCTCCATTGCTGTGGACGAAAGCCATCGCCGTACGGGCAGGCGGAGAACCTTGCGACATGCCGGTGAAATCCCGGCCGAGGAGCCCGACACGTCAGCTGGTGATCCGCACGCCCAATCCACGAGGCGGTGGCCGCCGGGTACGGCGTACCCGGCACGACTGGCAGGTCTTCGGACTCGCGGGCACCGGCCGTGCGGGCCGGCGTACGCCGGAGTGCTCCCGATGGCCGACCTACTGGCCGTCGCTTCCCGGGTCGCGGAGCCTTCCGGCTCGGTGAAACCCAGTGCCTGGTGACGGCGGTCGTTCCTGCATACCGCTGCGGGACAGTCCCGGATTCCCACCGGGTTCCCTCTCGCCCGCCGTAACGTCGCCGCACGGGCGGGCTCGACTCCGTCGCGCGACGTCGGGGCTCCATCTCGTCGTGCTGCGGTGAACCAGCTGCACTCTCAGCATAGGACGCGGTGCGGCCGCCAGGAACGACCGACCCGAGATCGGGAGCCGTTGCAGCGGCCACCTGCGGTCGGATAGGAGCCGCACTGGTCGGCCCCGCGGACGCGAAGTTGTCCGGTGGCGCGCCGCGAGCGACCTCACATCGAATATTTGCCCGACTCGATCGCCGCGTACCGATTCGGCGCCGGCTTGCGCTCCGGCTATCGGCACGACCGGGCACGCCGATTCGTATCGACCGTTCCCGGAATCCCCGGGTCGTGCGCGGCATCGGATCGGCTCTTCGCCCGATACCCGGCGGCTGTTACCGGCGATCCGCACTCCCGAACTCGTCGTGCGTCGTGGTTCGCCTCATGTGCCCCGCGGCCGCGTGTCGAGGTATCGAGGCAGAGCTCGGCCGTCGGTCGACCGCGCGGCGGCCACCCGCACCCCACCTCGGACCGTCCCCGGCCGCCGGGCAGCACACCGGTTGCTGCGGCGCCGCCCATGTGTCGGCGCTGTGAACGCAACTTCGCAACGGTGCTAGGCGGTCTTGTGAAGAGGTTTGCGAAGGGGGATTCCATGTCGGTGCGGTTCACGCCGCCGGGTACCTTAGGTCAATGTTCTCGAAAGTCTTGGTTGCCAACCGTGGCGAGATCGCCATCCGAGCCTTCCGCGCGGCTTACGAACTCGGCATCGGGACGGTCGCCGTGTTTCCCTACGAGGACCGCAATTCGGTCCATCGGTTGAAGGCGGCGGAGTCGTACCAGATCGGCGAGCCCGGTCATCCGGTGCGGGCCTACCTGTCGATCGAGGCGATCATCGAGGCGGCCAAGTCGGCGGGCGCGGACGCGATCTACCCGGGATACGGGTTCTTGTCGGAGAACCCCGATCTGGCGGCGGCGTGCGCCCGCGAGGGCATCACGTTCATCGGCCCATCGGCCGAAGTGCTCGAACTCGCTGGTAACAAGGCGCGCGCCATCGAGGCGGCCAAGGCGGCCGGTCTGCCGGTGCTGCGTTCGAGCGCGCCGTCGTCGGACGTGGAAGAGTTGCTTGCCGCGTCGCGCGAGCTGGAGTACCCGATCTTCGTCAAGGCGGTCGCCGGTGGTGGCGGTCGCGGGATGCGCCGGGTCGCCGCGCCGGAGCAGTTGCGCGAGTCGATCGAGGCGGCCTCCAGGGAGGCGGAGTCGGCGTTCGGTGACCCGACGGTGTTCCTCGAGCAGGCGGTGGTGAACCCTCGCCATATCGAGGTGCAGATCCTGGCCGATCAGCACGGCAATGTGATGCACCTGTTCGAGCGGGACTGCTCGGTGCAGCGTCGGCATCAGAAGGTGATCGAGCTGGCGCCCGCGCCGAATCTGGACCCCGCGCTGCGTGAACGGATCTGCGCCGACGCGGTCGCCTTCGCCAGGCAAATCGGTTACTCGTGTGCGGGCACCGTGGAGTTCCTGCTGGACGAGCGCGGCAACCACGTCTTCATCGAGATGAATCCGCGCATCCAGGTGGAGCACACGGTGACCGAGGAGATCACCGACGTGGACCTGGTGCAGTCGCAGCTGCGCATCGCGGGCGGGGAGACGCTCGAGCAGTTGGGCTTGAGCCAGGACGCGGTGACGATCCGGGGCGCGGCATTGCAGTGCCGGATCACCACCGAGGACCCGGCCAACGGGTTCCGTCCCGACACCGGCCGCATCACCGCCTACCGCACCCCCGGCGGTGCGGGCATCCGCCTGGACGGCGGTGCGAACCTGGGCGCCGAGATCGGCGCCTACTTCGACTCGATGCTGGTCAAGCTCACCTGCCGCGGTCGCGACTTCGGCGCGGCGGTGGCGCGGGCGAGCCGGGCGCTGGCGGAATTCCGCATCCGCGGTGTGGCCACCAACATCCCGTTCCTGCTCGCGGTGCTGGACGATCCCGACTTCAAGGCGGGCCTGGTCACCACCTCGTTCATCGAGGAGCGTCCGCAGCTGCTGACCCTGCGTCGATCCGCCGACCGGGGCACCAAGATCCTCGACTACCTGGCCGACGTCACGGTGAACAAGCCGCACGGCGAGCGGCCGACCACGGTGTACCCGCACGACAAGCTGCCCGCGATCGATCTGAGCGTGCCGCCGCCGGACGGCTCGCGCCAGCGGCTGCTGCGGCTGGGGCCGGAGGGCTTCGCGCAGGCGCTGCGGGCGCAGAAGGCGGTCGGCGTCACCGACACCACCTTCCGCGACGCGCACCAGTCGCTGCTGGCCACCCGCGTGCGCACCAACGGCCTGCTGGGAGTGGCGGGGCATGTGGCGCGGTTGACGCCGGAGCTGCTGTCGGTGGAGTGCTGGGGCGGCGCGACCTACGACGTGGGATTGCGATTCCTGTACGAGGATCCCTGGGAGCGGCTGGCGGCCTTGCGGGAAGCGATCCCGAATATCTGCTTGCAGATGCTGCTGCGTGGCCGCAACACCGTCGGCTACACCCCGTATCCGGAAGCGGTGACCCGCGCGTTCGTCTCCGAGGCGACTGCCACCGGTATCGACATCTTCCGTATCTTCGACGCCCTCAACAACGTCGACCAGATGCGCCCGGCCATCGACGCGGTCCGCGAGACCGGCACCGCGGTCGCCGAAGTCGCGATCAGCTACACCGGCGATCTGGCGAATCCGGACGAGACGCTCTACACCCTGGACTACTACCTGAAGCTGGCCGAGCAGATCGTGGACGCGGGCGCGCACGTGCTCGCGATCAAGGACATGGCCGGACTGTTGCGCGCTCCGGCCGCGACCAAGCTGGTCACCGCGTTGCGCAGCAATTTCGATCTGCCGGTGCACGTGCACACCCACGACACCCCCGGCGGGCAGTTGGCCACCTACCTGGCCGCCTGGCAGGCCGGCGCCGACGCCGTCGACGGCGCGAGTGCGGCGATGGCCGGCACCACGAGCCAGCCCGCGCTCTCGGCGATCGTCGCCGCGGCGGCGCACAGTGAGTACGACACCGGGTTGAACCTGCAGAACGTCTGCGACATGGAACCGTACTGGGAGGCGCTGCGGAAGGTCTACGCGCCGTTCGAGTCCGGGCTGCCCGCGCCGACGGGTCGCGTCTACACCCACGAGATCCCCGGCGGGCAGTTGTCGAACCTGCGTCAGCAGGCCATCGCGCTCGGGTTGGGTGACCGGTTCGAGGAGGTCGAGGCGAAATACGCCGCCGCCGACCGGCTGCTCGGGCGTCTGGTGAAGGTCACCCCGTCCTCGAAGGTCGTCGGCGACCTGGCGCTGGCGCTGGTCGGCACCGGCGTCGAGGTCGAGGACTTCGCCGCCGACCCCGGCCGCTACGACATCCCGGACTCGGTGATCGGGTTCCTGCGCGGCGAACTGGGCACCCCCGCCGGTGGCTGGCCCGAACCGTTCCGCAGCAAGGCACTCGCCGGGCGCGGCGCGGCCAAACCCGAGACACCGTTGACACCCGCGGAGGAGAAGGCCCTGGCCGGTAGCTCCGAGGAGCGCCGGGCGACGTTGAACCGGCTGCTGTTCCCCGGCCCCACCGCCGAATTCCTCGCCCACCGCGAGAAGTACGGCGACACCTCCGGGTTGTCTGCCAACCAGTTCTTCTACGGCCTGCGTCGCGGCGATGAACACCGGGTGCAACTGGAGAAGGGCGTCACCCTGCTCATCGGCCTGGAAGCCATCTCCGAACCCGACGAGCGCGGTATGCGCACGGTGATGTGCATCCTCAACGGGCAGTTGCGGCCCATCTCGGTGCGCGACCGGTCGATCGCCAGCGAGGTCCCTGCGGCGGAGAAGGCCGACAAGACCAATCCCGGCCACGTCGCGGCGCCGTTCGCCGGTGTCGTCACTCTCGCGGTGTCCGAAGGCGATTCGGTGGCGGCGGGTGACACCATCGGCACCATCGAGGCCATGAAGATGGAAGCCGCGATCACCGCGCCCCGCGCGGGCACCGTCGGCCGCGTCGCCATCGGCACCGTGCAACAGGTCGAAGGCGGTGACCTGCTCATCGAACTGGCGGTCCGGGAGTCGTCCGCCGGATGACGCGGATCGTCGCTGGAACGGCGGGTGGGCGGCGCCTGCGGGTGCCGCCGTCGGGCACCCGCCCGACCTCCGACCGCGTGCGGGAGGCGCTGTTCAGCGCGCTGGACGCCCGGCTGGATTTCGCGGGCGCGCGCGTGCTCGACCTGTACGCGGGTTCCGGCGCGCTCGGGCTGGAGGCGCTGTCGCGCGGCGCCGAGCACGCGCTGCTAGTCGAGTCCGACCGCAAGGCCGCGGCCGTGGTCCGCGGCAACATCGCCGACCTCGGGCTGCCCGGCGCCGAACTGCGGGTCGCGACGGTGGCCGGCGTACTGCTACAGGGCGGGGCGGGCCGCTTCGATGTGGTCTTCTCCGACCCGCCCTACGCGGTGGACAACGCCGCGGTGCTGGCCGATCTGCGGGCGCTGACCGAGCGCGGTTGGCTGCGTCCCGGCGCGTCGGTGGTACTGGAGCGTTCGGCGCGTTCGCCCGAAATAGCCTGGCCCGCAGGCTTCGTCCCCGCCAAATCGCGACGGTACGGCGAAACACGCATCGATCTCGCGGAGTTCGAGCCGGACGGGTAGGCGCGGGTCCGGCCGCGCGTGCCCGCCGGCGGTCGCCCTGCTAGCGTCGCCTCATGGCAGGAGCACTGTGCCCCGGGTCGTTCGACCCCGTGACCTACGGACACCTCGACGTCTTCACCCGGGCCGCGGCCCAGTTCGACGAGGTCGTCGTCACCGTCTTGATCAACCCGAAGAAGCAGGGCATGTTCACCGTCGAGGAGCGCATCGAGCTGCTGCGCGAGTCGACCGCGCACCTGGCCAACGTGCGGGTGGAGTCGTGGCAGGGCCTGCTGGTCGACTTCGCCCGCGAGCAGGGCGTCACCGCGATCGTGAAGGGCCTGCGCGACGCGGGCGACTTCGGCTACGAACTGCAGATGGCGCAGATGAACAAGAAGCTCTCCGGGGTGGACACCTTCTTCATCGCCACCAACCCGTCGCTCAGCTTCCTGTCCAGCTCACTGGTCAAGGAGGTCGCGGCGTACGGCGGCGACGTCGCCGACATGCTGCCGCCTTCGGTGCACAAGCGCCTCCTCGACCGCTTGGCCGAGCGCGAGAACTGACGGAGAAACAAGTCCTGAACGTGGCCGGGTCCCGCCGTACCGGTACTCCCGGAGAGGCGGACCGGCTCAGAACACCAGGCCGCGCAGGGCCAGGAAGCGCAGGCCGCCGACGGCGGCGGTGATGGCGAGGATCGCGGCGGCCTGGGCGGTGTCCCCGAGGCCGGGGGCCCACACGCCGAGTGCGGCAAGCGCGGCGGTCGTGACGCCGAGGCCGACCATCGCCAGCCCGCCGCCTTCCCACTGTGCCGTGAACCAGCCGACCCGTCCCGCCGCGTGGAAGGTGAGCTGACGGTGCAGCTCGTTGGCGATCATGGTGCTGACGATGGAGCCGACCACATTGGCGAGCAGCGGTCCGGCCCCGTGCATGGCGAAGAACAGCAGGACATAGGCGATATTGCTGGACCCGCCGACCAGCGCGAACCGGATCAGCTGAGCGAAGGCGCGATCGCCGCGCAGATACTGGGCGAGCTGTCCGAACTTGCTCGCGACCGCGGTGGCAGGTAACGCGGGGTAGGGGCCGCCCCACGGCACGAAGAAGCTGGTGGCGCTCACTCCCGCCGGTCGCGGTAGTTCCAGAACAGTCATCGTCTTTCCGATCGAACATTCGGTCTTGGTCGACCTTCCAGAAAAATGTAACACGAAGCGGAGAGGAGGTCTCCACTTGATTTCTGTGGCGTGCGAGACACTGACACGACACACCGGAAAGTGACTCGGCACGAGCCGTGACGAGGGGCACACTGGGCTGGGCGGAGAGTTTCGCCGTGAGTCCGCAGGAGGGTAGTGAGCATGTATCGCGTATTCGAAGCGCTCGACGAACTTGTCGCCATCGTCGAAGAGGCGCGTGGCATCCCCCCGACCCGAAGCTGCATCGTGCCGCGTGGCGACGTGCTCGAACTACTCGACGACGTCCGGGACGCGCTGCCCGGCGAACTCGACGACGCCCAGGACGTGCTCGACCATCGGGACAAGATCGTGTCCGATGCCAGGACCGCGGCCGAGACCGCCGTGACCGGAGCGAACGAGCAGGCCGAGCACACCATCACTTCGGCGCGCGAGGAAGCCGATCGCATCCTGGCCGACGCCAAGGCGCACGCCGACCGGATGGTCGCCGAGGCGAGTGCGCACGCCGATCACCTGGTCGCCTCCGCGCAGGAGGAGGCCGATCGGGTGGTGGCCGACGGCAACGCCGAATACGAGGCGGTGACCGGCCGGGCGCGCGTCGAGTCGGACCGGATGATCGAGGCGGGCAAGGCCGCCTACGACCGCTCCGTCGCCGAAGGGCTCGCCGAGCAGGAGCGGCTGGTCACGCAGACCGAGGTGGTCCGGGCCGCGCACGCCGAATCGGCCAGGGTGATCGACGCCGCGCACGCCGAAGCCGATCGCCTGCGCGAGGAATGCGATCACTACGTCGACTCCCGGCTCGCCGACTTCGAGGAGACGCTGACCAGCACGCTGCGCACGGTCGGGCGCGGGCGTCATCAGCTGCGCAGTGGCACGGGCGTACCCGACTACGCCAGCGAATTCCGCAGGTAGCGGCGCCGAGCGCGAGGGGCTGCGTTTGGGAGCGCACCGCCTGATCGCTTATTGTGGAGTGGTTGCCCATACCCCATCGAGCGTGAGTGAGTTCGTGATGTCCGCCGGTTCCGGTTCCGCGTCGCGTCCCAGGTCGGCCAAGCGCCGGTTGCCGGACGCCGGTTTCGTGCTGGACGCCCGCAGCCTCGGCCGCAGGCCGGGGACCATGCGCGAGCTGCGCCGCACCGTCACCACCGAGAATCGGATCGGGCTGGATCTGATCGCCGTTCCCGTGGGCGCGCAGGTGGAACTCGACCTGCAGTTGCAGGCGGTATCCGAAGGTGTGCTGGTCACCGGCACGGTCACCGCGCCGATCGAAGGGGAGTGCTCGCGCTGCCTGGAGCCGTTCGGCGACGAGGTCACCCTGCGGGTGACCGAGCTGTTCGCCTACCCGGACAGCGCCACCGAGCAGACCACCGAGGACGACGAGGTCCACCGCCTGATCGACGACACCATCGATCTGGAGCCCGTGGTGATCGACGCCGTCGGTCTCGAGCTGCCGCTGCAGCCGCTGTGCTCGCCGGATTGCGCGGGACTGTGCCCGGAATGCGGCGTACGGATGGCGATTGCGGGATCCGACCACGGGCATGAGATACTTGACCCTCGCTGGGCCGGACTGGCTAACTTCGCCTCCGGATCGCCCGGCACAGGCAGCCCCGACGAGGGTGCGGCCGACCGAGACCACTGAGCAAGACCGATCAGCCGAACCGGCAGAGCAATTAGACAGAGGAGAAGTAGTCGTGGCCGTTCCCAAGCGCCGGATGTCCCGTTCCAACACCAGGTCGCGGCGCAGCCAGTGGAAGGCCACCGCGCCGACCCTGATCACCTGCCCGAACCGCGCCTGCGGCGAGAAGACCCTGCCGCACATCGCCTGCCCGTCCTGCGGCACCTACAAGGGCCGCCAGGTCACCGCCGCGGTCTGATCGTCAGACCTGTCGTAGCGACGTGACCGACGAACCCGACTCGTCCGGTGAACACGCGAGCCTGCTCGCCGCCCTGGGCGTCGATTTGCAGCCGGATCTTCTGCGTCTCGCGCTGACCCATCGGTCGTACGCGTATGAGAACGGCGGTCTGCCGACGAACGAGCGTCTCGAGTTCCTCGGCGACTCCGTGCTCGGGCTGAGCATCACCGAACGGCTGTATCACGAGCATCCCTCGAAGTCCGAGGGTGAACTGGCCAAGCTGCGCGCGAGCGTGGTGAACATGCGCGCGCTCGCGGAGGTAGCCCGCGGGCTCGGCGATGGCGGCCTCGGTGTGCACCTGTTACTGGGCAAAGGCGAAGAACTCACCGGCGGCCGGGACAAGGAGAGCATCCTCGCCGACGGCATGGAGTCACTGCTCGGCGCCGTGCACCTGGAGCACGGCATCGAGGTGGCTCGCGCCGTGGTGTTGCGGCTGTTCGCCGAGCTGCTCGAGCGCGGACCGCGAATGGGCGCCGGACTGGACTGGAAGACGAGCCTGCAGGAACTCACCGCCGAGCGTGGTCTCGGCGTGCCCAGCTACGAGATCACCTCGACCGGGCCCGACCACGACAAGGAATTCACCGCAACCACGGTGGTCGGTGGACGGGCCTACGGGCAGGGTGTCGGCCGGTCCAAGAAGGAAGCCGAGCAGAAGGCCGCGGGGGCCGCCTACGAGGCGCTGACCGCCGAAACCTGACGTGCCCGAACTACCCGAGGTCGAGGTCGTGCGACGCGGCCTCGCCGAGCATGCGGTCGGCCGGGTCGTGGAATCGGTGGCGATCACCCATCCCCGCTCGGTGCGCCGCCATCTCGAAGGCGCCGCCGATCTCGCCGCGCGGTTGACCGGCCTGCGGATCGAGTCGGCCGAGCGGCGCGGCAAATTCCTCTGGCTCACCTTCGACGACCCGGAAGCCGCCTTGGTCGTGCACCTGGGCATGAGCGGTCAGATGCTGGTCCAGCCCGCCGCCGCGCCGCTGGAGAAGCACGCCCACATCCGCGCCACCTTCGGTGACGGTACCCAGCTGCGTTTCGTCGACCAGCGCACCTTCGGTGGCTGGGCGCTCGCGCCGCTGGTCGAGGTGGACGGCACCCTGGTGCCGCAGCCGGTCGCGCACATCGCCCGCGACCCGCTGGATCCGCGTTTCGACCTCGAGTCCGTGGTCGCCGTCGTCCGGGGTAAGCAGAGTGAGATCAAGCGCGTCCTGCTCGATCAGGGCGTCGTCTCCGGGATCGGCAACATCTACGCCGACGAGGCGCTGTGGCGGGCGAAGATCCACGGTGGCCGGCTCGCCTCGGGACTGTCCAGGCCCGCGGTGCGTGGATTGCTCGCCGATGTGGCCACGGTGATGGGCGAAGCGCTCGACGCGGGCGGTACCTCGTTCGACGCGCTCTATGTGAACGTCAACGGCCAGTCGGGCTACTTCGAACGCGCCCTGGCCGTATACGGTCGGGAGAACGAGCCGTGTCGCCGGTGTGGTGCGCCGATCACCCGGGAGCGGTTCATGAACCGCTCGTCCTACTCCTGCCCGCGCTGCCAGCCGAAGCCTCGCCGTCGCTAGCGCGGGCGGGCTACCGTTTCCTCAGGGCGGTTCGGAATGTCAGCCGGCCGTGAGGAAGGGAAGCATGCGCAAGCTCACCTATTACGTCGCGTCGACGATCGATGGATTCATCGCCACCGAGGATGGCTCGGTCGACTTCTTCCCGGTCGGCGGCGACCACGGTCCGTCGATCAACGCGCAGTACCCCGAGACGCTGCCCACCAAGGTCCGCGAGGCGCTCGGGGTGGAGGAGCGCAATCGCTATTTCGACACCGTGCTGATGGGGCGCAAGACGCACGACTTCGGCGTCCGCACCGGCACCTCCACGCCGTACGCGCACCTGCGGCAGTTCGTGGTCTCGACCACGCTGCCCGAGAGCCCCGATCCGGCGGTCGAGCTGATCTCGGAGAACCCGGTCGAGAAGGTTCGTGAACTCAAGCGGGAGAGCGGGCTGGGCATCTGGCTGTGCGGTGGCGGCGAGCTGGCGCAGGTGCTGCTGCCGGAGATCGACCAGATCTTCCTCAAGCTCTACCCGATCGTGCTCGGCCGCGGCCGCCCGCTGTTCGGCGCCGGATCGCGGCTGCCCGAACCCGCCAAGTTCCGGGTGATCACCAGCACCGTGTTCGAGGACGGCGTGGCCTTCGTCAAATACAGCCGGGTGCGCTAGCACGGTGTCCGACCAGGATCCGAGCGGGATGCCGGACCGGGCCGCGGCGCCGGGTCCGGAGGCGGCGCTGCGGGAGATCGGCTTCTGGCTGGAGCGCTCCCGTGCGGAGACCCACCGCGTGAAGGCCTACCGGCGCGCCGCCGACGTCGTCGCGGGATTGCCCGCCGACGAGCGCGCGGCGCGCCGAGCGGCCGGCAGCTGGACCGAACTGGCAGGCATCGGGCCCAAGACCGCCGCCGTCATCGAGCAGGCGTACGCCGGTGTGGTGCCGCGATACCTGGCCGAGTTGCGCGCGGCCGCCCAGCCGATCGGGGCGCCGGGCAAACCGTTGCGGGAACAGTTGCGCGGCGATCTGCACACGCACTCGAACTGGTCCGACGGTGGCAGCCCGATCGAGGAGATGATGCGCGTCGCGGCGGCGCTCGGGCATGAATACTGCGCCCTGACCGACCATTCGCCGCGCCTGACCGTGGCCAACGGCCTGTCCGCCGACCGACTGCGCAAGCAACTCGACGTGGTCGCCGAACTCAACGACCGGATGGCGCCGTTCCGCATTCTCACCGGCATCGAAGTGGACATCCTCGACGACGGCACGCTCGACCAGCAGGCGGATCTGCTCGCCCGCCTGGACATCGTCGTGGCCAGCGTGCATTCGCACCTGCGCGACGACAGCGCGACGATGACCAAGCGCATGGCGTACGCCGTCGCCGACCCCAATGTCGACGTGCTCGGCCACTGCACCGGCCGCCTGGTCGCGGGTGGACGCGGCACCAGGCCGGAGTCGACGTTCGACGCCGAGGTGGTGTTCGAGGCGTGCCGCACCTACGGCACCGCCGTGGAGATCAACAGCAGGCCCGAACGACTGGATCCGCCTTCGCGATTGCTGCGACTGGCCGCCGAGATGGGGTGCTACTTCTCGATCGACACCGACGCGCACGCCCCGGGACAGCTCGACTGGCAGGGCTACGGTTGCGAGCGCGCGGTCGCGAACGGTGTCGCGCCGGAACGGGTGATCAACACCTGGCCGCTGGCGGATCTCTCGGCCTGGACTCGCGCGCGAGCGTGACCGCCGGGTTAACTGTTGCCGAACACTTCGACTTCGCCTGGGTCGGTAGGCGATCGCCGCCGAGAATGATGGCCACACGGATTGCTGGGGGGATCGACTGGTGGGCGACTTTCCGCTCGAAATCGTACTGGCGCTCATCGGTATCGCGGTGCCGATCGGCGCGTTCCTGTGGGAGTTCGTTTTCGCAGGCCGCAGGCGGCTCGGCTATCGAGTACAGATGGACACGCCGGTCACCGGCGAGATCGAGTCGGTGTTCCCCGGGGTGCTTCCGCAGCTGCGCCCCTCGGCCGACGGCGCCAGCCCGGACCTGAAGGACATCTCGGTCGTGCTGGTGCGCATCGAGAACAGCGGCGTCACGACCATCGACAGTCATGACTACAAGGCGCCGGAAGCCGCGCGGATCGGTCTGCACCTGCGCTTTCCGCAGCGCCGCGTGATCGGCATGGCGGTCAACGAACTCAGCGATCCCGCGTTGGCCGACAACCTCGACGCCGACTCCGGCATCGCGGTACGCGAGGACACCGACGGGCACATCGGTGTGATCGACTTGCCGAAGGTGCCGCTCGGCCCCGGCGATCACTACAAGATCCTGGCGATCCTGCAGCGGTCCGAAGGTGTGGGCGAATACCCGCAACCGGTGCTGCGCGGCGGCATCAAAGCCGGCCGGATCACCGAAACCCGCAGCCGCACCGGAATCCCGCTGATGATGGTCGCGCTCACGATATTCCTGGTGCTGGTGATCGTCGTCCAACTGGTGGTGGCCGCGCTGGAGCCGTCGCCGACGCCACTGGAGTGCGCCTCGGGCAAACTGACCGTGACCGGGTCGTCGGCGTTCGGCCCCGTGGTCAGGGAAGCCGCCGAGCAGTATCGGAAGCGTTGCACCGGTGCGGAATTCGCGTTCGGTTTCGAGGGCACCGAGCGTGGACTGGACCGGCTCGCCGAGGAGGGCGCGGGCAACTCCGGATTGCTCGCCATCACCGACGGTGCGAAGGGCAGCGGCTATCCGTCGTTGGTGCACCGTCCGCTCGCCTTGTCGTTGTTCGCCATGATCGTGCATCCCGGCGTCGGCGTCCGGGATCTCACCGTCGCCCAGATCCGGGATCTGTACCGTGGCGGCATCGGCAACTGGCGCGAGGTGGGCGGACCCGACCTGCCGGTGGTGCTGGTCAACCGCACCCCGGGTTCCGGTTCGCGCAACACCTTCGAACGCAGGCTGCTCGACGGCACTCAGCCGGATCGCGCGCACGTGAGCTGCACGGCGCTGAAGGGCACCGTCACCACCGCGCCCGCGCACTGCGAGGTCCAGGTCACGGCCGACATGCGCAAGGCGGTGGCCGAGATCCCCGGAGCCATCGGCTATACGGAGTTCTCCGAGGCCGTCGACGCGGGCCTGCCGACCCTGGTGATCGAGGGCGTCGGCGCAGGCCGCGACGCCGCGGTGCGCCGCGCCTACCCCTTCTGGGGAGTCGAGTACGCCTACAGCAACGGCGAGTTGCCCGGTGACTCGCTCGCCGCGAGCTTTCTGCACTTCCTGACCGATCAGACCGGCAAGGAGGTGCTGCGCGCGCACGGCAACGCGCCGTGCGCCGACTTGCCCGATCCCGGCCGCTGCCTACCGGATCAGTGAACCCCGGACGCCCTCGCGGGCACCCGTGGAACGGTGCGCATGCTTCGCGAGGAGCGTCGAGATGTCGGTCGGCTCGGCGAAGATGGGCGCATGACGGAACTATCACTGCGCGAGCTGAATCGGACGCTGCTGGTGCGCCAGAAGCTGGTGGAGCGGGTGGCGCTGCCCCCGCTCGAACTGGTCCGGCATCTGGTCGCGGTGCAGGGCCAGGAGCCGAACTGGCCCTATGTGGGGCTGTGGTCGCGCCTCGCGGAGTTCCGGCACGACGATTTGGCCGCGCTGCTGCGTGACCGCAGGCTGGTGCGTTCCACCATGATCCGCGGGACCGTCCATCTGGCCGACGCCGCGGACTACCGCTGGCTGCGGCCGACGGTGCAACCGGTGGTCGACGCCGCGCTGAAAGCACCGTATTTTCGCGACGAGATCGACGGCGTCGATCTGGGAGCGCTCGCGGCCGCCGGACGTGAACTGCTGGCCGGACAGCGGCTGCGCCGCGGTGAACTGGGCGACCTGCTCGCCCGGCGTTTCCCGGACCGGCACGCGCGCAGGCTCGCCGAAACCGTCGAGTTGCTGGTCCCGTTGACGCACGGCCCCGAGACCGGCGCGTGGGGGCGGTGGCGCTATCGGCAGGTCACAGTCGGTCTGGCCGAGGAATGGACGGGCCTGCCCATGGCCGAGGTGTCCCAGCCCGAGACGCTGGTCCTGCGCTATCTCGCCGCGTTCGGTCCGGCCACGGTAGCGGACATGCAGGCGTGGGCGGGTATCACCCGGCTGGCCGAGGTCGTCGACGGCCTGCGCACCCGGCTGCGCGTGTTCACCGACGACCAGCACCGCGTGTTGTTCGATCTGCCGGACGCGCCGTTGGCCGAGCCGGATCTGCCCGTGCCCGTACGCTTTCTGCCCGCCTTCGACAACGCGCTGTTGGGCCACAAGGACCGCCGCAGGATCATCAGCGAGGAAGACCGGAAACGCACCGCTAGAGAGGCTTCCGCGGGCGTTCCCATGTATCTGGTCGACGGTTTCGCGCACGGCCGCTGGTCGCTGGACGGCGCCACGCTGCGCATCAGGCCCTGGCATCCGCTGTCCGCGACCGAGGAGGCGGCGGTGCGCGCGGAAGCGGAAGATTTGCTGTCGTTCATCGTGGCGGGTGGGGACGCCACCGCGGCCGACTGTGATCCGCAGGTCGTGCTCGAAGGGTGAGACGCGCGGTGACCGTCTCGGAGAAGGCGGGGCCACCGGACTACCCATCGGTAGCTGAACAATCGCTGGACGACGGGATTTTTCCCCAACTGTGGTTTGAACCACACCGCCTGAGGTACCTCCCACTCGGCCCCCCTGATCATGCCGAAAGCGTGACCAGGCCAACCAAGCCCCATGGACGGCGGTGCAGCTAGGTCTTCACCTCCGCCGCGGGGGCCACTTAGTTCAGTTCGGCGCCCGGTACTCCGAGTGCTGGGTGAATGCGAGTGCTACTTGGTTGTCCCTGGAAGGAGGGTCATGAGCGCGCTTTCCGTGCCGATTTCCGCGCAGGCGTCGTCCGATCTGGAGATGCCGTCGTGCGACTACGTGTCGACAGATCGCTCCAGCGGTCCGTTCCGGATCGCGATGGTCGTGCCGCCGTACTTCGACGTCCCGCCCAAGGCATACGGCGGTGTCGAGGCCGTGGTGGCCGATCTGGTCGACGCACTGGTGGCCCGTGGCCACGACGTGACTCTGCTTGGCGCGGGGGAACCGGGGACGAAGGCCAAGTTCGTGCCGGTGTGGGATCGGGCGCTGCCCGAGCGTCTCGGGGAGCCGTTTCCCGAGGTCGTGCACGCGTTGCGGGTGCGCCGCGCCATCGAGAAGCTCGTGGCCACATCGGGTGTCGACCTGGTGCACGACCACACCTTCGCAGGCCCGCTCAACGCGTCCGTCTTCCAGCACATGGGTCTGCCGACGGTATTGACCGTGCACGGGCCGGTGGAGGACGACATCTACCGTTACTACCAGGATCTGGGCGACGAGGTGGCGCTGGTCGCGATCAGCGACCGCCAGCGCGAGCTGGCGCCGGGCCTGAATTGGTCCGGGCGCGTGCACAATGCGCTGCACGTCGACGACTGGCCGTTCCGTGTCGAGAAGGACGACTACGCGCTGTTCCTCGGCCGGTTCAACGAGTGCAAGGCCCCGCACCTGGCGCTGGAGGCCGCGCACGCGGCGGGCATCCCGCTGGTGCTGGCCGGTAAGTGCAGCGAACGTCCGGAACAGGCGTACTTCGAGGAGAAGGTGCGGCCGATGTTGACGGACAACGATCACGTGTTCGGACTCGCCGACGCGGCGGCCAAGCGTAAGCTGCTTGCGAATGCGCGTTGCCTGTTGTTCCCAATCCGCTGGGAGGAACCGTTCGGCATGGTGATGATCGAATCCATGGTTTGTGGCACGCCGGTGGTCGCGTTGCGCGGCGGGGCGGTGTCCGAGGTGATCGTCGACGGCGTGACCGGCCGCATCTGCGAGGATCCCGCCGAATTGCCCGCGGCTATCGAAGAGGTCCGCGGCATCGACCCGTATGCCTGCCGAGCCCACGTGCAGGCCAATTTCGGGTCCGACACGCTCGGCTTCGGGTACGAGCAGGTGTATCGCCGTCTGCTGCGTTCCAAGCAGCGGTTCGGTGCCGCGCCGCTCGACATCGCGGCGCCCGCGGCCGCGCCGCTCGACGCCACGGCGACCGGCTCCGCGCCCGTCCGGATCGCGGCGAGCGGATTGGCGTGACCGGTTCCATCCCGTTGAGCCCAGCCCCCCTGAACGCCGGTGAGCCCACCGGGTTCGGGGGGTGCGGTTCGGTCACCCTGGTCGAAGGCGGCACGTTCTGCCTGTCCAACCGGCTCGGTGACGTCGAACCGGGCAAGCCGCACGGCTTGTTCTTCCGGGACGCGCGCGTGCTGTCCCGCTGGGAATTGCTGGTGAACGGCAAACCCGCCGAGTCCCTTTCGGTGCTCAGTCCGGAGGCGTTCGCCGCCAGGTTCGTGTTGCGCAGGCCCCCGCAGGCGGGCCTGGCCGACAGCACGCTGCTGGTGGTGCGCGAGCGGATCGTGGCCGACGGCATGCACGAGCTGATCACGCTGGAGAACATGGGCCGCGAGCCCACCGCGGTGCTGCTGGAACTGCACGTGGACGCCGACTTCGTCGACCTCTTCGCGGTGAAGGAAGGCCGGGCGGGGCACGCGCGGGCCGACGTGACGGTCGCCGACGGTGAACTGGTGCTGCACGACCACGCCGACCGCAGCCGGGGAATATCGATCTCCGCCACGGTGGAACCCGAGGTTCTTCCGGGTTCGCTGCTGTGGCGGGTGATCGTGCCGGTCGGCGAATGCTGGCAGACCGAGATCATCGCCCAGCCGACGGTGGGAAACCAGCGATTCCAAGCCGTGTCGCCGGGGGAGCACTACGGCGTGAGCGCGCCGGGCCGCAAGATCGAGGCGTGGCGCGACACCGCCACCGACATCGCCGCGTCCGATCCGGCGCTCACCCGCGTGCTGCGCCGCACCGAGAGCGACTTGGGCGCGTTGCAGATGCACGACGAATCCGGCGACGCCCGGCCGTTCGTCGCCGCTGGCGCGCCGTGGTTCATGACCCTGTTCGGCCGCGACAGCCTGCTCACCGCGTGGATGGCGCTGCCGCTGGAGGTCGATCTGGCGCTGGGCACGCTCCAGCAGCTGGCGGAACTGCAAGGCCAGGACGTGAACCCGCTCACCGAGGAGGAGCCCGGGCGCATCATGCACGAGATGCGCCGCGGCCCGGCGGGCGGGCAGGTGTTCGGCGGCAACATCTACTACGGAACCGCCGACGCTACACCGCTGTTCGTGATGCTGCTGGCCGAATGCCATCGCTGGGGCGCCGACTGCGAGGCGATCCGGCAACTGCTGCCCGCCGCCGACGCGGCGCTGCGCTGGATCACCGACTACGGCGACCGGGACGGCGACGGCTTCGTCGAGTACCGCCGCGCCACCGACCGCGGCCTGATCAATCAGGGGTGGAAGGACAGCTTCGACGGGATCAACGACGCCACCGGCCATATCGCCGAGGCGCCGATCGCGCTGTGCGAAGTGCAGGGCTACGTGCACGCGGCGATGCTGGCCAGGGCCGAGCTGGCCGAGGCTTTCGACGACCCTCGGCTGGCCGGCCTGCTGCGCGAACGCGCCGCGGAGTTGCGCGTCAAGTTCGCCGAACAGTTCTGGCTGCCCGACCGCGGCTGGTACGCCGTGGCGCTGGACGGCGGCAAACGTCAGGTCGACGCGCTGACCAGCAATGTCGCCCACTGCCTCTGGTCGGGTATCGCCACCGACGAGCACGCGGCCGAGCTGGTGTCGCGTATCGCGTCCCCGGAGATGGACTCCGGCTTCGGTCTGCGCACCTTGGCCTCGAACATGGGTGCCTACAACCCGATGAGCTATCACTGCGGCTCGGTCTGGCCGCACGACACGGCGATCGCGGTGGCGGGCTTGCTGCGCTATCGGCACGTGCCCGGCGCGGTCGAGCTGGCGACCCGGCTGGCCACCGGTCTCTTGGACGCGGCGGCGGTGTTCGACGGCCGATTGCCGGAGTTGTTCTGCGGTTTTCCCCGGTCCCGATTCGCTACGCCCGTGCCGTATCCGACGTCCTGCTCGCCGCAGGCGTGGGCGAGCGCGGCGCCGCTGTTGCTGGTGCGCTCGTTCCTCGGACTCGACCCGGACACGCCGAGCAGGACGCTCACCGTCCGGCCGCAGCTACCGGCGCGGTGGGGCAAGGTCTCGCTGCGCGCGCTGCGGCTCGGTGCGACCACCGTCGACCTGGAGGCCGAGGGCGCGCAGATCACCGCGGCACGCCTGCCCGACGACTGGCGACTGGTGACCCGGTGAGCCACACCGGTTGCCGAGAGGCCCGAGCGGGTATGCCTCCGGCGTAAGGACATTGCAAGCCTTCTCGCTCTGATACGCAGCACGGGAGGTGCACGATGCAGACATCGCTGGATACGCAGGACCTCTGGCGGAGCCGATACCGGGACTGTTCCGCGGACCCGACAGATCTCGACCTCGATCGCGCGCTGTTCGTCCGCGGCGTGCACGCCGGTCACGGCCCGGAGTGCCGCCAGTACCTCGCCGCGGCGGCGTACTGTCTCGACCACGGAGACGATCACTGACCGGCGGCCGCGCCGCTGCGAGGAATGTCGGGCCGGTGCCGGACGTGGGGGCCGATGAGTTCGCGGCTACGCCTAGAGGATCGCGAAGGCGACCACCAAGCCGAGCGCGAAATGCGCGGCCGCCACCACGAGTACCTCGGTGGTGTAGGTGTCGGCGTGCAGCGCGGTGCCGATGTCGATGCCGAGCGCCCGCTCGATCACGCGCACCGAGATGACCTGGGCGACAATGCCGACCAGGCCGAACACCAGCGCGGCGATCAGTCCCTCGGACAGCTTGCCGCCGCCGCCAACGGCGAAGATGGCGAGCACGACGATGAACGCCATGCTGATCATGCCCGCGGCCGTGACGATGACGGCGTTCGGCTTGCCCGCCACCACCAGTTTGCGCAGCTTGCCCGGCGTGGTCAGGTCGATGGCGTAGAAGCCGACGAGCATGAGCACCAGGCCGACGAGGGCGTAGAGGATGATCGCTCCCACACCCTCGCCCAGCGAACTCCAGTACCCCGATTCCAGGGCGACTGCGGTCATCTTGATCCTTCCGAGAGGGATTGGCGGGCGGCCGAGATTATTTCGTGCTTGCCGGTGACGAGGTTCAATCGATGATGCGGTGCGGGACGAAGGCGGAGCCGTCGTCGGTGATCAGTCCCGCGGTCTCGCGGATGCCGAGGCCCGCCGCGGCGTCGCCGACGATCCACGCGCCGAGCACCGGACGCATGTCGTCGAATTCCGGCAGCGGGTCCAGCAACTGGTACACGTAACCTTCCTCGCCGTAGACGCCACCGGTCGCGGTCTCCAAACCGGCGCCGACGATCGTCATATTGGCGCCCTCGCGTCCCAGCTTCGGTTTACGGATGTACTCGGTGAGCTCGTTGGGCTGGTCGAGATAGGCGGGCAGCAGATTCGGGTGGCCCGGGTACATCTCCCACAGCACCGCCAGGATCGCCTTGTTGCTCAGCAGCGTCTTCCACAGCGGCTCGATCCACATGGTCTCCGGCAGGCTGTCCACGACGCGCTTGCCGAAATCGTCGTCGAGCGCCCACTCCCACGGGTAGAGCTTGAAGATCGCCTCGATCGGAGCCTCCGCCAGATCGACGAAACGTTCCAGCGCGGAATCGAAGCCGATCTCCTCGATCGGCAGCGCGATGGTGTCGAACCCGGCCTCGGCCGCGGTCTCCTGCATGTAGGCGGTGGTGACGTTGTCCTCACCGGTCGCGTCCGCGCCGGACCAGGTGAAATGCAACTGCGCGCTGGGCAGCACGTCGCGCAGCTCGCCCCACCGCTCGACCAGCTTCTCGTGCAACGAGTTCCACTGGTCGCCGCCGGGGTAGCGGTCGGTCAGCCAGTGCCACTGCACGATCGCCGCCTCCAGCAGCGAGGTCGGCGTGTCCGCGTTGTACTCCAGCAGTTTCGCCGGGCGTCGCGCGTCGTAACGCAGGTCGAAGCGCCCGTACACGTGCGGGTCGGAGCGCCGCCAGGATTCGGCGATCGGGCCCCAGCTCCATTCGGGCAGACCGAAATCGGCGTACCGCTCGGTCAACACGATGTGCTCCACCGCGTTCAGGCACATCGAGTGCAGCAGTTCGACGTCGGCCTCCAAGGCGAGGATCTCCGGCATCTCGAACTCGTAGTGCACCGACTCGTCCCAGTACGGCCGCGGCTGACCGCTCGCGTCCCGTCCCGGCGAACCGTAGACCAGGCCCTGGCCCTCGATGATCTGCTGCCAGCCGGCCCGGGGAGTATCCCGCACGCGCCGCATCTACGACCCTCCGCCGGTGCTCTTGCTGCCCAGGCCGCCGCGCTGGATCGTGGTGCCGCTCTTTGTCTTGATCTCGGCGCCTTTCGGTTTGATGGTGGTGCCGCCGGTGGGCGGTCTGCCGACGGTGCCGGTGCCGCCGTAGTAGTAGCGGTACTGCGGTCCGCCGCCGAGGATGATCAGACCGGGACCGACACCGGTGTCGCCGATGAAACCGGGACGACCGTCGCCGCAGTGGGAGTCGTCCACCACGATCTCTTGGCCGTTCTCGACTTTCACGCACTGAGCGGTGACCCGGTCCGGGGCGGTCAAGGCGCGATAGGTCAGGTAGCCGCCGCCGACCAGCGCGGCGACGCCGACAATGGCGGCACCGCCGATCATGACGCGCTTGCGGGTGCGCTTCTTGGCCTCCTCGGCCGCCGCGGCCGCGCGCTGCGCTTCTTCGGCGCGCTTGCGGGCCTTGTCCCTCGCCCGTAGCTCGGCCACCGTGGGCGGGCGGGGCTGGGTCACGCCGGCTTCTTGCCGCTGGATACTGCCGGGACGAGGCGGGTGCTCGGCGGGTGGTTGCTGCTCGGCCGGACCGCTCGGACTGCCGGGCGGCACCGAAGTGGGCGTCGACCAGTCGATCTCGGACTGCTCGGGGCCACCCGGCGTGGAAGCGGGTTCCGTGCCACCGGAGACGGGCGTCGACCAGTCCTGTTCGTCGCCGGACCCGGATGTGGCCGCGGCCGGATCGTTCTCGTCGGGGCGTGGCGTCCCGGAAGGCCGCTTGGGATCGTCCCGGCGCTCGTCGTCACCCGGATTCAGCGTGCTCACCGCTGTACCCCCCTCGTCGCCCGAACCACCACTACCGCTCCTCGAAACCGGTCAAATCACCCCGCGCGGGCTCCCAGCTTTCCACAACCAACCTGACCTGACCAGGAGTATCGCCGGAACGCAGCTGTGCGAGCAACCGCTCGCAGGCCGGTCGCGGCCCCTCGGCGATCACGTGCACCCGGCCGTCCCTGGCATTCCTCGCCTGCCCGACCAGCCCGAGCTCCAGCGCCCGCGACCGAGTCCACCAGCGGAAACCCACGCCCTGGACCAGGCCGTGCACCCAGGCGCTCAACCGAACGGCCTCGTCCATCAGGCCTCGATGTCGAACGACAGCGTCACCTTCGACCCCGCCTTCAGCGTCCGTCCCACCGTGCAGACCTTGTCGATCGCACGCTGGACGGTGACCAGCAACCGCTCGCGGGCCTCGTCGTCGAGGTCGCTGAGATCGAGTTCGAACACTTCGTCCAGCTGGGGGTAGACCTCGTTCTCCCGGTCGGCGTCGCCGGAGACGCGGATGGTCGCGTCGAAGTTGTCGCCGAGTTTGCGCGACAGCGGGAAGTCCGCGCTCAGGCCGGAGCAGGCGGCCAGCGCGATCTTCAGCAGCTCGCCGGGGGTGAACACACCGGGGACGCCCTGCGAACCGATCAGGACCTCGGCGCCACGGGAGCTGCGTCCGGTGTAGGCCCTGGTTCCGGTGCGTTCGACCCACAGTGTGGTGGGCTCCGGCGCGCTCGGCGCCGCGGTGGCGGGTGTAGCGGTGTGTTCAGCCATGGGTTCGATCCTGCCATTGTCGTCGCAATCAACTCGCGCGCCTGGCAACGCCGTGCCCCGTCGCGCCATTCCGCGCCGTCGGCGGCCCGTGGCCGGGATTACTCCTGAAACCGGTAACCCATGCCCGCCTCGGTGAGCAGATGCTTCGGGCGCGACGGATCGTCCTCCAGTTTGCGGCGCAATTGCGCCAGATAGACCCGCAGGTAGTGGGTCTCGGTGGCGTAGGACGGCCCCCAGACCTCGCGCAGCAGTTCGCGCCGCCCGACCAGCTTGCCGCGATTGCGGACCAGCATCTCGAGCATGCCCCATTCGGTGGGCGTGAGGTGCACGGTATGGCCTCGCTTGGTGACCCTCTTGGCGGCCAGGTCGACGGTGAACGAGTCGGTGGTCACCACCGGGGCCGAGGCGTCGGTATCGGTGGCGCCGCGCCGGACGGCGGCCCGCAGCCGGGCCAGCAACTCGTCCATGCCGAACGGTTTGGTCACGTAGTCGTCGGCGCCCGCATCCAGCGCTTCGACCTTGTCGGCGGAATCCGTCCGCGCCGACAGCACGATCACCGGCGCCGAGGTCCAGCCGCGCAATCCCGCGAGCACCTCGATGCCGTCCATGTCCGGCAGGCCCAAGTCGAGGATCACGACGTCCGGGTGCCGGTCGGCGGCCGCGCGCAGACCCGCGCCACCGGTCGCGGCGGTGATCACCTCGTAGCCACGGACCGACAGGTTGATTCGCAGCGCGCGCACGATCTGCGGTTCGTCGTCGACCACGAGCACCTTCGTCGCCATCGCCTCGGGCGTCTTCGTCACAACCGCCGCCTCCTGTGTCGTCACCCGGACACCTCACTCACCCGCGCGCGTCGTTTCGTGCGCCGCGCCGCCGCCCGTACCGTCCACGTCAGGCGGCTCGCCGCCGGGCAAGTCGACCAGCATGGTCAATCCTCCGCCGGGGGTCGGCTCGGCGTGCACGGTGCCGCCCATCGCTTCGACGAACCCGCGCACCACCGACAGACCGAGCCCGACTCCGGTGGTGTTGTCCCGGTCCCCGAGGCGCTGGAACGGTTCGAACAGCTGCTCCTCGGTACCTTGCGGCACGCCGGGACCGGTGTCGACGACCGCGATCGAGACCCGTTCGCCCGCCCGTTCAGCGGTGACCCGGACCGTGCCCGCGCGTGGCGCGTGCCGCAGCGCGTTGTCGATCAGGTTGGCCAGCACGCGTTCCAGCAGACCGCTGTCGGCGCGCACCGACACGTCGCCGACCTCGATGCGGATCCGGTCCATCGCGGCGCGGCGCAGTCCGCGCGCACCCATCCCGACGCTCAGCAGCGCGCGGTGCACCGCCTCGTCCAGGTAGACCCGCCGCACTCGCGGGGTGACGACGCCGACCGCGAGCCGGGAAGAATCCAGCAGATTGCCGACCAGCGCGGTGAGCTGGTCCACCGATTCCTCGATCGTCTCCAGCAGTTCGGCGGTGTCCTGCGGGGAGAACTCGATGTCGTCGCTGCGCAGGCTGGACACCGCCGCTTTGGCGCCGGCCAGCGGGGTGCGCAGGTCGTGACCGACCGCCGAGAGCAACGCCCGCCGCAGGCGGTCGGCCTCCAGCAGGGCCGCGGCGGCGCCGGCCTCCTCGGCCAGCCGCGCCTGCCGCACCAAGGCGACGGCCTGGTTGGTGACCGCGTTGAGCACCGGGCGGTCGGCCGCCGCCAGCGGTCGGCCCGCCAGCAGCAGCCAGTGGCCCCCATCGCCCGCCTCGACCACGGTGTCCGCGTCCGAGGGGCGCCGCGGCGGGTCGGCACCCACCTCGGCGAGCATCCGGTCACCCGACACCAGGCAGACCGCGCGCTGCGCGAAGACCTCTCTGATCTGTTCGAGCAGCCGGGGCAGATCCGCGCCGTGCAGGATGGCGCCGGAGAACATGGTGAGCAGTTCGGCTTGCCGGGATGCCTTGCGCGCCTGGCCGGTTCGTTTCGCGGCCAGATCGACCAGCGCCGCCACCGCGACGGCGACGATGAGCAGCACCACCACGGTGATGAAGCTGTTCGGCTCGGCGATGGTCAGGCTGTAGCGCGGCGGCGCGAAGAACCAGTTCAACAGCAGGCCGGACAGCAGGGCCGAGAACGACGCGGGCACCACGCCGCCGAGCAATGCCACCGCGACCACACCCACGACGAACACGGCGCTGATGCCGCCGAGATCGAGCACATCATCGAGGTAAGCGGCGCTGACGGCACAGACCAGGGCCGGTACGGCAACGGCGGCGAGCCAGGCCGCCACGGGGCGGCGCGGATGCAGGGCCGCGTACCGGAAGCCTCGATGGGCCTGCTCGTGCGTCACCATGTGCACGTCGATCTTGCCGGAGCGCTGCACCACCGTGGAGCCGATGCCCTCATCGAAGATGCGAGCCCAGCGCGAGCGGCGGGAGGTGCCGAGCACCAGCTGGGTGGCGTTCACCTCGCGGGCGAACTCGAGCAACGCGGTGGGCACGTCCTCGCCGGTGACGGTGTGCAGCGACGCGTCCAGGCTGGCCGCCAGCTCGCGCAGCCGCGCCAGCCGCTCGGTGGAGACGCCCGCCAGGCCGTCGCCGCGCACCACGTGCACGACCACCAGGTCGGCGCTGGATTTGGTGGCGATGCGGCCGGCCCGGCGCACGATCGTCTCCGATTCCAGGCCGCCGGTCACCGCCACCACGACGCGCTCTCTGGCCTCCCACAGTTCGGTGATCCTGTGGTCGGCCCGGTACCTGGCCAGCGCGGCGTCCACCTGGTCGGCCAGCCACAGCAGCGCCAGTTCGCGCAGCGCGGTGAGGTTCCCCGCGCGGAAGTAGTTGCGCAACGCCGCGTCGATCTTCTCGGCGGCGTACACGTTGCCGTGCGAAAGTCTGCGCCGCAGCGCTTCCGGGGTGATATCGACCAGCTCGACCTGGTCCGCCCCGCGTACCACCGCGTCGGGCACGGTTTCGCGCTGCTGGATGCCGGTGATCCGCTCCACGACGTCGTTGAGGCTGTCCAGGTGCTGCACGTTGACCGTGGAAATCACGTCGATGCCAGCGTCGAGCAGTTCCGCCACGTCCTGCCAGCGCTTCTCGTGCTTGCTTCCGGGGGCGTTGGTGTGCGCCAGCTCGTCGACCAGCACCACCGCGGGCGCACGCCGCAGTACCGCCTCGACGTCGAGTTCCGCGAACGTGCTGCCGCGATACTCGATCGACTTCGGCGGTATGCGTTCGATGCCGTCGAGCAGCGTCGCGGTCTTCTCCCTGCCGTGGGTTTCGACCACCCCGGCCACCACATCGCGGCCGCGTTCCAGTCGCCGGTGCGCCTCGCCGAGCATGGCGTAGGTCTTGCCGACTCCCGGCGCGGCGCCGAGGTAGATACGCAGCTGACCGCGTTTCACGTGTTCATCATCGCGCGTCGCGCTGCCGGGCCGCGCAAGGCTCGATCACCACGGCGTGCTGCCACGGGCATGGTGCTGCCGCGCCGCGTCGCCGGTCCCCGTCACCGGCGCGCATCGTCCGCCTCGATCGTGACCGGTAGGGGCCGCCGCGTCTGTTCACGAGTTCCGAGCGCGCGGATGACCAGCGCGCAGCAGACGAATGTGGCGACGAGGACGACTACCGACATTGCGATCCCTCTCTTCTCTCCGGGCCGTTCGGCACCGGTCGCGCGCTGGAATGGTCCGCGTGGTCCGGCTCTCCACTTCTACCGCCGCCGGACCCGCCGACCTCGATCTTTACGGTGTGCTGACGGTTCACCGGGATTCCTTGACGGGTTACTTGCGGGACGTCGCGCGGCCGTCAACGAAGCGCAAATGCCGAGTATCGGAGCATCAAGAAGTCGTCAGGAGCCGGTCGGCGGGCCCGGACGGGCGGTTCACTCGCTCTGATGCGCCGCGTCCCGGCGCGCGGAGGGAGGTTGTGGAGTCATGTCGGTCGTCGTGTTCACCGCGCTCACCGTGGCTGCGTTCGCGCTGCTGGGGTTGGTCCAGCGCGGGGTGGAGAAATTGTGACCGCGAATTGGATCGGTCTGGTTCTCGCTGTCGGCGTGGCGATCTACCTGATCGCGGCGCTGCTGTTTCCCGAGAGGTTCTGAGTGAGCGCGACAACCGCCGGGGCCGTCTTCGTGGCGGCCCTGATCCTGGCGCTCGCGCTGGTGCACGTGCCGCTGGGGGATTACATGTACCGGGTGTACGAGGGGCGAAGACACTCTCGTGCCGAACGCCTCGTCTACCGTTTGATCGGCGCGCAACCGGAAGTCGAGCAGCCGTGGCCGGTCTATGCACGCAGTGTGCTGGCCTTCTCGGCGGTCGGCATTCTCTTCCTGTTCTTTTTCCAACTCCTGCAAGGCAGATTGCCGCTGCACCTGAACTATCCGGGCACCACGATGACGCCCGCGCTGGCCTGGAACACCGCCGTCAGTTTCGTGACGAACACCAACTGGCAGAACTATTCCGGTGAATCCACCCAGGGGCACCTGGTACAGATGGCCGGGCTCGCCGTGCAGAACTTCGTCTCGGCGGCGGTCGGCATGGCCGTGGCGGTTGCGCTGGTGCGCGGGTTCGCCCGCAGGCACACCGGCGACCTCGGCAACTTCTGGGTGGATCTGGTGCGCGGCACGCTGCGCATTCTGCTGCCGATCGCGTTCGTGTTCGCGGTCGTGCTGGTGGCGGGCGGTGTGATCCAGAACTTCCACCTGCACGATCAGGTGGCGCAGACCCTGAACGGCACCGGGCAGACGATCACCGGCGGGCCGGTCGCCAGCCAAGAAGTGATCAAGGAACTGGGCACCAACGGTGGCGGCTTCTACAACGCCAACTCCGCGCACCCCTTCGAGAACCCGGCTGCCTGGACCAACTGGTTGGAGATTTTCCTGCTGCTGGTGATCAGCTTCTCGCTGCCGCGCACCTTCGGCCGGATGGTGGGCAGTCGCAAGCAGGGCTACGCGATCGTCGCGGTGATGGGGACGATCGCACTGATCAGTGTCACGTTGACCGATCTTTTCCAGCTCCAGCACCACGGCACTGTGCCGACCGCGATCGGCGCGTCCATGGAGGGCGCCGAACAGCGCTTCGGTGTGGCGAATTCGGCGACCTTCGCCGCCTCGACGACACTGACCTCCACCGGAGCCGTCGACTCGTTCCACGACTCCTACACCAGCCTCGGCGGATTGATGACGATGTTCGATATGCAGCTGGGGGAGGTCGCGCCGGGCGGCACCGGATCGGGTCTGTACGGCATGCTGATCCTGGCGGTGATCACGGTGTTCGTCGCCGGATTGATGGTCGGGCGCACACCGGAATACCTCGGCAAGAAGATCACGCCACGCGAGATCAAGCTCGCCGCTTCGTATTTTCTGATCAGCCCGCTGATCGTGCTCATCGCCACGGCAGCGGCGATGGCGATGCCCGGGCAGCGAGCGAGCATGCTGAACTCAGGGCCGCACGGTCTGTCGGAGGTGTTGTACGCGTTCACCTCAGCCGCCAACAACAACGGCTCCGCCTTCGCGGGCCTGACCGGCAACACCGAGTGGTACAACACCGCACTCGGTCTCGCCATGCTCTTCGGCCGCTTCCTGCCGATCATCTTCGTCCTCGCGCTGGCCGGTTCACTGGCCCGGCAGGGCACCACCCCCGCGTCGATCGGCACGCTGCCGACGCACCGGCCGCAGTTCGTCGGCATGGTCGTCGGCGTGACGGTGATCCTGGTCGCGCTCACCTTCCTGCCCGCGCTGGCGCTCGGGCCGCTCGCCGAAGGAATCCACTGACATGTCCAGTTCTGTGATGGATGAGAAGGTTTCGGCGCATGCCGAGCCCGAGCGGCGGCGGGGCGAGAGCGTCCCCAGGGGAGTGCTCGATCCGAGGACGCTGCTGACCTCGTTGCCGGACGCGCTCCGCAAGCTCGACCCGCGCACCCTGTGGCGCAACCCGGTGATGCTCATCGTCGAGCTGGGCGCGGTGTGGTCGACCGTTCTCACACTGGCGAATCCGTCCTTTTTCGCCTGGGCGATCGTCGTGTGGCTGTGGCTCACGGTGATCTTCGCGAATCTGGCCGAGGCGGTCGCGGAGGGGCGCGGCAAGGCGCAAGCCGACACATTGCGCAAGGCGAAGACCGACACCGTCGCACGGCGACTGGTCGAGTGGTCGCCGGGCGCGCGGGTGGTCGAGGAGCGCGTCGCAGCTGCCGCACTGCGCCGCGGCGATCACGTCGTCGTCGAAGCCGCGCAGGTGATCCCGGGCGACGGCGACGTCGTGGAAGGCATCGCCTCGGTCGACGAGTCGGCGATCACCGGTGAATCCGCGCCGGTGATCCGGGAATCCGGCGGTGACCGGTCGGCGGTGACCGGCGGCACCACCGTGCTGTCGGACCGGATCGTCGTGCGGATCACCCAGGAGCCGGGCCGCAGCTTCATCGACAAGATGATCGCGCTGGTGGAGGGCGCGAGCAGGCAGAAGACCCCGAACGAGATCGCGCTGAACATCCTGCTGGCGGCGCTGACGATCATCTTCGTCTTCGCGGTCGTCACCCTGCAGCCGATGGCGATCTTCAGCAAGTCGAACAATCCGGGGGTGCCGGACAGCGCGGCGCTGGACACGCACGGTGTCACCGGCATCGTGCTGGTCTCGCTGCTGGTGTGCCTGATTCCCACGACTATCGGCGCGCTGCTCTCGGCGATCGGCATCGCGGGCATGGATCGCCTGGTGCAACGGAATGTGCTCGCCATGTCCGGTCGTGCCGTCGAGGCCGCGGGTGATGTGAACACGCTGCTGCTGGACAAGACGGGCACCATCACCCTCGGCAATCGACAGGCCACGAACTTCGTCCCGGTGCCCGGCGTGGGCGAGGACGAATTGGCCGACGCCGCACAGCTTTCCAGCCTGGCCGACGAGACGCCGGAAGGCCGCTCCATCGTCGTCTACGCCAAGCAGACCCATGGGCTGCGGGAGCGGACGGCAGGCGAGTTGGCCCACGCGCGGTGGGTCGAGTTCACCGCGCAGACCAGGATGTCGGGTGTCGACCTGGACGGCCGCCGGTTGCGCAAGGGCGCGGCGGGCGCGGTCACCGACTGGGTGCGGGCCGAGGGCGGTGCGGTGCCCGGCGAACTCGGCGCGACCGTCGACGGGATCTCGGCGGCCGGCGGCACACCGCTGGTCGTGGGCCGGATAGCCGACGGCGTCGCGCGGGTGCTGGGCGTGATCCAGCTCGAGGACGTGGTGAAGCAGGGGATGCGTGAACGGTTCGACGAGATGCGCCGGATGGGCATCCGGACCGTGATGATCACCGGTGACAATCCGTTGACGGCCCGGGCGATCGCCGACGCAGCCGGGGTCGACGACTTCCTCGCCGAGGCGACGCCGGAGGACAAGCTGGCGCTGATCAAGCGGGAGCAGGAGGGCGGACGGCTGGTCGCGATGACCGGTGACGGCACCAACGACGCGCCCGCGCTGGCGCAGGCCGATGTGGGCGTCGCGATGAACACCGGCACCTCGGCCGCCAAGGAGGCGGGCAACATGGTCGATCTGGACTCCGATCCGACCAAGCTGATCGAGATCGTGGAGATCGGCAAGCAGTTGCTCATCACCCGCGGTGCACTGACCACGTTCTCCATCGCCAACGACATCGCCAAGTACTTCGCCATCATTCCGGCGCTGTTCGTCACGCTGTTCCCCGGTCTGGACCGGCTCAACGTGATGCGCCTGGCCAGTCCGCAGTCGGCGATCCTGTCGGCGGTGATCTTCAACGCCCTCGTCATCGTGGCGCTCATCCCACTCGCGCTGCGCGGGGTGCGCTACCGGCCGTCCCACGCGTCGAAGTTGCTCAGCCGCAATCTCACCGTCTACGGGCTCGGCGGCGTCATCGCGCCGTTCCTCGGCATCAAACTCATCGACCTCGTTGTCCACTTCCTCCCCGGGATGTCCTGAGATGCGCCTTTCGACCTGGATTCGACAGCATCTCGCCGCGTTGCGCGCCCTGCTCGTGCTCACGGCGATCACCGGAATCGGCTATCCCCTGGCGGTACTCGCGGCGGCGCAACTACCCGGGCTGCACGACAAGGCGGACGGTTCACTGCTCGAGGCGAACGGATCGGTCGTGGGCTCCGCCCTCATCGGTCAATCGTTCGCCGACGCCGGTGGCGCCGCCCTCGCGCAGTATTTTCAGAGCCGCCCGTCGGCCGCTGGTCACGGTTACGACCCGATGGCCACGGCGGCGAGCAATCTCGGACCGGAGGACATCGTGGACACCGCGTCGCGGCCGAGCTTGCTCACCACCGTGTGCGCGCGTAGCAAGGCGGTCGGCGACCGTGAGGGGGTCGACGGCAGTCGCCCGTTCTGCACGAAAGACGGCGTGGGCGCGGTCCTCTCGGTGATCGGTCCACCTGGCGCCGACGGCGACGTGGCGCATCCGGTGCAGGTCGTCAGCGTCAACCAGGTCTGCCCCGCGCGGCCGTTCCTCGCCACCTATCGCGGAGTGCGTGTCGAATGCGCCGAACCCGGCCGGGACTACACCCTCGGCCGTATCGTGCCGATTCGCGGTGACGCCCCCGACGCCCCGGCGGTGCCCCCGGACGCCGTATCCGCGAGCGGCAGTGGGCTGGACCCCCATATCTCACCGGAGTACGCGACCATTCAGGTGGCGCGCGTCGCGAAGGCACGCGGGATCACCGAGGCGCAGGTGCGGGCACTGGTCGACGAACACACCCGCGGCCGGACCCTGGGGTTCCTGGGTGAGCCGCGGGTAGACGTCCTGCGATTGAATCTGGATCTGGATCAGCGCTACCCGTACCGCGGCTGAGCGGGATCGCGGGTGGCCGCACTCGACCCACCCGCGATCCTCGAGGTCTCAGTGACCGCGGGCGATCCACTCGGCCAGGAACGGTTTCTCCGCGCCGATGGTGGTGGAATCGCCGTGCCCGGTGTGGACCGCGGTTTCCTCCGGCAGCGTCAGCAGGCGGTCGCGGATCGACTCGATGATCGTGCCGAAATCGGAGAACGAGCGACCGGTCGCGCCTGGCCCGCCCGCGAACAGCGTGTCGCCCGTGAACACGGCTTTCGCGTCCGGCAGGTGCAGGGCGACCGATCCGGGGGAGTGCCCCGGCGTGTGCAGGACATGGATCTCGGTGTCCGCCACCGCGATCCGGTCGCCGTCCTGGAGCGGCTGGTAGCCGGTGTCCGGGTGGGTCATCCGCCACAGCGGCTCGTCGCCGGGATGCAGCAGGACCGGTGCGTTCAAGCGTTCGGCGAGTTCGGGCGCCACCGTCACGTGATCGTTGTGCCCGTGGGTGCACACGATCGCGCGGACGGCGCGGCCCGCGACCGCCGCGACGATCGGGCCCGCGTCGTGGGCGGCATCGATGACGACCACCTCGTCGTCGTCACCGACCAGCCAGATGTTGTTGTCCACCGCCCAGGTGCCGCCGTCCAGGCAGAAGTCGCCGGAGGTGACGACGCGGTCGATGCGGGCGGTCACCAGACCACCACGGAGCGCAGCACATCGCCGGTGTGCATCTCGGCGAAGGCCCGCTCCACCTGGTCGAGCCCGATGCGTTCGGTGACGAAGCGGTCCAGCGGCAGCCGTCCCTGGCGGTGCAGGCTGATCAGGTTGGGGAAGTCGCGTTCCGGCAGACAGTCGCCGTACCAGGAGGATTTCAAGGCGCCGCCGCGGGAGAACAGGTCCAGCAGCGGCATCTCGATGGTCATCTCCGGAGTCGGCACGCCGACGAGCACCACCGTGCCGGCCAGGTCGCGGCCGTAGAACGCCTGCTTCCAGGTCTCCGGTCGCCCGACGGCCTCGATGACGACGTCGGCGCCCCACCCGCCGGTGTACTCCTGGATCTTCTCGACCACGTCCTCGGTGGTGGCGTCGATCGTGTGGGTGGCGCCGAAGTCCGTGGCCCAGCGCAGTTTCCGGGCGTCGCGGTCCACCGCGATGATGGTTTCGGCACCCGCCAGCCGGGCTCCGGCGATCGCCGCGTCCCCGACGCCGCCGCAGCCGATCACCGCGACGGTGTCGCCGATCGAGACGTTGCCGGTGTGCAGCGCCGCGCCGATGCCCGCCATCACGCCGCAGCCGAGCAGGCCTGCCACCGCGGGGTCGGCCGCCGGATCGACCTTGGTGCACTGGCCTTCGTGCACCAAGGTCTTGTCGGCGAACGCTCCGATGCCCAGCGCGGGGGTCAGTTCGGTCCCGTCGGCGAGCGTCATCTTCTTGCTCGCGTTGCGGCTGTCGAAGCAGTACCAGGGACGGCCCCGTTTGCACGCCCGGCACTCGCCGCAGACCGCGCGCCAGTTGAGGATCACGTAGTCACCCTCCGCCACGTGGGTGACCGCGGCGCCCACGGTTTCCACCACGCCCGCCGCCTCGTGACCGAGCAGGAACGGGAAGTCGTCGGTGATACCGCCTTCGCGATAGTGCAGGTCGGTGTGGCAGACGCCGCAAGCCTGCACCCGCACCACCACGTCGTGCGGTCCGGGATCCGGGATCACCACCTCGACGATCTCGACCGGTGCGCCTTTGCTGCGGGCCACGACCCCGCGGACGGTTTCCGACACCTGTTCCTCCTCGAGCGAGTTGGTCGGGACGCGGAGCCGGCCGTTCGGCGGGCCCGCGAGCCGAACACCTGTCCATACAGTTGTTCTCGTCCATCCGAACATTACCGCCGCCGGGTGGGAAGTCCCCGGTTTCGGACGGTGAAACCCTGGGGATTGACATTCCACTTTGGAGGGTTATACTGGATCTATATTCCACTATGGAGGGTGGAACCGTCGATAGGACCAGGCATGGACATCTCCACCGGCACCCGCGCCTCGAATGCCGAACGCGACGCCGTGGTGCGCCTGCTCGGCAGGCATATGGCAGACGGGCGGCTCGATCTGCCCGAATACGACCAGCGCGTCGCTCAGGTGTACGCCACCACCGATCGTGAGGACCTGCGCTCGGTGCTGTCCGATCTGCCCGAACTCGGCAAGGATGCCGTCGCACCGGCTTCCGCCCGTCCGCGTATCCCGATCTGGCAGCGCATCGAGGGCAGCACCTGGCTCGCCGTGAGCCTGCTGGTGCTCGTCATCTGGGGTGCGGTCTCGCTGAGCGTCGGCGCCTTGACCTACTTCTGGCCGATCTGGGTGATCGGCCCGTGGGGCGCCGTCCTCGCCTTCCGTATGGTGGCCGGCTTCGAGAACGGCCGGTTCACCCACCGCGCGAGCTGAACTCCGCTTCTCGGCGCTGTCACCCGGAGCACCGGGTGACAGCGCCGATTTCGTGTCCTACCAGCCGCGTCGCGAGGGGGACTCGTGCGAGGGGGACGGGGTTTCGCGCTGTGAGCGCTGATGGCGGCGTTCGGGTGGCGGTTCGGACGGTATGGGCCGGTCCCGTCGGCTGGTCCTCGGCTCGAAGTCCGGAGGCGGCTGAAGGTTGCGCCCTGACTGCCGACCGGGTCGTGAACGAGAGGAATCGGTCTCGTCGGGGTAGCGATCCGGCTGCCGGGCGACGTGCTGGTCGTCGTCGGCGAGTTCGCGGTGTCGACGTCTCGGGAGGTCGGGACGGCCGGGGGTGGGCCGGGTGCGCACTTGCGGCTCTTCCGCACCGGGCCACCGATCGCTGCGCTGCGCCGATTCGGGTTCGCCTCGTCTACGGCGCGCCGGGGGCGTTCGCGCCGGCGAGCCGTAGTCGTCGGACCGGAAGTTCTGTTGCCCCACGTCGTCGCGTGATCGTCGATCGGCACCGGCGCGGTGGGATGAGGGTCGGGGGGCGGCGGCGCTCGGTGTGGAGCGGCGCTCGGAAGCTCTCGCAGCGGCCGGAGGTCGTTCGCGACCGGATGAGAGCCGGGCATGGTGGTCGTCCACAGCTTTGGCCGACCGGCGTGCGGTCCCGGTGCCGGACGCGTCATCGGGCAGGGTGCGGAGGGATTTGCCCGCGCGCGGCGGCTGCGGTGGACGACCCGGCTGGAGGGCGGGTAGTTCGCGGGTGGTCTGCGCGGCGTTGACGCCCTTCTCCCGGTAGGTCGCGGGAATGTCGTGGGCGCGCAGCCATGCGCCGGGGTCTTGGCGGGCGCCGGCGTCCAGCCAGGGAACGGTGTCCTCGAGCAGATCGAGGAGGTCGCCGGGCCCGTCGCCGAGGGCGCTGCGAATGGCGTGGAAGGCGTCGGGGTGGAACGTCCACTTCCATTCGGAGGGCGGATGCGCACCGCCGTGCCACCGGCCGTGCACGACGAGGTCGCCGGAGCGGCCGATCCTGGCTCGCACCGTTCGCCTGCTCGATTCGATGACGAGTTCGCCCGTCTCGGTGCGGGTGATCTGCTCTGTCTCGTCCTGGTCGTCGAGTTCGCCGTCGGCTTCCTCGTCGGGGTCGACGCGGCGAATCCACTTCGTCATCGCGTTCAGGGTCGGCAGGGGCAGCCGTTCGCCCGAGGCACCGAGGCGGGTGATCCGCAATGTCCGCGCAATCCCGCTGACGAGATCGGCGCGCCCTGCGGATTCCTCGGGTTCGAGCTGGTCGTCGTCTTCGAGGTCGGCCATGGGAGCCGGTCTCGCGGCCGCCACCGTGCGACGCGCTCGCTCGCCCCTGCCGTACGCCGTGTCCGCCCGACGTCCGGTTCGACCGGGAAAATTCCCAGGACTGGGAGTTTCGTACTGCTCGGCGTCGTCCCACGGCGGATCGGCGTCCTGCTCCAGCCCCCGCAGCTTGATCTCGAACCACGCCGCGGCCAGGGCGGCGGCACCGAGAGCGGCCGCGAACGCCACCTCCACCCGCACATCGCCGAGCAGTGCGCTCTTGCTGCGCTCGCAGGCGTGCAGGAACACCAGGCTGCCGAGTACCAGCCCCGTGATCCGGGCAAGGCGCAGCCGCGTGCTCGTCCCTGGTGAGGGGGCAGACATCGTGGTGCGCTCCCGAACGTTCCGCTGGCGAATCAGAGGGATCGTATGTGGCCGGAGCGCGCGGCGTCAGTGCCAGTTCGAGACCGCCCGGATTCGGCGGATCGACGAGCCCGGAAGCGGACCGGCGATCGAGCGAACACGCAGGGGCGGCGCGCCGTCGCGGGCGAGGCCTCAGTGGTTCGCGGTGCGCGCGCCACCGGTTTCGACCGGGTGCCCCGGACAGTGCGGCGCGCCCTCCGGGCAAACCTCGGGCACATCGAAATGCGCGCGAACCGGTGGCGAGTCGATAACCTACGGATATCGCCGAACCGCCACTCGGCCGCGTGCGCCGTCGGGGCCGGAAAGCGCCCGGCACGCGACGGCTACCATGACTGGTCGCCGGATGCGCTGCCTCGACCGCGCGGAACGCCGACCGGGCAGAACACGGAAAGGTCGTCGAACTTGCACCTGAAGAGTCTGACGTTGAAGGGCTTCAAATCCTTCGCGTCCGCGACGACGCTGCGGTTGGAGCCGGGCATCACGTGCGTGGTCGGTCCGAATGGATCGGGCAAGTCGAACGTCGTCGACGCGCTCACCTGGGTGATGGGCGAGCAGGGTGCGAAGGCGCTGCGGGGCGGCAAGATGCAGGACGTCATCTTCGCCGGCACGGCGGGGCGCGCGCCGCTCGGCCGCGCCGAGGTCACGCTGACCATCGACAATTCCGACGGCGCACTGCCGATCGACTACGCCGAGGTCTCCATCACCCGGCGCATGTTCCGCGACGGGGCGGGCGAATACGAGATCAACGGCAACTCCTGCCGCCTGATGGACGTGCAGGAACTGCTCAGCGACTCAGGTATCGGCCGCGAGATGCACGTCATCGTGGGGCAGGGGCAGCTGTCGGCGATCCTGGAGTCGCGCCCCGAGGACCGCCGCGCGTTCGTCGAAGAGGCCGCCGGTGTGCTCAAGCACCGCAAGCGCAAGGAGAAGGCGGTACGCAAGCTGGAGGCCATGCAGGCCAATCTGGCCCGGCTCACCGACCTCACCACCGAATTGCGCAGGCAACTCAAACCGCTGGGCAGGCAGGCCGAGGTGGCCCGAAGGGCGCAGACCGTGCAGGCCGATCTGCGTGACGCGCGGCTGCGCCTGGCCGCCGACGACCTGGTCACCCGCCGCGCGGAGCTGGCAGGCCAGCAGAGCAAGGAGGCGTACGCGCGCGAGCAGCAGATCACCGTGCAGTCCGAGCTGGACGCCGCCAACGCGGCGCTGGCGCAGCAGGAATTCCAGCTGTCCCGGTTGACGCCGAGCGCCGAGGCCGCCGCGCAGATCTGGTTCCAGCTCTCCGCGCTGGCCGAGCGGGTCAACGCGACCATCCGCATCGCGGGCGACCGGGCGCGGCACCTGGACACCACCGCTCCGGTCGGCGCGGGCCGCGACCCCGAGCAGCTCGAGGCCGAGGCCGATCGTGTCGAGGCCGAGGAGGCCGAGCTGCGCGAGGCGGTCGAGATGGCCACCGAGACGCTGGAGGCGGCCAGAGACCAGCTGGCCGAACGCGAACACGCCGCCAAGGCCGCCGAGCAGGCGCACCTGGCCGCGGTGCGGGCGATCGCCGACCGGCGCGAGGGCGTGGCCCGGTTGGCGGGCAAGGTGGACACCTTGCGGGCCAGAGCGCAGTCGGTGGACGCGGAGATCGCGCGCCTGTCGGTCGCCATCGCCGACGCCCGCCATCGCGGCGAGGCCGCCCAAGCCGAATTCGACACGGTGCAGACCGAGCTCGACGAACTCGACGCGGGCGAGGCCGGTCTGGACGCCCAGCACGAGCACGCGGTACAAGCCCTCGAACTGGCCGATCAGCGCGTCACCGAACTGCGCGAACAGGACCGCGACGCGAGCAAGCGGGTCGCCTCGCTCGGCGCGCGCATCGAGGCGCTCGGGATGAACCTGGCGCGCCGCGACGGGGTGGCTTGGCTGGTGGAGCACCGCGAACAGGGCTTGCTCGGTCCACTCTCGGCGTTGCTGCGCGTGCACGGTGGGTATGAGGCCGCCGTCGCCGCCGCGCTCGGCCCGCTGGCCGACGCCGTCGCCGCCGACACCGGCGAGTCCGCGCACGCCGCCATCCAGGCGCTCAAGGAAGCCGACGGTGGTCGCGCCGCGGTCGTCTTCGGCACCGAGAACGCCGAGGGGCCGCACCCGGGCGCATTGCCCGGTGGTGCCCGCTGGCTGGTCGACGTGGTGGAGTGCCCCGACACCGTGCGCGGCGCGATCGCGGCGCTGACCGCGGGAATCGCCGTGGCCGAGGATCTGCCCGCCGCCCGCGCGCTGGTCGCATCCAGGCCCGGCCTGCGCGTGGTCACCCGCGACGGCGACCTCGCCGGAAACGGCTGGCTGCTCGGCGGTTCCGATCGGGCGCCCAGCCAGCTGGAGATCCAGGCCGACATCGATGCCGCCAAGGCCGAGCTGGTGTCCGCGCAGCGGCGCGCCGAGGAACTCGAGGCCGCGCTGTCCGGTGCGCTCGAGGAACAGGCCGACCGCAAGGATGCCGTCGATCAGGCACTGCTCGCCCTGCACGAATCCGATCAGGCGCTGGTGGCGATCTACGAGCGGCTGGGCAGGCTCGGCCAGACCGCCCGCACCGCACACGCGGAGAGCGAACGGCTGCTCGGCCAGCGCGACGACGCCGAGGCCAACCGGGAAGAGGCGCTGGCCGCGCTGGCCGACCTGGAGGATCGCCTGCGGCACGCGGAATTCGAACAGTCCGAGGTGGATGCCGACGGCGCGGGCGCCGCGGGTACCGAAGCCGCGGGCCGCGCGCGCGAGGAGGCGGCGTCCGCGCTGGCCGAGGCGCGCGCGATGGAGGTCGAGGCCCGGCTCGCCGTGCGCACCGCCGAGGAACGCGCGGAATCGGTGCGCGGCAAGGCGGAGTCGCTACGCCGCGCCGCCCGTGCCGAGCGGGAGAACCGCGCCCGCGCCGAACGCGCGGCGGCCGCGCGCAAGAAGGCGGCCGAGGTGGCCGCCGCTGTCGCCGAATCCGGTGCGAAGATCGCCGCCGAGCTCGAGCGGGTGGTCGCCGCTGCGGGCGCCCGCAGGGACGAACTGGTGCGCAAGCGCTCGGAGTGCGCCGCGCAGGTCGAGCAGATCAAGGAGCGGGTGCGTGCGCTCACCGCGCAGCTGTCCCAGCTCACCGACGCCGTGCACCGGGACGAGGTGGCGAAGGCGCAAGCGGCGTTGCGCATCGAGCAACTGGAGGCGACGATCGCCGAGCAGTTCGGCATCGCGCTGAACGATCTGATCGCCGAGTACGGTCCGGACGTGCCGCTGCCGCCCTCGGCGCTGGAACTACAGGAGTACGAGCAGGCCAAGGAGCGGGGGGAGCAGGTCAGCGAGCCCGCGCCGATGCCCTACGACCGGCAGACCCAGGAACGTCGCGCCAAGCGCGCGGAGAAGGATCTGGCCACCCTCGGCAAGGTGAATCCGCTGGCGCTGGAGGAATTCGCGGCGCTGGAGGAGCGCTACAACTTCCTGGCCACCCAGCTGGAGGACGTCAAGAGCGCGCGCAAGGATCTGCTCGACGTGGTCGCCGAGGTCGACGCCCGCATCCTCCAGGTCTTCACCGAGGCATACGCCGACGTGGAGCGTGAGTTCGTCGGGGTGTTCGCGAAACTGTTCCCCGGCGGCGAGGGCAGGCTGCTGCTCACCGACCCCTCGGACATGCTCACCACCGGCATCGAGGTGGAGGCCCGTCCGCCGGGCAAGAAGGTCAAGCGGCTCTCGCTGCTGTCCGGCGGAGAGAAATCGCTCACCGCGGTCGCGTTGCTGGTGGCCATCTTCCGCGCCCGGCCCTCGCCGTTCTATGTGATGGACGAGGTCGAAGCCGCGCTCGACGACACCAACCTGCGCCGCCTGATCGGCTTGTTCGAGCAGCTGCGGGAGAAGAGCCAGCTGATCGTCATCACCCACCAGAAGCCGACGATGGAGATCGCCGACGCGCTCTACGGCGTCAGCATGCGCGGCGACGGCATCACCCAGGTGATCTCCCAGCGGCTGCGCGGGGAGAATCTGGCGCCGGTCGGCGCGGCGGGCTGAGCCACCGCCCGGTCACCCGCCGGTCGCGGGGAGGGGTGACCGGGCCGACGTCCAGGTCGACCAGCGGATCGTCACCGGAGACGCGGTCGTCGAGCTTCGCGACCGCCACCCATTCCTTGCGCTCGTGGATGTGCTTGCGCGACGGGCCGAATATCTCGTCGACTTCCGCGCCCACCGGGTCGCGCCGGGGACGGCGGGATGCTCGGCGCATGCGTAACACCGTGCCGAGGGTACGCCTGGCGGGGCGATCACCCCGGCGAGCTGGGCGGCGGCTGAGCAGACGTCCGCGGCGTGGTGGGCGGCCTGTCGCGCCGTCACATGCGGATCGGCCGGGCTCTTGTCAGCTGACCGCGGCGGTGGCCTTTTCGCCGTCCAGCAACGCTTTGATCTGCGCCGCACCGGTTTCGGCGAGCCAGGTGTCGAATGTCCGCAGGCCGGGGTGGATTTCGCGGATCTCGTCGACGTCGGCGCGCCAGCCGCCCGTGTGGCGCATCAAACGCCAGGTATTGCCGATCTCCGCGCCGATCGCGTCCGCCTCGGCCTCGCCGATCTCCTGATACCGGACGGAGTGGCCGGTGGCCGCGCTGATCGCCGCGGCGGCCGCGGGCGGGGCGAGCACGTCGCCCGCGAGTTCGAGGACGCGGCCGTGGAAGCGATCCGGGTCGGCGAAGACGAGACCGGCGATATCGCCGATGTCCGCAAGGGCGATCACCTTCATCGGCCCTTCGGCCGGGAAGAGATGCCGGTGTACACCGTCGAAGATGCCGTCGACCGGTGAGGTGCGCAGCAGATAGTTCTCCATGAACCGCACCGGGCGCAGCAGGGTGTAGCGGGCGCCGCTGGCGATGACGGCGTCTTCGATGCGCTTCTTGCCGGTCACGCCCCACGACGCGTTGTCGCCCATCGAGGCGATGCCGGTGAACACGATCTGCCGAACGCCCGCCTCGCGCGCCGCGTCCACGACCGCTCGTCCGCGCGCGGCTTCCAGATCGACATCCCAGCCCTGCGGACTGTATGCGGCCGGCGGGACAAGGAACAGCCCGGTGACACCGGCCAGCGCCGCGGGCAAGGTCTCCGGGGCGTCGAAGTCGCCGACGACGAGTTCGGCGCCCGCCGCGGCCAAGTCCTGTGCGGCCGGTGCCTGCGCGTCGCGGACCAGCGTGCGCACCGCCCTGCCGTCCGCCAGCAGTCTGCGGGCGGTCACGCCGCCCTGCTTGCCGGTGGCGCCGGTGACCAGGATGAGGTTGTGCTGAGGGGACATGCTCCGCCTTCTCTGCTCGTTAGAATCGGGTCGGTCAACCCGGATTCGGACGATACGGGTGGCTCGACCCGATTCACCAGGTCGCTTCCAGGAAGGCCGTAACGAAATGACCACCTCGCTCGCCCCGGACGGGCTGTCCCGAGCCGATGCCCGGCGCAACCGCGCCCTCGTGCTGGCGGCCGCGCAGCGGGCCTTCGCGGAGCAGGGCGCCTCGGTGTCGCTCGCCGAGGTCGCCCGCCGGGCGGGCGTCGGCGCGGGCACCGTCTACCGCCACTTCCCGACGAAAGCCGCTCTGCTGGAAGCCGTAATGCAGCAGCGCATCGACCGCTTGGCGAAAATGGCCGCCGACCGTCTCGGCGCGGCCGACCCCGGCGCCGCCTTCTTCGACCTGTGCACCGCCGTGATCGCGACAACCCCGGGTAACCAGGCGCTGTGCGATCTGGTCCAGTCCGACGACGGCTGGCCGCGGGCGCTGCTGCAGGGCGCGGGCGCGCGTTTCCATCGAGCGCTGGGCGCACTGCTGGCCGCGGCCCAGCGCGAGGGGGCGGTCCGGGCCGACATCGAACTCGACGACGTGCTGGCGATCTTCACCGGATGCGTTGCGATTCAACAACTCCGCAAAGCGCGGGGCGAAGTGGACCGCACCGCGGCGCTCGTGCTCGACGCGCTGCGCGCCCGGCCAGGTGGTCCGGCAGTGACGAAACGGGATGCCGGGATCGAAAACCGTAACGAATCACTCGAACGTAACGAAACCGGGGGCGGTCGCTGCCCGGTGTGCCACGCGGCGGTGCCGCGGGCCGGAACGGGCCGCCGGGCCAGGTATTGCTCGGCGGCATGCCGCCAGAAGGCGCATCGCCGGCGTGTCGCGGCGGCCCGGTAGGAAGAATGGCGCATCTGTGCCATTCGGTGCTCTGCTGCGCCACCCATCCGATCGGACGCTGGTTCACGGTCGGGGGCGGTGGTTTCTCGCGGCGACCCGCCGCGGGCCGAGGAAGGGAATTCCCCCTCGCTCAGAGCAGGTCGCTGACGTCGTCGGGCACGTCGACGGCGTACTTACGCAGGATGTCCATCGAGATCACTTCCAGGGCGTTCTCGTGGGTGGCCGCCAACACCACGGGCGCGGCCACGCCGTCCTCGTGTGCGTGCAGCCACCGCACGGCCACCACGCACCACCGATCGCCGGGCTGGAGGCCGGGAAAATTGTTCTCCGGACGCGGAGTGCTCAAATCATTTCCGATGGAAGCTTGATGCTCCAGGAATTCTGCCGTGACGACGGTGCACACGGTGTGGCTGCCCAGATCCTCCGGCCCGGTACTGCAGCAGCCGTCCCGGTAGAAGCCGGTGAGAGGATCGGTGCCGCACTCTTCCAGCGGCCCCCCAAGCACGTTTCGATCGGTCACGTCGCCGATCCTATTGTCCCTTCGCGAGAAGTTCCGCAGGACAAGAAATCTCGGGGGCTGTGTCGGTGCCGGGCAGGGCTCGTGCACGGCCCGGTACCTGCGGTGTTCCCCGAGGTCACGCCGTCGCCCCGGTGGTGCGACTCGCGCGGCGGGTGCGGCTCGGGGCCCGGCACGTGAGGGTCGGTCTGCAAGGATGGTCCGCGTGAGTCCCGAAGTCTGGATCCTGATCGCCGCGGTCGCCGCACTGCTGCTCGTCGTGCTCGTCGCCGGTTTCGTCCGGTACCGGCGCGGCCGCGTGTCGCTGACACCGCCCACGCAGGACAAGGAGGTGACCGACCGGTCCGGTGGTTACACCGCGTCCGGCGGATTCACCTTCAGCCGGGGCGGCACGGCGACCGAGCCGCAACCGGTCGAGCGCACCGACACCGAAGGACAGCCGCACGTCGGCGACGACGCCGCGATCCCGCGCGACGCGCCCAAACGCGGCATCACCAATGTTCCGTTGCCGGAGGCGGACGTCGCCGAGGCCCCGCCCGCGGCCGGTGGCGCCGCTCCTGCCGAACCGGAGACGGCGGAGCCCGCCACCGGCGAGGCGGCAGCGCCGGAGAGCCCCGTGACCGGCACCGCGCCGGTCACGGCCGACGAGACCGAGGTCGCTGACGCGACCGCCGAGCCGGCCACCGACACCGCGGCCCCGGATGCCACCGCCACCGGAGTCGTCGCTCCCGACACGCCCGCCGGCGTCGAGGCGCCTGTCGCGCTGGAGGAGATCGAGCCCACCGCCGGACGCCTGGTCCGGCTGCGCGGACGGCTGTCGCGCTCGCAGAACGCCGTCGGCAAGAGCCTGCTCGGCCTGCTCGGCGGCGGTGACCTGGACGACGACTCGTGGGAAGAGGTCGAGGACACCCTCGTGCTGGCCGACCTCGGCACCGCCAGCACCACGGCCGTCGTCTCCCGGCTGCGTGCGGAGATGGCGGCGCGCAGCGTGCGCACCACCGACGAGGCGCGTGCGGTGCTGCGCGACGTGCTTGTCGAGCAGTTGCGACCGGAGCTGGACCGCGCGGTGCGCGCGCTGCCGCACCCGGACCACCCGTCGATCCTGCTCGTGGTCGGCGTGAACGGCACCGGCAAGACCACCACCACCGGCAAGCTCGCGCGTGTGCTCGTCGCCGACGGCCGCCGGGTGCTGCTCGGCGCGGCCGACACCTTCCGCGCCGCGGCCGCGGACCAGTTGCAGACCTGGGGTGAGCGGGTCGGCGCCGACACCATCCGCGGCCGTGAGGGCGCCGATCCGGCCGCGGTCGCGTTCGACGCGGTGGCCGCGGGTGTCGAGCGCGGCGTCGATGTGGTGCTGATCGACACCGCGGGGCGGCTGCACACCAAGACGGGGCTGATGGACGAACTGGGCAAGGTCAAGCGGGTCGTGGAGAAGAAAGCCGCCGTGGACGAGGTCCTCCTCGTGCTGGACGCGACGGTCGGGCAGAACGGACTGACCCAGGCCCGGGTGTTCGCCGAAGTGGTGGATATCACCGGCGTCGTGCTGACCAAGCTGGACGGCACGGCCAAGGGTGGCATCGTCTTCCAGGTCCAGCACGAACTGGGCGTGCCGGTGAAGCTGGTCGGACTCGGCGAGGGCGCCGACGATCTGGCTCCGTTCGAGCCGGCCGCGTTCGTGGACGCGCTGCTGGGCTGATCCTTCCGCTTCGAAAGGGGCTGCGGCCCGTGGCGTTCCGGTCGGCGGTGCGCCGCGAGCCGCTCCCCGCCGGGATGCGAGGCCGATCACACCCCGGATGTTTGCCGAGTCCTCCTCCGCTGTAACGAATGTCCGATTTCCGGGTGCGGGCCTCACAGCGCCGCGAAACGCCCGGTGTAGGTGACGAAACGTAGTGGCAACACGGCTATGCCATCCGTTCACGTAGGTGAAACACGTCAGCTCTACGGATGAAACACCGAGTAAGGACCCTTCTGTTCAGGTCCATTTGCCGGAATCGGCGGGGCCCGAGATGAGGAGGACATTAAGGTGGCTTTTCCACTTACCGGTGCACCGGATACCGGTGACACCGCCTGGATGCTGGCGAGCTCGGCGCTGGTGTTGCTGATGACGCCGGGCCTTGCTTTCTTCTACGGTGGCATGGTCCGGTCGAAGTACGTGCTCAACATGATCATGATGAGCATCAGCGCCATGGGCCTGGTCGGCGTGCTGTGGTCGCTGTACGGATACTCGACGGCTTTCGGCGACAACAAATTCGGCGTGATCGGTGACCCGACCCAGTTCTTCGGCCTCAAGGGCTTGATCGGGGGCAACTCGGTCGCCGAGGTCAAGGACGCGGCGGGCGCGGTCACCACCGAAGCGGTGAACATCCCGCTCGCGGGCACGATCCCGGCCACCGTCTTCGTCGCCTTCCAATTGATGTTCGCCATCATCACGGTTGCCCTCATCTCGGGCGCGGTCGCCGACCGCTTGAAGTTCGGCGCGTGGCTGCTGTTCGCGGGCATCTGGTCCACGGTGGTCTACTTCCCGGTCGCACACTGGGTGTTCGACTTCGACGTCAAGGACGCCGACGGCAACGTCGTGCACGAGGGCGGCTGGATCGCGAACAAACTGCTCGCGGTCGACTTCGCGGGTGGCACGGCGGTGCACATCAACGCCGGTGCCGCCGGTCTGGCCCTGGTGCTGGTGCTCGGCAAGCGCAAGGGCTGGCCGACGACCCCGTTCCGTCCGCACAACCTGCCGTTCGTCATGCTTGGCGCCGGTCTGCTGTGGTTCGGCTGGTTCGGCTTCAACGCCGGTTCCGCGGTGACCTCCGGCGGCCTCGCCGGTTCGACCTTCGTCACCACAACCGTCGCGACCTGCGCCGCCATGCTGGCCTGGCTGCTGGTGGAGAAGATCCGCGACGGCAAGCCCACCTCGCTCGGCGCGGCATCGGGCATCGTGGCGGGCCTGGTCGCCATCACCCCGTCGTGTTCCTCGGTGAACGTGCTCGGCGCGCTGGCCATCGGCGCGATCGCGGGCGCGTTGTGCGCCCTCGCGGTCGGCCTGAAGTTCAAGTTCGGTTTCGACGACTCGCTCGACGTGGTCGGCGTGCACCTGGTCGGCGGCATCGTCGGCACCCTGATGGTCGGTTTCGTCGCGGCGCCCGAGGCGGGTGCGGGCAAGACCGGTCTGCTCTACGGCGGTGGCGTCGATCAGTTGTGGCGGCAAGCGGTGGGCGCCGGTGTGGTACTTGCGTTCTCCTTCGTCGCGACGCTGATCATTGCCTATATCGTGAAGTTCACCATTGGGCTGCGCGTGAGCGAGGAAGCAGAGTCGGTGGGCTTGGACGAGTCCGAGCACGCGGAAACCGCCTACGACTTCGCCGCTCTGGGTAGCACGGCACGTTCGGCCGTCAAGGAGGCATGACGACATGAAACTGATCACCGCAATCGTCAAACCGTTCACGCTCGAGGACGTCAAGTCCGGGCTCGAGCAGGCGGGTGTGCTGGGCATGACCGTCAGCGAGGTCCAAGGGTACGGCCGGCAGAAGGGCCACACCGAGGTGTACCGCGGCGCGGAGTACTCCGTCGACTTCGTGCCGAAGGTCCGCGTGGAGGTCGTCGTGGACGACGCGTCCGTCGACAAGGTCGTGGAAGTGATCGTGGAGGCCTCCCGCACCGGCAAGATCGGCGACGGCAAGGTCTGGGTAACCCCGGTGGAGTCCATCATCCGGGTTCGGACCGGCGAACGCGGCACCGACGCGCTGTAGCGGGATATCGATCGAGCGGCGGCCCCGCTCCCGCCGGAGCTCCGGCCGGGGCGGGGCCGCGCGCATGAACTGGGCGGTGGGTTGTGGGTAGTCAGTACGAGCACGACGGTGAGCCGAAGGTCACCGGAGGCAGCGGCAAGGTGTCCAACGGGGCGGCCGACCTGGTCCGCGCGCGAAGCCAACTGCTCGACGGCGGCCAGCCGCGCAATCCCCGGCTGGACGCCGAGTCGCTGCGCCAGGCCTTGGTCGACCTCTACGAACTGTGGCTCACGAGCAAGGGCGCCGAACTGGGCATCGCCCCCGACAGCGGCTTGGCCGTGGTGGCCGTCGGCGGTCTGGGTCGCGGCGAGATGCTGCCGTACTCCGATCTGGATCTGGTGCTGCTGCACGACGACGTCGACCCGGCCCGGGTGGCCGAGGTCGCCGATCAGCTCTGGTATCCGCTGTGGGACGCGCACATCAAACTCGACCACAGTGTGCGGACCGTTCCGCAGGCGTTGCGGGTGGCAGCGGACGACCTCATCGCCGCGCTGGGCATGCTCGAGGCCAGGCACATCGTCGGCGACCAGGACTTGAGCAATCTGCTGATCGGCGGGGTGCGCCGGGAATGGCGCACCGGGATCCGCTCCCGCTTCGACGAGCTCATCGCCCAGGCGCAGACCCGATGGGAGCGCAACGGCGAGATCGCCCACCGCGCCGAGCCCGACCTGAAGAACGGGCGCGGTGGCCTGCGCGACATCCAGCTGCTCGACGCCCTGGCCATCGCCCAGCTGACCGACGCCATGCCCGGCCTCGGTCCGGACGTGCCCGGCGGCGGATTGAAACAGGCGCATCGGCGCCTGCTCGACGTGCGAACCGAACTGCACCGGGTGGCGGGCCGGGCCCGCGACCAGCTGCGGGCGCAGGACGCCGACGAGATCGGCGCGGCCCTGCGCGTCGGCGATCGGTTCGATCTGGCTCGCACCCTGAGCGATTCGGCCCGGACGGTCAGTTACTCCGTGGACGTCGGGTTGCGCACCGCGGCCAACTCGCTGCCGCGCCGGGGCCTGGCGCGCCTGCGCCGGATGCCGGTGCGCAGGCCGCTGGACGAGGGAGTGGTCGAGCACGCGGGCGAGGTGGTGCTGGCCCGGGATGCCCGCCCGCAGCGCGATCCCGGCCTCATCCTGCGCGTGGCTGCGGCGTCCGCGCAGACCGGCCTGCCGATGTCGGCCACCACCCTCAACCGGCTCTCCGAGGACGCCCCCGAGCTACGCGAGCCGTGGCCCAAGGACGCCCTCAACGACCTGCTGGTCCTGTTGGGCGCGGGCCGCGGCACCATCGACGCGGTCGAGGCGCTGGACCGGACCGGACTGTGGGGCAGGCTGCTGCCGGAATGGGGAGCCGTGCGCGACCTGCCGCCGCGCGATGTCCAGCACATCTGGACCGTCGACCGCCACCTCATGGAGACGGTCGCCTACGCGGGCGGGCTGAGCACCCGGGTGGCCCGCCCGGACCTGCTCGCCCTCGGCGCGCTGCTGCACGACATCGGCAAGGGCCGCGCGGGCGATCACAGCCTCGTCGGCGCGGAACTCGCCACGCACATCGGCCGCCGCCTCGGTTTGTGGCCCTCGGACGTGCGGACGCTCAGCGCGATCGTCCGCCACCACCTGCTGCTGCCGGAAACCGCCACCCGGCGCGACCTGTCCGATCCGGAGACGGTGCGCTCCGTCGTCGAGACCCTCGACGGCGATCCGCAGCTGCTGGAACTGCTGCACACACTGGCCGAGGCGGACTCGCTGGCCACCGGCCCCGGTGTGTGGGGCGACTGGAAGGCCTCGCTGATCGGTGAGCTGGTCCGCCGCTGCCGACTGGTCATGGCGGGCGACCAGCTGCCGACGCCGGAGCCGATCGCACCGGAACTGATCGAGAAGGCCCGCGCGGGCGGGGTGCATGTGGACCTGAAGCCCGGTGAGAGCAAACACACCTACACGGTGACCGTCATCGCGCCGGACAGCCCAGGGCTGCTCTCCGACGCCGCCGGTGTGCTCGCGCTGCACTCGCTGCGGGTGCTGTCGGCCGCGCTGGGGGTCGAAGGCGCGTCCGCGGTGGACACTTTCGTCGTCGCTCCCAAGTTCGGCGATCCGCCGGACCCGGGCCTGCTGCGCCAGGAACTGATCCGCGCCACGGCCGGCGATCTGGATGTGCCCGGGGCGCTGGCCAAACGCGAGCGGGAGGCGAGCACCATCGGCCGCAGCCGGTACGCGCAGGCTCGGCCCCGAGTGATCTGGTCGGACACCTCCGCACCCGGCCAGGTGATCCTGGAGTTGCGCGCCGAGGACCGGGTGGGCCTGCTCAGCCGCCTGGCCGCCGAACTGGCCGCCTGCGGAGCCGACGTCCGCTGGGCCAAGGTCGTCACGATGGGATCGGCGGTGGTCGACAGCTTCTGCCTGGATCTGGGATCCGAGGACGGCCCCGCCCGCCGGGAAGCGATCGAGAAAGCGCTCCTCGCGGTGGTTCCCAAAACTGCGCCCAAACCGCCCGAAGCGACTGCTTCTGACTCGGAAAGTAGCCGCTAGCTGCGCATAATCCGGTGATCAATCTGTTGCAGGATATTTGCTGCATCCGAACTCCCGCTCGGCGGCCGGACCATACGATCTAGGGCGTCCGGCTATCGCGAGCACGAGGGGAGCAGGTCGATGGCAATCGAAGTCGTTTCGGCGTCCACGATGACGAGTGACGAGACCACGCACATGGCACGCTGCGTCGGCGGCGACCGCTGGGTGGTCTCCTGGCTTCCGGGTCGCACATTGACCGGGCGACAGGCGGTGACCGCGATGACGATCGCGTCCAGGGTCGCCACCTCGCCCATCCCGAGCACGGCGGAGTGGGCTGTCCTCGACGACCTGGCCCTGGAACTGGGCCTGACCGCCAACGAGGCGGTCTTCATGGTGGCCGAGGAGAACCACGACTACCGCAAAACCGCCAAGCCACGCCGCCGCGTGCTCGACTAGCAGGCCCGCGCTCGGCCCGGAAGGACGCACCGCCTGCGCGAACACGCGGGTGATCCCATTACCCTGGGAGAGAATGTGACGTCCCCCGAGATCAGGAGCGCGATCGGTGTTCGAATCCCTGTCCGACCGGCTTACCGGTGCCCTCAAGGATCTGCGCGGTAAGGGGCGTCTGTCACCGGCCGACATCGACGCCACCTGCCGCGAGATCCGCCTCGCGCTGCTGGAGGCCGACGTCGCGCTGCCCGTCGTCCGCGGCTTCATCGGACGGATCAAGGAGCGCGCCAAGGGCGCCGAGGTCAGCGCGGCGCTGAACCCGGCCCAGCAGGTCGTGAAGATCGTCAACGAGGAACTCGTCGGCATCCTCGGCGGCGAGACCAGGCGGCTGAACCTGGCCAAGAACCCGCCGACGGTGGTCATGCTGGCCGGTCTGCAGGGTTCCGGTAAGACCACGCTCGCGGGCAAGCTGGCGAAGTTGCTGAAGGGGCAGGGTCATCAGCCGTTGCTGGTGGCGTGCGACCTGCAGCGTCCCGGCGCCGTCACCCAGCTGCAAGTGGTCGGCGAGCGCGCGGGCGTGCCCGTCTACGCGCCGCACCCCGGCACGTCCGTCGGCGGCGGGGAGAACCCGCTGGGCATCTCGGCCGCCGATCCGGTGAACGTGGCGCGCGGTGGTGTCGAGGAGGCGCGCCAGAAGCAGTACGACGTGGTCATCGTCGACACCGCGGGCCGTCTCGGCATCGACGAGGAACTCATGCGCCAGGCGGCGGGCATCCGCGACGCCGTGCAACCGGACGAGACCCTGTTCGTGCTCGACGCGATGATCGGCCAGGACGCGGTCAACACCGCCGAGGCGTTCCGCGACGGCGTCGGCTTCACCGGTGTGGTGCTCACCAAGCTCGACGGCGACGCCCGTGGTGGCGCGGCGCTGAGCGTCCGCGAGGTCACCGGTGTGCCGATCCTGTACGCCTCGACCGGTGAGAAGCTCGAGGACTTCGACGTCTTCCACCCGGACCGTATGGCCAGCCGCATCCTCGGCATGGGTGACGTGCTCACCCTGATCGAGCAAGCCGAGCAGGTCTACGACGCCGAACAGGCCGAGGAGGCCGCGCGCAAGATCGGCAGCGGCGAACTCACCCTCGAGGACTTCCTCGACCAGATGCTGGCCATCCGCAAGATGGGCCCGATCGGCAACCTGCTCGGCATGCTGCCGGGCGCGGGCCAGATGAAGGATGTGCTCGCGCAGGTCGACGACAAGCAACTCGATCGCGTGCAGGCGATCATCCGCGGCATGACCCCGGCCGAACGGGCGAATCCGAAGATCATCAACGCCTCCCGCCGCCTGCGCATCGCCAACGGTTCCGGCGTCCAGGTCTCCGACGTCAATCAGCTCGTCGACCGCTTCTTCGAGGCCAAGAAGATGATGGCGATGATGGGCCGCCAGATGGGGCTGCCCGGCAGCCGCCGGGGCAACGCGAAGAAGGGCAAGAAGGGCAAGAAGGGTGGGCGCGGCCCCACGCCGCCGAAGGTGCGCGGCGGCTTCCCGGGAATGGGCGGTATGCCCGGCCTGCCTGCCGGAATGCCCGACCTGTCGAACATGCCCGCGGGCTTGGACGAGTTGCCGCCCGGGCTGGAGGGGTTCGACCTCAGCAAGCTGAAGTTCCCGAAGAAGTAGGGCACTTCGCCGCGGCAGGCCCCTTCGGTCGGATGGGCGTCGCCGTCCCGCGGTCACCCGGTGCGTGGGTGACCGTCGCGGGAATCGCCCAGTGGGTTGGAGACGGCCGGTGACATCCAGGAGGTTTTTCGTGCATCTGCGAGGTGTGGTTCTCCCCGAGGACGAGGTGCGCGATCTCTGGGTGCGCGACGGCCTGGTGTCGTTCGAACCCGTACCGGGTGCCGAAACGCTGTGCGATGCGGGATGGATCGTGCCGGGCCTGGTCGACGCGCACTGTCACGTCGGCATCCGGTACGGCGGCGGCCACGAGGACCGCGCGGGCGCCGTCGCGCAAGCCGAGACCGAGCGTGACGCCGGGGCGCTGCTGCTGCGCGACGCGGGCTCGCCGATCGACACCCGTTTCATCGACGACCACGAGGACCTGCCGCGGATCATCCGCGCCGGCCGCCACATCGCCCGCCCGAAGCGCTACATTCGCGAATTGGGCATCGAACTCGACGACGAACGCGATCTGCCGGAGATCGTCGCCGAGCAGGCCCGCCTCGGTGACGGCTGGGTCAAGATCGTCGGCGACTGGATCGACCGCTCCGTCGGCGACCTGCGCCCACTGTGGAGCGACGCGATCCTGAAGGAGGCCATCGACGCGGCGCACGCCAACGGCGCCCGGGTCACCGCGCACGTCTTCGGCGAGGACGCGCTACCCGGCTTGATCAACGCTGGTATCGACTGCCTGGAGCATGGCACCGGCCTGACCGAGGAAACCATCGAGATGATGGTCGAGCACGGCACCGCCCTGGTCCCCACCCTGGTCAACATCGACACCTTCCCCGACATCGCCGACAGCGCGGGCAAATTCCCCGTCTACGCCTCGCACATGCGCGATCTGCACCGTCGGGTGCGCGGCACGGTCGCCGCCGCGCACGAGGCGGGCGTGCCGATCTTCGCGGGCACCGACGCGGGCGGCTCCATCCGCCACGGGCGCATCGCCGACGAGATCGCCGCGCTCGGCGCAGCGGGCCTGTCCGCGCACGACGCGCTCGGCGCGGCCTCCTGGAATGCCCGCGACTGGCTCGGGCGGCCCGGTATCGAAGACGGTGCCCCCGCGGATTTCGTCGTCTATCAAGAGGATCCGCGCACCCATCCGGAAACGCTCGGCACGCCGTACGCCGTGGTCCTGCGCGGGCGGGTGTACGGCGCGCACGGCCCGGTCACCGGCCATCGATAACTCGTCATCGCGGCTCACCCGCGCGTTCGCCGACGCGGCGTAAGGTCGGATTCCGTGACAATTCGCCTCGGTTATCAGATGCCCAACTTCAGCTACGGCAAGTCGGTGCGCGAACTCTTCCCCACGGTTGTCGCGCAGGCCAGAGAGGCCGAAGCCGCGGGTTTCGACACGGCCTTCGTGATGGACCACTTCTATCAGCTGCCCGGCATCGGCACGCCCGACGAGCCGATGCTCGAGGCGTACACCGCGCTCGGCGGTCTGGCCACGGCGACGGAGCGAATCCAGTTGTCGGCGTTGGTCACCGGCAACACCTACCGCAACCCGGCCATGCTCGCCAAGACCGTCACGACGCTGGACGTGGTCAGCGGTGGCCGCGCGGTGCTCGGCATCGGCGCGGGCTGGTTCGAACTCGAGCACCGCTCCTTCGGCTACGAATTCGGGACGTTCACCGACCGCTTCGAGCGGCTGGAGGAGGCCCTGCGGATCATCCAGCCGATGCTGCGCGGGGAACGCCCCACGTTCCAGGGCAAGTGGTATCAGGTCGAGCAGGCCATGAACGAGCCGCGCGTCCGCGACGATCTGCCGATCCTGCTCGGCGGCAGCGGCGAGAAGAAGACCTTCGGCCTGGCTGCCCGCTTCGCCGACCACCTCAACATCATCTGCAACGCCTCCGAACTGCCGCGCAAGATCGAGGCGCTGCGGGCACGCTGCGCCGAAGCCGGCCGGGACCCGCAGACCCTGGAGACCAGCTACCTGTGCTTCGTGATGATGGACGAGGACGGCGATCTGGTACGCAAGCAGCAGCGGGATTACCTGAGCCGCATGGGTATCGACCTGTCGGCGATGTCGGACTCCGAGCGCGCGCAGAGTCCGGCCGACCGTCAGTTCGTCGGCACACCGGACGATGTTGCCGAACAGCTGCGGACCCGCGTTCTGGACCAGGGTGTCGACGGACTGATCATCAACATGGTGTTCAACGGGCACGAGGAGGGCGCGGTCGAGCTCGCCGGACGTACTTTTGCTCCGCTGGTGCGCTGACGAGCGAGAACCGGGTCCGAATGCCGTTGGCGCCGGATACAATCGGCCGATGATAGCCCCTCCGTGGCGCGCGTCGTACGGTATCGACGCGCCGTCGGTGCTGCTGTTGCTGGGAGTTCTCGCGGTCGGGTATCTCGCCGCCGCCCTGGTGGTGGCGCTGTTCGGGCAGCTGCGCCCGAGTCTGCTGCTGCTGGTCATCGGCGTAGTGCTGGCGGCGCAGTTCGGGTTGTTCCTGCACGCCACCCGCCGGGGCAAGTTCCGGGTCTGGGCGGGTCTGCTCGACGACCTCGACCTGCGCGGCGACGAACGACTACTGGACATGGGATGCGGCCGCGGGGCGGTGCTGCTCGCCGCCGCGCGGCGTCTACCCGCCGGGCGCGCGGTGGGCCTGGACCTGTGGTGCTCGGCCGACCACTGCGGGAACATCCCGGCCACCGCCGAGCAGAACGCGCTCGCCGAGAACGTCGCCGACCGGATCGAGCTGCGCACCGGCGACATGACCCGCATGCCCTTTCCGGACGGCGCGTTCGACGTCGTCGTCTCCAGCTTGGCGATTCACACGATCAAGACCGCCGAGGGCCGCGCGAGCGCGGTCCGGGAGGCGTGCCGCGTGCTGCGTCCCGGCGGCAAGCTGGTCATCGTCGATATCGGCAAGACCCGCGATTACCGCGCCGTCGTGGCGGCGCACGGCGCGACAGCCCTCACCCTGCGCCCCGTGGGATGGCAGATGTGGTGGGGCGGTCCCTGGGTGCCCACCCGCGCGCTCACCGCCACCGCTGCGGGCTAGCCGCACCGAGGAGACGCGATTTCCGGCGTGATCATGCGGTCTGGCACAATGGACCACCGTCCTTCCGGACAAGTGGCAGCCCGTCTCCGGTTCCGTACCGCGCGGCGGTCACACACTCGAAAGCGCAAAACCGGGCTCGCAGACCATGCGGGTCGCCGAATTGCGTCGTGACCAACCAACGAAAGGCAGATCAGCAGTGGCTGTTCGCATCAAGCTCACCCGCCTGGGCAAGATCCGCAACCCGCAGTACCGCGTCGTCGTCGCCGACGCCCGCACCCGCCGCGACGGCCGGGCCATCGAGTCCATCGGCAAGTACCACCCGAAGGAAGAGCCCTCGCTGATCGAGATCAACTCCGAGCGCGTGCAGTACTGGCTGGGCGTCGGCGCGCAGCCGACCGAGCCGGTCCTCCAGCTGCTGAAGATCACCGGTGACTGGCAGAAGTTCAAGGGCATCGAGGGCGCCGAGGGCACCCTGAAGACCAAGTCGGCCAAGCCGTCCAAGCTGGACCTGTTCAACGCCGCGCTGGCCGCCGCCGACAACGAGCCGGTCGCCGAGGCGGTCACTCCCAAGAAGAAGGGCAAGAAGGACGCCGAAGAGGGCGCCGAGTCCGCCGAGGCCGCCGAGTAATGAGCCGGCCTCACCCGTCCACCCGCTACCCGTCCCGAGCCGTGCACAGACCGGCCCCGGCGACGGGTGAGTCGCGTCTCGAGGTGATGGAACAGTGAGCGCCGTCGTCGCCGATGCCGTCGAGCACTTGGTGCGCGGCATCGTCGCCAACCCCGACGACGTCCGCGTCGAGCTGATCACCGGCCGCCGCGGGCGCACCGTCGAGGTGCACGTCCATCCCGACGACCTGGGTAAGGTGATCGGCCGCGGCGGACGTACCGCGACCGCGCTGCGCACCCTCGTGGCCGGTATCGGCGGCCGGGGCATCCGGGTCGACGTGGTCGACACCGACCAGTAGATGGAACTCGTCGTCGGACGGGTCGCCAAGTCGCACGGCGTGCGCGGCGAACTCGTCGTCGAGGTACGCACCGACGAGCCCGAGGCGCGTTTCGCGCCGGGCACGACATTGCGCGGCCGGCTGCCCCGAGCGGCGGAGGTCCGCGAGTTCACCGTGGAGTCGGCCCGGGAGCACTCGGGCCGGCTTCTGGTGTGCCTGGTCGGCGTGACCGATCGCACCGGGTCCGACGCGCTACGCGGCATGCTGTTCGTGGTCGACAGCGCCGACCTCCCGCCTTCCGAGGACCCGGACGAGTTCTACGACCACGAGCTGGAGGGGCTGGAGGTCCGGCTCCTCGACGGCACCGTGGTCGGCTCCGTGCGTGAAGTGCTGCATTCCGCCGCCGGGGAGCTGCTCGACGTGCGCGCCGCCGAGGACGGACGGGAGATCTTGATCCCGTTCGTCACCGCCATCGTGCCCACTGTGTCGCTCGCCGACGGTGTGATCGTGATCGATCCGCCCGAGGGTCTGCTCGACCCCGAATGATGCGGCGCGAGCCTCGATCGCGCGTCGCTCACCCGGCCGGTGCGAGGCGGCCCGGCGGCGAGAGGAGACAGAGATGAGAATCGACGTCGTCACGATCTTCCCGGAGTACCTGGAGCCGCTGCGCACGGCACTGCTCGGTAAGGCGATCGACAGGGGCCTGATCTCCCTCACGGTGCACGACCTGCGCGGCTGGACCCACGACGTGCACAAGTCGGTCGACGACGCTCCCTACGGGGGCGGGCCCGGCATGGTGATGAAGCCGACCGTGTGGGGTGACGCGCTCGACGAGGTCTGTCCCGATGACGCCCTGCTCGTGGTTCCCACTCCGGCGGGCGTGCCGTTCACGCAGGCGACCGCGCACCGCTGGGCCGCAGAGCGGCATCTCGTGTTCGCCTGCGGCCGCTACGAGGGCATCGACCAGCGCGTCTTCGACGACGCCGCTCGCCGTGTGCGGGTGGAGGAGGTCAGCATCGGCGACTACGTGCTGATCGGCGGCGAGGCGGCCGTGCTGGTGATGACCGAGGCCGTGGTCCGGCTGCTGCCCGGCGTGCTCGGCAATCAGCAGTCCCATCAAGAGGATTCGTTCTCCGACGGCTTGCTCGAAGGCCCCAGTTACACCCGCCCGGTCACCTGGCGCGGCCTCGACGTCCCGCCGATCCTGCTGTCCGGCGACCACGCGAAAGTGGCCGCCTGGCGGCGCGAACAAGCTCTCGCCAGGACCCGCGAACGCCGCCCGGACTTGCTTCCGGACCAGGGCACGGTGCACGAACCCGGCCGATAGACAGGAACCGCCCGCTCGGCGGATCAGCGCCACAGGTCGAACACGGCTTCCGTGGCGCGGAGCTGTGTAGTCCGACAGGACGCGCATCGCGTTCCGTGATTCCCGGTCGCCGGTTCGATCAGTGGGTCGGGACGGCTGCGGCGTGGGCCGGCTGTCTCGTTCACCACAGCTCGGCATCGGTCACCGTCGAGGCATATCGCGGGCGCGGGTCGCTCACGGCAGTAAGCCGTGGCGGCGGGCCGCTGCCACCGCCTCGTGCCGGGAGTGGGCGTCGAGTTTGACCATCGCGTTGCGCAGATAGCTCTTCACGGTTTCCGGACCGAGCGAAAGACGCTGCGCCGTTTCCTGATTGGTGCAACCCAAGGCGATCTGGGAGAGCACGTCGAGTTCGCGGCGGGACAGTTTCGGGCTGTCGGGGTGCGGCTCGCCGGTCAGGACCCGGGTGAGTCGTTCGCACACCGCGTGCAGGCGTCCGCGCAACCGATCGTCCTCGGTCGAGCGCGCCATACCGCGCAGTTCGGCGTGGATGTCGCGCAGTTCCTCGGTGACGGCCGGTGCCGTCGCGGCCGACGGCGCGGCCACCTCCAGCAGGCGCAGCCGACGGTCGACTTCGTCGCGCACCGCGATCTCGGTGGCCAGGCGGCGACCGGCCTGGACGACGAGATCCGCGGTGCGGTCGCCCAGCGGGCTCGCACCACGGGTCGCGGCATAGAGCACCGCGCGGGAGCGCCGGTCCACCATCACGGGCACGGCGAGCACGGAGCGGATGCCCTCGCCGGAGACCGGCCCGTCGTAGTCGTGGGTGATCGAGGACGCGCGGCGATAGTCGGTGACCGCGGCGGGCCGTCCGGAATCCATTACCCGGCCGCCCAGCCCCGAAGTCCGCACGACGGCCAGGCCGCGCAGGCCGTTGGTCAGCGTGCCCACGAATTCCGACAGCAGCAGCGCGTCACCGTGCACTTCGCCGCCGAACGCCACCGGCACGCCCGCAGCGCTCGCCACCCAGCGGATCTCGGCACGCAGAGCGTCGCTGTCGCGCGGACGCAGCAGAGCGGTGTGGGTCACGAGACTCACCCCTTTTCGGGGGTAGTGGGCAGCGGGATGTGACCCACATCCTATTGCACACCCGGGTTGCGCTGGATCACAGAACGAGGAGAACCGAAGATGGGCACCGACCTGAATCAGCGGGTGCGCGAACTGCTGGACTGTTACGACCGCGCCGACGCGTCGGCGGCGGACCTGCTGTGCGATCGGCATCCGGCCGACCGGGTCGCCTTCACGATCGTCGAAGCCGACTTGTCCTCGATCGATCTCACCTACGGCGAACTGCGCGAACGCTCCGCCCGCTTCGCCGCCGCACTGGCCGAACTGGGTGTCGAACCCGGACACCGCGTGGCCACGCTGATGGCGAAGTCGGCGGACCTCGTGGTCGCACTGCTCGGCATCTGGCGCCGCGGCGCGGTGCACGTTCCGCTGTTCACCGCCTTCGCTCCGCCCGCCATCGCCCTGCGGTTGAACGCCGCCCGTGCCACGGTCGTCATCGCCGATGCCGACCAGGCTCCGAAACTGGCGGCCGGTCCGGATCTGCCCGCGGACCCGCCCTGGCGACTGATCGTCGCCGGAGGGGAGGTTCCCGAGGGAGCCCTGCGCATGGGCGAACTGCTCGAGACTCGTCCGGCGGCCCACCCGAGCGCACACCCCGTCGCGGTGGGCGGGGACGGCCTGCTGGTCCAGCTGTTCACCAGCGGCACAACGGGCACGCCCAAAGGCGTCCCGATCCCGCTGCGCGCGCTCGCCTCCTTCCACGCGTACCAGGAATTCGCGCTGGACGTCCGGCCCGACGACGTCTTCTGGAACGCCGCCGATCCGGGCTGGGCCTACGGCCTCTACTACGCAATCCTCGGCCCGCTGGCCACCGGCATCCGCAGCATCCTGCTGCACGCGGGTTTCTCCGCCCCGCTCACTTGGCAGGTGCTGGAAACCTTCGGCGTCACGAACTTCGCGGCCGCCCCGACCGTGTACCGCGCGCTGCGCGCCGACAGCGCCACGCCTCCGGTGCACTCCCGGCTGCGCCGCGCGTCGTCGGCGGGGGAGCCGCTCACACCCGAGGTCGTCGCCTGGTCCGTGGAGCATCTCGGTGTCGCGGTGCGCGATCATTACGGCCAGACCGAGCACGGGATGGTCATCTGCAACGCCTGGCACGAAGACCTCGACACCGAGACTCCCGCGGGATCGATGGGCCGCTCGTTGCCCGGATGGACCTGCGCCGTGCTCGCCGACGACGCCGACACCCTCGCGCCCGCGGGTGAACTGGGCCGCGTCGCGATCGACACCGAACACAGCCCGCTGCTGTGGTTCCTCGGCTACCTCGACGCCCCGGAACGCACCGCCCAGCGCTACACCGCCGACGGCCGCTGGTATCTGACCGGCGACGCGGGCTCGCAGGACGCCGACGGCTTCTTCCGTTTCTCGGCCCGCGACGACGACGTGATCATCATGGCGGGCTACCGCATCGGTCCGTTCGAGGTGGAGAGCGTGCTGGTACTGCACGAGCAGGTCGCGGAAGCGGCCGTGGTCGGCATGCCGGACGAACTGCGCGGCGAAGTGCTCGAGGCGTTCGTCGTGCTGCGCGAGGGCGCCACGGGCGGCTCGGAGTTGGAAGCCGAATTGCAGAGCCTGGTGAAGAAGAAGTTCGCCGCGCACGCCTATCCGCGCAGGGTCCACTTCGTGCCGAGCCTGCCGAAGACGCCCAGTGGCAAGGTGCAGCGATTCGTGCTGCGGCAGGGTGGTGCCCGATGACGCAGGCGCCCCTGCCCAGTTACGCCTCCGGGGTCTCGGACGTCCCGCTGCTCGGTGACACCATCGGCGGCAATCTCGATCGCACGGTGGCGGCGTTCCCGGACCGGGAAGCGCTGGTGGACCGGCCGACCGGGCGGCGCTGGACCTACCGTGCGCTCGGCGCCGCGGTCGACGCCCTCGCGTGCGGTCTGGCGGGCCGCGGCATCGGCAAGGGCGACCGGGTCGGCATCTGGGCGCCGAACTGCGCGGAATGGTTCATCGTGCAGTACGCCACGGCGAAGATCGGCGCGATCCTGGTCAACATCAATCCGGCGTATCGCACCAGCGAACTGGAGTATGTGCTGCGCCAGGCCGGCGTCCGGATGCTCCTCGCGGCCGAGCGGTTCAAGTCCTCGGATTACGTCGCGATGATCGAGCAGGTCCGGCCGAACTGTCCGGAGCCGGCGCAGGTGCTCGTCCTCGGCACACCCGAGTGGGACGCGCTGGCCCGCACCGAGGTCGACGCCGAACGGCTCGCCACGCTCGGCGCGCTGCTGTCGGCCGATGACCCGATCAACATCCAGTACACCTCGGGTACCACGGGTTTCCCGAAGGGCGCCACGCTCAGCCACCACAACATCCTGAACAACGGCTATTTCGTCGGTGAGCTGTGCGGATACACCGAACACGACCGCATCTGCGTCCCGACTCCCTTCTACCACTGTTTCGGGATGGTCATGGGCAATCTCGCGAGCACGAGCCACGGTGCGGCCGTTGTGATCCCGGCGCCGTCGTTCGATCCGAAGGCGACGCTGGCCGCGGTCGAGGCCGAGCGCTGCACCTCGCTCTACGGCGTGCCGACGATGTTCATCGACATGCTCGCCGAACTGGATTCGGCGACCGTGGAGCTGTCCACGCTGCGGACCGGGATCATGGCGGGCTCACCGTGCCCGGTCGAGGTGATGAAGCGGGTGATCGACCGGATGGGCATGCGCGAGGTGTGCATCTGCTACGGCATGACGGAAACATCCCCGGTCTCCACCCAGACCCGGCGCGACGACGGCATCGACCGGCGCACCGCCACGGTCGGCCGGGCCGGGCCGCATCTGGAGGTCAAGATCGTCGATCCCGCAACGGGTCTCACGGTGCCGCGCGGCGAACCCGGCGAACTGTGCACCCGCGGCTACTCGGTGATGCTCGGGTACTGGAACGATCCGGACAAGACCGCCGAGGCCATCGATGCCGCCCGGTGGATGCACACCGGCGATATCGGCGTGATGGACGACCAGGGCTATCTGGCCATTACCGGCCGGATCAAGGACATGGTCATCCGCGGCGGCGAGAACGTCTATCCGCGTGAGATCGAGGAATTCCTCTACACCCATCCCGATATCCTGGACGCGCAGGTGATCGGCGTGCCGGATCCGAAGTACGGCGAGGAGCTGATGGCCTGGATCCGGATGCGCGAGGGCGCACCGCCGTTGGACGCCGCGGCCGTGCGCGAGTTCGCCACCGGCAAGCTGGCGCACTTCAAGATCCCCCGCTACGTGCACGTGGTCGAGGAATTCCCGATGACGGTCACCGGCAAGGTCCGCAAGGCCGAAATGCGGGAAATAGCCCCGGCGATCCTCGCGTCGTCGAAGGAGGCCCCGTAGAAATCGGCCCGCCGCGCTACCGCCGGCGCGCAGCGGAACGGCCGGGTACCCGCGACCGGCGAAAGACGCGGAGAGGCGGGGGAGCGGTAGTGTCTCCGACGTGACGACAGCGCCCGAGACTGCCAGTGCAGAGTCCACACCCGCCGTGCCACGCTCCGACACCGCGGGCCCAGCCAGCGTGAACCGTCGCATCGCCGAGGAACTCGCGGTGCGCGAGACCCAGGTGCGCGCCGCCGTCGAGTTGCTCGACGCGGGCTCGACGGTGCCGTTCATCGCCCGGTACCGCAAGGAGGTCACCGGCGGGTTGGACGACGCGCAGCTGCGCATGCTCGACGAACGTCTGCATTACCTGCGCGAACTCGACGAGCGCCGGGCCGCGATCCTCGAATCGATCCGCGGCCAGGGCAAACTCGACGACGCCCTGCACCGGCAGATCCAGCTCGCCGAGACCAAGGCGCGGCTCGAGGACATCTACCTGCCGTACAAGCCGAAACGGCGCACCAAGGCGCAGATCGCGCGCGAGGCCGGGCACGAACCGGTGGCCGACGCCCTGATCGAGGATCCGAACACCGATCCGGCGCAGTACACCGCCGAGCAGCTCGACGGTGCGCGCGCCATCCTGGTGGAACGCTTCGCCGAGGACGCCGACCTGGTCGGCGAGCTGCGCGAACTGATGTGGAACCGCGGGCAGGTCACCTCGACCGTGCGCGCGGGCAAGGAGGAGACGGGCGCGAAGTTCGCCGACTACTTCGAGTTCAGCGAGCCGTTCGACAAGCTGCCCTCCCACCGCATCCTCGCGCTGCTGCGCGGGGAGAAGGAGGAGGTGCTCACACTGCACCTCGAGCCCGACACCGAGGAGCCGCAGCCGGGCGAGCGCACCATCTACGAGGGTCGCATCGCCGCCCGCTTCGGCATCGCCGACCGCGGCCGCCGCGCCGACTCCTGGCTGCTGGACACCGTGCGCTGGGCGTGGCGTACCAAGTTGCAGGTCAGCCTCGGTATCGACACCAGGATGCGGCTGCGGCAGGCGGCGGAGAAGGACGCGGTCGACGTGTTCGCCGCGAATCTGCGCGATCTGCTGCTCGCCGCCCCCGCCGGCACCCGCACGACCATGGGGCTGGATCCCGGCTACCGCACCGGGGTGAAGGTCGCGGTGGTCGACGCCACCGGCAAGGTGGTCGCCACCGAGGTGATCTACCCGCACAAACCGCAGGGCCAGACCGAGAAGTCGCTGGCGGTGCTCGGCGCGCTGGTCGCCCGCTTCGGCGTGGAGCTCATCGCCATCGGCAACGGCACCGCCTCGCGCGAGACCGACGCCCTCGCCGCCGAGCTGATCTCGCGCATTCCGGAGAACAAGCCCACCAAGATCGTGGTCTCCGAGGCGGGCGCCTCGGTGTACTCCGCCTCCGCATACGCCTCGCAGGAACTTCCCGACCTGGACGTCTCGCTGCGCGGGGCGGTGTCGATCGCGCGGCGGTTGCAGGACCCGCTGGCCGAGCTGGTGAAGATCGATCCCAAGTCCATCGGCGTCGGTCAGTACCAGCACGACGTGTCCGAATCGCTGTTGGCCCGCTCGCTGGGCGCGGTGGTCGAGGACGCGGTGAACGCGGTCGGCGTCGACGTGAACACGGCCTCGGTGCCGCTGCTGTCGCGGGTATCCGGCATCGCCGGTTCGGTGGCGGAAAGCATTGTGGCGCATCGGGACCAGAACGGCCCGTTCCGCAGCAGGACCGCGCTGCTCGACGTCCCGCGCCTGGGGCCGAAGGCGTTCGAACAGTGTGCGGGCTTCCTGCGCATCCGCGGCGGCGACGATCCGCTGGACACCTCCGCGGTACACCCGGAGGCGTACCCGGTGGTGCGGCGCATCCTGGCATCGACCGGACGCCCCATCGCGGAGGTCATCGGCAACACCACGGTGCTGCGCTCGCTGCGCGCCGGTGAGTTCACCGACGAACGCTTCGGTGTCCCCACGGTCACCGACATCATCGCCGAGTTGGAGAAGCCGGGCCGCGACCCGCGTCCGGAATTCAAGACCGCCGAGTTCGCCGCGGGCGTGGAGAAGGTCGCCGACCTGAAACCGGGCATGGTGCTCGAGGGCGTGGTGACGAATGTGGCCGCGTTCGGCGCGTTCGTCGACGTGGGTGTGCACCAGGACGGTCTGGTGCACGTCTCGGCCATGTCGCACAACTTCGTCAAGGACCCGCGCGAAGTGGTCAAGTCCGGCGACGTGGTCAAGGTGAAGGTGCTCGAGGTGGACGTGGCGCGTCAGCGCATCGGGCTGTCCCTGCGCCTGGACGATGAGCCCGGTACACCCGCCAAAGGCGGCGACAACCGGCAGCGCGGCCAGGGCGGCCGACCCGCGGGCGGGGAGCCGCGCCAGCGGCAGAATGGCCAGAACAAGCAGCAGGGCCAGAACCGCAATCAAGGTCAGGGGCGCGGAGGCAACCAGCGCCGCAACGCCCCCGCGCCGAGCGGCTCGATGGCGGACGCGCTGCGCAGGGCGGGTTTCGGCCAGTAGTCCGACGCGCGGGAGGGAGTAACGGCCATGCGACGGTGGCTCCACGAGGACGTGATCGCCCAAGGGCGGCTGCCGTTGCTGTGCTTCCTGCTCGGGTTCATCGTCGGATTCCTGGTCATCCGCGTCAGCGTCCGGCTGATCCGCGCGCGGGTGCGGTGGTGGCCGGGCAATCTGCGGGCCGGTGACACGCACATCCACCACATGGTGTTCGGCGTGATCCTGGTGCTGTCCTCCGGGGTCGGCATGGTCGCCCAGTACCAGAGCGCCGGTATGACCACCGCGGGCATCCTCGCCGCGCTCTTCGGTGTGGGCGCCGCGCTGGTTCTGGACGAATTCGCGCTGATCTTCTATCTGCGCGACGTGTACTGGGAGAAACAGGGACGAACGTCGGTGGACGCGGTGTTCGTCGCGCTCGCCGTGACCGGATTGCTGCTGCTGGGCTTCCACCCGCTGTGGATGCTGGACATCAACGACTTCCGGCGCGATCCGAGCGTCGAGGTCCGCGCTTTCGTCGTCGTGTTCGCGGTGGTCAACCTCGCCCTCGCCGCGATCGTGATCGCCAAAGGCAAGATTTGGACCGGCCTGTTCGGCATGTTCTTCCTGCCGCTGCTGTTCGTCGGCGCGCTGCGCCTGAGCCGCCCCGGCGCGCCCTGGGCGCGCTGGCGTTACGCCGACCGCAGACGCATGATGTACCGGGCCATCGTCCGGGAACGGCGCTATCGCCGCCCGGTCATCCGCGCCAAGATCTTCGTGCAGGATCTGGTCGCGGGGAAACCGGACGTCGAGCACGTCCGCACGGCGGCGGAAGCGGAACTCACTCGCACGGTCGTGCCCGCTCCGCCCGCTCCGCATCGGCACCACTCGCTATGGCATTCCGACCATGGTTCGCTGCATACGCCCAGCTCGCCGCCCGCCCAGGACGCGATCTCCGGCGAACAGAACCACTGAGCGGAGCATCTGCCGAGCCGACCTGCCGCAGACCCTCGCTGCGCGAGGGTCTGCGATCTCCTCGGCTTACCGCCGCCACCCGGGGGAGGCGGGCAGGGTTTCGGATGCCGCCATTCGTGGGACCCGAGGCTATGCGTATACGTATACTGCGATCGTGTTGGATCCCTTCAGTCTCGTGGTCGGCGCCGGCTTGGTCGGTGTCGGCTGGGCATGTGGCAGGTTCGGGCATCGGCGGCGAGCCCGGCCGGGAGGAAGTCTTCCCGCGCGCTGCGGTTGCGGGCACGACCTGGCGCTGCACGACCGCACCACCGGCACTTGTCACGCCGAGATCTCCCGTAAGGGCACGCACGGCCTGCGGGAATGGGTCGGTTGCCAGTGCCGCCGCTACACCGGCCCCACCCCGCTGGAGGAAGTGTTCGCGTCACCGATCCTCCCGCCCGAGTCCTGAACGGGCAGGAGACGACGCACGGCCGGTCGCCGCGCTGTCTCGCGCCCCCACGGGCCGTAGGTGAGAGGGCGCCACCGCGCCACCGCCCGGGCCGATTTCCTCCGTGGCGCGCCGATCTGGCACAATGCTCAGGTTGCCCTGGGTGGTTGTCGACCAGGCGCACCCCCTAATTCGGAGCATGAACCGGCCGAGCACTTCGAGTGCCGCCAGGGTCCTCTGTTCGCGCGAAACCATAAGGATGGAAATGAACACCCTTGACTTCGTCGACGAAAAGTCGCTGCGTAGCGACGTCCCCGAGTTCCGCCCGGGCGACACGCTGAACGTGCACGTGAAGGTCATCGAAGGCTCGAAGGAGCGCATCCAGGTCTTCAAGGGCGTCGTGATCCGCCGCCAGGGTGGTGGCATCCGCGAGACCTTCACGGTGCGCAAGGTGTCGTTCGGTGTCGGCGTGGAGCGCACCTTCCCGGTGCACAGCCCGAACATCGACCACATCGATGTCGTGACCCGCGGTGATGTTCGCCGCGCCAAGCTGTACTACCTGCGCGAGCTGCGCGGCAAGGCCGCCAAGATCAAGGAAAAGCGCTGAGCTAGCTTCTCGGCACAGCAGATCTTCCTCAGCCCGGCATCGGACTTCGGTTTCGCTGCCGGGCTAATCTGTTCGGCGTGGCAGACGAAAGTGGGTCGGTGTCGGTGTCCGAATCGGGCGACGAGAATTCGCGGGTAGGTCGCGCCAAGCGGCGACCGAAGAAGAAGCAGCGGCCGTTCTGGCAGGAATTGCCGATCCTCATCGTGATCGCCGCGGTGATCGCCGCGTTGATGGTCACGTTCGTCGGTCGGCCGTACGTGATTCCGTCGGAGTCGATGGAAACCACGTTGCACGGCTGCGCCGGTTGCACCGGTGACCGCATCTATGTGCAGAAGCTGAGCTACTACTGGGGTGATCCGCAGCCGGGCGACGTGGTCGTGTTCGTCGGCCCGCCCTCGTGGAACACCACCTACAAGTCGATCCGCTCGGACAACGCCGCCGTGCGTGGCGTGCAGAACTTCTTCTCGTTCTTCGGCCTGGTGCCGCCGGACGAGAACGATCTGGTGAAGCGCGTGATCGCGGTCGGCGGCCAGACCGTGCAGTGCTGTGACGCGCAGGGCCGGGTCATCGTGGACGGCAAGCCTCTGGACGAGCCGTATGCCCGCTACCTCGCCCCGTATGTGCCGGGCCAGCCCTACGGCCCGGGGGGAGGACGCGAATTCAAGCCCGTGAAAGTGCCCGAGGGGCATCTGTGGGTGATGGGCGACAACCGCAATCAGTCCGCCGATTCCCGCGCCCATATCACCGACGAACTGCAGGGCACCATCCCCGTGGAGAACGTGCGCGGCAAGGCGGTGTTCAAGATCTGGCCGCCCGGCCGGATCGGACCGGTGCGTGCGGAGAATCCGCAGGAGAACTGACCGCTCGGACGCAGGATAATTGGATGGTGGGGCAAGGTCGAGTGCCGGTGGGTAACGGTTGGCCGCCGCGTGTGGTGATGCGCAGGGCCGGAGGTTTGCGCACGCTCGAGGCGGCTCTGATCCGCAGCGGCCTCGGCCCTGTCGCCGGCGTCGACGAAGCGGGGCGCGGTCCGTGCGCGGGACCGCTGGTGGTGGCGGCATGCCTGCTCGCTCCGAAGGCGTATGACAAGCTGGCCGGCCTCGACGACTCCAAGAAGCTCACCGAGGCCACCCGGGAAGAGCTGTATCCGGTGATCATCCGGCTGGCGCTGGCCTACCGGGTGGTCGTCATCCCGGCCTGGGAGATCGACTCGATCGGCATCCACGTCGCCAATATCGAGGGTATGCGCCGCGCAGTGGCCGGGCTCGGGCGCACGCCTGGCTACGTGCTCACCGATGGATTCCGGGTACCTGGCATCCCGGTGCCCTCGCTGCCGGTGATCGGGGGCGACGGTGCGGCGGCCTGCATCGCGGCGGCCAGCATTCTGGCCAAGGTCACCAGGGACCGCATCATGGTCGAGCTGGACCAGCGATTCCCCGGCTACGGCTTCGCCGCCCACAAGGGCTACAACACGCCCGAGCACACCGCAGCATTGCACCGCCTCGGACCCAGCAGCGAGCACCGCCGCTCCTGGCGCAATGTGCGCGAAGCCGCCGGGCTGCGGCCGGTCGCGACGGCGGCCGACGTCGCGGACGCCGTACTGGCCGAAGGACTGGACGAAGCCCTGTCAGAGCAGTTTCCGAACGAGCGTTCGGCTGGCCGAGTGGCTACCGACGCAGCGCATGCGCGATGATGTGACCATACGACGCGATGCGGCGAGAAGGAGGACGTCCCACCCGATGAGTGCCGAGGACCTCGAGAAGTACGAAACCGAGATGGAGCTCTCGCTGTATCGCGAGTACAAGGACATCGTCGGTCAGTTTTCGTACGTGGTGGAGACGGAGCGCCGCTTCTACCTCGCCAACTCCGTGGAGCTGCGGCCGCAGAACGCGGATGGCGAGGTGTACTTCGAGGTGCGGATGAGCGACGCGTGGGTGTGGGACATGTACCGCCCGGCCCGCTTCGTCAAGCACGTCCGGGTCATCACCTTCAAGGACGTCAACATCGAGGAGCTGGAGAAGCCGGACCTGCGGCTGCCCGAGTGAGCAGGCCGGGAGTTCTGCACAGCGACTCGGTTATCAACAGGTTTTTCGATTCCCCAGGTCGGCGGCGCTGAGCTGATTCGGTCCCCGCGCACGCTGGCCGGGTGACGGACAAACAGGCGCTCGGCGCGCACGGGGAGGAACTGGCGGCAGAGTTTCTGCGCGCCGCGGGGATGGAGATCATCGCCAGGAACTGGCGTTGCCGATACGGCGAACTCGATCTCATCGCCAAAGACGGGGATGTGACCGCGTTCGTCGAGGTCAAAACGCGTTCGGGCCTGGGTTACGGCACTCCTGCGGAGTCGGTCACCTTCGCCAAGCGGCAACGGATCCGACGGCTGGCCCTGCTGTGGCTGGCCGAGCAGGACGGACCGTGGCGGCGCATCCGGTTCGACGTGGTGTCGGTGCTGGCGCAGCGTGGTCGGACACCGGTCATCGATCATCTCGAGGCGGTGTTCTGAATGGCCCTCGGCCGGGCGCACTCGGTCGCGGTCACCGGCGTGGACGGCCTGCTCGTCGAAATCGAAGCCGATATCGGCCAGGGCCTGCCCTCGGTCCATCTGGTCGGGCTCCCCGACACCGCGTTGCAGGAATCGCGCGACCGGGTCCGCTCCGCGGTGGCGAACTCCGGGGAAAAGTGGCCCGACGGCCGGGTGGTGCTCGCGCTGTCGCCCGCGACCTTGCCGAAACTGGGCAGCGTCTACGACCTGGCACTCGCGGTCGCGGTGCTGGACGCGTCCGGTTCGGTCCCCTCCGAACGGCTCGCGAAGACGGTGCTGCTCGGCGAACTCGCGTTGGACGGGCGGGTGCGGCGAGTGCGCGGCATCCTGCCCGCCGTGCTCGCGGCGCGCAAGGCAGGCTGGTCGACCGTCGTGGTGCCTGCGGTGACCATGGCCGAGGCCGGACTGGTCGAGGGCATCGAGGTGCTCGGAGCGCGCAGTTTGCGCGGCGTGGTGGCGTGGCTGCGCGGGGAAGGAGCACTCGACGAGCCGGACGGTGACCTGCCGGATACGGTGCGACAGGGCGGCGATCTCAGCGAGGTGGTCGGTCAGGACGAAGCCCGCTGGGCCTTGGAGGTCGCCGCGGCGGGCGGGCACCACTTGCTGCTCACCGGACCACCGGGCATCGGCAAAACCATGCTGGCGCAACGTCTTCCGAGCCTGCTGCCACCGCTCACGGAGACCGAGGCGCTGGAGGTGACGGCGATCCACTCCATGGCGGGCACACTCGCCGGTGACCACCCGTTGATCACCGCACCACCGTTCGTCGCCCCGCACCACTCGACCTCGGTGACCGCGATGATCGGCGGCGGTTCGGGAACCGCCCGCCCCGGCGCGGTCAGCCGGGCCCACCGCGGCGTGCTGTTCCTCGACGAATGCGCCGAACTCGGCACGAAGGTGCTGGAGGCGATGCGGACGCCGCTGGAGGAAGGGGAAGTGCGCATCGCCCGGCGCGACGGTGTGGCACGCTACCCGGCCCGCTTCCAGCTCGTCTTGGCTGCCAACCCCTGTCCCTGTGCCCCGGCCCGCGACGTCGACTGCATCTGCGCGCCGCTGGCTCGCCGCCGCTACCTCGGCAAACTATCCGGGCCGCTGATGGATCGGATCGACATCTGGGTGCGGATGCACGGGCAGTCCGGCGCGGCGTTCAGCACCGACGCGGCCGAGAGCAGCGAGGTCGTCCGCGCCCGAGTCACCTCGGCGCGTCGCGGTGCCGCCGAGCGCTGGCGTGAGTACGGATGGCTCACCAACGCCGAGGTTCCTGGTCACATTCTGCGCCAGCGGTTCCGTCTACCGCGTGAATCGCTCGCCCCCGTCGAGGCCGCGCTGCGTCTCGGCCGCATGTCCGCGCGTGGTGCGGACCGGGCCATCCGCGTCGCCTGGACCATCTGCGATCTGCGCGGCGGCGATCTGCCCTCGGCACAGGACGTTCTAGCCGCATTGAACTTTCGTCAGCGGGGCGCGCAATGAGCGCGCGGGAGCCGACCGCGGGCACGGCAGCGGAGTTCTTTGCGGCGGCGGATATACCTGCCGCAGTGGGCGCGCCTGTGGCTGCGGATGCGCCCGCGGCGCGGAACGTGCCTCCAGCGCTCCAGACGGAGCACGCGGCTGTAGCGGTCGAAGCGCCCACGGATGCGGGTGTGTCCAGGGCAGCGGATGTCCCTGTGGAGGCGCCTGCGGCCGGGGCGATCGACGTTCTCGCGGCCACGAGTGTTCGTGCGGCGGTGAACAAGCCTGCGGTGCTCGATGTGCCCGGTGTATCCAGTGCGCCCGGGGCGGTAGATGGGCACGCGGCGGCAAACCGGGCTGGGTTGGACGAAGTGCCCACGGCCGCGAGTGCGGCTGGGGCGGCGAGTGTGCCTGGGGTGGTGAGTGCGGCTGGGGTGGTGAGTGCGGCTGGGGTGGTGAGTGTGCCTGGGGTGGTGAGTGTGCCTGGGGTGGTGAGTGTGCCTGGGGTGGTGAGTGCGGCTGGCGCGGCGAATGCGGCTGGCGCGGCGAATGCGGCTGTGGCCGCGAGTGCGCCTATGGTTGCGGCGGTGCCTGCGGTAGTGGACGTGACGGGGCTCGAAAGTGTGCCTGGGGCAAGGGATGCGTCTGCGATGGCGAGTGTGCCTGGAGTCGTCGTCGTGCCCGCGTGCGGGTCGAATTCCATAGCCGGTGAATCCGACGTCCGGAGGCTCGCGTGGGTGTACCTGTCGCGGGTGGTGCAGGGGCCGTGCGCGCCGCTGTCGGCGCTCATCGAGTCGGTGGGGGTGGTCGAGGCGGCGCGGGCCGTACGGGAGTGCGCGCTACCCGAACCGCTGCGCGGGCCGACGGCGCAGCGGCGCGATGTCGACGTGGCGGCGCGCGATCTGGAGGCCATCGACCGGATCGGCGGGCGTGTGGTGACGCCGGACGATCCGGAATGGCCCGCCTGGCGCATGCTCGGTCTCGCGCAGCTCGAGCCGGGACGGGATCGGGACGGCGCCGTGCCATTGGTGCTGTGGGTGCGCGGCCCACGTTCGCTGCTGGAATCCAGCGAGCGCGCTGTGGCGGTGGTGGGTGCGCGGTGCAGCACCGGGTACGGCAACCGGGTGACGGGGGAGATCGCGGGTGACCTCGCCGCGCAAGGATGGACGATTGTCTCCGGGGCGGCGTTCGGGATCGACGCCATGGCGCACCGGGCGGCGCTGGCGGTGGATGGACTCACGATCGCGGTGCTGGCGTGCGGCATCGACCGGCCTTATCCGGCGCAGCACGCCCGCCTGCTGGCCGACATCGGCGAATCCGGTTTGGTGGTCAGCGAATACCCGCCCGGTGTCACCGCGCAGAAACACCAATTCCTCGCCCGGAACCGCTTGATCGCCGCCTTGGCCGATGGCGTGCTCGTCGTCGAGGCCGGGCTGCGCAGCGGCGCGCGCAACACCGTCAAATGGGCCCGCCGTCTCGGCCGTCCAGCCCTGGCCGTGCCAGGCCCGGTGACCTCGGCCGCTTCGGTGGGCTGCCACCGCATGATCCGCGACGGTGAAGCCCTCCTGGTGACCAGGGCCGAGGAAGTCGCCGACGAGGCGGGGCCGTTGCGGTTGTCGATTGCCGGGGCGGGGGCAGGCGGCAATCCGGAGGACCAGTTGACCGAAGACGAGGCCTTGGTCTTCGCCACGCTGCCGAGAAGCGGTGCGCGATTGCCACTGGAGGTGTCCCGGCAGTGCGGATTGCCACTTCCGGTGGTGCGTGCGACGTTGTCCGCTCTCGAATTGGCGGGACTGGCGACCAGTGACGAAAGCGGTTGGCACCGAACGGCGCGTCGCGGATGAACGCGATCGGCGCGGTCGCTTGCCATCCGGACCGCGGGTCGGGACGGTGGAAGCATGGAGGAACTGCCCGAAGATCTGGAAGCGCTGCTGCTCGAGTACGGCAGGCATCTGCGGCTCGGGCGCAACCGGTCGGAGCACACCGTACGCGCTTACCTGGGGGACGCCCGGTCCCTGCTGGAGCATCTGTACACGCGGTCGGCCGATTCGGCGATCCGCGAACTGGACCTGCTGTTGCTGCGTTCATGGCTGGCGCAGCAAGCGGCGGCGGGCGCGGCGCGAACGACCGTGGCCCGAAGGGCGTCGTCGGCGCGTACGTTCACCGCCTGGCTCACCCGGACCGGCCGGTTGCCCGCAGATCCGGGGCTGCGGTTGGGCTCGCCGAAGGCGCATCGCGTCCTTCCCGCCGTACTCGGCAGGCAACAGGCGCTGGGTGCCATGGACGCCGCGGAATCCGGTGCCGCGCAGCGCGATCCGATGGCCTTGCGCGATCGGGCGATCGTGGAATTGCTGTATGCCACCGGCATCCGGGTCAGCGAGCTGTGTGGACTGGACATCGAGGACGTGGACCGCGAGCGGCGGGTGGTGCGGGTGCTCGGCAAAGGCAACAAAGAGCGATCCGCGCCGTTCGGCACGCCCGCCGACGAGGCGGTCGGCAATTGGCTGCACTATGGCCGCCCCGATTTCGCCACCGCCGCGTCCGGCCGCGCGCTGCTGCTCGGCCGCCGCGGCAGGCGTCTGGATCAGCGCCAGGCCAGAACCGTTGTGCACGAGGTGGTCTCGGCCATCCCCGGCGCACCGGACCTCGGCCCGCACGGTCTGCGGCACACCGCCGCGACCCACCTCCTCGAAGGCGGGGCCGACCTGCGTGTGGTTCAGGAACTCCTCGGCCACGCCAGCATGGCCACCACTCAGCTCTACACCCACGTCTCCATCGATCGGCTCAAGAAAGTGCACGACCAAGCCCACCCCCGGGCTTGACGGCGCGGTCACGATGGCCGGGATGCCGCGCACCCGGCCGGGGTGCTCCGTCCCCAGCGCGGGTAAGCGCAACACCGGACGAACGACAACTGGTCGGCTCACGGGCTCACGTAATAGTGCACCCGAGCCTCCCGTCCATCCGCGGTACGCCGGCCGCCGGGCCCGGTGTGCACCTGCCGCCAACCGCGTCGTTCGTACATGGCTATCGCCGCCGCGCCGTCGGATGAGACCGTGAGCACGGTGCGCTGCCCCCGATCCGCGGCCATGCGCGCGGGCCGCGGTCGGCAGTTGTGAACCCACGCCTGCTCGACACGCGGCTGGAGGGACATACAACCGGATCACCGAGACGGCGAACTCCGTGCCCGCCGATCGGCGCACGACCTCCGGCAGTACGCCGCCTGCGCCGAGTCCGACGTGTCCGACCACGGTCTGGTCGCGCGCCGCGACGACCGCCGCGAGGAGCTTGGGGGTGCCAGCCAACCCGCCGGATCAGCAGGCCAGAGCTGCGGATACCGGTCGCGTTCGTGGACGTGCCGCAGCGCCGCGATGCAGGCGTCGAGGTCCGCCTCGCTTCGCGGTCGAATGATCACGATCACCATTCTGAGCCGCTCACCCCGCCGAGTCGTCCGCTGTCAGACCGATTGGTCGGCTTTGGCGCTTTTGTCGTGTCCGAAGGTTCGCTTCAAGCCCCGCTCACGCAGGGAAAAGGCGAATCCGTATGTGATCAGCCCCGAGAAAGCGCACCCTTAAAGTAGCGAATCAGTGCTCGCAGTTCACGACGTACGAGTGGAAAGACCGAACGATGTCTACGTTCAGCGGACCACAGGCCCTGCGTCGCGGACTATACCCACTGACGGGGCAGTCCGCGTGGCCACGTTCTGCCGTTCCTTCCACTTCGCCCCGGCCCGTCGTGCAGGAGAGGATACGCGAGATTTCTCTCGACGGCGGCGCGTCCAGAATGACGATCGGGCGGTCCGGCGCGGCCGATATCGCCGTGCCTTCCGACCCGACCGTATCCCGGCTGCACGCCATTATCGAGCGTGTCGGCGGATGCTGGGTCATCGTCGACGACGGGCTGTCCAAGAACGGGACATTCGTCAATGGCGAGCGCGTCGGCGGACGGCGGAAACTCGGCTCCGGCGACACGATTCGCGTCGGTCGTTCGGTATTCGTCTTCCGGGCCGCCGACTCCTTCGACGAGGAAATGACGCTTGCCCATTCGCCGCTGCCGACCCGTAATTCGCTGACCCCGGCCCAGTATCTCGTTCTGGAGGCGCTGTGCCGCCCTTACGATGCACGCGACGGGTATTCGTACCCCGCCGCCAACCGTCAGATCGCGGACGATTTGTGCCTGAGTCTCTCGACCGTCAAGACGCACATGCGGGCGCTGTTCCGGATATTCCAGGTCGAAGCCCTACCGCCGAATCAGAAACGGCTGTTCCTGGTCGAACGCGCTGTCGAATTGGGCGTCGTCAGCGACCAGGAGAGGTAAGGCTCCGGCTGGGATCGTCAGCGGCGGTCCGGGACGGATCAGATCGGTTGGAAACCCGCGCCCGCGCCGCCGCGCGCGTTCACGTCGGCGACGACGGCGGTGATGTCGGTGCCGAGTTGCGGTCCCAGGCACGGGATGGCCAAGTAGCCGCTGACCATGCCGACGAGCGTGGTCCCGACGACCAGCGGCGCGCCCGAATCGCCCTCGACAACGCACGTCTGGGTCCATGTCCTATCGCCGCCGGTGAACACGTCGCCATAGGCTGCACCGCAGGTCCTGCCGGTTGTCCGGCCTTCCTTGCATACTGTGTCCGGCGGTCGGGCGGGCCCGCCGATGGCGGTGATAGTGGTTCCACCCACCTGGTTGACCGGCGCGACCTTCGCCGGGTCGAACTCGATCACGGCATAGTCCATGGTGTCGTCGGAGTAAGCGATGGTGCCGACGGTACCGGCGTCGCGATTGCCCTCGGCGACGATGGCGGCGTTCGCGTCCCCGCAGTGCCCCGCGGTGAACCCGACCAGCCGGCCACCGGAGTCGCGCCCGATCGTGGTGAGCGTGCAGATGTTCTGACCGCCGACGACGATGCCGGAGCCGCCACCCAGAACGGATGGCGTCTCGGCTTGCGCGGTCCCGGGTGCCCCGAATAGCGCTGTGGCCGCGGTCAGAGCCGCTGCAGCGCCCACGAGTTTCCTGAACTTGGTCATCCGGTAATTCAACCGCACTTATCGGTGCGTCACGATTGATTCGCAGATGTTTCCCGGTGGGGGCGCCTCGGTGAGGTCTGGAACGAAATTATTTGCTCGCGTCTCGACGCATAGCGGGCTCGGGGAGCGGCCGACACAAACGAGACGCCTCGGGTGTGCGACACATCCCGAGGCGCACTCGTCTTCGAGGCGCTGCCCACGAATTCGATCAAGCGGCGCAGACGAACACGGCGACCGCGTTGACCACCGGTGGAAGCAGCAACAAAGGAGCGCAGAAAATGCCCAGCGGCCAAATCAGGCCCAATGTCGCGGGCTCGACCTGAACCGGTACCGGTTGATCCCCCACTTGCACAGGTCCCGGGGTTACGTCCGGGGCGGCGGAAGCAATTCCTGAACCCAGGGCGATGATCGGTGTGAGCGCTACCGCCGCTGCCGTTGCGCGCATTTTGTTCGTGATCATGATGTCTCCATCGATTGATTGCTTCACCAGCCCTCGTTGGTTGAAGGCCGTCATTGTGAACACACCAACAACTCTCGTCGGCGGGCGCGCGTGAGACCATCAGCCCCGGGGTCGGAATCATTCATACCGGGTGAGCCGACGAGACACAGGAGTCGTTATTCTGCGCGGCCTGCGGGCCGTCGGCGCAGCGCCGGACCGGTGGACTTTCGCCGGTCCGGCGCCGGTCGCCGACATGATCAGCCGTGCGCGACCGGAGCGGTTTCCGGCTGCTGGGCCGGTTGCGGCCGCCGCGCCCGCAGCAGGACCGCGCCGAGCAGGGCGGCGGCGACACTGAATCCGGCGCTGATCCACGCCCCGGCGGACATGGCGGCGGTGAAGGCGTCCTTGGCGGGCTCGATGTAGCCCAGCTGGAAGGCGGCGCCGATGGATTCACGCGCCGCGTCGGGAACGTCGGCGGGCATGTTCGAGGTGAACACGCCGGCCAGCACGCTACCGAGGACGGCGATGCTGATCGCCATGCCGACCTGCTGGATCGTGTCGTTCATCGCGGAGCCCACACCGGCGTGCTGGAGCGGGATCGCGCTCATGATCGCCGCGTAGGCGGCCGGACCCGCCAGACCGCCGCCGATGCCCATCACCAGCATGCTCACCAGAACCCACAGGTATCCGCTCCCTGTCGCGAGGATGCCGAAGGCCACGCCCATGACGAGCAGCCCCGACACGATGAGCGTCTTGTTGCTCAGAGTCTTGCCCAGTGTCGCGCCGAGGCCGTTGCAGACCGCCGCCGCCACGGCGTACGGCAGCAGCGCCAGCCCGGCTTTCATCGGACCGTAGCCGAGCACGAACTGGAGGTACTGGGTCAGCATGAGCATGACCGCGCCCATGCCGAAGACCATCAGCAGCAGAGTGAGAGAGGTGCCGGTGAAATCCCGGCTGCGGAATACCGCCAACGGCAACATGGGATGTGCCGAGCGGCTCTCCCAGACCACGAAACCGGCCGCCGCGAGGACGGCCAGCACGATCATCCCGATGTTCCACTCCCGCTCGATGATCACGTAGACCGTCGCGCTCAGCGCTACGACGGACAGGACGACGCCGACGAGGTCGACCGGCCGTTGTTCGCCGGTGGTCTCGGGCATCAGCACGACGGCGGCGATGATCGCGAGCGCCGCCACCGGGATATTGAGCAGGAACACCGACCCCCACCAGTAGTGCTGGAGCAGGAAGCCGCCCAGTGTGGGCCCGGCGACGATGCCGACCATGGACACCGTCGACCAGGCCGCCATCGCTGTACGCCGTTCGTCCTCGGCGAAGGTGGTCATGAGGATGGACAGGGTCGACGGCATCAACAGCGACCCGCCGACGCCCATCGCGACGCGGGCGGCCACGACCTGCCACGGTTCGGTCGCCAGCACGGCCGCCAGCGACGCAACCCCGAACACGGCCAGGCCGGTGATCAGCGCTCGTCGCCTGCCGAACCGGTCGGACAGGCTTCCGGCGGTGAGCAGGAGGCCGGCGAAGACCAGCACGTAGGCGTCCAGAATCCACTGCACGTCCGCCGGTGTGGCGCCTAGCTCCCGGATCAGCGACGGGATCGCGAGATTGAGCACGGTGCTGTCGAGCATCAGCACGAGCAAGGACAGACAGAGGACCCCCAGGACCCACCAGCGGCGGGGGTCTCGTACAACGTTCGATTCCACTCGCACAGCGTACGAGAAACTCGAACGCTGTGCGAGGGATTATAAGATCGTGTCGTGACCAAGCAGTTCGCCTCGGTATGGACCAAGCAACCCCGCCGGCCCAAGGCATCCGGGTTGCACCGGGAGCAGATCATCGCCGCGGCGTTCGAGATCCTCGACGCCGAAGGGTTGGAGTCGCTGAGCATGCGCAAGCTCGGCGCGAAGCTGGGCGCGGGCGCGACCAGTCTCTACTGGCACGTCTCCAACAAGGAGGAGCTGCTGGAGTTGGTGCTCGACCAGTTCTGGGGGGTGGTGCAGATTCCGGAGCCCGATGAGGCGTCCTGGCGCGAATTGCTCACCACTTTCGCCTACAGCTTCCGCGCGTCCATTCGCGAGCATCCGTGGAGCGTCTCGTTGGTCGGGCAGCTGCCCAGTATCGGTCCCAACTCGCTGCGGCTGAGTGATCGGCTGCGCCGCGCCTTCGTGCGTGCGGGCTTCGAGGGGGTGGACATCTACCTGGCCAGTGGAACGGTGATGTGTTTCGTCCTCGGCCAGGTGACTCCCGAGATCGCCTGGGAGAAGGCGTCGAAGGGGGCCGAGGTCGACACCGACGGCATACTGCGCGTGATGGACGAGGTAGCGGGCGGCTATCCGGAGATGCTCGCGGACTATCGGGCGACCGTCCCGTCCGATCAGGAAGCAGGGCGGGCCATGGCCTTCGACTTCGGCTTGCTCTGCGTCCTGGATGGTTTGCAGGCGCGCCTGCGCGCGATGTCGGAATCTCCGAGGTCGGCCCGAACGGGCGGATCGGGCGAGTGACCTGGACAAGACTGTAACTGGTTATTTTTGATATAAAGCGTGCGGATCGACGGTATTGTGCGAACAAACTGATACATGTTCTATTGATCATCTGGCGGCAGGTGCGTGCCAACGCGGCGCAGTCCGCCGCAGTTGGACAGAAAGTGGCAGAAAGGCGTCTCCGTGAGTACGCACACCGTCCTCGGCCGAGAGGTGCGCATGCCGGTCCGCATCCGGCTCGCGCACGCGTTCATGGCTACTTATCTGGTGCCCGCCGAGCCGGCGCAGCGCCTCATCGACTACTCCGGCCTGCGGCTGCTGCGGCTGCCGGGCGGGCGGGCGATGTGCACGCTGGTCTTCGTCGACTACGTCGACGGCGATCTGGGCCCTTACAACGAGTTCGGCGTCTCGTTCATGGTGCGCCACCACACCGCGGGCGCGGCCTCGGGATTCGGTGATCTGCGGGCGCTGGCGACCGGGCGGGCCGGCGTCTTGATCCACAAGCTGCCGGTCGACGGTGATTTCACCCTCGCCGCAGGACGCGGTATCTGGGGATTTCCCAAAGAACTCGCCGAATTCGCCGTCGACCACGGTGGCCGGACGCGCACCGGCGCGCTGCACCAGAACGGGCAGCTCATCGCCGATCTCGCGATTCGGCCCGGATTCGCGACTCCGAACCGCGCCACCGGGTCCTCGTTCGACGCCTACTCGCACATCGATGGCGTCACCCGCTGCACGCGCTGGGAGATGCGGCCTTCGGGCATGCGGGCGCGCTTCGGCGGGGCCGAGCTGACTCTCGGGGACCACGAGATCGCCGCGGAACTCCGGTCGATCGGCCTGCCGAAGCGCGCGGTGATGTCGTCATCCGTCTCGCGACTGGCCATGACGTTCGAGGACGCGATCGCGGTCTGACGCCGCTGGGTAACCACCCGGTCACGGGCGGGCGGGGAGCGTGGACGGTCCTCATAGCGCCGGTTACCCTGACGTAGCTGATCATTTGCCAATGCTTTCGGTTATGGAGTGTGCCCGTGATCGTCACCGACCGGATCTGCGCGCCCGAAGTAGACTTCGAGCTGCGACTACCAACCGAGGGCCGGCGACTTTCGGGAGCCGGCCGTCCTGTCGGCTGTCTTCGGCAGACATGGTTGCTGGCTGGCATGGGAGCCCTCGAGGCGGCAGCCGGTCCTCTGAGCGATGCCGGGGTCGGCGCGCACGCCAGGGCGACCGTTCCGGCGCGCGTACCGTCGCCGATCGCGTTCCCACGGCCGGTGCGGACCAGCCGCGCGCTTCCGCTCCTCCCGCTAGCGTGGGGTGGTGTGACCACCGTGCGGTCCGGCGTGAAGCTGCGCGCCGGAAGAACACCCTGCGCCAGGAGCCGCCCCTTCTCGCGGCACGCATGTACCGGCCACGCGACCCCCACGTGGGCGAATGCCGCAGGGCGCTCGATCCGAACCGAGGCGGCGTGACGCTGCCGAATCCGGAAGCCGAATCGGAAGAGGGCGACGAGGAACTCGACTACCGCTTCACGCTCGCGAACGAGCGCACCTTCCTGGCCTGGATGCGGACCGCGCTGGGGCTGCTGGCCGGCGGCGTCGCTGTGCACACATTGGTCCAGTCATTCCGGATCGCAGGGCTGCGGCGCGCGATCGCGTTGAGCTGCCTGGTCTTGGCGGCGGTCGTCGCGGTCGGCGCGTACGCGCACTGGCGGCGCATCGGCGTGGCCATGCGGCGCGGCGATCCGCTGCCGGAGACGGTGCTGGTGCCGATCCTGTCGGCGGGCATCGCGATCGTCTCGGTGCTGGCGGGTGTGGCGGTGCTGCTGCGATGAGCGCGCCGCATCTGTCCGCCGAACGCACCGCGCTGGCGTGGCGGCGCACCGCCGTGTCGGCGATGGTCGTCGGCACGCTGTTCATGCATCAGGCGCTCGGCAGCGGGTGGCGCGCGGCCGCCGTCGCGCCCATCGGCGCAGCGATCGCGATGGCGGCGCTGGCCGGGGGCTGCTACCTGCGCAACCGAGGGCTTCACCGAGGCCACTACGCCCATGGCGGCCGCGTCATCGCCGGGACGGCGATGGCGGTGGTCGTGGTCGCGCTGGCCGCCGCGGCGGCCGGTTCTCTCGAACCGCTGCCCTGAAGGGCCGGCGGCCCAGCAAGGTTGGCCGAAGACGATAGGAGGACGACAATGAGTACAGCGAGCGAGCCGAGCCACTTCATCGTCGCGGAGCACGAGCGCGCGACCGCCGCCCTGCCCTTCGCCGACACGACCGATTCGGCCGACTCCGAGCGCGGTTTCATCGCCGCGCTGGAACCCGGCGTGGTCACCTCCGAAGACGGAACCGTCGTGTGGGACAACGACTCCTATGCGTTCCTGCGGGATCCCTGCCCCGCCTCGGTGCATCCCAGCCTGTGGCGGCAGTCGGGCCTCGCGATGCGACAAGGGTTGTTCGAGGTGACCGAGGGCATCTATCAGATCCGCGGTTTCGACATCTCCAATATGACGCTGGTCGAAGGCGAAACCGGCGTCGTCGTGATCGATCCGCTGATCTCGGCCGAGACCGCGGCGGCCGGTCTCGCGCTCTACCGCGCCCATCGGGGCGACCGGCCGGTGACCGGTCTGATCTATACGCATTCGCACATCGACCACTTCGGCGGGGCGTGCGGGGTCACCACCGCGGCGGCGGTCGAGGAAGGGCGCTGTCCGGTGCTGGCGCCGGCCGGCTTCCTGGAACACGCGGTGGCCGAGAACATCTACGCCGGAACGGCGATGGCGCGCCGCGCCGGGTACATGTACGGCGCGGTGCTGCCGCGCGGACCGCTGGGCGCGGTGGGCTCCGGGCTCGGTCAGACCACGTCGGTCGGCACGGTCACGCTGATCCCGCCGACCGTCGACATCACCGCCACCGGCCAAGAGGAGACGATCGACGGCATACGGATGGTCTTCCAGCTCACCCCCGGCACCGAAGCGCCCGCGGAGATGAACTTCCACTTCCCCGACCGCCGCGCCCTCTGCATGGCGGAGAACGCGACCCACACGCTGCACAACGTGCTCACGTTGCGCGGCGCGCTGGTACGCGACGCTCATATCTGGGCGAGATATCTGACCGAGGCGATCAACCTGTTCGCCCGCGACTGCGACGTCGTCTTCGCCTCGCACCATTGGCCGACCTGGGGCACCGAACGCCTGGTGGAATTCCTCTCCCTACAACGCGATCTGTACGGGTACCTGCACGACCAGACCGTCCGCCTGCTGAATCAGGGCTACGTGGGCGCGGAGATCGCCGAGCTGGTCACTCTTCCGCCCGCCATCGAGCAGGCCTGGCACACGCGCGGATACTACGGTTCGGTCAGCCACAACGTGAAGGCCGTCTACCAGCGCTACATGGGCTGGTTCGACGGCAACCCCGCCCACCTGTGGGAGCACCCACCGGTCGAATCCGCCCGGCGGCACGTGGAATTCATGGGCGGCGCGGACGAAGTGCTGCGCAAGGCGCGGGCCTCCTACGACGCCGGGGACTACCGCTGGGTGGCCCAGGTGCTCAACTACGTCATCTTCGCGGAGCTGGACAACGAAGACGCGAAGCAATTGCAGGCCACGACGTTCGAGCAACTGGGCTACGGGGCGGAGAACGCGACCTGGCGCAACTTCTATCTCAGCGGAGCCTACGAGCTGCGCTACGGTTCGTTCGGCACGCCCACCAAGAGCGAATCGCCGACCATGGTGGCGGCACTGAGCACCGACCAGATCTTCGACGCCTTGGCGTTGCGCGTCGACGGCCCCAAGGCGTGGGACCATCGGCTCGTGACGGACTGGATACTCACCGATCAGGACCGCACCCACCGGCTCGAATTGCGCAACGGCCGCCTCACCCACTTCGACGTCGCGCCCGGCATGACCCTCCCGGAACCCGATGCCTCGTTCACGCTGGCCAAGTCCACCCTGATCCGAGTATTGCTGGCCGGCGACGACTTCGGCGTCGCGGCGGCCGCGGGCGACATCGTCATCGAGGGAGACGTCACCAAGCTCGCCGAACTGGTCGGCATCTTCGACGCTCCCGATCCCGATTTCGCGATCGTCACCCCGTAGCTCCCGGCCCGCGCCGGGTGTCCTGGTCAGACCGACGTCGGCAATGTCGCGAGGTACCGGCCCGCGACGAAGCGCTGGATCAGCCGCACCACGGGTCCCCCGAGCCGGGTGTACCAGGTAGCGGGGCGGGAGAACGCGACGATCAGTCCGTACACCGCGTCATCGGAGGGGTCGTACTCGACGGCGAACAGTTCTTCGCCGGACGCCGGATGTCCGGGCAAGGTTCCGTACGCGAAACCCCGCCGGTCCGGTTCGTCGAGTACGTACACCACGCGGCACGGTGCGGTGATCCCGAACGGGCCGAGTCCGAGCCGCACCGTGATGGCGGTGCCTGGTTCGGCCGTCGGGGTGTCGGCGGATCGAAAGATTCCGGTCCCTTTCTGGACCCGGTAGGACAGGATCTCCGCACCGGCCCGCTCGAACAGCGCGCGTCCCCGACCGATGCGTCGCCGCAGCCGTAAACCGTGATATCCGTCCGGCACCGTGTCTCGCGTCGCGCCGACCTGGGAATACGTGAACGACCCTGCGCGTCCATCCGCCATGCCCCGATCTTCACCCCACCGCCCACGGTCTCGCCACCCCCGGCTCGCCGACACGCCGGTTTCGATCGCTCCGGGCTCCTCGAAGAAGCGACTCGAGCGGCACGAAACAGCGAGTCATCCGGTGCCGGGGCTCAAAGGCGCAGCGTCGCGCCGCAACGGGAGTGGGGACGCGATCAGATGCGTGACGACGGGCCCGGTCGCTGGTGCTGGGTCGAGGGCGGCCCAGTTCGATTCGGGCTCAGGAACGCACCGGTTTCAGCCGCAGGGGAGTGAGGTGGAGTAACCCGAGGGGGTCCAGATACTCGCGCGTGCGGCGCCGACCGCCCTCGGCGCGCGCTCCCCAGTGCAGACATGCCGTCACACACCCGGGGTGCCCGGACTCGAGTGTCCCGATCCGGGTGCCGCGGCCGACCCGCCTGCCCACGGGAACCTCGGCGCGGACGGGCTCGTAAGTCGTGCGCAGGCCGCCGGGGTGCTCGATGGACACGACCGGCTTGTCTGCCACGGCTCCGGCGAACACGACGATCCCTTCTCCCGCGGCGAGCACTGCCTGACCCTCGATGCCTGCCAGATCGACCCCGCGATGCCCCGGTAGCCAGTTCTGCGCGGGTTTGTCGAAGTGCCGTTCGACCGCGGGGCGCGGTTGCAGGGGCCAGCCGAACCGTCCTTCGGGGCCGGCTGTCGCGGTCGGCGCCGTCGCGACGATCGCGGTCATACCGAGAGCCAAGGCCGAAGAGATACGCCGACGAGGCCACATGGCATTCGAATTGGTCATCGGGCCGGGTCCTCCGGTCCGATCACGCTCCGCAGAGCGGTGCGGGCGGCGCGCACAGGTCGCCGCCGGAGGCGGAAGCCGTCTCGAGATGCTCTTGCCCACCCGCGCCGAGCCCGGATTGCCGGAACGGCAGCGGCGCCCGCCGCAGCAGATCGGAGAGAGACGGCAGGCAAACGGACCCCGTGCACGCCCCGCGCACGGGGTCCGCGGCAGGAGTCTCGGCTCCGACCGGCGGAGCGGCGACGACGCCGAGGACGAAGAACAGGGGGACGAGGAAGGTGGTCGCGGTGGAGAACGGTTTCATGGCTCCAGCCTTCCGCGAATGCGGCGGCTCCCAGGGCTGGATCCGTGGAATGTGGATAACGCGCTCGCTTGTGGAAAGCTGACGTTCCGGCTGGTCAAGGCTTCGGATCGAACCGATTTAGGTCTGGGTGCCACGAGGCCGTAAACTGATCGGGCGGTCTGTGCCTGCATGGACCGACTTCGCGCGCCACCCGTGCTTGTTCATAGCGGCGCTGTTCGGATCGAACTCGACATATGTGAGTTCGCGGCAGCGTGTTCGGAACAGGGAATCGCCGGCTGGTCCCACCCTCGCGGTCGGGTCCGACGATTCGGCGGCGCCAGGGCAGTGGATCGCCGATTCACTGCGTCAACCGGCAAATGAAAGAGAGATACGGGAGCTATGGCTGTCGTAACCATGAAGCAGCTGCTCGACAGCGGCGCACACTTCGGACACCAGACCCGGCGCTGGAACCCGAAGATGAAGCGGTTCATCTTCACCGACCGCAACGGCATCTACATCATCGACCTGCAGCAGACGCTGACCTACATCGACAAGGCCTACGAGTTCGTCAAGGAGACCGTCGCCCACGGTGGCACCGTCCTCTTCGTCGGCACCAAGAAGCAGGCCCAGGAGTCGATCGCGGCCGAGGCGACTCGCGTCGGGATGCCCTACGTCAACCAGCGCTGGCTGGGCGGCATGCTCACCAACTTCTCCACCGTGCACAAGCGCCTGCAGCGCCTCAAGGAGCTCGAGGCCATGGAGCAGACCGGTGGCTTCGAGGGTCGCACCAAGAAGGAAATCCTCATGCTGACGCGTGAGATGAACAAGCTGGAGCGCACCCTCGGCGGTATCCGCGACATGCAGAAGGTGCCGTCGGCCATCTGGGTCGTCGACACCAACAAGGAGCACATCGCCGTCGGCGAGGCGCGCAAGCTGAACATCCCGGTCATCGCGATCCTGGACACCAACTGCGACCCCGACCTGGTCGACTACCCGATCCCGGGTAACGACGACGCGATCCGCTCCGCCGCCCTGCTGACCAAGGTCGTCGCCTCCGCGGTGGCCGAGGGTGTGCAGGCTCGCGCGGGCGCGTCCTCGGGCGACGAGAAGCCGGAGGCGGGTGCGGGCGAGCCGCTGGCCGAATGGGAGCAGGAGCTGCTCGCGCAGGCCGCCCCCGGCGCCGAGGCCGCCGAGACCTCGGCCGAGGCCTGAGTCTCGTCGTAACGCACAGTTTCGGCGGCGATCACGAGCGAGTGCCATCGTGATCGCCGCTGCCAACACTCATACTTCTCCAAAGGAGGCTCGCCGAGAATGGCGAACTACACCGCTGCCGATGTGAAGCGGCTCCGGGAGCTGACCGGCTCCGGCATGATGGACTGCAAGAACGCGCTGGCCGAGACCGACGGTGATTTCGACAAGGCCGTCGAGCTGCTGCGCATCAAGGGCGCGAAGGACGTCGGCAAGCGTGCCGAGCGGACCACCGCCGAAGGCCTGGTCGCCGCCAAGGACGGCGTCATGGTCGAGATCAACTCCGAGACCGACTTCGTCGCGAAGAACGCGGAATTCCAGCAGCTGGCCGAGCAGGTCGTCGCCGCGGCGGCGGCCGCCAAGCCCGGCGACCTGGAGACGCTGAAGGCGCTGGACCTGGGCGGCAAGACCGTCGACGAGGCGGTGCAGGCGCTGGCCGCGAAGATCGGCGAGAAGCTCGAGCTGCGCCGTGTCATCTCGCTGGACGGCCCGGTCGCCACCTACCTGCACAAGCGTGCCTCCGACCTGCCGCCCGCCGTCGGCGTGCTGGTCGAGTACACCGGCGAAGGTGACGCCGCGGCCGAGGCCGCCCGCTCCGCCGCCATGCAGGTCGCCGCGCTCAAGGCCAAGTACGTGACCCGCGACGAGGTTCCTGCCGACATCGTGGAGAACGAGCGCCGCATCGCCGAGCAGACCGCTCGCGAGGAGGGCAAGCCCGAGGCCGCGCTGCCGAAGATCACCGAGGGCCGGGTCAACGGCTTCTTCAAGGACGTCGTGCTGCTGGAGCAGCCGTCGGTCACCGATTCGAAGAAGACCGTCAAGGCGTTGCTGGACGAGGCCGGTGTCACCGTCACCCGCTTCGCCCGCTTCGAGGTCGGCGCGAACTGAGTCTCGCCGCACCCCCAGCGTGCAGGCCCCCCGCCGACCGAACGAACGCCGGTTGACGGGGGGCCTTCTGCTGCCGCTCCAACCGAATAGGGCAGGATGGATGCCGCTCTGCCTTGCTCTACGTCACAGGCGCCTGCCGCGCGCAACGAATCGCCGCAAGAACGACAATCCCTCGCCGAAGGAGACTGGAGACCCATGACGGACCCGGGGACCGATCGCCCAGGATATCGCCGGGTACTGCTGAAACTCGGCGGAGAGATGTTCGGCGGCGGGAAGGTCGGGCTCGACCCGGACGTCGTGCAGACGGTGGCCGAGCAGATCGCCGAGGTGGTCGCCACCGGCATGCAGGTGGCCGTCGTGATCGGCGGCGGGAACTTCTTCCGCGGCGCCGAACTCGAGGAACGCGGCATGGAACGCGCGCGTTCCGACTACATGGGCATGCTCGGAACGGTGATGAACAGCCTTGCCCTGCAAGACTTCCTGCAGCAGCAGGGCGTGGACACCCGGGTGCAGACCGCGATCACCATGGGCCAGGTCGCCGAGCCCTACCTCCCGCTGCGCGCCAAGCGTCACCTGGAGAAGGGCCGCGTGGTCATCTTCGGCGCGGGGATGGGCATGCCGTACTTCTCCACCGACACCACCGCCGCGCAGCGCGCGCTGGAGATCGGCGCGGACGTGGTGTTGATGGCCAAGGCGGTCGACGGGGTGTTCACCGCCGACCCGCGCGTCGACGAGACCGCGACCATGTACTCCGAGATCACTCACAAAGAGGTCATCGAGCGCGACCTCAAGGTTGCCGACGCGACCGCCTTCAGCTTGTGCATGGACAACCAGATGCCGATTCTGGTGTTCAATTTGTTGACCAAGGGCAATATCGCCCGCGCGGTCGCCGGTGAGAAGATCGGCACACTGGTTCGGTCCTGATACCCGCGGACCGCGGATCATGACATGACGACGCTGTGGAGGAAACGGTCGTGATTGAAGAAGCGCTCTTCGATGCCGAGGAGAAGATGGAAAAGGCCGTCTCGGTAGCGAAGGACGATCTCGGAACCATTCGTACCGGGCGGGCCAATCCGGGCATGTTCTCCCGGGTCGTGGTCGACTATTACGGATCGCCGACCCCGATCACCCAGATGTCCAGCATCACGGTGCCGGAGCCGCGCATGGTCGTGATCAAGCCTTACGAGGCAGGCCAGCTCGGCGCGATCGAGACGGCGATCCGCAACTCGGATCTCGGGGTCAACCCCACCAACAACGGCGACATCATCCGGATCTCGGTGCCGCAGCTGACCGAGGAGCGCCGCCGTGAACTCGCCAAGCAGGCGAGGGGCAAGGGCGAGGACGCCAAGGTCGCCATCCGCAATGTCCGTCGCAAGGCGATGGACGAACTGTCTCGTATCCAGAAGGATGGCGAGGCGGGCGAGGACGAGGTCGGGCGCGCCGAGAAGGAGCTCGACAAGACCACCGCCAAGTACGTCGGCCAGGTCGACGAATTGGTCAAGCACAAGGAAGCCGAACTGCTCGAGGTCTGACGCGGATCGGTCGGCAGGCGGGACGGGGCCGGAGGAGGCCGGATCACCGCGAGTGCCGGCGGAACAGCGCCAAGGCCCGCCCGGGCGGGGGACGAACGGAACGACGAGTTGAGCGACGGGACAATCGTGGCCGAGAACGCCGCCGCGACCGGTGCGGCAGAGGAGCCGCCGGTGAACGGGACAGCCGATGCGAGGCGACAGCACCCGCACGACGCTGGTGCGTCCGGTCATGAACCGTTACGCGTCCCCGCGGCATCCGAACCCGCTCCCGCGTCGAAAGGTTCGCGCGCGGGCCGGAATCTGCCCGCCGCGCTGACCGTCGGCTTCGGTCTGGGGCTTTCGCTGATCGCGATCCTGCTGTTCGTGCCGAAAGTGTTCATCGGCGTCGCGGCGGCCGGGGTCGGCGTGGCCACCTGGGAGGTCGCCAAGCGGCTGCGCGAGGCCGACGTGCTCGTCCCGCGGGTTCCGCTGATCGCGGGTGGCCAGGCGGTGTTCTGGCTGGGCTGGCCGTACGGGGCCAGCGGCGTCGCGGGCGCGTTCGCCGCCACCACGCTGATCTGCATGGTGTGGCGGCTGTTCGATCACGGCTTGCGGACCGCGCCGCGAAACTTCTTGCGCGACACGGCCATCACGGTGTTCACGCTGGCCTGGATCCCCTTGCTGGCCTCGTTCGCCACGCTGCTGCTGCTCGAGCCGGACGGCAATCTGCGGGTGCTGACCTTCATGATCCTGGTGGTCTGCTCCGATGTCGGCGGTTATGTGGCGGGCGTGCTGTTCGGCAAGCATCCGATGGTGCCCTCGATCAGCCCGAAGAAGTCGTGGGAGGGTTTCGCCGGTTCGCTGGTGTTCAGCGTGATCGGCGGTCTGCTCACGGTGACGCTGCTGCTGGAGGCCAACTCGATGATCGGCGTCGTGCTCGGCGTCGGCCTGGTGCTGGTGGCCACCTGCGGCGATCTGATCGAGTCGCAGATCAAGCGCGAACTCGGCATCAAGGACATGGGCACCTTGCTGCCGGGTCACGGGGGCATCATGGACCGCCTCGACTCCATGCTTCCTTCGGCGTTCGTCTCCTGGTTGGTGCTGTCGACGCTGCTGTGATCGGGCGCGTCAGCCCTTCTTGGCCGCCTTGCGCAACTGCAGGATGCGAACGCCGCCCACCGAGGCCATGACGAGTGCCCCGCCGATCACCGACAGCAGCACGGTGACGCCGAGCGGCAGCGAGAAGTCCCAGAAGAAGAAGTGCACCTGGATCTGCTCCAGGTTCTGCAGGATGAAGATCAGCAACAGGACCAGGATCAAGACGCCGGTGACCAACCCGCTCCAGGCGTAACCGGTGCGCGAGGACAGTGATTTCTTGACAGGGGCGACAGGCGGGGCGCCCGGCGGCGTCGTGCGTTGGCGCTGCGACAGGTCCGGGTCCGGCTCCGTCGGGTATTCGGGGTGCGTGGACATATCTCGATCATGGCCGACAGCTATCGTGGCCGCAGGTATTTCCCGGCGACCAACCGGGTATGTCGGGCCCGACTGTGGTCGAGTGCCCGGGTAGTTCCGGCGGATGGGAGAATGGAGCAACTATGACCGTCTCCCTGCCCCTGGTTTTCGACGCTCCGCGCCGTGGCATGCCGCCTCGGCATCTCGCCGACCTCGATGCCGAGGGCAGGCGCGCGGCTGTCGAGGAACTGGGCCTGCCGAAATTCCGCGCCGATCAGATCGCGCGCCAGTACTACGCGCGATTGCAAGCCGATCCGGCGCGGATGACCGATCTGCCCGCCGCGGTGCGGGAGAAGATCGGCGATGCGCTGTTCCCGCCGTTGTTGAGCGTGGTCAAGCACGTGGCGTGCGACGCGGGGGAGACCCGCAAGACATTGTGGCGCGCGGGCGACGGGACGCTGCTGGAAAGCGTCCTGATGCGCTACCCGGACCGCGCGACCTTGTGCATCTCCAGCCAGGCCGGTTGCGGCATGGCGTGCCCGTTCTGCGCCACCGGTCAGGGCGGGCTCAACCGCAACCTCTCCACCGCCGAGATCGTCGACCAGGTGCGTGCCGCGGCCGCGGCGCTGCGGGACGGCGAAGTGGCGGGTGGGCCCGGCAGGCTGTCCAACATCGTCTTCATGGGCATGGGCGAGCCGCTGGCCAATTACAAGCGGGTGGTCGCGGCGGTGCGCCGGATCACCTCGCCCGCGCCGGACGGCCTTGGCATCTCCCAGCGCAACGTCGTGGTCTCGACCGTCGGGCTCGCTCCGGCCATCCGCAAGCTGGCCGACGAGGGATTGTCGGTCACGCTCGCGGTCTCCCTGCACACGCCCGACGACGAACTGCGCGACACCCTCGTCCCGGTCAACAATCGCTGGCCGATCGCCGAGGTGCTCGACGCGACCCGCTATTACGCGGACAAGACCGGCCGCCGCGTCTCGGTCGAGTACGCGCTCATCCGCGACATCAACGACCACCCGTGGCGCGCGGACATGCTGGGCGAGAAGCTGCACAAGGCGCTCGGTTCCCGCGTGCACGTCAACGTCATCCCGCTCAACCCCACGCCCGGCTCGAAGTGGGACGCCAGCCCCAAGCCGGTCGAGCAGGAGTTCGTCCGTCGCGTCAACGCCCAGGGCGTGCCCTGCACGGTCCGCGACACCCGCGGCCAGGAAATCGCCGCCGCCTGCGGTCAGCTGGCAGCGGAGAACTGAGACGCCAGAGGCTCGCCGGCCGATGTGACCGCTCGAGCGGACGCGCCGGCCGAAGCCGCGCACACGCTTGCGCTGCCGGTAACGGGGTTCGGAGCGTCCTTCTCGACGGCTGGTCTCGGATGCCGCGCTAGCCGCGGTTCTTCGCCGGGCGGTTGGTGGCGGCGCGGCGTTCGGCCTCTTTCGCCTTGATACGGGCATCCTCCGCGCGGACCGCGGCATAGTTCTCACGCTCGCGCACGAGCCATTCCGGCGGGTCGGCGAGCAGCGCGTCGATCTCGTCGGCGGTGAGGTGGTCGGAGACCTCGGCGCGGGTCAAGCCGGTGTTGGAGACGCCGAGCTTGCGGGCCACCACGTCGCGGGGAAACGGGCCGGTGCGGCGCAGTTCGGTGAGCCACTCGGGGGGATCGTTGCGCAGCGCGTCCAGCTGAGCGCGAGAGATCGGCGCGTTGCGGAACTCCTCGGGCGCGGCCGGAAGGTAGATGCCGAGTTTGTTCGCCGCCGTCAACGGCTTCATAGTCTGCGGTTTCTTGTCCGGGCTCACCGGAACAGCCTAACGGGCGCCGCCGGACGGATTCGTCCGCAGCCCCGCCTCGCCTACGCGGAGGCGGGGAGGCCGCCGGACGGGCGCCAGCGCGTATGCGGGGCAGCCGGCTATCCGGCGGCGCGAGTGGCCCCCATCGCCTGGTGGCTTACGCTTCCACGAATGAGCCGGTTGGAGTCGATCGATGTCGTGCGCCTGCGCTGGTTCGTCGCGGTCGCGCAGGAGTTGCACTTCGCGCGCGCGGCGAAATCGCTGCACATCTCGCGTCAGAAGCTGAGCCATACCGTCATCGACTTGGAGAACGAACTCGGCACGAAGCTTTTCGTGCCCGGCGCGCAACCGACCCGGCTCACCGACGACGGACGGGAGCTACTGGAGCAGGCGCGCGAGATCATCGGCCGGACCGAGTCCGCGGCGCGACGGCCGGAGGATCCGGCCGCCCTGCGGGTGGGTTTCGTGCCGGGCGTCACGGTGTCCAAATGGACCCGGATCTGGGCCGAGCGCTTCCCCGACACCCCGCTCGAGGTGATCGCGCTGGCGCAGGCGGAACAGGAGACGGCCCTGCGGGAGGCGCGCGTCGATATGTGCTTCGTCCGGCTGCCGATCGATCGCGAAGGCATGAGCGCGATCCCGCTCTACCGGGAGGTTCCCGTCGTCGTGGTGCAGAAGGAACACCCGCTCTCGGTGTTCGACGAGGTACGCGTGAACGACCTTGCCGACGAGCATGTGCAGGACACCTCGGACCTCGACGCGGTCGGCGGCGCGCTGGAACTCGTCGCCGCGGCCGGGGGCGCGGCCATCGTGCCGCACTCGCTGGCTCGCCTGCACCATCGCCGCGACCTCGTCTATCGCACGATGCTCGACGTCCCGGATACCGAGATCGCGCTGGCCTGGCCCGCCGATCGCACCACCGATCCGGTCGAGGATTTCATCGGCGTCGTGCGCGGCCGCTCCGCGCGAAGCTCACGAGCCGCCGCCCGCCCCGAGCAGAACGAGCCACGGCAGAAGCCCCCGGCCAAGAAGACGGGCGCTCGTCCGGGTCCTGCCGCGAAGAAACCCGCGCGGCGCCGCGGGCGCTAGCCGATTGGTGCTCAGGGGGTGGCGGCGCGAACCCCGGAGGGTCCGCGCCGCGCGGCGATCAGCCCTTACAAACCCGGTTCAGTTCGTCGGTCGCGGCGTCCATGTTCGCGACCTTGTCATCGGTGAGGGCGTGGGCGTAGCCGGCGATGGCGGCCTTCTCCGCGCCTTCGGCCTCGATGGCCGAGAGCTTGGTGGCCAGCGACTGCTGCACGGTCGGGTCCAGATTCCCGCCCGACTCGTCGATGGCGGCGTTGATCGCGTCGATGGCCGCGCCGCACGCCGGTGACTGGGCGTGCGCGGGCGCGGCGGGCAGCAACAGCAGCGAACCGAACGCGCTCGCGGCGAGCAGGGCGGCCGAACAGGTCTTGATCATTGCGTCCTAAGGGTTGTGTGGACAGAGAACAGAGGTCCGCGACCCGGCTGGGACGCGGACCTCGGACGCACACGGTACCGGCTGTCAGCGCGCGGTACAGGACGAATGAAGTTGTGCGAGAGGACTTTCCGGATGGAGAACTAGCGCGGCTTGCGCTGCAGCAGCGAGTCGCGGATCAGGATGCCCGCGATCAGGGCGGCGAAGCCGACCAGGAAGATGTCCTCGATCTTGCCGCTGTGGTTGCCGACCAGCATGGCCAGCAGGATCAGCGCGACGATCCAGCCCGCGATCCGGAAGGTGCGACGCGACTCGCCGCTCCAACCCCAGGCGGCGGAGGGAACTTCGGCGGGATCCACGCGAGTGACGACGCGCTCGGTGTCGGCGTGTTCGAGTTCCGTGGCGGCCACGATCGCTCCTTAGCTGTTCCTTGTACCGTGATTCCGGTACGCACTCGATGAGCTGCTGCCGCATATCGTGACATACGACGGCGCGTCGTTGTAAGTCGGCCCGCGCCCCGTCGGACGCGTTCCGGCGGTAGGACACAATGAAGTCGTGTCCGACATCGTGAGAGTCCTGCTCCTGGGCAGCACCGGATCCATTGGCACCCAAGCGCTCGAGGTGATCGCCGCCAATCCCGACCGCTTCGAGGTGGTCGGACTCGCCGCGCGCGGCGGCAACACCGAGCTGCTCGCCGCCCAGATGGCCGCGACGGGCACGCGCAATGTCGCCGTCGCCGATCCGGCCGCGGCCCAGCGGCTGGACCTGCCGCTGGGCGGCCCGGGTGCGGTGACCGAGCTGGTGCGCCGCACGGAGGCGGACATCGTGCTCAACGCCCTGGTCGGTTCGCTCGGACTGGAACCAACGCTGGCCACCCTCCAGTCGGGCACCCGCCTCGCCCTGGCCAATAAGGAATCCCTGGTGGCGGGCGGTTCCCTGGTCACACGCGCCGCCGCCCCCGGGCAGATCGTCCCGGTGGACTCGGAACATTCCGCGCTGGCGCAGTGCCTGCGCGGCGGCCGCGCCGACGAGGTCGACCGGCTGGTGCTGACCGCGTCCGGCGGCCCGTTCCGCGGCTGGACCGCCGACATGCTCGAGTCGGTGGGGCCCGCCGAGGCCAAGGCCCATCCCACCTGGTCGATGGGCTTGATGAACACACTGAACTCGGCCTCGCTGGTGAACAAGGGGCTCGAGCTGATCGAGACCCACCTGCTGTTCGGGATTCCCTACGACCGCATCGACGTCACCGTGCACCCCCAGTCGATCGTGCACTCGATGGTCACCTTCACCGACGGCTCCACGATCGCCCAGGCCAGCCCGCCGGACATGAAGCTGCCCATCGCGCTGGCGCTCGGCTGGCCGGACCGGGTGCCGGGCGCGGCCGCCTCCTGCGATTTCGGCACCGCCTCCACCTGGACGTTCGAACCGGTCGACAACAGTGTCTTCCCCGCGGTCGAGCTGGCCCGTGCGGCCGGGCAGGCGGGAGGGAGCGTCACCGCGGTCTACAACGCCGCCAACGAGGTCGCGGTGCAGGCTTTCCTGGACGGAGCCATCCGCTTCCCGCAGATCGTCGGCACGGTGGCCGCCGCGGTGGAGGCCGCCGAGCAGTGGCGCGCCGAGCCGGATTCGCTCGACGAGGTACTCGCCGCGGACACCTGGGCGCGGGAGTTCGCCGCCGCCCGGGTACGCGGCTGACACCGTCGCGCGCCGGATCGGACGCGCGAAGCGACGGCGTCCTGGCACACTGAACACACAGGACACGACTTTGTCCGGTTAGGCGTACCTCCGCCTTCGCTCCGGCCATTCGCGGGCTGAAGACGGACTACGTCCGACAGCACCCATTAGGGTGGTCAGAGTGCTCGCGGCCAGGAGCGGACGCGTGCGTGCGGGATATTCGAGCTGCGCAAACGCAGGAGGGCTGTAGAGCAAATGGTGTTCGCGTTGGGGTTCGTGCTGTTCGCGCTGGGCATCACCGTGTCGATCGCGCTGCACGAATGTGGGCACATGTGGACCGCCCAGGCGACCGGCATGAAGGTGCGGCGGTATTTCATCGGATTCGGACCGAAGATCTTCTCGTTCCGCCGCGGTGAGACCGAATACGGCCTCAAGGCGCTTCCGCTCGGCGGTTTCTGCGACATCGCGGGTATGACGGCGCTCGACGAACTGCGCCCGGAAGAACTCGACCGCGCCATGTACCGCCAGGCCACCTGGAAGCGGCTGGTCGTGATGTCCGGCGGCATCGCGATGAACTTCGTCCTCGGCTTCATCCTGATCGTGGTGCTCGCCATCGGCTGGGGACTGCCGAACCTGAAGGAACCCCCGGCCACCGCGCTGGGCGAGATGAGCTGCGTGCCGCAGGGCAAGCCGGACGGCTCCAGCGAACCGTGCACCGGCACCGGCCCCGCGCAGCGCGCCGGATTGCAGCGCGGAGACATCGTCAAAGAGGTGAACGGCGTCAAGGTGGACACCTGGCGTCAGTTCCAGGCCGAGACGCAGAAGCAGACCGGCCCGTTCACCTACCTCGTCGAGCGGGACGGCCGCGCCCTCAGCATTCCCGTCACCCCGGAGCGGGTCATCCGCTACCCCGAGGGCGGTGGCGCGGGCCGCGAGGTCGGAGCCATCGGCGTGGCGCCGGAACGCTACGAACCCGTGCAATACGACGTGCTGGGCGCCGTTCCCGCCGCGGCCACGTTCACCGGGGACATGTTCGTGCGCACGGTGGACTCGCTGACCGAGATGCCTGCGAAGGTGTCCTCGCTGTGGGACGCGGTCACCGGCGGTGAGCGGGATCCGGAAACCCCGGTCAGCGTGTACGGCGCCAGCAAGATCGGTGGTGAGACCGCGGAACGCGGCCTGTGGAACATGTTCATTCTGGTGCTGGCCAGCCTGAACTTCTTCCTCGGCATCTTCAACCTGCTGCCGTTGCTGCCGCTGGACGGCGGCCACATCGCGGTGGTGATCTACGAGAAGATCCGCAACACCATCCGCGGCTGGAAGGGACTCGCGCCCGGTGCGCCGGTGAACTACCTGAAGTTGCTGCCCGCCACGTACGTGGTCGTGGTGATCGGCGGCGCTTACATGCTGCTCACCCTGGCCGCCGACATCGTCAACCCGATCAAGCTGTTCTGACCGGGGCCGCCGGGCGTGCGGTGCGGCTCGCGACGTAGTCCGGCGCGGTCAACCGGGGAAGCCTTGTCGTTGCTGTCACAGGGTGGGCGTCGTGCGCCAAGGCTAGACTCGGCACCATCCGGCCGGACACGACGAAAGTAGGCAGCCGAAGGTGACCAGCACAATCGGATTGGGGATGCCGACCGCGCCCGCTGCGGTGCTCGCTCCCCGGCGTAAGACCCGCCAGCTGATGGTGGGCAACGTCGGGGTGGGCAGTGATCACCCGATCTCGGTGCAGTCCATGACCACGACCAAGACGCACGATGTGAACGCCACCCTGCAGCAGATCGCGGAGCTCACCGCGTCGGGGTGCGACATCGTGCGGGTGGCCTGCCCGCGTCAGGAGGACGCGGATGCGCTGGCCACGATCGCGGCGAAATCCCAGATCCCGGTGATCGCCGACATCCACTTCCAGCCGCGCTACATCTTCGCGGCGATCGACGCCGGATGCGCGGCGGTGCGCGTCAACCCCGGCAACATCAAGGAGTTCGACGGCAGGGTCGCGGAGGTCGCCAAGGCCGCGGGCGCCGCGGGCATCCCGATCCGCATCGGCGTCAACGCCGGTTCCCTGGACAAGCGGATGATGGAGAAGTACGGCAAGGCCACCCCGGAGGCGCTGGTGGAGTCGGCGCTGTGGGAGGCGAGCCTGTTCGAGGAGCACGGGTTCGGCGACATCAAGATCTCGGTCAAGCACAACGACCCGGTGATCATGGTGGAGGCCTACCGTCAGTTGGCCGCGCAGTGCGATTACCCGCTGCACCTCGGCGTCACCGAGGCGGGCCCGGCGTTCCAGGGCACGATCAAGTCGGCGGTCGCGTTCGGCGCGCTGTTGTCGGAGGGCATCGGCGACACGATCCGCGTGTCGCTGTCCGCGCCGCCCGCCGAGGAGGTCAAGGTCGGCGGGCAGATCCTGCAATCGCTGAACCTGCGCCCGCGCAAGCTGGAGATCGTGTCCTGCCCGTCCTGCGGGCGCGCCCAGGTCGACGTGTACACGCTGGCCAACGAGGTGACCGCGGGCCTGGAGGGCATGACGGTGCCGCTGCGGGTGGCCGTCATGGGCTGCGTGGTGAACGGACCCGGCGAGGCTCGCGAGGCCGATCTGGGTGTGGCCTCCGGCAACGGCAAGGGCCAGATCTTCGTCAAGGGCGAGGTCATCAAGACCGTCCCGGAGGCGAAGATCGTCGAGACGCTCATCGAAGAGGCGCTGCGCATCGCCGAGGAGATGGGCGAGGACGCGGTCGCCGGCGAACCGGTCGTCACCGTCAGCTGAGCGCCACTCACCAGGGCTTTCGGCATAGCCATACCGCATCGCGCCGGTTCGTGGCAGGCTGTCATCGTGCGGAGTCTGCTGGAGCCGGCGCGACGGGCCAAATACGCCCCTGCGCGGCAGCTCGCTAATCGAGATCTTGCTCAGGTGCTGCGTGTGCTGGATGCCGATCCGGTGGCCTCGTGCATGGTCGCCGCCCGGTTGCAGGAGTTCGGCCTGGACAACCGGTGCGGGCAGGGTGAGCTCTGGAGCAGAGGCGGTCCCGCCGAGTCGCTGTGTTTCTCGGGGGCGAACCTGGTGCCGTTGCTGGGCGATCGTGACGCGTTGCGCGCGTTCGCCGATCGGGCGATCCGCTGGCCCCGGATCTGTTCTTCGGTGGTGGGGCGCAGAGAACTGGCGTTGCCGCTGTGGGAGATGCTGTCCGGACACTGGGGCCCGGAGCGGGAGCTACGCGGGGAACAGCCGCTGCTGGCGCTGGCCCAGCCGCCGCTGTCCACGCCCGACCAGGAGGTCCGCCGGGTGCGCCGCGACGAGCTCGATCGCTACCTCTCGGCCGCGATCGCGATGTTCATCGAGGAGGTCGGCGTCGATCCGCGCGCGGGCGACGGCGGCCGCGGCTATCGCCGCCGCATCCAGAGCCTGATCGAATCCGGCCGTGCCTGGGCCCGTTTCGAGGACGGGGAAGTGGTCTTCAAAGCCGAGGTCGGATCACTGTCCCGGCGCACGGGCCAGATCCAGGGAGTCTGGGTGCATCCGGATCATCGGGGGAAGGGCCGTGGCACAGCGGGCACCTCGGCGGTCGCCAACGCGGTGGTCGCTTCCGGCCGCACCGCGAGCCTGTACGTGAACGATTACAACGCGATCGCCCGCCGCGCCTACAGCAGGGTCGGGTTTCGCCAGATCGCGACCTTCGCCACCGTCCTGGTCGACTGAACACGCCTGCGGGCACGGCGAATTCCGGAGTGCCGCAGGCATTTGCCCGTCAGTGACTATTACGATCGGTGCCGATGTCGACTCGGACGCTCCTCTCGCTCGCCGTCGCGGCCTTCACGGTGGCCGCCGCCGGTTGTGCGAGCGAGCCGCAGGGGCCTGTTCCCGCCGCCGACGCCTTCGTCCAAGCGTTCGCCGAGCATCGGGTGACCGCTGCCGCGCAGCTCACCAACCTGCCGGAGAAGGCGAGCGACGCGTTGCGTTCCGCGTGGGATCAACTGCAGGCCGAACAGCTCATCGCGCGCACCGGGGCGGCGCGCGTGACCGGTGACACCGCGACCGTCGACTACACCTACGAGTGGCGGTTGCCCAAGAACCGGATGTGGAAGTACTCGGGCCAGCTGCAGATGGGCCGCAGCAACGGGCGCTGGATGGTCCGCTGGACCTCCTCCGACATCCACCCCAAACTCGGCGACACCCAGACCATGGTGTTACGGACCAACCCGCCACCGCGGGCGCGGGTCAACGAGCAGGCCGGCAGCGACGTCATGGTGCCCGGCAAGGTTTCCCGGGTCACGTTCGTCGCGGCCGACGCCGCCGACCCCGCATCCGTGGCCACCACGCTGGCCGCCGCGCTGCACCGCTTCGACAAGTCGCTCACACCGCAGTCGATCCTCGACGAGGCGAAGGCGGCCAAGGGCGCTTACACGGTCGCGCTGCTCAACGAGACCGAATCCGGCCAGGTGACCACCGATCTCATCGGGCTGCCCGGTGTCACGCTGACTCAGCAGTGGGATCTGGTCGCCACCGATCGGGAATTCGCGCCCGATCTGCTCACCCAGGTGCGCAAGACGGTGATCGCGGAGGTGGACGGCAAGGCGGGGTGGAGCGTGGTCACCATGAACTCCAACGGCGCCGACACCGATGTGCTGATGGAAGTGCCCTCCCAGCCCGCGCCGTCGTTCTCGCTCAGCATCGACCGCAATGTGCAGAACGCCGCCCAGCTCGCCGTGCGGCCGCGTACCGAGCAGACCATGATGGTGGTGCTGCGCCCGTCCACCGGTGCGATTCTCGCGGTTGCGCAGAACAGGGCCGCCGACCGGGACGGTCCCCTCGCGACGATCGGCCAGTACCCGCCCGGTTCGGTGTTCAAGACGGTGACCGCGGCCGCGGCCATGTCGAACGGCCTCGCGACGCCGGATACGGTGCTGCCGTGTCCGAGCCGCATCGTCATCGGCGAGCGGACCATCCCCAACTACAACCTGTTCACCGTCGGCGATGTGCCGATGTCGACGGCCTACGAGAGGTCCTGCAACACCTCGTTCGCCGAACTCGCCAGCGAGCTGCCCGGCCCCGCGTTGCACGAGGCCGCGGCGAAGCTCGGTGTCGGACCCGTCTATTCGGTGGTGGGGCTGCCGACGGCCTCCGGCTCGGTGCCGCCCTCCGACGACCTGATCCAGCGCACCGAGGACGGCATCGGTCAGGGCAGGGTGGTGGTCAGCCCGTTCGGCATGGCGCTCATGGCGGCGACCATCGCGCACGGCTCGGCGCCCGTGCCGTACCTGATCGCGGGGCGCCCCACACAGATCGACGGTGATCGCCCGGTGCTGGCTCCCGACGTCATCGAAGGATTGCGCGCGATGATGCGCAAGGTGGTCGTCGGCGGCACGGCGGAGCGGATCGCCGATCAAGGCGCGGTCTACGGCAAGACCGGCGAGGCCGAAGTGGACGGCGGGTCGCACTCCTGGTTCGTCGGTTACCGTGGCGACATCGCCTTCGCCACGCTGCTGGTCAAAGGCGGTAGTTCCGACAATGCCGTCGCCGTGACACGGGACATGCTGGCGGCGTTGCCCGCCGGTTACTGACTGGTTTTCGCGCCCAGACGGGAAGGACCCAGATCAGGACTTCCCGGTGCCGCGGCACAGGAGAGCGTACCGCCCGAATCGATATCGGCCGATGGTTCAACGGTGTCCTCCTGCCTCGTGCTCGGACCGCGCGACCCGGACAGCCGTTGTCGGGACTGTCCGGGCCGACGGGTGTGCGTGCCTTTCATTTCCTCTCGGGCGCAGCGATCAGCAAATGCTCCAAACTGGTCGTCCGGTCCGAATATTCGTCCACGCCGATGACCGCGACGAATTCGCGATCCCCGACACGGTGCTGGAGGGAAAGCCACGAGTTGGCGAGATACCAGCCCGCTGCGGCGGTGCCGCGTGGCCGCAGACCGCCGCAATAGATCCAATAACGATCGGGATGCTGATCCGCGCTCGGTCGTACTCGCGCGACGATGCCGATATTCCGGTCGTCGTTCGAGTCGTACCGGCTGCCGTCGGTCAACTCCAGACGCACCGCCGCGGAGCCGTCCTCGGTGCCGCTGTCATGGATGGTGAACAGCGGGTTGTCGACGAGGTGCGGATACAACCGGGTGCAGTTGTTACCGCTCAGCCCGAAGCTGATGTACGGACGGTCGTAATGGGTGACCATGTAGCGGTCGCTGCGGACCTCGGCCCGAATACTGGTGTGGCGCGCAAGCAAGGAGAACATGTACATCAGCCCCCGGAAATCGTTCTCCGCCACCACGGAGGGGATATCGACGGGACGATCCGGGAAACCGCCCTCCTGCTTCCCGAATACACGCCGCCGGGAGATCCCCGCCGCCCGCAGTGCGTCCACGGACGACCTGGTCAGCTCGAACGACGGGTACACCAGAGTGGTTCCCCTGGTGCTCGTCTCCATCCCGAGAAAAGCCTCGAGCCGGACATCGGTGCCGGAATAACCCGGCCCGAGCGATCCCATGCCGTCCGGTGTCGAGTTGGCCATCTGGAACAATCCTTCAACCGTCCAGCCGGGAAACATCCGCTCGAGCACCCGGCAGTGATAGTCGCGCGGAAGGCCGATCATGCGACCGGACAACCACTGGTAGTACTGCGCTTTCGCCGGCCCATGCCCTGGGGGAATGGGCGGGTCCAGCTGCGCCGCGCAGCGGTCGTACGCGACGAGAAAATCTGGATGACTTTTGAGATGCCGCTCCGCTAGCAGCATCTTCAGTACGGTCGCCAACGGAAACCCCCTTACCCCTGCAGCCTCGGTCGACGGTGACGGAGACTCTGTGTATTGGCTCAACCGCAACGAAACTGGGCCGCCGGCAAAAGCGCGCCGACGGCCCAGCCGCATCAGCCGTCAGATGAAGATGAATGGGAGACCATTACTGGTTCCTCCGGAGCTGGTCGCGGTGATTTGCACTGTTCCCGTTCCGGCGGGAGTGACTGCTGTGATCTGCGTTGCGGAATCGACGGTGAACGAAGTTGCCGGTGTGCCTCCGAAGTCGACGGAGGTGGTGCCTGTCAGGTTCGTCCCGGTGAGGACGACTGTCGTTCCCCCGGCCGCCGGTCCTACATTCGGAAGCACGACCGCGAGGGCCGGAACCGCGAGGTAGGTGTAGGCGAGGCCGTTGCTGGTTCCGCCGGAGGTGGTGGCGGTGACTTGCACCGTACCGGTCCCGGCGGGCGCTACGGCGGTGATCTGGGTTGGCGAGTTGATCGTGAACGAGGTCGCCGGCGTGCCGCCGAAATCGACCGCCGTGGTGCCTGTCAGATCCGTCCCCGTGATGACGACAACGGTTCCGCCCGCTTCCAGGCCGACGCTCGGAAGCAAGGTGGTCAGGCTGGGCGCCGCGACGTAGGTGTAGGCGACGCCGTTGCTGATCCCGCCGGGGGTGGTGGCGGTGACCTGCACGATTCCGGTCCCCGCGGGCGATACCGCGGTGACCTGGGTGGCGGAGTCGACGGTGAACGAGGTCGCCGGTGTGGCACCGAAGTTCACCGCTGTCGTTCCGGTCAGGCCGGTTCCGGTGAGAACGACCGTCGTGCCACCCGAGGCCGGTCCTACGCTCGGCAGCGCGGTGACGAGGGTGGGAAGCGCGACGTAGGTGTAGGCCACGCCGTTACTGGTTCCGCCCGCCGTGGTCGCGGTGACCACCACGGTCCCGGTCCCCGCCGGTGCGACGGCCGTGATCTGGGTAGCCGAGTTGACGGTGAACGAAGTCGCCGGTGTACCACCGAAATCGACCGCCGTGACTCCCGTCAATCCCGTGCCGGTGAGGACGACGGTTGTGCCGCCCGATGCCGAGCCCAGATTCGGCACCGCCGTGGTCAGGGTGGGAACCGCGACGTAGGTGTAGAGCACGCCGTTGGTGGTCCCGCCCGGAGTGGTGGCGGTGATCTGCACGATGCCGGTCCCTGCCGGTGCGACGGCCGTGATCTGGGTAGCCGAGTTGACGGTGAACGAGGTCGCCGGTGTGGCGCCGAAGTTGACCGCCGTGGTGCCGCTCAGATTTGTTCCGGTGAGGACGACGGTCGTGCCGCCGGAGACCGAACCCAGATTCGGAACTGCCGTGACGAAGGTGGGAAGCGCGACGTAGGTGTAGGCCACGCCGTTGCTGGTTCCGCCCGCCGTGGTCGCGGTGACCACCACGGTCCCGGTTCCCGCCGGTGCGACGGCGGTGATCTGCGTGTCGGAATCGACGATGAACGAGGTCGCCGGTGTGGCACCGAAGTTCACCGCGGTAGCGGTGGACAGACCCGTCCCGGTGAGGACGACGATCGTCCCTCCCGACACCGGGCCCACATTCGGCACCAGCGTGGTCAGCGCGGGTACCGGAATGTAGGTGTAGGCGAGACCGTTGCTGATTCCGCCGGCCGTGGTCGCCGTGACTTGCACGGTCCCGGTTCCCGCTGGTGCGACGGCGGTGATCTGGGTTGCGGAGTTGACGGTGAACGAGGTCGCCGGTGTGGCGCCGAAGTTCACCGCGGTTGTTCCGGTCAGTCCCGTGCCGGTCAGGACGACGGTCGTTCCCCCCAATTCCGTGCCCACATTCGGCAATTCCGTGACGAGCGTGGGCACC
>NZ_BDBM01000008.1 GCF_001612985.1 Nocardia gamkensis NBRC 108242 | reverse complement strand
CGGGCCCGGCGCCGCCGCACCCGTCGGCGTGCCGCGACACGAGCCTTGATGCTGTCGCGGCGAACCCGTCGGCGGCTGGGCCGGGTGGTCGTCGTGACGAGTATGTCGGCGGTCTTCGGTTTCGGGACCTCCCTCTTGGCGGCCGGTGACGGGGTGCTGGTGAGTTAGGGCTCCGGCGAGGTCCGGGAAGAACAGGGGCCGTCCGGCGGTGCGCGTGATGAGGGCGCGCGCCGCCGGACGGTCCTAGCAACTGCTGGGTTGACGTGACTCTCCGTTGGTGTAACTATGGGATACAGTTAAACGGTCCCATCGAGGAGAGGCAGTGACGACGATGTCTGCAGCCGTGACACCCGCAGTCGATCCCGATCTGGAGAAGGCGCAGGAGTACGCTGCGAAGCTGCTGCTGCTGTCGGAGGGATCGGTCAACAAGCACTTCGACCCCTTCGAGGACATCGACTGGGACAATCCCGACTTCGCCGCCGACGCCGGTGAGGAGCGCTGGATTCTGCCCGAGTCGGCCGATACCGTGGCCCGCCACCCCTGGTATCAGGCGCTGTCCGAGGAACAGAAGATCGCGGTCGGCAAATACCGGCAGGCGAATATCGCCAAGGTCGGCCTGCAGTTCGAGTCGATCCTGATCAGTGGCATGGTCATCCACAACTTCGGCTTGCCGAACGGTTCGCCGGAGTTCCGGTACTGCTCCCACGAGATGATCGAGGAGCACAACCACACCCTGATGTTCCAGGAGATGGTCAACCGCATCGGGCTGGACGTGCCCGGCATGGGCCCGCTGGTCAGCAAGTTCAAGTACCTGGGCGCGCCGGTCGCGGCCTGGTTCCCGAACCTGTTCTTCATGGCCGTGCTGGCCGGTGAGGAGCCGATCGACCACATCCAGAAGCAGATCTTGCGCTCGGGCGAAGACGTGCACCCGATCATGCGCGGCGTGATGGCGATTCACGTCGCGGAGGAGGCGCGGCACATCTCCTTCGCACACGAGTTCCTGAAGAACCACGTGCCGGAGGCGAAGCCCGCGCAGAAGTTCGTCCTCTCGCTGGCCATGCCGCTCGTCATGTGGATTCTCGGCCGCGCGATCGTCACTCCGCCGCGGTCGTTCTTCACCGAGTTCGGCATCCCGGACGAGGTCCGCAAAGAGCTGTTCTTCGGTTCGAAGGAGGCCAAGCGGGTCTTCAGCGACTACTTCTGCGACGTGCGCGCCCTGGCCAAGGACATCGGGCTGATGAACCCGGTCGCCAAGGCGTTCTGGAAGGCGCTCGGGATCGACGGTCCCAGCACGCGGTACCGGTCGGAACCGCTGCGCGCCGCGAGCAAGGTCGCCTGAGCCGGCATGCCGTACGTCGTCACCCAATCCTGCTGCAGCGACGCGTCCTGCGTATACGCCTGCCCGGTCAACTGCATCCATCCCACGCCCGACGAACCGGACTTCCGGACGGCGGAGATGCTGTACGTCGACCCGAAGGCGTGTGTGGACTGCGGCGCCTGCGCCACCGCGTGCCCGGTCGACGCCATCGTGTCGGCGACGAAGCTGACCGCAGAGCAGAAGCCGTTCATCGAGATCAACGCCGACTTCTACCGGCAGGCCCGGCCGCGCCCGCTGCTGGCGCGACCGGTGCCCGCGGCGCGGATCCACACCGAGCGCGCGCCGCTGCGGGTGGCGATCGTGGGATCGGGGCCGTCGGCGATGTACGCCGCCGACGAACTGCTGACCCAGCCCGACGTGTCGGTCACGGTGCTGGACCGGCTGCCGGTGCCCTACGGCCTGGCCAGGCACGGCGTCGCGCCGGATCACGACAAGACTCGCAAGGTCGGCGAGCTGTTCGATGTCATCTCCGCGCAGCCGGGTTTCGGTTCCTACCTGAATCTCGAAGTCGGCGGACATATTTCGCACTCCGAGCTGCTCGACCATTTCCACGCGGTGATCTACGCGGTCGGCGCTTCGTCGGATCGCAAGCTCGGCATTCCGGGTGAGGGCCTGGCGGGCACGGTGTCGGCCACCGATTTCGTCGCCTGGTACAACGGCCATCCCGATCACGTCGACCATGTCTTCGACCTGTCCGCCCGGCGGGCCGTGATCGTCGGCAACGGCAATGTCGCGCTCGACGTCGCGCGCGTGCTGACCTGTGACCCCGCGACACTGGCGGGCACCGACATCGCGCCGTACGCGTTGCGGGCGTTGCGCGAGAGCAAGATCGAGGAAGTGGTCGTGCTCGGTCGGCGCGGCCCCCTCGAATCCGCCTTCACCGTGCCGGAATTCGTCGGCCTGCTGGGCTGCGATGTGGACATCGTGGTCGAGGGTGAGCTGCCCGAACTCGGTGCGGAACTGCCCTTCCACGTCGAACAGAAGCTGCGGCTGCTGCACAGCGTGCGCACCCGGCCGGTGGGGGAGCGCAAGCGCATCGTGTTCCGCTACCTGGCCGCGCCCACCGAGATCCACGGGACCGATCGGGTGACCGGACTAGAAATCGCCCGCACCGAACTCGTCACCGATCCGGACGGCCGCGTCCGCGCCGTGCCGACCGGGCAGACCGATCGGCTCGACGCGGGACTGGTGCTCACCTCGGTCGGCTACCGCGGCGTCGCGGTGCCCGGCCTGCCGTTCGACGAGCAGGCCGCGGTGATCCCGAACCAGGAGGGCCGGGTGCTGGAGCGCCCGGACGGCGCCGTCGTCACCGGCACCTACGTGACCGGCTGGATCAAGCGCGGGCCCACCGGCTTCATCGGCACCAACAAATCCTGCGCGCAGGAGACGGTGCGGCAACTGGCCGCGGACTTCAACGCGGGGCGCCTGCCCGAACCCGCCGGTTCCGCCTCGGAATTCGATCGCATGGTGCGGCTGCGGCAACCGGCTGTCCGAGCCGCGGGAGCGGCGGAAGCCCGCCCCGGCCGAGTCCGCCGCTTGCTGGCTCGCGCCTGACGAACCCCGCCTCGAGATACCCCGGCCGCGCGCCGGTATCTCGAGGCGGTCCCCAGGTCGGGCGGGTCAGCGTGCGGTGAATCCGCCATCGATGGCCAGCGCCGCGCCGGTGACGAAACTCGCTTCGCCACTGAGCAAGTAGGCGCAGAACGAGGCGATCTCCTCCGGCGTCGCGATGCGGCCCACCGGGTGCAGCGCCGCGATGGCGGCCTCGCCTTCGGGCGTCGCGCCCATGGAATTCCGGAACGCCGGGGTGTCGACAGCTCCGGAGACCAGTGCGTTCACCCGTACCCCCTGCTCTGCGGCCTCGAGCGCCACGGCCCGGGTCAAGCCGACCACCCCGTGCTTGGCCGCCACATACGGAGCCACCGAACCCATGCCGACCACCCCGAGATTCGAGGCGTTGTTCAGGATCGCGCCGCCGCCGGAGGCCGCCAGCGCGGGAACCTGATGCCGCAGGCCGTAGAACACGCTGGTGAGATTGAGCTCCAGATCGGCACGCCAGCCCGCCTCGTCGATCTCCGCGACCGTCCCGAAGGCGCACACCGCGCCCGCGTTGTTGAATGCCGCGTCCAGGCGGCCGAATTCGGACAGCGCCGCGTCGGTCAGCCGGGCGACGTCCTGTTCCACCGTGACATCGGTCGGCACGAACAGCGCGCGGCCACCTGCCGCGCGGATGTCGGCGGCCACCTGATCACCCGCGTCCTTGCCCCTGGCACCGAGCACGACCGCGGCGCCTTCGCTCGCGACCCGCAGCGCCACCGCCTTGCCCACACCCGAGGTCGCGCCGGTGATCAGTACGACCTGCTCCGCGAACCGTGTTGCCATCGTTCGATTCCCTCTCCACTCTCGCGATCTCACCTCCGTGGTGGACCGCTATCGAGTCAAGCCGGATCCGAACCACGACGCTGGCGAGTATCGGACATCTAGTTGATGTGTCATTCGACTTCCGGAAGTGGGGGCTGGCCGAAATGCACGGTGATGGCAAGCATCTGGTTACCGACCGGTTGGTGTCTGTCCACCGGTGTGCTTTTCGGCAGATAAACCGGCGCTCGGTCTGGTTGGCTTCGATATTTCGTGATCGCTGTACGGTAGCGGAATCATCGAGAGCGCAGGATGATTCGCGGCGTCGAGTGGGCTGGACGCCCATGCTGACTCCTATCTACCTGGCATTTCGGACGATTATTGCTGAAAGTAGAACGATCCGTATCAATTGCGCATCCGTATGAACCCGAAACAGCTAACCTGTGGTGGCTGTTTGGAAGACGACCGCGGCCACAGGGGAACTCCATGTGATGGACGTGGTCACGGTGCGTTGACGGGATAGCGAATGACTACAGGTCTGGGTTTCAGCATTGGTGCAGTGAACTCCGTGACGGCTTCGGTCAGCGCGGACCGACCACGTCCTGCGGTGCGGTCGCGGCGCACCGCGGTGACCTTCGACAGCGCGGGCGGGCTGCGCTTGGGCGGGATCGCGCAGTTCAGCACGGCGGTCACGGATTTCGCCGATCTCGCCCGTGATCCGGAGGCGGTGATCGTCGGCGGACGCATCTGGTCGCCTGCCAATCTCGTCGCCGCGGTGGTCGGTGAACTCCGCGCGGTCGAGCCGGGCGCGTCCGAGGCGGGCGTCGTGACCACCTATCCCGCCGTGTATTCCGACAAGCAGGTCGCGTTGCTGCGCCAAGCGCTGGACCTATCCGGGGCGGGCGACGTGCTCCTGGTACCCGAACCCGTCGCGGCCGCGGAATGGCTGGAGCACGAGTACGGCCCGCTGGAAACCGGCTTCGTCTTGATCTACGACCTCGGTGGTACCAGCCTCGACGTGAGCATCGTGCGGGTCGGTCCCGACTGGGACAACCATCCGATGATCGGTAAGCCGGTGCGCTCCTACGACTTCGGCGGCAGGCCGCTGGGGTCGATGATCGCGCGCTACGCACCGGAGGTGAAGCCCGGGTCCGCTCGATTGTCGATGACGTCCATCGTCGATATCGACGGGTTGCGCACGGCACACGTGCAGGATTCGCTGCAACTGGTCCGCGCGTGCGTGCGGGAATCGGGTGTCAGCCTGTCCGATATCGGCTGCATTCTGCTGGTGGGAGGTGCGTCGCGTCCCGCGGAGGTGGCGCGGACGCTCGCCGAACTCGGCCGCCCCGTGCTGATCTCGGCGGACCCGGGGCAGGCGACCGCCGCGGGCGCCGCCCTCATGGCGGCGCGCACGATGGCGCTCGGCGCCTCCGACGGCCGATCCACCGCGCCGCGGGTGGCGGTGTTCTCCAGTGCCGCGGTGGTCTCCGCGGTCGCCATGTCGGCGGTCACGGTCTTCGGCGGACCTACGGTTCCCGAGCTGTCGCCGCTGCTCGAGCGTCTGCCGGAACTCGGTGTGCCGACCGACAGCCTGCTGGTCGACGTCGGGAACGAGCAGCTCGCCGTCGCCTGGTCCGCGATGTCCGCCACCACCTCGAACTCGGGCCGGGCCTTGCTCGCGCAACGGACCTCCGCCTATACCCGATTCATCACACCGGCCGCACGCGGTGCCGGTTATGGGCCTTCGGTGGCGGAGTCGCGGCTCGGCTCGCATCGGGACCCGCGAAACTGCTGCGCCCCGGGCGGATTGCGCTACCGGGGATACGGCGATCCCGCCTACTTCGTGAATCCGCTGCCGTTCGCACCGGTCGTCCGCCCCGCACCGGGGGACATCGGACAGCCTCCCGTTCCCGCGACCCCTGGTCAGCCGGGCCAGCCGGGGCAGGTACCCGGCCAGCCGCCCGCGCCGGGAGCCGGGTCGCCACCGGGGGGCTCCAGTGTTCCCGCGCCGCAGAACGGTTCGACTCCGGCGGAGACCGGTCCGGCGTCCGGCGGGAGCACACCGGGCAGTCCGTCGACCGGGACGTCCGACGCACCGGGCACCGGTACGGGCTCGGACGAGCACGGCGGCTCGGGCTCGAATTCGTCCTCCTCCGCGGGCACGTCCACGGGGGGCTCCTCCTCCGGCGGAACCGCATCGAGCAGTGGGTCGACGAGCGACTCGTCCGCGAACGGATCGTCCGGCGGGTCGTCCGGCGGGTCGCCGGGCGCGTCGTCGTCGGGCGGGTCGGCAGGCGACTCCTCGACGCACGGCTCGTCCTCGGCCGGTGATTCGTCGTCGGGCGGTCCGTCTTCGGCCGGGTCGGCGGGGAATTCGTCGTCGGGCGGTCCGTCATCGGGTGGATCGGCGGGCAACTCGTCGGCGCACGGTTCGTCCTCCGGTGGGTCGGCAGGCAATTCGTCGTCGGACGGGTCGACTTCGGCCGGGTCGGCGGGCAACTCGGCGTCGGGCGGTTCGGCGGGCAACTCGTCGGCGCACGGTTCGTCCAACGGTGGCTCGGCGGGCAATTCGTCGGCGGGCGGTTCGCCCTCGACCGGTGGCTCGTCGAGCGGGCACCCGGGCGGTGCGTCGTCGGCGGGTGGTCACTCGACCGGGAACTCCTCGGGCGCTTCGTCGTCCGGTGGATCGCGGGGCCGTTCCGGTTCGGTGGGTGGGTCGTCGGGTGGGTCGTCCGCGGGAGGTGCCGGAGGTGCGGGCGGCGGTGGAGCCCGCGGTCGGTAGCTGTGCGGGCGGGGATGCCCAATTGACCAGCGCGCGTGCGGGTCTCGGCGCGCCGGAATCAGCGACGGGTGCGCCGCCGCCGAGGCACAATGGGTTGATGGCATCCGGGGGTCCCCAGCTGATCGCGCTGGACGTGGACGGGACGCTGCTGGACACGGGAACACCGATCAGTACGCGTGTGGTCGCGGCGGTGCGCGCGGCCGTGGCAGCGGGCGCGCATGTCGTGGTCACGACGGGACGCACCCTGCTGACCACCCGTCCGGTGCTCACCGAACTCGGCCTGCTCGAAGGACATGCCCTGTGCTCGAACGGAGCCGTGCACATCGACGTGGCCAGGGGGGAACCGGTCGCGATCCAGTCCTTCGACCCCGCACCCGCGATCGTGGCGTTGCGCGCGCTGTTCCCGGCGATGATCTTCGCTGTGGAAAAGGTCGGCATCGGTACCTGGGCCACTGGCTGCCGGACGGTTCGCTGGAGGAGATGCTGCTCGTGCTGCGCTCCCTGCGAGTGCCGGGTGCGAGCTGGGTGCACGGCGAGTACGGGCCGTGGCTCACGGTATCCCGGCAGGGCGTGTCGAAGGGGTGGGCGCTGGAACAACTCCGCGTCGCCCTCGGTGTGCCGGACGAGGCGACGCTGGCCATCGGTGACGGTTACAACGATCGGGACATGCTGCGCTGGGCAGCGCATTCGGTCGCGATGGCCAACGCGCCGACGGACGTCCGTGATCTCGCGGACGAAGTGACCGGCCATGTCCTCGACGACGGCGTCGCCACCGTGCTGGAGCGCTGGTTCCGGCCCTGACACGACCGGGGCGGTCTGCCCCCTCTCCGGTCTACGCGGGACCGGTCTCGGCGAGAACCGCGAGGTAGTGCGGGTTCGACATGAGGCCGAGGACGTTGCCGAACGGATCGACCACGGCGGCCGTGACGAAGCCCTCGCCGCGCGGGGTGATGGGGTCGTAGACGGTCGCGCCGAGTTCCAACAGCCGGTCGACGGTCGCCCCCAAGTCGTCGACGTGCCAGTTGACGATCGCGCCGCCGGGCGCGTTGCGTGCTCCGGCCGGGGCGTAGGCGCGGTTCACGATGCCGAATTCGTGCTGGTAGTCGCCGATGCGGAACTCGTAGTAACCGTCGGGAACGTGGAAGTAGGGCTCGACGCCGAAGAACTCGGTGTACCAGTCCTTGGCGGCCTCCAGGTCATCGGCGTAAAAGGTGCTCGTCGCCATTCCGCGCAGCATGGTGGTTCTCCTTCGAATCGTTGTGTTTCGTGCTTGTAGAACCATCATCCGAGCAAAAGTGCGCAAGGAATGAGCACTTTCGACGGCAGAATTGTGCGCATGCGAGCGGACCGGTTGGTGGCGATTCTGCTGATGATGCAGACCCGTGGTCGGGTGACGGCCGCGCAGGTCGCGGCGGAGCTGGAGACTTCGGTCGCCACCGCGCGCAGGGATCTCGAAGCGCTCTCTTCGGCCGGGGTGCCGGTGTACCCGCAGCCCGGGCGCGGCGGCGGCTGGTCGCTGGTGGGCGGTGCGCGCACGGATCTGAGCGGGCTGACGGCGGAGGAGGCCCGCGCGTTGTTCCTCCTGGCCGGTCCCTCCGCCGGTGCGGTGCCGGAGGCGAAGTCGGCGCTGCGCAAGCTGGTCCGGGCGCTGCCGCAGACCTTTCGGGGCGACGCGCAGGCGGCCGCCGATGCCGTGGTGATCGATCCGGCGCGCTGGGGTGCGACCGACCGGGAGTTGCCGCCGGTGGTGGCACTGCTGCAACGCGCTGTCGTGCAGCGCACCAAGGTGCGGCTGCGCTACGCGAATCGCACCGGCGAGCCGTCCGAGCGTCTCGTCGATCCCTGGGGACTGGTGGACAAGGATGCCGTCTGGTACCTGGTCGCGGGAACCGAGCGGGGGCAGCGCACGTTTCGCGTCGACCGGATCGCCGAGGCGTCGCTCACCGGCGAACCGGTCCACCGTCCGGACGATTTCGACCTCTCCGCCGCCTGGGCGCAGGTGGTCGAAGAAATGGAGCGGCGGCGCGCCACCACCGCCGCCACCGTGCTGATCTCCGAACGCCTGCTGCCGATCCTGCGCGACCAGCAGGGCAGGAACTGCGTCGTGGACGGCCCGGCCGACGACGGTCGCATCCGGGTCCGCGTCACCGCCCCCACCGCATGGATGCTCGCCCAGCAACTGGCCGGCTGGGGCGCCTCGATCGAGGTCCTCGGTCCCGCCGAGGTGCGCGCCGAACTGGCCCGCCTCGGCGCCGAGTTACTCGACCGCTACGGACCGGACGGTGCGGCATCGTGACCGAATCAGCGGGGCGCGAGCACGTGGTCGGCCAGGGTGCGCACCATGTCCGAGGCGAGCACGGCGTGGCCGCTCATGCTGAAGTGGATGAGATCGGCGCTCATCAGGTCGGGCCGCAGGCGTAGCGGGTGGTCCCAGAGTTCGAGCAGCAGCGCGTCGTAGCGGGCGGCGAGCTCGCGGGTCAGGTCGTTGAGCTGGGCCATCCGCTCGCGCATCGGACGCATCGGCGCCATGCGCTCGACTTCCCAGACATCGGCCAGGGTGAAGGTGACGATCTGCGCTCCGGTGCGGGCCAGTGTGGCGAACATCGTGTCCAGGTTCGTCCGCAGTTCGGTGAGATCGCCGCCGGGCAGGAACAGGTCGTTGCCGCCGCAACTGAGATGGACGAGATCCGGGCGGAATTCGAGCACGCCCGGCAACTGTTCGGCAAGAACCTGGGCGGAGGTGGCGCCGATCCGGCCGGTGTTCAGGTAGGCCAGATCCGGGCGGACCGTGGTGAGCACGGCCGCGACGCGGTCGGCCCAGCCCACCGGTTCGTACCCGGGGCTGGGGTCGCCGACGCCCTGCGCGATGGAGTCGCCGAGCACCGCGTAGCGCTGCCATGGGGCGTCGGCGAGCAGACGCCGCTGTTCTTCGGGCGGCAGCACCAGGGGATCGTTGGCTTCGGTGCGAAGAGTGTTGTCGCTCACTGTGTTTCCTAGCTTTCGGAAGAGAATGACGGGGTACGGGCGGGGAGGGCGGCCAGGCAGGCGGCCACGGCGGCGATGCCCGCGCACACGGCGAAGAGGGTGTGGAACGCGCCGAGCGGATCGCCGGGACGCGCCGCGAACACGGCGGCGAGTACGGCTACACCGAGTGCGCCGCCCACTTGCCGCGCGGTCAGATTCATGCCGGTTCCGGCGGCGAACTGCTGGGGCGGAAGCGAACTGGCGGACGCGGTGCCGAGTACCGTGACGACGAAGCCGATGCCGCCGCCGCCGAGCACCCCGGCCGGGATCCACGCCGCCCACAGGTTCGGCGTGGCGCCGAAGGCGTCCGTGCTCATCCACACGGTGCACGCGACGAACATCGACGCTCCGAGCACGCCGAGCCATCGCCTGACGACGGGCGAGCCGACCCGGCCCGCGACGGTCGCCGTCACCATCGACGCCACCGCCCCGATCGTCATCGCGCCCGCGGAGCCGAGCACCGAGTAACCCCAGATCGCGTCCAGGAACAGCGGTCCGGCCAGCAGCCAGGCGAACATGGCGGCGCCGAAGACGAACGAGGTCGCGTTGGCCAGCGCGTACGACCTGCTGCGCCACAGCTCCACCGCGATCGCGGGATCGTGGTGGCGCGCCGAACGGGCGAGCGCGGCGACGACCAGCAAGCCACCGCCGATCAGCGCGGTCAGCGTCCCCACCGAGGTCCAGCCCCAGCGCTGCCCCTCCGTGACGCCCGCGACCAGTCCGCCGAGACCCAGCGCGACCGCGAGGGTGCCGAGGGGATCGGGCAACCCGCCGCCCGCCCGACGGCCCTCCACGGCCGGAATGCGGGCCGCCGCCGCGATCAGCAGCAGCGCCACCGGCACGTTGATCACGAAGACCGCGCGCCAGTCGAATCCTTCGACCAGCGCGCCACCGAGCGCGGGGCCGACCACCGCGGCGAACCCGCCCGCGGCCGACCAGGCTCCGATGGCCGCGCCGATTTTTTCCCGCGGGGTGACGGCCAGTACCAAGCCGAGCGCGGACGGCACCATCAGCGCCGCGGTGCCGCCTTGCAGTACCCGGCCCGCGATGAGCCAGCCCGCTGTCGGCGCGAGCCCGCACAGCAAGGAGGTGAGGGCGAAACCGGCCAGCGCGCCGAGGAACAGTCTGCGGCGTCCGAGCGCGTCGGCGAAGCGTCCGGCCGGGGTGAGCAACGCGGCGAAGGCGACCGCGTAGCCGCTGACGATCCAGGTCAGCGTGGTGGTGGCCGTACCGGGGTAGTCCCGGGCGATCGAGGGGAAGGCGATGTTGACTACCGAGAGATCGAGGAAAGCGATGAATGCCGCGCCGCAAGCGATCAGCAAGGTGCGGGTAGCCGCGGGCGCGGTCGGCGGGCTGTCGAGCCGCACGGACGCGTCGGTCATGGGAAGTCCTTAGAAGAAGGGAAACAAAACGCACGATCGTTCGTTCACTTAAAGTACGACCATACGTTCGTATGTGCAACAGTGGAGTGGAAGAATGAGGTCATGACCGAGTCCGTCACCGCGGGCGACCCGCCGCGCGGCACCGATCAGCGCTTGGCGAAAGGCGCTCGGGCGCGGGCGTCGATCGCGCGCCGCGCCGCCGACGTGGCGTCCGTCGAAGGATTGAACGGCGTCAGTATCGGCCGATTGGCGACAGATCTGGGACTGAGCAAGAGCGGGATCGCCACCCTTTTCGGCAGCAAGGAGAGCTTGCAGATCGCGGCGGTGAAGTGCGCGCGGCAGGTGTTCATCGATGAGGTCATCACGCCGAGCCTGAGCGAGCCCGCCGGACTACCGCGCCTGCGCGCCCTGGTCGAGCGCTGGATCGGTCAGGTGGTCCAGCCTGCGTTTCCCGGTGGATGCTTCCGCGTAGCGACCCTCGCCGAGTTCGACAGCAGACCGGGCCCGGTGCGCGATGCCATCGCCGAAGACCGCCGGGACTGGCTCGCGTTCTTGGTGGAGCAGATTCGCCGGGCCCAAGAGCAAGGGCATCTCGCCGGCCGCTCGGCCGATGTCGTGGCGTTCGAACTGGACGCGGTGATCGGCGCGGCGCATACCGCCCGTCAGATGGGCGATGAGTCGGGGGTCGCGACCGCGCGCGCTGTCGTGGCGGATCTGCTCGCGACGTCCGGCTAATCGTTCGGCGAACCGTTGACCAGGTAGTCCAGGTAGGAGCCGGGGATCGGGGGCAGTTCCACGCCGTCCGCGTCCACGATGTGGGGCCGGATGGTGCCGGTGGGCGTGATCTCGGGGCTTTCGATCAGCACCGTCGTCGTGACCGGAAGGGCGAAGAACTGCACCGCGAACGGCATGGCGGCGGCCAGTTCGAGCAGGGTGGTGTAGTACGACGCGCGGTGCGCGTGGTCTTCGAAGCACTCGACCGACCAACCGGAGGAATCCGGGTCCTTCGTCGCGGTGCGGGCCAGCACCAGCACCGGCGACTCGAGCCCGCACGACGAGACGATCGCCTGCTGATCCTCGCCGGGAAAGTCGAGGTGGTCGGCCAGGCCGACGCCGGCCGCGACTTCGCGCTGGAACCAGACGTCACGCAGGGTGCGATCGACCTGTTCGACCCAGTTCTGCGCATCGGCGCGTTCGGCCAGCCCCAGTGTGCCGTCGTCGCGGCCGCGTACCCGGACCAGATTCCAGCCGATGCGGATCGTCTCGCCGGGGTGGTATCGCGTGCCCGCCGCGACGGTGGATTCCAAGTAGGACAGCAACCAGGTCTCCATGCCGGTCAGCTGCGGCTCGGTGAAAACGACGGTGAACTCGGGGTGTCCGTGGCTGGCGCAGGAGGTGGTGCGGAACGACTCGGCCATGCCATGTTCCTAGCATGCGGCACCGTCGGCGGAACGGGCATGGTCGCCGGGAGAGAGAACAGGGCCGTCGTCCGCGGCTGGTCTCCCGTGCGCCCTCAGGCCGAAAGCGCGCGCGTCTCCGCGATCGCCGCGTGGTAGCGATCCAGGACGACCTGGGTGAGGGCCGGATGCGCGCCGAGCACACCGGCGTGGGTGGCCTGCGGCGCGGCGTGGGCCAGGCGATCGGTCAGCAGGCCGGGTGCGAGGAACCACGGCGCGACCAGCACGTGGTCCGCGCCGCAGGCGTGCAGTCGCGAGACCGCCTGCGAGACGGACGGTTCGGTGGTCGCGAAGCAGATCTCGGTACGCCAGCCGGTGCGGGCGGCCAAGCGGGTGGCCACTTCGGCGGTGCGGGCATTGGCCGCGGCCGACGACGATCCGACCGCCGCGACCGCGACACCCAGGCGCCGGGCCGCTGCGGCGTGTTCGGCGCCACCGGCGGCCAGGACCCGGTCGCGCAACGCACCGACCAATCCGGCGTCCGCGCCGAGCACGTCGGCTTGGGTCAACCGCAGCCCGGGATGGCGCGCGCCTGCCGTGGCGAGCAGTCCGGGCAGGTCGACCCTGGCGTGGAAGGCGCTGCCGAGCAGCAGCGGTGTCACCACCGCATGCGTATGACCTTCGGCGGCAACGGCATCCACGACCTGTTCGACCGACGGGGCGGTGAGATCGAGGAACGCCGTACGGACGTCGAGCTCCGGCCGCGCGGCCGCGACCGTGCCGACCACTTCCGCGACCGTCGCGGCCGAGCGCGGATCACGACTGCCGTGGGCCACCGCGATCAGCGCGGGCGGTCGCGGTGCGCTCCCGCCGAGCCCGGCCCGAGGGGTCGCGCAGCCCGAACGGCCCACAGGCGGAGTGCCGAAAAGTGCTCGCCGCGCTGCCATGTCAGGCTCCGGTGCCGACCTCTACGGCGGACAGCACATCACCGACCAGTCCGGCCGCGAGCGTGTTGCCGCCGGCCGGGTCGATCAGCAGGAAGCTGCCGGTGTGCCGGTTCGCCCGGTAGTCGTCGGCCGGGATGGGCTCGGCGACCCGCACCGAGATGCGCCCGATGTCGTTGAGTTCCAATGCCTCCGGGCTCGGATCTGCCGCGAGCCGCTGCTCGTCGAAGCGCTCCAGCAGCGTGCCGACGATCGCCTGGGTGGTGCGGGTGCCGTGCTTGAGCAGCAGTCGCGCACCCGGCCGCAGCGGCTTGTCACCCAGCCAGCACACGGTGGCGTCGAAGGTGTCCACCGGTTCCGGCGCGTCGGCGGCCGAGGCGATGATGTCGCCCCGGGAGATGTCGACGTCGTCGGCAAGGATCAGCGTGACGCTGCGCCCGGTCTGCGCCACCGCGAGTTCGCCGTCCGGGGTGTCGATCCGCTCGACGGTCGTGCGGATGCCCGAGGGCAGCACCACGACCTCGTCGCCCGGAGCCACCGCCCCCGCCGCGATCTGTCCGGCGTACCCGCGATAGTCCGGGTATTCGGCGGTGCGCGGCCGGATCACGTACTGCACGGGGAACCGCAGGCCCAGCGCGTGACTGCCGGTGCTGTCCGCGTCCACCGGCACCGATTCCAGGTGCTCGATCAGCGAGGGGCCGTCGTAGTACGGGGTGTTGTCCGACCGGGAGGCGATGTTGTCGCCGTGCAGCGCCGAGACCGGGATCTCCAGCACGTCCTCGCTCGACCAGCCCAGCGTGCTGGTGAGTTCGTTGAACTCCGCGGAGACGGCGGCGAACACGGCGGCGGCGTCGTCAACCAGATCGATCTTGTTCACCGCGAGCACCAGCTTCGGCACGCCGAGCAGCGCGAGCACGGCGGCATGCCTGCGGGTCTGCTCGATGACGCCCTTGCGCGCGTCCACGAGCAGGATCACCAGCTGCGCGGTGGACGCGCCGGACACGGTGTTGCGGGTGTACTGCACGTGCCCCGGGGTGTCCGCGAGCACGAAAGAGCGGCGGGGAGTGGCGAAGTAGCGGTAGGCGACATCAATGGTGATGCCCTGTTCGCGTTCCGCGCGCAACCCGTCCACGAGCAGCGAGAGATCCGGTGTGGCGAGACCCTTGTCCACCGACGCGCGGGTGACGGCGTCGATCTGGTCGGCCAGAACGGATTTCGTGTCGTAGAGCAGGCGTCCGACCAGAGTGGACTTGCCGTCGTCGACAGAACCGGCGGTGGCCAGCCTCAATAGGTCGGACATCTCAGAAATAACCCTCTCGCTTGCGGTCTTCCATCGCGGCTTCGGAAACCCGGTCGTCGCCGCGGGTCGCACCACGTTCGGTCAGTCGGGACGCGGCGACCTCGGCGAGGATCGCCTCGTTGTCGGCCGCGTCGGAAAGGACGGCGCCGGTGGTTGAGCCGTCGCCCACGGTGCGATAGCGCACCGACCTGGTCTCCAGCACCTCGCCCTCGCGCGGGCCGCCCCACACGCCGGGCGTCATCCACATGCCGTCGCGCAGGTACACCGGACGCTCGTGCGCGTAGTAGATGCTCGCCAGATCGATGTCCTCGCGGGCGATGTAGCGCCAGATGTCCAGCTCGGTCCAGTTGCTCAGCGGGAACACCCGCACGTGCTCGCCCGGCGCGTGGCGCCCGTTGTACAGGTTCCACAGCTCGGGGCGCTGGCGCTTCGGATCCCACTGGCCGAAGGCGTTGCGCAGCGAGAAGATGCGCTCCTTGGCGCGCGAGCGCTCCTCGTCGCGGCGTCCGCCGCCGAACACGGCATCGAACCGGTGCTCGCTGATCGCGTCCAGCAGCGGGACGGTTTGCAAAGGATTGCGGATGCCGTCCGGGCGCTCGGTGAGCCTGCCGTCGGCGAGGTAGTCCTCCACCTTCGCCACGTGCAGGCGCAGGCCGTAGCGCTCGACCACCTTGTCCCGGAACTCCAGCACCTCCGGCAGGTTGTGCCCGGTGTCGACATGCAGCAGCGCGAACGGCAGCGGCGCGGGCCAGAACGCCTTGAGCGCCAGATGCAGCAGCACGGTGGAGTCCTTGCCGCCGGAGAACAGGATCACCGGCCGCTCGAACTCGCCCGCCACCTCGCGGAAGATGTGGATCGCCTCGGACTCCAGCGCGGCGAGGGTGTCGAAATCGGTGATGCCGAACGGACGTTGGATGGTTTCGGTCATGCTGTGTCCTTCTTCGCATGCCCGAGGGGCCCTGCGTGGTTACGCGGGCTGCCTCCTTCGGGCCCTGACTCGGTCATGCTGTGTCCCTTTTTCGCATGCCCGAGGGGCCCTGCGTGGTTACGCGGGCTGCCTCCTTCGGGCCCTGACTCGGTCATGCTGTGTGCAACCCGCATTCGGTCTTGGCGAGGCCGGCCCAACGGCCGCTTCGCGGATCGGCTCCCGGCTCCGGCTTCCGTGTGCAGGGAGCGCAGCCGATGGACGGATACCCCTCCTCCACCAAGGGGTTGACGAGGATGCCGTGCTTCTCGATGTAGTCCTGCATCTCGTCGTCGGACCACGGCGCGATCGGGTTGATCTTCACCAGTCCGAACGCCTCGTCGAATGAGACCAGCGGCGCGTTCGCCCTGGTCGGCGCCTCCACCCGGCGGATGCCGGTGACCCAGGCGTTGTATCCCGCGAGCGACTTCTGCAACGGGACGACCTTGCGCAACCGGCAGCACTCGTTCGGCTCTCGGGCGAACAGATCCTTGCCGAGCAGCTGATCCTGTTCGGCCACCGTGTGTTCCGGCCGCGCGTTGATCACGTTCACCCCGTACACGGCCTCCACCGCGTCCCGGGTGCCGATGGTCTCGGCGAAGTGGTAGCCGGTGTCCAGGAACAGCACGTCGACGCCGGCGCGGATGCCCGCCGCGAGGTGCACCAGCACTCCGTCCTGCATGTTGGAGGCCACGATGTAGTTCGTGCCGAAGGTGTCCTCGGTCCACTGCAGGAGTTCGGTCGCCGAGGCGCCGTCCAGTTCGGCGGCACCGCGCGCGGCGATGGCGCGGAGCTCGTCCTCGGACAGCTTTTCCGCGAGTTGGGTTGTCACAGTTGATCTCCCGTCGACACTTATCTCAGGTCGGCCTCGTCGGCGCGGACCGCCCACTGGGCGAACCTTTCGCCGTCGGTACGTTGCTTGACGAAGTTGCGCACCACACGGTCGATGTAGTCGCCCAGTTCCTGGGTGGTCACCTTGTGCTGGCGCAGCTTGCGCCCGAAGGCGCTGTCGAAGCCGAGGCTGCCACCGAGGTGAACCTGGAAGCCCTCGACGTGATTCCCGTTGCCGTCGTCGACCAGTTGGCCCTTGAACCCGATGTCGGCGATCTGCGAGCGGGCGCAGGAGTTCGGGCAGCCGTTGATGTTGATCGTGATCGGCACGTCCAGTTGCGCGTTCAGATCGGCGAGCCGTTCCTCGAGCTCCGGCACCAGCGCCTGGGAGCGCTTGCGGGTCTCGGCGAAGGAGAGCTTGCAGAACTCGATGCCGCTGCAGGCCATCAGATTGCGCCGCCACAGCGAGGGCCGCGCCTGCAGGCCGAGCGGCTCGAGCTCGTCGATCAGCGCGTCGACCTTGTCGTCGGGAACGTCGAGCACGATCAGCTTCTGATACGGGGTGAACCGGACGCGATCGGAGCCGATCCGCTGCACCGCGTCGGCCACCTTGGTCAGGACGGTGCCCGACACCCGGCCCGCGATGGGGGAGAAGCCGACGGCGTTGAGCCCGTTGCGCAGCCGCTGCACGCCGACGTGGTCGATCGGCTTGGTCGGCTGCTGCGGCGCGGGACCGTCGATCAGCTTGCGCTTCAGGTACTCGTCCTCGAGCACCTGGCGGAATTTCTCGATGCCCCAGTCCTTGATCAGGAACTTCAGGCGCGCCTTGGTGCGCAGGCGGCGGTAGCCGTAGTCGCGGAACACCGACACGACGGCTTCCCACACGTCCGGCACCTCGTCCAGCGGCACCCACACGCCCACCCGCTGGGCGAGCATCGGGTTGGTGGACAGGCCGCCGCCGACCCACAGGTCGAGGCCGGGGCCGTGCTCGGGGTGCTCGACACCGATGAACGCCACGTCGTTGATCTCGTGCACCACGTCCTGCTGGCCGGAGATCGCGGTCTTGAACTTGCGCGGCAGGTTGGAGTACTCCTTCTTGCCGATGTAGCGGCGCACGATCTCCTCGATCGCGGGCGTCGGGTCGATGACCTCGTCCAGCGACTCGCCCGCCAGCGGGGACCCGAGCACCACGCGCGGGCAGTCGCCGCACGCCTCGGTGGTCTTCAGTCCGACCGCTTCGATGCGCTTCCAGATCTCGGGGACGTTCTCCACCTCGATCCAGTGGTACTGCACGTTCTCCCGGTCGGACAGATCCGCGGTGTCGCGAGCGAACTCGGTGGAGATCTGACCGAGTGTGCGCAGTTGCGCGAGATTCAGCGCGCCGCCGTCGCAGCGCACGCGCATCATGAAGTACTTGGCTTCGAGCAGATCGATGTTCTCGTCGCCGGTCCAGGTGCCGTCGTAGCCCTGCTCGCGCTGGGTGTACAGGCCCCACCAGCGGAACCGGCCGCGCAGGTCGCCCTTGTCGATCCCGTCGAAGCCGGTCTTGGCGTAGATGTTCTCGATCCGGGCGCGGACGTTGAGCGGGTTGTCGTCCTTCTTGGACTGTTCGTTCGGGTTCAGCGGTTCGCGGTAGCCCAGCGCCCACTGGCCCTCGGCCTTGCGGCGAACGGGCTTGCCGGTGCGCACGCGCGGGCCGGTGGAGGTCGCCTCGGGACGCGGGCGATCCGGGCGGACGCGGCGTTCGGAGGCCGGGCGGTCGGGACGCGCGCGATGCCCGGGCTGGGATTCGGGCGTGGGCTGATCGGTCGGACCGGCGTCGGTGCTCGACGTCATGGGGTCGCTCCTGCGGGGTGGGTGGTACATCCTGCTGAAGGGCGTGAGGGGCTGACTCACGCCTGCGGTGTCAGCGGGCCGATGAAGTCGGGGATCGCCGGGGACCCGGGATCGGGGCGCGCTGAACTACCGAGGGGAACGAGGCAGACAGCAGGCGCTACACACGCGCTTGTAATCGACGTGGCGACGTGCCACAAGTCGAATCTCCAAAGCGCGCATGCGGCCTATTGTGCCACGTCAGCGCGGGCCTTCCGACCCCCCGTCCGGTATTTCCCGCCTTTTCGCGGGAAATCCCCTGGACGTTCGACCCGGTTTGTGACGGCAGTCATAGTTCGAGGCCCGAACCGGGCGTGTGATACGACCGCCGCATCGTTCGTGATGCTGCGCACGCCGCTTGACCTCGAGTCGGCTCGAGGTAGCACGCTCGTCGCCATGAGCACCCCAGCGGTCGACACCGCCGCAGAGACCGAGGCCATCCGTGCGGTCGTCGCGAGCGTCCAGCACGCCCAGCGGAACGAACTCGTCGACGAATTCGTCGCGCTGTTCCGGGAGGACGCGATCTGGACCACCGGACACGGCCGCCGACTCTACGGACGCGCCGCCATCGGCGAATTCACCGCCCGGGTGCTGCCGGGGGCCACCGCGCACGGCACGGCGACCTACGAGGTCGAGCACGTGCTGTTCATCCGGCCCGACGTCGCCGCGGTCAAGGTACGCCAGCGCTACTTCACCCCGGACGGCGCGCTGGACAGCGAAGGCAGTCCGATGTACGTGATGTCCAAGGAGGGCGGCCGCTGGTTGCTCACCGCCAACCAGAACACGCCGGTCGTGTCGGACTGAGACGGTCAGCATCGGTCCGGGTCCAGGTCATTCCCGCGATCGAAGGGGTCATCGACTCCTGATCCAACGGTGCGCGACGGGTCCCGATCCGCCGGGCACGACGGCCGAGGGCTCATCGCGCGAATCGGCCCGAGCCGGAATTCGAGGTCGCTGGGCGCGCGGCGGAGTCCCGGACGTCGGCGCGCGGCCGGCGACGTTCACACTGGACAGGTGAATTCTTCCGTCGCGTCCGCGAGCACCGACACGTCCGTGCCGGTGTTGCGCGATTTCGGCGGCGGGCCGTTCGGGATCTACGTGCACGTGCCGTTCTGCGCCACGCGCTGCGGCTACTGCGACTTCAACACCTACACCGCGGGCGAACTCGGTACGTCCGCGTCGCCGCAGTCCTGGGCGGCGGCGTTGCGGGAAGAGTTGGCCGCCGCCGCGCGGGACTTCGCCGCGCTGCCGAGCCCTACGCCGGAGGTCTCCACCGTCTTCGTCGGCGGAGGGACGCCCTCCCTGCTCGGCGGTGACGGGCTCGCCGAGGTGCTGGACGCCGTGCGCGCCGAGTTCACCCTCGCCGCCGGTGCCGAGGTCACCACCGAGTCCAATCCGGAATCCACGTCGCCGGAATTCTTCGAGCGCATCCGGGCGGCCGGGTTCACCAGGGTCTCACTGGGGATGCAGTCCGCCGCGGCGCACGTGCTGAAGGTGCTCGATCGCACGCACACCCCCGGGCGCGCCGTTGCCGCCGCGCGGGAAGCCCGCGCCGCGGGATTCGAGCACGTCAACCTGGACCTGATCTACGGGACGCCGGGCGAGCGGGACGCCGATCTCGACGCCAGCCTGGACGCGGTGCTCGCGGCGGGCGTCGATCACGTCTCGGCCTACTCGCTGATCGTGGAGGACGGCACCGCGCTGGCCCGGCGGGTCCGCCGTGGCGAGCTGCCCGCGCCGGACGACGACGTACTCGCCGCGCGCTACGAACGGATCGACGCGCGACTGCGATCGGCGGGGCTCGACTGGTACGAGGTGTCGAATTGGGCCGCGGGCGACGCCGCGGTTTGCAGGCACAACCTCGGCTACTGGGACGGCGGTGACTGGCTCGGCGCCGGTCCGGGCGCGCACAGTCACGTCGGCGGCGTGCGGTGGTGGAACGTCAAGCACCCCGCGCGGTACGCGGATCGAGCCGCCACGGGCGCGTTGCCCGCCGCGGGCTGGGAAGCCCTCAGCGCGGACGAGCGGTACACCGAGCGGGTCATGCTCGCCGTCCGGCTGCGCATCGGCCTGCCGCTGGCCGATCTGGCCTCCTCCGCCCTTGTCGCCGTCGAGCGGGTGGTTGCCGACGGCTTGGCTACGCGCACCGCCGACGACCGGCTCGTCCTCACCGACCGCGGCCGCCTCCTGGCCGACGGCATCGTCCGCGAGCTGCTCGAATGATCGCGGTGGAAGATCACGAATTCATCGAGGCGACGAACTTTGCGTCTCATTGCGGTAACGCGGCGGCGAGCGGCCGCGTAGTCTGCGGGTAACCCCCAAGGAGACATATGGCGTCGGCACGGCACATCACCCTGATCCATGAACCTGGCGAATTCGCGGAGGCGCGAGCAGCGGAGAAGGCGGCGAATGCGCGCCAGTGCGCCGTCGCCGCCCGCACCGTCGCCAGCTACGCGGAGAACGCCGCCGACTGCGAGTCGTTACTCGCGATGCTCGGCCTCGACGCCGAGGCCGGCAAGCAAGCGAAAGTCGCCAATCGCGGCTGAACCGCTACGACTCGTCCGCGGACGGCGCGATTCTGCGCCATTCCCGGGGTGAGAGTCCATAGGCGGCGCGAAAACGCCGGGCGACATGGCTCGGATCGCGAAAACCCCGGCGCCGCGCGATCATCGCGATCGTCCGGTGCTTCTGATCCGGTCGCGCCAGATCGTCGCGCACCTGCTCCAGCCGCTGGCTGATGATCCACTGCTCCAGGCTGTATCCCGCGTTCGCGCAGATCTTGTACAGCTGCCGGACCGACATGTTGTGTGCCTTGGCGATCTGTTGTGCGCCGAGGTCGGGATCGGCCAGGTTGCGCCGGACATAGGCGCGGATGCCCGACAGCAGGATGTCGGTCGGGACGACGGGCCCGTTGCCGTCGTCGCCGCCCGCCGACAACAGCAGCCCCCGGATCAACTCGATGCTGGCGCAGCCGGACAGCGCGGCCGCCGGGTCGGCGCTGAGCGCGTCGGCGTCGGCGGTCAGCTGGACGATGTGGTTGGCCACCAGCCGGTAGTGCGGGCTGTCCTGCACCCTCGTCGCGGCCTGACCGATCAGCTCGGCGGGCAGGCCGAGTCGATCCAGCGGCACGTGCAGGCAGGTCGAGGCGCCGTCACCGCGCCAGCCGAAATCGTAGGGCGCGTTCAGGTCCATGACGTGCAGATCGCCCGGTCGCACCACGCGCCGGACGTCACCCTGGTCGTATCGACCCTCGCCGGCCTGCTGCACCGCGACCGCCAGCACCGGCGCGGGTGAGGTCCGTACCTGCTTCGGCGTCCGGACCAGCTGGACGGCCGAGGTACGGGTGCGGAAGATGCTCGCCTCGCCGAACCGCCACACGTCGACCGTGGCGTGGACACGCTCGTCCGGCCCGTCCAGCACCACATGGGACGGGACCGATGCCTCCTGTAGCGCCGCGGCCACTGCGGCCATTCGCTCGTGCGGCGCGATGGTGTCCGAATCGAACACGACCGTCATCACAGCCTCCGTCGCAAATGAGACAGATTCGGCAATCCTCGCACGGACACCCTCGATCCGGCCGTGCATTCTGAGCCGAAGATCGTGCACGGAGAGTCGTTTTTCCGGCGGTCGCCCGTCATACGCTGTCGAACGGCGATCGACCGAGCCCGGCTCCGGTTCGGCCCCGGAGGCGCGCTGGTGCGGCCACGAGTCCGGTGACGCGTAATCCGACCATCCAGCCGATCGAAGGGAACTGCCATGCCGACGATCACCACCACCGATGGCGTCGAGATCTACTACAAGGACTGGGGAGCGGGACGTCCCGTGGTGTTCAGCCACGGCTGGCCGCTGAACGGGGATGCCTGGGACAACCAGATGAACCTGGTGGCGAGCAACGGCTACCGCGCCATCGCGCACGACCGGCGCGCGCACGGCCGCTCCAGCGACGTGTGGGACGGGCACGACATGGACCACTACGCCGACGACCTCGCCGCGGTGCTGAACGAGCTGGACGTCAAGGACGCGACCCTGGTCGGGCACTCGACCGGCGGTGGGGAGGTGACCAGGTACCTGTCCAGGCACGGCACCTCGCGCGTCGCCAAGGCCGTGCTGCTCGGTGCCGTTCCGCCGTTGATGCTGCGGACCGGCGGCAATCCGGAAGGGACGCCGCTCGCGGCGTTCGACGACATCCGCGCCGGTGTGGCCGCCGACCGATCGCAATTCTGGAAGGACCTGTCGGTCCCGTTCTACGGCGCCAACCGCGCGGGATCGACGGTCTCGCAAGGGCTGCGCGACCACTTCTGGCTGATGGGCATGCAGGTCGGGCTCAAGGCGGCGTTCGACTGCGTGAAGGCGTTCTCCGAGACCGATTTCACCGCCGAACTGCCGAGCATCGACATCCCGGTGCTGGTGGCGCACGGTGACGACGACCAGATCGTGCCGTTCGCCGCGGCGGGCGCCAAGACGGCGAAATTGCTGCCCCGAGCCCAGTTGAAGGTGTATCCGGGCGCCCCGCACGGTCTGTGTGGCGACTACGAGAAAGCGTTCGACGCCGATCTGCTGGACTTCCTGAAGCAATGAGGAGAACAGAACCGATGACGAGCAAACATTGCCTGCGCCGCGCCGTGGCCGTGCTGGCCCTCGCGCTCGCCGCCACGGTGTCCGCCGGGCCCGCGCAGGCACAGCCGCTGCCCACCATCGTGCTCGTGCACGGCGCCTTCGCCGACACCACCAGCTGGGACGGCGTCGCCGCCGTGCTGCGCGAGCGCGGCTATCGCGTCGTCACGCCGGACAACCCGCTGCGCGGGCCCGCCTACGACGCGGCCGCCGTGCAGCGCACACTGGACACGATCAGCGGTCCCGTCGTGCTGGCGGGGCACTCCTACGGCGGTTTCGTGATCAGCAACGTGCGCGATCCGAAGGTCGAATCCCTCGTCTACATCGCGGCGTTCGCACCGGTGCAAGGCGAGGTGGCCCAAGCGGAACTGGACCCGATCCGCTTCCCGGGCAGCCAGTTGCTGCCGCCCGCGTTGCAGGTGAAGGTCGTCGACGACGTCACGGGTGTCGCCGGGAAGAATGTGGACGGTTATGTCGCGCCCGACAGCTTCAACGCCGTCTTCGCCCAGGACGTCGGGCCTGCGACCGCGGCAGACATGATCGCCCATCAGCACTCCATCGCGGTGAAGGCCAACCTCGAGCCCTCCGGGCCGCCTTCCTGGTCGGGCACGCCGAGCTGGTATCTGGTCTCGGCGGCGGACCGGGTCATCCCGCCGTCCTCCCAGCGCTTCATGGCCCAGCGAATGGGAGCGCGAACCAGTGAGATCGACGCCTCGCACGCCTCGCTGGTCTCCCGGCCCGACGCCGTGGCCGCGCTGATCGACGGCGCCGTCCCCCGCTGATATAGGAGGCGTTGCAGGCGAGCGCTCCGGGTACCGACAATTAGACTGACGGAACGGACGAACCGTGATTCGCCTGCGATGCGTGGTGGCCGCGGTGCGTCGGCGCCGGGTACGGCGTGATCGGAGACGAACAGCGAGGAGGTGGGGCCGATGTCGAGCACCGAGGATCGGCGCTTCGAGGTCCTGCGCGCGATCGTCGCGGACTATGTCGCGACCAAGGAGCCGATCGGGTCGAAGACGCTGGTCGAGCGGCATAACCTGGGTGTTTCCAGCGCGACGGTGCGCAACGACATGGCGGTGCTCGAGGCCGAGGGTTACATCACCCAGCCGCACACGAGTTCCGGGCGCATCCCGACGGACAAGGGCTATCGGCAGTTCGTCGATCGGATCTCCGAGGTGAAGCCGCTGTCGGCGGCGGAGCGCAGGGCGATCATGGAGTTCCTGGAGTCAGGTGTCGATCTCGACGACGTGCTGCGCCGGGGCGTCCGTTTGCTGGCCCAGCTGACCAGGCAGGTCGCCGTCGTGCAGTACCCGACGGTCTCGGCGTCCACGGTCCGCCACATCGAGGTGGTCGCGCTCAATCCCGCGCGCCTGCTGCTGGTGGTGATCACCGACACCGGCCGGGTCGACCAGCGCCTGGTGGAACTCGGCGCACTGATCGATGACGAGGACCTGGCCGCGCTGCGCGGCATGCTCGGCGGCGCGATGGACGGCAAACGCCTGGCCTCGGCCTCCGCGGCGGTCGCCGAGCTACCCGAGCACGCGCCGGTGCGGCTGCGCGACGTGCTGGTGCGGGTGTCCACGGTGCTGGTGGAGACCCTGGTGGAGCACCCGGAGGAGCGACTGGTGCTCGGCGGCACCGCCAACCTCACCCGCAACGCCGCCGACTTCGGTTTCCCCGGCTCGCTGCGCGCGGTCCTGGAGGCGCTGGAAGAACAGGTCATCGTGCTCAAGCTGCTCGCCGCGGCCCAGCACCCGGGGACGGTCACGGTGCGGATCGGCGAGGAGACGCAGGTAGAGCAGATGCGCGGCACCTCGGTGGTGTCCACCGGCTACGGCGCGGCGGGAGCGGTGCTCGGCGGAATGGGGGTGCTCGGCCCGACCCGGATGGACTATCCGGGCACGATCGCATCGGTGGCGGCCGTCGCCCGATACATCGGTGAGGTCCTCGCCGAGCGCTGACCTGACCAGCGCGGGGAGACGCCACTGCTACGCTCGACCTTTCGGCCGGATAAAGTTGAGTGCACAAGACTAATGCTGTTGCCGGCGCGCTTCGAACGCGGCGCGGGCACCGGCGGCACCGTCGAGAACGACCAAGGACTAGAGAACTCAAGTGGCACGGGACTACTACGGACTGCTCGGCGTCGCGAAGAACGCGACCGATCAGGAGATCAAGCGGGCCTACCGCAAGCTGGCGCGTGAGCTCCACCCCGACGTCAACCCCGACGAGGCGGCGCAGGCCAGGTTCAAGGAAGTGTCGACCGCCTACGAGGTGCTGTCGGACCCGGAGAAGCGGCGCATCGTCGACATGGGCGGCGACCCGCTGGAATCCGGCGGCGGCGGGGCCGGATTCAACGGCGCGGGCTTCGGCGGGCTCGGCGACGTGTTCGAGGCGTTCTTCGGCGGTATGAGCGGATCGGCCGGCGCGCGCAAACCGCGCGGCCGCGTCCAGCCCGGCGCCGACTCGCTGATCCGCACCCGCCTCAGCCTGGCCGAATGCGCGGTCGGCGTGACCAAGCACCTCACCGTGGACACCGCGATCCTGTGCGACATCTGCCAGGGCTCCGGCACCAACGGCAACTCCAAGCCGGTGCGCTGCGAAACCTGCGGCGGCGCGGGCGAAGTCCAGTCCGTGCAACGGTCCTTCCTCGGCCAGGTGCTGACCTCGCGCCCCTGCCCCACTTGCCGCGGCGCGGGCGAGACCATCCCCGACCCCTGCCACAAGTGCGGTGGCGACGGCCGGGTGCGGGCGCGCCGCGAGATCGCCGCCCCGATTCCCGCCGGCGTCGCGAACGGAATGCGGGTGCGGCTGGCCGCGCAGGGCGAGGTCGGCCCGGGCGGCGGTCACGCGGGTGACCTGTATGTCGAGATCGTGGAGCAGCCGCACGACGTCTTCGTCCGGGACGGCGACGATCTGCACTGCACCATCCGGGTGCCTATGGTCGACGCGGCGCTGGGCACCACCGTCGTGATCGACACCATCCTCGACGGCCCCACCGAGCTGACCATTCCGGCGGGCACCCAGCCCGGCGAGATCTCGGTGCTGCGCGGGCACGGCATGCCGCGGCTGCGCTCCGGCGCGCGCGGCGACCTGCTCGCGCACCTGGACATCGTGATCCCGGCCAAGCTGGACAGCAAGCAGACCGAACTGCTGCGCAAGTACAAGGGAATGCGCGAGCGCGAACGCGCCGAGGTGATGTCGGCGCAGTCCGAGCACAACAGCGGCCTGTTCGCGCGGCTGCGTGCCTCGTTCAGCGGGCGCTAGGTGGCCGCGACGGTCTTCTACCTCGATGAGGTGCCCGAGCCGGGTGCGGTCGCGGTGCTCGACGGACCGGAGGGCAGGCACGCCGCCACGGTGCGCCGTATCCGGGTCGGCGAGCCGATCACCCTCTCCGATGGGCGCGGCGTGCTCGCCGAATCGGAAGTCGTCGCCGCACACCGTGACCGGCTCGAGCTGGCGGTGCGCGACCGGAGGCTCGCGGCCCCGCCGACGCCGGCGGTGACCGTCGTGCAGGCGCTGCCGAAATCCGACCGTTCCGAGCTGGCGGTCGAGCTGATGACCGAGGCGGGCGCCGACGCCGTCATTCCCTGGCAGGCCGCGCGCTGCGTCGCGAACTGGGAGGCCAAGGCGGCCAAAGGCGTGGACAAATGGCGGGCCGCGGCGCGTTCGGCCGCCCGGCAGTCCCGCCGCGCCTACATCCCGCAAGTCGCCGACCTGCACCGCACAAAAGAGCTGCTGGAGCTGGTCCGCAAGGCCAAGTCCGCTGGTGCGATCGTCGCGGCGCTGCACGAATCCGGTACCGCTCGCTTCACCGAATTGCCCTTCGCCGAAGCCACCGAAGTCTTCCTCGTGGTCGGTCCGGAAGGCGGGCTGGACGACGCGGAACTCGCCGCTTTGACCGAGGCGGGCGCGGACGTGACCTTGCTCGGTCCGACGGTTCTGCGTACCTCCACCGCGGCGGCGGTCGCCCTCGGCGCACTCGGGGCGCTGACACCGCGCTGGTGAGTGTCACCCGGCGAGACAGTCGGTGCGTTGCCCCGCTCAAACCTCGACGGAGGTTGTTTCCAGTGTGGGAGCGGCGCGCATCGCCGCCTCGCGCTGCGCGCGATGCGATACGCCCAGCAGTAACGCCGCGAGGACCATCAGGAAGCCGATGCCGCAGGTCAGGCCGAGCCATCCGGCTCGGGCGTAAGCGATTCCCGCCGCGCCGCCGACCAGCGCGCTGCCCAGGTAGTAGGCGAACAGATACAGCGACGACGCCGCGCCCCGATTGCCTTCGGCCATCGTGCCCACCCATGCGCTCGCCGCGGTGTGCGCACCGAAAAACCCTGCGGTGTAGAGCAATACGCCGAGTATCACGGTACCGAGGTGATCGGGAATCGTGAGGACGAGCCCGATTGTCATCGCCACCAGTGAGATCGTGAGCACCCACTGCCTGCCGATCCGGTCGGTCAGCCGTCCGGTCGCCGCGGAGGCCGCCGTTCCGGCCAGATACAGCACGAACACCAGCCCTGCCAGCGCTTCCGGCAGGCTGAATGGCGCCCTGGTCAGCCGGTAGCCGAGATAGTTGTACACCGAGACGAACCCGCCCATCAGGACGAAAGCCAGTCCGAACAGCGCGAGCAGTCCGCGATGGCGCAACTGGCCGCCCAGGTCGCCGAGCACCGTGCGGATCCCGGCGGGCCGCGGGACGAAGCCGCGAGACGGCGGCAGCCACCGGACGAACCACACGGTGCAGGCCGCGGCGGCGAGGGAGGCCACTGCCAGCGCCCACCGCCAGGACGCCAGGTCCGAGGTGAACGCCGGAATCAACCGCCCGGCCAGCCCACCGATCGTGGTGCCCGCGATATAGACGCCCATCGCCGCGCCCAACCCGTCCCCGCCGATCTCCTCCGCCAGATATGCCATAGCCACCGCGGGCACACCGGCCAGGGCGACGCCCTGAAGCGCGCGTCCGGCGAGCAGCACATCCAACGAGGGGCTCAGCGGTAACAGCAGTCCGATCACCGCCGCCGCGATGGCCGAACCGGTCATCACCCTGGTCCGGCCGATCCGCGACGAGAGCGCGCTCACCGGGATGATCGTCAGCGCGAGGAATCCGGTCGTGAGCGAGACCGCCAGCGCCGCTCGCGCAGGCGTCGCGCCGAACGCGGCCGAAAGGCTGGGCAGCAGCGCCTGGGCGCTGTACATGGAGGCGAAGGTCGTCAAGCCGGCCGCGAACAGCGCGGTGGTGATCCTGCGGTCGTGGGCGGCCTCCCGTGCCACCCCGCTCGAAGTCGTGGACATGGCTTCCTCCTTTCGACCAGCATCACCAGCCGTTATCGAGAACGGAAATGAATAATGAGAGCCGAGTTCATGCGCTGATCGCATATAGGGAGGCCGGAGCGTGCTGGGCGAGGATCTGGAGTGGTTCACGACACTCGCCGAACTGGAGCGGGTGGGTGCGGCCGCGGATCGGTTGCACCTCGCGCAGCCGACGCTGTCGCGGATGCTGGCCCGATTGGAACGCAGGGTGGGTGTCGAACTGTTCGATCGGCACGGGAAGCGGATCACCCTCAACGAGTTCGGGCGGATCTATTACGAGCACGCCCGCCGCGCGCGATCCGAACTGGACGCCGCGAAACTGGCGCTCGCCGATCGGTCCAATCCGGCCGGGGGCGTGCTGCGGCTGTCGTTTCAGCACTCTTTCGGCGGTTCGCTGGTGCCGCAGCTGATCAGCGGTTTCCGGCGCGTTTCCGGCCGGATCACGATCACCCTGTGGCAGGGCGCGGCCGAAGCGGTGACCGAGCGGGTGCTCGCGGGCGAAGCCGATCTGGGCATCGTCTCGCCAAGCCCCGCCGTAGCGGGCATCGGATGGCGCGCCGTGCTGCGCCAGCCGCTGGTCCTCGCGGTACCGCCGGAACATCGGCTGGCCGGGCGGCGGCAGGTCCGGCTCGCGGAGGTTGCCGACGCGGAGTTCGTCACCATGCACCACGGCTTCGGGATGCGGCGCATCTTCGACGAACTGTGCGCCGCCGCGGATATCCGGCCGAGGATCGCGTTCGAATCGAGTGATCTCGTCACCGTGGCCGGGCTGGTGTCGGCCGGGTTGGGGCTGGCCATCCTGCCGGGGGAAGACCCGCTGTCGGCGGGACCGCTGTCCGGCCCGGCCACGGTGCCGCTGGCGGACGCGGGCGCCGCTCGCGCGGTGGGGCTGGTCTGGTCCGCCGCGGCGACGCCACCGGACGCGGTGCGACGCTTTCGTGACTTCACCGAGGATTGGGCGCGCCGACGTGGGGGAATCCCGTGAGGACCTGATTGCGCCCGGAGCATATTCACTGGGCGGTGTCGGTGGGGCGGGTTAAACTTCTCTCCATACAGCAGTCGAGACCGGAAAGCAGGCTATAGCCACTTTTGAGAACACAAGGCGAGATCGGCGACCCGGCCACCCCAGCGGCGGGCATCGGCGCCGGCGACAACGGTTCGGGTCCCGCAGCGCGCACCGTGCGCTCGAGTATCGAACTCGCTCCCGAATCCGTGTTCCCCTTCCTCGGTTCGGCCGACCAGAACCTTCGTGAACTGGAAACGCTGCTCGACGCGGACATTCACGTCCGCGGCAATTCCGTGACCCTCACCGGCAAGGCGGCCGACGTCGCGCTCGCCGAGCGGGTGATCGAGCAGCTCGTCGCGCTCACCGGCCGCAATCGCGTGGTGACGCCCGAGGCCGTTCGGCACACCGTGTCCATGCTCACCGAGGGCTCCAGCGAGTCGCCCGCGGAGGTGCTCAGCCTGGACATCCTGTCCCGGCGGGGCAAGACCATCCGGCCCAAGACGCTGAACCAGAAGCGCTACGTCGACGCGATCGACGCCAACACCATCGTGTTCGGCATCGGCCCCGCCGGTACCGGCAAGACCTACCTGGCCATGGCCAAGGCGGTTCAGGCGCTACAGACCAAGTCGGTCAACCGGATCATCCTCACCCGCCCTGCGGTCGAGGCGGGGGAGCGGCTCGGCTTCCTGCCCGGCACGCTGAACGAGAAGATCGATCCGTATCTGCGCCCGCTCTACGACGCGCTGCACGACATGATGGACCCGGAGGCAATTCCGAAGCTGATGGCGGCCGGTGTCATCGAGGTCGCGCCGCTGGCCTACATGCGCGGCCGGGCGCAACCGCTTCATACGAAGGTTTTGACTCCGGAGGGCTTCCGCCCGATCGGCGAGCTGCAGGTCGGTGACCTCGTCATCGGGTCGAACGGACATCCCACCGAGGTACTGGGCGTTTACCCACAGGGTTTCAAGGAGATCTACCGGGTCTACACGCAGGATGGCGCATCCACGCTCGCGTCGGGCGACCATCTGTGGTCGGTATACACGCGTTCCGACCGTCGTCGGGGCAAGCCGCCGCGTGTGCTGCAAACAAAGGAGATGATCGGAAATCTTCGAGCAGCGCACTACCACCGCTACGAGTTGCCGGTCCTGAGCGGGCCTGTTCGTTTCGAAGCGCGCATGGTGCCGATGAATCCGTACGCCCTGGGATTGCTACTCGGCGATGGATGCCTCACAGGCAGCACAACCCCCAGCTTTGCGACCAACGATCCGGAACTGGCCGCAGCGCTCGAACAAGCGATCCCCGGCGTTGTTCTTCGCCGGACGTCCGAGGTCGACTATGTGATCGGTCGAATCCGGCGTCCGGGTGAGCCGGTCACTACCCCCAACCCGGTGACCCTGATCGCCAGGCAACTCGGACTCGCGGGCACCCGATCCGATACCAAGTTCGTCCCTCGCGAATACCTGCTCAACGACTACGAAGTCAGATTGGGTGTTCTGCAGGGATTGCTCGACTCGGATGGTGGTCCGGTTACGCAGAGTGGTCGAACCTGCCGTATCCAATTCTCGACGGTATCCCGACAGTTGCGCGACGACGTCGTGTTCCTGGTCCAATCGCTCGGTGGGGTCGTCACCGTTCGGACCAGGGCTGCTGAAGGCCGGAAGCCTGGGTTGGCGAGGGGCCGGTCGGTCACACATCGGTCGGATGCGCACGTTCTCGATATCCGGTTGCCGGAAGGCGTCACGCCGTTCCGGCTGGCACGCAAGGCGACGAAGTACCGAGAGTCCGGTGGCGGTCGGCCGATGCGTTTCATCGACCGAATCGAATCCGTCGGCACCGAAGAAGCAGTGTGCATCCGAGTGGCTGCCAGCGACTCGCTGTATGTCACCGAAGACTTCCTCCTTACGCACAACACTCTGAACGACTCGTTCATCATCCTCGACGAGGCGCAGAACACCACCGCCGAGCAGATGAAGATGTTCCTCACCCGCCTCGGGTTCGGCTCGAAGATCGTGGTGACCGGTGACGTGACCCAGGTCGATCTGCCGCACGGCGCCCGGTCCGGTCTGCGTGCCGCCAGCGAGATCCTCACCGAGATCGAAGACATCCACTTCGCGGAATTGACCAGTAGCGACGTGGTCCGCCACCGGCTGGTCTCCGACATCGTCGATGCCTACGACCGCTTCGAGGCCGAGACGCGCCCGCAGGTCGCCCCGCATTACGGGGGCAACCGAGCGCAGCGTCGCGCGGCGAACCGGTCGGACCGGCGATAACTCGTCTCGCCGGGCGGGGCTCCGCTCCGCCGACGCGATAGCGGGGATCGTAGGCTGTTCGGGTGAGCATCGAGATCGCCAACGAGTCGGGTATCGACGTACCCGAAGAAGAGCTGGTCAGCGTCGCGCGGTTCGTGATCGCCCGGTTGGACGTGCACCCGGCCGCGGAGCTGTCGATGGTGCTCGTCGATCTCGACACCATGGCCGATCTGCACATGCGCTGGATGGACCTACCCGGCCCGACCGACGTCATGTCCTTCCCGATGGACGAGCTCGAGCCGGGCGGGCGGCCCGACAGCCCCGAACCCGGCCCGTCCATGCTCGGCGACATCGTGTTGTGCCCGGAGTTCGCCGCCGGGCAGGCGCGCAAGGCAGGGCATTCCCTGGATCAGGAACTCGCCTTGCTCACCGTGCACGGCGTCCTGCACCTGCTCGGCTACGACCACGCCGAGCCGGAGGAGGAGAAGGAGATGTTCGCGTTGCAGGCCCGGCTGCTCGAGGAGTGGTACGAGAGCCTGCGGGAAGCTCAGCGGCGCGCCGAGCTGGCCGAACGCGACGCGCGGTTGCTGGGCAAGGCGGGCTTCACCACACCGGGTGACTCCTCGGGTCAAGCGTGAATTCGCTGACCCTCGTTCTGCTCGCGGTCCTGCTCATCTCGGTGGGTGGGGTCTTCGCCGGTGTCGATTCCGCCCTGAACACGATCTCGCCCGCCCGCGTCGACGACATGATGCGCGCCGACCGGCCCGGCGCGGTGCGGTTGAGCCGGGTCGTCGCCGACCGGGCGCGCTACGTGAATCTCATGGTGCTGCTGCGCATCCTGTGCGAGATCGGCGCCACGGTGCTGCTGGCGGCGGGGCTGATGACGGTCTGGGGGGAGAACTGGGCGCTGCTGGTTACCGCGCTGGTGATGGTGCTGGTGTCCTACGTGGTGATCGGCGTCGGCCCGCGTACGCTGGGCCGGCAGCACGCGTACTCCATCGCGCTGGCCGCGGCCTTGCCGCTACAGTTCATCGGCGCGCTGCTCGGCCCCCTGAGCAGGCTGCTGATCCTCATCGGTAACGCGATCACCCCGGGTAAAGGTTTTCGCAACGGCCCCTTCGCTTCCGAGATCGAGCTGCGCGAGGTGGTCGAGATGGCCGGTGAGCGCGGCGTGGTCGCCGACGACGAACGGCGCATGATCCAGTCGGTCTTCGAACTCGGCGACACACCGGCGCGCGCGGTGATGGTGCCGCGCACCGAGATGGTGTGGATCGAAGCGGACAAGACCGCGGCGCAGGCGATGTCGCTGGCGGTGCGTTCCGGGCATTCGCGGATCCCGGTGATCGGCGAGAACGTCGACGACATCCTCGGCGTGGTCTATCTGAAGGATTTGGTGCCGTATACCGATCGCAGCCGCAAGGTGCGGGTGCGCGAGGTGATGCGGCCCGCGGTGTTCATGCCCGACTCCAAACCGCTGGACACTTTGCTCGACGAGATGCAGCGCAGGCGCAACCACATGGCGTTGCTGGTGGACGAGTACGGCGGCATCGCGGGTCTGGTGACCATCGAGGACGTGCTCGAGGAGATCGTCGGTGAGATCGCCGACGAGTACGACACCGACGAGACCCCGCCCATCGAGGATCTCGGTGACGGCCGTTACCGCGTCTCGGCCCGGTTGCCGGTGGAGGACCTCGGTGAGCTGTACGGATTGGAGATCGACGAGGAGGACGTCGACACCGTCGGCGGCCTGCTCGCACACGAGCTGGGGCGCGTGCCGCTGCCCGGGTCGAAGATCGAGGCGCACGGGCTGGTGCTGCGCGGCGAAGGCGGCGCGGACGCGCGGGGCCGGATGCGGGTGAACACCGTAGTGGTACGCAAAGCGCGCGAGAAGGTCCCCGCGGGGAAGACCAACGGGGACAATGCCAATGGCAAGCGCAAGGCCAACGGATCGGAGCGGGAGATCCCTGCCGATCGCGACGAGGACGGAGACAGCGAATGACCGAACTGGACGCCGAGGACAACAAACTGGTGGTGCTGGCCAGGGGCGCGCTCGGCCGCACCGGCGGGGCGAGCGGAGCGGCGATCCGGGACACCGACGGCCGCACCTACGCCGCCGGTGAGGTCACGTTGACCGCACTGCGGCTGACCGCGCTGCAAGCCGCCGTGGCGGCGGCGTTGTCCAGCGGCGCGGAGGGATTCGAGGCGGCCGTCGTGGTCGGCGGGCGGTTGTCCGATTTCGGTGTGACCGCGGTGCGCGAGGTGTCGGCGGAGGCGCGGATCATCTTCACCGACCGCGACGGCGCGGTGTTCGAGGTCGTCGACGACTCCGCCGACGCGGCCGACGCGGTGAGCGCCGAGTCCGGCGAGGTTCGCGGTGGCTGACGCGCGGGAATTCCGTTCCGGATTCGTCTGTTTCGTCGGTCGCCCCAACACCGGCAAGTCCACGCTGACCAACGCGCTGGTGGGTGCGAAGATCGCGATCACCTCGTCGCGCCCGCAAACCACCAGGCACACGATTCGCGGCATCGTGCACCGCGAGCACACGCAGTTGATCCTGGTCGACACCCCCGGCTTGCACCGCCCACGTACTCTGCTCGGTCAGCGGCTCAACGACCTTGTGCGCGATACCTATTCGGAAGTCGACGTGATCGCGCTGTGCATCCCCGCCGACGAGAAGGTCGGTCCGGGCGACCGCTGGATCGTGCAGCAGATCAGGCAGATGGCGCCGAAGACCACGCTGCTCGGCGTGGTCACGAAGATCGACAAGGTGAGCCGCGACCAGGTCGCCGAACAACTGATGGCCGTCTCCCAGCTACTCGGCCCGGATGCCGACGTGGTGCCGGTCTCGGCGGTCAAGGGCGAGCAGGTGGAGGTACTCGTCGACGTCATCGCCTCGAAGATGCCGGAGGGCCCGGCGTTCTACCCCGACGGCGAACTCACCGACGAGCCGGAGGAAACGCTGATGGCCGAGCTCATCCGCGAGGCCGCGCTCGAAGGCGTACGCGACGAACTGCCGCACTCACTGGCCGTGGTCATCGAGGAAGTCCTGCCCTACGAGGAGCGGGAGGACATGCTCGACGTACACGCCCTGCTCTACGTCGAGCGCCCCAGCCAGAAGGCCATCGTCATCGGCAAGGGCGGCTCCCGCCTGAAAGAAGTCGGCACCAACGCCCGCAAGCAGATCGAACACATCCTCGGCACCCGGATCTATTTGAACCTGCACGTGAAGGTGGCCAAGGACTGGCAGCGGGATCCCAAACAATTGGGCAAACTCGGGTTCTGAGCGGTTCGGTCGTCTCCATGCGGTTTCCGGGAGACCCGCTGGGCGTTGTCCATCCGGGAATGGTGTTGCCGCGACCGACATCCGGCGCTGCTCCCGACAGGGCGACCGGAATGCTGAGCAGCGAACCGCGCTTACAGGTTGATCTCCTCGCCTGATGGAACGTGTCGGAGATTTCGGTGCGGTGCTCTGACATGTCCTGCGCCGGAATCACCGCACGCCCAGCGGAATCTTGGTTATCTCGCGCCATTCGTATCGATGGTTGTCCCGGTTCAGTGCGATGAGCGATACCGCCGCCACTGCCTGCGCAATCTGTATATCCCCCAGCTCATTTCGAGCGAGCAGGTTGCGCAGGTCAGGCATCGATGCCACTCCGGTGGAGTAGGCGAGCGACAAGTGGGGCCGGAAGTCGTCGCCACGCTCGGGCACCTGGTCGCTGCCCCAGGTATCGGCGATGGCGTGTTGCAAATCGTCGCGGATTTCTTTGAGGCACTCCGGGTTCGCGACCGGCATACCGATAGTTTCCTTATCCACACGCGGTGGTCCGATCAGGGCGTCGAATGGCCCGCGTCGGGACAGGTAGTTCGCGGCGGCCTCGCTGATCAGCTGTATGTCTGCTGTCGTCACCTGATCGGTGAATCCGACGCCCTGTAGCGTGATGTGCAGTCCTTCGCGAGCAACGGGATCCATAGTGGGGATCTGCGAGAGAGTCGGCGCGAAAATCTCGACCAGTTGCCCGGCCGGGGAATCATCGTCAAAGGTGATGTGCCAGGTGTAGAACGACTTGCCCGGCTTCCATCCCGGTCGCCACCACCAGTGATCCCACGTGAAGTCCTCGGCCATGGAGTCATTCTCCGTTCGTGTCAGCCGCGAGCGTCGGCAGAGTTTCCCGATCAGCGAGCTGTCGGAATTCCGCTGCGATCTCGGTGATTCCAGTTACTTCGCCACCGCCCTTGTGGTTTCGAGATCAGGGTGATTTCGATCCTCTGAACATAGTGGCATTCAGTGCCGAGTTCGATATCTATGCTCGTGAGATGAGGAGTCCACAGTCCGCTAGCTGTTGGTCGAGTTCGCGCACGCACAGCGCGTCTGTCCACGGGGCGAGATCCGCTCGCGTATCGGAGATGATGCCGATGAGCCGATCCGAACGACACGACGTTGTCATATCGGCTGCTTTGCCGATGACTTGGGCCGCTTCATCGATCTCCCGTCCAGCGATATGGGCGTGTGCTAGGTCGATGTAGGCCATTGCCCGATTGCGGGCGACCCGGTAGGAGCCGTCCCCAATCAGACCCAGTGACGATTCGGCGGCATGCTGTGCCTCGGCGGCACGTCCGAGCCGGTACATGCAGTCGCTTCGAAACGACAATGACAACCCTGGCCTATGGAAATGCGCGACAGAATTCACTGCCGGTGGAACATTGTCCAGCGTGGCGTCTGCGGCGTCGAGCGCTGCGATACATGCCTGGTCGCGTCCAGTGTGGGCGTAGGCGTATGCCGCGATGACATCGGCGTATGAGCGAAGCAGACCATCGTCCACCGACCGCGCCCAGTTCTGCGCAGCCACCGCGTGGTCGATTCCCGCGCGCAGGGAGCCGCTCCATACTGCGAGGTAGCTCATGTTGCATAGGACGAGTGCCACCTGGGCGTCATCACCCACCTCATGCGCGGACTGGCGAGCCTGCGCGTAACTCATGCTCGCGGAATCGAAATCGTGCATATCGAACTGCATCCAACCCGCCAGTCTCGCGAGCTTGCTGTGGACAATCAGCAGCTGGGGCCGCAAATGCGCAGGTGACTCACGCAGCAGAGCGGACGCGATGGACAATTGAGCGGAAACCATTGGTATTACGGTGTAGGGACCGTAAAGGTCCTCTTGTGACGACGCGATCTTCATCGCAGCCTCGATGTGGCCGATGGTCGTGCTGTCGACTCGGCCCGGCTCGATAAGCACTTCACCGACTCGCCGTTGCTCGTCCGGATCGAGGCCCGCCAGGATTGCGGCGACAGCAGGCAATCCGCCGGAAACGCCGCCGAACAGGCGAAGCAATTCACGTCGGTTCATTTCGACCCACGTCCTCAGTTCGGCATCCAGAGACGAGTGTAGGCGGGGTGGCGGTGACGAGGTGGCGATCGCAGTCGTCAGCGATGCGCCATCGTTGTAGAACCGGTACGCCTGCTCGGGGCTGAGACCTTCCAGCACCGTGTCCATGGCATCCGAGGAGCGCGGGCTCAGTGCGGCTCGACTGCCCTGCTGTTCCCACTTCCCGACCGTGCGTACCGCACGCCCGCAGACCGCCGCGAACTCCTCCTGCGTCAGCCGCATCGCTGTCCGAAGCGCCAGAACGTCAGCGCCGGTCCACTTGTCGATCATCGCTGGCCCCACCCTCACCTGGACGTGTCGAATACCGGAAGAGTAGGACCAAAATGCCTGCTGCGTACCTGTATTACGTCGCTTCGCCACCGGATGCTGGTCCTGCACCCGGTGCCGGGTCGATGCCGTTGCGCCCAACGGCACACCGATCGGCTGTGAGCGGCCGATCGGTGGCGCGTGCTCCTCGGCGCCGGGTGCTCATCACACCACGAGCAGGGAGATGCGGGGATGGGGTTGGAGGACACTCAGGTGCTGCCGCCGGTGCAGGCCGACACGCCGTTGACGCGGTGCCGCTTCTATCGTGAGACCTGCGGGTTACCCGCCAGGGTCCAACCCGAAATCGGAAGCATCATCGTGCCTGCGGGCAGCGTCGGGGCGATCACCATGCCTCATCAGCTCGGAGCTGCGGTGAAGGCTCGTATGCACAATCTGGGTGTGCGAGTCGGTCCGATCGTCTCGCATCCGCGTTCGAAACGATGGACCTTCCTCATCGTGCCGGACGTGCCGGACGAGAACAGGCTGTTCGCCGAGTTGTTCCGGCTCAACGTTTCGGTATCACGCTTCGGCGCACAAATCGCGTTGCCCTCACCCGGTGTCCGGCAGGCGGGATTCCGCGTCTGGGTCGCACCCCCACGGGACGCCTTCCGCCCCTCCGGCATGGCCATCATCGAGTCGATCCGAGCTTGCCGACCGCAGCCCAGGCGTTGACGCTATGGAATCCCAGCCCTCACCGCGCCCCGAAGAAGACGACGTGCACCTGTCGATCCAATTCCACGATCTACGCCTGAATTTCGCCGCCTGTACAACCGCGGCGACGCGCTTCGTCCAGGACTGGCGCGCCTACCACTATCCGGACGCGGTGACCGTAATCCCCGGTGATCCGGCCGGATTGCCGCGCTTGCCCAACGAACGCCTTTACCTGGAGCCGTGACAATCGTGCTATCCGAGCGGCGGCAACTGCTTCTGCTCCTCATGTCGCCAGGAAGGTTCTGATGGCTTCGTCGCTGGAGAGATGGTTGGCGCCGGTGGTGACGTCGATCGTGGGGTAGTTCCTGCGCACGGCGTCGGCGATGGTGGAGAGGCGATCGGCGACTACTGCGGGGTCGCGTAGCGCCTGCTGACTCAGGCCTTCGAAGCCGGGGAACCCGTCGGCGACCAGGGTTACCTCGGGGTTGCTGATGATGTCGTCGTAGGTCTGGAATTCGACGCTGACGATTTTGGATGTGTCCACCCGGCCCGGAGTGGTGAATACGCGATCGCTGACGCCTTCGATGAAGTTGGCCGCCGAATGCCCCTCTTCGATCATCGGATTCACCCGGATACGGTTGGCGTCGATACCCAGGACCATGCCCGCGGGGTGGAACCGCATCGTGCCGTCGCGGACATCGGTCCAGCTCGTGATCGTTCCGTACACTCCGGCGATGTCTGTGCCGTCGGTCAGGTATACGACGTCTCCGGCGGTGCTGTGCGACGCCGTGCGGATATAGCCATCCTCGGCTGAGGCTTCTCTACCGCGAAAAGCCCTGGGAAACACCTGATCGACCTGCCACAGGCGTGCTCCGTTGTAGAAACGATCCGGCGATGTGGACCCGGATTCCGACAGGGGATGCGGGAATGACGGGTCGCCGGTACCGAATTCGTGGCGAAAACCTCTGTCGGCGTCGGAAAGTACTCGAGCCGCACCCTCGGCTTCCCGAGCGAAGGGCCGGACGCCGTGTTCGGCATCAGCCCTGGCGATTCTCCTGATCTCGTTGCTCAAGTGCTGGGCGAAGCGGGCATATGCCCGTGCGATCAAGTCGGATCTGGTCAGCACAACAACGCCCTCGGCCCGATCGCCGCGGCTTCCTCAGCTCAGACGCCGCTGGCCTGCGAATACGTCCCCACGGCACCGAGTCGACAGTAGTACCTCGTCGCACACCACCAAGACATGAGCGTCTACCGAATGACGATCGGCCATCGGGGCCCTCCTCCCGTTCCGGGGTCGGCCGAGAGGTCGCGGCCTCTGCGCTCGGAACCCGCGGGGGCCCGGCGGCGGCCGTACCGACACGTGTGCGGGGACTCGGCGCATCCACAAGGTACATCGCGCCGATGGATGCCGGGCATGATTCGGCACGGTGCGTGCGTCAGCCCGCTTGATACGGAACCGATACGGCCCGAGCCGGATTCGGGTTCGGATCACCACCACGGGTCCGGGTGGTGGCGGTGCCATCGGAGTTCCGATTCGAGCTGGGCGGCCAACGAGATCAGCAGAGGTTCGGAATTCGCCGTGCCCATCAGTTGGGCGCCGACGGGGAGACCGGCGGCGGTGAAGCCGGCGGGGACGTTGATGCTCGGCCAGCCGAGGACGTTCCAGGGCCAGGTGTAGGGGCAGGCCGCGGTGATGAGGTTGTTGGTGGCGTTGACGCCGATGCCGTCGATCTCCTCGGCGCGCGGCGGGGGAGTCGCGGTGGTGGGTGCGAGGACGACGTCGTAGTCGCGGAAGAAGTGGCCGATTCGCCTGTGCAGCAGGGGTTCCAGTTGCCGTGCCGCGTAGAGGGCGGGGCCGTCGAGTACGCGCCCGATCCGGGCGTTGGCGGCGGTGCGCGGGTCTACCTCGAGGCCGGGCATACGGCCGAATACCCGCCGGATTCCGGCGAGTGAACGCGGCAGGAACGAGGCGCCGATCAGGATGCCGTAGTGCAGGTCGGCCACGGTCACGGTATGCCCGAGCTCGCGCAGGGTGTCGGCGGTGCTTCGCACGGCTCGCTCGACCTCGGGATCCAGGACGGTTCTGGTCGCGGTGAACGGAATACGCAGCGAGAGGGCGATGCGCAACCGGCCCGGATCGCGGCTCACCGCGTCCGAGGCGCTGATCGGCTCCGGCGTATGCGAATCTCCCGGGTGCGGACCGGACGCAGCGTCCAGCAGGAGCGCCGCGTCCGCGACGGTGCGCGCCAGCGGTCCGTTCACGGTGAGGCCGTAGAACGCTTCGGCCTCCGGCCAAGTCGAGATGCGTCCGCGCTGTGGCTTGATGCCGACCAGATTCGTCCAGGCGGCCGGGATGCGGATCGAGCCCGCGCCGTCGGACCCGAGGGCGGCCGGGACCAATCCGGCCGCGACGGCTGCCGAAGCGCCGCCGGAGGACCCGCCCGGCGTCCTGGTGCGGTCCCAGGGGTTCCGGGTGTGCCCGAACCACGCGGCGCTGGTGAACGGCCACTGGCCCAGTTCGCAGGTGTTGGTCTTTCCGACGATCACCGCGCCCGCGGCACGCAGGCGGCGGACCGATTCCGCGTCCTCGGTCTTCGGCGCGAAATCGCCGCCGCAGCCGAACGCGGTCGGCTCACCCGCGACGTCCGTGTCGTCCTTCACCGCGACGGGCACCCCCAGCAGCGGCAGCCGTTCGCCCGCGGCCCAGCGCCGGTCGGCGTCGGCGGCCTCGGCCAGAGCCCGCTCGCGGCGCACGATCCGGAAGGCGTTGAGCGTGCCCTGGGCCGCGTCGATCCGATCCAGTGCCTCGCCGACCGCCTCGGTCGACGTGATCGCGCCGCCCGCGATCGCGGCCGCCTGTTCGGCCAGCCCCAGCCGCCGCGTGTCGGGTGCGGGATCGGACACCATCATGTGAGCTCCGTCTCGTCGTGATCCACCAGACGGTAGCGCGAAGTTGGTCAATCGTCCATATCGGTGCGCGGCTATGGGGGCTCAGCGAATGTGCTTGCACTCGCCGTAGGGCACGCCCTGGGTGAGATCGGGCCTGCCGAACATCCGGCCGACCAGTGCGTTGAACGCGGCCACCGAGAACCTCTCCATGTCGTTGCAGAGGAAATCGTTCTTGGCGCCCGAAACATCCTTGGATTTCAGCGATTTCGCCCACTTCTGCGGTGTCCCCCCGCACCCGACGTGCACCTGGTAGTCGCCGCCTTTGTCGAGCGTGAAGGAATAATCGACCTTGGAGTGGCCGCCGAGCCGGACCGGGACCTTGGTCTGCGCCCAACCCGATTTCGACGTCTTGGCCTGGACCCAGACCCCGACCGGCGAGGCACTGTTGATGCACCCGATGGTGCCGCTCACGGTGGTCGGCGCCGCCGACGCGCTCGGCAGGCCCAGGCCGAGGAATGCCGCCGAAGCGGAGAGCACAACGGCGGTGCGGAGGGACTTGCGCATTATTCGAACCTTTCGATATGGGATTCCGTCTCGACGGACTCGGATCGCGCCGAGCGAGCCGCGACGACGACTTGTTCCGGTCGCAAGAGGCGCGCACCCATGACGTATCCGGGGCGCACGACCCGCAGCACCGAGCCCGGCGATCGGCCGGAAGCCTCGGCGGCGACCGCTTCATGGATGTCGGGATCGAAGTCGGCCCTGGCGGGCACGCGCCGGACGCCACGGCGCTCGAGAACCTCGTGCAGTTCGTCGACGATGCTGCCGAGCACCTCGTCGTGCTCGTCGTTCAGCGACGCCACGCGATCGACGAGCATGAGCAGTTCACGGAACAGCGGGGCGAGCAGTTGTTCGGCGAACCCTCCGCGGGCGAGGGAGAGTTGCTCGTGCAGATCGTCCAGGGCTCGATTCTTCGCCTTGTCCTCGAGCAACCGGCGGTGGAACAGGTCGCGCAGTTGGGCGATCTCTCCGGCCAGCGTTGTCAGCGGATCATCGGTACCGGGCGGGGCCGTCATATGCCGCGCTTGACGATGTCGTACCGCTTCGAGTTGTGCTTCCAGACCGGCATGCGGTGGGTGAGCGTGTAGCCGGCGACGACGGCGGCGACGATCAGCAATCCGATGCCCTTCATGGGTATCAGGGCCAAGCCGATGATGAGGGCCACCGCCCACGGGCCCATGCCGGTGTGGAACCACCTGGCCTCGGCGGCTTTGTCGGCGAGTTCGATGTTCTCTTGCAGCGAGGCGCGCAGCGGACCGTCGTCGAACCGGAGTTTCAACGCGCGGCCGGACATGTCGCGGGTGACGGCGATCTGGGCCTCGGAGGTGATGCAGTACGCTCCGCTGCGCACCTGCGACCACATGCCGAGGTTGACCTGTTCCAGCGCGAGTGCCAGGTAGTACTGGAAGATCTGCTCGTTCGGATGATGCCGGACCACATCCTCCATCAGCTCCAGCGCCTTGTCGTTCTTGTTCTGCTGCAAGTAGACGTTGGCGATGGCGGTCCGGTAGAGCGGCTCGCCGGGCGCGAGACGCAGTGCCGTCTCGTATTCGCCGAGCGCTTCGTTCAACGCGCCGGTGGCCAGGAACGCTTCGGCGTAGTCGAAGTGGTATTCCGGGCTGTCGGGCTTGAGACCGATGGCTTCCCGGAACTCGAAGCCGGCGTCCTTGTAGTTGCCCATGACGAACGACGAGTTCGCGCGCACCGCCCACGCCTCGTGGTCGGCGCCGTTGACCGAGATCGCCTCGCGGGCACAGTAGTACGCGGAGGGCGCGTTACCGCGCTCGAAGTACTCGCGGGCGAGGCCGAGCCAGTCCCGGCCGCTCTGCGCCACCGGCGCCGGTTGATTGCTCGTCGGCCGATACTGTCCGGCCTGCTGGTCGAATTGCCGTCGTCGGTTCGCGTCGAGCAGCACGCGTTCGGCCTGACCGAGGTGGCGTACCCGGGCTTCGGCCTGCGCGCGTTTCACGGGATCGGACTGGCCCGCGCGCTTGTTCCACATTCTGCGCTGTTCGCGGATTGCCGTCTTGATGGCATCCTCGTCGGCAGTCTCAGCGAGGCCGAGGATTTCGTAGTAGTTGACGAACTCTTCGGTTGTCGTGGTCATGTTCAATTCACCTCGAGATTTTCGTTCTTCGTGCGGGCGGCACGGATATCGGTGGCGCTGAGATTGGCGACGTTGTCGACCTCGAACGTGCCGAGTGATCTGTCCGCGGTGAGGTCGGTGATTTCGACCTGGATGGTCTGATCCATGTCGTAGTGGAAGGTGATCAGGACCGGAGCGTTCGCCGGATAAGGCGGGATGGCGAAAAGCTGCCCGCCGTCGGGCCATTTTCCTTTGGTGACGAACCGGACGTGGTCGATGTCCTCGTCGTCGCCTTGGGTGACGCAGATCCGCACTTCGGTCTGGCCGTCGGCGACGGTGCCGAACACCTTGCTCGCCTTGGCGGGGATCTTGGTGTTGCGCGGGATCACGATGCTGTTGCCCGGCTGCAAGCTGTCGTTCAGCGCGACCGTTCCCAGCGCCTGCGAAGTGACGTCGAGGATCACCGGCTTGCGCGCCGCGCTCGACGACGTCTCGGCTTCGGCACGCAGCGCCGCGCCGAGCGCCACGAGCTCGTCGGGGTTTCCGGCCCGCAGCGGTGGCTTGCCGGTCAGTTCCTCCAGCATCGTCGCCACCATGGGCATGCGGGTGGACCCGCCGACGAGCAAGGTGTGGTCGATGTCCGCGAACCGCAGGCTCAACTCCTCCACGAGGGAGTGGGCCAGGTCCCGCGACTGGTTGAGCAGGTCGCTGGTGAGGTCTTCGAACGTTTCGCGGGTCACGGTGAGTGTTCGGGTGACACCGTCGTGACTGAGCACCACTCGGGTGGACCGGGTCGAACTGAGCGTGCGTTTGGCGAGTTCGGCCTTCTCACGCAGGTCGGCTTCGGTCTCGAACGCGTCGGTGAGATCGCCGCCCCCCTGGGCCATGTACTCCTCGTTGAGGTGCTGCATCAGCCGGTTGTCCCATTCGAAGCCGCCCAGTTCGTGCAACCCGTCGGTGCCGAGCACGTCGAACACGCCGTCGCTGATGCGCATGACGGTGACGTCGAACGTGCCGCCGCCCAGGTCGTACACCATGACGGTGCCGCTGCCGCGATCGAGTCCGAAGGCCAGCCCGGCCGCTGTCGGCTCGTTCACCACACGCAGCACGTTGAGACCGGCGATCGTGCCCGCGTCCCTGGTCGCCCGCCGTCGCGCGTCGTCGAAGAACGCCGGGACCGTGATCACCGCGTCGGTGACCTGCCCCTGCCCCAGGACGAGTTCGGCGTCCTCCTTCAGTCGTCTGAGGATCATCGCCGACACTTCCTCGGCCGAGTAGGCGCGGTCGTCGGAGGTGACGAATCGGTAGTCCGGGTTACCCATCTGCCGTTTGACGAACTGCGCGACATCCAGCGGCGCGGTCACCGTGGACCGTTTGGCCATCGAGCCGACCAGCACGCTCTCGGAGTCGAAGAAGACCACCGACGGCGTGAGTCGCTCGCCGTCCCGGTTGACCAGGATCTCCGGCCTACCGCTCGCGCCGACGACGGCGACCGCTGAATACGTGGTACCGAGATCGATACCGACGGTATATGCCACTGTTTGCCCTCCCGATGCACCTGGTGACGGTGCATGAAAAACGAATACTGCGAAATATTCGACCCGGTGCGGTTCCTGTGGTGGCACGCGTCGGCTTCGGACGCCCGCCACGCACCGGACGGTCGGCGGGAGCGGTCAGGGATTCGGCGCCTTCCATTCGAATTTGCACATCTGGCACTGGTATTTCTGCCAGCCCTGACGATCCTTCTCGCCGATGTCCATTCCGGTCTTCTTGCTGCATTGCGGACACACTTCAGCCATTATCGGCCTTCCGGTAGTGGGAACTGTGCTCCAGAGCCATCGGGGTGCACAGGTTTAGAATCATATAAGTCGGGGAGGGCAAGTAATCAGCGAACTTCGCAGTGATTTCCGGCCCGTATTATCGGCGGCGGACCGAATTGTTGCCGTGCCCTGACGATGTCGCTGGATTATTGCTCGGAGTGCCCCGTACTCGGCAAGATCTTGCTACCGGGGTTCGAATCCCGGTCTTCTGCCCGGGTTGCCGATCTCGCTTCGGTCCGCGCGCTATGAAACCTACTGGTTCGAAAGACGTTCGACGTCTTGCCGACGTGTATCGCCAGCGATGAAGATCGCGATATGGAACCGAGCTTACGAGTACTCGTCGCCTCGCCACTGGGGGGAATCATCGCTCCCACACTGTCGCAATATTTTCCGGCATCGACCGTCGCGGTTGCCTCCGATGTAGACGAGGTGCGCGGTCAAATCGTGGGACGTTTTCGGTTCGACGTGGTCATCTCGGATCTGATCTGGAACAAACCCGAAATGGAGTACCGTTTCGACGGTTTGGATGTCCTGGACCTGCTCCGTGACACCAAACGGCAGAGCGAGGTCCTGCTCGCCGCGCAAGGGCACAGCATGGAGAGCGATCACCTCGACGAGGCGCGCCTGCGGGCGGCCGAGATCGCCGAGTTCTACGACAAGTCATCCGGCGTCCCCGCACTGCTCGCGGCCATCCAGCGCGCCGCGACCGGCCGCAGTGAACAGATCGCGCTCCCGCGGCAGGGGCCGCCCGCACTGTGCGCGCTGTTCACCGAACAGCGTGGTGAGACGGCGGGCCGGTTGGCCGGTGCGATCGCGGCCAAATCCGCTTGGGACTACAACTCTCTCGCCCAAGTCGCCCGGGTGGGTCTCAACACCGCCAACAAGGCCACCAACACCTATATCGGGCCGATCATTCTCGCCCGCAAGGAGTTGCCGGAGGGTACGCCGTTGACCCAGGGGGCGGTCTTCCGCTGGTGCGGTGAGCACGCGCATTATCTGATCAGTTGGTGCCGCCGCAACGGCCATGCCGATGTCCTCGGTCCGCGATTCACGTGACGGCACGCTCCGCATCGGGAGTCCGCAGATCGCCATCAGCTCTCGTCCCCATGCGTCAGAACCTCCGTGTGCCCGTTGCGGCGACACCAACTCATCAGATAGCGCGCGTGTAATCCACACCAGCGGTACACAACGGCGGAGGTCAGCTCTCCGTGGGATTCGTTCTCCAGCCGTTGCGCGATGATTCGTCCGAGATAGCCGTCGGCGAGCGAATAGGCCGCGTCGAGATCGACCTCGGCCGCGGCTGCCAGGGACGCGGGGTCCCACGTGCGTCCGGAGGCGATCGCCCCGGCGAGCCGGCCCGCGATTACTCCGTCTCGTCCGGTGAAAAGTTCATAGAGCGACGGAATACCGTTCGTCGCGCGCCGATTCGGCAGGCGTTCGCCGTCGGCCGCTTGTCGTATCGCCGAGAGCAGCGCCGCTACCCCCGTGGCTTTCTCGTGCACACCCGCGATCTCGTCCGCCCGGTGATACGCCTCGTCCAAGTGATCCTGCTCCATGCTGTGCCCTTGGCCTGCCAGCAGAACAGCAGTGCCCGCCCGGCTTTCGCGCACCATGTCCAGGACATCCAGCCCGTCGAAGCGGAACTCTTGCTCGGGGTCGTTCCACACCAGGTCCGCGATCACCACGTCGAGTTTCTCGATGCCGGTGACAGCGTGGACCACCTCTGCCCGGTCGCGGGCGACGATGACCTTCGCCGCAGGGAAGGACGCCGACAGCGTCGGTTCGATGACGTTTCCGAGCGGTGAAGCGACGAGAAGTCGCATGAATCGTTTCCCCTCTCGTGATCCCGATGGAAACTTTCCGTCCCGCGGCGAGAAGATAAGTATGGGCCTCGCGCGGACGCGCACGGGGAGATCATCGACGCCGGATCTGGCACTCCGTCCGGCTCTCTCGGCCCGTAATAGCCGCCCCACGCGACCTTTTCGTCGATGGTTGCCTCCGTGCGGTAAGGAGCTGCAACATCTTGCCCGGCAGTGCGCTACCGCGGGCACAGACCGTGCTGGGCGATGGTCGGAAGGTAGCGCTGCCATTCGGTGGCGGTGATCGGCCCGCTGCCGCTGTCGCAGAGTTCGGCGGCGACCTCGTCGACGTCCGTCGCCCAGACGCGCACGATCCGGTCGGGTCCCGCCGCGAGCAGCAAATCCCCGTCCAGCGCGTAGACGGCATCGTTGACCCGACCGGTGTAGGCATTGAGCACCGCCAGCCGCCGCGGGTCGCGCGGGTCGGTGATGTCCCAGACCCAGATGCCGTTGTCACTGGCGCCGCCGACCAGTCGCGTGCCGTCGGGGCCGAAATTGACGGTGATGATCGCGTCGGCGGCGCCGATGAGCGTGGCGAGATGCCGGGGCGCCTCCGGGTCGGACAGGTCGAAGAGTTTGACGGTGTGGTCCATGCTGCCCGCGGCGAGGATCGGCGCGGTGGGGCTGAAGGCCACGGCGGCCAGATCGTTGGTGAATCCGGAGAGCTCGGGCAGTTCCCGCGGGCGGGCGCGATCACGGATGTCCCAGCGGAACACCGACTCGTTGGACGTGGCGATGGCGAGTTGGGCGCCCGCGGCGTCGACGGCGGCGATACCCGGCAGGCCGGGACCGGTGGAGACCGCGCCGAGCGATCGCGGGGCGGCCAGGTCGCCGAGGTCCCACAGCGTCACAGTCGGATCGTCCTGGCCCGCGACGACCAATGTCTTGGCGTCGGGGGTGAAGGTCATGGCGGAGACGATGCCGTTGACGGCGGCCACCTTCGATGTCGGCCGGGGGTGCGCCGGATCGCGCAGGTCCCACAGCAGTACGTGCCCGGCACGGGTGCCGACCGCGGCCGTCGAACCGTCCATCGCCAGCGCGACCGCTCCGCAACTCTTCTCATCCGCGCCGACGGGCAGCGCGGCGTATTCGACGGGTGCTGCGGGATCGCCGAGGTTCCACAGGTGGGCGCTGCCGTCGCCCGCGCCGGTGCCGACGAGCAAGAGCTTCCCGCTGCGATCGATCGGTGTCTGGAAGACCACGCTCTGTGCCCCGCGCAGGACCGGGCCGGGCAGCGGCCAGATCCGGACGGTGCCGTCGAGACTGCCCGTGATCAGTGCGTGCGCGTCGAGGGCGAAGCGCACCGACACCACGATGACCGGGTTGGGCAGTTCCATCTCCAGTTGGTCGGTGTCCAGGCGCCACACGTGCGTCTTGTTGTCCGAGCTGACCGCGGCCAGCCGTGTGCCGTCCGGGCTGAAGGCGACGTCGTTGACATAACTGGTGAATCCACGCAGCGCGGGCAGTGGCGCCGGGGCGGCCGGGTCGCGCACATCCCAGCGGCGTACCTCGTTGGCGCGTCCGGGGACGGCGAGAACGGAGCTGTCCGGACTGAATCGCAGCGACAATGCTTGCGCCGTGGAACCGTCGGGCGGAATGTCCGTCAGCGGAGAGTCCCGGCCGGTGGCCCAGATGCGCAGTGCGCCCGCGTTTCCCGCGGCGGCGAGAAGTTTCCCGTTCGGGGCGAACGCGATGACGGGTGCGCCCGCGGGAAGTTGCCAGGCGGGCAACGGAATCGGCTGCCGGGGGTCGGTGATGTCCCATCGGACGATCTCCGCTGTGGTGGTCGTCGCGGCGAGGGAACGCTTGTCGGGACCGAGATCGAGGGTGCGGTACTGGACGCCGGTTCCGGCGAGGGTGGCCAGCGCCCGGGGTGCGTCCTGGTTCGCGATGTCCCAGAGATCGATGTGGCTGCCGAATGCCGCGGCCAGCAGTGCGCCGTCGGGCGTCATCGTCACGGAGCCGAGAACCGCTCCCGGCCGGGGCGCGGGAATGCGGCTGCGGAAATCCGCCGATCCGGGCTGCCCGGAACGGGTGCTCCTGTGCAGGCGGTGCAGGTCGATCGTGGCGTCGCTGCGACCGACGGCGAGCACGACTCCGGAGCGGTCGGTGGCCACCAGCGTGCCGCCGTCGGGTCCGAGCAGCCGGGTCGGCGTCTGCACCGCGGTGCTGTCCAAGAGCGCGGAGCGGGCTTCGAGGGTGGGCTGGATGCGGAAGGCCGCGAGCGCGAGCTGCGCCGAGAGCGCGGGATCGGTGCCGCGCAGTCGCTCCGCTTGGAGCGCGATCTGGCGCGACAGCGCCTCGTCTCGCGCGTGCGCGGCGTTCGACCGGGCCACCAGTGCGACACCGGTCAAGACGATCGTCGCGATCAGCGCGGTCGCCAAGCCGGCGACCATCCGCTGCAAGATCCGGGTGCGGCGGCGTTCTCCGGCCCGGATCTCCGCCTGATGGGCGATACTGGCGGCGATGTAGTCGCGTTCGTGCTGGTTGAGGTCTCGCCGATGTCCGTCGTCGCGCGTCCACTCCTGGACGAACTCCAGCCTCGCGGGTCCGAGCAGCGCGCTGGGGTCCTCGTTGTTGTCGAGCCAGACCTGGGTGGCCTGGGTCAGCCTGCGGTGTACGGCCAGGCTCTCACGATCCTCGTCGAGCCACCGGTGCATCCGGGACCAGGCGCCGATCAGCGCCTCGTGCGTGATCGCGACGGTCTCTTCCTCGACGGTGAGCAGGCGGTGCGTGGCGAACCGCTCGATCACGGTGTTCACGTTCGCGACGGAGTCGTGGTCGAAGAACAGCTCCTGGCGTTGCACCCGGCGACGGGTGGTGACATCGTCGTCGATGTTGAGCAGTCGCAGGAACGTGCGGCGGGTGATCTGCCGCTGCGGCTCGGTGAGACCGCGATACACGGTCTCGGCGGTCTGCTCGATGGCGCCCGCGATTCCGCCGACGGCGTTGTAGTCGGCGACGGTCATCTTCCGGCGGCTGGACCGCTGCCAGGTCTCCAGCAGAGCATGCGACAGCAAGGGGAGAGCGCCGGTGTCGTGAGCTTCGGCGGACCCGCGCGGCGCGAGTTCCACGATCAGCAACTGCACGAGTTCGTCTTCCACGGTCCAGTTCGCTTTGCGGGCCGGCTCGATGATGACGTCGCACAGCGCCTGTTTGCTCAGGGGCCCGACCAGGACCGAATGATGCGCCAGCGCGTGGTGCAAGAACGGCTCTTCGGCGGCGTGGCGGTAGAAATCCGCGCGCAGTCCCAGCACGTGGGTTCGGCCGCTCGCGTCGCCCGCGAGCGCGGCCAGGAAGTCGGCTCGCTCGCCGTCGTCGAGGCACAGTGTCCAGGTCTCCTCGAACTGATCGATGACCAGGACGTCGGCGGGGTCTTGGAGTACCTGTGCCGGATGCGCGCCCGGAGTGACCACCGCGGCCGTGCGGCCTTCGCGCCGGAGCGCGGGTAGCAGTCCGGCGCGCAGCAGCGAGGACTTCCCCGAGCCGGAGGCGCCGGTGACGATGAGTATCCGCTGCTCGGATCCGGCGAGCGACGAAACGCGCTGTCGCAGATCCGCCGTGAGTTCGGCGCGGCCGAAGAGCCATTCGGCGTCATCGGGTCGAAAAGGTTCCAGGCCCCGGTATGGCACAGGTCCCTGGCTACGCCTGCGTCCGCTCGTCGGACGCACCTGCCGGACCGCCGCGAGCCACCGCTGTTGCCCCTCCGGGTCACGAACGCCGCACGCCGTCAGCACATCCCGGAACATCCGCTCGTTCTGCTCGGTCGGCACATGGTGACCGGCGAACCATCCGCTAACCGTGCCGTGCAGGCCTCCCGAGTCGTCGACGACCTGGCGGACGGTCAACCCGGCGGTAGTGCGCAGCCGTGTGAAGGCCGCCGCGAATTCCTCTCGGGTGGAGATGGATCGAGGATCCACCCGCCTCCCGCCCCCATCGGTCATGACCGGAGTCTAGCGAGATCCGGGCGGCGGCGCGGCGTGTCGTATGGACCTTGTATTGACTTCTTTCTCGACCGTACGCACTGCTCAGAGGCTATTTCCTGAACCCACGCCGCGAACGTGCTCCGCGCATCGCCGCAGTGGGAGGAAAGGAAACAGCCACCATGTCCGCACCATCACTGTCGTTGCCGACCCGGCCGAGGCCCGGATTCGGCCGCGCCCTGGATACCTTCCACCGGGCGGCGATCCACGTGCCGGCCTACGCCGACTTCCTCGCGCGCCGCGGAATCGAACCGGCAAACATCAGAACCGCCGATGACTTCGCCGCGCTGCCGCCGATGACCAAAGCGGAATACCTGCGGCACTACCCGTTGCGCATGTTGCTCTGGCACGGCGACGTCGCTTCGGCCGGGACGTGGTCGTGCAGTTCCGGCTCCACCGGCCGGCCCAGCTATTGGCCGAGGGACCTCGTCGCCCAGGAAGAGGCGATCGAGCTCTACTCGCGGGTGTTCCGCGACAGCTTCCAGACGCGGCAGCGGTCCACGCTGTTGGTCGTCGGCTTCGCGATGGGCAATTGGATCGGCGGCACCTACACCTACGCGGCGGCCACCGCGATGCGTCAGCGCGGGCACCGCATCTCGACCATCGCACCCGGCATCGAACCGGAGACCATCCTGGCCGACATCGCCGAACTGGGCCCGCACTACGACCAGGTCGTCCTGGCCGGTTACCCCCCGTTCGTCAAGGATGTGCTGGATCGGGCGCCCGCCGAGGTACTGCGCCAGAATCTGCGCATTCTGCTGGCGGGCGAGGCCATCACCGAAGAATGGCGGGACTACGTGCTCGACCGGATCGGCAAGCCGGGGCAGCCGGGGGAGATCCGCGTCGTCTACGGCACCGCCGACGCGGGCATCATGGGTTGCGAGACGCGCACCAGTGTCGCCGTCCGTCGCGCGGCCGGCGCGGATCCCGCGCTGAGCGAGGCGTTGTTCGGCGAGGCGCACCCGCAGCCGACCTTCGTCGAGTACGACGCGGAGTATCGGTATACCGAAGTCGACGCCGAAGGCCGATTCCTGTTCAGCGCCGATACCGCGATCCCGTTGCTGCGCTACCGGATCAACGATGTCGGCCGGATCTTCTCCGCCGCTGAGCTCGCCGCCGTCCTCGATGCGCACGGTCACCGTCTGCCGGTGCGCACCTCCGCCGACTCCTGCGGGTTCCTCGCCCTGCACCGGCGCACCGACGTCGCCGCGTCGTTCTACGCGCTGGAGATCTACCCGGAGAACATCCGCGCCGCGCTGGAGGACCCGGACGTCGGTCCGACGGTCACGGGAAAATTCGTGCTGGTGACCGACACGGACGCACGATTCGAGCAGACTTTGCGGCTGCGCGTCGAACTCCGCGACGGCGTCTGCCCCGCGGGCGGATTCACCGCGCTGCTGGAGCGGAAGGTGGTCGATGCCCTGTTGCGCACCAACAGCGAGTACCGCCGCCTGCATCGGGCGCTCGGCTCGGCCGCCGAGCCGCAGATCAGCCTGCACCGGCACGGCAGCGCGGGCTTCGAGACGGGCGTCAAGCACCGGTGGACGGGGACGCGGTCATGATCGAAATCCTGCATCCGGCAGACGACGAGCGGCGCATCGCCGAACTGTGCGCACCCGGATCCGGGTACCGGCTGGTCGACGGCTGGGCGAGCGCGGCAAGGGAACTCGCGTTGATCGAGCGGCCCGAACTCGCCGCGGGGACCCCGGCCGCGGCGGCAGCGCTGGAGGACTACCTGACCTCGGGGCGGGACGGTGCGGCCGTAGACCGGATCAGCCGCTACATCGTGTACCCGTGGCGCCGGACCATCGTCGAACTGCCCGACCGCGAGCAGTTCTGGCGGTTGCGCACGGCCAGGAACCGGCACCTGCTGACCGGTGACGAGCAACGGGCCTGGTCGGACGCCGTGGTGGGAGTGGCCGGGCTCAGTGTGGGCGCTTCCGCGCTGGCGGTCTGCGCGTTGTCCGGCGCCCGGCGGTTCCGGCTCGCCGAGCACGACACTCTCGGATGCACCAACCTCAACAGGCTCCAGGCCTCGGTGTGCGATCTGGGCGAACCCAAACTCACGCTGGCGCAACGCCGTACGTTGGAGCTGGACCCCTATAGCGAGATCACCGCCTTCCCCCAGGGGTACCGGCCGGAGAACGCCTCGGACTACTTGGGTGGGCCGGGAGGCTCCGCGCCCCTGACCGTCCTCATCGAGGAGATGGACGACCTCGCGCTGAAAGTGGACATCCGCAAGCGCGCCCGCGCGCTCGGCATCCCCGTGGTGATGGCGACCGATCACGGCGACAGCTCCTTCGTCGACGTGGAGCGCTACGACCTGGAACCGGACTATCCGCTCCTGCACGGCCGGGCGGGCGATCTGACCGACCTGACGGCGACCGAGCTGCGCGATCCGGCGCGACGGATCGAACTGGCCACCGCCATCGTCGGCAGCGACGTCACGCCGCGGACGCGCTACTCGCTGACCGAAGTCGGCCGCAGCCTGCCCTCGTGGCCGCAGTTGGCCACCGCGGTGACTCTCGCGGGGGCGCTGGCCGGCCTGGCCGCACGGTTGATCGCCTGCGGTAGCAGCTTGTCCTCCGGCAGGTACCGAGTGGATCTCGACACGCTGCTGCGGGGAACGCGGGAGCGGTGGAACGAGCTGGGAGAGGCGGAGTTCCGCGCGATGCTCGGCATCCCCTAGTGCTGGAGCAAGATCTTGCCGACAAGGATTCGTGTCGAGCCGAAACGAACCCGGGTACGGCGGTGTCCGACCATACCTGGCACGGCTTCCGGGTTCCGCTCGGCTCGACCCGAGCCGGATGTTCGGCTGGCGAGGTGCGATGCGCCGAGTGTCAGCATTTCAACCGCCACGGCTACCCGTTCTGCGGGAACTGTGGTGTGCGTTCCCGACGGAGGCGGATCGGCAGCGACGGTGCGGCCCCATCGAAGGCGGTGGAGGATCTGCGTTCTTCGCTGAGCGATCTGCTCGACCGGATCAGTGGGTGCGACATCGACCTGGAGGACCGGCAGCTGGTCGAGGAGACGACTCGGCGCGCGGCGGTCGAGGCGGCGAAGGATCGGCCGAACCGGATCGTTCTCACCGGTGTCCTGCACGCGGTCGGAGAGTCCGTCGCGGGCGTCGCCTCCTTGGCGACCGCGGTGATGGCCTCGAAGGACGCGGTGGAGGCTGTCTTCCGCTGATCCATCGAGCCGCATCTAGACATACATACGGTATGTATGTAACAGTGGACGGGAACCCGACCACTGGGAGGACCCATGGCAACCAGCACAGCTCTCGGCCGCACCCACGAGGTGGATCTGCCCGGCGGCCGCATTCGCTATCACGAGACGGGGGAGGGCGCTCCGGTCGTCTTCGTGCACGGCCTGCTCGTCAACGCGGACGTCTGGCGCAAAGTCGTGCCCGTGGTCGCCGCGGCCGGATACCGCTGCCTGGCACCGGACTGGCCGCTGGGCTCGCACGAGATCCCGGTCCCGGACGCGGAACTGACCCCCATCGGCATCGCCGATCTCATCGCGGCGTTCCTCGAACGTCTCGACCTCACCGACGTCACCCTGGTCGCCAACGACACCGGCGGAGCGATCACCCAGGTGCTGCTGACCCGCGACCGGTCCCGCGTCGGCCGCGTCGTGCTCGTCTCGGTGGACAGCTACGAGAGCTTCCTGCCGCAGCAGTTCACGTCGCTTCCGCTGCTGGCGAAGATCCCGGGATCGCTGCGCCCCCTCACCGAGGCGCTGCGGATCCGGGCGCTGCACCGCCTGCCGCTGGCCTTCGGATGGGTCACCAAGCGGCCCGTTCCGCCCGAGATCGTGGACTCCTATCTGCTGCCGAGCCGCAATTCCGCCGCGATCCGGAAAGACCTGCGCCGCTTCCTGAAATCGGCGCATCGCCGCTACACGCTGGAAGCCGCGCGCCACTTCGCCGACGTCGACATCCCGGTGCTGTTGGCCTGGGCGCGCGAGGACCGGCTGTTCCCGATTTCGTTCGCCGAACGCCTGGCCCGCGACCTGCCGGACGCGCAACTGAAGCTCATCGACGACTCCTACACCTTCGTGTCGGAGGACCAGCCCGAGTTGCTCGCCGAATCGATCCTGGAGTTCACTCGGCTGCATGCCACGCCGTAGCCAGGAAGACCGGTCTCGCGCAACCAGGGCCGCGCTCGAACAGGCGGGACGCCGCCTGTTCACCGAGCGCGGCTTCGCCGGAACCTCGGCCGAAGGGCTGGTCACCGAGGCAGGCGTCACCCGGGGCGCGCTGCACCACCACTACGGCGACAAACGGGGACTGTTCCTCGCGGTACTGGAGCAGATCGAGGTCGAGATCACCGAGGAGATCGAGAACGCCATCGCGGCGGTCGATTCCGAGGACGTGATGGCCGGAATGGCGGTGGGGCTCGCGCTTTTCCTGGAGATCTGCCAGCGCCCGGCGATGCTGCGGATCGCCCTCACCGACGCCCCCGCCGTGCTCGGCTGGCAGGCCTGGCGCGAATTCGAATCCGCGCACGGCCTCGGCCTGATCACCAGGCAACTCGAGCGCGCCCGCGCCGCCGGGTTGATCGCCGACGCCCCCATCCCCGTACTGGCCCAGCTCGTCGTCAGCGTGATCAGCGAGGCCTCCTTGATCGTCGCGCACGCCGAAGACCCCGATCGCGCCCGCGCCGAGGCACAGGAGTCGGTGCTGTTGCTGATCTCGGGACTCCTGCGCACCAGCGGTTGAATTGCTCCGGCTGTGCTCGGCCGCGTCGGTCTCGGACGGCGCCGCTCGCTCGTGGTTCCGGGGTGACCGCGGACAGCCGAACGATCACGAAGACCCGCCGTCCTGGGGGATCGAGCCGGTCGGGAGTCCATATGACCGCGCGTGGTGCGCCGGGAACAGCGCCCGACACGTCGCCATGAGGTAGGCGCCTTGCCTCCCCGAATCCGGCCACGCACGGCCTTATTCTGCGCACGTGACTGAGCAACCGGCGCGCTCGGCATATCGACTCCCGTGGCGTGCGACGGCGCTGACCGTGGGTCTCCTGCTGGCGGCAGGTGGTGCCGCGACCCGCCCGTTCAGCAGGCCTGCGACCGCGATCGTGGCGGTGGCGGCGCTGGGCGCGCTGGTGCTGGCGTTCCGCGGGCGAAGCGCGCGGCCGCCGTGCACCCCCCGGCTCCGACGTGGCGTGGCTGTGTGGTCGGCGCTGCTGGTGGCGGTGTTGGCGTGGGAGGTCTACGCATTGTCGCGGCAGCCCGCCCTGAATCAGCCGAGCGATGAGCACCCGACACTGTCCACGCTGCTGGATCCGGCGCTCGAACAATGGCCGCTGCGGCTCGCCGGCTGGCTGGTGTGGCTCGGCGCCGGGGGGTGGCTGGTGTCGAGATGAGCGACCGAGCCGTCATCCTCCTCGGATTCGGCCTGATCGCGGCGGCCGCACTCGTCGCGATCCTGCTGACGCGACTGCGCCGGGATCCGGTCGCGTCCCTCGGCGAAACGATCGCGTACGTGACCCTCACGCGAACAACGAGAATCACCGCCGTGCTCATATGGGCATGGCTCGGCTGGCACTTCTTGGCCAGGTGAGGACCACGCACCGAACTGCTGAGCGCGTGCGTCAAGCGGCCGGACTCGCACGACGAACCGTCTTCCGGCTGGGGCCGCGTGCCCGATGTCCGGAGTTCGCATGCCGACGCCCCCGGCTGACGGCAACTCCCGGTTTCGAGCGAAGCGAGACCGAGCATGCGCCGTTGGCACTGGCAGAAATCAACTCACCTCGTATGGGTGGCCGCAGGACGAACCGTCTTCCGGCTGGGGCCGCGTGCCCGATGTTCGCAGTGCGCGTGCCGACGCGCGCGAGCCATAAAGGGGCCGCGAACACGCAGCGCCGCAGGCGCTGCAATTAGACTCAGCCCGTGCGTTTGTATCGGGACGAGGCGGTTGTGGTGCGCCAGCACAAGCTGGGTGAGGCGGACCGCATCGTCACGCTGCTCACGCGGCAGCACGGCCTGGTTCGCGCGGTCGCCAAGGGGGTGCGGCGCACCAAGTCGAGGTTCGGGGCCCGGTTGGAGCCGTTCTCCTACATCGACGTGCAACTGCACCCCGGGCGCACGTTGGACACCGTCACCCAGGTGCACACGATGGAGGCGTTCGCCGCCGACATCATCGACGACTACGGGCGCTACACCACCGCGTGCGCGGTACTGGAGACCGCCGAGCGTCTGGCGGGGGAGGAGCGCGCGCCCGCGCCCCGGCTGCACGCGCTCACCGCGAGCGCCCTGCGCGCCATCGCGGCCAAACAGCGCCCGCACGAACTGATCCTGGACGCGTTCCTGTTGCGCGCCATGGGTTTCGCGGGCTGGGCACCCGCATTGGACGAGTGCGCCAAGTGCGCGACACCGGGTCCACATCGCGCTTTCCACGTCGCGGCCGGAGGCGCGGTGTGTGTGCATTGCCGTCCCCCGGGGGCGGCGACGCCCGCGCCGGGGGTGCTCGACCTGCTGGTCGCGTTGTTGCGCGGGGAATGGGAGCAGGTCGAGGCGACGCCCGAGGCGGTGCGGCGACAGGCCAGCGGCCTGGTCGCGGCGCATTTGCAGTGGCATCTGGAACGTCAGTTGCGCACGCTGCCGTTGATCGAGCGGTCTACTCCACGAATTGAAGCTCTACCTGGGGCAGCTCGATCATGACGCGGGCGCACACGGCGCGGTGCCAGGTGGCCGGGTAGCGGGTGTCCGGCTCGTGCTTGCAGTAGTCGTCGTTGGTCCGGTAGGTGTGCAGGCGGGGCGAGATCTCCCCGGCGTCGATGGCGTCGACCATGGCCTCGACCACCTGGTCGGTCTCGTCCGCGATGGAGGCGAGTTCCCGGGCCACGACGTCGGGAATCTGGAAGGCCCCTTTCTCCCACCGCTCGACGGTGCGTTCCGCGACCGCGAAGAACCGTGCACACCATGGAACCGGAAGGCCGAGCAGTTCACGAGTGGCCCGGAAACCCGCCGCGGTCGCGGTGCCTGGTAAATCGGTCACGTTCGAGAAACCCCTCCCCAGTATCACGATAGGGAAAAGAATAAGTCACCGGCGCCGGTGGAACCGCGGAATTCGCCAGGAAGCAACGCGGCGGTAGGGGCGGCGGAAGCGATCAGGCAGGATGGAGGCCGTGATCCGCCGCCGAGATTCCGCCACCGCGACCGCGCCCGAGCACGCGGGCGCCGTCCGCCCGCCCGCGCCGCACCCGTCGGGAGCTCGGCCGCCGCAACTGCCGCCGGAACTGGTGCCCAACCACGTCGCGCTCGTCATGGACGGGAACGGGCGCTGGGCCCAGGAGCGCGGGCTGCCGCGCACCGCCGGGCACGAGCGCGGCGAGGCGGTGCTGATGGACACCGTCGAGGGCTGTATCGAGATCGGCGTCAAGTGGCTGTCGGCCTACGCGTTCTCCACCGAGAACTGGCGGCGCAGCCCCGAGGAGGTGCGCTTCCTCATGGGCTTCAACCGCGACGTGATCCGCAGGCGCCGGGACGAAATGCACGAGATGGGTGTGCGGGTGCGCTGGGCCGGTCGGCGACCGCGCCTGTGGCGCAGCGTGATCAAGGAACTGGAGGTCGCCGAGGAACTCACCAAGGACAACACGGTGATGACGCTGACCATGTGCGTCAACTACGGTGGCCGCGCCGAGATCGCCGACGCGGCAAGGGAGATCGCGCGCCGGGTGGCGGCGGGTGAGATCGATCCGGAGAAGGTCACCGAGGCGACGGTGGCGAAATACCTCGACGAGCCCGACATGCCGGACGTGGACCTGTTCCTGCGCCCGTCGGGTGAGTTCCGCAGCTCGAACTTCCTGCTCTGGCAGTCGGCCTACGCCGAATTCGTCTACCAGGACACGCTGTTCCCCGACTTCGATCGGCGCAACCTGTGGGAGGCATGCCTCCAGTACGCTTCCCGGGACCGCCGTTTCGGCGGCACCAAGTGAACGGCGGGTCGGACATGGACGCAGCGGTGACGCCGGATCGGGAACTCCAGGCGCGGGCCGGGGCCTGCCTGTCGAGTTACGGCATCGACGTGCGGGTCGACCCAGAAGGGTCGCTGGGCTTCGAGTACGAGGGCGCGCTGTGCTCGCTGCGCGCGGTGACCCTGGCGCCCGGCTTGGACGTGCTGAGTCTCACCTGTGTGCTGGCCTGGGACCGCCCGCTGAAGGCGCAGCTGCACAAGCGCGTCGCCGAGCGCAACAACGCGCTGCAATTCGGTTCGCTCACCGTGATCGCCCGCGGCGGGCTCGCCGATGTCATCCTGCGCTACACCTTCCCCGCCGCGGGCTTGGACGACCAGGCCCTCACCACCATGCTGCTGCTCGTGCTGTCCAACGCGAGCCGGGCCAGGCAGGGTCTGCTGCCCTGAAGGGGGCACGACGGCCGTCAGCCGGCGTTCGTGCCGGTGGTTTCGCCGTAGGGCAGCAGGGTGCGCACGCCGCGTGCCAGCGTCTGCGGGTCGAGGTCCTCGAGGATGAGGTGCTGGAGGATGAATCCCGGCAGTAGCCCGATGATCGCTTTGGCCACGGCGTCGAGGTCGGCGTCCGCGGGTAGCCAGCCCTTGTCGCGCATGCGCTCGGCGTAGGTCACCCAGAGCGCGCGCATCGAGATCATCGTCTCGCGCACCATCACCGCCGCCCCCGGATGCACCAGGGCCAGCGCCCAGGCTTGCGGCGCCAGTCGCACCGGCCCGTCGGGTCCGCTGCGCCGCACGACCTCCTCGGCGATCACGGTGATCAGCTCGGCGGGCGTGGGCAGCGGGTCACGGCCGATCGCGTCGGCCATGGCCACGCGCAGGGACACCGTCGTCTCCGTGGCGAGCGCCGTGATCAGCTCGTCCTTGCTTTTGAAGTACCGGTAGACCGCACCGGCCGAGAGCCCCGACTGCGCGAACACGTCCTGCATGGACGTCTCGTAGAACCCCCTGCGGGCGAAGCAGAGCCGCGCGGCGTCCAGAATCTGCTGCCTGCGGCGTTCCATGTGCTCTTCGCTGACTCGGGGCATAGGCCAAAAATAAAACGAATATCCGTTCTTGACAACCTTCCGGTCCCGTGCGACCGTAGGCCCAACTAAAAAGAACGAGCATTCGATTTTTAGGGAGAAGGTCATGAACACCACGCAGCGGGCGTTCGCGCTGGGCATCGGCGCCGCTCTGCTCCAGGCGCTGATGCTGATCGCTTTCGCCTGGCCGGCCGCGAACATCGCGCCTCGTGACCTGCCGCTGGCCGTCACGGGTCCGCAGGCCGCGATGGTCACCGGCAAGCTCGCCGAGCACAGTCCGGGCGCCTTCGAGATCACCACCCCCGCGGACGAGGCCGCCGCTCGCGCCGCGATCGAGGACCGGGAGGTCTACGGGGCGATCATCACCGGCGACGGACCGCCGCGTGTGCTGGTCGCCTCCGGCGCCAGTCCCGCTGTCGCACAGCAACTCACCCAGATCGGGCAGCAGCTCTCCGGCGCACCCGCCGCCCGGGTCGAGGACGTGGTGGCCGCCGACTCGGACGATCCGCGTGGCACCGCGTTCGGTGCGATGGTGCTGCCGCTGGTGATGTCCGGCATCGCGGCGGGCGTGCTCCTGTCGCTGCTGATCCCGGGAATCGGAGGCAAGGTGATCGGGCTGGCCACCTTCGGTGTCACGGGTGGACTGCTCGGGATGGCGATCATCCAGGGCTGGATGTCGGTGGTGCCCGGGTCGTACCTGGTGCTCGCGGCGGTCGCGGGGCTGGTGTCGTTCGCGGTCGCCGGTGCGGTCGTCGGCCTCGCCGCGGTGCTCGGACGTGCCGGGATCGGTATCGCCGCGCTCACCATGCTGCTGATCGGCAATCCGTTCTCGGCGGCCACGTCCGCGCCGGAGCTGTTGCCGCAGCCGTGGGGCGCCGTCGGGCAGTTGCTGCCGCCGGGCGCCGCCGCGTCGTTGCTGCGTTCGGTCGCGTTCTTCGACGGCGCCGCCGCGACCGGACCGCTGGTGGTGCTGCTGGTGTGGAGTGCGCTGGCGCTCGCACTGCTCGGAGTGGCCGCGCTGCGCGGTCGCCCGGTCCAGACGTCTGCGTCGGCTCGGACCGCGGTCCCGGTCGGCTGAACCGCGCACAGGCGCTGAGCCGTACTGTAAGTCGGGTTCACGCGGTCGTCGCAACACCTCTAGCCGGGAGGTTGCGGCGACCGTGTCGTTTTTTCAGGACGTGGACCGGTTCACTGGCAGGGCAGTACCGAATGTGAGATGTCCTCGGCCGTGCGGCCGAAGCGCCCGGGCCCCGGGGGGTGGAGAGTGTCCACCCCCCGGGTGGGTGGGCACCCGCAGGGGGTGGGCGCCTTGACCCAACTCGGACCGTAGCGGCTCGCCGGTCGGTCCCGAGGTATTTTCACTGCGGCGTTGCGCGTGACACGTCGTTGTCCCCATCGCCTCTCTCGCACTGCGGCAATCCTTCAGCAAGTGAATGCGCTCGGCTCGGACGCTTGGTCTCGGCGTAACTGCCCCACTGCACCCCGGGATTCTCGAGGGGCTCGGGCAAGGTCCGCCGAAAAGGCGGCGGGCGACCGGATCAGCCCACCGTGAACGACAGTGTGGGCGCGCCGGCCGCGCCATCTTCCTTCTGAGCGTTGTACGTCAGCGTGTAGGAGCCGGTGCCAGGGGAGGGCACCACGAAGACGACGTAGTTCTTCGGATTGTCGATGGTCTCGTTGGCGTTGAGCAACTCGTTGATCGGGCCGCGGACGTCGGCGGCCACGGTCCGTCCGTCGGGGGTCCGGACGGTGAAGTAGTCGTAGTAGATGTTCGTCCCGCCTGCGGGGATGCCCGCTCCGCCGACGAGCGCGATGCGCAGCGCCAGATCGGATTTGCCGTTCTCGTTCTCGGTGTAGCTCGGGCTGATTCTGCCTCCGGTGATCCGGATGGTCGTCTGGTCCTGCACCAGCGTGCCGCTGATCGGCAATGTCCTCGGCTGGACGCTGTCCACCTTGCCCGCCGCGGCGAGCGGGATCTTGGTCTGGTTGTCTGCGGCCTTGCCGTACACGATGGTCATCGTGTCGATGAGGTGCTCGGCGTCCTTGGCCGACGCGACGGACGTCGTCGCGGTGCCCGTGGCCGAGCCGTTGCCGGGCACCGCCGGGCTGTCGAAGATCGCCCCGCCGTCCACTTCCCTGCCGACCAGCAGCGACGGCGTGATGCTCAGGGTGTGGTCGTCGAGGGTGGTGTTCTTGTAGGTGATGTCGATGCGCACCTTCGCGCCGCCGTATTCGTCCGGCACGACGGTCGCCTTGTCCACGGTGATGTCGAATCCGTCGTACCAGCCGGTCTTGCCGACGGTGCGGACGGTCGACTGCCCGCTGTCGGAGCCCGGCCGGACCGCGACCGCGGAAGTGGGCGTCGGGGAGACGGCCACCGGCGTGCCGTCCTTGTCCTCGCACGCCGAGAGGAGCATCGCCGAGACCACGACGAGCGCGGCCCCGGCGACGGTCACGGCCCGGCGGCGCACCGGGCGTATGGATGAGTCGATGGTCGTTGACACGCTGCCTCCCCAGCAGATGGCGGACCCTCCGTATCGGGCTCGGCTCGGCCCGGGCGTTCGAGGATCTCGCCGGTGAATCTCCGCCGGTGGAGGCCGCGTTAACCGGACACGCCGGGAATCGGGTGGATCAGCCGTCGCGTCGGCGCGCCGCCCCGCATGTCGTGCAGGTGCCGAACACCTCGAGGGTGTGGCTGATCTCGCTGAAGCCGTGCTCGCTCGCGATGGCCTCGGCCCATGCCTCCACCGTCGGGCCCTCCACCTCCACGGTGTGGCCGCAATGCCGGCACACCAGGTGATGATGATGGCCGGTGGAGCACTGGCGGTAGACCGACTCGCCGGAGTCGGTGCGCAGCACGTCGACCATGCCCGCGTCGGCCAGCGACTGCAACGTCCGGTAGACCGTGGTCAGCCCGATGCCCTCGCCGCGCTTGCGCAACTCGTCGTGCAGGTCCTGGGCGGAGCGGAACTCATCGATGTCACCGAGCAGCGCGGCGATGGCGCTGCGCTGCCTGGTGCTGCGGATACCGACCGGTTTCTGTGGAACGGTCGTGTTGTCTGGCACGAATCACCCTTCCTCGGCGTGCGCGACGGCGTCGACGACGATGTGCGCCAGATGGTCGTCGACGAGTTCATAGAGCACCTCGCGACCCGAACGCTCACCGTGCACGACACCGGCGGCCTTGAGGATACGCAGATGCTGACTGACCAGTGGTTGCGTGACACCGAGCGCGTCGACCAATTCGTGCACACACCGCGGTGACTCGCGCAACTGGAGCACGATAGCAATCCGAACCGGCGCTGCCAGCGCCCGCAACAACTCACCCGCGTCCTCCAGCACGGATCGTGCGGGTACCGGGGCCGGGCCGGGCGACCGATACGGGTTGTGCGGCGGTGCCGGGGCGGTCTCGGCGGTCATGTCACCAACTCCTTAATGGAAAGCATTACCAGTTTGCGTATGCACAGGTGCGCATGTCAAACGGGCGCGCCGAACCGTGCGGTTGAAACCGGCACCGGGCCTGCCGATAGGCTGGGCACAATCGCAGCATCGACACAAAACTATCGTGTTCGTGCAATGCAAAATTCCGACTCGCAGTGGATGGAGAATTCTCGCGTGGCACCCAAGTCGAAGGTGGACACCGTTGCCAACCTCGCCAAGCGCCGGGGTCTGGTGTACCCGTGCGGTGAGATCTACGGAGGCACCAAGTCGGCGTGGGATTACGGGCCGCTGGGCGTCGAGCTCAAGGAGAACATCAAGAAGCAGTGGTGGCGCGCCATGGTCACCGGCCGCGAGGACGTCGTCGGTCTCGACTCCTCGGTGATCCTGCCCCGCCAGGTGTGGGTCGCCTCCGGTCACGTGGGCGTGTTCAACGACCCGCTGGTCGAGTGCCTGAACTGCCATCACCGCTTCCGGCAGGACCACCTGCAGGAGGCGTACGCGCTCAAGAACAAGATCGATGATCCGGACACGGTCTCGATGGAAGTCATCGCGTGCCCGAACTGCGGCACCGTCGGCCGCTGGACCGAGCCGCGCGACTTCAACATGATGCTCAAGACCTACCTCGGCCCGATCGAGTCCGAGGAGGGCCTGCACTACCTGCGCCCGGAAACCGCCCAGGGCATCTTCGTGAACTTCGCCAACGTGATGACGACCGCGCGCAAGAAGCCGCCGTTCGGCATCGCGCAGATCGGCAAGAGCTTCCGCAACGAGATCACGCCGGGCAACTTCATCTTCCGCACCCGCGAGTTCGAGCAGATGGAGATGGAGTACTTCGTCAAGCCGGGCGAGGACGTGGAGTGGCACAAGTACTGGATCGAGACGCGGTTCTCCTGGTACACCGACCTCGGCATCGCCGCGGAGAACCTGCGGCTGTTCGTGCACCCGAAGGACAAGCTCTCGCACTACTCGGCGGGCACCACCGACATCGAGTACCGCTTCGGCTTCCAGGGCAACGAGTGGGGTGAGCTGGAGGGCATCGCCAACCGCACCGACTTCGACCTCAAGACGCACTCGGAGCACTCCGGAACGGAGCTGAGCTTCTTCGACCAGACCACCAACGAGCGCTACGTCCCGTACGTCATCGAGCCCGCGGCGGGCCTCACCCGCTCGCTGATGGCGTTCCTGGTCGACGCCTACGCCGAGGACGAGGCGCCCAACGCCAAGGGCGGCGTGGACACCCGCACGGTGCTGCGCCTGGATCGCCGCCTCGCGCCGGTGAAGGCGGCGGTGCTGCCGCTCTCGCGCAACGCCGACCTCACGCCGAAGGCGAAAGACCTGGCCGCGCAACTGCGGAAGAACTGGAACGTCGAGTTCGACGACGCCGGCGCGATCGGCCGCCGCTACCGCCGCCAGGACGAGATCGGCACGCCGTTCTGCATCACCGTCGACTTCGAGACGCTCGAGGACCAGGCGGTGACCATCCGTGAGCGCGACACGATGACCCAGGAGCGCATCGCGCTGGACAAGGTGGAGGGCTACCTGGCCCAGCACCTGATCGGAGCCTGAGTCCGCCGCGGTGCCCCGTGGCCGTGATGGGCCACGGGGCGCCGGCGTTCAGCGGTTGTCCTTGCGGGTGATCATGCCGATCGTGGTGGGGAGCAGCAGCGCGAGTCCCCACGGCACCGCGACCGAGGTCACTCATCAGTGCCCGGATGGATTCAGTGGGACGTCCCAGAACGCCAGTTCGTGCCGCAATCCCTCGCGGAACAGCTCCTCCGCGCGGGCCGGGTCGACTCCGGATTCATCGATCATCTGCGCGCACCGGCGGGTCAGGGCGGCGAAGCCCGGATCGGCGTAGGTGTCGACCCAGCGGCGGTAGCGCGGTTCGGCGGGCGGGTGCTGTGCCAGTCGCGCGCCCAGCGTGGAGTACCCCCACATGCACGGGTAGAGGGCGGCGAGCCCCGCACCGTAGGACGCGGCGGAGTCCAGGAGGAACGCGGTGTACGCCGCGCACGGCGCGCCTTTGGTGGCGCCGTCGAGATCCGCGCCGAACTCGGCGGCCAGCGAGCGGTGCAGCGACAGCTCCTCGTGGTAGGTGGCGTGCGCCAGGTCGACCAGGTCGCCCAGATGAGCCTGCGGAGCTTGCCATGCCAGGCGGGCGAACACCCGCACGTAGTCGAGCAGGAAAAGGTAATCCTGCTCCAGCCAGGACCGGAAGACCGGTTCGGGCAGAGTGCCCTCGGCGATACCCACCACGGTGGGATGGTTGAGCTGTTCCTCCACCGAGGACAGGCCGAGGATCTCCAAACGTGCCGCGAGACTCATACCGGCAGTCTTCCGCATCCGTCCGCCCGGTCGGTTTGCACCCGTGGCGGTGGTGCCGCACCCTTGCGATGTGTTGTGGGATGAGGATTCTCTGGTTCGGATGCTGGCGCCGTCGGAGCAGCGGTTCGTGCGGCATGGCACCTACACGGGCCGGTCGGTGTCGGTGCGGGGAGCGCTCGACGTGACGGCGCTGCGGGAGGCGTTCGCGGCGTTGCGGCGCGGGTATCCGGTGATCGGTTGCAGAATCGTGGAAGACGCCGCAGGACAGGGCTATCTGCTCGCCGGGGACGAGGCGGCGTGGACCTCGGTGTCCGTGCGCGAGGGTGACGTGGCGGTGATCGACGTTCCCGCGGTGGATCCGACGGCGCAACTGGCCTATCTGGACGTCGTCGGCTCGGGCGCGGACGAATGGCGGATCACGCTGTTCGCGCACCACAGCGTCGCCGACGCGGGCCACTGCGTCGAGCTGTTGTCGCGACTCTGGGACTGCTATACCGGCATCACCGAACGGCAATCCATAGAGATTGCGCCACAGGGGATTCCGCAATCATTGGAGTGGCACGTCGCAGCGCGCGGCATCACCAGGACCACGACATCCGGCTTCGAGGACGTGACCGAGCCGCTGCCGCCGCAGGCGCGGGAGCTACCGCCCGACAGCGCGCCGCCGGCACCGAGCACGCTCGCCCGTCCGGTACGTGTGCGGCTGAACCGGGAGGCCACCGCCCGGATCGTCGAACTCGGACGCAGAGCAGGAGTGACGGTGAACGGCTTGCTCACCGCCGCTCTGCTACGCGCTCATGCACGGGAAACAGTCGGCGGCGCGGCACATTCGGGCTGTCTGTATCCCGTCGACCTGCGGACCCGGCTGGAGCCGCCGGTGGCCGCGTCGGCGGGCACCAACATGGCCGGTCTGGCTTCCTTCGCCGCGGAGGTGGATCCCGCGGCCAACCCGCTCGAACTGGCACAGCGCATTTCGGCCCGCCTGACGGGCGACCTGGCCGACGGCGTCGTGCAGCAGTCCGTGCTGCACTTCCCGGATTACTACGGCGCGACCAGGATCCACTCGCTGGCCGGGCACATCGCGGTGACCAACACCGGCGTCGTCCCGCTGTTCCGCATGCCCCCCTGCCTCGAGTTCACCGATTACGAGATCGTCTACGTCTCGGCGCATCCCCGCCCGTCCGCGGGCGCGTCGGCCGCGGTCACCTTCCTCGCCTACACCTTCGCAGGCGAGTTGGCCGTCGGCGTGCTCGGCGGCGGCGCGCACGCCGAGGGCCTGCCCGAGGCGGTGCGGGCGGAGCTGACCGCCTTGGCGGCGGTGGGCGCCCGCTGATCCGGCGTGCCCACCCGATCAGAATCTCCCGCCGCGACCGATCCGCCGGGAGCCGGACGAACCACCGAACGAGCCCGGGCTCCAGCCGCCTCCGGAGTGCCGCGCGCCACCGGCCGCCCCGCGCAGCAATCCTTCGAGCAGGATGCCGCCGAGCACCGCCCCTGCCTGCGCGCCACCGGAGGGGGCCCGCTGCGCCTCCCATGCCCGCACACTGGCCTGAGCCGCCTGGAGGGCGCGCCCGGCCAGATCCGCCGCCGCTTGCGCGTGCCGCAGCGCTCGGGCCGGATCGCTCGCGCTCTCCCGCAGCGCCTCGTCGAGGTTGCGCTGAGCTTCCGAGAGGCGGGTGCGCGCTTCGGCATCGATGCCGCCGCGCCGAGTGGTCACGTAGTCGGCGGCCGCGCCGATCCGGGCCCGGGCGTCGCCGAGTGCGCCGTCGAGCCTGCGCCGCAGATCCTCGACGGCGAGTTTGCGGTCGGTGGCGGCGGCGAGTGCGCGGTCGAGATCGGCGTCGGCGGTGACCGCGTCGTGGAAGGCGCTCAGCGGATCGGTGTCCGCCGTGGACGTCGCCTTTTCCAGCGCGGACTGCGCCGCGGTGCCGGCATCCGCCAGCCCCGGCCCGCCGTAGGCGGAGAGTTCGGTGGCGGAGGTGAGGTCACGGCGCAGCTCGTCCAGCACAGCCGGTAGGCCGTCGCGCGCCTGCTGGATGGCGTTCGAGGCGTTGTCGACCGCGTCGAGCAGCGCGCGGGCCTGCCCGATCGCGGCTTCGGCGGAACGAATGGCGGCCACCGCGCCGCCTTGCTCGCCGACCGGCTCGGCGAGCGCCGACCGGCCCGCGTCGATGTTCCGCTCCGCGAACGCGATGCGCTCCCGCGCCATCCGCACGTTGTCCGCGATCGGCGCGAGGACACCGGCCGGATGGGTGGCGGCGAGCCGGTTCAGCTCGGCTTCCGAGCCGGGCGTTCGGGCGGTGACGTCGACGATGTCCCGGGTCAGCGCGTCCAGCCGGCCTGCGGCGTCGAGCAGCAGATCACGCATGGCATCGAATTCGGCTACCTGCGCGTCGAGTTCGCGGTCGGCGCGCCCCACCGTGCCGATCAGCTCGACCAGCAGCGACCGCTGTTCTTCGGGGGTCTCCGGGATCGCGTCGTCGAGGCGCTGCCGGATCGCGAAGGCCTCGGCGGCAGCGGCTTTCGCGTTGTCGAGCGCGGTGCGGAAGGGCGTGGTGGCGGTGGCGCCGAACTCGCCGGTGGCGAGTTCGAGTTCCTCGCCGCTGGTGCGGATCGCGTTGTCGATCTCCACCAGCGTCTCGCGGGAGCGGGCGTGCAGCGCTTCCAGCGGCAGCGCGGCCAGCGCCGTCGTGTTCTCCGGATCCAGTTGCCGCGCCGCCGCAAGCTCGGCCTCGGCTCGGTCACGACGCCGTTTGCGCGCGTACCAGACGAGGCCCGCCGCCACCAGAACCACCAGCGCAGCGATGACGAGCAAGGCGCGCACGCTCACCCCGCCGCCGCGCATGGCCGCGTCCAGCCCGTCGGCCGTCGCGATCCCCGCGTCGGCCCATCGCCCGTCACGCAGGGCGGGCTCGACCTCGCCGATCAGCATGCTGTCGAGTTCGGAATCGCTGACGCCGTCGGGCAGCTCACCCTCCAGCCAGTACGCGCGGTCCTCGGTGGCGACGGCGAGGAGCAGGTCGCGCCCGCCGAACCCGGAGATCGAAGCCGTGCGCTGGGCCCACTTCTGCGGATCTAGCCCGTCGAAGCCGCGCACGTACATCACCCACAACCGGATCTGCTGGTCGGCGTAGAGCTGGTCCACCGCACCGCGCACCCGATCGAGCTGCCCTTGGTCCAGCGCGCCGGCGGAATCCTCCACGTAGGTGCTCATCCGCGACGGCGGTTCCGCCGCGCTCTCCGGAACGCCGAGCAGGGCGATCGCGGCCAACAGGACGCTGGTCGCGAGCAAGCGGAGGAGGCCGATCCGCGGCGGCAGTGACATGGCTCGAATCTAGCTCGCTAGCATCGTTTCGTGATCATCATCGATCGCTCCTACAGCGGCCACGTGTCCCCGGATTCCGATCCGCAGCAGCGCGACGTCCCCGGCGCCCGCATCGTCAAGATGTCCGTCGGCGGCATGGACAACAACTGCTACCTGGTGCAATGCACCGGCACCGGCGCAGCCCTGCTCATCGACGCGGCCAACGAGGCGCCGCGCATCGCGGCGCTCGTCGAGCAGGAGGCGCCGGGGCAGGTGCGGCTGATCGTCACCACCCATCAGCATCGCGACCACTGGATGGCGCTGCGGGAGACCACCGCCGCCACCGGAGCGCCCACCGCGGCGCATCCGCTCGACGCCGACCCGCTGCCGGTGCGCCCCGACCGGCTGCTCGACGAGGGCGATACCGTCACGATCGGCGACCTGGTCTTCGAAGTCATCCACCTGCGTGGGCACACGCCGGGCTCCATCACCCTCGCGCTCACCGACGGGGCGGGACGCACCCACCTGTTCACCGGGGACTCGCTGTTCCCCGGCGGCGTCGGGCGTACCACCGCCCCGGAAGACTTCACCTCCCTGTTCACCGATGTCTCGGCCAAACTCTTCGATCGCTACCCCGACGACACCGTCGTCTATCCCGGCCACGGCGACGACACCACCCTCGGCGCCGAGCGCCCGAGCCTTCCGGACTGGCGAGCCCGGGGCTGGTAACCGGCACTGGTGGTCGCCGGCGCCGCTCCTGGCAGACTTGGGGAGTGGATTTGCCAACGATGCGCACCCGGGCTCTCCCGGCTCCCGACCCTGCCCGGCCGCACGGCTTCGGCGCCGGGTTGCTGCGCTGGACGCGGCGGCTGGTCATCGGGTCGGTGGTGATGGGCGCGGTGCTGGTCGGCGGGACGGCTTTCCGCGTGTGGCAGGTCGCGCGCGTCGATGACTACGCGAAGGCCGACGCGATCGTCGTGCTCGGCGCGGCACAGTACTCCGGGACCCCGTCCTCGGTGTTCGAAGCGCGACTGGATCAGGCGTACAAGCTGTTCCGCGCCGGTGTCGCGCCGCGCGTCATCACCGTGGGCGGTAAGCAGGAGGGCGATCTGTTCACCGAGGCCGCCTCGGGCAAGAACTATTTGCAGGCGCGCGGGGTGCCGGGCGACAAGATCCTCGCCGTCGAGACCGGCTCCGACACCCTGCGCAGTATCGAAGCGGTGGCGACGGCGATGCGGGCGCGGGACATGTCGTCGGCGGTGCTGGTCAGCGATCCCTGGCACTCGCTGCGCACCCGCACCATGGCCAGGGACGAAGGTCTGTCGGCGTGGACCGCGCCGACCAGAACCGGTCCCGCCGTCTACACCCGCGAATCCCAGGCGCACGGCATCGCCCGGGAGACCGGCGCCCTGCTCTGGTATCAGCTCACCCACTTCGCAGCGGACTTCCCCTACACGGCGGGACAGTGAGACCTTGAGCGCCCGGTACACCGACCACGACACCGAACGCCTCGTCGTCGAGCGCGCCAAGACCGCGGGGCTCGGCCCGCCGCGCGATGAGTTCGAGATCGGCCACCGGACCGAATTCGCGCGCGACCGGGCCCGCGTGCTGCACTCCGCGGCATTGCGCAGGCTGGCCGACAAAACGCAGGTCATGGGTCCGCGTGAGGCCGACACCCCGCGCACTCGGCTCACCCACTCGCTGGAGGTCGCCCAGATCGGCCGCAGCATCGCCGACGGACTCGGCTGCGATCCGGACCTGGTGGACCTGGCCGGTCTGGCCCACGACATCGGCCATCCGCCCTACGGCCACAACGGCGAGAAAGCCCTCGACACCTTCGCCGACGCGTTCGGCGGGTTCGAAGGCAACGCGCAGAACCTGCGCATCCTCACCCGCCTCGAACCGAAAGTGCTCGAACTCGACGGTGCCAGCGCGGGCCTCAACCTCACCCGTGCCGCGCTCGACGCGGCGATCAAATACCCTTGGGGCCGAACGGGTCCCGGCACCAAGTTCGGCGCCTACGAGGTCGACACCGAGCGTCTGGAATGGATCCGCAAGGGAGCGCCGGACCGGCGCCGCAGCCTCGAATGCCAGATCATGGACTGGTCCGACGACGTCGCCTACTCGGTGCACGACGTCGAGGACGGCGTGATCGCGGGCCGCATCGACCTGCGCGCGCTGGCCGACCCGGCCGAACAGGACGCGCTGGCGGCGCTCGGCCAGTTCCAGCACTCGCTGGCCGCCGACGAGTTGATCGCCGCCGCGCAACGACTGTCGGAACTCCCGGTGGTCGCGGCGGTGACCGCTTACGACGGCACGTTCACCGCCTCGGTGGCGCTGAAGCGCCTGACCAGCGAGCTCGTCGGCCGTTTCGCCACCGCGGCGATCATGGCGACAAGGGAGGTGGCCGGTCCGGAACCGGTGTCCCGATACGCGGCGGACCTGCAAGTACCGCGCATCGTCGCCGCCGAGGTGGCTTTGCTGAAGACCGTCGCGTTGCGTTACGTCATGTCCGACCCGGCGCACCGGTTACGGCAGGCCGCGCAGCGCGAACGCATCCTCGCCGTGGCCGATCGTTTGCTGGCCACCGCCCCGCACAGCCTCGATCCGCTGCTGCTGCCGTTCTGGAACGCCGCGACCGACGACACCGCTCGCGTGCGCGTCGTCGTGGACCAGATCGCCTCTTACACCGAAAGCCGCCTGGAACGGGTCGCGGTGGAACTGAACGTCTAGACCGGGCGGCGTCATGCCGACAGGCCGTCGGTGGAATCGGCTCGAGCCATCTTGACCAGCGCCGCGTGCAACTCCTTGGCCGACGCCCCCGCTCGCTCTCCCCGCAGGACCACCTCGGTGAAGCCGTCGACCAAGGCCCGGCCGGGATCCAGCAGCCCGGCACCACCCCCGCCGCCGCGCAGGGACTCGTTGATCAACGTCCGCAACGCTTCTTGCCGAGCCCGGAAACCACCCGCCAGGTCCAATGCCCCCGCGAATTCGCGGACGACCGCCTTGTACACCGGCCGCTCGGCGGGCCCACGTCTACGAAACACTCTTCGCGTCTCCACCGGCGCCGCCCGCGGCGGATTCAGGGCAGCCCGGTCCAGGACGATCCAGATCGAGGACTCCGCCGACTGCTTCACCGGCGGTGTGCGATCCGGCCTCGGACGAGATTCCGCGCCGTCGGCCAGCTCGACGCCCTGCAGCGGCAGCGGGTATTTCGCGAGCAGCTCATCGATGGCGGCCGCGATCTCACGGACCACCTGAACGTCCACGTCCGCCGCGTCGAACCCGACGACTTCCACCCCGTGCCGCGCCGACATCTCCCGGACGATCCGAAGCGCCTCGGGCCCGTCAGCGGTCTCGGTCCGCTCCGCGACGGCGGGGCGTGGTGTGGTGTTGCTCCGCTCGACGTGTGCGGGCTTTTTTCTCCGAGCGGCCGCGGCGGCGCCGGTTCGTTGGGCAGGAGCGCCGGTGTCGGCGATCGGCGGGACGGCCTCGCGCGCCTGTGGCGGCCGTATTCCTTCCCGAGCAGCGGTGGAGCCTTCGGTGGTGGTCGTCCGCTGAGCAGGGCCGGGCCGGTGCGCTGTAGCGGTGTCTTCGATCGGTGCGGGCGGTCGCGGGGCGTCGGTTCGTCGGCTGAGTTCGGCCGCGCCGGTGCGGTCGGGCGAATCAGTTCGACGGCCGGTTGCCTGATGAGTCGCGCGGCCGGTCTTCCGGTTGGCTTCGATGTCGTCTGTGCTGCCGGACTGCCCAGGTGTGATGTCGGCCCGCACGATGGGTTCCGGAGAAGACCGAGGGCCGATGCGCTCCATTGAGGCACTGTCGGTTCGTTGGGCCGGGGTGTGGTAGCCCGCATCGTCGGTCGGCGGATGCGGTCCGGGGTCCCTGCGGTGGACCGAGGGGTCGTCCGCCGATTCAGGACTCGGCGGGGTGACCTGCGCGCCGCGCGCGGCGTCGATCCAGGAGAAGCGCAGTGTGTCGAGCCATGGGAGCGCGGCGGGGGTGGTCGCGGTTCGTCGACGCGATAGGGGTTCGTCACCGGGGTCCGTCTGCCGGATGGGCGCGGAGCCTGTTCGCGGATCGGACGCCCTGGGATCCGCCCCGCCGGTCGGGTGGATATGCGCGGAGTGGCGCGCGGCATCGGTCTCCGGTACGGAGGTCGAATCCTCGGCAGCGACTGTCCCCACCGCGTCGGGTGCGCTGATCGTCTGCCTGCGGGCGAGCGGCTCCGCAGTCTCGATCGGCGGGCTGGGTGCGGCGGTGGCTGGGGAACCATTCGGCAGATCGCTCCGTGGCGCGGCGGCGGTCGACCGGGCGGTGGCGTCGTCTCTTCGCAAATGGGTGGACTCGCCTGCCATCTCGGACGCTGGGGCGGCGGGGGAGTCGATAGTGGCGTCGCTCTGTTGGGCGATCGACGGAGGGTGCGGAGTTCCGCTCGTCTCGGTGCCCCCTATGTATCCGGCGTCGATGGGGGAACGCTGCCCGCCGTCCGCCGGGAAGGGTCCGAGGTCCTCGGGCATGTCGATCTGGCGGAGGAGGTCCGCGTCTGCCGTTTGTGCTGCGGTTGCGGGTGGTGCGAGCGCGGCTGCGGGTGTGCACTCGGGCTCGGGGGTGGGTGGGTTGTCTGGTGTGGTTGTGGAGTTGGGGGTGGGTGGGTTGTCCGGTGTGGTTGTGGAGTCGGGGGTGGGTGGGTTGTCCGGTGTGGATGCGGAGTCAGGGGCAGAAGCGATATCTCGGTGCGGTGCGGACGTCCCAGCTGAATCCGTAGGAGGGGCCGGGTGCGCGTCGCTGGTCTGCCGTATCGGTTCGTCCTGGGCGACCTGGAGGGGCGGCGCCGTCTCGGGCTGGAGTGCGCTGTCGAGGTCGAGGATGTCCGGGGAGTCGGTATGGGCCGAGGCGGAGGCCCCGGCGAGATCGGTCTGTCGAATCGGCGAGTAGCCGACCGGCGCGGGGTCTGCCGGTGTCGGTAGCGGTGTCGAGTCGTCTGCGATGTCGACGTGTCGGCGAGGCGTGAAACAGTCGGCGCTGTCTGCTCGCGGGGCTGATTCGCGATGGTGCGTAGTCGCGGGCCGGGGAAGGGGCTCGGGGCGGTGCGAGATATCTATCTTCGGGACCGACGGCGGCTTCTGTACCGTCACATCGATCTGTGGGCGCCCGGCCGGATCGTCGGTCCTGTTCGCCTGCCGGAAGCCCCGGGTGCGATTCTCGACCGGCGGGACGGATGCGGCTCCGGTCGGTGCGATCGCTGTGGAGTCGTCAACGGCATTCGTCCGGCGGAAGGACGCGGCGTCGGTTCGTGGGATGGGGGCGGAGCGTTCTGCGTGGCCTGGCCGCTGGATCAGCGCCGAATCGACAGTGATTGCTTTCGGGGTGGAGGGAGGGCTGTGTGCGACATCCGTGCTCTGGACGGATATCGGGTCGTCGACGGCATCCGTCCGACGAGCTGCGGGGTCGAATTCCGAGTAGCGCGCGGCGGCCGGTGGCCGTGAAGGCGCGGGCACTTCTGCCACCGTATCCCCGTGCGCGGGTACCCGAACCGGCGCACTCGGCGCCGTCGGGCACGGTCGGACGACCCGCCTCGACCACGGTGTCGACGCCGCGGCTCTTCGGGCCCACGGGGTGGGCATCGCCTGCCGCTCGGGCGCGGCCGATGCTTCGGGCGTGGCCTCCGGAGCCCGGGACTCCGCTACCGGGACAGACAGTGCGCTCGCATGGTCGAATTGGTCGCTGAGCTGCGCCTCGGCGGACGCGATGGCTGCCTTCAACGCGCCGACCGTCCGGGAGGCATCGGCGATGAGCCGCTCCAGTGTCGATACCATCGCCCGCAGTTCGCCCGTGTCGATCCGCGACGGCTGACTCACGATGTCTCCCGCTTGTCCTCATCAGGTCGTGTCGCGGTGCGCCGACATGCTGATCTCGCGTGACCGTAAAGCAAACTGTGGTCGCGCCATTGTCGCTCAGCCCGGCCGGACCTCTCGGGGCTGGGAAGATGGATGATGGGTCGCGAGCCGCCGAACAGCTATCGAATCGCAACCTGCCCGCATCCTTACCGCCCTGCTCGCGATGCCGAAGTGCCGGGCGGTCGACTCGCGCTCCCCGCCGCCTTGGCCCGGCGCTGTTCATCGTCTCGATGAACTACCTTGTGTGGCAACGGTATTCGTTACAGCTTCCAGTTGGCTACCATGGAAGGGTGCGGATCGGAGTAGGGCTCTCCACCGCGTCCGAAGCGCGGCGAGCGGGCCGGGAAGCCGCAGCGCGCGCCCGCGACCAGCTCGCGGGCGAAGCGCCGTCGCTCGCTGTGCTGCTCGCCTCCCGCGTCCACACCGACGACGCCGTGGAGGTGCTGTACGGCGTCCACCGGACGGTCCGGGTGCCCGCGCTGATCGGATGCGTGGCCCAGGCCATCGTGGCGGGTCGTCGCGAGATCGAGGACGAGCCCGCGGTGGTGGTGTGGCTGGCCTCCGGACTGCCCGCCGCCGAGACTTTCCAGCTGGACTTCCTCCGCACGGCGAGCGGCGGGTTGCTCGCCGGTTACCGTTTCGACAAGGCCGCCCGCGACTTCCACCTGCTGCTGCCAGACCCCTATTCGTTCCCGGCTGATCTCCTGCTGGAGTACGTGAATACGGATCTGCCCGGAACCGTCGTGATGGGCGGGTTGGTCAGCGGCGGACGGGGCCCGGAAGGAAGCCGTCTGTTCCGTGACCACACCGTGGTGACCTCGGGCGCGGTCGGGGTGCGCCTTCCCGGCCTGCGCAGCGTGCCGATCGTGTCCCAGGGCTGCAGGCCGATCGGCTATCCCTACACCGTCACCGGCGCGGACGGCACGGTGATCACCGGGCTCGGCGGCCTGCCCCCGATCGAGCGGTTGCGCGAGATCGTGGCCGTGCTCCCGCTCGCCCAGCAGGAACAGCTCGCGCGCGGCCTGCAGATCGGATTCGTCGTCGACGAGCATCTCGCCGAGCCCGGTCAGGGCGACTTCCTGATCCGCGGCCTGCTGGGCGCCGATCCGTCCAGCGGGGCGATCGAGGTGGGCGACGTCGTGGAGGTCGGCACGACCGTCCAATTCCAGGTCCGCGACGCGATCGGCGCCGACCAGGACCTGCGTGCGGCCCTGGCGCGGGCACGCACCGATCTTCCCGGGCGTCCGGCCGGTGCGCTGCTGTTCACCTGCAACGGACGCGGCCGGCGGATGTTCGGGGTCGCGGATCACGACGCCACGACGATCGAGGACCTGCTCGACGGCATCCCGCTCGCGGGGTTCTTCGCCGCAGGCGAGATCGGGCCCATCGCGGGCCGCAACGCGCTGCACGGATTCACGGCGTCGATGGCGCTGTTCGTCGAATGAGCGTCGACCTGCGGGTCTACGCCGAGCTGAACGACTTCCTGCGGCCCGGCGAGCGGTACACCGTGCTTCGGCGGCCCTACCGGCCGCACCAGACCGTCAAGGACGTCATCGAGGCCGCGGGCGTCCCGCACACCGAGATCGACCTGGTCCTGGTCGACGGACAACCGGTGCACTTCGACCATCACCCACCTCCCGGTGGGCGGATCACCGCGTATCCCGTCTTCGAGACGCTCGACATAGGCCGCGTGACCAGGGTTCGCCCGCGCCCGTTGCGTGAGCCGCGGTTCCTCGCGGACGTGAATCTCGGCGGTCTCGCCAAGCTGATGCGGCTGATGGGCCTGGACGTGCGCTGCCGGTGGGAGGCCGCGGACGCCGAACTCGCCGAGCTGTCGGCGGCCGAGCACCGGATCCTGCTCACTCGCGACCGCGGCCTGTTGAAGCGCCGTAACGTCACACACGGCGTCTACATCCGGTCGGATCGGCCGGTCGACCAGGTCGTCGAGGTGATCCGGCGGCTCGACCTCGTCGCGCGCCTGGATCCGTTCACCCGCTGCCTGCGCTGCGGCGGCGTCGTCGACGAGGTCGCCAAAGCCGAGGTCGAGGATCGGCTGCAACCGCTCACCCGTCGTTACTACGACACCTTCCGGCGGTGCCGCGACTGCGGCCGGATCTACTGGCAGGGCTCCCACCAGGCACGACTGGCCGAGACGATCGGGGCGATCCGCGCGGAACTCGACCGCTCCTGACACTCGCGCGAGCGATTCCGGTTCGACCACGCGATGACCCCATCGAAGGGCGGACACCGCCTCGGCCCGAGCCGCATCGGCCCGCCCGGCCACCCGCTCGTCGGCAGTTCGACCGGAACTCGCTGTGCGGAGCCGCCCGGGCGCGTCGGCCTCGCGTTCGCCTAGACTCTCTGCCGTGGCCGGACGACTTCCAGATCGCGATATCGCGGCAATACGCGAACGCGTCCGGATCGAAGACGTGGTGGGCGAGTACGTCGCGCTCAAACGCGCCGGTGCGGACTCCATGAAGGGCCTGTGCCCGTTCCACGACGAGAAGTCGCCGTCGTTCCATGTGCGGCCCAATCACGGACTGTTCCACTGCTTCGGCTGTGGCGAGGGCGGCGACGTGTTCGCCTTCATGCAGAAGATCGAGCATGTCGGGTTCGTCGAGTCCGTCGAGCAGTTGGCCGACCGGATCGGTTACCAGATCAACTACGAGGGTGGCGGTACCTCGGTGCAGCGCGACCGGGGAACCCGGTCCCGGCTGGTCGCGGCGAACGCGGCCGCGCACGAGTTCTACGTCGCCCAGCTGCGCGAGCCGGGAGCCGAGGCCGCGCGCAATTATCTCACCGAGCGCAATTTCGACGCCGCGGCCGCGCACACTTTCGGCTGCGGCTACGCCCCCGCCGGATGGGACACCCTCACGAAGCACCTGCTTCGCAAGGGCTTCGACTTCAAGGAGCTGGAGGCGGCCGGACTGTCCCGGCAGGGTCAGCGTGGCCCGATCGACCGCTTCCACCGGCGGCTGCTGTGGCCGATCCGGAACCTGTCCGGCGACGTCATCGGGTTCGGCGCCCGCAAGCTCTTCGACGACGACACCATGCCCGGCAAGTACATCAACACGCCGGAAACGGTGCTGTACAAGAAATCCCAGGTGCTGTTCGGCCTGGACCTGGCCAAGCGCGAAATCGCCAAGGGCCACCAGGCGGTCGTGGTCGAGGGCTACACCGACGTCATGGCGATGCACCTCGCCGGGGTCAAGACCGCCGTCGCCTCGTGCGGCACGGCCTTCGGCGACGAGCATCTCGCCCTGCTGCGCCGCCTGATGATGGACGACAATTTCTGGCGCGGCGAGATCATCTACACCTTCGACGGCGACGCCGCGGGCCAAGCGGCGGCCCTGAAAGCCTTCGGAGGCGATCAGAAGCTGGCCGGTCAGACCTACATCGCGATCGCCCCGGACGGACAGGACCCGTGCGAACTGCGGCAGCACTCCGGCGACGCCGCCGTGCGCGACCTGGTCGCCCGCCGAACCCCGCTGTACGAGTTCGTGATTCGCGGCCTGCTTGCCGACCACAACTTGGATACCGCCGAGGGTCAGGTGGAGGCGCTGCGCCGCGCGGTGCCGGTGGTCGCGCAGATCAAGGACAACGCCCTGCGCAAGGCCTACGCCACCAAACTCGCGGGTTGGGTCGGCTGGGACGACATCCAGACCGTGGTGCGCCGCGTCGGCGAGGAAGCCAAGCGGCACCGCAACGGCGGCGGCACCGCCGGTGTCGGGCGGGCACCCGCGCCGCGCGAAGTGGTCGCCGAACACCCTGCCGCACGGCCGAATCCGAACGATCCCACGCTCATGCCGCAACGCCAGGTGCTGGCCGCCGCGTTGCAGTACCCGGCGATGGCCGGAGCCGGTTTCGACGCGCTCGAGGCCGAAGCCTTCACCCATCCCGCCTACGCCGTCCTGCGCGCCCTGATCGCCGAGGTGGGCGGTACGGCGATCGGGCTGGGCGGCGCCGAGTGGGTCAATGCCGTCGCCGACCGCACCGACGACCTGACCGTGCGCGCCCTGCTCTCGGAGCTGGCCAACGAGCCGCTACCGGTGAAAACGGAAGCCGACATCCCGCGCTTCGTCGCCGGTGTCCTGGCGCGCACCCAGGAGGCCTGGGTCGGCAGGCAGATCGCCGAGCTGAAGTCCAAGCTCCAGCGGGTTTCCTCGACCGAACAGCCGGACGCCTACTTCGCCCTCTTCGGCGACCTCGTCGCCCTGGAGCAGTACCGCAAGAGCCTGCTCACCCAGGCGATGGGCAGCCACGGGGACTTCGCCACCGGAGCCTAGCGTGCGGCCGCGTCGGTGCAGGTACGCGCGGAATTCCTCGCACATCGCGGAGAGGTCTGGTGTGCGGCAGGTCAGCGGCGGAGCTGGTCGTGCGGCACCAGCACGGTGGTCCGCTCGTCGAGCGGCTCCATCGGCTCCAGGCGGGGACGGGTACTGAGCTTGTCCGACAATTTCTGCCTGCCGACGAGCACGAGCTTGCGAGTCACCGGGCTCTCGGTCAGCGCGCGGGTCGCGGCGCTGATCTGTTCGTAGCGAGCCCGCCCGGCCTTGCTGCCGAGTACGTACCCGGCCGCCACGCCGATGATCAACCGCAGCATCTCGATGTGCTCCTCCCAGTTGCCAGTTCGCCGCCCCCATCCTGCCCGACGCCCCACGCGCCTGTCGATCCGGACACCCGATAGCTCCGCACCCGGCCCACCCGGACAAGTCGCAGGTAGCGACACGATTTGGGCTCCCGCCCAGCGATACGCTAGAGTTTCTCCTCGGCCCGCCCGATACCAACCGGACGAGCCAAGGGCAATCCCCTATAGCTCAATTGGCAGAGCAGCCGACTGTTAATCGGCAGGTTTCTGGTTCGAGTCCAGATGGGGGAGCTGTGACCAGGGCGAACGCATCAGTTCGACCCTGGTTTTTCCGTTTCGAGGGGAACAACAGGTTTCAGCCGGCGAACTGTGGGCCGTGCGGCACTCGACGAACATGAACAAGCAGAGTCTTCGTCCTATGAGTGCACGCTGTTGTCCGAGGGGTGGGGCAACTCGACTCAGGCGAAGTTGTCGCTACGGCTCTGTCCGCCGACGATCGACCGGCACCGCCAAGGGGAGACATGGCAAGACGGCGTCGTTCACCGCGCCCGCTCGCGCCACAGCCGCCCGAAGCGGCATCCGGCTCGTGGACAACCGTGCGCTGGCCGCATGGAACTCCGGGACCGGTCCTGCTCCCTGGGAATGAGGTCAGGTGGGCGAGGCGACGGTGATGCTCGATTCGGGCGACGGCACCGCTGTCCGCGAGGCGATTCTGTCTGTGGCACTGCAAGTTCCGGATGCCGCGTGGGTGACCGACCGTGCGCTGAGGTTGGTGGATAGTCCTGACTTCGGGGTGCGGGCGGCTGCGGTCACCGCTGTCGGGCATCTCGCCCGAATCCATCGGGCAATCGATGAAGAACGTGTTGTTCCGGTATTACGCCCGATGTCGAACGAGCCCGAGATCGCCGGGCGAGTCGAGGATGCTCTCGACGACATCGCGGTCTTCGTCCGCAGGTCGGCGTAGGAGCGGGCTGCGAGCCCGAAACCAGTGGTTGGCGGGCAGTGACCAGGCTCACGATTCGGTCTCGGCACCGGGCGGGAGCGGCTGCTGAACAGCGGTTTCTGGTAGGCGTGTGAGGTGGGTCGGCCGGAAAATCGGGTGATTTCTGTCGGTGCCGACCGGAATACTGACCCGCGTCCGATGAGTTCGAGCGATCGACGCCGTCTCTACTGCTGTGGCGCCGGGACCCGATCCGGTGACTCGGCGCAGGGCCACATGTTCTTGTCAACGACCCATTGCCCCGGAGGTATCCGATGTCCGCCGAATTATCCGCTCCCGCCTCGGGAGGGCGGACACCGACCGTCATCCGGGTGCTGGTACTCGCGACTTTCGTCGTGATCCTCAACGAGACCATCATGATCAACGCGATTCCGCGGTTGATGGAGGATCTCGCGATCACCGACCGGGCGGCGCAGTGGGTGTCGACGGCGTTCATGCTGACGATGGCGGCCGTCATCCCGACCACCGGCTGGTTCTTGCAGCGCGTGTCCACCCGGCACGCTTACGCCGCCGCGATGGGTGTCTTCCTCGCCGGTACGGCGCTGTCGGCGATCGCGCCGTCGTTCGCTGTGCTGCTGCTCGGGCGAGTCGTTCAGGCGTTCGGCACCGCGGTAATGATGCCGCTGTTGATGACCACGCTGATGACGGTGGTGCCCGAACAGGACCGGGGCCGGGTGATGGGCAACGTCACCTTGGCTATTTCGGTCGCGCCCGCGATGGGTCCGGTGATCTCCGGAGCGGTACTGCAAATCGGTTCCTGGCGTTGGCTTTTCGTGCTGGTGCTGCCGATCGCCGGGATCATCGCCTGGCTGGGTCTGCGTCAGCTGGAGAACGTCGGTGAACCGCAAGCCGGGCAGATCGACGTGTCCAGCGTGGCGTTGGCGGCGCTCGGGTTCGGTGGGCTGGTGTTCGGGCTCAGCCGGTTCGAGAGCGGCAACCTCACCGGCCCGGCGCTGATCGTCGCCGCGGGCTCGGCGCTGATCGCCGGGTTCGTGTGGCGTCAGCTGCGCCTGCAGCGCACCGGCACGCCGCTGCTGGATCTGCGGGTCCTGCTGTCGGGCACCTACACCAAGGCGCTGATCCTGATGTCGGTGGCGTTCATGGCGATGCTCGGATCGATGATCCTGCTGCCGCTGTACCTGCAGAACCTGCGTGGTCTGAGCCCCTTGGCCACCGGCTTGCTGGTGATGCCGGGCGGCTTGGCGATGGGCCTGCTCGGACCGACGGTCGGGCGCCTGTTCGACCGGTTCGGCGGGCGCCTGCTGGTGATTCCGGGCTCGATCGGCATCGCCGCGTCGCTGGCCGGGTTCACTCAGATCTCGATGACCATGCCGTACTGGCAGCTGCTGGCCCTGCACATTCTGCTGATGGTGTCGCTCGCGGCGGCGTTCACTCCGGTGTTCACGCTGGGTCTCGGTGCGTTGCCGCAGCAGCTGTACTCGCACGGCAGCTCCATGCTCGGCACCTTGCAGCAGGTTGCCGCGGCGTTCGGTACCGCACTGGTGGTGACGGTGATGTCGGCGCACGCCACCACCCGCGCCGCGGAAGGCGCGGATCTCGTCACCGCCCATCTCGACGGCATGCGCTTGGCCTTCCTCGTGTCGGCGGCTCTGGCGTTGCTCGTGATCGTCATGGCCGTGCTGTTGCCGGGCCGGGCCGCCGCCCCTGCGGAAGCCGACGAATTCGAGACCGCGACTCCCGAACTCGCCAAGCACTGAGCGAATCCGATACGGCGAAGCCCTGGCAGCATCGACCGCCAGGGCTTCGCCGTATGCGGCCGCGCCCGGTGGGGTAGGTACCCGTGCGCGGCCGCCTTTCAATCGTTGATGATCGTGACTACCCGGTAGCCGATGATCAGGGCGGTCAGCACCGCGGGGATCGCGGCCACGCTGGGGGTGACGATCGCTCGCGCGAAATCGCGAGCCGGACGGCCGGAAACCGGGGTCATGTCGAACGGAAGCAATCCGGTCGCTGCCGGGTCTCGCAACTGCTGGGCGACGGAGGCGAACAGCTGACGGTAGCGGCGTTCCAGGCTCAGGTAGTACCCGTCGAGACCCCAGAAGATCCAGGTGGGCGCCAAAGCCAGCAGTATCAGGCCCGATCCCTGCCGAGCCTGCGCGGTGAGCAGCGCGAAGATCACCGAGACCAGAGTCACCGACCATCCGCGCACCGTGAACGACTGCTGACTCAACCGTGCGATGATGGATTGCAACATCTCGAGGTGCTTGACTCGATGATCCGTATCCATTCCGTCCCCAATTCTTGTCCGGCGGAGAGCAATTCACGTCCGAGTCGCCAGGGTACGGCAGTAGGAGCGCGACGTCCGCGACGGACGAATCAGGGCATCGGCGCATCGGCTGTGTGCGGCTTTGTCCGACAACGAATTCGCGTACCGCGAGAAGCGGTGGACGGTAGACTCGCAGCAACAAGGGGTGTGGTAGCCGGTCGGCCCCGGCTCGAAGGGGCAGTTGCAGGTTCGTCGGAGTATCTCATCGTGGACGAGACGCGCTGGCAGGCAACGGATCCGAGGTAATGATGGCAAGTGCTGAGTTCGGTCCGGAGCTGCGCAGACGCCGAGTCGAGCAGAAGATGACCCTCGGGAAGCTCGCCGAACGCGTGCACTACAGCACGAGCCACCTGAGCAGAATAGAGAACGGGCACAAGTCGCCCTCCGCGGCGCTGGCGCGCATCTGCGACAAGGTCCTGTCCGCCGGCGGCGATCTGCTGATGCTCGCCCCGCCGGAAGCGCAACCGGATGGCGATCCGGAGATCGATGACGACATCTATTCGGAGGCCGAGTGGATCGTCCGATTGCAGGTGGATGGTTCCGGTGCGTTCCACCTCGGGGAATCACACGCGCCGCCGGTGACCGCGTTCCCTCCGGTGCTCACCGGCTCCGCCGTCGTCTTACCCGGCCTGAGCGCGATGTTCGAGCAGACGAGACAGCTCGGCCGGGCCGGCAGCCCGAGCATCGTGCTGCCGATGGTCGTCACTCAGACGCATGCCGCGGTCACCTCAGCGCGGCAGAGCACCGGCGAGCTACGTCAGCGACTGCTGCTGCACGCCGCGCGTACCGCGGAGTTCGCCGGATGGATGGCGCAAGAATGCGGTGACGAGCGGGGCGCCTTGTGGTGGACCGATCAGGCGGTCCTGCACGCCTCTGCCGTCAGTGACGAACACATGACCAGCTACGCGCTCGTCCGCCGGGCGGTGCTGAGCCTGTATCGCGGCGATTCCACCGCGACGACCGGTCTCACCGAACAAGTGCTCGCCGACCACGCCGTCCATCCGCGGATCCGCTGGCTGGCCGCGCTCGGAGCCGCGCAGGGGTACGCCATCGGCTTGGACGATTCGAGTTCGATGCGAGCGCTGGACAAGGCCGCGAGCCTTTACGACGCGGCACACCGCACCGGGGACACCGCGCTGGGGCCGTCAGCGCTGCATGAACGGCCTGTGCTCATCGAGGCCTGGTGCCACTACGACCTCGGCAACCTCCGGGAAGCCGCCGTTCTCTTCGATCGTGCGTTGTCGCAGAACTTCGAGCAGTCGGACCGTGACCGTGCCCGGTTCGGCACCCGCCGGGCATTGGTGTACGCCGCGCTCGGTGAGCTGGACCGAGCGTGTGCACTGATCGAGCCGTTGCTCGACATCATCAGTGCGGTCGACTCGATGACCATCCGCGCCGATCTGCGCGAGTTCGCTCGGACGATCGGACGCTACCGCGGGCACTCCGCGCTGCACGACATCCAACCGGCTCTCATGTCCGCCCTGTCGAGGCGTTGAACGACCGGTTGTCCGTTGCCGTTCGCAGCGGCAACGGACAACCACTGTTGCCGGTCGGCTGCCCGTTGGATGCTGGAGACCGAGCCGTAGTTCGCGGCCTGGAAATCCCGAGCCACCGGCGCAGGCGGTATCGCGCTGGGCGGCACTGTCTTCGGACCGGATACGTCAGGGGCGAGAAGACGACAACGCCGCTTCGATGCGTCGCGGCGACGAGGAAGGAATACGCCGACCTACACTGAACATCGACACGTGGCTCAGCGTGACGTCGACTGCCGAGCATCGGTGGCGGGAAGTCGACCGAATAGGGAAATAAACCAACCAGAATCTTTCCCGGCGAGGTCGTTTGCTGCACCCCGTCGGGTATATGACCGAACGTTTGCTGTTCCGGTCGCCCGGATCTGGTTTCGAGTGCAGACTTATATTCGAAAACCGTGGTGTTTCGGTCGAGGACGAGATTTGTGACCGCGAGACATCCCCATCGCGCCGTGCTGCGCTGATAACCGTCCTCGAGGAGTGCCCCAGTTGACGGAGATATTCTTGAACTACCGCATCGTCGACAGCGTCTACGCCGTCAACGAGATATCCAAGCAGATGGCCCACCATCTCGGCAGGGCGCGCGTCTTCCGGGACGAGGATTCCCTGGCCTTGGGCGTGTTGTACGCACGCCGGATACGCCGGGCGCTCCAGGAGTGCGACACGATGGTGTCGGTGATCGGCCCGCATTGGCTCGAGGCGCGCGACGCACGCGGACGTCGTCGGATCGACAACCCGCGCGACTGGGTGCGGCTGGAGTTGCGCACCGCATTCGAACGCGGGATACGCGTGGTTCCCGTGGTGCTGGACGACACGCCGCTGCCGAGCCCGGAGCAGCTTCCGAATGACATTCGCGCCCTATCCGGTTCGCAATACTGGCGTATTCGCTACCGGACGCTCGAAGAAGACGTCCGCGGCCTACTCGGGCGACTCGCCCCGCAGGTCGAAAGCCGGCCTGACGATCAGCAGCGGACGGCCGCGCCGGGTACGCAGAACAACCAGGTCAACGTCGCGAGTGAAGGCGGCATCGTGAACGCCAATCAGAACGGGACCCAACGCATCAGGCTGGACGGCCCCGGCAGGAGATGAAAATGCACCCTTCGCCGGGATCGAACAACCACCCCAATACCAACAATCAAGTCAACATGGCCAACAACGGCGGCAGCGTCTTCGCCAACAATGGTGGCCGACAGCGGATAAGCATCAACCACGGCTCGCGGCGCCGCCTCTGGACCTGGTATCTGCTGGCGGGGATGTTGCTCCTCGACGTCGCATACTTCTTCTACGGCCAGTCCGCCTATACGGGCAATGCAGGCAACTCCGGTGATCTATCGCGTGCGTTGATCTTCTTCACGCTGTTCGTCGGGACCGTTGCCCTGTTGCGGGTCTGTCTGCGCGACCTGTTCGGACGGCGGTAGGCGTCCGCGACCCCGGCCGGTCGGGTCGCTGTCGTCCACCGGTTCATCTCGCGAGACACGTTTCGGCTGGTCCCGCCGCGAAGCAGGGGTGCACAACTGTGGAATACGCGCCGAGTTCCCGGGGGATCGGCAGCGCTCCTTCGAGTAGTCGAAAACAATATCGAAGTGTTGTAAAGGAAGAATTCATGAGTGTCGCGTTCGACCACAGGAACGACCCGCTGCCCGCCGCGCTGGGGGCGCGGGAGCGTCCGGCGCTGAGCAGTCGGGAGATCGAGGTGCTGCTGGCGTGGATCGCGTCGGACTCCAAACTGGAAGTCAGTCGGCGCCTGTATATCTCGCTGGGAACGGTCAATACCCATCTGGCTCGGATCAGGGACAAGTACGCCGCCGTCGCCCGGCCCGCGCCGACGAAGGCCGCCCTCGTTGCCCGCGCATTGCAGGATGAACTGATCGACATCGAGGACCTCTGACCATCGAATGTCCCTGCTGTCCCATTGGACGGTCCGGACGACGTTGCGGCGCCGAAGGTCCGGGCGACTCTACGGGTCCGTCGCGGACCGCGTCGACCGAGGCAGCCGGCACGGCGGGACCGTTCGCGCCGCCCGGGATCCGGGTGTGGGTGTTCGGGTATGACGCTGCTGACGCCGGTCGGGATTTTGCCGGGAAATGCATGGGCTCGGCAAGATATTGCTCGATCCGCGTCGAAGTCGGCGATATATGACTTCGCACAGGCGCCTCCCTCCGGGTAGCTCAGCGGTAACATTATCGGAAGTATGATCGGCGACGGGACGTGAACGTTCGCATCGCCGCCGGGGTGATGAGGTATATATTGTGCTCGTAAGCGCCTACAGAAATGCTCCATTACGGCATCGAATTCTGAAGGGCTACGTAATCGTCGCAGACGATATCGACGAAACGCATCGAAAGTTGCAACGGTCATCCGGCGCGTTGTCCGGTTCTGGCGGGGGGTTCCCGCGAGTGCGTCTCAATGCGAACCGGCCGGGCTGTCTGTGGATCGATACCGGGCCGGTCTGGATCAGCGATCCCGCGCAGCGCTCCGCGCTCGTCGGCGCCTTGGCCGACGTCGTGTCCGCCGCCGCGGAACAGGTGCGGCGGGCCGGTGGGACGCTGTTGCCGTCGGGCATCTCCTGGGGCGGCCCGCCGCATCGTCGGCTGTGCGAGGACGGGCATTCCGTCGAAGTCGCCGATGACTTGCAGCGGGAGATTCTCAGCAACCTGATCCGGCGCTACGTCCCCGAACTCGTCGCGCTCAGTGGGCGCGCGCTGTTCGTCGCGGGCCGCGTCAACGGACGTGGGTCGCTGCGTCTGGCGGAATCGAAAGACCAAGTCTCCACTCGCTATATCGCATCCGCATCCGCCCGGCACCTGCGGCGGGTCGAGCAGGCGTTGCGCCGCGACGACCGCGTATCGGGATTCGCTGTGATGGACGTGAATCCGGTCGGTGACGCGGAACTGGAGATCCCCAACGTCAGCGTTCGGTGCCTCGATGCGCAGATCTTCCCGAGTTCGGCTGTCGCGCAGGCGGTCGTGCTGCAAGCACTCGCGGTACGCGCGCGGATGATGGAGCGCGACGGCCGGCGCATGCCCGCCGTTCCGCAACGGATGCTCGATAGAAATCGATCGAACGCCATTGCCAGGGGCATGGGCGGGGAGTTCGAGCGTGAAGCGGACGACCCGCGCAAGGCGCGGGAACAGGCGACCGTCCGGCGCTCGGCGGCCGAGTCGGTGTCCGATCTGCTCGACGACCTCGATGCCGAACTGCGCGCGATGCAGATCGAGCCGCGCGAGATCCTGCCCTTGCTCTCCGCGCCGGAACTCGCGAAGCTGCACCCGGAATACGCCCAGACGGAGAATGACTTGCTGGCCGTCTGGAGCCGGCAGCACGCATTCGGAGTCGAGCAGATCGCGGCATTGCTGCGGGACCGGGCGGCGCTCGCCGACGACCAGCTGACCAGGCACAACAGGCGAGTCGCTCCGGGCAGCCTGGGGACCTTGGAGGCGGCCTGGCGAACCAAGCTGACGGCCCGGCCGCGACGTTCGACGCCGAACGGGCGCAAGGGGCCGGTTCGCCCCGCTCGTCAGCGCCGGTCGGACGACGAGATCATTCGCGAGTTGGACCAGTTGACCGAGCAGCGTGACATGGATGAACGGCTGCGCGCCCTGCTGGCTGGTCGCCCGCCGCGCAATCTGGCTCCGGCGCTGTCGCGACTCGGTCGCAGCAAGGAGATTCGCCGGGTGCTGCGGCAGCCGAATGCCACGGTGCTCGAACTGAGCGCGCCGGAGGAACTCGGCGATGGCGTACCGGACGAGCTGGGCAGCCGGTTGTCGCGGAACAACCGGGTTTGCGTGCGTCTCGATGTGGCCGAGGCCGAACGGAAATCCGCGGTGGACGCGCTGATGGATCTGGCACGCAGACTGCCGAGGGGAGCGTGTGCCGGATTGATCACCAACCAAACCTACGCACGCAAAACCGATCGCCGCGCCAGCATCGAGATGATCATCTTGGGCTCCACCGAAGGGGCGCGGTCGTGAATCAGCCCGTCAATGTCGTGCTGGATATCCGGCAGACGAGCAATCCGCCCACTGACGCGGCCGAGTTGCGGGCGCTGTGGACGCAGATCGAACAGCATCTGAACGGCGCCAGCCTTCGCGACGCCGAGAAGGTCGTTGTCCCGCTGCGGGACAACCGGACTTGCGTTCTGTGGATACAGGATCGGCTTCGCGCTCCGGAGCGGGTCGACGACAGCACGGCCTTCTCCATCCGGGGCGTCCTGGAGCCCGCCATGGTCCGGCACAGGTGCACGACCTGCTCGGCGGAAGGCAAGGTCACCTACGCGCCCTTCCTGTGCACCGGGTGTGGCCAAGGGGATCGGCTGGGACGTGTGTGCGACGAGCACGCCGTCGTCATCGAAGGTCGGATGACCGCGACCTGTGCGCTCCACCGGCCCAGCTGCGCGTGCGGGGCCGCGGCCACCTTCTGGTGCAACGGGGAGATTTGCCGGGGACGCAACGCGTTCTGCGACCGGCACCGGGTCGGGCACCCCGGCGGCGCCGACATGTCGTACTGCCCGGATTGTTATCGAAAGGAATTCCCGGAATGCGCCGGCCCGGGATGCAATTCGACCGGAAGCATCGCTTGCGAGTTCGTCGTCGATGGCAAGCGCGCGACTTGCGGAAACGCGGCTTGCGCCAGGCACGCGTATCGGTGGCAGATCTTCGGACCACATAAACGAGGGCTCGGGCTGTGCCCGGATCACGCGCGGCGGTTGAAGTCGCTGGAGGACCGCCAGATCGTCTTCCAGATCGTGGCGGGAACCGCGAATCGGCGGCGCGGTCAGCGCTCCGAGGCAAGGCGCACATACATCGGGCTGCCTCGGTTGACGATCGTCCGGCATATCTTCATCAATTCTCGTTCACGCAAGCTGGACATGGTTTCCATCGACCGGATGTTCGGTGAGCTGCAGCACGACAGCCGCACCGACAACGCTGTGCGCCGTCTGTTGCAGGAGCACGAGAAGATACGCAAACAGGACGTGGCCGTTTTCGAAACAGACGAGAAACGCGGTCTCGAACTCTTCGACAAACTCACCGCTTGGTTGCGGGCACGCGGTCGCGCCGAGGTGGCCGACCACATCAGCTTCGCGGACTACCGGCCTCGGTCCAACCTGCTGTTCGTCGACGTCGAGCCGGAATACATGGGCAGATTCATCGGTCGCGGCGGCGCGGAGAAGCGAGCGGCGTCGAACGACCTGGGGGTCAGGGTCGAAGTGGAGCGGAAATGACATCGACCGAATGGGACAGCAGGCGGCACACGTTGCAGGTCGCCAAGGGAAATGGTCTGGTCACCGCGAATATCGTCGCCGTCAGCGCCGAGGATCGTCAGGGTACGTCCGGCCGGGTCGAAACCGCCCGGGTCGGTCTCTTCGAGGTGGGCGCCGACTCGTCGCGGCAGGCACCGGTGCAGATCGTCGCCTCGCCTTCGGTCGCGGAGGGATCCGTCGTCGTCAGCACGGATCTGGTGGATGAGCTGCGGCTGGGTGTGATCGATGAGCACGGTTGGCGCTTGAGCGCGATGGCGTGCGATCCGGCTGCGCGGATCGTCCTGGAACCGCTCACCGAGAACCGTCTGGACGAGGTCTGCCAGCAGTTGCGGAACGCGAAGGACATCGTGGGCCAGCAAGTTCATCTCGGTGGAGGCGACTCGTGGGTATACGCCGACGGGGAGTCCTTCCGGGTACGCCAGGTCTTCGACCGCTCCGGGCGGGAGCGGACGGACCTCTGCTACATCGACGCCGAGACCGAAATGGACGTGTTCCTGGCCGGCAATCGCAACGGGGTCGACATCGTGATCCTCGCCGATTGCAGCGGTTCGATGAGCTGGGACGACATCGAGGACCGCGCCGACGTCGTCCGTCTCGGATCGCGCCGGAGATCCGCCTACATATCGCGGATGGATGCCCTGAAGCGTTCGCTCATGGAGATGGTCGAGATCCGCAGGCACGTGACCGGGCGGGTGGCCCGTATCGCGTTGGTGAAGTTCACCACCACGTCGATGTGCGTCTTCCCGAGGTCGGGCTCGATGGCCGAGATTCAGGGCCCCGACGACGAGCGGACACTGCGGGACTTCCAGGGCGCCATCGGCCTGCTGCGGCCGGAGAACGCGGCGACCGACATCGGACAGGCCCTGCATTTCGCGTCCGACCTGCTGCACCGCCACGGTGTGCCGGGCAACGACCGATTGATCGTTCTGGTCAGTGACGGGGCCGACTGGAAAGAGAAGGGCGAGGAAGCCGCGGGTGAGGCCGTGGTCGCGATCGCCGATCCGGTCTCGCTGATGGAGGAACTGCACGAATTCCTGAGCATCAACCTCCATGCCGTCGGAATCGGCGATCGCGACACGTTCATGCGCTGGTGGCAGACGAATCGTCCACCGGGCGAGCGTGATCCGCATATCAGTGTGATCCCGAACCACGCGTTGCTGCGGGAACTGGTGCGGGTGGGTGGTGGCGATCCGAGCCGGACCGGCGGGGTAGACGTACTGCACAGCTATTTCGCGGATCTGGGCACCGGTGTCGCGCATCATGTCGGCAAACCGTCCGGTCCCGGCGGCGCCAGGCTGCAGTCGACGATCGACACGCTCCATCCCGCGGGCCGCCGCGTCGACCGCGAAGTGCGGCGGCGACTCGGGGATCTTTCCGAGGAGCTGCTGAACTTGCGGACCCAGTTGAACGACCTCTCGCGCCGATGCGGTGAAAGCGATCTCTTCGGCCAGGTGCACCACAGCAAACTGCTCGATCTCGGGCGTCCGCTGCACGGTGCGCGCGATTTCACGTCATGGATCATGGATTGTCATCAGGCGTTCGGTGAGACGTTGGACCGGCGGCTCAAAGGCGAGCAGCCCAAGGAGCCCAAGGACCGGTACGGCGTCGACGGCGTCTACGAGAAGATCCGGGATTGGCGGATGGACGCGGTCCGGCGGTTCCGCAACAGCGACGGGCACGCGTTCATCGAGAGTCGCGATGCCGAATTGCTCGGTGCGGTCTGCCTCAAGTTGACCGGACGGAAGGTCCTCGCCGACGACGACGCCGACTCGTGGACGAAGTTGCAGGTCGGTTTGCTGGCCGGTGTCGTCGACGTGCTGCGAGAGGTCAAGATCGTGCTCGAGAACGCACCGCTGTCTCCGCGCGCCGAGCAGTATGCCGACGCGTTCTCCATCGAAGGCTACTAGGCCCGTGACCACTGGACTCAGGAGGAAAGGTGGCCGCTGACGTATTCGCGTGCCTGATCTTTCGGGTGCGCTGGAAGGCCGATCGAATGCCATCGGCCTGTGGCTGGTTCCCGGGCCCCCTCCCGGTGCCGATCCCGAGGGCCGGTGCTGCGGCCGGCCGCGGGGGCGAAGCGATGGTCGCCGACCGAAACGCCCGGACCGCGTACTTCTCGGCCCGCGTGCACGACGCGTTGTACGGCGCGGCGGACTCGGTGGCGGCCACCGGCCGTTGGCACAGACGGACGACCGGTGAACCGCCGGACCGGCGGGGTGCGATCGTCCATGGCTGGGAATTGCTGTTGGGCGAAGAAGGCGGTTACGCCGTCGCGCATGTGGAGCTGTCGAAGCAGCCGGTCGATGTGTTGTCCGAACTCACCGAAGTGCGAGGGGAGGGCCGCCGATGGTTGGCCGGACTCGTCGACGACGTATCGTTCGAGTCCGGGAGGCCTCGCGTCGTCACCCACCTCCGCTGGACGAACGATTCGATGCCGGAGCCGATTTCCGATCCGACGGCACTCGGTTCCTGGTCCACGTTGCAGCGATGGCAGTGGTTTCTGGCGTCCGGCACGTCGGTGGCGGACGGCCTGCCCGACCCCGGTGATCCCCGGATTTTCGTTGACGTCGTCCATCTGTCGGGGGATTGGCGCGCGTTGGTGCTGCGCGACGGCGTGACCTACACGGCACTGACATCGACCGGTGCCACCGAATTCCACACCGTCGCACGCGCTTACGTGCGGTCGATCCATGTGGACGCCGTTCTGCTCGGCTCCCTGCAACTGAACGCCTTGCACCGCATCGCGGATCGGATCGCGGACATCCGGGTCGACCGCACCGGCGCGGGGCCGGTCGAGTCGCTGGAAGCCGAGATCCTCGACACCCGCGCGAAGCTGTGGTGGAACAACATCTCCGAGCGTGGGGCGCAGGTCGCGGATGTGCTGCGCGCCTTCCAGAACCAGCATCGGATGACCGACCTCTACGCACAGGTCGTGGCGGACTTGGACGACATCTCCCGGTATCTGCAAGCCCGTCGCGCTCGACTGGAAGACGAGGCGATCACCGAAGCGCAGGCACGCAGGCGCCGCAGCGAGGAGCGTCATCGGGTGTCCGAGGACCGCGATCGCCGCAATCAGACCACCATCGCTGTCATCTCGTTTCTGCTCCTACCCTTCGCCGTCACCTTCAGCGGCGCCGCTGTGCTCACAGATCCGAGCGCGACCGCATTCGGTTGGAGTATCGCCGTGGCCATCGGGTTGTCTCTGGTCCTCGTCACCGTCTCCGCCTTACGTGACCGGTGACGTCAGAAATGGCGTTGTCGGCCTCATCGCATTTCTGGTGCCGGCCGAGTACGGTCACGTCATTATTTCCTATGCCGGTGGTATCGGCCTGCTCGCGCCGGCGATCGGGTATCTCACGAACAGCGACATCGTCATGGGCATCGGTGGTATCGGCATTGCCATCGCAGTCGTGGTGCTGATTCTCTTCGGATGGCTCGACCCGTGACGATCGGCGGCGCGTGCGAAGAATTGTCGGCGCCGAACATGGTTGTCGGTTGAACGGCCGACAGTGAATTCTCGTAGGAAAAGGTAGCATTGGCACGCCCGGGTGGCAGGTGAAAGGGAGTGGCACCGAATGAGTGAACCGAAGGCGACGATTCTTCCGGTGTATTTCGTCGCGGATGAATCGTATTCGATGGTCGACGACGTAGCGGATCTGAACACGGGCCTGACCAGCCTGCTCGACACCTTGCAGGGTGAATCCATGGCCGCGGCGAAGGTACGTTTCTGTGTGCTGGGGTTCTCCGACACCGCGGTCTGCTATCTGGAGCCCACCGATCTGCGGCATCTGGACGCCATGCCGGAACTGCGGGCTCGTGGTTCGACGTCGTTCGCTGCGGCATTCGCCGAATTGACCGATCGGATACCGCGCGATATCGCCGCGCTGAAATCCGACGGCTATCTGGTGAACCGGCCCGCGGTGTTCTTCCTCACCGACGGTGCGCCGAATCCGGGAGACGGCTGGGAAAGCGAACACGCGCGTTTGACAAGTTTCGCGGCGCGTCCCAACATTCTCGCGTTCGGCATCGGTCAGGCCGACGCCAACGTTATCAGGCGGGTCGCCACGAGCCCGAACTACGCGTTCATCACCGCCGCCGGGACCGATACAGGCGTCGCGATCTCGAAATTCATCACCGCGCTGACGCAATCGGTGATCAATTCGGGTCAGGCGTTGGCGACGGGCCAGGCGACGCTTCAGGTGGAGAAGCCGGACAACTTCGTCTCGCTCGCGGTGGACACGGTGTGATGCGCTTTCTGAGCAAGCGAGACAAGCAGCGAATGCCGGACGACTCCTCGCCGGCGCACACGGTTGATGTCGGGAATCCGGAACCGGTAAGTGAGCAAATCGCCTCGGCCCTACCCAGCCGGTTGCCGAGCGCGCCGATCGTCGTCGGCGATCCCACACCGGCGTTCGAGCCGAAAGCCGTCGGCGACGAATACGGCAGGACGCCGTACCGCGCGGACACCATGATCGACGGATGGTCGCGCGGTCCGTTCACGATCCGCGCGGCATCGGTGCGCGGATATCTGCACCGGTACAACGGTGCTCCGCGCCAGGACGATTTCGCCGTCACCGCCGCGCCGGATCGGGAACGACTGATCGTGGCCGTAGCCGACGGAGTGTCGGCGGCGCGGCATTCGCACATCGGCTCGACCACCGCCGTGCGCTACGCCACGCAGTGGCTGGAAGAGCAGCCCGCGCAGGAGTTCGGCGACATCGGCTGGCACTCGCTGTTCCAGAACACCGCGTGGATGTTGACCGAGCGGGCGGCTGCCGTCCTGTCGCTGCCGCAAGCGGATGCCGAGCAAGCCGAGCAAGCGCTGGCGACCACGCTGACGTGTGTGGTGTGCGAGCAGCACGCCGACGGCGGGTTGTCGGCGACGCTGGCCGGGGTCGGTGACTCCGGTGTGTGGTTGCTGTCGGGCGCGAGTTTCATTCCGGTGCTCGGCGGTAAGCCGGCTTCCGGCTCCGGGTTGACATCATCCGCGGTGAGCGGGCTGCCCAGGGTTCCGAACGAAGTCGAGCCAATCTCGGTGATCGTCGAGCCGGGTCAGGTGTTGCTGGTGGGCACCGACGGATTCGGGGATCCGCTCGGCAGCGGCGACGGCGAAGTCGGCGCGTTGTTCGCCTCGGTGCTCGCCGGTCGAGTGCCGTCGCAGCTGGAATTCGCGCACGCCCTGGACTTCTCGCGGGAGACCTTCGACGACGACCGCACATTGGTGGCCATCTGGCCGAGGGAGAACTGACGGGACGGGCAGTGACACAGCAGCGAGTGAAGGTCGGTCAGCTGGGCCCTTTGACCAAACTGGCTTCCGGCGGTCAGGGGGTGGTCTACAGCGCCCCCGGTGCGCGGATGAGATACGCGAAGGCGGTGGTGTACAAGGAGTACAAACCCGCTGTGCTGCCCAGCGTCTCGGTCGACGTGCTGGACGAGATGCCTGCCTATCTGGAATCGCTGCCCTTCGCCGAGGGCATGGATCTGCTCTCCCGGGTGGCGTGGCCGTGCCGGCTGGTGGAGGCGGACAACTCCACACAGGTGACCGGGTTCGTGATGCCCGCGATCCCGGACGAGTTCTTCATCGAGATGACCATGTCCTCGGCGGTGCAGTCGAAGACCGCGGAGTTCCAGCACCTGCTCAACGGTGACGCCTTCCTCGCGAGGCGGAGCATCCCCTTGACCGAACGGCACCGCTACGAATTGCTGGCGGACGCCGCCGAGGCGCTGACGATTCTGCATCGCCACCACATCGCGGTCGGTGACCTGTCGCCGAAGAACCTGCTGTTCTCGTTGCAGCCGGACCGGAAGGTGTACTTCATCGACTGCGATGCCATGCGACTGCGCTCCCGGTCGGTGTCCGCGCAGGTCGAGACTCCGGACTGGGAGGTCCGGGTGATCAATCCAGGAGAGGAACTGGCGACCGACCGATCGGATGCCTACAAATTCGGCTTGCTCGTCCTGCGGCTGCTGGCCGGAGACCAGAGCACCCGCGATCCGCACCGGGTGCCCGCCGCCGTGCCGAGTGCGGTCCGGGTGCTGGTCGACGCGGCCTTGTCCGCCACGCCGGGGCAGCGGCCCCGCCCGGCGGACTGGCTTCCGGCGCTCACCGACGCGGCCACCCAGGCGACGACCCGAACGCCCTCGCCGCCACCACGAACAACGCGCACACCATCATGGCGCGGCCCGGCCCCCACCGGCGGGGCCGGTACGCCGGTACTACCACCCGCGCAGGTGGCTCCGCCTCGGCCCGCTCGCCGCCGCCCGTTCTACCGGCGCATTTCGACGCGCGTGAAAGTGATCGCCGGGATAGCCGTCGTTCTCGTCATCGTCGGCTTGCTGACCAGCAAGACGTCGGGCGGCAACAATCCCGGCCCGGCAGGCGATCGGGCACCGGCCGTGGCGGCGATCCCGGCGACCGTGACTTCGACGATCGCGGTGGGGGCGCAACCGTGGGGCGTCGCGGTCGATCCGAACACCGAAAGCGTCTTTGTCACCAACAGCGCGGGCAACTCGGTTTCGGTGATCAATACCCGGACGTCCGCCGCCGCGTCGGTCACCGCGCCGGGCATGGTGAAACCGGCCGCGGTCGCGATCGACGCGGCAGCGGGCATCGCCTATGTCACCAATGCCGGAAGCGGCTCGGTATCCCTGATCAATACGCGTAGCCGGGCAGTGGTCGGAAGTATCGCGGTCGGGGCGGGGCCGTACGGCATCGCCGTCGACTCCGCCGCGCGCACCGCCTTCGTCACGAACTTCGAGGCGAACACGGTGTCGGTGATCGACACCGGGGCCAGGGTGGTCACCGCGACGATCCCGGTCGGCAGCCATCCCTATGGCGTGGCCGTGGATCCCGGTACGCGCGGCGTCTTCGTCGCCAACGCGGGCCCGCCCGGCGCGGTCGATCACACGGTGTCGGTCATCGACCCCGTCGCGTCGGCCGTGGTCGCCACCATCAATGTCGGTAACCAGCCGTGGGGTGTGGCGATCGACGCCGATACGCGAACCGCGTACGTCACCAATCACGCCGACGGCACCGTCTCGGTGATCGACATCCGAACCCGCGCGGTCACCGCGACGCTGCGCGTCGGGCTCGGGCCGGTCGGTGTGGCGGTGGATCAACCCGGGCGGACGGTGTATGTCACCAACCACGGTCTCGATGACGCGCGTACCGGCAACACCATTTCTTCGATCGACACCCGGACCCGCAAGGCAGGCAATTCGATCCGGGTCGGGGCCCGCCCGCACGGTGTTGTCGTCGATCCCGCCGGCAGAAACGTCTATGTCACGAATTTCACCGACGGCACACTGTCCGTGATCGGTGACTGATGCCGATACACAACATCCATAAGGGGAGAACGCGCTGGTCACGGCTCGGTGTGGCGGTGGTCGTCGCGTACGCGACCGTTGTCGTCGCGGGCAGCGGAACCGAGTCGGGCACGCACGAGCCGCCCGCAGGACCGAGTGAATCGACTGCCCTCGGCCGGAGGCTGGAGCCGATCGTGCGCGGCGTTCTCGATTCGATGCTCGTTCCCGGCGCGGTGGTCTACGTGCGCACACCGGACACCGTCTGGCGTCAGGCGTTCGGGACGCGGACCGCCGGGCAGGACGACCCGATCACGGTGGACGATTTCTTCCGGGTCGGTTCCACTACGAAGACGATGGTCGGCACCGTCGCACTGCAACTGGTCCGGGAAGGCAAGCTGGCACTGGACGATCCGGTGTCGAAGTACCGGCCGGGCGTTCCGAACGGCGCGCGGATCACGATCACCGAGCTGCTGAACATGCGCAGCGGATTGTTCAGCTACAACGAGGCGCCACGGCTCGCGCGAGCGATGGACGAGGATCCCGGGCGCACATGGCAGCCCGAAGAGCTCTTGCGGCTGGGTTTCTCGTCGCCGCCGTATTTCGAACCCGACGCGGAGTTCCGCTATTCGAATACGAATACGATCCTTTTGGCGTCGCTGCTCGAGCAGATCACCGGGGAGGATATCCGCTCGTTGCTCATGGATCGGATCTTCCGCCCGCTCGGCCTGGCGAAGACGTCCTTTCCGGCACCCGGTGACGCGTCCCTGCCCGCGCCGTCACCGCATGGATACCTGTACGGCACCAATGTGGAGGCGCTCGCGTCGCCGCGGTTGCCCGACGACGAAGTCCTGGCAGCCCGAGCGGGCACCTTACTGCCGACCGATGTGACGAATCTGGATCCTTCATGGATCGGGGCCGCGGGAGCGGCGATCTCCACCGCGGAAGACCTGGCCGCCTATGTCCGGAAGCTGGTCGGCGGCGACGAATTGCTCGGGTCCGGGCTTCAGCGACAGCGCCTCGACAGTGCGGCTCCGCTGAACCGGAGCGATCCGGCGGGCATCCATTACGGTCTCGGGCTGGAGTCGTTCGGGCCGATGATGGGCCACGACGGGGCCATTCCGGGTTTTCAGACGTTCATGGGCTACGACCCCGTCACGGACATCACCATCATCGTGCTGTGCACGTTGCGCGACGGGCCCGCCGGTGGAAGGCCCGCGAACGAGATCGCCTACGGCTTCGTCCGCACGCTGATCGGTGGTTGACTCGGAGTCGCGGTGGCCGAGCGTCTGCGTTCGCGGGCCGATCGTCCGGCGAAACGGTTCATGATCGGCTTGTCCATGCCGTGATAGATGGCTGCCGCGGCAAGGATGGATGCCACGAGAGTGACCGTCGCCCACATCGCCCAGCCGCCGATCGAGTATCGCCGGCCGCCGATGAACAGCCGGGTGATGATCACCATGACCGGGAACTGGATCATGTAGAACGCGTAGGAGATGTCACCGAGCCAGATCAGTGGGCGGCGGGCGTTGAGACCGGAGAGGCCCGCGAGGTCGCGGGCGGCCAGGGTGGCCACCACCGCCGCCATCGGACCCACCAGCAGCGCCGACATCTTGTAGTTCACCGGAACGAACCAGGTGGCGGCGTAGCCGAGCGCGAGCGCCGTCAGCGGCATGGTCAGCCGGATGTTGCGCCACAGCCCTTCGGCGACCAGGCGAGCGGCGAGGACTCCCGAGTAGAACTCGGGCAGTCGAGATACCGGGAAAAGGTAACTGAGCCAATACGACGGCGGTATCGGAATATCGCGTTGCGCGAACCATTGTGGTGAGGCGTGGATTTCGAACTCGGGGGAGACCTCACCCCGGAGCAGCCTCGGAGCGAAGGTGTTGGCGATTCCCTTGGGCCCGTCGGCGCAGAGGTAGAAGCCGGTGTGCAAGGCGAGGATCAAGACGAGCAGCGCCGCTATCGCCCACCACAGTCTGTGCCGCGGAATCCGGGCGACAGCCGGTGCGACAAGGGGGAAACTGAGGTAGAAGAGCAGTTCCGCACACAGCGACCAGGACGGCACATTGAGCCCTCCCAGCGTGGTCCACTTCGGCACCCAGGTGTGCACCAGCAGAAGGTTCGGCGCCCACACCACCGGACGGGCCAGCGGTACGCCCGCCGCGACGACGAATACCAGTGCGGCGACCAAGTGGGTCGGGTAGATCTTCAGGATCCGGCGGCGATAGAACAGCCGGACCGACTTACCGTCGCGGCACGACCAGTAGATGACGAAGCCGGACAGCACGAAGAAGAAGGTCACCCCCGCCGCGCCCAATTGCATGGGAACGAAGCCGTGGATGGTGCGGAACAGCTGTGACTTCTGGAAGGGGTAGACCGGAAGGAACACCAGTGCGTGCAAGACGAATACCGCGAAGGCCGCCCACCATCGAGCGCCGGTGAGGGCGGGCAGTTCGGTGCCTGGACGGTGGTCGGGCAGCATGGGCGAGGCCTGCTCAGAGCCCGAATTGCTGTCGCATCCGGTCGGCGACGACGCCGTTGCCCCGCGCGTTGGGATGTACCGGTGCGCCGTCGAACGGTGAGTCGGCGCCGGCAAGGCCGCTGATCCACGGATCGTCCGAACAACTGGCGTGCCCCGTGGTGACGGCGCGCAGGTCGACGAATTCGATCCCCAACAGCCCTGCGGCCGTCCGCTGCGCGTCCTGGACCCGATCGAGGTACGCGATATAGCCTTCCGCGCGCGGCTGGACGACCCGCCCGGCCACAGCGAGATCCATGCACGCGGTCGACTGTCCCGCCGGGAACACTTCCGGATACCCCACGAGTGCCACCCGGGCCTTCGGTGCGTAGTAACGCACGAACGTGACGACCTCGCGTACCCGATCGGCGTAACCGGAGCCGGTCACCGCGCGGTAGTCGGGCAGCCGGTTCTGATCGGCGGCGTCGAACCCGCACCCGACCACGATATTGAGTAGACAGTCGGTCGAGGGGAACGCCGTTCCGGTCGAGTTGCCCCACACGTCGTTCAGTCCGGCTTGGATCAGGACGACCCGGGTGTCGGGCCCGAAACCACCCTGTGCGAACGCCTTTCGTGCCTGGTGCACAAGCGTCCAGCCGTTGCCGGTGTCGATCGTGCCACCGTTGCAGGACACGTCGAGGAATTGGGCCGTCCCGGCCGGCTGTGTCGCCGCCGCGAGTTGGTTCGGCCAGGAAGAGGGCGAACGGGTGCATCCGTCGTCGGCGTGGCCCAGGACGGGGGCGGTCGCCGTGAACGAATCGCCCAGAACGACCAGTGTGGTCCCGCCGGCCGGATCGGCCACGGCGGTCGTGCCAGGGATCAGGACGGCCAACGACACCGCCGCGAGCATCGCGGTGACCGTCGACCTCCCTCGGAGCGACCTCATCACACACCCAATCTTTCGATGGCACAGGAGGATCCAGTATCGCGTCGCCGCGCCGTCCGCCGCTGTCGGTCGAACGGAGGACTGCCCTCGATGAGGCCCGCGATTAGCCTGGCACCGTGCGCACCAGCCGATTCGGATCTCGCCGATTGCTGATCGCGACCGGTTTCGCCGTCCTCGCGATCGGGGGTTGCGGCGAGCCGTCCGAGCCGTCGCCTGTCGGCGCTGTCTCGCCGACGTCGGTTACGGATCCGGCGCCGGTCGCGGAGCCCGCGCCGCCGATCGTTTCGGAAGCCGCGAACCGGCCGCCGGAAGCCGCTGCGCCCGAAGCCGCCGTGCCGGAGGTCGTCGCGTCCGAAGCAGCCGTACCGGAAGCCGCTGCTCCGCCGCCGGTCGAGGCTCCCGTCGTACGGGTCCCGCAGCCCGCGCCGCAGCCGAAACCGGTGCAGCCGCCGCCGGCCGAGCCGCCCTCTCTCCCCGACCCCGGTTTCGAGCCGCGCTCTGGATACTGATCGGCCGCTCGTGCGGCGATTTACCCGTAGTGGCGGGAAGTGACTCGTCCAGCTCGCTGCGGCATCCGTCAGGTCACCCACGACGGCAGCGGTCAGGAAACGGCGGCCTCGCGGCGCAGGCGGAAGAGCGAGGGTCCGCCGTAAAGGCACCAGGCGGCGATCACCGGGTCGCAGATCGCGCAGCCCAGGGAGGAGTCGTGCGCGAACGGGATGATGGGACTCCCTTTGAAGTGGTGCAACAGGTCCCAGGCGGTATGCAGAAGCCAGGCGATGCCGATGAACGTCCAGGACTCCAGTCCCCGGTAGGCGCAGTAGGTGACGGCGGCGGTGAAGACGAATTCCCAGCCGCCGAATCCGCCTCCGCTGAGGTAGGCGGCTCCCGCGCCGGCGACCATGACGGCGTTGAAACGGCGGCGATGCGGCTCGGGAATCGCCGACATGGCCAGCGCGTACAGGACGCCGATCAGTATCGGCGCGACATAACTCATGATCGGCGGACTCCTTATGAGCAGGGTCTTCGGCGAATCGAATGTATCGACGAGGCCCGTTGCCGCCCAGTGGCATTCGAGCCACGTCCCACCGGGAATTCGCCAAACGGCGCAGTTCTCTCCGTCGGATGACGGCGTGTCCGGTTGTGGATGTGGCAGGTGGGGGGAGTCACAGGACGATTGATGACGTCGGGGACGGGTATGCGGCGGATGTCAGCCGACTAATCAATGGGAGGTATGTGATGCCGGAGCATCAGAGCGGACCCCGGGAAGCTGTCGAGGGTGTCGTCGAGGACATCAAGGGGAAGGCGAAGGAAGCCGCTGGCGTCGTCACCGGTGACGAGAACCTGAAGAAAGAGGGTCGCGCCCAGCAGGACAAGGCCGAGTCCCAGCGGGACGCGGCGCAGAAGGAAGCCGAGGCCGAAAAGGCCCGTGCGGACGCGGATCTCGACGAGGCGCGGCAGAACGCGTACGAGAGCGGCAAGGACGTCTAGCTCCCGTCGGGAGCTCCGATGTGGCGGAGCGATCCGGTCCCGGTCGGCGGTGAATTGCCGCCGACCGGGCCGCCCTCAGCAATTACTCGGTGCGGGCATGTCGTGCAGGCGCGCGTCCAACCAATCGAGCGCGGACGGGATTCCGAGTACGGCGGCGGACAAATGGTCCGGGCTGAGGAATTTCTCGTATTGCACGCGCACGCCCGCACGGCAATACCGCCCGAGCGTGGCATCGACCGACTCCACCGGGATCAGCGCGTCGTTCTCCGCGCGCCATTGGTAGAGCGGCACGGCCGGAATACCGTCGTAGAGTTCCAGACTGTTCTCCTCGAGCACCCCGCGAGCGCGCGGGTCGTCGGCCAGCGAATTCGAGGCCGCCACGTCCACGATGCCGCGCCCTGCGCCTGCCAGGAGGATCTCGTTCGTGCAACTGTCGGCGATCCTGTTGCGCACCGCCAATCCGACCGAATTCAGTTGCTCGCTCACCGGCAGCCGTGCCGGGTATTCCCGCTCCAGTCCGAGGGCCGCCGCGAAGGCGAGGCCGAATGCCGCGTGCGGCGCGTAGCCCAGACCCTCGATCATCTTGACCAGATTCATCGGCACCCCGCCCGCCGCCACCCCGGCGAGCGGCAGTTCCGGCGCGTAGGTCGGCGCCAGCGCGGCCGCCCACGAACTCGCCATGCCGCCGCCGGAGTAGCCGAGCAGGGCGATCGGGCTGTCCACCAGTCCCAGTTCCGCGACCCGCCGGGCGGCGCGCAGACCGTCCAGGGTGATCATGCCACCGAGTTTCGCGGCACCGTAGGCGCTGGTCGGGCCCAGATGATCGGGGAGAGCGACCGACCAGCCGCGCAGCAGCAGGGCGTTGAGCGCGGGTGCTTCGCGCACCGCCAGGTTGGGATCGCTGGTGTAGAGCACACGCGAGACCGAGCACTGGGTGCCGAGTGCGTTGATGATGTGCTGGTAGGACAGCAGCGGCCGACCGGGGGTGGGATTCGGCGGAGTCAGCACGGTAGTGGTGGCCGCGATCGCGTCGCCCACGGAGTTGGTGGAGCGGAACTTGAGCATCGTGACCGTCGAGCCCGGGAATACGGGCAGTGCGGGCATCTGCCGTACGGCGAGGACATCGCCGGGTGCGGCGCGATCCAGGCCGGCCGGGGTGGCGTAGAACGGATCCGGATCGGGTGCGGGATAGATCGGCTGCGCTGCGGCTTGCGGTGTGATCACGCAGAGCGCGGCCGCGGCGGTGGCGATGACCAATCGAAGCATGGTTTTCGACGACTCCCATTCATCACGACGTGCTGTTCCGTAACGCTGGTGTGCTGAAGTCGAATGCTCCCGGCCGCCGGTCGCTTTGACCGATGCCTGGACCTGCACACTGTAGGGGACGATCGAAAAAAGCCGAGGTAGCCGCGCCGCTTGTCGACGCAGGGGCGCGCCGTCCCCCGGTCGGCTACCGTGGCCCGGTGCTTCTGCTGGTCGGTGTGGTCCTGCTCGGTGTGTTCGCGGTGCGATTCGGCAGGGACCGCAGGCGGCTGGGACATGGAGTGCTGCTGCTTCTCGGGGCGGGGTTCGTCGGCGCGTGGGCGGTGGGCCGGGTGGCCGAAGGGGATCTGCCGGTGGTGCTCGCACCGCTGCTGGTGCTCCTGTCGCCGCTGCTGGTCTTGGTGCTCGCCGGGTTGTCGATCGCCAACGGCGCGCAATTGGTGCGTCGAGAGGGGTGGCGTCTGCCGAATCTGCTGCCGCTCGGGCTCGGCTTCGGGCTGCTGGTGCCCTATGTGGTGCTGGCTCTCGCCTTGGTGACCGAAAATCGCTGGCTGGTAGTGCTGCTGGCCTCGCTGACGATGGCGATCAGCTACGTCGGTTTCCTGTTCGCGGCGTTCCTGTTGTATTCGCTCTGCTACGGCCTGCTGTCCTATCGTCCCGAGATGGACGCGATCGTGGTGCACGGCGCCGGGTTGGTCGACGGCGAGGTGCCGCCGTTGCTGGCCGCGCGCCTGGATCGCGCGATCGAGGTCTACCGTGGCGAAGCCGACGCGGGACGCGCCCCGCTGTTGATCGCCAGTGGCGGCAGGGGTTCCGATGAGGAGGTTTCCGAGGCGTCGGCGATGGCGGACTACCTGATCCGCCATGGGGTGCCCGAAGACCACGTGGTGCTGGAGGATCGCTCGGAAACCACCGAGGAGAATCTGCTCTTCACCAAGCGGCTGCTCGGCGAGCGCGGCGCCACCACGCGCATGGTGCTGGTGACGAGCAATTTCCACGTGCTGCGCACGGCGATCCTGGCGCGCCGCCTCCGCCTGGATGCCGAGGTGACGGGCGCCAGGACCGCCTTCTACTACCTGCCGAGCGCTTTCCTGCGCGAATTCGCGGCGTTGCTGGTGGCCTACAAGTGGAGCAATGTGCTCATGGGCCTCGCGTCGGCGGCGCTGCCGCCCCTCGTGCTGCTGGCCACCGGCCGATGACTCAGCCGAAGCTCTTGTGCGGAACGCCCACGGTCAGACCGCCGTCGACGATGAACTCGGCACCGGTGGAGTACGACGACTCGTCGCTGGCCAGGTAGGTCACCAGCGCGGAGACCTCGGCCGGGTCGGCGGCGCGACCGAGCGGGATCTGCAGGAAGTCCTCGGGGATGTTCTCCGTCATCGGAGTGCGAATCATGCCGGGATGCACGGAATTCACCCGGATCTTGTACTGCGCCAGTTCGAGCGCGGTGGACTTGGTGAGCCCCCGCACGGCGAACTTGGTGGCCGTGTAGCCGTGCAGGCCCGGGCTGCCGCGCATGCCCTCGACGGAGGAGATGTTGACGATCGAGCCGCCGCCCGCCTCGATCATCGCGGGCGTGGCGGCCTGCATGCCGAGGAACGTGCCGGTGAGGTTGATGTCGATGATCCGCTGCCATTCGGCCAGTTCGAACGCGACGAGCAGGTTGCCGTTCACGATGCCCGCGTTGTTCACCAGGACGCTCAGCGACCCGTACCGCTGTACCGCCTCGTCGACGGCCTTGCGCCAGTCGCCCGGCTCGCGCACGTCGAGGTGGACGTAGGCGGCGTTGTCGCCGAGTTCCGCGGCGACCGCGGTGCCCTCGTCGTCGAGCACGTCGCCCAGCACCACGCGCGCGTCCTCGGCGACCAGGGCCCTGGCGTGCGCCGCGCCCATGCCGCGCGCTCCGCCGCTGATCAACGCCACTTTGCCGGTCAACCGCCCCATCCGGGGTACCTCCGTCTCTCGAACTGTCTGTAACACGTTACAGAAACGCGCCTGGTGGGCGCGTCTCGCGACGGTAACCCAGGTAGTCGCTGGGAAGTGGTCGGTGACGCTGCCGGGCCCGGTGAGTGGGACATCGGACGCCTCGGCCTCGGGGAGCCGGTAACGAGCGGAGGGGTGTAGGTCGATCCGCGGCGTGTCGGCACGTTCGCCGATGTGGCGCGAAGGCGATCGTGTGCCTCGGCTAGGAGCGCCTCGCGTCCGTCCGGTCCAACGCTGTGTCATGCTTATGTAGAACGCGTTCTAAGAGTGTCTTCGGTGTGACCGCTCGGGAGGTGCGTCATGACGAACCCCGGCCGAAGCACGACGCGGTTCGGTGGACGTTTCCGGGTGCCCGACATCGCCGAGGTGCCCGGTGGGCGCCTGGTCGAACTGCCGGGCCGGGGCCGGACCTACGTGGTCGACATCCCGGGCCCGGAGGGCGCGCCCGCGCTCGTGCTGCTGCACGCCACGGCCTGTACCGCGTACCTCACCTGGTTCCCGTCGCTGGCGGCGCTGGCCCAGCGGTACCGGGTGATCCTGTTCGACCAGCGCTGGCACGGGCGCGGCATCCGCTCCGAGCGGTTCACCCTGGAGGACTGCGCCGACGACGTGGTGGCCGTGCTCGACGCGCTGCGACTGGACCGGGCCATCTGCGCGGGGTTCTCGCTGGGCGGGATCGTCGGCCTGCTGGCGGCGAATCGCCATCCGGACCGGGTGAGCGGACTGGTGCTCTGCGCGACGCCCTATCGGTTCCGCGAGAAATGGCGCGAGCACGCTTTTCACCGAACGTTCGCGGCCTTCGCCGCCGCCGTGGGGCCCTACTCCTACCGCCGGGCCGAGAAGCTCGCCGGGCGTCTGCCCGAGCTCCCGGTGGTCACTTGGACGCCGGGGCGATTGGATCGCTGGGCACTGGGCGAGTTCCGCAGTACCAGTGGTTGGGCGCTCACCCAGGTGCTCGCCGCGGTCGGGCGCTTCGACGCGACCGCGTGGCTGCCGAGCCTGACGATGCCGACCGCCGTGGTCGTCACGACCCGGGACCGGGCGGTCCCGGTCTACCGGCAGGTCGAGATGGCGACCATGATCCCGGGGGCGAGCACGCACCGTGTCGCGGCCGGGCACGCGTGTTGCGTGCTCGAGGCCGATCGTTTCGTCCCGGTGTTGCTCGAAGCCTGCGAGGCCGTCGCGGCGAAGATCTGACGGGTGCTCGGTCCTGTCCGGCGGCGATGGCGGACAGTCGACCGGCACTCAGCCCGATGTCCGCGCCGCGGAGAGCAATTCGGAGACCACGCCGGGAACAGCGTCGGTGAGCGCCCCGATGTCGGGCACCAGTTCCTTGCAGGCGATGAAACCGAAGTTCAGCTTGTCGTTGTTCGACAGCACGGTCACCGTCAGGCCCGCGCCGTGGAACACCGGCCCGAACGGGTACATCCCGTCCACCCGGAAGCCGAGGAAGTACAGCGGCATCGCGGGGCCGGGCACGTTGGACACCACCAGGTTGTGCACCACGGGGTGCACCTCCGCCAGTTTGAGCGACGAGTACATCCGCGCCGCGAGCCGGAAGGTGTTCGGCGGAGCGTATTTCGACCAGTCCTGCAGGAAGTCCGCACCTATCACCTCGTGCTCTTCCTTGGCCCCTCGGTTGGCCTCGGCCACCTCGCGCAAGCGTTCCACCGGGTCGGCGATGTCGGTGCCGAGCGTCGCGAACAGCGCGGAAACCTTGTTGACGCCCGCGGTGTGCCGGGTCGACTCGTGCACGGACACCGGCACGGAGGCGATGAGTGAGCGATCCGGCAACTCGTCGCGTGCGGCCAGATAGGTGCGCAGCGCACCGGCGACGACGGTCAGCACCACGTCGTTCATCTTGACGCCGAACGCGGAGCGGATCTCCTTGATGGCATCGAGTTCGGCGTCGGTGAACGCGACGGCGCGATGCGGGGTGATGGCGAGATTGAAGGGCGTGCGGGGAGCGGAGAACGGTACCGCCATGCCCGCCTTGTTCTTGCGGCGGCGCTGCGCGAAGCTCGCGACGATACCGACGGTTTTCGGCAGCATGCCGACGATGCCCGCCCTGGCCGGGAACTTCACCACCGCTTCGGCGAGCAGTTGCCAGTCGTTCGGTTTCGGGTCGGGGCGCCACTGCTGGTCGGGGACCTCTTTGGCGGCGCCCGGTTCCGGATCGCACAGGTGCATCATCAGGTTGGCGCCGGTGATGCCGTCCACGGCGGCGTGGTGGTATTTGCAGACCACCGCGACCTTTCCGTCGTCGAGGCCTTCCACCACCGACATCTCCCACAGCGGCCGATCGCGGTCCATAGGGCGGCCGGCGATGTCCCCGACGAGTTCGGCGAGTTCCCGGCGCCCGGCGGGGGGCGCGATCGCGATCCGGCGCACGTGGTAGTCGAGATCGAAATTCGCGTCCTCCACCCAGACGGGATGGTCGAGATTCAACGGCACCTCGTACACGCGACGGCGCATCTGCGGAATCAGCGGAATCCGCCGGGCCAGTTCGGCTTTGAAGCTCTCGAACGAGTAGTCACCCGACGACGGGTCGAGGATCAGCAGCGCGCACACGTGCAGATGCTGGGTTCCGGTTTCCAGGTAGAGAAAGCTGGCATCCAATCCGGTCAATCGTTCCATAGCAAAAGCCTACTAGAACATGTTCTAGTTTTGTGGCGATCGCGGCCGGTGTGACGACTGTCGCGAAGTGATGCCACCGTACAACGGCGGGTGGCCACTTTGTGTGTTACCGAAGGTTCCATATATGTGTATGATGCTTGCTACGGATATGTAGGAAACGCGCGACGAGTGCGGGCGCGTGCGGATCGAGGAGTACCGATGAAGCTACTTCGCAGGGCAGGGCGGCGGCCCGACACCGACCCGGGCGCGGTCGCGCTGCACGCCCGCAACGTGCGTTTCGACTGGTCGGACACTCCGCTGCGCTGGATGCCCACCGAACCCATCGCCTCGCACCTGATCAACTCGCTCAATCTGCTGCTGCCCGAAGGCGAGCGCATGTTCTGCGCCGCGTACGCCGAAGCGCTGCCGTACGTGCGGGACGAGAAGCTGCGCGAGGCGATGCTCGGGTTCATCGGTCAGGAATCGATGCACGCCGAGACGCACGACAAGGTGCTGCACGAGGTGCTCGCGGTGCACGGCATCGATCCGGAGCCCTATCTGCGGCAGGCCGAGTACCTGTTCCGCCGGACACTCGGGCCGCGTGATGTGGACGGCGTGGCCGGACGGCAGGTGCTGGTCGAGCGGCTTGCTTTCATCGCCTGCCTGGAGCACTTCTTCGCCTACCTCGGTGATTGGGTGCTCAACGCGGATCTGGAGCGGTTCGGCGCCGACCCGCGCATGGCCGACCTGTTCCGCTGGCACGGCGCCGAAGAGGTCGAGCACCGGCACGTCGCGCACGACGTTGCCGTCTACTTCGGTGCCGGCTACCTGCGCCGCGCCGGGCTGATGCTGCTGGTGTTCCCGATCTTCCTGACCTTGGTGGTGCGCGGCACCAAGTTCCTGGTCCACCAGGACCGCGATCTGCCCGATCTCGGTTACCCCCGGTTGCTGGCAAAAGTCTTCGGCGCGATGTGGCGCGGCGCGTTGCCCGGCGTCCCCTCGCTGCTGCGCAGCGCCCTGAGCACCTTCGAGCCGGGCTACCACCCGGAGACGGTCGGCTCCACCGCGCAGGCGGTGGCCTACCTGGCCAAATCCCCTGCGGCGCGGGCGATTGCCTCGTGACCGTGCCCGACCACCTGCCCGCGGATCTGTTCGGCAGGCGCGAGGTCGATCGCACCGTGCGGGTGTTCGACGCGGTCGCCTCGGCGCGATTGCGCTGGACCACGCTGGTCAACCGGCGCGAGCCCCGTCCGAAGGCGGACGACCGGCGGATGGCGCTGGTCGTCACCGAACGCCGGATCGAGGCGCACGACCAAGACGTGGTCGGCCTGCGGCTGGCCGCCCCCGACGGACGCGCGCTACCGCCTTGGCGCCCCGGCGCCCACCTCGACCTCGAACTGCCATCCGGCCGCCTGCGCCAGTACTCGCTGTGCGGCGATCCGGCCGACGTCCGCGCCTACCGGGTGGCGGTGCGCCGGATCCCGGAAGGCGGCGGTGGCTCGGTGGAGGTGCACGACTCCCTTCCGGTGGGCTCGCCGATCGTGGTGCGCGGTCCACGTAACGCGTTCCCCTTCGCCGTGCCGGGCCACGGATCTCCGGCGGCACGACTGCATTTCGTCGCGGGCGGCATCGGCGTCACGCCGATCCTGCCCATGGCCGGGCTGGCGCACCGGCTCGGCATCGAGTGGTCGATGGTGTACACCGGGCGCAGCCGCGCGACACTGCCGTTCCTGGACGAGATCGAGGGCTTCGGCGACCGCGTCGTGGTGCGCACCGACGACGAGCACGGGCTCCCCGACGCGGGCGCCCTGCTGCCCGGTGTCGGTCCCGATACCGCGATCTACAGCTGCGGTCCGGCGCCGATGATCGCCGTGATCGCCGCCGCCGTGCGGGAAATGCCCTCCGTGGAACTGCATTCCGAGCGGTTCTCGCCGCCGCCGATCGTGAACGGCAAGCCGTTCGAAATCCGATTCGCCTCCACCGGGGAGGTCGTCGAGGTCGGCGCGACGCGCACCGCGCTCGACGCCATCCTCGCGTCCCGGCCCGACCGGCCGTATTCGTGCAGGCAGGGTTTCTGCCGCACGTGCAAGGTCCGGGTGCTGGCCGGCGAACCCGACCACCGCGACAGCGTGCTCACCGCCGCCGAACGTGAGGCGGGCGCGATGCTCGTCTGCGTCTCGCGCGCCGATGGCGGACGCCTCGTGCTCGATCTGTGATCCGGCCTCCCGATCGGCCTAGGAGAATGATGACCACCACCGAAATCGCCGAACTCCCCGCGATCGAACGAACCGTGCGCAGCGGCGAATTCGACCTCGCCGTCTATGAATACGGCGACCCGGCCGCCGAGACCGTCGTGCTGGTGCACGGCTGGCCGGACACCCATCACCTCTGGGACGCGGTCGTGCCGCGGCTGGCCCGGCGATTCCACGTCGTCGCCTACGACACCCGCGGGCACGGCCGTTCCACCCGCACCCGGCGCACCGCCGACTTCCGGCTCGATCGCCTGGCCGCGGACTTCTACGCGGTCGCCGACGCGGTGAGCCCCGACCGGCCCGTGCACGTGCTCGCCCACGACTGGGGTTCGGTGCAGGTGTGGGAAGCGGTGTGCGAGCCGCGCGCCGCCACTCGGGTCGCGTCGTTCACCTCGGTGTCGGGGCCGAACCTGGACCACATCGGCAAGTGGATCCGCAACCGGCTGGCCCGTCCGACCCCGCGCAATGTGTGGCAGCCGTTCACCCAGCTGCTGTCGTCGGCCTACACCTTCTTCTTCATGACTCCCGGGCTGCCGCGCGCCGCCTTCGGCCTGGCCGGGACCGAACGCGTGTGGCAGCGGGTGGTCTCGATCATGAACGAGACCGCGCCGTCGAACGTGCGGCTCGGCCCGACCTTCCGCGCCGACATCGTCGACGGCCTGTTGATCTATCGCGCGAACATCGTGCAGCGCATGCTCGCGCCGCGCGAGCGGCACACCGAGGTGCCGGTGCAGTTGATCGTCGCCGGACGCGACGTCGCCGTGCGGCCCGCGGGATTCGACGACGAACACAAGTGGACCGGGCGGCTGTGGCGGCGGGATGTGCCAGCCGGGCACTGGATGCCGTTCTCGCATCCGGAACTACTGGCCACCGCGACCACCGAACTGATCGACACGCTCGGCGGCTCGGCGGCGCCCCGGACGCTGCGCCGCGCCGAGGTGGGTCGCACCGGGCGGCCGTTCGACGATCAGCTGGTGGTCATCACGGGCGCGGGCAGCGGTATCGGCCGCGCGACCGCGCTCGCCCTGGCCCGTCGCGGGGCCGAGATCGTGGTGTCCGACATCGATCTCGCGGCCGCGAAGGAGACCGCCGAGCTGATCGCCGCCGAACACGGTGTGGCGCATGCCTATCCGCTCGATGTCGCCGACGAAGACGAGATGCGGGCGCACGCCGCGACCGTGCTGGAGACCCACGGCGTGCCGGACATCCTGATCAACAACGCCGGAATCGGACAGGCCGGGGGATTCTTCGAGACGTCGGCGGCGGAATTCGACCGGGTGATGCGGATCAACCTCGGCGGCGTACTGAACGGCTGTCGCGCGTTCGGCCCGGCCATGGCCGAGCGCGGCCTCGGCGGGCACATCGTGAACCTCTCGAGCATGGCCGCCTACAGTCCGCAACAAGGGTTCAGCGCCTATTCCACCAGCAAGTCGGCGGTGTTCATGTTCTCCGACTGTCTACGGGCCGAAGTGGCCGGGCGCGGGATCTCGGTGCACACCATCTGCCCCGGCATCGTGCACACAGACATCGTGCGGCGCACTCGGTTCTCCGGTGTCAGCCCGGAGGAGGAGCAGCGCAAGCAGGAGCGTTACGACAGCCTCTATCGGATGCGGCGTTACGGCCCGGAGAAGGTGGCCGAGCGGATCGTGCGCGCCATCGAGGGCAATCGCAGCGTCGTGCCGGTGACGCCGGAGGCCCACCTGCAATACCACTTCGGGCGGCTCGCGCCCGCCGTCGTGCGATTCCTCGCGGCGCGGGTGAAGCTGACCTGATCAGGAGGCGAGGGCACGGGCGAGTTCGGCCTCCACGGCCACGACTCGCTCGGGCTCGACGCCCCACGGCTGCTCGACGCCGACCCGGCGGTCCAGATCCCACAGCACGCATTCCTCGCCCGGAGCCGCCACGAACGACCACGCCACCACCGTGCGGCCGAGCTGCTCCGCCATGCTGCCGTGCGAATCGACCGGCGGCCCGGCGCCTTCCGGGAAGTGGTGCAGGAAGCGGCCGTAGGCCCTCGCGCAGAACTCCGCGTAGCGCTTGGTGCACAGGATGAACCCGTGCCATGCCTCGTCCACCGCGTGCGACGGCATGCCGATCACCTGGTCGTCCCGCATGGCGGCGCCGCAGCACAGCAGCCACTGCCGCAATCCCTTGTCCACCAATTCCCGCGGCTGCCACGGGCAGGTCTTGTAGACGGCCTCGGGCAGTTCCAGCGCGTCGACGGCGGCGCGCACGATCGCCAGGTCGATCTCGCGCGCCGGAGATCTACGGAACCTGAAGTTCACCACAGTTCACTGTACGTGCGCGCCGATGGGCCGCTACCGTTCTGACATGAGCGCACTCATCCTTCTGTTCATTCTTTTGATGGTGCTGCTCCTCGTGGCGGTTCCGATCATCGTCGTGGTCGTCGTCATCCGCTCGCAGCGCAACCGGTTCCTGCCGCCGCCCCCGTATGGTGGGTGGGGCGTCGGGAATCGAAGCGGGGGATATCACGAGGGGGGTTCCACGGATCCGTTCTGGGCGGCCGGCGGCGCCGGTTTGATCGGCGGGTTCGACCAGCCGAGCGGCTGCGGGGGCGGACATCACCACCACCACGACCATCACCACCACGGCAGTAGTTGCGGTGGTGGGAGCGGTAGTGGTTGTGGTGGGGGAAGCAGTTCCAGTTGCAGCGGCGGCAGCAGTTCCAGCTGTGGCGGGGGCAGTAGCTCCAGCTGTGGCGGGGGCAGTAGTTCGAGCTGCGGCGGCGGTTCCTGACGCACGATTTGACCTCAACATGCCTTGAGGTTCCATGCTGATCTTCGTCGATGGACGGCAAGGAACGACGAAGGGTGTGTCATGAGGGCTGTACAAGCCAGTGAGTTCGGTGGGCCAGAGGTGCTCGTGGTGCGGGAGCTGCCGGAGCCTACGGCCGGGCCGGGCGAGGTGGTCGTGGACGTGGCCGCCGCGGACGTGATGTTCCTGGACACTCGGCTGCGTTCCGGCTGGGGCACCGACTTCTTCGCGATCGAGCTGCCCTACGTGCCCGGCGGCGCGATCGCCGGTGTGGTGGCGTCGGTCGGTCCCGGTGTCGATCCGTCCTGGGTCGGGAAGCGAGTGTCGACGCCCACCGCGGCCAGCGGTATCGGCGGAGGCCTGCCGATCGGCGGATACGCCGAGAAAGCACTGGCCAAGGCGGACACGCTGGTGACTTCGCCCGAGGGGCTGACCCCGGCGCAGGCCGTCGCGCTCACCCACGACGGCAGGACGGCGCTCGCCGTGTTCGACCGCGCCGCTGTCCAACCGGGGGAATGGGTGCTGATCACCGCCGCGGCCGGCGGCCTGGGCGTCCTGTTGATCCAGCTCGCCCGGGCCGCGGGCGCGAACGTGGTCGCCGCCGCGCGTGGCGCCACGAAGCTGGAACTGGCCGCGCGACTCGGCGCGACCGCGGTGGTCGACTACTCCGTGCCCGATTGGGCGGCCGAGGCGCGCGTGGCGACCGGGGGAGCGGGCGCGCACGTGGTGCTCGACGGCGCGGGCGGCGCGCTCGGCGAGGCCGCCCTCTCGGTCGTCGCGGACGGCGGGCGCTTCCTCGGATATGGCGCTGCCGCAGGGGAATTCGCCGCACTGGACCGGGACGACGCGGCGGCGCGCGGTGTCACCGTCTACGGGCTGTTCGACATCACCGGTTCGGATGTCGATTGGCAGGCGCTGGCCAGGCGCGCCCAGGACGAGGTCGCCGCGGGGCGCTTGGAGGTCGTCATCGGCCAGACCTTCCCGCTCGACGAAGCCCATCGGGCGCATGCCGCCATCGAGTCCCGAGCGGCCGTGGGGCGCACTTTGTTAACAGTGTGAACAAAGCGGCGAACTGGACAATTGACGTAGTGCGAGGTCCCGGCGACGGCGCTAGGGTGCCGGGGTGGAGACTCTGCTCGTCGTCGGTATCGTCATCGTGGTCCTCGGCTTCGTCGTCGCTGTCGTGGCGTTCGCCAGCCGGCCACCCAAGGAAGCCGAGCTATGGGACGACCGGGACGACGACTACGAGGACGACTGGGAAGAGGACTATCGCGACGACTGACCCCGCTCCGCCGGGGTCAGCACCACGACCGCGATGGGCCGCTTGGTCAGCTTCTGATAGGCGCCGTAGCGACCCTTGTTCACCTTGTCGACGAGCGCCCATCGCCGGGCGTACTCGGGATCATCCGGCAACGTCGCCCGGGCCCGCACCGTCAGTTTCCGCCGCCCGACCTGGATCTCGCACTCCGGCCGCGCCTTCAGATTCGCCAGCCACCCCGGCGGCCGCGGCGACCCGCCGTTGGACGCCGTCACCAGATAGTCCCCGCCGTCGCGCGCGTACGTCAGCGCCGAAGTCCGCTGCGCACCGGACCTACGCCCCACCGTCCGCAGCAGCAGCGTCGGATTCCCCAGCAGCAGCCGATGCCCCACCAGCCCACCGCTGTTCTCGTACACCCACTGATGCGCCTTCAGTACCTTCGTGAACAGACCGGCCATACCTGACCCTCCAGTAAGTTTCCGAAGCCTCCACCCTAAGCCAGGCGACTGGTTTCCACCCCATAGAACCCGGTAGCATCCACAACGCTCGCGGTTCCCGCGGCACGGGGCGGTAGCTCAGTCGGTTAGAGCCGTGGACTCATAATCCATTGGTCGCGGGTTCGAGCCCCGCCCGCCCCACAAATGGCCGCTGACCAGCGAGTTTGTTTCTCGCGAGAGGTTTCGATCCAGAACAGCGGCTCGGGTTCACCAATGGATTATTGCGGGAGCGCCGGTGCCATGGGGACCCCTTCAGGGCGATCACCGCAGTTTCGCTCGTGCTGTTCATGCTTACATCGCCGTCACATTGTTCAAGTTCACCTCCGACGCCAAGGGTTACGTGCCCCTGTAGCCGTAGGTGGTGATGTCTCGTTGGGGGCGGTTCGACGCGGGGGCGCTACGATCACGCCAACGTTCTGAGAGGAAATCATGACCAAGTCGACGGCCTTCGCCGCTGTGTTCTCTGCGGCCGCTGCCGCTCTGTTCTTCCTGCCCGCCGCACCCGCGTATGCCCAGTCCACGCACTGCGCCAAGGCCATCGAGCTGATCAACATCGCGATCGACACGAACGGCGGCACCCTGGACGGGGCGACGGCGGCAGCGCTGTCCGACAGACTGAGCGGGCTGGCCGATCTGGCCCAGGGCGCGGAGAAGGATGTCATCACCGCCTACGCCTACGCGCTGGTAGATGAGAACGTCACCGACCTCGACCCGTACACCGACGAACTCAATCGCGTCTGCGCCTGACGGCGACCCGGGCTGAGGGGATGCGTTGTCCTGGCCAGGATTTTCCTGGTCAGGACAGTGGTCGGAGTTTGATCGCACAATCCATTGGCCGGGCGCCAAACTGTAAGACGGGTCTGGCCGGTGCAGTCTCGGGGCAGCAGCGGGCCATTCGACAAGGCTTTACGGTTGCCTGTATGACCGATAACTTCGTTGCCTGGGCTGCGCAGCTGGCGGGGGACAATCTTGTCGGCATGTCTCGACGGTGGCGGCACGTCCAAGGCGTCGCTCGGCATGCTCGGCAGGCCGTCGATGTGGTTGACGATTCGGACCTCTTGCAGGCTGCGGCGTGGTTGCATGACATCGGCTACGCTCCATCGATTCGTAGGACTGGATTCCACCCTGTGGATGGCGCCGAGTTCCTGCGGCGTGAGGGTGCGCCGGACCGTCTGTGCGCTCTCGTCGCCAACCATTCGTGTGCTCGTGTTGAGGCGCGTAACCGCGATATAGAGATCGAATGGCCGGACGAGCAGACAGTGCTGCGTGACGCGCTGTGGTGGGCGGATATTACGACGACCCCAACCGGTGAGACGACGGATGTGCTCAGTCGCATTGCAGAGGTCCGCGAACGCTACGGCCCGGACCATGTCGTATCCAGGTCGTTGGCTGAGGCCGCGCCTGAGCTGATCGAAGCAGCTGACCGTACCGAGAAGCTGTTGCGTGAATAGTCAGCTCTTCATCGTCTGTTACGTGTAATACGGCCTCGCTGAGGGAGTTAGACCCCGCTCGATTCGAAGCGCGATCGAGGGATGGACGTCCAGAGACGAAACATCGCTCGGTACAACCCATCTGACTTCCTTCGACTCCGAACTTGTTCGGAGTTCGCCGCCGATTGGGTCGGCGCGAAAGCAGATAGAAAACTCTTGACGTACTTCACCATCGTCGTACGCAATGACGTGGTCTGGATTCGAGAATATTCCGATGAGGTCGGTGACCTTGACGTCGATCCCGGTTTCTTCTTTGACCTCTCGTATGAGCGCCTGTGTGACCGTTTCGCCCGCCTCCAGCCCGCCTCCAGGGATCGAGTAGTGATCGTTGTCGGTGCGGTGGATCATCAGGATTCTGCCCTGTGAATCGCGTACGAGGGCACTAACGGCCACCTTGATGCTGTTCGGGGTAGGAGCGTCGGGGTCGTGGAAATAGTCGGTCCGGGCCATGAACGATCACCTTTCGGGGGTCGCGTTCGACCATACGTGCTCGAAGCTGGTCATATACGTCTCGAACATGTCGCCGGCGGGCAGCTGGCGCAGATGAAGCGCTGGGGCGTGCGCGCCCGGCAGCCCGTAGACGTGCATGTTGACGATCATCTCGTTGTCGAATCGGAACACCGAGTTGTAGAGCGTCGTGTCGTGGTATCGGAGTTCGACGCTGCCGATCTCGGCCAGCGGCTCGATCAGTGCGAGTGCGTTGTTGATACGCGAGGGCACGGTGCCTGCCGCCAGACGTTCCTCGGCGCTGCGCTTGTCGGCTTCCGCTGCGGTTGGGCGACCGAACAGCAGTCGAACCTTCATCCCGTCACATGTCTTCTTGCGCAGGGTTCGCGTGAACTCGGGCTCCTCGGCGAGAAACAAACCTGCGAGCACGAGGATGTCGAGTCGTTTGCTTGTACTCGACAGCAGCCGCTTCCACAGGTCGCTTGGGATTGCACTCCGGTGTGGGTAGACCGTCAAGACTTCTGATCGTGCGACCTCGACCTTCCGTTCCGGCGCGAGTGCGTCCGGCCACAAGTAGTTCTCTGTTTCTCCGACCAGGGCGGCGACCGCATGCCGGTGCTTCGGATAGGGCACCCGGCCCTTCGTGATCCACCGCTCGACGGTCTTCGGCTCTACACCGGCCTTGTTCGCGACGTCCGGGATGTCGAGGCCAGCCTGCTGCATCGCACTGCGAAGGCGTTCGTTCGCCATTTGACTTCCAATCTAGGGACGTCTAGGGACGTCTTGAACAGTACCTGAGACGTCCGGGCAAGTCCACCTATGCGGTCCTTACGCCTGACGTCTTAACGAAAAGTAGAGAGCGGCAGAGCATTCCCTACGTTCGAAGGAACGGGCATTGATGAACAAGGCTTCTGGAGGCGACCAGCACAATGTGACGAGTTGGGGGACCAGATGAAGACATGCGAATCGCTCCGCGGCGTCACTCCTGCGGCGGTGCCGGCACGGCGAATAGTTTGCCCGAATAGGGGGCCGGAGTGGCGCACGCAGCATCGGCCCGGTGATCGCACCGCCGTGTTGCGTGCGGGTGTTGTAGGGCTCGGGCGGCAAGCGATGAATGATCATCTTCCAGCGCTTGCGGCGTCGCGCCATGTCGACCTGGTGGCCGTCTGTGACGACGATCCGACCACCGTGCACGAGCAGCAAGCAGTCTGGCAGGTGCCTGGTTTCACCGACTACCGCGAGCTGCTGCAAGAGGTCGATCTCGATTTTGTTGTGGTCTGCGTACCCCACGATGTTGGTCGCGCAGTAGTGGAGTCGGCTGCTGAGTACGGCGTGCATGTGCTCAAGGAGAAGCCGTTTGCTACCACCTTGGCCGAGGCCATTGAGCTGGCCAAGCTGTGCGAGCAATCCGGCATTGTCCTGATGGTGACGCTGCAACGGCGCTTCAACCCGATCTACACCAGCTTCCTCCAGCTGGCCGATCAGATCGGTCCGCCGTTTCTGATCGACGCCCGGTACACCATGCACATCGATGATCCGTCCGAAGGCTGGCGCGGGCAGACCGCCAAAGCGGGCGGCGGCTGCGTCATCGACATGGGCTACCACCTCATCGACCTGCTTCTGTGGTACTTCGGTCTGCCCGACAGCATCACGGCCGACCTGTCGGTGGGCGCCCGACCGGACCGGCGCTACGACGCCGAAGATACGGCGCTGGTGCACTTCTCCTACGACGGCGGCTTGTACGGTTCGCTGCTGCTCTCCCGGTTCATCGGCCCGAAAACCGAGGAAATCCGGTTGGTCGGCTCCGATGGTGTCGTGCACCTCGAGCATGGCCGTATTCGCCGGTTGACCAACAGTGGTGACGTCATCGAGTCGCTCCGGCGGGAGCAGGCCTGGCCCTCGGCTGCGGCTTGCCAGATCGACTACTTTCACCGCGTCATCGACGGCAGCAGGCCAAACCTCAGCGGTCCCGCCGACAACCTCTTTCACATGACGTTTGTTGCCGCCTGCTACGAAGCGGCACGCACGCGCACCGCGATCAATCCGAAGGAGCTTTGGTGATGTCACCTCTCGCGCTGCTCGGCGGTAGACCGGTCGTCACCGATGATGTGCCGCACTTTTCATGGCCGCCTATAACGGAGGCCACCAGGCTCGCGGTCTTCGACCAACTGGAGAATGGCATCTCGATCTACGATCGGTCCGGCATCATCGAACGACTGGAAGACGCGCTCCAGAAATACTTCGGCACCCGCTATGCCGTGCTCACCAGTTCGGGAACCGCCGCTTTGTACTCCATGTACGCGGCCTGCGGCATCGGGCCGGGTGATGAGGTGATCGTGCCCGCCTACACCTTCTTTGCCACCGCCACGCCGCTGCTCCACCTCGGTGCGACTCCGGTCCTGGCGGACTGTGACACCAAGGGCAACCTCGACCCGACTGATGTCCCTCGACGCATCACTGAGCGCACCAAGGCCATCGTGGTTACGCACATGTGGGGCATGCCTGCCCAGATCGAACGACTGGCAGCGCTCGCCGACTCCTATGGCCTGCCGTTGCTCGAAGATGCTTCCCATGCCCACGGCGCCACGGTCGACGAAATCAAGGTCGGCACATTCGGCCGGGCTGCCGCATTCAGCATGAACGGACCGAAGCCTCTGTCGGCGGGAGAAGGCGGTTTCGTTCTGACCGACGACGAAGAGATCTACTACCGCGTGCTGTTACACGGCCAGTACAACAAGCGCTGCCGAAACGAGATCCCGCCGCGCTTTCCGCTGAGCCGGTACGGCGTCACAGGAATGGGTCTCAAGCACCGCATTCATCCGCTCGGTGCGGCAGTGGCCCTACAGCAGCTGCCCCATCTCGACGACTACCTGGCCGGGCGGCAACGCATCGCCGAACATATTCGCGCCGAGCTCCATCGCGAACCGGGCATCACGATCACCTGGCAAGACCCACAGGCGCGGCCCGCGTGGTACGGGCTGACCATCTACTACGACGCCGCCTTCTTCGACAATGTTCCGATCGAACGCTTTCATGCGGCACTGCACGCCGAAGGTTGCCGCGAATTCGACCGGCCCGGATCCACCTGTCCGCTCAATTCGTTACCTGTGTTCCAGGAGCCAGGGCCACTATTCCCGGCCTTCACCGGCAGACTGGCCTACGCACCGGGGGATCACCCGCGGGCTGAGAAGCTCCACCATGCCACGCTGAAACTTCCTGTGTGGCACCGTGAGCAGGACCTTCCGCTTGTAGACCGCTACATCGAAGCGCTCCACAAAGTCATCAGCAACCACGCCGCCCTGAAAGGATGAACTCGATGATCGGACCTGCGCTGCTGGACAAGCTGGCCCAAGAAGCCGACCGTGACGGTGTGCAACAACTCGTCGTGGGTGCCGTCGTTCAACACGATGGCAAAGTACTGCTGCTGCAACGACCTGCCGACGATTTCATGGGTGGCATCTGGGAGCTGCCCAGCGGCAAGGTCGACGACGGCGAATCCCTTGATCATGCGTTGATCCGCGAAGTCAAGGAAGAGAGCGGCTTGGACGTGACCGTCATCCGAAGCTACCTCGGCGAGTTCGACTACCAGTCCGGCAGCGGGAAAAAGAGCCGACAGTTCAACTTCACGGTCGAGGTGGTCAACTCGGACAAAATAGTCTTGACCGAGCACGACGCCTACACATGGATCAAGCTGACAGAGGAACCACCGGTCACAGAAGCGGTGCAGGAAGTGCTGCGACGATTCCGAGCGTCGCACTCGGTGGGCTAAGCAACCAGGGAGTAGATCTGGTCGGCTCGGGCGGGTTGTCGAACCAGTGGACCGTAGTCGCGCTCCCGGCCGCCTTTGAGCGGAGCTGACCGAGTCCGGTCAGCTACGGGGAACGTAATCGACCGACCGGCGAACTTGATGCTCACGCAACCGTACTCGATCCAAGACGTGGTCACGGGTTCGCTCGAGTCGAGTCGCCCTCGACGTGCCACGGAATCCGAACTATGCGGCGGGAACTTGCCAACAACAGGGGACGGAAGGCACAAGGAGAATGGACGCGCTCGGTTGGATAGACCCATCGTCACCAACATCAGAATGGGACGCGGCTCAGGTGCGTCGCCTGGCGCGACGGTTGGGGTATGTGCTGCGTTGGGCAGACACGGGGTCGGTACTGGGTCTGGCTGAACAGGTCGAGTCATCCGGAGTCGACGTGGTGTTGCTCCCATCGTCCGCACACGTGGACGTGGTAACGCTGGACCGGGTGATGGCGGTTGCCGATGTCGAATGTGCGACACCGCGCGCGTCGTTCGGGCGCTGGTCACCGGTGGGCGGGGTCCGCCGGTGAGTGCGGCGCAAGTCGGACTTGTCTTCGTTATCGGCATGCCGCTCGCACTCGTCGTCGCGATGATTTTCTGGCCGTCCGACTATGACGACTGATATCAATAGTGACGAGTCGCTGGCGGGCACTGACACGCCGGGCCGAGTCTCCGCCGAGTGTTATGCCCGCGCGTCCGCTCCTCCTGGGGCGCACAAAAGCATGCGCGAGGCGGTGGGGTGCCGGTTTCTGCTCCGAGTCTTCAGTGCTGGTGATGAACTACGGTGCGGAGGGTGAAGCCGCTGGAACGCCCGGTTGTACTCGCGTTGGTCTATTCCTTCTGCTCGGTGCTTTTCGGGCCTGCCATTTATCTGGGCGGCTATCTGCTCTTGACCCAAGGGCTCATGGATTACTGCGACAGTACGGCGAACGCCGCGGAGTTCGACGCTGCGCAAGGTTTTCAAATCGCGGGTGCGGGCACCATGCTGGGTGTGGGGTGTGTCCTGTTGATCGACCTGTGGGCACATCGTCGACGTCTCTGCCGAATTCGATTCGCTCTGAGCAGCTTTGGGATTCTCGTCATGATGTTCGGGTTCGTGCTCCTCATCCTGGTGTCCGGACCCTCGGGGCAGGTTTGCTCGCCGGGATGACGCCGCACGGGCGAGGGTGGACCGTCAGTGGTTGCGTCCTCGGTAGTCGAGGCAGGCGCGGCCGTCGGTGGGTGGGGTAGTGGGGGTCATGGCTTCGGTGTAGGCGCGCAATCCTTCGGCGAGCTTGCCTGCCATGTTCTCCAGGTGTTCGGGGCGGAGGTGCTTTCCGAAGGCGGCGGCATCGAGCAGTTGCCTGCGTACGGCGTTGATCTGCGAGTAGGCGAACTGGGTGGGCTCGAGGTCCGGCATGCTCCGGCACCCTACCTCGAGTCGAACATGTTTTCGATACAAGTGGGGTGTGGGGCGTCGGACTTTCTGGCCGGGGATAGCGCTCTCGAAACCGGTGGGTTCCGCCGCAACTCCCGCACCGCCCGACTAACGTCCGGCCAGCTCGGCGACGATCGGAGCGAACCTGTCGGCGAAGTCTGCGCCGAAGACGAAGTAGGAGAAGCCGATCTCCTCCCGTCGCCGCTGGATTTCCTCGGCGGCGGCCGCCGGATCATCCGGAAGTACGGTCACCGCGTCTGCCGCGCGAAGTGCCGCAGGGTCGGTGTCGGGAGGCGCCATGTGCGGCGCGACAGTGTCACCGATGACCGGCACGGCGAGCGCGAGTTCGACGTCCCCGTCGGCGCGGAAGTCGCGTGCCAGCCGCTCGACTTCGCCCCGAGGCTGATCCCCCAGCGGGAAGGTGACCGTGTCCGCTACCTCGGCCGCCAGCGCCCGAGCCTTCGGACCGTATACGGCCATCGCCACGGGCGTGTGACGGTCGGGGCCGTCGAGATCTCGCAGCCTCGTGACGGTCTCACGGACCTGTGCCAGCCGCTCGTTCGGCGGCGGTACGGCGGGCACTCCCTTGTCGCGGAGCTCGTCCTCGATTCCCGGTCTGCCGGTGCCGATGCCCATCTCGAAGCGACCGTCGGTCAGTAGCGACAGCGAGTGCGCTTCCCACGCCGTCAGCCAGGCCGGGCGTAGCGGAGAGGCGTACACCCACGTGCCCACGCGCAGGTCGGTCAGGGCCGCGACGGTGGCCAGCATGGGACCGGGCGCCGGTTGCGTCAGCGGGAAGTCGGGCACCAGCAGCGTCGAGTAGCCGCTGTCGGCGATGCGGCGCACGCGATCTCGCCACGTCGGCAGGTCGGTTCTGAGCGGGGCAACGACCCCGAATCGAAACGGTCTCGTCATGTCCGGACTCCTGTCATTCGGTCTCTCCAGAGGAATCGACGACGGATCCATCCGAAATTCATCGGTGCAGCCGAGATCGTGTGCACGCTCCCGCGAACGCCCCGAACTCGGCATTACCGAGCGGTCGCGAGTGACAGCCGTGTGACCAGGAAGATCTTGCCAGACGAGTTGACGCAAGACGGCGGTACACAGGTGTCCGCTCGGCCGACGTTCCCGCTGTGACCAGGGTTGACACCGTGTCAGTGGACGTGTCAGGCCGGTATCAGGCCCGTGTCAGCCATCCTGGCGACAGTTGTCCACATGAACAGCACAGCGATCGCGGCTTCCGGGCTGCGGAAGGCATACGGGGACAAGACGATCCTCGACGGCATCGATTTGAATATCGGTGCAGGGACGATTTTCTCGCTGCTCGGTCCGAACGGGGCGGGTAAGACGACGACGGTGAACGTGCTGACCACGCTGCTGAAGGCCGATGGCGGCACGGCGCGGGTGGGCGGGCACGATATCGCGACCGAGCCCAAAGCGGTGCGCGCGGCGATCGGGGTCACCGGTCAGTTCGCGGCGGTGGACGATCTGCTGACGGGGGAGGAGAACCTCTGGCTGATGGCGGATCTGCATCATCTGCGGGCCGCCGAGGGCAAGCGGGTGGTCGCCGAATTGCTGGAACGGTTCGATCTGGTGGAATCGGCGCGAAAGCAGGCGTCGACCTACTCCGGGGGTATGCGCCGGAAATTGGACCTGGCGATGACGCTGGTCACCAAGCCGGCCATCGTTTTCCTGGACGAGCCGACGACCGGACTGGATCCGCGCAGCCGTCGCACCATGTGGGAAATCGTCCGGGAGTTGACGGACGGCGGTGTCACGATCTTCCTCACCACCCAGTACCTCGAGGAAGCCGATCAGCTGGCCGACCGGATCGCGGTGCTCGACCAGGGCCGCATCGTCGGCGAAGGCACACCCGAGGAACTCAAGCGCCGCGTGCCCGGCAGCCACATCCGGCTCCGGTTCGCCGACGTCACGGCGCTCGACGCGGCGGCGCGGATCCTGCCCGGGGCCACCCGCGACGACGAGGCTCTGACCTTGCGGGTCGCGGGCGACGGCGGCACGAAATCACTGCGGGACCTGCTGGACCGGCTCGCCGAACACTCGATCGACGCCGACGAGGTCTCCGTCCACACCCCCGACCTCGACGACGTTTTCCTTTCCCTGACCGGTCACGCCACCACGGAGGCTGTCGCACAATGAGCACCATTTCCGCACCGCTGGCCGATTCGTCGATCATGTTGCGTCGCAACTTCAAGCACATCGCCCGGAGTCCGGTCACCATATTCAACGCGGCTTTCATGCCGGTCGTGATGATGCTGATCTTCGTGTACGTGTTCGGCAACGCGTTCGATGTCGGCGAACAGTACATCAACTACGCGACACCGGGCATGATCCTGCTGGCCATCAGTTACGGGTTGTCCGGCACCGCGGTATCGGTGAGTTCCGATATGGCGAAGGGCATCATCAACCGTTTCAAGGTCATGGACGTCTCCCGCAGCGCCGTACTGACCGGCCATGTCGTGGCCACCGTTCTGACCAATGTGATAGCCATCGCGGCCGTCCTCGGTGTGGCATTCCTGCTGGGCTTCCGGTCGTCGGCGACCGCACTCCACTGGCTCGGCGCGATCGGCATCATGGCGGCCACATCGTTCGCGGCCTCCTGGCTCACGGTCGCACTCGGCATGGCCGCGAAGACTCCGGAATCCGCGGGCATGACCGTGGTGCCGCTGATCATGCTGCCGTTCGTGAGCAGCGCGATCGTGCCCGCCGACCAGATGGGACAGGGTATCCGGCAGTTCGCCCGGTATCAGCCCTTCACGCCGATCATCGAAGCCTTGCGTGGGTTTCTCGGCGGCCATCCTTCCGGCGGCTACACGGCGGCCGCGCTCGCCTGGTGCGCCGGGTTCGCCCTGGTCGGATACCTGTGGTCGCGGGCCACGTTCAACAAGCGCGCGTAGTCGCCGGCTGACCGCGCTGATCGGGGCGCGTCCGCGATGCGCCGAAAGCGCGTCACCGGCCGGGTCCGCCATTCATTTCACATACCGAACAATTTCGAGGAGACAGCCATGCCCACGTTCGAGACACCGAAGCCGATCGTCGTCACCGTCGACGTGCTCTCCGGCAACGTCACTGTGATCGCCTCCGACCGTACCGACACCGTCGTCGAGGTCCGGCCGGCCGATGGGTCCAGAAAGGGTGACGTGCGCGCCGCCGAGCAGACCGAGGTCGCTTTCACCGCAGGCGCATTGACCGTGAAGACGCCGAAAGACTGGCGGACCTACAGCCCGTTCGGCGGCAACCCGTCGATCGAGGTGACCATCGAGGTACCGACCGGCTCCCGGCTGAAGGGCACGGCCGCTGTGGGCCGATTGCAGGGCACCGGCGAACTCGGCGAGTGCGACCTGGAGGTATCCGCCGGCGACATCACCGTCGAGCGCCCGGGCGGTTCGGTGACCGCGAAAACCGCCAAAGGCGACATCCGCATCGGCGAAGCCTCCCGCGGCGTGCTCCGGTTGGAGACATCCATGGGTGAGCTGGAGGTGGGTATCAGCCCGGGCAGCGCGGCGCGGCTGGAAGCCAACGCGCTCTCCGGCGCCGTGCAGAACCTGATGCGACCGGTCGACCGGTCGCAAGGCAAGGAGGACACCGTGGAGGTGTACGCACGTAACTCCTACGGCAACATCATCATCCGGCACGCCACCGCCGCCTAGCTCATCCAGCTCAGCAGCCCGGTCATCTCCACGGACACCCGCACCCCACGTCAGCGTGGTGAACACCGCACCCCGGTGCACGACTCCATGTCGGGTCGTGCACCGGGGTGCGGCCGTTTTCCGCCATGCTCAACCAGCGAGCGTGGTCGCGACCAGATCACTCCAATTCCCCTGCGCACCTTCCCTCGTCGCCTCGGTGAACCGTGCTGCTCCGAGGCGATGTCGTGCTGTCTGCTCGATCCGAGCCACATCCGGTTGAGAACGATCGGGCAGTCCGCGTACTGCGGCACTCGCCGCGAGCAGTCGCACGGCCTGTTCGTCCTGGCCGTCGCGCAGGGCAAGATCCGCGACGCCGACGAGGATTTGGGCGATGAGGGGCGCGTAGCCCGCCGCGGACGCCGCCTGGAAGGCCGCGGCACGGTGTTCGCGCGCTTCGTCGAGACCCTCCGCGAGGTAACCGAGCAGGTCGTGTGTCACCGCCTTGACGTAAACTTGCTCCGCGTCGCTGCCCAGCATGGTCGTCGCGAGGTCGATCTCCCGGCGCGCCTGCGCGGTGTCGCCGTTCCAATGGGCCAGTTGCGCCTTCGCGAAGGCGAGTTCGGCCAGTGCGTTCTGCCAGGCTGACCGGTCGGCGTACCGCTGCCCCTCGGCGATGGCGGCCGCGCTCGCCTCCGCATCACCCAGCAGCCAGTACAGCTGAGCCTGCCTGGCCCGCATCAGGAAGACGTCCTCGATCGCGCCGACTTCGGTGACCACCGCGATCGCCTGGTCGAGGTGTTCGCACGCGGCGGCGAACTCGCCGCGCATGGCGATTCGATTCGCCAGTTCGGTCAGCGCGAACGACATTCCCCAGCGCTCGCCGATGGCCCGGAACTCGGCGAGCGCCGTCTCGAGATACGTGTCCGCCTCCCGGCCCTCCTGGCCGAGCGCGATCCGCGCCTTGCCCAGTTGGAGCCGGGCCAGCGCCCGCACCCAGGGATCGTCGTCGGCGAGCAGCGGTTCGAACGCGGGCAGCAGCGCGTCGGGCCCCTGCAACATGCGTTCCATCGCGGCGACGAACCCCAGCAGGGGGTATCGGCTCTTGCTGCGCCGGCTGAATCGGTATGCCTGGCGGATCCATTCCTCCACTTGGTGCTCGTCGGTCGGTCCGGAGTTCATGAAGTGCACGACCAGTCCGTACACCCTGGCGCGGATCTCGTCGTCCACTTCGCCGGGCAGCTCGGCGGCCGCGGTGATCAGCTCCATGCCTTCGGCCTTGTGCCCGCTGAGCCACCAGTACCAGCCCGTGGCCGCCGCGAGCCGCATCGCCTCGGCCGCGTCGCCCGCCGCGAGCGCGCCACGCATCGCGACGGCGATGTTGTCGTGCTCGGCTTCCAGCGCGGCGAGCCACTCCAATTGCTCGGCGCGGCGCAGGTGCGGCTCCGCGCTGTCGGCGAGTCCGGTGAAGTACGCGAGATGGGCCCGGCGCACCGCGTCCGATTCCCCCGCCTCCACGAGCCGGTCGAGGGCGTACTGCTTGATCGTGTCGAGCATCCGATAGCGCGGTCCGCCGTCCCCGGCGGTGAGCAGCGATTTCTCGGTCAGCGCGGTGAGCAGCTCGAGCATCTCCCATTGCTCGACCACCACGTTCTTCGCGCCCGCCTGCCCTTCGGGCCCGCCCTCCGTGCCCGCGCAAACCTGCTCGGCCGCTTCCAGGCTCGCGCCGCCGGAGAACACCGCGAGTCTGCGCAGGACCATCCGTTCGGCGTCGGTGAGCAGCTCCCAGCTCCAGTCGACCACCGCGCGCAGTGTCCGATGCTGCGGAAGCGCGGTACGGCTGCCGCCGGTCAGCAGGCGGAACCGGTCGTCGAGGCGGTCGGCGAGCTGATCGAGGGACATGGTGCGCAGCCTGGCCGCGGCCAATTCGATCGCCAGCGGTATTCCGTCGAGCGCCCGGCAGACGTGCGCCATGGTCGACAATGCGCGGGCATCGGCCGCGAGATCCTTGCGCACCGCACCGGCCCGGTCGCGCAACAGCTGAACGGCCGGGGAGGACTCGATCTCGTCCGGGCCCGCGTTCTCGGTGGGCAACGCCAGCGGCTCGACCTGCCATATCGCCTCACCCGTGATGCCGAGTGGTTCTCTGCTCGTCGCGAGGATCCGCAGCCGGTGACACTCGCCGAGCAGCCGGTGCGCGAACGCCGCCGCGGACTCGATCACGTGCTCACAGTTGTCCAGGATCAGCAGCGTTTCGCGCTCGCGGATCGCGGCGACGAGCCGGTCCATCGGCTCCGCGTTCGGTGTGCCGCCGAGCAGTGCGTCTCGCAGCCCGAGCGCGGCTAGCGCCGACTGCGACACGTCACCACTCGCGCCGACCGACGCCAGCTCCACCAGCCATGCCCCGTCCGGTAAGTCGTCGAGCATGGTCCGCGCGGTTTCCAGGGCCAGCCTGGTCTTGCCGGAACCGCCGGGCCCGGTCAACGTGGTGAGCCGATGGTCGGCGATGAGTTCGCGCACGACGGCGACGTCGGCGTATTTGCCCACGAACTTGGTCAACTCGGCCCGCAGGTTCGTCCTGCGGTCGGTTTCCCGCGCGCCCACTTCGCCGCGCAGCAGCGCGACGTGCAGTGCGGAGAGTTCCGGCGAGGGGTCCACGCCCAACTCGTCGGCGAGTGCCTCCCGGGCCTGCTGGTACACGACCAGTGCCTCGTTGCCGCGACCCGCGGCGCCGAGCGCGCGCATCAGCGCGGCGACGAGCCGTTCCCGCACCGGGTGCCGGGCCACCAGTTCGGTCAGTTCGGCCACCAGTTCCTGACCCCGGCCGAGGCGGATCTCCGCTTCGTACAGATCTTCCATGGCGGCCAGGCGCAGCCCCTCGAGCCGGGTGACCACCGCGTCCAATGCTTCGCTGTCCTGGATACCGATGTCCTGCATCGGCGCACCCCGCCACAGGTCGACGGCCTCGCGCAGCAGCCCGGCCTGCCGCGCGTCCGCACCGCCGCGTGCCTGGTCGAGAAGCTGTTCGAATCGCACGGCGTCGACAGCGCCGGGTTCCACCGTCAGCCGGTAGCCGCCCGCCTGCGCGTCGAGCAACCCGTCCGGCAGCACCCTGCGCAGCCGGGAGACCAGCGCCTGCAAGGCATTCGCGGCGTCGGAGGGTGGCTGTGCACCCCAGATCCAGTCGACCAGCGTTGTTTTGGCGACCACGCGACCGGGTTCGAGCGCGAGGGCGATCAACAGGGCCCGCAACCGAGCGCCCGGCACCTCGATCGATCCGCCGTCGTCTAGTCGGATCTCGAGCGGTCCAAGCATCCCGATTCGCACCGGCCCATTCTGCCGTGGACGATCGGCAGTCGGCGGGCCGCCCGTCCCTGGAGTGATAACCGGTCCGATGGCATCGACCGTCAACGACCCGGCAGTTTTCCCGACCGTCGAACACCGTGTCAGCGGACGTGTCAGGTCGGTGTCAGGGCGGTATCAGCCGGGCCGCCGACAGTATCCCTGTGAATAGTTCAGCGATTGCAGGTGGCGGCATGCGCTCCCTGCCCCTCACCCGGGGTTACCAGTGGAACTGAGGGTGGACCGCGAGCGCTGCATCAGCGCAGGCATGTGCGCACTGACCGCCCCCGAAGTGTTCGACCAGGACACCGAGGACGGTCGGGTGGTGCTGCTGAACCGCACGCCCGTGCCCGACCAGGGATCTGCGGTCGGCGAGGCCGCACAGGTGTGCCCGTCCGGCGCGATCACCCTTGTCTCCGGCGACTAGTCCACAACTCCGGCACAACACCCGCAACAGAGGAAACCTGATGACTCGAGCAGTTCCCATCCCGAACGGCCTCCCCATGGAGCGCGACGCCGGCCCCTTCGACCCGCCCCGCGAAATCACCCGGCTGCGCGAGACCCGCCCGGTCTGCCCCTTGATCTTCCCGGACGGTCACGAGGGCTGGCTCGTCACCGGCTACGACGCGGTCCGCAGGCTCATGGCCGACACCCGGTTCAGCTCTCGCCAGGACATCGGCATTCTCCACGTGCCGTACCAGACCCCCGGCATGCCCGCCGCTACCGAACCGTCCCCGCAGGTGCCGGGCTTGTTCGTCGCCATGGACCCGCCGGACCACACCCGGCTGCGGCGCAAGCTGACCGGCGCCTTCACCGTCAAACGCATGAAGCAGCTCGAAGAGCGCATCATCGAGATCACCGAACGGCAACTGGACGAGATGGCGCGGCTGACCCCGCCGGTCGACCTGGTCGAGGCGTTCGCGCTGCCGGTGCCCTCGCTGGTGATCTGCGAGCTGCTCGGCGTCCCCTACGCCGATCGGGAGACCTTCCAGGTCAACTCCGCCAAATTCCTGGTCAAGGAACAGCCGCTGGAAGAGAAGATGGCCGCCTACGGTGCGATGACCACGTACCTGGCCGGACTGGTCACCCGCAAACGCGCCGAACCCGGCGAGGACATCCTGTCCGATCTCACTCGCCACGACGACCTCACCATCGAGGAGCTGACCGGCGTCGCCTTCCTGCTGCTGCTCGCGGGCCACGAGACCACCGCCAACATGCTGGCCTTGGGCACCTTCGCGCTCCTGGAGCACCCCGAACAGCTGGCGCAACTGCGCGCCGACCCGGATCTGGTGCCCGGCGCCGTCGAGGAATTGCTGCGCTACCTGTCCGTCGCCGACATCTTCTACCGCTACGCCACCGACGACATCGAACTCGGCGGCGAGACGATCGGCAAGGGCTCGACCGTCGTCGTCTCGCTGCTGGCCGCCAACCACGACCCCCAGCGCTTCGACAACCCCGACACCCTGGACATCCACCGCACGGCCCGCGGGCATCTGTCCTTCGGCCACGGCATCCATCAATGCTTGGGCCAGCAATTGGCCCGCATCGAGATGCGCGCCGGTTTCGCCGGTCTGCTGCGCCGCTTTCCGACCCTCGAGCTGGCCATCCCCGCAGGCGAAGTGAAACTCCGGACCGACATGAATATCTACGGCGTCCACGAACTGCCGGTCACCTGGACGGAAACGGCCCGGTAAACGGAAGAACCTCGGGGCGGGGATTCGGAGGATCCCCGCCCCGAGAGCCGGTCAAGACAGTCGCGCCTCGACGGTGTGCGCGGTGGCTTCGATGAGGGTGCGGACCTCAGGCTGTGCGGGCCGCACGCACCCGATCCGATGCACTGCGGCCAGGAAATGAACCACCTCGCCCAGTTCCTGCCGGAGTTGTACCGCGAATTCGCGTAAGGATTTCCCCCCGTGCGTCGGCGTCGCCACCGGCGGATCCCACTTTGATACTCGCCGGTAACTGTTATAGCTCCCAATAGCTCATAAGTAGCTAACTACTTATTTTCAACCATGGGGAGCTTCTGACATCGGCCTTCGCGCATAGCCGATGATTGCGGGCCGCGGACGTATTGACGGATGCGAACCGTCCCGGGCAGAATCGGCCGGGTCGGAACAGGGGGTGGAGGAGTTATGCGCGTTAAAACGGATATATATTTCGACGTCGCTGTCGATCCCGCTCAGGTCTTCGATGCCCTCGCAGCGATCGAAATGCTCCCCGAATGGTCGGCGTATTCGGATGCGCGCGTGGCCACCCGCGGCGAATCCGGTCGGCCACAACGGGTTTACGTGACCGCCGATACTCTGCTCGGCAGGTCCGATCTGCAGGTGCTGGAATACGAGTGGACCGATGACCGGGTGTCGTGGCAGGTCGTGGACAGCTGTGTCGGCCTCGGCGGCGGTGGATGGTTCGAAGTGTCCGAGGACCGTGCGGGAGCGCAGGTCTGGTATCACACCGAGTTGCAGTCCTCCCTGTTGTTGCCGGGTCTCCTCCTCAAACGCAGCGTGCGCCGGGAGAGCGAAACCGTCGCGCGCAACTTCATCCAATTCGCGGAGGGATTCGCCGCCCCTCCGCAATCGCGCGCGGTGTAGCTGTCACGTAGCGAACCGGTCCGGGCTCACCACTGGATGTCCGCGACCGAGGTCAACGGGGCTTCCACTTCCTCCGGTGCCAACTGGAGATCCGCGTCCCGCAGAGCTTGCGGGAAGTGGAAGCCGGCGCGTTGCTCGATCTCGTTCAACGGGACCTGGAAGACGCGGAACTCGTCGAGGTCGAGGACCTCGAGCTGGTCTAGGCTCTGGCTCAACAGGAAGCCACGGGCCTTCAGTTCACCGTGTTCCTCGAACGCGATGACCTTCCAGAACTCGCGGGGAATCTTGACCTGCCGGAATTCGCGGTCGTCCGCGGTGAAGACCGGGCCGCCGAACGCGCTGACCTTGAGATCGTCGACGGTGGCGTCGGCGAAGACGGCATCCTCGAGTCGCCCCCACACCCCGTCGCGCATGCTCTGATTGAAGTCGTCCATCTGCGGGGTGATGTTGGTGTAGAAGAACGAGTCCTTGTTGGCTTTCGCCGCTTCGGGCAGGCTGCCCCACAGCAGATCCGCGCGTCGCGCGAGATGGCCGCGATCGAGCCGGTTGTCGCGGTACAACTCGTTGCCGACCTGCGCGTCCGCGTCGAGTCGCGGATCCTTGACGAAGTCGATCTTCTTGCGCGAGAGCTTCTTGATCGAGGCGCCGTCGATGTTCCAGGCCACCCAGATGGCGAAGCGGCGTGAGCGGCGCATCGCGAGGGAGAAGTGCGTGTAGTGCAGGACGTCGGCACCGTCGAGGGCGGTCGCCACGTCGGGGCGCAGCTGCGCGTCCACCTCGGGCAGCGGTATCGGCGAGGCGAGGAACCGCGGATCGTATCCGGCCACCGCCGCGACTTCCTCCGCGGGCGGCGGGGTCAAGCTGATGCCGAGCTTCTCGAACACCGATTGCGGCAGGCAGGCCAGCGCGTGCTCGTCGGTGTCGGCGCCCGTCTCACCCGCGAAATGTAATCCGGCCAGTACGGTGCTGGTCTGGCCGTCGGCCGATTCGAACAGCCACGCCGACCCGGAGTCGCCGCCGCTGCTGATCTCACCGTCGGACGCGGGATGGGCCGGATCCGGTCCGATCTCGAAGCCGCCGATGCTCTTCGGGCCGACCCCGCGGTAATCGATCCGGGCGATCACGTCGACGCGCCGCACGATGCCGCGGGTGACCGCCGTGGTCCGGCCGCTCTTGATCACCTTGTCGCCCAGCTCGGGTTCACCGAGACGGTCCGGAACGACGTCCAGCCCGGTGATCTCGGCGCTGAACCGCCGGTCCTCGATGGCGGCGACGGCGCAGTCGCCCGCCGTGCCGAGATGAGACCTGACGAGCTTGCCGAGCCGATTGCGGTCGATTCGATTGTCGTCGCGCGGGCCGGGCTGCACGACCACGTCGCCGAGTGCGCCCGCCGCGGTGTGCAGGACGTGCCAATTGCTCAGGACGTACGGCGTCCCGTCGTCTCGGTCGTAGACGACACAACCGATCGTTCCGGCCGTGGTGGTGGGATGGCCGACGCTGATGCCCGGAACGATGGGATCCTGGCGCGTCTTGCGCTGCGGCGCCGCCGCTTCGGTGACCAGCCGGAAGGCGGGCTCGAACTTGCGCTGCAGGACATCGGTGGGCACCTCGAACCCGTCGACGGTGACCGTCTCCGGAATCGTCGACGTGCCGAGTGCTTCGAGCTCCTCCGGCTCGGACACCTTCTCGTTCATCGTGAACTGCACCGCGATCTCGTCCGTCGGTTTTCCGTCGACTTGCTTGTAGCCGACGCCGATCGAGGAGATATTGGGGTCTTCGAGGAAGCTTTCCCCTTTGCTGCGGATGAATGTGCGCAGCGCGGTGAGCAGATCGTCGTTTTCGGCGTGGGACCGGTGGGAAGGTGAGTTCTTTTTCGCAGGCATCGGGGACTCCGGGTTCGAGGTGAGCGGGGTGACGACGTCGTCGTCGCACCGGCTGTTGCCATCGTCGGGTCACGGTGCCCGCAGCACACGAGTAGCGAACTACCCGGAACGCCCGGTCGTAATGCTGGGTAAAAGTTTGTTCGGGTAACCGATACAGCGGAAATCGCTGTCGGCTTTACCGACGTTCGGCCAAAGCTGTCGCCGTGGCGGACGGCCGACAGTCGCAGCGCTTATATCTCGATGTGCGCGCCCATGATGACGGTGCGTTCGCGCGGTAGGCCGAACTGCTCGGCGGCGTCGGCGGTGATGTAGGAGGTGGCGATGAACAGGCGTTTGCGCCACGCGGCCATCGTCGGCTCGGAGCCGGCGCGCAGCTCGATCTTCGACAAGAAGTAGGACGCCTGGTCCAGCTGCAACGGCCCCTCGGTGACGGCGGGGTCGAGCAGCGCCAGCGCGCCGGGCACGTCCTGGGCCTCCATGTAGCCGAAGCGGGCGCGGACGTGGATGATCCCGTCTTCGGTGTAGCCCAGGGAGTCGACGCTGATCCGCTGATCGGCCGGAACGCGGGGTACGGGCTCGGTCTCGATCGACATGATCACGACGTGCGCGTGGCGTACATGATTGTGTTCTGCGTTGGCCCGCATGGCCAGCGGCGCGGTTCGCTTGCCGCGGTTGAGGAAGACGGCCGTGCCGGGGACCTGGCGTATCGACGGGTCGTCGCCCGCGTGCAGGTGATCGATGAATTCGCGCAGCGACCCTTCCCGTCGTTCGCGTTCGGCGCTGACGATCTCGCGTCCGCGCTGCCAGGTGGTCATGACGGTGAACGCGGTCAGCGCGATCAGCAGCGGCAGCCACGCACCGTGCGCGAGCTTGGTCAGGTTCGCCGCGACGAACAGCAGGTCCACCGACACCAAGGGGACGGCGCCCAAGGCGAGCAGCCACAGCGGGATGTTCCATCTGAGGCGGGCGATGTAGAAGAACAGCAGGGTGGTGATGGTGATCGTGCCGGTCACCGTCATGCCGTACGCGTAGGCCAGCGCCGCCGAACTGCGGAAGGCGAACACCAGGGTGAGAACCGAGACCATCAGCAGCCAGTTGATCCACGGGACGTAGATCTGGCCGACGGTGGCCTCGGAGGTGTGCGCGATCCGCAGCCGGGGCAGGTAGCCGAGCCGGGCGGCTTGGGAAGCCACCGAGTACGCGCCGGTGATCACCGCCTGGGAGGCGATCACCGTCGCCGCGGTGGCCAGCAGCACCAGCGGCAGCCGGCCCCATGCGGGCATGAGCAGGAAGAACGGGCTGCTGACGTGGCGGGAATCGCCGAGGATCAACGCGCCCTGGCCGAAATAGCTGAGAATGCACGCCGGGAACACCAGGATCAACCAGGCCCGGGTTATCGAGCGGCGGCCGAAGTGACCCATGTCGGCGAACAGTGCCTCGGCTCCGGTCACCACGAGGACGATCGCGGCCAAGGCGAAGAAGGCGGTGCCGAAATGTCCGAACAGGAAACCCAGCGCGTAGGTCGGTGACAGGGCCCGCAGGATCTGCGGATGAGCGGCGATGCCCGCCACCCCGCACGCGCCTATGGTCAGGAACCACACGATCATCACAGGTCCGAACACCCGGCCCACCGCCGAGGTGCCCCGGCGCTGCACCAGGAACAGCGTCACGATGATCACCGCGGTGATCGGCACGACGAACTCCCGCAGCGACGGCTCCACGACCTCGATTCCCTCGACGGCGGACAGCACCGAGATCGCCGGAGTGATCATGCTGTCGCCGAAGAACAGCGAAGCACCGAAGATGCCCAGCGCCGCCAGCACCGCGGTCTGGCGGCGCCCGTGTTGCGAGCCCCACCGGCGCAGCAGCGTGATCAGCGCCATGATGCCGCCCTCGCCGTCGTTGTCGGCGCGCAGGGCCAGCAGGATGTAGGTGACGGTGACGATGATGGTCACCGACCAGAAGATCAGCGAGACCACGCCGTACACGTTGTCCGTGGTGACGGGCACCGGATGCGGGTCGCGCGGGTTGAACACGGTCTGGATGGTGTAGATCGGGCTGGTCCCGATGTCGCCGAATACCACGCCCAGTGCGGCGATCACCACGCTCAGCCGCGCGGTGTCGTGCGCGGTCGGCCCGGCGGACGCCGGGAATCGTGCCTCGTCGGATGTGGTCGTGAACTGCTGATCGGTCACGGGGATCCTCCTCGCGCGGGTTCCTCGGCCGCTTCCGGCGCTCGACTCAATACGACACGCGCGTCATGCGGATCTCGGAGATCGACATGCCCCGACGGCGGCGGAACAATCCGCGCAGGGTTCCGGCGTTGAGATAGCCCACTTTGGCGGCCACCGCGTCCACCGTGAGCGCTGTGGTGCGCAGCAGGTGCACGGCCCGTTCGAGGCGGATGTCGTGCACGAACTCCGTGGGGGACATGCCGAGTTCGGCGTGCGTGGCCCGTTGCAGGCTGCGTTCGGTGACACCGATGGCGCGGGCGGCGTGGGCGATCCGGAAATTCTCGCCGAGATGTTCGCGGACCCAGCGTTCGAAGGCGGCGGTGACGGAATCGCCCCTGGCGATGACCTCGGGAACGATGAACTCGCGTTGCGGTCGTCCCGCGCCGACCGCGAGATAGCGCATCGCGCGCTCGGCCAGCGCCGGGCTCCTGGAGGCGATCAGCGACAGCGCCAGGTCCATATGCGACAGCGCCGCGCCCGCGGTGGTGACGCCCTGGCCGCGGCACAGCGTCCGGCCCTCGTCCAGTTCGACGCGCGGATAACGGCGCCGGAAGCTGGGGCCGAGCCACCAGCTCGTGGTCGCCGCGGAGCGTCCAGCACGCCCGCCTCCGCCAGGAAGAACGTTCCGGTGCAGGCGGCGGCCAGATGAGCTCCTCGATCCCGTGCGGCGACGAGCCGGTCGAGCACGGGGCGGCTGGCCGGTGCGGAGATGAGTTCGATCAGCGCCGCGGCCTCCAGCACGTTGACCGCGGGCACGATCATCAGCTCGAATTCGTCGCCGAGCTCGTCGAGCGGGATCGTCGGCACGGTGTTGCCGTTGCCCGACCGCACCGTGGTGCCGAACGACGCGCTGCGGATCCGCCACGGCTGCGGCGGGTCGGCCAGTTCGGTGCGCACGGCGTTGGCGGTGTTGAAGGTCTCCAGCAAGGCGGCGTATCCGAAATCGGCTACCCCGTCCACCACGAAGACAACGACGTCCATGTCGGAAACGGTACCGAAGATGTCGTTCACGACACTCCGTTCCGCGGAAGTTCTGTCCTACTGTCATCGCGAGACGGCTCGCCGCCGGCGGAGTCGTTCGAGCCCGCAGTACCTCGACGCTTGGGAGTTCGCGTGACCATGATCGAAACCACCGGGACCCACCACATCCGGTTGACGGTGACCGATATCGCGCGGTCCCGCGCTTTCTACCGAGACGTGCTCGGCTTCCCGATCGCCGCCGAATCCCCTGGCAGCCCGGACGATCCTGCGGTGCGCGCCGACCCGATGCGCCTGTTCGGCGGGGTGGTGTTCCAGGCCAACGGGATGTTGCTCGGCCTGCGCCCGGTGGCCGCCGCGACGGATCGATTCGATTCCGAGCGTGTGGGATTGGACCACCTCAGCTTCGCCGTCCCCGCGCGGGACGATCTGGTGGCCGCGGCCGCGCGCCTGTCCGAGGCGGGCATCGAACACGGGAAGATCACGGAAATGGCCGATTTCGGCATCGCTATCCTGTCGTTCTCCGATCCCGACGGCATACATCTCGAACTCACTGCGCCACTGTGAGTTTGCATGCGCCCAGCGCGGGCATGCCCGTTCCGGAATGAACGCTGTCCCGATGAAGGCTTCGACGACCGGCCGCGGCATCGGTGTGGTCGTGCCGAGGAGGTAGCCGATGCTGGTCCAGCGTGCGCGACCACGAAAGCCGTCCGAGAGTTCGGCGTTGCCGAGCCCCAGCGCTCTGCTGTGCGCGCTGGGCGGTCAGCACGTGCAGGGCCCGGTGAGCCGGTGGGCACGCGAGCTGACCGAACTGCACCGGCAGCGGCGTGAGCAGGCGCGGGACCTGGCCGAGCTGGAGCGGCGCCGTGCCGAGTTGGTCGACCGGATCGACACGTGGGCGACGTTGCAGCTGCCGTCCGCCGCGCCGGGTGTGCGGCTGCACGACGTCAGCCTGGGCGTGATGATCGACCGGATGGCCGCCGTGGCGGAAGAGGCGTTCCATCTGCTGATGAACGACGATCCGGGTGGCGAGCGCATGCACGCGGCATGGACCAGGCTGGCGGAATTGGAGATCTCCTACACCGATCTGGTGCGTGCGGTCGGAGACGGACGTCGTCGTCTTCCGCCGAAACGGGTAGGGCCGTTGCCTGCCCCGGGAACCGAATGATCCGGGCGGGAACGATCGAGCACCGGACCCGAGGAGGCGGAGGCCACCCCGTGGAAAGTGCAGGTCATCCGCATTGTCGACGGTGGTGGGGACGCGGCGCGGGCCGTCGTGACCTGTCGCCGCGGGCGAGGACCCACGTGTTGTACCGTGGCCGATCGAAGCGAGTGGACGAGAGGGCGTAGGCTGAGCGCTCCGACGGACGGCGCGACTTTCTGGGAGCGGTGCATGAGCAAGGGTGAGGGGACTCCTCCCGCTACTACGCGGACCGGCACGATCAGCGTGCGGGTGCCCGCGGTCTCCGAACAGCTGGCGATGCTGCGTGCCTTGGCCGAGACCGTCATGCTCATGGCCGATTTCGGCATCGATGAGGTGACCGATATCCGGCTGGCCCTCGACGAGGTGGCCAGCGCGCTGGTGCTGGACGCCGTGGACGGGGCGGAGCTCGAGTGCGGATTCGGCTTCGAGGACGACGCGGTGGAGGTGCGCGTGTCCACCGTCACGGTGTCGGACACCAGCCCGGACGAGTCCGGCTTCGGCTGGCACATCGTCGCGACGCTGACGGATTCGGTCTCGGCCACCCGAGGCGCACACGACTCCGCCGCGGGCGGCTACCCGACTGTCGTCGACTTCCGTTGGGTCCGCGGCGGCTCGAATAATGCGTAGCGAGTCGAATCCGGCCGGTGCCAAGCGCAAATCCCGGGGAGACAGCTACGACAATATCGAGCCGCTCTTCGCCGAACTGGCCGCGCTGGCCCCGGACGATCCGCGCCGGGAGGCCGTGCGCGCCGAGCTGATCGAGCGCTGCCTGCCGCTGGCCGAACACATCGCCCGCAAGTTCAGCGGGCGCGGCGAGAGCTTCGAGGACCTGCTGCAAATCGCCCGGGTGGGCATGCTCGCCGCCGTCGACCGCTTCGATCCGGGACACGGCGCGACCTTCCTGTCGTTCGCGGTGCCGACGATCATGGGCGAAGTGCGCAGGCATTTCCGCGACTACGCCTGGTCGGTGCGAGTGCCGCGTCGGCTCAAGGAGATCCAGTCCACCATCGGTCCCACGGTGGAGATCCTGTCGCAGCGGCTGGGCCGGATGCCGCGGGCGCGGGAGATCGCCGAGGAACTGGGCGCCGACCTGAACGAGGTGACCCAGGCGCTCATCGCCCGCAACGCCTACCAGACCTCTTCGATCGATGCCGCCTCCGACACCGACGATTCGGAATCCGGCGGCCCCTCGCTGCTGGACTCGCTCGGCGCCGAGGACCCGGATTTCGGCACCGTGGAGAACTACCTGGCGGTGAAGCCGCTGCTGGCCGCGTTGCCGGAGCGCGAGAAGCAGGTGCTGGTGATGCGCTTCTTCGACTCGATGTCCCAGGAGCAGATCGCCCAGCGGATCGGCTGTTCGCAGATGCAGGTCTCGCGGATTCTGTCGAAGACGTTGAAATCGCTGCGCGAGCAGGCTCTGCGGGACTGACGCACGCGCGCGGCGTTCAGTCGCCGGTCAGCTCGTCGTGGTACTCGCGCATCGCCTGGACCACGGCGACCAGGACGCGATGCGCACCGGCCAGGTCCGCCTCGGGCAGTTCGGCCATCGCGGCGCGGGTCTGCCGCCCGAGCGGGGTGAAGAACCCGCGGGCCACATCCATGCCGTGCTCGTCGTAGTGCAGGATGACCCGCCTGCGGTCGGTCGGGTCGGCGGCGCGGCGCAGGTGACCGGAGTCGATCATGCGCTCGACCAGGTAGGTCACCGCCGATGAGGAGATTCCCATCAGCTTGCCGAGCCCGCCCGCGGTGAGCGGCGCGCCCTCGATCTCGGCGGTCGCGACGTGCATCAGCGCGCGAAAGTCGTTGGCGCGCAGTTGGTGTGTACGCGCGAAGACCTGGCCGATCTGCTCGGAGATCGCGGTGAGAGCGCGGATGTCGGCGGCGATGCCGGCTTCCAATCCATCACGGTCCGGCCGGTCCGCGTTCGGCTCAGGGGTCAACGGCGCATCCTTTTCCACACGGGGGTCAGCGTAGTTCAGTCGATGTCTCGATTGCTTAATATTTCAGTTTCTGAGAGAGTTGCGGTGTGAGCGCTTGGGATCGCTATGCGTCGGTGGTGACCGCCCGGACCTCGTGGGTGCTGCTGGTGGTGCTCGCCGCCGCCTCGGTAGGCCTGATCGGTGCGGTGGGTGAGAACGAGTCCGCCGGGCAGGCTCCGACCGCGCTACCGTCCTCGGCGGAATCGGCGCACGTCGAACAGGCGCTGGAGGAGTTCCCGGACGCCGGGACGGCCGCCGCCATCGTCGTCGTCACCCGTGCCGACGACGGCGAGCTGACCGACGACGACCGGAACGCCACCGCCGCGGCGGTTTCCCGCGCGGCGGGACGCCCGCCCGGTCCGGGCGACCTCCTCGCCGCGCCGGACCGGAAGGCGGCGATCGGGCAGGTTCCGGTGAACGCCGACCTGAACGGATTCGCGCTGACCGACCGCATCGACGAAATCCGTTCCGCCGCGCGGGACGGCTTGCCCGACGGGCTCGTTCTCCAGGTCACCGGTGGTCCGGCCTTCGGTGCCGACATCGCCGACTCGTTCTCCGGCGCCAACGTCACGCTGCTGGCGGTGACCGCGGTGGTCGTCGCGGTGCTGCTGATCGCGACGTATCGCTCACCCGTGCTGTGGCTGGTGCCGCTCGCGGTGGTCGGCGCGGCCGACCGGGTGGCCACCGGCGCGGGAACCGCGCTGGCGCGCCTGACCGACCTGACCTTCGACGGGTCGACCTCCGGCGTGACGAGCGTGCTGGTGTTCGGCGCGGGCACCAACTACGCGCTGTTGCTGGTATCGCGCTATCGCGACGAACTGCACCGGGAATCCGACCACCGCGCGGCGCTGCGGCAGGCGGTGCGGCGCGCCGGACCCGCGGTCCTGGCCAGCAACGTGACGGTGGTCGCCGCGCTGCTCGTGCTGCTGCTCGCCTCGGTGCCGAGCACACGCAGTCTCGGTGTGATGGCCGCGCTCGGATTGCTGGTGGCGGTGGTGTTCGTCCTGCTCGCGCTGCCCGCCGCGCTCGCGTTGTGCGGGCGCAAGGTGTTCTGGCCCTTCGTGCCGCAGGCAGACGACCGCGACACGGCGGAGGAGGGCGTCTGGCACGCGATCGCCGCGCGGGTGGTGCGCAGGCCCGCGCTGGTCGCGGGCGGTGCGATCGTGGTGCTCGCGGTCTGCACGACCGGATTGCTGTCGACGCGGGTGGGACTCTCGCAGACCGAGCAGTTCCGGGTCCGCGCGGAGTCGGTGGAGGGCTTCGACGCCCTCGCGCGGCATTTCCCCTCCGGGGCTTCCGATCCCGCGATCGTCCTCGCGCGCAGCGATGCGGCGGCGGGGATCGATGAGGCGTTGCGCCGCACCGATGGCGTGGTGCTGACCTCGCAGACGGGAACCTCGCCGACCGGACTGACCCGGTGGTCGGTGGTGATCGACGCGCCACCGTCTTCCGCGCGCGCCTTCGACACGATCGAGGCGCTGCGCGCGTCGGTCGCGCGGGTGCCCGGAGCCGACGCGATGGTCGGCGGCACCGACGCCCAGGCGCTGGACGTGCAGACCGCCGCGAGCCGGGACCGCAAGGTGGTCATCCCGCTCATCCTCGTCGTCGTGCTCGTGGTGCTGCTCGCGCTGCTGCGCGCGGTGCCCGCCGCGCTGCTGCTGGTCGCCGTCACCGTGCTGAGCGCGCTGGCCGCGCTGGGGCTGGGCAGCTGGATGAGCGAGCACGTCTTCGGATTCCCGGCGCTGGATATCAGCGTGCCGCTGTTCGCGTTCCTGTTCCTGGTCGCCCTCGGCGTCGACTACACGATCTTCCTGGTGTCCAGGGCGCGCGAGGAGACGCCGCGGTACGGCACCACGCGCGGCATGGTGCGGGCGGTGGCGGTCACCGGCGCGGTGATCACCAGTGCGGGCATCGTGCTGGCCGCGGTGTTCTGCGTGCTCGGCGTGCTCCCGCTGATCACCCTGACCCAGGTCGGCATCGTGGTGGGCCTGGGCATCCTGCTCGACACCTTCGTCGTGCGCACGGTGGTGATCCCGGCGCTGTTCAGCCTGATCGGACGCAAGCTCTGGTGGCCGAGCGAGCTGCGACTCGTCGAGGGGGAGGCCGCCGCCGAATCGGCGCAGGGCGGGGAAGTCACAGAGAAAAGCGGATGACCGCTCGTGCGGCCATCCGCTCGGGAAGGCGTATCTCTGTCATCGCTCCGACCATGCGCGGCGCCGGGGACCACCTCCCGCGGCGCCGTTCGACGGTGGTCAGTGCTTGAAGGCGTCCTTGACCTTCTCGCCTGCGTCCTTCAGGTCCGACTTGACCTTGTCGGTGCGGCCTTCGTCGCGCTTCCCCCGGTCGCCCGTCGCCTCGCCGACCTTCTCTTTGGCCTGACCAGCGACTTTATCGGCCTTGTTCTTCGCCTTGTCGACTGTGCTCATGTCACAACCTCCTTGTGAAGAGACCGGCCGACCATCTTCAGCCGGTCTTCTTCGCGATAGCCCGTTATCGAGAAGCCAAACGTCCGGCCTTTCCGCGCAAAGCGGAAGACCCGGTCGAAACCGGGTCTTCACGAAATTCGGGCGTATCGAAACGACGAGGCCACGCGGCGTTCTCCGGCCGCGGAGCACGTCGGAAAGCGAATTACTAGGCGGGCACCGTGGGCGGCGTGAGGAGCCCCTGGAGCACACCGACACCCGCGCCGACAGCCGCGCCGACGGCGATGGCCGGGGACGCGACGAACCCGTAACCGATGGCGGCGCCGAACGCCATGACGGCTACCGTCCCGGTCGGGAACATCGGCAGGCCCGCGATGGCGCCGCAGACGGCGCCGATGACCGCGCCGATCGAGGCGACCGGCGAGGCCACCATGCTGCCCACCGAGGCGCCGATGGCGGTGGAACCGAGGATGTCGGCGGCGATGGCGTCGGAGCGCGACGGCTCGAAGCCAGCCGAGTCCAATGTCTGCGCGATGCCGGCTTCCGGGCCCGCGATCGCGTCGTTGAACATCTTGCCCTGCTCGGGAGTCAGGAAGTCCGGCCTGCCGATCACCACCGAACCGACGCGCAGGGTGCCGGGAGGCGCCTCGATCGGCGCGACCGAGGGTGCCGGGGCGGCGGGGTTGGGCAGGTGCAGCCGCTGCGGGACTATCGGGGCGAGCACGTTCGGATCCGGCATCGGCCGGTTGACGCTCAGGTCGTTGCGGCCCGCCGAAACCGGGGGCGCGGGCGGAACGGCTTCGGGGGGAAGAGCTCCCGGGTCCGCGGGATCGGCCACCGGGGTGATGACGCCGACGGCGGGCGCCGGAGCGAACGGGAGCTGGACGGAGATCTCCGGCAGCAGCGGATCGGCGGTGGCGGTCGCCGCGCCGACCACGGACAACGGGATGGCGCCCGCGACGACCAGCGTGGCGGCGCGGCGTAAGAAGGGGTGTGCTGGAGTTTCGGGTACTGCTATGCCCATGGACTTACCCACCTCATTCTGAAGAGGACATATACCTACCTTTCTAGTTCGATTCAGAAAGCCTTACGGATGCGCGAAATTTGGATTTCTTTTCCGATAGCGGGGAACCGCTCCACGTGCCAATCGAATCCGTGCGGCGGTATCGAATATCGGTGGCGCCGTGAGGCAACCGATGGCGTAAGCGATTGCGGTCAAATTGCTGACGGAAATCAGGAAAACCGGCGGGGAAACGGGTTCGCGCCCCGCTGCAAGGCTTCCGGTCCGCATCGCGACCAGGCGGAGTGCCCCGGGGCCGATCGCTCCGGGGCAACGCGTCAGGAGACTGCGGCCGGTCCGTGGAGCGCCTGTCCCCTAGTCTGTCGGAATGGCAACTCCGAGTGTGTGGACCGTAACGACCACTACCCCCACCGAAGACGCTGCCCAATCCATCGCTCGCGCCGCGGTAACGGAGAAGCTGGCGGCGGGTGCGTTCATCACCGGCCCGATCAAGTCGGTGTTCTGGCACCTCGGCGAATCCGGTGAAGGCCAGGAGTGGCGCGTCGAGCTGCGAACCTCCGACACCACCCGGGACAAGCTCGCCGCCAGGATCAAGGAACTGCACCCTTGGGACAACCCGGAGCTGACCGGCCAGCCCATCGCATGGTGCCCCGATGAGTACGCGGACTGGGTGGACCGCTCTACAGTGGCATAGCCGCATCTGCCTGTACGGTGGCCGTGTCCCGAATCCTCATCCGGTCGGGGCGCACTGTGCGGAGGAGGGGCTATGTTCGCGCTCGTCGTGAGGTTCGACCTGCTGGACGCCGGGAAGGCGGCCGAGTTCGACAAGTTGGTGGCGGAAACCGTTCAAGCGATAGCCGACTTCGAACCCGGGACGTTGGTGTACGCCACGCATGCCGTCGAGGGTGAGCCGCTGTCGCGGATCTTTTACGAGGTGTACCGCGATCGTTCGGCCTTCGAGGAGCACGAGCGGCAACCACACACGCGGCACTTCCTGAGCCGGCGGGAGAACTACGTCGCTTCGTTCCGGGTGGAGTTCCTGTCGCCCGCCGATGCGAAGGGTCTGCCCGCGGCGGGCTGACCGGATCACAGGCGCGCGGCAATCCCGCACCATACGGCGAAGCCGTGGACGGTGTCGACGCTGCGTGCTTCCGCACGAGCCAGCGCCCGTACTGTCTCGTGCACCATCGGATTCCAGCGAGTCTGCGCCGGGGCAATCGCTTTCGCGGTGAGCAGCGCATCCAAGGCGCGTGTGCGGTCCCCATGCAGGAGGTAGGCGCGCGACAGGTCGATGTAGTGATGACCCGCGCGCTCCTTCGGGGTGCCATCCGGGATGACCAGCGACTGTGCCCGGTTGAGTGCTTCGGTGCCGTCCATGCTCTCCACGGCAAGCGCCACCGACCAGATCTCGACGTTTGTCGGCCCGAACGACAGAATGACGTCGCGATCATCACCGAGGCGCAGCGCGGTCTCCCGGGCCTCGGCCAAGTGCTCGTCGGCAAGGTCGCGATTGCCGCAGCGCGACGCGGCGAGCCCGGATTGCAGGTGCAGGCCGCCCCAGGCGATGAGGTCGTCGCGGTGTCCGGCGCTGAGGCGGGGTTCGATGCTGGACCGGCAGCGCTCCAAGAATCCGAGTGCGGCGGTCCAGTCGCCGCCGGAACTGAGTAGCGCCGCGCGGTGAAATTGACTGGTGCCGATCCACAATTCGTTGCCGGATTCGGTGGCCGCCCACGCGAGCCGATCGACGGCCAGTGCGGCGAGGTCCCCATACCCGAGTTTGTGGGCGATGCTGTGCGCGGAGTAGTACAGCTCGCACAACAGGACGAGCGCCTGGTCCCGCTCCCGGCCGCTGCTGCGGTGCACCGCAGCGCGTACCTCGCCGAGCAGCGGTGGCAGAGATCGGCCCAGTTTGTGGAACGATGCGGCGCGGCGATATCGACACACCTGCTCGACGTCGGCCGTGATCTGTCCGATCGGGCGCACGTGCGACACATTGTCGTTGTCGAGATCGTAAGCGGCCAATTCGGTTCGCAGCACCCCTACCGCGGCGTGCACCTCGATGTCTGGTCCAGGCGCCGGAACGGGAGGAATCCATGACCATTGCTGTCGCGATCCGCGCCACCATGCTCACCAGCGCGTGGGTGCTCGGCCCGGCCACCATCGCCGACGCCGAACCCGTACGCGCCGCGAACGACGAGATCGTGTGCTTCGTGCACGCCATCGAGCCGTGGAAGACCGACTGGTACAAGCACGCCGAACGCATCGACACCAGCACCGACCCCGACGTGCAAGCGTTGTACTCCGCGTCGTGCTCGTCGGCGGGAATTCTCTACGGGTTCCATACCCAGGTGGAGGTGACCGCGATCGCCGGTACGTGGGATGACGGCGGCGACAACAGCGCCACCATTTCCGCGATCTGCTGACACGAAAGGGAAGGGCACAGCCGATGGGCACACTGGACCACCCAGCGGTCAGCGTAGCGCTCGATGCCCTTGCGGCCGCTGACTCGAGCCTCGCCCCGATCAACGTCATCGTCCGGGAGGAGATCATCGCAGTCCTTGTAGACGGCGACCGGGGCCGCTATATCGTGTTCGTCCACCCCGACGGTGACCAGTGGAAGACGCGCGGAACGATGTTCGGCGCACCCCGTCCTTCCGGTCCTCGGCACGAACACACCCCGGCCTGGGAGGCGCTGCAACGAGTCGGCACCCGGTTCCGGTCGGCCACCGCCGACCGGTTCGGTGATGGCTGGTACGCGGTCATCGGCCGAGCCGCCCACGACGCGGTGTCCCTTTCGGTTACGTCCTCGTTCGAGGAATGCGTCGTGCCGATCGGCGCGGACGGTCTCGCGTTCGCGGTCATCCGCGCGACCGGCAGCGAGACACCGCGGGTTACCGTGACCACTCGCGACGGGCGAGCGATCACGGTCGGGCCGATCGCGGCCTAACCGGTAGCCACCCGACGCCCCGGGGCCGATCACCCCGGGGCGCACCTTGTCAGGAGGCTGCGGCGAATCCGGCGCGCAGGTCGGCGAGGATGTCGTCGATTCCCTCGATGCCGACGGCGAGGCGGACCAGGCCGGGGGTGACGCCCGCGGCCAGCTGCTCTTCGGGTGTCAGCTGGGAGTGGGTGGTGGAGGCGGGGTGGATGACCAGCGAGCGCACGTCGCCGATGTTGGCGACGTGGCTGTGCAGCCGCAGTGCCTCGACGAATCGCTTGCCTGCGTCGACGCCGCCGGCCAGCTCGAAGCCGATCACCGCGCCGGTGCCCTTGGGTGCGAGGGCGCGGCCGCGCTCGTACCACGGGGAGGACGGCAGGCCCGCGTAGGACACCGAGGTGACTTCCGAACGGCTGGTGAGGAATTCGGCCACCGCCTGCGCGTTCTGCACGTGCCGTTCGATCCGCAGGCTCAGCGTCTCCAGTCCCTGGCTGATCAGGAACGCGTTGAACGGCGAGACCGCGGCGCCGAGGTCGCGCAGCAGTTGCACGCGCGCCTTGAGCGCGTAGGCGGGTGCGCCGAGTTCGGCGTACACGACACCGTGGTAGCTCGGGTCGGGTTCGGTGAAGCCGGGGAACCGGCCACCGGTCCAGTCGAACTTGCCGCCGTCCACGATCACGCCCGCGATGGCCGCGCCGTGTCCGCCGAGGTACTTGGTGGCCGAGTGCACGACGATGTCGGCGCCGTGGGCCAGCGGCTGGATCAGATACGGCGTGGCGACGGTGTTGTCCACGATCAGCGGGACGCCGTTGTCGTGGGCGACGCCCGCGATCCCCGGGATGTCGAGGATGTGATTCTGCGGGTTGGAGATCGTTTCGCCATAGAGCGCCTTGGTGTTCGGGCGGATGGCGGCCTTCCACTGCTCGAGGTCGTCGGGATCGTCGACGAAGGAGACCTCGATGCCGAGCTTGGGCAGCGAGTAGTGGAAGAGGTTGTAGGTGCCGCCGTAGAGCCGGGGACTGGAGACGATGTGGTCGCCCGCTCCGGCGATGTTGAGGATCGCGAAGGTCTCCGCGGCCTGCCCGGAGGCCAGCAGCAGGGCGGCGACGCCGCCTTCCAGTGCGGCGATGCGCTGCTCCACCGCGTCCTGGGTGGGGTTCATGATCCGGGTGTAGATGTTGCCGGGCTCGGCCAGACCGAACAGCGCCGCCGCGTGCGCGGTGTCGCGGAAGGTGTAGGAGGTGGTCTGGTAGATCGGCAGCGCGCGGGCGTTCGTCGTGCCGTCCGGAATCTGTCCGACGTGGATCTGCTTCGTCTCGAAGCTCCAGTTCTGGGACAGGTCGGATTCGGTCATCGGGGAGGTCCTCCTTCTGGCGGGTGATCGATCGGGGTGGGGCGGCGGCTAATCGGTGATCAGGGTGGTGTCGACCGGGGTGCGCCCGGTGGTGAGATCCAGCACGGGGCAGTGCGCGTCGACGGCCTGCTGGAGTTCGGCATAGCGCTGCTCGGTGTCGGGTCCACTGATGCGAACGGTCACCCGCACCGCTTGGAACCCGGCGCGGATGTTGTCATCCAAGCCGAAGAATCCGCGTACGTCGAGATCGCCTTCGGCGCTCACCGACAAATCATCGATCGTGATGCCGAGGCGCTGCGCCCAGAACCGGTAGGTCACCACTTGACACGAGATGAGCGACGCCAGATACACCTCGACCGGATTGGGCGCGGTGTCCGCGCCGCCGAGCGCGTGCGGTTCGTCCACGCGCACGGTGTACTTGCCGAGGGTGATCGCACTGCCCACCGTCCCCTCCGTGGTTCCGGAGGCACGGAACACCACCAGCGCGTTCGCCGCGTCGTCCGCGACGGCCCTGGCCGTCGCGTCGGCGATGTCGTTGAGCGGGGTGCTCACATCAGTTGTCATGTCCAGTGACGCTAGGAACCGCGGCGGACGACGGCGAGAGTTACATTCGGACTGAGTGCAACGATGGCGTTTCCCGCGGCGCGGTCAGTCCGCGGTCTCGCTCTCCGGCTCCGGCTCCGGCGGCGCTGTGGCCGCATCGATCTGCTCGCCGACGTACCGCAGGACGACCGCGGCGATCGCGACCACGGGGACGGCCAGGAACGCGCCGACGATCCCGTACAGCGAGCCGCCCGCGGTGACCGCGAGCAGCACGATGACCGCGTGCAGTTGCATGCTGCGGCTTTGCAGCACCGGTTGCAGCACGTTGCCTTCCAGCTGCTGCACGGCGATGACGATGCCGAGCACGATCAGCGCGGTGACGAAACCGTTGCCCACCAACGCGACCAGCACCGCCAGCGCACCCGCGACGAACGCGCCGACCATCGGGACGAAGCCGCCGAGGAAGGTGATCACCGCGAGAACCAGTGCCAGCGGCACTCCGAGGATGACCAGCCCGGCGCCGATACACACCGCGTCGACCAGGCTGACCAGCGCCTGTGTGCGGATGAACCCGCCGAGCACCACCCAGACCCGGCCGAGCACCTCCTCCAGGTGCTTGCCGCCGCGGCTGCCGGAAACGCCGTGCAACCAGGGCAGGAAACGCGGTCCGTCCTTGACGAAGAAGAACACCAGCACCAGCACCAGGAACAGGGTGACCAGCACCGACGTCGCGGTGGACACGCCGCTGAACACGCCGCTCGCGATCTGCTCCGAACTCGACTTGAGCCGGGAGACGATCGCGTCCACGGCCGAATCCAGTTGCTCGTCACGGATTCTCAGTGGCGGCCCTTGTAGCCAGTCGCGCACCTGTTCGACACCGGCGCTCGACTTGTCGGCCAGTTCCGGCGCCTGATCCACGACCGACGGCACGATCAGCGCGATGATGCCGGCCAGCACGCCGACGAAACCGAGCACCGCGATCGAGGCGGCCGCGGCGGGCGGCAGGCCGCGTGCGGTGAGCCAGCGCACGGGCGGCCACAGCACGGTGGCGACGACGATCGCCAGCGCGACCGGCAGGATCACCACCCACAGGCGGGCGACCAGGAACCCGAGCACCCACGCCCCCGCCGCGATGGCGACGATGCACAGTGCCCACTTGGCCAGCCACACCAGGCCCGCACCGATGACGTCGCCGCGATCGCGCGGTGCGGGCTTGTCCGGTCCGTGGCTTTTGCTACGTTCGCTCACCGGCCCAGTCTGGCACGTGAGGACCCGATCGATCAGGGCTCGCGGCCGCGCACCCGAGCCGCACAGCTGGGGAACGCGCTGTTTGACCCGGCAGTCCGGGGTCATCACCTGAGCAGGTCATCGGAAGGGTGGTTGCCGTGCGGCCCGGGCGCCACCTATCACCAGTGCGCGTTGTTCGAACCGCACGGGCTGGCCGGGCACCTGTACTGGAAATCCATCGCGCCGTTCCACGCGGGCATCTTCGGCGGGATGGCGCGCAACATCACCGGCGCCGCGGAATCGTCCCGCACGTGATGACCCGCTAACCGGGAGCGGGGGAGTCCTCGATCGCCAGCGCCGCGGCGATCACCGGCCAGGAGTTGTGCAGGTCCTGCTGCCAGTAACCCCAGGAGTGCGTGCCGAAGGGGCGGAAGTCGAAGGTGGCGGGGATGGCCAGTTCGCCCAACCGCTTGCTCAGGTCGTGCGCGCACCGGTTGATGACCGCCTCCAGAAATCCGCCGGTGACGAGCTGGCTGATCAATTTCTCGCCGTTGCCGTCGATGCCCGGCCCGTCGGGGGTGTCGAGCGGGCCGGGCATGCCGGTGCCGGTGGAGACGTAGATGGCGGTGCCGCGCAGTTGTTCGGCGTGCAGGTAAGGGTCGTTGGCGGCCCATTGCGGGTCGGTGGGTGGTCCCCACATGTTGAGTGTGTTGCCGCGCCAGCGGGTGACGACGGCGTTGACCATGGCCTGGCCTTGCGGGTCGCTGGTGCGCACGCACCCGCTGTAGGAGCCCAAGGCGCGGTAGAGCCCCGGTGCGGCCAGCGAGAGCTGGAATACCGAGGTGGCCGCCATGGAGATTCCGGCGACGGCGTTGGCGCCGTTGCCCGCGAAGGTGGCGTCGATCAGGGGCGGCAGTTCTCTGGTGAGAAATGTCGTCCAGCGTTGCCTGCCGAGCGCCGGGTCGTCCACCCGCCAATCCGCGAAATAACTTCCTTCGCCGCCCATGGGCACGACGACGTTCACTTGTTTGTCGCGGAAGAAATCCTCGATATCGGTCTGCTTCGGCCAGTTGCTTCCTCCGGTGCCGCCGCTGGCTCCGTTGAGCAGATACAGAACGGGCGCCGGTCTCGAAATGTCCGGCGCGCGGATTACTTTCACCGGGACCGTCGTGCCCATCGCGGCGGAATAGACCCGCACGTCGGTCAGGCGGCCGGTGTCCTGGCCTACTTCGAGCACCCGTGATCCGTCGGAGGCCACCGGATCGGACGGATCCGTCTGCGCTGTCGCCGCAGGCCAACTGGGTAACAGTGTCGTGGTGGCGAGCGCGAGCGACACGGCGATCGAAGTGACGATCGCGCCCGGCCTGCTTGTCGTCCGAGCCCGCACGCGAGACCTCCGAATTCGGTTCGTGCACTGTAATGCTGGCGAACGTAGGGCGCGATCAGGCTGTCCGGCAAGCATGGACGCGCATTCTTGGGAAACTCGACGAGGTGCCGGATCCGCCGTCTGGTGGTGGTCACAAAATTCGGCGGCAGCCATGGTAGTCCGATGATTTTTGTCGTTGACTTTCAAGGGGCCAGTAGAGGATTTTCCTCACCCGCACGAATCGAGAACACCTGTGGTCAATTTCGGTTTCATCGACGAATGGCATCCCACGGCGGGAAAGCTCACGAGTTGGCGGCCGGCACCGGAATCGCTCTCCGCGGCGCGCCGCGCCCCGGCGCATCCGGCGCCACCGTCCCATCAGCAGGAGGAGTATCTGCGCACCACGCACCGCAATGCGAACGCGGGCTTGCGCGTTTCGCGAGTGTGCATGATCGCGTTCACGATTCCCGGTGCGCCGGACCACGCCGCGATGACACGCACGGTCGAGGCCTTCCTGCGCAGGCACGATACGTTCTGGAGCTGGTTCGCCATCACCGCGGCGGGTCGGGTGCAGCGCCGTGTTCTCGACCCGGCCGACATCCGGATGGTGCCCACCGAGCACGGTGTCTACGCCGACAGCGACGCCATTCGGGCGCACGTCCTAGCCGAGACGCCCGGCCCGCTGGACTGGGACTGCTTCGGTTTCGGGATCATCGAACACGCGGAGTCTTTCACGATGTACGCGGCGGTGGATCACTTGCATACCGATGGCGTGGCACAGGCGCTGTCGTGTGTGGACCTGTTGACGCTCTACGGCAGCGAATTGTCCGGCGGCAGCCTGATTCCCGCGCCGGTGACCGGTCACATCGCCTACTGCGAGCGGGAACGCCGCCTCAGCGCCGAGCTGACCGCCGAGTCACCGCAGATCGCGGTCTGGCTGGAATTGTTGCGGCGCAACGGCGGTGACGTTCCCGGGTTCCCGGTGGACCTGTGGGTCGACGACGACGAGCACGTCCGAGGTGCGCAGGTGACCACCGTCCTGATCGATGAACCGGGTGCGCTGCGTTTCGAGGAGGTCTGCCGGGCACATGACGGCCGGTTCACCGGCGGGCTGTTCGCCGCAGCCGCGCTCGCGGAGATCGAACTGGCGGGCGGCGACTGGTATTTCGGTCTCACACCGGTGAACACACGCCGCACCGAGGGGGAGGCCGCCTCGGTCGGGTGGTACACGAATCTGATCCCGGTGGCTTTTCCGGTGGGCGCCGATCAATCGTTCACACATGTGGTCGCCGCGGCCCAGGCGGCCTACGACCAGGGCAAGGACCTGACCGACGTCTCCCTGCACCGCGCGTTGCAACTCGCGCCGCCCGAACTCGGGATCCGCACCCGGCCCGGGTGGACCGCCCGCATGCTGTCCTACCTGGACATCCGCAAGATGGCCGGTGTCGAGATGTTCGACAAGATCGACGGCGGCATGTTCGCCAACCGCGGCAGTTCGCGCGAGGTCTACATCTGGGTCAACCGGTTCGACGATGTCACCACGCTCAGTCTGCTGTTCCCCGATACCCCGCGGGCGCACGAGGTGATCGGTCGCTACGTCACCGCCATGCGGACGATCGTCGCCGACGTCGTGGCGAACGGCGACCGCGCGGTGCGGGTCGGCGCCCTTCCATGAGCACGGGGGCGCGCATCGTCACCGGCCCGGTACCGGTGGTCGCAGGCTCTGCGGCGTGGGCAGCGCTGGGCGCCTGCCTGCTCGCGGTGTTCATGCAGATGCTGGACATGACGATCGTGAACACCGCTCTGCCCGGCATCGCGCGGGATCTGGCGGCGCCCGGCTCGGTCCAGGTGTTCGTGGTGGCCGGCTACAGCCTGGCTTTCGCGGGCACGCTGATGACCGCCGCGCGCATCGGGGAGTCGATCGGGCGGCGGCGCGTCTTCCTCGGCGCCATGGCGGGCTTCACCGCCGCCTCGGTGTGGTGCGGCCTGGCGCACCTGCCGGGCGAGCTGATCGCGGCGCGTGCCGTGCAGGGCCTGGCGGCCGCCGCGATGTCCGCGCAGGTGATCGCCATCATCAGCGCGGTGTTCCCGAAGGGCGAGCAGCCGTTGGCCTTCGGGCTCTACGGCGCGGCCGCCGGCCTCGCGGCGATCGCGGGCCCGCTGCTCGGCGGGGCGGTCATCGCCTCCGATCCGTTCGGTCTCGGCTGGCGGGCGGTCTTCCTGCTGAACGTGCCGCCGTGTGTGCTCGGATTGCTACTGGCGCACCGGCATCTGCACGTGGGCAAGCCCGCGACCAGGGAACGGCTGGATGTCGCCGGCGCACTACTGGTGACCTGTGGGCTGGTGGCCCTGCTGTATCCCCTCGCCGCCGGACGCGAACAGCGATGGCCACCTTCGCTGTTCGGTCTGCTCGGCGCCGGGCTCGCGCTGCTCGCGGTGTTCGTCTGGCATCAGCGCAGGCGGCTGCGGTCCGGTGAGAGCCCGCTGCTGCGGATCGACCTCTTCGCGGACCGCGGTTTCGCGGTCGGCTCCGTGCTGACGCTGCTGTTCTTCGGAATCTTCACCGCGTTCTTGTTCACCGTGTCGGTGACGGTGCAATCGGGGCTGGGGTTCACCGCCCTGCGGACCGGAATCCTGGTGCTGCCCTTCGCGATCGGCGGGGCGTGCGGCGCGCTGGCCTCACCGATCCTGGTGACGCGGCTGGGCAGCCGTGGGCTGACCCTCGGTGTGCTGCTGTTCGCGGCCGCCATCGCCGTCGTCGCGCTCACCGTCCACCCCGCCGACGCGTCGATCGATCTGCGGCGGCTCGCGGTCCCGGTGTTCGCCGCCGGAGCCGGGATGGGACTGTTCGCCGCGCCGCTGCCCGCGGCGATGATGACGGGCGTCGCCGAGCGGGCGACCGGCTCGGCGTCCGGAACGGTGCCGACCGTGCAGCAGATCGGCAGCTCGCTGGGGGTGGCGGCGCTCGGCGCGCTGTTCTTCCGCAGGGTCGACGCCGACACCGATCTGGGCGTCGGGCACGCGAAAGCGGTTCTGGCCGCATCGCTGACGGATTCGCCGACGACGACCGCGCAGCGCGACCGAGTAGTGACCTCGTTCGCCGATTGCGCCGACTCGGCCTTGCGTTCGCCGACCCCGCGCCTCGACGCGCACACCTGTCCTGGCGCGGGGGCGGATCTGGCCGGACAGATCGCCGCCGCGCACACCTTTCTCGCCGCCTGCGTCACCGTGCTGTGGGTGGTCGCGGGGACCGCGCTCGCGCTCGTCGTGCTCAGTCTGGCGCTGCCGCCGCGGAACGGGGAGTCGGGAGCGACGGCGCCCGGCGAGGTGGGAGACACGGCCACCGCGAACAACACGACGGGCCACGGTCCGGGAAAGGACGCTCCCACATGAGCTCATCGGCGTCCGGTGTCGTCCTCTACGACCGCACGTGGTCGTACGGCGAGTTGCTCGACCGCAAGCGGCACCGCAGCGTCTCGGTGGTCATCCCCGCCCTGAACGAGGAAGACACCGTGGCGGGCGTGGTCGCCTCGATCCGCAACCTGGTCGGCACGCTGGTCGACGAGTTGATCGTGCTCGACTCCGGTTCCACCGACCGGACCGCCGCCAGGGCGCGAGCGGCGGGCGCGACCGTCTACTCCCGCGAGCAGGCGCTGCCCGCCGTGCCGCCGTGTCCGGGCAAGGGCGAGGTGCTCTGGCGGTCGTTGGCGGTGGCCTCGGGCGACTTCATCGTGTTCGTCGACGCCGATCTCGTCGCTCCCGACCCCCGGTTCGTGCCGTCGCTGCTCGCGCCGCTGCTGTCCGACGACGAACTGCGCCTGGTGAAGGGGTTCTACCGCCGCCCGCACGGTGACGCGCCGGACGGCGGCGGACGCGTCACCCAGCTGGTGGCCCGGCCGCTGCTCACCGCGCTCGCCCCGGAGCTCGCCGAGTTGCGCCAGCCGCTCGGCGGCGAGTACGCGGCCACCCGGGAACTGCTGCGGGCGTTGCCGTTCGCGCCCGGCTACGGCGTCGAGATCGGTCTGCTGATCGACACCTGGCGCAGGCACGGCGCAGGCGCCATCGCGCAGGTCGACCTCGGCACCCGCGTGCACCGCAATCGCCCGCTGCACGAGCTGGCCGAGATGAGCAGGCAGGTGATCGCGACGCTGCTCGGCAGGCTCGACATTCCCGACTCGGGAGCGGCGCTGACGCAGTACCTCCCGCACGGCTCGAGCCGGCGCATGACGCCCGGCGCGGTGCCCGCGGCCGACCGGCCGCCGATGGCCACGCTGACCGCTACGGGTATTCGATGACGCGGCGAACGCCCCGCATCCTGCCGGTAGTGGACTTACGCTGATCCCGGTGGCGATTTCGGAGTGACGACGGCTGGGAGTCTCGGTGGGCGCGGCATTGGTCAAAGGTCAGAACGGGGCATTGGATGTGGCGCGCGTGCTGGTGTCGGTGCGCACCGAGGCCGCGGTCGATGTGTCTGCGCTGCTGGTGACCGAAGCGGGGCGGGTGCGCTCGGACGCGGATTTCGTGTTCTTCAATCAGCCGAGCGCACCGGGGGTGTCGCTGGGGCAGGGAACGCCCGGCGCGCTGTCGGTTTCGCTGAGCGACCTGCCGGTGGACATCGCGCAAGTACGCGCGGTGCTCACTCTCGATGATCCGGCGCAGACCTTCGGCGGGTTCGCGCCTCTGGTCGCCACGGTCGCCGACGCGGCGGGAAACGTGCTCTACGAGTACCGCATCGAGGGCTTGGGCAGCGAATCGGTGGTGATCGCGCTCGAACTGTATCGCCGCCAGGGCGGATGGAAGGTGCGAGCGGTCGGGCAAGGTTATGCGGGCGGATTCGCCGCGCTGGTCACCGATCACGGCGTGAGCGTGGACGACGCCCCGGGGGTAGAGGCCTCGTCCGCGATTCGAGCCGAGCCGGGCCTGGCGGCAGGGCACACCCCGGCGTCGGACGTGTTCACCGTCCCCGGCGAGGCGCAGCTCTCCTTCGAGAAGCGGGCGAAGCTGGACCTGCGCAAGCGGGAGGTCGCGAAAGTCCTCGTCGACAAGAACGCTTTCGGCATCCGCGCGCGCGTCGTTCTGGTCGTCGACAAGACCGGCAGCATGCACCGGCAGTATCGCGACCAGGTGGTGCATCGCGTCGTGCAGCGGATGATCCCGGTGGCCACCCAGCTCGACGACGACGGCACCCTGGAGGCGTACCTCTACGCCCGCTCCTTCGCCAAGCTGCCCGACATCACGGTCGAGCGCGGTGAGGAGTGGGCGCGAACCTATCTGCACCTCACCGGCACCCACGGCGGCATCGACTACGACGCGCTCGGCGCCCGCAACGAGGAGCTGCCGATCATGCGCGACATCATCGACTCGTTGCGCCCCGGCGGCCGCCCCACCCTCGTGTTGTTCTTCACCGACGGGGGCTTCGCCAAGAAGCGCGAGATCGCCGCGCTCATGCGGGAGGCTTCGCTACTGCCCGCGTTCTGGCAGTTCGTCGGCCTCGGGCGCGCCAACTACGGTCTGCTGCGCACCCTGGACGAATTGTCCGACCGGGCGGTCGACAACGCGGGGTTCTTCGCACTCGACGACATCGATCAGGTCGACGACGCGCAGCTCTACGCCCGCTTGCTCGGCGAGTTCCCCGACTGGCTGCGCGCCGCGCGGAACGCGAACATCCTGCGCTGAACGCGTGGGCGTCATCGCCGCAACGATGCCGCGGCTGCCCTGCCCACGGAGCATCGCCCGCTTGTTATAGCGAGAAGCTATAGCAGGCGGTGATCGCTCCGCCGCGGCTCAGCCGATGACGGCGTTCATGATGGTGCCGGCGCTGGTGGCGATCACCCCGCCGATCATGGCTCCCGCCACCATCTTCGGCGACTCGAGCCCGCCGCCGGTCCACTTCTCCCAGGCGAAGCGCCCACCGGCGTAGATGATGCCGCAGATGCCCGACAGGAGGACGAACCACGTCAGGTAGCGGACCAGTTGGAGGAACTTGTCGGAGATCGGCGGCGCTTCTGGGGTGGGATTGCCGATCTGCGCCAAGGTGTCGAAAGCGGCGGCCATGATCATCGTCGTTCGCTCATTCTGGATTCGGGACAGGGGCAAGTGAATCGCTGAGAAGATCGTATCCGTTCGCTCGCCCCGATGCAGTCAGGTCGGTGCAGCGCAGGGAAGTTCGTGTTTCCGCTGCCCGCGCCCGGGTAGCCGAACTCGTGTCCGGCCGCGGCGGATCCGCGCCGTGCGCACACCGCGGCGGGCCGCATGCCCGTATCCTGGGCGTGGCCGAATTCATCGGTGGTCGAACAGTTTTCGCATAGCGGCTGGTCGACGCAGGGTTGTATTCGAGCGTAGAGGGAGTAGACGGTGAGCATCATTCTGGCGTCGGTCGGCGATTCGTTCACGACGTTGGCGCAGATCGGCAATCCGACCCCGGAGGCTCCGCCCCTGGCGGACAAGCTCTTACAGTTCGTGCGGTATCTGACCTGGTTCGCGCTCGCGTCCGGCATCGTCAGCATCATCTACGCGGGCGGCAGATTCGCCTGGGAGAAGTGGAGCGGCGGCGGATTGCAGTCGCCGAAGATGATCGCGGGGGCGATGCTCGGCGGGGTGGTCGCCACCAGCGCGGGCACCATCATGAACACCGTTCTGGAGTTCTGACCGCAGGCGGTCGCGGCGATCCTGGCGGCGCGCCTTCGTCGGTGACGACGAGCGTGCCAACGCCGGATCGCCGCCCGTGGCACTCGCCGGGGACTCCGCCGAATTCGGCTCCTCCTCCTGAGATTGCCCCGCTGACCTGCGATTTTCGCTGCGGAGGGCGGTTATACTCCGGTGCGGATCTCGCGGTGCCCGATAGGATCGGAGGCGGAGCAGGATCATGGACGACTGGACCGAGGGCGAGTTCACGGTGTCGCGGCGCACGGCGCTGGGCATCGCCGCGACATCGGTGGCCGCGTTCGGATTGGCTGCCTGCGGCGAGGCCGAGCACAGGAATCCCGTCCCCCGGGACGCCGCCACGATCGCCAAGGACGCCTACGAATTCGGGTACCCGCTGGTGCTGATGGACGTCACCCGGATGGCGGCGGAGGCGTCCATGCCCGTCAACCGGTTCGAGCACGCGTCGTCGCTGCCCACCCCGGCGCAGCGCGAGGTGGTGCGGCTGGACCGGGACACTTTGCGGTCGACCGCGTGGCTCGATCTGTCGAACGAGCCGATGGTGCTGAGCGTCCCCGCGATGGACCGGGGCCGGTTCTGGTTGGCGCAGGTGCTGGACGCCTGGACGAACAACGTGCACAACCCCAGCGGTCGCCGTCCGCAGGCGCGATCGGTGTTGCCGCCCTACACCTACGTGGTTACCGGCCCGCGCTGGTCGGGTGACCTGCCCGCCGGGCTGACCCCGTTGCCGATGCCGACGCCGACGGTGTGGCTGATCGTCCGGATCCAGGTCGACGGCGAGAGCGATCTGCCCGCTGTGCACTCTTTGCAGCAGCGGTTGCGGCTGGCTCCGTTGAGCGCGTGGGTGGCGGGCACCGAGCCGCCCGCCGCGCCACCCAGGGAGGGGATCGCGCAGCCACCGCCGGAGTGGGTCGACGAGATGGACCCGAAGGTGTTCTTCGATCGGATGTGCGCGTTGATGGCGGTCGATCCGCCCGCGCGTGCGGACGAGCCCGCCATGCGGCGCTTCGAGACGATCGGCATCCGGCCCGGCGGCACGGTCGAAGGCCTCTCGGACGTGGAACTCGCCGCCGCGGTGGAGACCGCCCAGCAGCAGATCCCGGTCTATCTGGGCGCGCGGACGGTCAACGAGAACGGCTGGCTCATCGACCCCGACGTCGGCCGGTTCGGCACCAACTATCTGCTCCGCGCCGCCATCGCGAGGGTGGCTCTGGGCGCCAGTCCGGCGGAGGACGCCTTCTATCCGACGCTGTTCGCCTCGACCGGCACCGGCACCGGCGATGGCGGCACGGGCCGATTCCGGCTGCACTTCGCACCGGGTCAGCTACCGCCCGTCGACAACTTCTGGTCGCTGACCGCCTACGACGCCGACAGCTACCTGGTGCCCAACCCCGCGGAGATCTACGCGGTGGGCCATCCGGAGCCGGTGACGCTCAACCCCGACGGGTCCACCGACATCGCGGTGCAGTACACCGATCCCGGCCCTTCCGTTCCCGCCGGGAACTGGCTGCCCATCCCCGAAGCCGGTCAATTCTCGCTGACCCTGCGGATGTACGCGCCGAAGGAGGAGGCCATCCACGGCCGTTGGCGTCCGCCGCCGTTGGTGCCGGTGCTCTGACCCGCACCGCCGCACGTTCCCGGCCGCTCGCCGGGCGCTGACCAGCTATTTTCCCGCCGGAGGTGGTTATACTCCGGAACGGACCCGGCTCGGCGACCGATCGGATCGGAGACGGAACAGGATCATGGACGACCGGACCTACCGTGAATCCGCGCTGTCGCGGCGCACCGTGCTGGGGATGGCGGCGTCGGTGGCCGCGCTCGGCGTGGCGTCGTGCGGCGGATCGGACGAGGACGACTCGGCCCACCCGACGGTGACCAGCGAGGCCGGAGCGATCGCCAAGGACGCCTATGTGTTCGGCTTTCCGCTGGTGCTGATGGACGTCGCCCGGATGGCGGCGGAGGCGTCCACGCCCGTCAACCGGTTCGAGCACGCGACCTCGTTGCCGACCCACGCACAACGGAACGTGGCGCGGCCGGACCCGGACACGCTGCACTCGACCGCGTGGCTCGACGTGACGAACGAGCCGATGGTGCTGAGCGTCCCCGCGATGGAAGGGGGCCGGTTCTGGTTGGCGCAGGTGCTGGACGCCTGGACGAACAACGTGCACAACCCGAGCAGTGTCCGGCCGCAGGCGCGGTCGGCGTCAGCGCCGTTCACCTACGCGGTGACCGGCCCGGGCTGGTCGGGTGCCCTGCCGGAAGGTCTCACGCCCTTGCCGATGCCCACGCCGACGGTGTGGCTGATCGTGCGTATCCAGGTCGACGGCGAGAAGGACCTCGCGGTGGTGCGCTCGGTGCAGGAGAGGTTGCGGCTGGTTCCGTTGAGTGCGTGGAGGGCGGGCGCCGAGCCGCCCGCGAGTGGACCGCCCAGCGGGCAATCGGAGACGCGACGCCCGGTCGATCAGGTCATGGGGATGAACGCGCGCGACTTCTTCGATCGGATGTGCGCGGTGCTCGCGGTCGATCCGCCCGCTCCCGAGGACGCGCCCGCCATGCGCCGTTTCGCGGCGATCGGCATCCGGCCCGGCGGCGCGGTCGAAGGCGTCTCCGAAGGTGAACTGACCGCCGCGGCCGACACCGTGAAGCAGCAGCTCCCGGTGACGCTGGGCACGAATACGGTCAACGACAACGGCTGGGTCTCCGACCTCGGGGCGGGCCGGTACGGCACCGACTATCTGCTGCGAGCGGTCACCGCGTTCGGCGCGCTCGGCATCCCGCTGCCCGAGGACGCGCATTACCTCTTCACGGCGGTCCCCGCCGGCTCCGGTCCTTTCCGGCTGCACTTCGCATCGGGCGAGCTGCCGCCGGTGGACGCGTTCTGGTCGCTTGCCGTCTACGATGCCGCCGATTACCTGGTGGCCAATCCGGCCGAGATCTACTCGATCGGTCACCATGTGCACGTCGTGCTCAACGCGGACAGCTCCCTCGACCTCACGCTTCAGCACGATGATCCGGGTTCCGGCGTCCCCGTGGGCAACTGGCTGCCCATCCCGGAATCGGACCCGTTCTCGGTGACCCTGGCGTTGTTCGCACCGAAAGCGGCCGTCTTGCAGCGGCGTTGGCAGCCGCCGCCGCTGATCACGCTCTGACGAGCCGGTCTGCGTATCCACCCCGGCGAGACCCGGGCGCGCCGAAAAAGTAAACAGGGTTTACTAAACACTGTTCACGAAGCCTGGTTCTGTGGTTGCATGTCCTTGACCGTGTCCCCTGCATCGTTGTCAGGTCTGCGCCCAGACCGCCGTAGGAGTTAGCCGTGACCGTGACCACGCCCTCGATCCCCACGGGATTCGACTTCACCGACCCCGACCTGCTGGCCACCCGCCTGCCCATCGGAGAGTTCGCCGAACTGCGCCGCACCGCCCCCGTGTGGTGGTGCGCGCAGCCCGATCGGGCCAGCGGGTTCGACGACGGTGGCTACTGGGTCGTCTCCAAGCTCGCGCACATCAAGGAGATCTCGAAGAATCCCGAGGTGTTCTCCTCGCACGAGAACACCGCCATCATCCGGTTCAACGAGGAGACCACGCGCGAGCAGATCGACATGCTCGGCGACATGCTGCTGCTCAACCTCGATCCGCCCAAGCACACCAAGACCCGCCGCATCATCTCCAAGGGCTTCACCCCGCGCGCGGTGGAGAGCCTGCGCGCCGCGCTGACCGAACGCGCCGCGCGGATCGTGCACGAGGCGAAGAAGTCCGGCAGCGGCGACTTCGTCGAACAGGTCGCCTGCGAACTGCCGTTGCAGGCCATCGCCGAGCTGCTCGGCATCCCGCAGGAGGACCGGAAGAAGATCTTCGACTGGTCCAACCAGATGATCTCCTACGACGACCCGGAGTTCGACGGCGATCACCACGCCGCCACCGCCGAGGTGATGGGTTACGCCTGGAACATGGCCGAGCAGCGGCGCGCCTGCCCGGCCGAGGACATCGTCACCCAGCTGGTCAACGCCGACATCGACGGCGAGCACCTCGGCTCGGACGAGTTCGCGTTCTTCGTCATCCTGCTGTCGGTCGCGGGCAACGAGACCACCCGCAATTCGATCACCCACGGCATGAAAGCGTTCGTGGACCACCCTGAGCAGTGGGAGATCTACCGGCAGCAGCGCCCGCGCACCGCGCCCGACGAGATCGTCCGGTGGGCCACGCCGGTCACCGCGTTCCAGCGCACCGCGACCCAGGACACCGTGCTCGGCGGCCAGGAGATCGAGAAGGGGCAGCGGCTCGGATTGTTCTACAGCTCGGCCAATTTCGACGAGGAAGCCTTCGCGGATCCGTTCACCTTCGACGTGCTGCGCGATCCCAACCCGCACGTGGGTTTCGGTGGCACCGGCACGCACTACTGCGTCGGCGCGAACCTGGCCAGGCTGCAGATCGATCTGATGTTCAACGCCATCGCCGACGTGATGCCCAACCTGCGGCAGGTCGCCGAGCCGGTGCGGCTGCGGTCGGGCTGGCTGAACGGAATCAAGCGCTGGGAAGTCGAATACGCTTGAATCGATCGGTGCAACAGTCCAGACCACGGGGTCGCGCGCCGGTGGTGACCGACACCGACATCCGGCGGGTGGCCAGCGCGCTGCTGGTCGAACGCGGACCCGATGCGGTCACCCTGCGCGCCATCGCGCGCGAACTCGGTGTCACCGCGCCCGCGCTGTACCGGTACTACAACTCGCTGGAAGACCTGCTGGAGCGACTGCGGCTGGACTTCTGCGCCGACCTGGCGGCGGAACTGACCGCCGAGATCGCCACGCTGCCCGACGACGGCGCCGTGCAGTTCTTCGCCATCTGCCGTGGCTTCCGGCGCTGGGCGCTGACGCACACCAGGGAGTTCACCCTGGTGTTCGCCTCGCCCGGCGCCGGGCAGGCCCGCGCGCTGCGCCGCTTCGACGAGCCCTTCGGCCGGGTCTTCCTGGCCGCGGCGGGCAGGCTGCTGGCCACCTACGACATCGTCACGCCGTCCACCGACGTCATTCCGCCGGGGCTGCGCGAGGACCTGGTGCACTTCCAGACCGAACTGCTGGCCGCGCTGTCGGAGTCGAGCCAGAAATTCCCCGCCGAGAAACTGGATCTCGGGGTGACGTATCTGATGATCCAGATCTGGGCGCGGCTCTACGGGCACGTCACACTCGAGGTCTTCGGGAACTACCCGATCCCGCTGGACAATCCGGAGATCCTGTTCGACGCGATGCTCGCCGATCTGGGCCGCACGGCGGGCTTGCTCACCGAGTGAGACCGGGTCAGATGCGGGCGCCCTTGGCTCGGTTGCACGCGCGGCACAGGATCTGGAGGTTCGCCGCGCTGGTCGCCCCACCGCGGCTGAGCGGAATGATGTGGTCGAACTCCAGGTAGTGCCCGTCGCCGCACTCGACGCACCGGCCGCCGTCACGCTGCCACACCTGCGCCTTCACTTCCTGCGAGATGCTGCGGGTATCACGCTGGCCCGGAGTGAGGACGAGACGTTTGGCCACGCGCAGCGCGCCTTCCAGCGCGGCCGAGACGTAGTCCGGATCGTCGACGGCGAACGTCGCGCCGCCGCGCGCGGAGGTGGCCGCGATCACCACCGCGCCTTGCTCCGCGTGCACGGAAACCACTCGTGACCAGAGCATCTCGATACCGGTGTCGGCGCCGACGAATCGCAGCTTCTTATTGCTGCCGATCAGCCTGCCCTCGGTGAGCTTCGGGCCGCGCGCGAGCTGACGGACGTGCGTCGCGGGCAGGTCGAGGTGCACCTTCTCCTCGGGGTCCAGATGCAGTCCGGGCGTGCGGACCACCGGCAGGTCACCCGTGCGCAACCGATAGAGGGTGTTGCCGCGATGCATCCGTCTGCGCAGGTCATCGATCAGCGGTCCGCCGAGGCCGAGTTCGGTGACCGCCTGCTCGAACAGTTCCAGCTCCGCGTCCCTGACCTCGCTGTCGGCGAAGGCGAACGTGACCAGCCGCTCCACATAGCTGAGCGCCGCGTCGCGCAACGCCGCGCGTCCGGCTTCGGCGACGATCCGCTGATAACGCAACGACGCCCACAGCGCCGCCCACTCGGGGCCGCGCGGACCGTGGCCGGTGAGCACCCGCCAGGCGCGGGTGTGCCAATGAACGAGGTATTCCTCGATCTCCTCGGCACACCTCTGGCACGGGGCGAACCCGCCGAAGAACTTGCGGCGCAGCGGGCTTGCGCAGCGAGCGCAGTGGCGGTCGCCGCGCGGAGGGGGCAGGTACCGGTCCTCGGTCCATCCTGCGCCGTCCCACCAGCGCATGCGCTGCGGGTTCTCCGGATCCGGGTGCCAGTCCGCGCGTTCGGGGTCCGGGGGCGGTGGGGGAGGTGCGCTTTCGGGGGTGTAGCGGTTGAGATCGACCGGACGGGGGGTGTGCGGGAGGGGAGCGGTGTCCGCGCGGCCGAGCACTTCGGTGTGTGGCCATGCGGTGGTGCCGGACCCTGGCGCTTCGGCGCCTTCGGATCGCCCGGATGGGTTCTCGGCCTGATGGTCGTGCTCGCGGACGCGTTGCACCGGAGCGTGTTCGGCGGCGACGTTCGGTGCGTCCGTTCGCTCGGCCGCGGCGGATTCCCCGTTCCTGCGCGACTGCCCGGAGGACAACGACCCGTGCGAGACGTGCCGGGGCTGGGCGAAGTCGTGGCGATCGGCCCGTTCGGCCGAGTCGAGGCCGGAGTCGGCGACGGCCTGAAGTCGTTCTCGAGCCGGTGCCGCCGCGGCCGATCGGTGTAGCCGGAACGGGTTGGTGGGATGGGTGGTGCGGGCTGGCGCCGACGGGTCGTCGACCTGCACGCCGAACTCGCCGACCAACCCGGCCAGCCCGCTGGACCAGCCCTGGCCGATCGCGCGGAACCGCCACTGCCCGTCGCGGCGGTAGAACTCGCCGAACATCAGCGCTGAGACCGCGTCCGCGTCGTCGATCTCGAACGCCGCGACCACCCCGTCGACCGAGTGCACGGCGACGGTCAGCTCCCGGATGTCGCCGAAGGTGCTTCCCTCCACCGATCCGGATACGACGATGCGTTCGACGTCCGCTTCGGTGCGCGGCAGCGAGACGCTCAGCCGCGCGGTGCCCGGCGCGGGTTCCTGATCGAGCGTGACCGCCTGGGAGACGTGGCGCGGCGCGTTGTAGAACACCAGGTCCCGATCCGAGCGGACCGTGCCGTTCGCGTCCAGCAGCAAGGCGTGCGCGTCCACCGCGTGCTCCGATCGCCATGAAACAACCACGGCTAGAAGGGATGTCGGTACCGCTGCGTTCGCGCCCTTGCTGAGTTTCATTGTGCTCGAACTATGCCACGCCCCTCCGACACGCCGAACGCGCGAGGGGAGGTCCTTCGGCGGGGCGTGCGGCACAGTGTTCCCCATGACGAACCCGAAACGCCCGGGTCGTAAGCCGCCGACCCCGAGACTGCCCAGCGGGCGCGTGCCCGGCCCCGCCGACGTCCTCGCCGCCGCCCAGGCGGCGGTCGAAGCGGCGCAGACGGCCGCGGGCCAAGCGCTGGAAGCCGCCCAGCTCACCGCGACCTCGGCGTTCGACACGGCGGTGCGGCTGCCGCCCGCGTCCGCGCAGCTGGCCGCGCAACTGCCCGGCCTCATCGAGAACCTCTCGACCGCGATCGAGCGGCTCAACTCCACCATCGATCGGCTCGACCGCACCCTGGCCCTGGCCGATCCGGCCTTCGCGGCCTACGACCGGCTGCTGCCCCGGCTGGAAGCGATGATCTCGCTGGGTGAGGACCTGTTCGGGCGTCTGGCGAAACTGCCCGGCATCGCCTTGCTCGGCAAGCTGACCGGCCTGAGCACGGCCGAAGAACAACCCGTCGAGCAGCCCGCCCGGCGAAAGCCGACGAAGCGGCGCAAATAGTCGAGAAGGACGCTCGCGTTCAGCGGTGCGCGTGGTCGGCGGCCGCGCGCAACGTGGCGGCCGCCTTGAGCAGGACCTCGTGGTACTCGCCGGCCGGGTCGGAGTCGAGCACGATGGCTCCGCCCGCTCCGATCCGCCAGCGTCCGCCGTAGCGCACTGCGGTACGGATCACGATGTTGAGGTCGGCGGTGCCACCGAGCCCGAGGAAACCGATCGTGCCCGAATAGACGCCCCGCGCTTCGGTTTCCAGCGCATCGATGATCTCCATGGTGCGCAGCTTCGGCGCGCCGGTCATCGAGCCGCCGGGAAAACAGGCGCGCAGGCAATCGACCACGCCGATCTCCGGTTGCAGCCTGCCGCGCACCGTCGAGACCAGTTGGTGCACGGTCGCGTACTGCTCGGTGACCATCAGCTTCGGGACATACACACTGCCGATCTCGCAGACCCGGCCCAGATCGTTGCGCAGCAGATCGACGATCATGAGATTCTCCGCCCTGGTCTTCGGGCTGTCGGCCAGCTCGCGGCGCAGGCGCTCGTCCTGCTCGGGTGTCGCGCCGCGCGGCGCGGTCCCCTTGATCGGCTTGCTCTCCACGATGCGGCGGCGGTCGACCTTCAAGAAGCGCTCCGGCGACGAGCAGGCGATGTCCAGGTCGTCGAAGCGCAGGTAGGCGGCGTACGGGGCGGGGTTGCACCGGCGCAGCGTGCGGTAGAAATCGAGGCCGTCGGCCGCGGCGGCGGGGATCGTGGCGCTGTCGGTCAAGTTGATCTCGTAGGATTCGCCGGCGTGCAACCGCTCCTGGCAGACCGCGATGTCGGCGAGATAGCGCTCCCGGCCGCGGGTGAGCAGTGGCTCGACGGCGTCATCGTCCGGCGGCACCTCGAGCGGCGGCGGATTCGTCCAGGTCGGAAGGCTGTTCAGGGTTTCGCGGGTGTCGCGCAGCCAGTCGGCGGCGGATCGGGCGGTCTCCACGTCGTCGCTCAGCGCCAGCAGGTGCGTGCGCCCGCCGACGTGGTCGACCACCACCATCCGGTCGGCGAAGATCCACTGAGCGTCCGGGGTCGGGGCGCGGTGAACCGCGTTCCCGCCGCAGTCGGCTTTCACCTCGTAACCGAGATAACCGACGTAGCCGCCGACGAAATCGAAGGGCAGATCGGGCAATTCGAGCCGGCGCGTGCGCAGCTCGGCGGCCAGGAAATCGAGGATGCCGCCCGGTGCGGTGCGCCGATGCCCGTCGGAGGACTCGACGGTCACCTCGCCGTCGCCCACGCGATAGCGCAGCACCTCGGCCAGCGGACCGCTCGCGTCGCCCAGGAAGGAGAACCGGTCGGCTCCGGGCTCCACATGCTCGCTGTCGAGCCAGAACGCCGTCGGGGAGTTGCCGTACAACTGCACGAACGCGCGCTCGGTATCGATCGGCCGTTCGAGCACGGCCCGCTGGAGCCGGTAGGTCCGCGGCATGGAACGCATCGGGCCCGTACGCCCAGCGGATGACGCGCGATCGAGTTCGACGGCCGCGGCGGGGAACTGCTCGGCCGCGAGCGGCACGGGCGAGGCCGCGTCGGGGAGGGGGAATCGTGCCAGGACCGGCTCGGCCACGCGATCACGCGCCGGGGCGATCGACGGGTTCCGCACCGTGGAGGCACGCCTGCTCCGGTGCGCGGCGGTGAGCTTCGCGAAGTTGCGCAGCAGTGCCGCGCCGAACTCGCTCGCGATCGATTCCGGATGGAACTGCACGCCCCACTGCGGGCGCGCGCGGTGCCGCACACCCATCACGACGCCGTCACCGGACAGCGCGGTGACCTCGAGATCGTCCGGCAGCGGTCGCAGCGCGCACAGCGAGTGATAGCGCACCGCGGTGAAGCCCTGCGGAATCCCGGCGAACAGATCGCGGTCGTCGTGCTGGATGCGGTCGAGATACCCGTGCCTGGCGGCGGGCGCCTCGGCGACCACGCCGCCCGCCGCGACCACGATGCCCTGGTGGCCCAGGCACACCCCGAGCAACGGCAGGTCGCTCTCGACGATCACCGCCGTGGAGATTCCCATGTCGCGTGCCACGCCCGGCCGTCCCGGTCCGGGCGAGACCACGACGTTGTCGAAGCGGCCCAGATCGAGTTCGGCGACCGTGCGCGCCTCGTCGTTGCGCACGACCGCCGGCTCGACGCCGTTCACCTCGCTGATCAGCTGGTAGAGGTTGTAGGTGAACGAGTCGTAGTTGTCGATCAACAGCGTGTGCATGGTGCTGGAAACCCTACGCCGCACCGGTCGGAGCTAAACTGTTGTCGTCTGCCTTCAGTTCGGGTCGGCGGGTGGTGCACAATGTGGTGCATGTCTGTTGCGCAACCGGTCGATGTGGATCCCGCCGTCGTCGACTTCGCCGTCGTCGGAAAGTGGATGGATGAGCAGGGTCTGTCCGGGGGTGAGTTCGAGGATGTGATCGCGCTCGGTGGCGGAACGCAGAACATCATGCTCCGCTTCACGCGCGGCGGCCGCACGTACGTGCTGCGCCGTGGCCCGAAGCACCTGCGCGCCAAGAGCAACGACGTGATCCGGCGCGAGGCCAGGCTGCTCGGCGCGCTGGGCGGCACCGAGGTCCGCGCGCCGAGGGTGATCGCGGCCTGCGCCGACGAGTCGGTGCTCGGCGCGGTCTTCTACCTGATGGAGCCGATCCACGGCTTCAATCCGCAGAACGAACTGCCCGAGTTGCACGCGGGCGATCCGGAAGTTCGCAGGCAGATGGGCCTGTCGGCGGTCGAAGCCATCGCGCGGCTCGGTGCGCTGGACTACCAGGCGCTCGGCTTGGCCGACTACGGCAAGCCGGAGGGCTTCCTGGAGCGCCAGGTGCCGCGCTGGCTCGGTGAGCTGGAGTCGTATTCGGCCAACGAGGGCTACCCCGGTCCGGAGATTCCCGGCGTGGCGGCGGTGGGCGAGTGGCTGGACCGCAATCGCCCCGCGCAGTGGACTCCCGGCATCCTGCACGGTGACTGCCATTTGGCGAACATGATGTTCGAGTTCGACGGCCCGCAGGTGGCGGCGATGGTCGACTGGGAGATGTCCACCATCGGCGATCCGCTGCTGGACCTCGGCTGGCAGATCGCCACCCGCCCGGAACCCGGTACCACCGGCGCGGCGCTGGTCGGCAAGCTCGGCGCGGTGGGCGGTCTGCCGACGGCCGAGGAGATGATCGCGCACTACGGGCAGTTCTCCGATCGCGACCTGAGCGCGATGCCCTGGTACACCGTGCTGGCCTGCTTCAAGCTCGGCATCGTCCTGGAGGGCACGCACGCGCGCGCGTTCGCCGGAAAGGCCCCCAAGGAGGTCGGCGACTTCCTGCACGCGATCACGCTGGAACTCTTCGAGCGGGCGCAGCGGTTGATGGAGTGACTGTCGGGATGTGCCCGATAGTTGACCGGATATCGGTGGAAGGCGCTGTCCGGCCGCGCCTAGGTTGAGCGCATGCCGATCGTTCCCGATGTCAAGGACTGGACCTGGGTGTTGAGCCGCCCCTGTCCCGAATGCGGTTTCGACGCCGCCGCGACCGCCTACGAAGCCGTGCCCGCGTTGATCCGGGAGACGGCCGTCCGTTTCGCCGCGGTGCTCGACCGCCCCGGCGTGCGCGCGCGGCCGGACGAATCGACCTGGTCGGAGCTGGAGTACGGCGCGCACGTGCGCGACGTGTGCCGCATGTCCGACACTCGCCTGGGCCTGATGCTGACCGACAACTCCGAGGGGGAGCCGCCGCGCTTCCCGAACTGGGATCAGGACGCGGCCGCGGTCACCGACCGCTACAACGAGCAGGATCCGGCCGTGGTGGCCGTGCAGTTGGCCGAGGCCGCCGAGCGGGCGGCGCTGGCTTTCGAATCGGTGCCACCCGAGCGGCGCGGTCTGCGCGGTGCGCGCAGTGACGGAGCGGAGTTCACGGTGGAGTCGTTCGCCCGGTACATCCTCCATGATCTCTTGCACCACGTGCACGACGTCCGCGGGTGAACGCATCGCCGAACTGTAACGCGTTCGGCGCCGATGTCACGCTTTGCCGACGAATTTTCCGGCCGGTACTAGAACGCGTTACATTTTTCTCGTACTGTGGGTGCAGTCACATGAAAGCACGTGCATGCGAGAGGGTCGACAGGAATGAAGACGAAGGGCGCGATCCTGTGGGGGATCGACCAGCCGTGGTCGGTGGAGGAGATCGAGGTCGGTGACCCGGTCGCCGGCGAGGTGCAGATCCGGATGGAAACCGCCGGTATGTGCCACTCCGACCACCACATCGTGACCGGCGCGACCCCGATGCCGTCCTTCCCTGTGATGGGCGGGCACGAGGGCGCGGGCGTGATCACCAAGCTCGGCCCGAACTGCCCGGCCGACCTCCAGGTCGGCGACCACGTGATCCTGTCGTTCATCCCCGCCTGTGGCCGCTGTCCGGCCTGCGTGGCAGGACACATGGCACTGTGCGACCTGGGCGCAGGCCTGCTGATGGGGCAGGCGATCAGCGACGGCACCTACCGCATCCAGGCCCGCGGCGAGAACGTCATCCCGATGTGCCTGCTGGGCACCTTCGCGCCGTACATGACGGTGCACCACACCTCCGTGGTGAAGATCGATCCGAGCATTCCGTTCGAGGTGGCCTGCCTGGTCGGCTGTGGCGTCCCCACCGGTTTCGGCTCCTCCACCCACGTGGCGCAGGTGGCGCCGGGCGAGACCGTGGTGATCGCGGGCATCGGCGGCGTCGGCATGAGCGCGTTGCAGGGTGCGGTGCTGTCGGGCGCGTCGAAGGTGGTGGCCATCGACCCGAATCCGTGGAAGCGCGAGCAGGCGCAGAAGTTCGGCGCCACGCACACCTACGAGAGCATGGCCGCCGCGATCATGCCGCTGCTGGAGGCCACCGAGGGCCGGATGGCCGAGAAGGTCATCCTGACCATGGGCGAGATGCACGGCGAGTACATCGAGGAGGGCCTGATCCTCACCTCGAAGGCGGGCACCCTGGTGGTCACCTCGATGGGCCGGATGGACGAGAACGACGTCAAGCTGAACAGCTTCCTGCTGTCGATGTTGCAGAAGACGGTGAAAGGCTGCATCTTCGGCGGTGGCAACGCCCGCCAGGACGCGCCGCGCCTGCTGTCGCTGTACAAGGCCGGCCAGCTCAACCTGGACGACATGGTCACCCGCAGCTACTCCCTGGAAGAGATCAACCAGGGCTACCAGGACATGCTGGACGGCAAGAACATCCGCGGCATCATCAAGTACACCGAGGCCGACTGGTAGAGCGCCCTCACCGCCGCTCGGCGAGCGCGGTGACGATCCGTGCGATCAGGTCGTACGGCACCGGTTCGCCGAGCCGGAACCGCAGCGTTCCCTTGCCCGCCCGGTACCGCTCGAGCTCGCGTGCCAACGCGGGATCGCCGTCCGGGATCGGGTAGAGGCTGACGTGCTGCTTCCACCCCGCGAAGTGCACGACGTCGCGGCCGTGCAACCGGAAGGTGGGGATGTCGTAGCTGATCGCCTCGGTGGCCTCCGGCAGGGCGGCCTGGATGGTGCGCCGGATCGCGTCGAGGATGCCGCGCGCGTCGTCGGGGAACGCGGCGAGATATGCGTCTACGGTGGCCGGTCGGTCTGCCATGAGCTCCCTCGATTCCACGGTCGGTAGCTGGACGGCGAGTGCCTCCCGAGTGTAGGAACCCGTGCGCCGGACAGCGGTTCGCGAGAGGCCCGGCGCGGCGCCGGAGTTCAGATCCGGCAGCGCAGCAGGGCTTCGCGCAGGTTGCGGCTGCGGATGTCGTCGAGGACGGCAAGGCCGAGCCGGTTCATCGTGTAACCGAAGCCCAGGCCGGTGGCCGGGTCGGCGAAGCCGAACGAACCGCCGAGGCCCGTGGTGCCGTAGGCGTGTTTGTCGGAGCCGAAGCGGAAGCTACCGCGCGACTTGCGGAAGCCGAGGTGGTAGCGGCTCTTGGTGTGCAGCACCAAGTCCTCGGCGGGGACGTCGTCGGCGGTGCGGTCGGTGGCGAGCCGGTCCAGCAGCGCGTCGTCGATCGGGAGCGCGCCGGTGCGACCGGCGGCCGCGCCGTAGACCTCGGCCAGCGCGCGGGCGTTGCCCACCCCGTTGGATCCGGGCAGTTCCACCTCGAGGAACTCGCGCCGGGTCGCCCGCGCCGGAGCCCCGCAGCGCGGGTTGGTCAGCGCCGCGTGCGACAGCCCGCGTCCGGCGTAGATCTCCGCGCCGATGCGCAGCGGGAGATCGCGCTCGTAGCGCAACACGTCCAGGCCGCGGGTGGCCGACATCGCGGCGATGCGGTCCATGCTCTGCTCGGCGGGCAGACCGATGTGGAAATCGACACCGAGCGGTGCGGCGATGTCCTCGGCGAAGATCCGTCCGAGCGTGCGGTGGTGCGGGTCGACGCGGCGCAGCAGCTCGCCCTGGTACAGGCCGAGGGTGATCGCGTGATAACCGTGCCTTGTGCCGGGCCGCCAAGCCGGTTTCTGCGCCGCGAGAATGCGTGCGAGGCCGTCCAGGTCGGCGATCTGGGGCAGCCGCACGATCTCGCTGAGGCCGGACAGCCCGGCCTGGTGGTCGATCAGCTGGCGCACCGTGATCGCGTCCTTGCCGTGGGCGGCGAACTCCGGCCAGTACTTCGCCACCGGCTGCTCGTAGTCGAGCAGACCCTTGGTTACCGCGGTGGCGACGGTGAACGCCGCCATGCCCTTGGTCGAGGAGAACACCGGAACGATCGTGTCCTGCTCCCAGGGCAGCGTGCGCCTGCGATCACGGAAGCCGGCCCACAGGTCGACCACGGGGCGTTCACCGGCGTAGACCGCGACGGCGGCGCCGATTTCGCCGTGGCGCTCGAAGTTGCGGCGGAAGGCGTCGGCGACCGGTTCGAAATCTGATGCGACCTCGCCGTGAACAGTGGGCTTTTCACTCATGGCGAGTCGATGGTAGCTACCCGGTTCTCGTAGGCTCGCAGGGTGCGTTCACTCGAGCAGATTCGGGAATGGCCGGTCCGGCACGCCGCGGCCGCGGTGGTCACCGCCGACGGCGGCGTCGCGAGCGAAGGCGATGTCGAGCGGGTGTTCCCGCTCGCGTCGGTGACCAAGCCGCTGGTCGCCTACGCCGTGCTCGTCGCGGTGGAGGAGGGCGCGGTCGACCTCGACCAGCCCGCCGGACCGCCCGGCGCCACGGTGCGTCATCTGCTGGCGCACGCCTCCGGACTCGCGTTCGACACCACCGACATCCAGGCGTCGCCCGGCTCCCGGCGGATCTACTCCAGCGCGGGTTTCGAAGTGCTCGCCGAATTCCTCACCGCGCAGACCGGGATCGCGTTCGACGAGTACCTGCGCGACGCCGTGTTCGAGCCGCTGGGCATGACCGCTTCGGTCCTGGCCGGTCCGGCCGGGCACGCGGGACGGTCCAGCGCGACGGACCTGGCCCGCTTCGCCGCCGAATTGCTGAACCCCCGGTTGATCTCGGCGCAGACGCACGCGGAGGCCACCTCCGTCCAGTTCCCCGGCCTGAACGGCGTGCTGCCCGGTTACGGTTCGCAGCGCCCCAACGACTGGGGACTCGGCTTCGAAATCCGCGACGGCAAGTCTCCGCACTGGACCGGTGGCACGAATTCGCCACAAACCTATGGACATTTCGGCCAATCCGGGACATTTTTATGGGTTGACCCGAAATCGGGGTTGGCGTGTCTCGCCTTGAGCGACGAGAATTTCGGCGACTGGGCGCGGGCGGCCTGGCCACCACTGAGCGACGCCGTGATCGCGGAGGCGACAGCCGGTCGCAACACGGTCGCGAAGTAACACGTGTAACTTCGGGCACTCCAGTACACTCAGGCAACGCCAGTCCGACGAATCGTTGGGGAAGACGGTCCTCGTCGAAGCTGGAGGTATTGGTGGTGCGCGCATCGAGTCAGTTCGCGGACGCGACGGCGGGTGTGGTCTACATCCACTCGTCGCCTGCCGCGCTGTGCCCGCATGTCGAGTGGGCACTCACCTCGGCCCTGGGTGCCCCGGCGAAGCTGCGCTGGACCGCCCAACCAGCCGACGGCCAACTGCGCGCCACCAGTGAGTGGATCGGTCCGGTCGGCACCGCCTCGAAGATCGCCCAATCGTTGCGCTCCTGGCCCGTTCTGCGCTTCGAGGTGACCGAGGACCCCAGCGACGGCGTGGACGGCGAACGCTACAGCTTCGTCCCCGGCCTCGGTCTGTGGCACGGCTCCACCAGCGCCAACGGCGACGTCATGGTCGGCGAGATGCGCCTGCGCGCCATGCTCCAGGCCACCCGCGAACTCGGCAAGTACTCCGCCTACGACCTGGCCGCCGAAATCGACCGCGCCCTAGGCACCGCATGGGACGAGGACCTCGAAATCTACCGCTACGGAACGGAAACCGGCGCCGAGGTCACTTGGCTGCGCCGGGACGTGGGGTAGGTGTCACGACGGACACGCGATCGCACCTATCGCCGCGGCCGCGCTGCGCGACGGCGACAGCCCGGATTGCTACAGAACCGACTGTCGCGGCGGTGAATCGCCCTAGGTCGTCGACTCGACAAGGAATGCTCGTGACAAGCGCGGTTCGGCATCGTGCGACTACGCCGATCGGCGTCCGCCGTAGCCTGCACGTCGTATCGGGGACGGGCACCTGCCTGAGTGTGGTCAGCGGCTCGGGCCACTGACCGGCTCGTCAGGGAAGTATCTCTAGGGAGTCGATGTGCTTCGGCCGGACCACTGAGAAGTGACGGCGATCCAATGTGGCGACTTGGCGAATGCCGAGTCGTTCGGCTGTCGCGATGACAGAAGCGTCGGCGGTGCCTAGTGGCAAGTTGCGGTATTTCGAGGTCAACTCCGCAATCCGCAGCCAATCGCTGGGGTGCACCGGCTCGACCTCGAATAGTCCCTCGGCGAAGTCTCCGAGAAACCGAACTTCCGCGTTCGTGCCCAACCGGGTCGCAATCAGATAGGCCGCTTCTGTGATGACCAAAGTCGGCACCACGAGAGGGCCTCGGTGGTGTTGGAGCAGGTCCAAGCAGCGGGCGTGGTGTGCATCGTCGGCGTCGACGTAGGCGTAGAGCGGGCCGGCGTCGACCAGCAGTCGCGTTATCGGTCCCACTCCCCGCGCAGGATCTCCTCGATCCGCTCCGAAATGTCCGATCGCCCACTATGTCCGGCTCCGGCGGCTCCGAACCTGCGGGATTCATTTGATCCTGGCAAGTGGGCCGAGATGGCCTCTCGGGTCCATTCGGAAACGGTCATCTGCCGCCGGGCTGCTTCATGCCGAAGTCGGCTGTCCAGGTCATCCGGCAGTTTCACCGTCGTACGCTTCATGGTATGCCAGCATACCCCTCGGTATCGGACCGTGGCACGGCCTTCGAACGCCAAACATTGACATCATGAGCGGCGGAGATGGGTTTGCGTGCCACGCTCCGGGTCACCCGCGAACTCGGCTAGCTTCTCCGCTTACGACCTGGCCGCCGAAATCGACCGCGCCCTAGGCACCGCATGGGACGAGGACCTCGAAATCTACCGCTACGGAACGGAAACCGGCGCCGAGGTCACTTGGCTGCGCCGGGACGTGGGGTAGATTTCACGGCTCCGGTAGCCACCGGAATTGGCGTCTGCCCCGGTTTCGCCGACGGGGATAGGGTCGTCACACGGTCGGGGCCGAGCACGAGGAGTCGACCATGAAGCATGCCGGTATGCGCATCATCGCCGCCGCAGCGATCGCCCTGACGGCCGCGACCGCCGCACCTGCGACGGCAACCGCCGAACCGGTCGCAGCGGCCGTAGAAGTGCCCCCGGGCGTCGTCGACGCGGTACGAGGCGCGATCGCGAGCGTCCTGTTCTTCGGCATCGTCGGCCTGTGCGTGGTGCGCGTCCTGCCGCCCGACCAGTGTCATCTGTTCTGAGGGATTCGGGCTGGTACCCCTCCCGGCGACGACCTACCCTCGAGGCATGGAGCACACCGGGCAACGCATCCGGTACTGGCGCAGGCGGCGGGGTGGGATCAGTCAGAAGGTGCTGGCTGATCGCGCCGGGCTGACGCAGGGCTATATCTCGCAGATCGAGAGTGGGCAGCGGGCTTTGGATCGGCGGGCGACCCAGGTTGCCATCGCTCGTGCGCTGAACGTCACCGTCGCACAGCTGCTGGGGCAACCGGGAGATCCGACGGATCCGGCCAAGGCTGTTGCCATGGCGGCGATTCCGGAGATCAGGTCGGCTTACCTCGAGATCTCGGTGGAAGAACGCCGGAAGCCGGAACGGCCACGGGAGGCTGTACGCGAAGCGGTTGCCCGTTCGACGATCCTGCGCAATAACGCGGACTACGCCGCGCTTGCCCCGGGCATGGCCGACCTGCTGCGGGATGCCTTCTACTTCGGTGGGCCGGAATTCGTCGAGCTGACGTTCAACGCCAGATTCCTGGTCAAGGGGGTGGGGTTTCCTGACCTCGCCTCGGGGATCGCGGATGCCGGGCTTCGGTGTGCTCGGAATCTGGAGCATTCCGAGTGGATCGGCTTGGCCGAGATTTCCAGACTGAACGCGATGCCGCCGGAGAATGCGGCATTGGCTGGTCGATTGGCGTCCCGTACTGCGGCAGAGATGCAACCTTTCCTCGGCGCGACCGCGGTTCGACAGGCATACGGGAACCTGCTGTGCCGGGGGGCCATCGCCAATGCGATTGCGGGACAGAGCGGTACCGCCTCCGACCTGCTCGATGAGGCGTACGCCGAGGCGCGCTCGCTCGGTGAGACCGAGGACGGTGGGTTCGGTCGCCTGTGGTTCGGCCCGACCAGCGCGGCGATCTGGCATGTGTCGGTGGCGAGTGAACTCGGTGACAGCGACACGGCTATCAGGGTGGCTCGCACCGTGGATCCACGACCGGTTCGTGCGCCGAATCGAATCGTCTATTTCTGGACCGACTACGGCCATGCTCTCACCGCCGCAGGCAACGATGCCGAGGCGGTGCGGGCCTTCTCGGAGGCCGAAATGGTCGACCCGCAACGTACCCGAATGGACCCGATGGTCCTTGATTCCGTGGCGGCGATTGCTCGCCGCGCGCACCGCAAGGCCATCTGACGTTGGCGAACAGTCTCGGCATTGATCCACACGCGGTATAGCGCTCTGTAATCGTCACTTTCCGCTCGGCGGGCACGCTGGTGCCCAGCCTCGCCGCCGAGTCGACGCCGTTCCACTCCTCGGCGGCGGGTGCTCACCAACACAACGAGCAGGGGAGTGACAGGGGATGGACGGTGAAGGCGGTTGCACCAGCGCCACATCGATGGGGCCGAACGCGCTGGGCTTCATTCGGCGCGAGGTTTCCGGTGCGGACGAGCAACGCGATGAGTGGTTGATCCGTGAAATAGCTGCTGCGCGTGGGTATTTCGTGGTGGAGCTGATCGTCTTCGCTACGGCGGTCCGGACGACGGCTCTGCTGGCGGTCGAGCATATCCGGGTGGCGGATGCGGTCGCGGTGATCGTGCCTGGGTTGGCTCATGTCGAGCCGTTCGCCCGTGCGGTCACCGAACTATGCGACCTGATCACTCCCGAGCAGACGTATCCGCGCGGGTATCGGTGGCCGTCTCTGTTGCCCATCGATCACCCGTACCGGAGGTTGCCGTGAACGGGTGGCAACTATTGGCGGTCGCGATCGGTGCGGTGCTGCTCACCTTGCTGGTCGGCATGACCTCATGGCTGTGGCCTGTTCGGTTGCCGGAGGGGCGCAGCGTGGACGAGATCACCCGGCGAGTGGAACGGGAGCGCGGAGACATGGACACGACGGTTTGGCCGCTGGGTTTCCCGCATGACGCGCCCGATCACGCGATGGGCGTGGGGGAGGCGCAGATGACCATGCAGCGGCACCGTGCGTGTCGCGTGGGGGAATGTCCGCGCAAGACGGCTGCGTGGCGAGTCCTCGTGGAGGCCGGGCGTATCCGGCCGGATGCGGGGCGGCAGCGGTGAGAGCCGGGCGGCTCACTCTCCTCGGTGGCCGAGCACGGCGAACATGGTGACCGAGAGGTGGTAGTCGCCTTTGGCGATGCCCGCCTCCATGGTGGCGGCCAGGTCGTCGCGTTCCTGCTCGGTGATCACGCCGTCGGCGCGGGCGCGCTCGGTCATCTGGGCGAAGAGGGGGCGGATGGTCTGCGGATCCCAGATCACCGCCTCCGATCCGATGTCGTCGATCGCGAAACCGGCGGCGGTGAGCAGGCCGCGCAGGCTTCGGCCCGACTTCGGATTCGGGGTGGTCGCGAGCAGCGACGTGGACAGGCGGGCCATCACATCGTCGTCGCCGGGATGCGCGATGGCCGTGTGCCAGTCGCTGTCGATGAGCAGCACGCGCCCGCCCGGCCGCAGGACCCGCGCGATCTCGGCGGTGGCGGCGGCCGGGTCGTCGAGGTGCTGGTAGACGCGCTCGCAGCGCACCGCGTCGAAGGAATCGTCCGGGAACGGCAGATGGTAGGCGGTGCCTTCGACGAAACGGGCCCGAGCGTCCGCCGTCTCGGCGCGCCCACGGGCGATCGCGAGCATCGCGGGATTCGGGTCGACGCCGACCGCTTCGCCGCCCGGCCCGACTCGGCGGGCCAGTTCGATCACCTCGGTGCCTGTTCCGGCGCCGATATCCAGCGCGCGCTCGCCGGGTTGGACGGCCAAAACCTCGTGCGCCCACGCGCGCATGCGCCGAATACCCGGCAGCGCCGCCTGGAGATCCAGGATGCCGACCAGCACGGCCATCGGGTCGTCGGTGGTAGTAGGGCGCGACGCGTCGGGAATCGCGTTCACATGGAATGACGGGGTGGACGGCGCGGGCTCGCTCGGCATATCCCGACAGTAATCCCGGCACCCCGGCGGATGGCAACACGTCCTTCGCGTCGCCTCGGCGGCTGCCGTGGCAGCGTCCTGCCCGGAAATCTCGCAACGGGCCGCACGAACTCTGCCGACAGCGACTCGACGGGCAGTAGCTGACCTGTCGCCGCAGGTGGCTCCGTTTGTTGCGCCCTTTACCGGGTAACACTCGCTCGGCTCACGGTTTCGATGAGCCGCGCTGATTCGTGAGAGTGCACTCGCCCACTGTCGGCGAGAGCGATCGTGGCCGGCGCGGAAGATTCGACGGCCCTTTCGCGAGCCCGACTACAGAGGAGCGTCAGATGACCGAATCCGGCTCCGCTGATCTCAAGCGGCGGCATCGCGTGATGTGGGCACTGGGCGACTATTCGTCGATCGCCGCCGAAGTCATCCCGGGGCTGGGCCGTCGTCTCGTGGAGGCCTGCCGTATCGGCCCGGGGCAACGGGTGCTCGACGTCGCGGCCGGGTCCGGGAACGCCGCGATCCCTGCTGCCGAGGCCGGTGCGGATGTCGTGGCGAGCGACCTCACGCCGGAACTGTTCGAGGCGGGCCGGCGCGTCGCCGCCGAACGGGGCGTCGACCTTCGGTGGCAGGAAGCCGACGCCGAGGCCTTGCCCTTCTCCGATGCCGAGTTCGACGCGGTGATCTCCTGCGTCGGTGTCATGTTCGCGCCGTTTCACCAGGCAGCAGCGGACGAACTGGTGCGCGTGGCCAAACCGGGCGGCACGATCGGGCTGATCAACTGGACGCCCTCCGGATTCATCGGGCAGATGTTCGCCACGATGAAACCGTTCGCTCCGCCGCCCCCGCCCGGCGCGCAGCCGCCCCCGCTCTGGGGCGACGAAGCGCATGTCCGGTCGCTGCTCGGCGATCGCGTCGCCGACCTGGAGCTACGCCGGGAGAACGCGGTCATCGACCGCTTCGCCGACGCCGCCGAGTTCCGCGACTTCTTCAAGACGTACTACGGACCGACGGTCGCGGTGTACAAGGCCATTGCGGGGGAACCCGACAAGATCGCGCAGTTGGACCGGGCTCTCGCGGAACTCGCGTCCCAGCACGACCTGGGCGATGGGCGGATGGAATGGGAGTACCTGTTGGTCACCGGACGCCGAGCGGGCTGACTGCGCCACGGGCTATTCGTTCGGCGTCCGCGCCCGGAACGCGGGGGTCTACCCGGGCATGGGCGCTATGCGCCGACCGCAGGTGTCCGGCGGTCCGGTGAAACCGTTGAGCAACCGAACCGGCGCGTCCGTCATGCACCGGGGCGGGCCGGGTGATGGCGCGTCGGATCGTATTGTTCGAAATAGGACTCGCCCACGGCGAACATCCCACGTTGCGGCAGCCAGAAGTCACCGAGTTTGGCCTGCTCGGCCAGCGGTCCCGGAGGACCGATATCTATTCCGTCGATCCGGGCAGTGCTGTTTTCGACGGTCCACAGCATCCGGGGGTTGGCCCGGAACAATTGACCGTTCGGCGAAGTACCGCTGAGCTGTACCCGCCCCACGCCGAGCGCCGGTCCCGCCGCCCGCGACATGAGCGACAAGACGGCAGGACGTCGCCACAGAGCGGCGGGCATCATGCGGCCGAGACCCGTCATCGCGGCTGTCGCCACCGATCGTCCCAGCTGGAGATCCCACACGATCTTGTCGCCCACCCGCACTGTGAAGGTGGCGGGGCCGGTCCAATCGACCGAGATGTCTTCGGTTCGCGCGTCTTCGAGTGCTGATCCGAAATAGCGGGCGCAGCTGGTGGCCGGGGAGACACTGCTGTAGATCACCCATTTGCCGTCGGGGTCCCGATGCCACACCGCGTCGTACCCCGCGCCGACCGAGCTGGCAGGGAAGTGCCGCAGCGCCAGGTAGTGACCGCTGGCGAACGGTATTCCCATCACTCCGTAGCCGGAGAATCGCTCCTCATCCGTACCCGAAGGGAGCGCCTTGTCGGTCGCGGCAATCGATCGTGGGCTGTCGGTCATCGCCGACCTCCTCGAGGAGTGGACTCGTGCCGATTATTTTACGACCGCAGAAGGGAGGGCAGGAAAAGTTCGACCCCGACCGAGGGGTGTTCCTCACTGCCCCGGTGTGGCCGTTGTCTGTTGTCCATGGCGGGCGGCCACCTGGTCATGAGCGCCGATATCGACCCAATAACGCCGTGCCGGACCGAGTCGGGTGTCGACGATGCGCTCGAGAACGCCGCCTCGGCGCTCGATGGTCTTCGCCGAGGCGATGTTGTCGGCCGCGCAGACGATCAACACGCGGTCCATGCCGAGTTTCCCCGCCTCGTCCAGCATCCGGCCCAGAGCCCAGGTGGCCAGCCCGCGCCGCCGCGCGGACGGCCGGATCCCGTAGCCGATGTGACCGGCCCACCGCACGAAGTCGTCGAAGCCATGCCGCAGAGCGATCCCGCCGAGCACTCGGTCACCCTCGACGATCCATCGGTAGGTGCACCGTGCCCGGCCCGTCTCGTCCACCGCCCGACCCGATTCGTGGTCCAGCCGAGCCACCCAGGCCGCGAAACCCGTCGGCGATTTCACCTCGTCGGACGGCCGCAATCCGAAACCGTCCTCGTGCGGGCCGGGCCCCCACTCCTCATGCGCCTCGAGCCAGGCCGTATGCAGACGTGCCGTCGGAGCGATCAACGCGGGCATATCGCGACGATACCGACCTCGCTGCCTGCGATCTTGGCAATGGACGCGCCGACCGAGCCGCGAACGCGCGGCGCGCCTGTTCCGCGGTGCCGCCTGCCTTTAGAAGTACGATCCTGCCGCACGGCGGTCTCGCGAGGCCGGGTGAGAGACAAGAAACGCCGTCACATGCCGCGGTGGCGGCCGGGGGCGGCGGGTGCCGGATATCTTGTGCGGCTGTACCGCTTCAAACCGAACCGCACCGGGAGGTCTGCGAGTGGCGAACAGGATTCAGGGCGGGGCGATCGCCGTGGTCGCGGCGGCGGTGGTCACCGGCCCGGCGGCGGCATCGGCGGCCGCCGAGGTGATCGAGTTGACCGCGATCGAGACGAGTTCCTCGTTTTTCGACCGGGATGGCGACAAGCGACTCGGTCCGGGCGATCAGGTGACTCACATCGACGATCTTCGGCGCGATGAGGCCGGGTTCGGCCGCGGCTCCGGGGTTTGCACGGTCGTGTCCATCGCCGAAAACGCTTCGGTGCAGATGCGGTGTGACGGCGCGCTGTCGCTGCCCGAGGGCCGGATCACCACCAAGGGCACGGTGACCGATCCCCGCACGCCCGGCGCGCGCGCCTACGACATCGCGATCACCGGGGGCACCGGCAAGTACACGGCGGCCCGGGGTTACATCCATGTCGAGGTCGTCGCCGCGGACCGAACCCAACTGACCCTCCACCTCACCTGACATCGACCGGATCCCCGGCCTCGGATTGTCCGGCTGATCCGTGGGTTGCCCGTGTGGGTAGCGACGGAGTTCACCCGAGAGGAGCGAATCGGGGCCGGTTCGGTGAGACCTCGAGTACTGGCAGCAGGTGTGCCGCTACCTCCACAAGCTGCACTTCTGTGGGCGCAGAGGGGATCGAACCCCGAACGCTGGTGCGACCACCACGGTGTCCGGCGAGATCGTCGCCGTGGTGCGGCGCCACCGCCACAACAGCGAGGGGCAGGCGCTGCATCGGGTCAACCGTAAGCCGATGGTCGCCCAGGCCGGAGACCCCGTCATCGACACCGCGCTGATTCTCGGAGACCGACGAGCGCGTCGACTCCGAGGACGAGGGCCTGCGCTCGATTACGCTGGATCGCGATGTGCAGCGCGTGATCGCCGTGGACAGGCCCGGCTCAGCGCGGGCGTGCCACGTTCTGGGGGAACTGTCCCTGCACGTTGCCGGGTGGGTTGTAGAGACCGACGACGACAGTCCAGCCGTTCTGCGAGGCGTACCCGATACCGAGCCGGGTGCTGGCCTTCCACACCAACTGCGTGAAATGGCCCGTTGACATGCTGAACCCGGGGTTGTCGAAGTCGTAGTTCTTGACCTCGTCGTACCACATCTGCGTGCCCATCTGGACAAAGGAGACACCGTCCCAGCTGCCCCGTCCCCCGGCGAGGTTCTCCCCGGCCCCGTTCTTGTAAGGGCAGCTGTGATCGATCGTGTTCTTTTGGGCGTAGTACTTCGCGCATTGGTCGGCCAGGTTGTTCAGGTTCTGGGTCGAGGTCATGGCCGGGGAACCGTGCTTGGCCCGGTATTGGTTGTGCAGGTTGAGCCCGGTCTGCGCGTAATCGCTCTGTCCGGCGGCGGGGCCTCCGCCGGCGACGAACGCGGCGAGCATCACCGCGGCAACAACCGATACCAACCGTCCGACACGCACGACGACCTCCCGAGGCAGAGTAGGGCACAACAGAAGCGGACCATGCAAACCCTGGAACCCCCACAGGCCGTGAGTGTTTCGGGATACGGCGAGCCTACCGGGTCGATGTGAGCGTGATTTCTCGTGGATGTTTCCGGACCCCCGTCTACAGCCGGTCTACAACTCGGCTGTCCATCCCCTGACCTTCCCCTGGCCCCTTCGTCCGCAGGCACGCCTATCCTGGGGCGGCAATCGATCTCAACGGGGGTGCGCATCTGCGGTGGTATCCAGCTGTGCTGGGGCGGGTTCGGGCTGGGAGGCCGGGGTGACTGGGACGGAATGGGAGATGTTCTGCTCGGAGGTGTTTGCCATCGCCGAGCGTTACGCCATCCAGACGTTTTCGAATCCCGGCACCCTGGTGCTCTCCAGCGGCTCCTCGTCCACGGAAGCCGAAGTGCGCGGGGCCAATCCACACATCAAACTCGTGGATATGGGCGACGCCGCGGTGCGCATCGAAACGGGCTGGTGTGTCCGCGCCATCGCCGACTACGAAATCCAATTCGAGGACAAGCCGTCCCAGGCGGCCGCGGCGGTCGAGGCGATCATTCTCGGGGGCGCCGAAGAGTATGTGATCACCGATGACGACGACCGGTGGGTGGCGTTCGGGTGGTGTATTCGGGGCAAGGATTCCCTGATGTCGCGACCCCCGCACATCACCTCGGGACGAAAGGCGGTTCGTCGGCTCCTGCCGTGGCGGTCGGCGTGACAGTGCGGCCAGGAACTCGACCAAGCCGACCCAGCTGCCGTCGGTGCAGCGTGCCGAGCCGTGGAGTCGGCCGGGCACGGTGGCGGTCGAATCGAGGCCACCGAATCTCTCGCCAGTCTGTAGCTGTTGCACTGTTCGCGAACGCGCGGGTCGCGGCAGCAGGATGTCCGCCCGGGATGGATCCGGATTCGTCAACCGTTGAACAGGAGCTTGCTCAGCAGTGTTGTGAGCTGGTCACGCTCGGCCGAGGTGAGTGCCGAAAAGGTCTGGTCTAGAAATTCGGGAATAGTCTTCTCCGCCTTGGCGAGCACGCGGCGTCCCGGCTGCGTGATGGTAACCGCGTACGCGCGTCGATCCGCAGGGTCGCGTTCCCGGCGAACGTAACCGGATTTCTCCAGGTCGTCCGCGATACCGACCATGACGCTGCGATCGATGCGCAATTCGGCGCAGAGTACCTGCTGCGAACACGGCCCGACTGCCGCGAGCATCTTCAACACCAGATGATGCCCCACTCCGAGGCCACTGTTCCCGGCCGCAGCATCTGCGGCTCGGGTCACCATCGCCGACGCGCGACACAATGCGATGTCGGGGCGCTCCGCGGCGAGTCGCGGTAGGTAGACAGGCTGCGCGCGAGCATCGGTCCTGTTCGGCATACCGGCAAAACTAGCACAATCGTCTTCCTCGAGATTGTTTGACGGCAGACGGATCGACCCATACGATTAAAATCATCTGAGCACAGATGATTTTGTGGCAGACGAAAGTGCATCGTTTCGAGAGGATTGCCGATGTCGTTGAACCTGTCCGCCGATCAGGTCTTGTCCACCACCAGAGCAGTGCGCAAACGCCTCGACCTCACCAGGCCCGTACCGCGACATCTGATCGAGGAATGCGTCGACGTCGCGACCCAGGCGCCCACTGGCCGCAATCGCCAACGCTGGCATTTCGTCGTCGTCACCGACCAGGCCCAGCGCGCGGCCGTCGCCGACATCTACCGCAGGGCAGTGCACCTCGCCCAAGGCACCCCGCTGACCTCACACGATCTGTACCGGATGAACGCCCACGGATCCTGGCCGCGAATCGCCGGCGGGCTCGAGTATCTCTACAACCACATCCACCAAGTTCCGGCCATAGTCATCCCCGCCGTCGAAGGCCGAACCGACCGCGCATCCGTCGCCGAGCAAGCTGGAACCTGGGGGTCCATCTTGCCCGCCGCGTGGAGCTTCATGCTTGCCGCCCGCGCACGAGGCCTCGGCACGGTTTGGACCACCGCGCAGGCCCCGCTCGAACGCGAACTCGCCCACACGCTCGATGTTCCCCACAACCAGATCATGCTCGCGGCCCTGATCCCCCTCGCCTTCACCCTCGGCACCGATTTCCGTCCCGCCCAACGCATCCCCCGCGACCAAGTACTGCACTGGAACAACTGGTAAATGCACCGTATTCGGCTAGTTGGCGTTAGAAAGCCGTGCCAGCCAACCAATCTGGATGGCCGTCCAACGCGCGCCACGCCGCATGCGCGCACACCTCGGCTGGGTACAGCCAGTTCGGCAATTTTCTCCTGGCAGCCCAACTCGGTGAAACATCGACTCCCGATGAGCCGATTCGACCAGCGTGGAGTCCAATCACGCACCTGCCGTAGCTTTGCTCATCGGAATTCTCGTGCTCACCACCCTCGTGGTGGTGACACTTCGGTGGCTCGGCAAGTCCTGGCTTGTGGTGGTGCTCGGTGGTGTGGCCGCGATGGTCATCGGCTACGTCGTGGGCCTGGCGGCGATCTTTCTGATGTGGTGAAGACCGTCGCCCATGGAGTCGATCACCGATCACCGTGTTCGCGCCCGAGGGCACGACGGCTCAGCGGCGACGACCCGGCCGAGCATGCGCCTCCGCTGAGGGGGCGTGGTCGTGCTGGTATGCGCTGGGTTCGGGCGTGGAACTCTCCCCGCGCGCGGGTCGGTTTCGTCGTGACACTTCTCATGAGCCCGGGCCGGTGGCCGGGCTCATGTCGAGCGGTACCTGGCCCGGCGGCGGGCAATCAAACTGGTGCCGGGCACGGCCACAGACCGTAGCCGCGAACCGACCAACCCCGCCCGCAAATCGCAACAACAACAATCAACTGGCTAGAGACCTTCGGCCTTTACCGCGCAGAAACCGTCCGCCCCGGTTCCACTCTCTCCGATCTGTCCAGATCAGCAGCGGTCCGATGTCCGCTGTGTGTGGTTCTGTCCAGGCTGTATCTGCCCGCCCTGGCACGTTCTCGGCAAGTTCGGAGGTTTCGCAATATCGGCGCTGAACTGGTGGGATGCTGCCCCCGCTCCGATCAACGTGTGGATGTCGTAGGAGATGCGCCGGGGTTGGTGCGGCCGTCCAGAGCCGACACAATCAGCGCGCGTGCGGCATCTCCGTGGACCGCGTGACCGCACAGCCCCGCCCATAGCCGTTCGTACAACTCCAACTCGCTCGGCGCCGTGATGCTGAGTTCGGCGCTGGCGGTCTCGATCAGGACTTGCCGACGATCGAACAGGTGGAAACTGCCCGAGAGGTAGACGAACGGTGCGCGCGGCGGCACCACGGCGAAGGACAGCCGGGGATTGCCGAACGCTGTATCGAGCAGGTGCCGCATTTGCCCGGCCATCACGTCGTCATCTCCGAGCGTGGTGTGTAGCGCCGCCTCATGAATTAACACGGCTATCCGTGCGCCACCGCTCCGCAAGATCTCCTGTCGCGCCATGCGCGCCGCCACGGCAGTGTCCAGGTCGTCGGGCGTGCCGAGAAATCCGATGCACTGCGTGAGCACTGCGCGGGCGTAGTCCTTGGTCTGGAGCAGTCCGGGAACGATCGTCGGGTTGTAGATGCGGAGCTGTCGTGTCTCGGATTCGATTTCCCGGCCGCGTTGTTGGCGGCGGGTGTGCCCGGTCGCGGTGATCCGCCGCCACTCGGCCCATTGGGCGCGGACATTGCGCAGTGCCGCGACGAGATCAGGCAGCGCGAGCGGCGTGTTACAAACGCGGCACCACACCGCCAAGTCGTTCTCGCTCGGCATTTGCTTGCCGTTCTCGATCCGGGAGGTTTTCGACCAGTGCCACTCGGCGGCGGTGCTGAGCTGTCTCCCATCCAACCCGGCATCTCTGCGCAGCTCTCGGAGCCGTGCCCCGAGAGCTACTTTCGCCCGTGCCGCTCCGTTCATCGGGCGGCATATTCCCTGAACGGAATTGCCGCCGACCACACGCGGTCACGGATCGCGACCGCGTGCGCGACGATCACGGGTTCGTCGGTCAGCGCCGCGCCGACCCAGATTCCGCGCGCGTCGAACAGCGAGAACGCGACCGCCTGGTCATCGAACAGCCAGAAATCCTCGGTTTCCGCGTCGGACGGATCGGCATCGCGCCGCGCGAGATAGCGGATGTCTTCACCGGCTGCGGTGTTGTGGCGGCTCAGTGCGAGGAGATACCGCGTGTAGAGCGTGTGCGGCTCGGTGACGATCCGTGCACGGCGCACCGCGACACCGCGCGCCACCGTGGTGGCTACGTGGTTCGTCCAGCCGGCGAACCATTCCCCGCCGGGGTCACTGGTCTCGTCGGCACGGAACGCGGCGAGCGATTCGGATTCCGACTCGCTGGTGTAGTCGTCGTGCGTCTCGAGGTGGAAAGCGGACCGGTGCGCGGTGGCGAACACCGGCCGCAGCTCGCTAGCGCCGTGCAGCAGGCGCATCCGGGCGCACCTCCTGACCGATCGGCACCAACACCGCAGTCTCGTGGTCCGGAATCGCCATGAACTCCAGCGCCTCCGCGTCGGTGACGGGCTCACCGGACAGCAGGAACGAACCGTGTCCGGTATCGCGCAGCCCCGACACACAGGTGCCAGGCTCGACGAACCACAACAGTTTGTGCGGAATCTCCACAGTGCCAGGGTGGCCGGTTTTCCAGCCCTGTACCGCATAGCGCGGTGGCTGGATCTCGGTGATGTAGAGCCGGGGCGATCCGTCGCCGCCGGATACCCCGCCGATGAATCGAACTCGCATGTGGTGCCCTTCTCTGGTGTCACATGGAGTGCGTGCCTTGTCGATGGTCACAGCCCGAGAGGCGGATGTGCAATCCCTTGCTCACTTCGCCGCACTTTTGTGGAGGACGCGAACAACTCACGCCTAGCGTGCTTTTCAGCCCTCGCGCCGGGCGGCCCGATTCCCCGGCGCGGGGAGCTTGCCAACGACTGAGAAGGGCAGGGGACGGTGGACGCGCTCGGATGGATCGACCCGTTGTCGCCGACAACGGAATGGGATGCGGCCCAGGTGCGTCGGTTGGCGCGGCGGCTCGGCTACCGGGTGCGGTGGGCTGATCCCTCCTCGGTGCTCGATCTGGTGGAACAGGTCGAGTCGGCGGGGGTTGAAACTGTGCTCTTGTCATCTGTCGCACACGTCACCGCGTGGGACTTGGTACGACTTCTCCAGTCGGCCGATGTCGAATGTGCCGCGCCCCGTGAATCCTTCGCGCGGCACGCGAGAGTGCAGCGGGTCCGCCGATGATCGTTATCGGGTGGGTCGTCGCCATCTGCTTGCCGATCGGTGTACTGGTCTGGGCGGTGCGCTGGCCGAAGTGCTGATCGGCTCCAGATCGCCGAAGCCGCCCGGCGACACCGCCGAACCGGGAAGATTGCGGCCATGTCGCTGTTTGAGATTGTGCTCACCGAGTATGTCCCAGAAGACAGGGTGTTCCTTGAACAGTGGTGGGAGAACGCGGATGTTCTGCACTTCGTACACGAACTGAAGCACCAACTGATAGACCGCGAGCGGGGAGAGCTGGCAGGAGAAATGCGCGTTTGTGAGGCCGAAGTTGCGATGGATGGCGCGTGACGCCAGCAGCGGAACGGCGGTCGGGTTCGTCTCGGTCGAAATCGGCCGCGCGAGTCCGGGCAGATCATTCGGCCCCGGCGTGGGGTCTACGCTCAGAAAGGCCGAAGCGCTGGCCCTGGGGGAGTCGTGGACCAACGAACGTCTGATCGCCGTGCGCGAGGATGCCGAGCCTATCCGGCCGGAGTGGTTCACCGACGAATTCCAGCGGCGGGCGTGCCCGTGCTCCGGCTGCACGACGCGCGGCACACCGCCGCGACGATCCTCCTGGATTCCGGCGCGACGCCGAGCGCGGCGGCGAAGTGGCTCGGCCACGATCCGGCGGTGCTGTCAAGGGTCTACGGCCACGTCTACCCCGAAGCGCTCGAGGCGGCGGGGGCGCGTTGTTCGGCGACGAGAACACCGTGACCGGAACCTAGTTCGCCGGTCCGTTGGCACGTTCTTGGCAAGTTCACCAGAGCGTCCGACGTTGGGGGAGTGGAACGGGGGAAAGTGAAACAGCGTCTGACATGCTGTTTCGGAAGTGGGCGCAGAGGGGATCGAACCCCCGACCGCTGGTGTGTAAAACCAGTGCTCTACCGCTGAGCTATACGCCCGGACCGTTACCGGCGGCTTATGAATCTAGCGCGGCGAGCGCTTTCTCCCAAGCCGCCTGGTCACGGGGCTCCCCGGGGCCGTTCATCTCGGCGAAGCGGATGAGGCCCTCGCGGTCGACGACGAACGTGCCGCGGTTGGGGTAGCCGGACTTCTCGTTGAAGACGCCGTAGGCCTGGGCCACCGCGCCGTGCGGCCAGAAATCCGACAGCAGCGGGAAGGTGTAGCCCTGTTCGGCGGCCCAGATCTTGTGCGTGGGCGGCGGGCCGACCGAGATCGCCACGATCTCCGCGTTGTCGTTCTGGAACTTGGGCAGCTCGTCGCGGACCTTGCACAGCTCGCCCTGGCAGATCCCGGTGAAGGCGAGCGGGTAGAAGACGATGAGGACGTTCTTCTTCCCGCGGAAGTCCGACAGGCTGACTTCCTGGTTGTTCTGGTCCTTCAGCGTGAAGTCCGGCGCGACAGTGCCAACCTCGAGCGGCATAGCGAATCCTCCATCGTGTCGGGTCTCCACCGGGCGGGCGTGCGACACCGCCCTGGTGGAAACCATAGCGCGGTGGCTCAGCGCTGCTTCGAGGGCGCCTTGGGCTGTACCAGCCTGCTACCCGCCCATGAGCCGAGGCTGATCGCCGAGGTCTGGGTCAGACCTGCGGTCGGTGCGGATTCGGCGATCTCGCTCGGCTCGACGTGGCCCGGCTGTCCGGTCTTGGGGGTGAGCACCCACACGAAACCCTCGTCGGCGAGGGGGGCTATGGCGTCCATCAAGGCGTCGACCAGATCCCCGTCCCCGTCGCGCCACCACAGCAGCACGACGTCGATCACCTCGTCGGAGTCCTCGTCGACGAGTTCGCCGCCGATCGCGTCCTCGACGTCGGCTCTCAGGTCGTCGTCGACGTCCTCGTCCCAGCCCAATTCCTGGACAACCAAGCCGTGTGTAATGCCAAGCTTCTGAGCGTAGTTCTGCGCGTCCGCCGCGGCGACCACGGTGGTGTCCTCCTCAACTCCCGACAATGGATAGTTGCAAGCGAACATGGTTATGGGCTTCAGCGCAAGCCGATCCGGCGAAATAGCTACCGAATGTCGCGTTGCGAGGGTGCGTCAAGGGCTTTCTCAGCGCTTCGGGCACGAGTCGCGGACGGCGTTGCGCGCGTCGTTGACCCGCCTGCTGGCGTCGTTGAGCGCCGCGACGGGGGCGGTGTAGGTCATCTTGCGCGTCTCGGCGGCCAGCGCGCGTGCCGCGTTCACGTACTCGGTGAACAGGCCGGCCAAGTCCACGGGCAGTGCGTCCCTGGCGGAGTTCACGCCGCTTTCCACCTTGTTGGCGGCGTCCTCCAGGGTCTGCACCGCGGAGTCGCGCTTGGCGTCGTAGTCGGGCGCGTTCGAATCGTGCGCGTCGACGAAGTCGTTGTACTTGCTTACGCCCGCTCCGGTGGTGGTGGGGAACTGACCGCAGTTGTCGGCGATGGCCTTGCCCTGGGCCGCAGCGCGCCGGGAGGATGTCGCCGCCGCCGACGAGGACGCCGCCTCGGTCTTGTACGCCGCCAGATCGCTCGCGTTCGGACCGGCCACGCCGTCCACCCGGTTGGCGCATCCCGCGACGACCACCCCGATAGCGACCGCGCCGGTGGCGCACACCATTCCGAACCCGCGTGGGTTCAGCAGCTTCATCGTCCTCCCGCTCCTCAGGGCTGCCACGCTCTCCTGCTCACCTTGCCTGTCGAACGGTACTGGATTTCCGGCTGACATGATGATTTGGGACGCGCCATCGGCAAGGATGGATGGTGCGCCCGAACCTTTCGTAAACGGGCGGTCCGCCAACCAGCGAACCCGCCCGGGGATACCGACGCCATCAGCATGTCCACCCCTGTACGAGGAGCAGATTTGACCGACCTGATCCACTCTTCCGCACCGGCGAAATCCGCCGGAGACAGCTCCGCCCCCGCGCCCGCCGCGAGCGGCGATCCCAACGGGTCGCACGCGCCGCAGCCGGGCGGCCGGGTGCGGGTGATCCGCGAAGGGGTGGCGTCCTACCTACCGGACATCGACCCGGAGGAAACCAGCGAATGGCTCGAGTCGTTCGATGAGATGCTCGACCGGGAGGGCCCCGGCCGGGCGCGTTACCTCATGCTCCGCTTGCTGGAGCGGGCCGGTGAACGGCGTGTCGCCATTCCGTCGTTGACCTCCACCGACTATGTCAACACCATTCCCACCGAGAACGAGCCGTGGTTCCCCGGCGACGAGGAGGTGGAGCGGCGCTTCCGCGCCTGGATCCGCTGGAACGCCGCGATCATGGTGCATCGCGCCCAGCGCCCCGGCATCGGCGTGGGCGGCCACATCTCGACCTACGCGTCCTCGGCGGCGCTCTACGAGGTCGGCTTCAACCACTTCTTCCGCGGCAAGGACCATCCCAGCGGCGGTGACTCGATCTTCATCCAGGGCCACGCCTCGCCGGGCATCTACGCCCGCGCGTTCCTGGAGGGCAGGCTGTCGGCCGATCAGCTCGACGGGTTCCGTCAGGAGTACAGCCACGGCGGTCCCGGCCACGGGCTGCCGTCCTATCCGCACCCGCGGCTGCTGAACAACTTCTGGGAGTTCCCGACGGTGTCCATGGGCCTGGGCCCGATGAACGCCATCTACCAGGCGCGCTTCAATCACTACCTGAACGATCGCGGGATCAAGGACACCTCTGACCAGCACGTATGGGCGTTCCTCGGCGACGGCGAGATGGACGAGCCGGAGTCGCGGGGTCTCGCGCACGTCGCGGCCATGGAGGGTCTGGACAACCTGACCTTCGTCGTCAACTGCAACCTGCAGCGCTTGGACGGGCCGGTGCGCGGCAACGGCAAGATCATCCAGGAGCTGGAGTCGTTCTTCCGCGGCGCGGGCTGGAACGTCATCAAGGTGATCTGGGGCCGCGAGTGGGACGCGCTGCTCGGCGCCGACCGCGACGGGGCGCTGGTGAACCTGATGAACAGCACCCCCGACGGCGACTACCAGACCTACAAGGCCAACGACGGCGCATACGTGCGCGACCACTTCTTCGGCCGCGACCCGCGCACCAAGGCGCTGGTGCAGGACCTGTCCGACCAGGAGATCTGGAACCTCAAGCGCGGTGGCCACGACTACCGAAAGGTGTACGCGGCCTACGCGGCCGCGATGGCGCACAAGGGCCAGCCGACGGTGATCCTGGCCAAGACCATCAAGGGCTACACCCTCGGCAAGCACTTCGAGGGCCGCAACGCCACGCACCAGATGAAGAAGCTGACCCTGCAGGACCTCAAGGACTTCCGCGACCTGCAGCGGATCCCGATCAGCGATGCCGAGCTGGAGAAGGATCCGTACCTGCCCCCGTACTACCACCCCGGTATGGAGGCTCGCGAGGTCCAGTACATGCTCGACCGGCGCAAGGCGCTCGGCGGGTTCCTGCCCGAGCGGCGCGCCGCGGCCAAGCCGCTGAAGCTGCCCGGTGACGAGGCCTACCGCTCGGTGCGCAAGGGTTCGGGCAAGCAGAACGTCGCCACCACGATGGCCCTGGTGCGGCTGATGAAGGAGCTGCTGCGGGACAAGGAGATCGGCAAGCGGATCGTGCCGATCATCCCCGACGAGGCCAGGACCTTCGGTATGGACTCGTGGTTCCCTTCGTTGAAGATCTACAACCGCAACGGCCAGTTGTACACATCGGTCGACGCGGAATTGATGCTTGCCTACAAAGAGAGCACCGTCGGGCAGATCCTGCACGAGGGCATCAACGAGGCGGGGTCGACGGCCTCGTTCACCGCGGCGGGCACCTCGTACGCCACGCACGGCGAGCCGATGATCCCGCTGTACATCTTCTACTCGATGTTCGGCTTCCAGCGCACCGGCGACGGCCTGTGGGCGGCGGCCGACCAGCTCGCCCGCGGCTTCGTGCTCGGGGCGACCGCTGGGCGCACCACGCTGACCGGTGAGGGCCTCCAGCACAACGACGGGCACTCGCTGCTGCTCGCCTCGACCAATCCGGCCGTGGTGACCTACGACCCGGCGTTCGCGTTCGAGATCGCCCACATCGTGCGCGACGGCCTGCGCCGGATGTACGGCGGTGGCGCGGCGCCGAAGGGCGCCGCGCCGCTGCCCGGCACTCATCCGCACGGCAGCGCGGGCGAGTTCGGCGGCGAGGACATCTTCTACTACATCACCCTCTACAACGAGCCGTACCCGCAGCCTGCCGAGCCGGAAGGCCTCGACGTCGAAGGTCTGCTCAAGGGCGTCTATCTGTACAAGCGCGGAGGCGAGGGCCAGGTGCGCGCCCAGATCCTCGTGTCCGGCGTCACCGTGCCGGACGGCTTGCGCGCGCAGGCGCTGCTCGCGCAGGAGTGGGGCGTGCAGGCGGACGTATGGTCGGTGACCTCCTGGGGCGAACTCCGCAAGGACGCGCTCGACAAGGAGATCGCCGCACTGCGCGATCCGGGCAGCGATCCCGGCCTCCCGTACGTCACCGAGGCGCTCTCGCGCGCCGAGGGCCCGTACGTCGCGGCCACCGACTGGATGCGCGCGGTGCCCGACCAGGTTCGCAAGTGGGTGCCCGGCGACTTCACCACGCTCGGCACGGACGGGTTCGGCTTCTCCGACACCCGCCCGGCCGCGCGACGGGTGTTCAACGTCGACGCGCAGTCCATCGTGGTCGCGGCGCTGGCCGGGCTCGGCCGCACCGGCAAGCTCGACCCGGCCAAGGCCGTGGAAGCGGCGGCGAAGTACGGGATCGCCGACGTGGACGCCGCGCCGAAGGCAGCGGTGAGTTCGGACGAAGACCTCGCGTAGCGGAATATTGGATGGTGGACCGTAAACCGCCGCGGCCGCGACGGATCTCCGAAGGCTCTTCCGAGCACGAGGTGTATCTGCCGACGGGCGCGCTCTCCCCGAACCGGCAGACCCGCGACCCCCTTCCGGACACGCTGCTCAAACGCGTGAAGCAGTTCTCCGGCCGCCTCTCCACCGAGGCGGTGGGGTCGATGCAGGATCGGTTGCCGTTCTTCGCCGATCTGGACGCCGCGCAGCGGGCCGGCGTGCAGATGCTGGTGCAGACCGCGGTGGTGAACTTCCTGGAATGGCTCCAGGACCCGGACAGCGACATCCGGTTCAGCCTGGACGCCTTCCAGGTGATTCCGCAGGATCTCGCGCGGCGGTTGACGCTGCGCCAGACCGTGGACATGGTGCGCGTCGCCATGGAGTTCTTCGAGCAGTGGCTGCCCGCGCTCGCGCGCAACGACCGGCAGCTGGTCGCCTTGACCGAGGCGGTGCTGCGGTACGGGCGCGAGCTCGGGTTCGCCGCCGCCTCGGTGTACGCCAGCGCCGCCGAGTCGCGCGGCGCGTGGGACACCCGGCTGGAGGCGCTCGTCGTCGACGCCGTGGTGCGCGGGGACACCGGTGCGGACATGCTCTCCCGGGCCGCGACGCTGAACTGGGACGCCACCGCACCGGCGACGGTGCTGGTGGGCACCCCGCCCGGCGAGCAGGGCGTGTCTTCTGTGGGGGCGGTGCATTCCATCGCGGCGCGGCACGGGCGGGCCGCGCTCGCGGTGGTGCAGGGCGCGCGGCTGGTGATGGTCGTCTCCGGGCACCTGGGGGAGAGCTCGCATGTCTCCCCGTTCCTGGCCGATCTGCTCGCCGAGGTGTTCTCCGACGGCCCGGTGGTGATCGGGCCGACCACCCGCACCCTCGGCGCGGCGCACGCCAGCGCGGTGGAAGCGCTGGCCGGGATGGAGGCCGTGGTGGGCTGGCGCGGGGCTCCTCGGCCGGTGCACGCGGCGGAATTGCTGCCCGAACGCGCTTTGTTGGGTGATCGAGCTGCGATCGACGCGCTGAACGAGTACCTTGTCCTACCGTTGGCCGCGGCGGGGTCGTCGCTGGCGGACACTCTCGACGCCTATCTGGATTGCGGCGGTGCGGTCGAGACGTGTGCGCGTCAGCTGTACGTCCATCCAAATACGGTCCGGTATCGCCTCAAGCGCATCGGCGAGATCACGGGCCGTGATCCGCTGAATCCGAGAGACGCATATGTGCTCCGGATCGCCGCCACAGTAGGTCGTTTGACACGAACCCGTAACGAATCGTCGTCTCCTGCCCCAGAGGTAACTCCGGTCGCGTTCAGCCCCGAGGGCTTGTAACGCATCCGCGGAATCGGTCGATTCGGACAGCCCACGTGGTCTTTTGTGGAACCCCCACAAAAGCGCTTCCGAACCTTCATTCGCGTCGACATCTCGTGCGGCCCGCCTCACAGTGTTTTCTTAGAGGCGTGATCGCGTTGTTCGCCCCTGGACAGGGCTCTCAGACACCCGGCATGCTCGCGCCTTGGCTCGACCTCCCCGGCGCGGCTGAACGCCTGACGCTGTGGTCCAAGGCCTCCGGCCTCGACCTGGTCCGTCTCGGTACCACCGCGACGGCCGAAGAGATCACCGACACGGCCGTTACCCAGCCGCTGGTGGTCGCCGCGGCGCTGCTCGCGTTCGCGGAGATCTCGCCCGACGAGCTGCCCGCCGCTACCATCGTGGCCGGGCACTCGGTCGGTGAACTCGCCGCCGCCGCGGTCGCCGGAGTCATCTCCGCCGACGACGCGGTCCGGCTGGCCGCCATCCGCGGAGCGGAGATGGCCAAGGCGTGCGCACTGGAGCCGACCGGGATGTCCGCGGTGCTCGGCGGCGACGAAGCCGCCGTGCTGGAACGGCTCACCGAACTCGACCTCGTCCCGGCCAACCGCAACGCGGTGGGTCAGATCGTGGCCGCGGGTCGGTTGGACGCTCTCGCCGAGCTCGCTGCGAACCCCCCGGAGAAGGCCAGGGTTCGCGCGCTGCCCGTCGCGGGCGCGTTCCACACGGCGTTCATGGCCTCGGCGCAGGATGCTGTGACCGATGCCATAACGAAGATCACGCCGAACGAGCCGACCAGGACCTTGCTCTCGAATTTCGACGGCAAGCCTGTCGCCTCCGGACGTGACGCGATAGATAAGCTCGCCGCGCAGGTCACTCGGCCAGTTCGCTGGGATCTGTGCACCGAGACCGTCCGGCAAGCCGGCGTCTCGGCAGTGGCGGAGCTGCCGCCGGCGGGCACCCTCGTCGGCATCGCGAAACGGGAGCTGAAGGGCACGCCCACGCTGGCCCTGAAGACCCCGCAAGACCTCCCCGCGTTGGCTGAGCTGACCGTATCCGGCTAGCTTTCCTCCGCGACCATGCATTCGGATGCGAGGTCGTGACCGAGAGGCGGTAACCATTTCCGCGCTCGATCCGAAAAAAACCAGTAGAGCCCTACAAAGTATCAAGAAGGGAGCCACGAAGTGGCCGCTCTGACCCAGGAACAAATCGTCGAGGAACTCGGCAAGATCATCGAAGAGGTGACCGGCATCGAGCCCTCCGAGGTGACGGTCGAGAAGTCCTTCGTCGATGACCTGGACATCGACTCGCTGTCCATGGTCGAGATCGCGGTGCAGACCGAGGACAAGTACGGCGTCAAGATCCCCGACGAGGATCTCGCCAGCCTGAAGACGGTCGGCGACGCCGTCGCCTACATCCAGAAGCTCGAGGCCGAGAACGCTGACGCGGCGGCCGAGCTCAAGGCCAAGTTCGACGCCGAGTAGGGCCGAAACAGTGACCACTCCTTCCACCTTGAACGGGAATTTCCCCAACGTCGTCGTAACCAGCCTTGCGGCGACCACGTCGATCGCGGGTGACGTCGATGCGACGTGGAAGGGACTCCTCAACGGCGAGAGCGGCATCGACGTTCTCGAGGATTCCTTCGTCGAGGAATACGATCTTCCGGTCCGCATCGGCGGCCACCTGAAGGTCCGGCCCGACACCCTGCTGTCTCGTGTCGAATGCCGGCGCATGGCCTATGTCGAGCAGCTCGCGACCGTGCTCGGTCGCGAGGTCTGGCGGAACGCGGGCAGCCCGGAAGTCGACCCGGAGCGGCTGGGTGTGGCCATCGGCACCGGATTGGGAGGCGGCGACGCCCTCATCGATTCGGTGGACAAGCTGAAGAACGGCGGCTATCGCAAGATCTCGCCGTTGGCTGTGCAGATGGTCATGCCGAACGGCCCTTCGGCCGTTGTCGGTCTCGAATTGAAGGCCAGGGCAGGAGTGGTCACTCCGGTCTCGGCATGCTCGTCCGGCTCCGAGGCCATCGCCAACGCCTGGCGCATGATCGTCATGGGTGACGCGGACATCGTCGTCACCGGTGGCGTCGAAGGCTTCATCGACGCGGTGCCGATCGCGGCGTTCACCATGATGCGCGCCATGAGTACCCGCAACGACGATCCGAAGGGCGCGTCGCGTCCCTTCGACAAGGATCGCGACGGCTTCGTCTTCGGCGAGGCGGGCGCGCTGATGGTCATCGAGACCGAAGAGCACGCGAAGGCCCGTGGCGCGACCATCCACGCGCGCCTGCTCGGTGCGGGCATCACCTCCGACGGCTTCCACCTCGTCGCCCCCGATCCCACGGGTGACGGCGCCGCGCGGGCGATGACCAGGGCGATGCAGTCCGCGGGTTTGACCAAGAAGGACATCACGCACATCAACGCGCACGCGACCGCGACGCCGATCGGCGACACCGCCGAGGCGAACGCGATCAACAAGGCCGTGGGCAGCCACGCCTCGGTGTACGCGCCCAAGTCGGCGCTCGGCCACTCGATCGGCGCCGTCGGCGCCCTCGAGTCGGTGCTGACCGTGATGAGCATCCGCGACGGCATCGTTCCGCCGACGCTGAACCTGGAGAACCAGGATCCGGAGATCGACCTCGATGTGGTGAGGGGCGAAGCCCGTCGTCAGGAGATCGAGTACGCGATCAACAACTCCTTCGGATTCGGTGGGCACAATGTGGCGCTCGCCTTCGGTCGGGCATAGCCGCGCGATCGACTGCACAACGATCCCGGCGGGGTCGGCCAGTTGAACTGGCCCGGCCCCGCCGTGGTTCGACATACGCAGCCGCAGCAGCGGCACACTCATCGAGGTGAGGAGACCACGCGATGACAATCATCGCTCCCGCGTTGCATCAAGAGACTGCGACCGACCCGCGTGATCCGCTCGGTCGACTCCAGCGCTTCTTCGATCCCGGCACCATTCTTCCGCTCCACCCGCGCGACAAGTCCGGCGTGCTCGCCGCCATCGGCGAGGTGGACGGTGTCCGCACCGTGGCCTACTGCTCCGACGCGACCGTCATGGGCGGCGCGATGGGCGTGGAGGGTTGCAAGCACATCGTCGACGCCATCGACACCGCCATCGACTCCGGTGTCCCCGTGGTCGGCCTGTGGCACTCCGGCGGCGCTCGCCTGGCCGAGGGCGTCGAGGCGCTGCACGCGGTCGGCCTGGTCTTCGAGGCCATGGTCCGCGCGTCCGGCCTGGTTCCGCAGATCTCCGTGGTGCTCGGCTTCGCCGCCGGTGGCGCCGCCTACGGTCCCGCGCTGACCGACATCGTGATCATGGCTCCGGAAGGCCGCGTCTTCGTGACCGGCCCGGACGTGGTGCGCAGCGTGACCGGCGAGCAGGTGGACATGGCCACCCTGGGCGGCCCGGAGACGCACGGCAAGAAGTCCGGCGTCACCCACATCGTGGCCGACGACGAGTCCGACGCGCTGCACCGCGCGCGCCGCCTGGTGTCGATGTTCGCCGAGCAGGGCGAGTTCGACCTGGTCGCGGCCGAGCACGGTGACGTGGACCTGAAGGCGATGCTGCCGGAATCGGCCAAGCGCGCCTACGACGTGAAGCCGATCATCCACGAGCTGCTCGACAACGTCGACGGCGAGTCGTCGTTCGAGGAGTTGCAGGGGCTGTACGCCCGCAGCATCGTCACCGGCATCGGTCGTCTCGGCGGACGCACCGTCGGTGTGCTGGCGAACAACCCGATCCGCCTCGGCGGCTGCCTGAACTCCGAAAGCGCGGAGAAGGCGGCGCGTTTCGTGCGGCTGTGCGACGCGTTCGGCATCCCGCTGATCGTGGTCACCGACGTGCCGGGTTACCTGCCCGGTGTCGGCCAGGAATGGGAAGGCGTGGTGCGGCGCGGTGCGAAGCTGCTGCACGCGTTCGCCGAGGCGCGCGTACCGCGGGTCACCCTGGTCACCCGCAAGATCTACGGCGGCGCCTACATCGCGATGAACGCCCGTTCGCTCGGCGCGACGGCGGTCTACGCGTGGCCCGGTTCCGAGGTGGCCGTCATGGGCGCCAAGGCCGCGGTCGGCATCCTGCACAAGAAGGCCCTGGCGGCCGCGCCGGAGGAGGAGCGCGAAGCGCTGCACGAGCGGCTCACCGCCGAACACGAGCGCATCGCGGGCGGCGTGGAGCGCGCCATCGCGATCGGTGTGGTCGACCAGGTCATCGACCCGGCGAAGACCCGCAGCGTCATCGCCGCGGCTCTCGCGGCGGCCCCGGCCCGCGCCAGCCACCACAAGAACATTCCGCTCTGATCCACCCACCGAAGCGGGCCCCGGCACTCCCGGGCCCGCTTCGCGTTTCCAGGCTGCCCGCAAAGGGGTCGGCGAACCGGCGGTGGCGTGCGCCGATTCGGTGGCTTGGATGGTGTATGTGCCCGGGCAGGCGGAGGTCGTGAAGTTTCACGGGGCGAGGGTGGCTCGGTGGTCGGTAGCATCGGGAGGTGCGCTACGAAGAACTGGCCGACGTGCCGTGCTCGATCACGCGCCCGCTCGTGATCTTCGGTGATCGCTGGACTCTGCTGATCCTCAAGTCCTGCTTCTCCGGTATCCGGCGGTTCAACGCTTTCCAGAGCGCACTGGGGATCTCGCGCAGCAGGCTGCAGGATCGGCTGGACCGGTTGATCGACAACGGCATCCTCGTCAAGCAGAAGGCCGCCGTGGGCGCGCACGAGGAGTACCGCCTCACCCCCAAAGGCCACGACATCTACCCGATCCTGCTGGCCATCCGCGATTGGGGCGATACCCACATGGCGCCCGAAGGGCCTCCGGTGCGCTACGCCCATCGCGATTGCGCGGGCGAGGCGCACATCAAGCTCGAATGCGATTCGTGCGGAACCGAACTCACCGCACGGGAGGTCACCCCGGAACCGGGACCCGGTCTGCTGGGCGTCACCGGTAGCGAGGCCGCCGCGGGTCGCGCGCGCTAGCGGAAAGCGCGGTGACCGACGGGGGCGCAGCGGAATACTCCGTCCGCGCGACCTCGCCGGGCGAGGCCGCGCACGGCGGCATCAGTCGGCGAACCAGGTGGCGACTTCGCCGGGCTCGGCCCGGGTGGTGCGGAAGCCGTTGACGGGATGGTCGAGGTCGGGGTATCCGAACGAGATTCCGGCGACGACCTTGCGCTGCTCCGGGATGCCGAAATACTCCCGGATGAAGGGGGAGTAGGTGGCCAGCGCGGCCTGCGGCGCCGCGCCGAGGCCGAGGCTCTGGGCGCCCAAGAGGAAACTGCCGATGTAGAGACCGCAGTCCACCGCTCCGTAGATGCCCAGATCGGCTTCGCTGGTCACGATCGCCACATGCGGCGCGTCGAAGAGTTCGAAATTCCGCACGGCTTGGCGCATGGTTTTCTCGTGATCGCCTTTGGCGATGCCGACGCTTTCGTAGAGTTGCTTTCCGCATTCCCGCCTGCGGTCCCGGTACGCCCCGGTGTATTGCGCCGGGAACTCGAAATCCGGTGCGGGCGTGGCGGTCGCGATGTGCTCGACGAGCTCCTTCCGGAAACGATCCGTGCCGGCCCCCTCCGTCACCACGACCTGCCAGGGTTGGGTGTTGCACCACGACGGCGTCCGCTGGGCCAGCCGCAACAGGGCATGGATGGTGTCGCGCTCGACCGGCTGCGGATGGAATTGCCTGCACGTCCACCGCTCGTCGAGCACCCGGCTCAGCGCCGTGAAGTCGTCTGTCACCACTGCCATTCCCCCGCCTCCTTTGTCAGTCTTATTTCGAGACCAGACGCTAGCATCGAACACCCCGCCGCGAAAGCCGGGCGGTCGGCCGGGACGGGCGAGTCGGCCGCGACGCGCGGTCCCGCGATCCTGTTGTCCGAGTTACGCCGATCGGCACGGCGCGACGAGGCAGAATCCCGATATGGCGTCCGAAGCTCCCGCCGCGCGGGACCGCAAACGGCACGGCAGGCATTACACGCCCCCTGTGCTGGCCCGGTTCCTGGCGCAACGGCTGCTACGCCATGTCGAGTTCTCCGACGCCGGCGTCCTGCGTGTGCTCGATCCGGCCTGCGGCGACGGCGAATTGCTGTTCGCCGTGCACCACGAGGTCGCGACCCGGTTTCCCGGCCTCCGCCTGGTGCTGGTCGGCTACGACCTGGATGCCCGAGCACTCGCGGTCGCCCGCGAGCGCGCACGGGCGGCGGGGATCGCCGCGCAATGGCGCAGGGCCGACTTCCTCGCGGTGGAGGCCCAGCTGGCGGACGGCTCGTTCGACGCGGTGATCACCAACCCGCCGTATGTGCGCACCCAGCAGCTGGGTGGATCGACGGCGCAGCTGCTGAGCAAGCGGTTCGGCCTGCGCGGGCGGATCGACCTCACCCATCCGTTCGTCGCGACGCTGCCGCGGCTGCTGGCCGCGGGAGGCGTGCTCGGCCTGTTGTGCGCCAACCGGTTCCTGACCACCAAGGCAGGAGCGAACATCCGGCGGCTGCTGGTGACCGATCTGGTTCCGGTCGAGCTGTACGACCTGGGGGACACCAAACTGTTCACCGCCGCCGTGCTCCCCGCGATCGCCATCGCGCGGCGCGCCGGGCACGGCGACGGCTGCCGCTACGTCTCCGCCTACGAGGCCACCGGCAAAACACCCGGTGCGAAGACGCTGTTCGAGGCGCTGGTCGACCCGGGCGGCTCGATCGTCGAGTACAACGGCCGGACCTTCGTCATCGAGGTCGGTGAGCTGGCGACCGAACCCCGGGGGTCGACGTCCCCGGACTCCGCCGGAGCCGATCGCGGACGCGACGGCGGTTCGACCGGCGCGGCGACGGGCGACGGGGGACCAGAGCTGACGGCGGAACGAAGGACTCGCCGGGGTGTGGCGCGGGAACCGGAGGTCGCGTGGCGGATGTCGCACGACGCGATCGATTCCTGGTTGGCGCGGATAGCGGAGACGACTTGGCGCAGTTTCGGCGATGTGGCGCGCATTCGAGTGGGCATCAAGACGACCGCCGACCGTGTGTTCATCTCCGACCGCTGGGATCAGGCCGAGCCGTGTCCGGAGTCCGAATTGCTGCTCGACCTGATCACCCACCACGATCTCGCGCCGTGGCGGACTACCCGCGCCCGCGAGGTTCGCGTGCTGTATCCCTACGATCTGGCCAGTGCACGCCGCACGCCGATCGATCTCGACGAATATCCCGCCGCGGCCGCGTATCTGCGGTCCCATCGGGAGACGCTGGCCGGTCGCCGCTACGTCACCGAGAGCGGTCGCGCCTGGTACGAGATCTGGGTCCCGCAGCGGCCGCACCTGTGGCGCGAGCCGAAGCTGGTCTTCCCGGACATCAGCGACCGGCCGCGTTTCGCGCTGGACGGCTCGGGCGCGGTGGTCAACGGCGACTGTTACTGGATCTCGCTGCCCGATCTGGCCGATCTGCCCGCCGAGGCGACGCGCTTGGCGTATCTGCTGATGGGGGTGGCCAATTCGGCCCTGGGGTTGCGGTTCTACGACGTGGTCTGCGGCAATCGCCTGTACTCGGGCAGGCGTCGGTGGATCACCCAGTACGTGTCTCGGCTGCCGGTGCCCGATCCGGCGGCCACCCGGTCGGCGGGTGTGATCGATCTGGTCCGTGAGTTCGTGGAGGGCCGGGTGCCGGATCTCGCGGCGCGGGCAGAGCTGGACGAGCGGGTGGCCGCCGCGTTCGGCGTCGGACTACGCGCTGACCCGGACGCCGACCATCGGCAGCAGGGTGCGGCGGGCGAATTCGCGCGCCGCGCCGCGATCGCTGACCGGGATCAGGCCGTCAGGGGTGAGAGCGAGCGACAGCGCCAGCCGGGCCATGATCTCGGCGACCAGATCGGCGTCGAAGTCGTGCGTGCCACCGGCATCCCGTAGCTCGCGCAGCTTCTCGGCCAGGTAGTCGCGGCCGACGGCGAGGATCGGTCCCGCCTCGGTGGTCAGCCGGGGCAGGATCAGGTCGGGCTCGGTCCGCAGCAGCCTGCGCAGCAGTTCGTTGCCCGCGATGGCGCCGATGAACGCCACGAAGATCTCCACCAGCTGATCGTCGTTGCCCGAGACGGTGCGCACCTGCTTCTCGATCGAGGCGACGAAGCGCTGCGCCTCCCGCACGCTGACCGCCTCGACCAGATCGTTCTTGGACTCGTAGCGCCGGTACAGCGTGGCCGGGCTGATACCCGCGCGGCGGGCGATCTCGCCCATGCTGGTCCGCTTGATGCCGAAATCCAGGAACGCCGAGAGCGCGCTTTCCAGGAGCTTCTCGCCGTCGGCGACCGGTTTCTCGAGGATGCGTTGCAGCATGGGCGAGATGGTTGGCATCGGATCTCCAGTGGGTTCGGCGCGGCGGCCGGGCCGTGGCCGGTGGGCGCGGCGTCGCGACGGTGCGGACGGGAACGTCCATTATTTCATCGAGTGGGCGAAGCGTGAGCGGGCATCGCCGGACGGGGCGGTCCCGCCGAGTAGGTCGCGCGTCCATGTTCGACTGGTTAGCCTGTGGTCGGCGTCCGGCCCTGACCCTCGGCCGGTGCGGAAAGGGGTTGAGCCATGGGGTATTTCGCGGATCGAGTCGTGGCGATCACCGGGGCGGGTTCCGGTATCGGCCGGGAATTGGCCGTGGCATTGGCCGGTGCGGGGGCATGGCTGGCACTGTCGGACAAGTCGGGGGAGGCTGTTGCCGAGACGGGGGCTTTGTGCGCGGCCACCGGACGGGAGCCGGAGGTGAGTACGGTGGACGTCACCGACCGCGCGGCCGTGCTCGCGTACGCGGAGCGGACCGTCGCGCGCTTCGGCCGGGTGGAGGCGCTGTTCAACAACGCGGGCATCCTGCACGTCGGCAGCGTGCTCGAGTCGCCGTTCAGCGACTTCGAACAAGTGATGGCCGTCGACTTCTGGGGTGTGGTCAACGGGACCAAGGCCTTCCTGCCGCATCTGCTGGCCGCCGATCGCGCGCATGTCGTCAACATGTCCTCGGCCTTCGGGTTGGTGGCCGTGGCGCGGCACGCGCCGTACAACGCGGCGAAGTTCGCCGTGCGCGGTTTCACCGACTCGCTGCGCCAGGACATGCGGGCGGCGGGCGGCTCGGTGCGGGTCACCGGGGTGTACCCCGGTGGCGTGCTCACCGGGATCGCCCGGTCGGCGAGCGTCGCGCCGGGGATCGACGCGGAGGAGGTGGTGCGCCGATTCGAAGGGCACGTGGCGCGGACCAGTCCCGCCGCCGCGGCGCGGACGATCCTGCGTGGCGCCGCGCGCGGCGAGGCCAAGATTCTGGTCGGACTGGACGCCATCGCTGTGGACCTGGTCACAAGAATCGCCGGGTCGTACCACGAGAAGGTGCTGGACATGGTATTCCGTTCCTGATCGCGGTCAGGGATGGGGATTGACGAAATGACAACCAGCCGAACATATTTCACTCTACGGGGGAAGCCGGACGGGTCGCGCGGCGGTAGGGCGCGGGGACCCGCGTGGTGACGAAATGGGTTCTCGTCGAGTGTTTCTCGGGTTCTCCGGGACGAGTGATCGCGGTGGGGTCCGCGCCGAAGTCGTTCGTGCCGCTGACCAACATCGTGCGCAATCCGCTGTCGCTGGCCGACGCGGAGGCGGCACTCGGGCGGGCATGCGCGACCGGTGCGCCGGTGGCGGAAGTCTCCGCTGACGGGCGGCGCACGGTGCTGGCCGAGCCGCTGCTCATCGCGCCGCGGCGGGCGCATGCCGTCCGGCTGTGGGTGGGCCCGCGGCGGGAGCCGGTCACGGCGGCCGACCCGATGGGGGCGTGGCACTTCGATCTCACCGCCAACCGCTCGGTGCGCAGTACCGACCTGCTGGACCTGTACGGCGTCGCGCCGCAGAACCGTGCCGCCGAGGTGGCCATCGCGGGCGCGTTCACCCGGTTGGTGACCAACCGCGACGAGAGCGAAGCGCTGGCCAAGATCGTCAACTCCGCGCCGGGCACCGAGCACCAGGCGGTATGGACCGTCCGGCGGGACGACGACGCGCTGCGCGCCGCGCATTTCGCCTGCCGGATCGTCGCCGAGCCCGATGACCGCGGCGAGTGTCACGTGCTGTTGCGCGGCGTGACCCAGGACATCGGCGCGGCTACCGCGGTCTCCGCGGCGCCGCCGCCCGCGATCCTGGAGTACACGCTGCTGGAAGCCGCCACCGAACCCGGCGAGTACCGCGCGATCGTCAATCTGCGCTCGTTGCGGCTGATCCGGTGGATCGGCGCGCCCATGCCGGACATCGCCTGGGAGGACCGGCCGGGGCAGCCGAGGCCGCAGATCCATCCGGACGATCTGGCCACCGCGAAGACCATGTCACGGGACCTGGCGCGGCATCGCACCGAGGGAGCGGTGCGTCTGCGCAGGCTCGACGGTGGTTGGCAACCGGTACGGATACGGGCCGCGTTGATGGCGCTGGATCAGCACACCACGGCCGGACTGGCCACGGTCACCGCGGAATCGTGAACCGCGGTGACCGTGGTAACGGAGTCATCGGCACGGCAGGTCCAGCTCGGCCATCTCCTTCTCGATCGCGTTCGCGGCGAAATCCACACCGCGGGAACGCAATTCATGAACCCGGCGCTGGAGTGCCTCGACTCCGCCGGGTTGGGCCGCGATGTCGGCGACGCTGATCCGGCCCTTGGGCCCGTGCACACCCGACTGCACGTACGACACCGTGATACCTCCTGCCTCACGCTCGCCCACCCACCGACCCGGGTGGGTTCACCACTGCGCTACAAGTCGCACGACAACCGTGTCGACAGGAGAGCCCGGGTCGCCGGGCACGCTGGCTGAATGCTATCAGCGATCTTGACTGGACACTTGATCAGTGTGTCCTGTTTCACACCTGATTTCCCGTGCGATGTTGAGCCGTATTTGCTAGGTAGACAGTCGCATTCAGGCGAATGCGATCTTGCTCCTCGGGGCCGAGCTCCCGGCGCACCTTGCCGGGCACTCCCGCGACGAGGGAACCGGGCGGAATCCGCGCCCCTTCCGGGATCAGCGCGTTGGCCGCGATCAGGCTGCCCGGCCCGACGACGGCGCCGTTGAGGATGGTGGCTCCCATGCCGACCAGCACGTCGTCGCCGATGGTGCAGCCGTGCAGGATCGCGTTGTGGCCCACCGAGACCCCCGCGCCGACGGTGAGCGGGAAGCCGGGGTCGGCGTGCAGCACGCAGCCGTCCTGGATATTGCTGCGCGCGCCGACCTCGATCGTCTCCAGGTCGCCGCGCAGCACCGCGCTGTACCAGACGCTCACCTCGGCGCCGAGCCGCACGCGGCCGATCACGGTGGCGTTCGGCGCGATCCACGCGCTCTGCTCGATCTCCGGCGCATGCTCGCCCAGCTGAATCCGCATGGTCACGAACTTAGTGCAACCGCTCGGCTCTGCCCTTGGAAGCTGGTGCGGTGGGCGGCGGGGCTGGTGCCGAGGATGCGGTGGAAGTGGTGGCGCAGGCTCATCGCCGAGCCGAAGCCGGTGTCGACGGCGATGCGTTCCACGGTGTCGGTGGTGGACTCGAGCAGCAGCCGCGCCCGGTCGGTGCGCTGGAGCAGCAGCCACTGCTGCGGGCTGGTGCCGGTGCGGTCGCGGAAGCGGCGGGTGAAGGTGCGCCGCGACATGAGCGCGACGCGGGCCCAGCTGTCCAGGTCGACCGGGTCGCCGAGATGGGTTCGCGCCCAGACCATGGCGCGCTCGATCGGATCGTCGTCGGCGGCGTCGGGGACCGCGACCGGGATGTACTGCGCCTGGGAGCCGCTGCGGTGCGGAGCGGTGACCAGCGCTCTGGCCAGTTCGGTGGCCGCTTTGCTGCCGAGATCACCGCGCACCAGGTGCAAGCAGCAGTCCAGCGCCGCGGCCACGCCCGCCGAGGTGACGACGTCGCCCAGATCCGACCACAGCGTGTCGGCGCGGACCCGGACGGCCGGAAACGCGCGGGCCAGTTCGGCGGCGGAGGCCCAGTGCGTGGTCACTTCCCGTCCGTCGGCCAGTCCGCTGGCGGCCACCGCCCACGAGCCGAGGCACAACCCGACGATCCTGGCGCCGCCCGCGTGGGCGGCGCGCAGAGCGGCGCTCAGTTCGCCGGACAGCGGTTCGCCTGCTCGCCAGCTCGGGATCACGACGGTGTCGGCGCGCGTCAGCGTGTCGAGGCCGTGCTGGACACGGATGTCGAATCCGGCCGGGGTCGCCAGGCTTCCGGGCTGCTCGGCGCACACGTCCACCCGATAGGGCGGGGGTCCTCCGATGCCGACCCGGCCGAAGACGAGGCTGGGCACCGACAGGTGAAACGGGCTGATTCCGTCGAACGCCAAGACGGCCACCGTGCGCATGGCCCGATCTTAATGGTAAGCGGCTCACGGGCCACTGGTTACCGGTACGCGGGCCGGACAAGATCAACGGCATGAGCGACACGATCGAACGCACCGGGGTAGAAGTCCTGCACATCGGAGGTCCGACACTGCGGTTCCGCTACGCGGGCCGCACCTGGCTGACCGACCCCACCTTCGACGAGCCGGGCGACTACCCGGGCGTCGTCACCTTGCACAAACTCACCGGCCCCGCGGTGTCGGCCGACGAGGTGGGTCCCGTGGACGTGGTGCTGCTCTCGCACGACGAACACGCCGACAACCTGGACGACTCCGGCAGGAAACTGCTGACCACGGTGCCGACCGTACTGTCCACGCCCGGCGCCGCGACCCGGATCGAAGGTGTGCGCGGACTCTGGAACTGGGAGACCGTGACGGTGCACGGCGTCCGGGTGACCGGCGTGCCCGCCCTGCACGGTCCCGAGGGCTGCGAGCCGTTCAGTGGGATCGTCACCGGCTTCGTACTGCGCGCCGAGGGCGAGCCGACGGTATACGTCTCCGGTGACAACGCCTCCGTCGACGTGGTGCGCGAGATCGTCGAGCGGATCGGCCGCATCGACATCGCCGTACTAAACATCGGCGCCGCCAACATCGGCCGTTTCGGCGACGCCGACGCCACCTTGAACGCTCGCACCGCGCTGCGGGCGGCCGAGGTACTCGGCGACGCGGTGATCGTGCCGGTGCATGCCGAAGGCTGGGCGCACTTCAGCGAGAACCTCGACTACCTGGGCCACGTCTTCCGTTACGGCGGCCGCGCCGAGCAGTTGCGGATACCGCCGCTGGGCCGCGCCGCGATCGTGTGAGCAGTGCCGCCCGCGCTCAGCTGGGCAACGTGCCGAGAAACTCGCCCGCGGTGCGGGCGCGGGTGGTCGCCGTGCGCGTTCGGCGCGTCGGTCGTGGCGCGGGCCCGGTGGCGGGGCGACGATGACGGTATGAGGATCGGAGTTCCACGGGAGGTCAAGGAGCAAGAGTTCCGGGTAGCCCTGACTCCGGCGGGCGCCGGGGAACTGATCGGGCACGGACACGAGGTGCTGGTGCAGGCGGGCGCGGGTGTCGGATCGGGATTTCCCGACGCAGGCTACGCCGCGGTGGGGGCCCGCCTGGTCCCGGACGCCGACCAGGTGTGGCGGGAAGCCGAGCTGGTGCTGAAGGTGAAGGAACCGATCGCGCCGGAGTATCCGAGGATGCGCCGCGGGCAGGTGCTGTTCACCTTCCTGCACCTGGCCGCGTCGCGCGAGTGCACCGACGCCGTGCTGCGCTCGGGCATCACCGCGATCGCCTACGAGATGGTCCGCGCCGCCGACGGCTCGCTGCCGCTGCTGGCTCCGATGAGCGAGATCGCGGGCAAGCTCGGCGCCCAGGTGGGCGCGTATCACCTGATGGCCCCGCTCGGCGGTGCGGGGCTGCTGCCCGGCGGCGTCCCCGGCGTGCGTCCCGCGGAAGTCGTCGTGCTCGGCGGCGGCGTCGCGGGATCGAACGCGGCCGCGGTCGCCATGGGCATGGGCGCGCGCGTCAGCGTGCTGGATACCAACCTGCACCGGTTGCGCGAACTCGACGCCCGCTTCGATGGGCGGATCACCACCGTCGCGTCGAACGCCACGGAGATCCGGCGGGCGGTGCTGTCGGCCGACCTGGTGATCGGCGCGGTGCTGGTCCCCGGCGCGCGTGCGCCGGAACTCGTCTCCGACGACCTCGTCGCCGGGATGCGCCCCGGCGCGGTGCTGGTGGACATCTCGATCGACCAGGGTGGCTGCTTCGCCTCCGCGCGCCCGACGACGCACGCGGACCCCACCTTCCGGGTGGCGGATTCGCTGTTCTACTGCGTTGCCAACATGCCGGGCGCGGTGCCGCACACCTCGACGATCGCGCTCACCAACGCGACCCTGCCCTACGTACGGGCGATCGCCGACCTCGGCTGGCAGGAGGCATGCGCCACGCACCCCGATCTGGCCCACGGGCTCACCGCGGACGCCGGGCGGCTGCTGTCGGCGGAAGTCGCCGCCGCGCACGGGTATTCGCGGCCGCTCGGCGTCGCGGGCTGACTACTCCTGCCCGGCGAGGCCCTCGCCCAGGTACCAGTCCGGCTCGCCGCTGGTGGGCAGGTCACGCAGCTTGTCCGGGTTGCGGACCACGTCGATCGACACGATGTGACCGTCGTCGACGGTGAAGGCGAAGACGCCCGTGTGGGTGCCGTCGAAGACCACCAGCCCGGGTTGGCCGTTGACCAGCACCGCGCGGCCCCAGGCGCCCGTCGCGGACGGCGCGTGGTACCAGCCGAGCAGCAGCTTGGCCACGATCTCGGCGCCGTGCACGGGCTGCCGGATCGCGGGCACCTTGCCGCCGCCGTCGGCGGTGAGGCTGACGTTCGCGTCGAGCACACCGAGCAGAGCGCTCAGATCGCCGGACCGCCAGGCCAGGGCGAAGGCCGACACCACCTTCTGCTGCTCGTCCGGAGAGGCCGGGAAGCGCGGAGTGCCCTGCTCGACGTGCTTGCGAGCCCGGGAGGCGAGCTGGCGGACGGCGGCCGGGGTGCGGCCGACCACCTCGGCGACCTCCGGGCCGCTCATGCCGAACACGTCCTGGAGCACGAACGCGGTGCGCTCGGCGGGCGACAGGGACTCGAGCACGACCAGCAGCGCGGTGGTGACCCGCTCGTCCTGGGTGATCCGGTCGGCGGGATCCTCCCAGCTGGTCACCTCCGGCTCCGGCAGCCATTCACCGACGTACTGTTCGCGGCGCACACGGGCGGAGCCGAGGTGGTCGAGGGCGAGCCGGCCGGTCACGGTGGACAGCCACGCGCGCAGGTTGTCGATCTCGCCCGCGGCGCCCGCCTCGTACTGGCGCTGCAACCGCAGCCACGCTTCCTGCACGACATCGTCGGCGTCGCTGAGACTGCCCAGCGTGCTGTAGGCGAGCCTGCGCAGATACCCGCGGTGCTCCTCGAACTGCCGGGCCAGCTCGGCTTGGTCGAGGGGCTCACGCTGTTCGGAAGTCACTTCTGGTCGCCTGTTCGTCGTTCGGCCCCTGCCGGGGCGAGTCTATGGTGCGTCACAAGATCGACGACGCAGGGGAACAGAGTGTGACATGGCGTCGAGAGGCGAGCCGTCCGCGCGGGGCCGGTCACTCGACCGATAGCCTCACCGGGTGCAGAAGGGGACCTCTACCGCGATCGGGTTGCTGCTCGGATTCGCGCTCGACCGGGCGTTCGGCGATCCGCGGCGGTGGCATCCGGTGGCCGGATTCGGCTCGGCGGTGGCGGCTCTGGAATCGGTGACCTATGCCGACCGGCGCGCGGCGGGGCTGGCGCACGAGGCGCTGGCCGTCGGCACGGTGGTCGGGCTCGGCATGGCCGCGCGGCGCGGCGGAGTGGCGTCGACCGCGGTCGCGACCTGGACCGTCCTGGGTGGACGCAGCCTGGCCCGGGCCGGGCACGCGATGGCCGATCGACTGGAGGGTGGCGACCTCGAGGGGGCTCGCGCGCTGCTGCCCTCGCTGTGCGGCCGCGATCCGCAGGCGCTCGACGCGGACGGGCTCGCCCGCGCGGCCCTGGAGTCCATCGCCGAGAACACCTCCGACGCGGCCGTGGCCCCGGTGGTCTGGGGTGCGGTCGGGGGCGTCCCGGGTCTGCTCGGGTACCGCGCGATCAACACGCTCGACGCGATGATCGGCTACCGCAACCAGCGCTACCGGCGCTTCGGCTGGGCCGCCGCGCGCGTCGACGACGCGGCCAATCTGATCCCGGCGCGGGTCACCGGTGTGCTCACCGCCGCGCTCGCCCCCTTGATCGGCGGGCGGCCCGCTGCCGTTCTGGCCGCATGGCGGCGTGACGCGGCCGGCCATCCGAGCCCCAACGCGGGAGTCGTGGAAGCGTCGATGGCCGGGGCGCTCGGCGTCCGGCTGGGCGGCCGTACCGAATACCCGCACGGTGTGGAGATGCGCCCGGTGCTCGGCGACGGCCCGGCTCCCACCGTGCACGACCTGCGCCGCGCCGTTCGCCTTTCCGAGGCCGTGCAACTCACCGCCACTCTGCTCGCCGCCGCCGTCGCCGCGACCAGGCGCTGAGTGATTCGACGTAGGTCGCGGCCGTCGGGCGCGACCACCTCCGAGCCGAACTCGTGAGGACGGCGACGTCTTCAGGGCGGTCGACGGGGCCGGATAGGGTTTCGCGGTGCGGATCGGACTCATCACCATCGTCGTGGCGGAGTACCACCCCGCGATCGAATTCTTCGTCGACACCCTGGGATTCGAGCTGGTCGAGGACTCGGCGGCGCTCACGAACGACGGCCGCCCGAAACGCTGGGTGGTCGTGCGGCCGCCCGGTGCCGAGACGGGCATCCTGCTCGCCCGAGCCGACGGTAGGGCGCAAGCCGCGGTGATCGGGCAGCAGGTCGCGGGGCGGGTCGGGTTCTTCTTACAGGTGGGGGACTTCCAGTCGGCGTACGACCGGATGGTTTCCCGCGGTGTCGAGTTCGTGCGCGCGCCACGCGTCGAGCCGTACGGGCGGGTCGCGGTCTTCCTGGACATCGCGGGGAACCGGTGGGATCTGCTCGGGCCACATCAGCCCTGACGCGAACTCCGACGGCGTCGAGCCGCGGCGTAGTGCCGAGTAGCTGCGGCGCCGGGATCAACCGCGGCCGCGGCCGTAGCGGTCGGCCAAGCGGGCTTCCGTAGTCGGTGCGGCCGGAGTGGGCGTGGGAATCGACCCGGACCGGGCCGACTCGGTGGGCGACGGCGAGCGGGGTGGCTCGGCGGAGGCCTTCTCTTTCCTTCTTTCCCGGATCTCGGCGTAGACGAAGTAGCCGAGGCCGAGGGGAGCCATGATGCCGAAGGCCAGCCATTGCAGGCCGTAGGACAGATACGGGCCCGCGTCGAGTTGAGGAAGGGGGGTGGGGGTGAACGCGCCCGGTTGGTTCTCGCCCAACTGGAGGTAACCGCCGCGCTCGCCGCCGGTGGGCACGGGGGTGAGGGACTGCTGGAGGACCGTCGATTCCTGCGTGGTGTCGATGGAGTACACCTGGCGATAGCCGTCCTGGACGCTCGGCTCCTTGCCCGGCGTGACGCCCTCGGACATCCGGACCCTGGCCTCGATGCGCTGCGTCCCGGCGGGCGGCGCGGGGATCTGCGGCGGGCGCGTCCCGTCGACGGCCGAAACCAGCCCGCGGTCGACGAGCAGCAGGGGGCCGTCGGCCAGACGGAACGTCGCGAGCACCGCGTACCCCGGAGCGCCGTCGAGGTGGCGCAGCCGCACCAGCACCGTCGAGTCGGGCACGTAACCGCCGGTGGCGGTGACCCGCCGCCATTCGGTGTGCGCGCCGTTCCCGGTGTCGGAGAGCACGGTGGTGACGTCGACGGGATCGGCCCGCACCGAGTCGGCGATCAGCTGGTTGCGGTGCGAAGTGGCCGTGTTCTTGCCGAGTTGCCACGGCGCGAGCACGGTGAAGCACAGATAGGCGAACGCGGCGACCAGCACGGCCAGGATCAGCCAGCTGGGGCGCAACAGGAACGCGAGCCTGCGCATCAGCGTCGCTCGTCGGGAACGGGTCGCAGGTCGGGCGGTTCGGCGGCCAGTTCGGCGCGCACCCAGTCGAGCAGGCCGGGGACGGCGGCCTCGATCTGAGCGCGCACGAGTTCGAAGTCCGCCGCGTCGCCGTAGTAGGGGTCGGCCACGTCGTGGTCGTCGGCGTCGGGGTCGAAGGCGCGCAGCAACCGCAGCCGCTCGGCCGGGATGCCGAGGCGGACCAGGTCACGCTGATGGGAGCGGTCCAGGGCGACCACCAGGTCGGCGTCGCTGTGCTCGGCGCCGAACACGGCGGCGACGTGCCCGGTCGGGTATCCGTATTTGCGCAGGGTGGCGCTGGTGCGGGGGTCCGCGTCGGCGCCCACGTGCCAGGAACCGGTGCCCGCGCTGCTCACCCGGACCCGGTTGGCCAACCCGGCCCGGTACAGGTGCGAGGCGAAGATCTTCTCCGCCATCGGAGAGCGGCAGATGTTGCCGGTACAGACGAACGAGACGTGCAGCTGACCCACGCCTGCCATTCTGGCCGGTTCTACTCCGGGACCGCCACGTAGGGTGTGCTCTCGTGGCCGAGGACACCGTCGATCGCGCGAAACTGCGTCACCACGGCGACGTGGACGCGCGTGCCGGCATGCTCGATTTCGCGGTCAACGTCCAAGGGCTCGCACCACCGGAGTGGCTGCGGCGTCGTCTGGCCGAGCGGTTGTCCGATCTGGGCCGCTATCCGAGCGCCGAGGACGCCGACGCCGCCCGTCGCGCGGTCGCGGCCCGGCACGGCCGCGGTCCCGGCGAGGTATTGCTGCTGGCAGGCGCGGCGGAAGGGTTCGCGCTGCTGCCGCGGCTGGCGCCGCGTTCGGCCGCGGTGCTGCACCCGTCGTTCACCGAGCCGGAACTCGCGTTGCGGGAGGCGGGCGTCCCGGTCACCAGGGTGGTGCTGGAAGCGCCCTACCGGCTGGATCCCGCCGCGGTGCCCGCCGAGGCCGACCTGGTGGTGCTCGGCAACCCGACCAACCCGACCTCGGTGCTGCATCCCGCCGCCACCATCCGCGCCCTGCGCAGGCCGGGCCGCGTCATCGTGGTCGACGAAGCCTTCGCCGACGCGGTGGCGGGCGAGCCGGAATCCCTCGCCGCCGACTCCGCGCCCGACCTGCTCGTGCTGCGCAGCCTCACCAAGACGTGGGCGCTGGCGGGGCTGCGCTGCGGCTATTTCCTCGGCGCACCGGAAGTGCTCGCGTGCCTCGACCGCGGGCGGGCGCACTGGCCGCTGGGCACTTTGCAGCTGGAGGCGATCACCGCCACCGCGAGCCCGTCCGCCGTGGCCGAGTCCGAGCGCTGCGCGCGGGCGCTGGCCGTGCACCGTGCGGCGATGATCGAGCGCCTGACCGGGCTGGGCGTCGAAGTCCACACGCCGGCGGAAGGCCCGTTCCTGCTGGTCCGCGTGGCGGACGGCGAATTGCTGCGCAAACACCTGGCTGCCGAGGGCATCGCGGTCCGTCGTGCGGACACCTTCCCCGGTCTCGGCCCGGACCACCTGCGCGTCGCGGTCCGTGGCGTCGAGGAGGTCGATCGGCTGATCGCCGCGATCCGGTCGGCCGATGTCCGGTAGGCGCACCGCTTCGATCAGGCGGGGAGTGCGGATTCGATGCTTCGCCCCGGCCGTGCGGGGGATGGGTGTCACACGCGGCGGACGTCTCGGCCGGAATGTGCCGTCGGCTCCGGACTCGCGTCAGCCATACGGCTATCGCGCGTTCGGGCCACGGGTGGGTGCTCGAGATCCGAGCCGATCCGGAAAGAACCCAGTGAAGCAGTGCAGGACGGAAGCGAAGGAAGGTGGACGATGACCACGCTCGCGGATCTCATCGGGGTGCTCGACGCGGCGTACCCGCCCGCGCTGGCCGAGCCGTGGGACTCGGTCGGCCTGGTCTGCGGTGACCCGGCCGAGGAACTGACCCGGGTGCTGTTCGCGGTCGACGCCACCGCGGCGGTCGTCGACGAGGCGATCGACTGGCGCGCGCAGGCCTTGGTGGTGCACCATCCGCTGCTGCTGCGCGGCGTCGACACCGTCGCGGCGAGCACGCCGAAAGGCGCGCTGCTGCACCGGCTGATCCGTTCCGGTTGCGCGCTGTTCACCGCGCACACCAACGCCGACTCCGCCGACCCCGGCGTGTCCGACGCGCTCGCCGCGGCGCTCGGCCTCACGGTGACCGGCCCGCTGGACGCGAAACCCGAATCCGCCGTGGATCACTGGGTGATCCAGGTGCCACGCACGCACACCGACGCGGTGCTCGCCGCGCTTTTCGCCGCCGGAGCGGGTAGGCGGGAACACGCTTGCGACTGTGCGCTGCGGGTGCCCGCGACAGGGCAGTTCCGGCCCACTCCGGAGCAAGGCTCCCTGACCGAACTCCAGCACGTCGAGGAGGACCGGGTGGAGGTGACGGCACCGCCCGCGGCGCGTTCGGCCGTGCTCGCCGCGCTGCGCGCCGCCCATCCGAGCGCGGACCCGGCCTATCACATCAGTGAACGCGCCCAGTTGCCGTCGTCGCTCGGCATCGGCCGCGTCGGCACCCTGCCGGAACCGGAATCGTTGCGCGCCTTCACCGAACGCGTAGGCCGCGCTCTCCCGCCCACCGCGTGGGGTGTTCGCGCCGCGGGTGATCCCGACCGCACCGTCTACACCGTGGCGGTGTGCGGGGGCGCGGGTGACTCCTACCTGGGCAGGGCCGCGGGGCTCGGCGTCGATGTCTACCTCACCTCCGACCTGCGCCACCATCCGGTCGACGAGCACCTGCGCAAGGGCGGCCCCGCCGTGGTCGACGCCGCGCACTGGGCGACCGAATTCCCTTGGTGCGCGCAGGCCGAGACGGTGGTGCGAACCGCCCTGCCCGGCCTGGAGACCAGGGTGTCCACGCTGCGCACCGACCCGTGGACGGTACGCGCGCCGGGCTGAGCGCCGCACCTGCGCGTCCGAAGCCGTTGTCGCGGCGACGAACCGGCGACGGCGTGTCGGGGCGTATCCGCGCCGCGCCGGAAAAGGTTGGCCGGTTTGGGTGAATCGAGTAGTTCGAGCGGGGTACAACTACCGCATGAACTTCCCGGTTGATTTCGGGCTCGTGCAGATCGGGCTGATCCTGCTGCTGGTCGCCGGTCTGGCGCTGATCGTCTCCGGCCTGATCGCCGCGCGCCGGGTCGGGATGCGGCCGCTGCTCGCGCGCGGGACCGGCGGGCTCGCGCTGTTGCTGGTCGCGGCGGTGCTGCTGTGGATCGCGACCCTGCTGCAGACGTACCTCGGCCTGACCGGGGAGATCAAGGCGGCCCACGTGGTGGCCAAGCCGGTGGCGGGGCAAGAACACCAGCTCGACGTCGATCTCATCCTCTACGGCGACGACGACCACCCCGAACAGCGCGAGACCTACCGCGTCGAGGGCGACATGTGGGTGCTGCAAGCGGGCATCGTGGAGCTGGAGCCGTGGGTCAACGCCCTTGGCTTCCACTCCGGCTACCGGATCAGCCGCCTGTACGGGCAGCGCCTCGACGGCGTCGCGACCCAGCAGAACCAGATCTTCCTCAACGACGGCGACAAGGACTTCTTCGCCGACATGCGCGAGGGCCGCTGGTGGACCCAGCCGTTCGTGCGCTCGGCCTACGGCAACGCGGTGATCGCGGTGCCCGGCGAGTACGACGTCTACATCTCCCGCGACGCCATCAAAACCCGCACCGTCGGCGGCTGACGCGGGTCCGCCGGTCCGGCGGGGTACGGTTGAACACCAGTCCCGTCCACCCCGTCCAGGAGTTTGCCCGCGTTGAATGTCGAACCCCCGCTCCAGGCCGAGTTGCTGCGGCTCGCCGCCGTCGACGCCGAGCTGACCCGGATCGCGCACCGCCGCACCGTGCTGCCCGAGCAGCAGGAGGTGGCGCGACTGGAAGCCGAGCGCAACGCGCACTCCGACGCCGCGGTGGCCGTGCAGATCGCGCTGGACGATCTCGACCGCGACATCCGCAAGCTGGAGGGCGAGGTCGAGGCGGTGCGCAAGCGCGAGGAGCGCGACAAGGCCATGCTCGCCGCGGGAACGGTGAACGCCAAACAGCTTTCGGAGATCCAGCACGAGCTGGGCAGCCTGGAGCGGCGCCGCTCGGTGCTGGAGGACGAGCTGCTCGAGGTGATGGAGCGGCGCGAAGCCTCCGCCGCCGACTACGAGCACGCGGGCGCGCGGTTGAGCAAGACCGAGGAGGAACTCGCCGTCGCCCTGCGTCAGCGCGACGAGGCGCTCGCGGATCTGGACGTGGCGCAGACGCGCTGCGAGACCGATCGCGGGGGCTCGGTGGCGAAGCTGCCCGGCGAACTGCTCGCTATCTACGACCGGCAGCGCGAACAGCACGGCGCGGGCGCCGCGCTGCTGCAGGCTCGCCGCTGTGGCGCGTGCCGCATCGAACTCGATCGCGGCGAGATCGCGCGGATCGCCAAGACCGCACCCGACGTGATCGTGCGCTGCCCGGAGTGCGGTGCGATCCTGGTCCGGACCAAGGAATCGGGGCTGTGAGCTCGCCGCGACCGGCTGTCCGGGCACAGCGATGAGCTTGCCCGAGGTGATCGTCGAAGCCGACGGCGGATCGCGAGGCAATCCCGGTCCGGCCGGATACGGTGCGGTGGTCTACGACGCAGGCCACGTCCGGGTGCTCGCCGAGCGCCGGGAGTTCCTCGGCATCGCCACCAACAACGTCGCCGAATATCGCGGATTGATCGCCGGATTGGAGGCGGCCGCGGAACTGGGCGCCGAGTCGGTGCTGGTGCGCATGGATTCCAAGCTGGTCGTCGAGCAGATGTCCGGTCGCTGGAAGATCAAGCACGCGGCCTTGATCCCGCTCGCCGATCGAGCCCGCAGGATCGCCGCCGGATTGGGCCGGGTGACCTACAACTGGATTCCGCGCGCGCAGAACTCGCACGCCGACCGGCTGGCGAACGAGGCCATGGACGAGGGCACCGGCGTCGCGGAGGCCACCGCGCAGGCCGCGGACGCGCGGGAGGCCGCGGACCCGGCCCTGGCGGTCACCGAGCGCGCTCTGCCTAGCTGGATCGATGAAGTCAGGGACGCGAACGCCGAGCAGTCCGAATCCGCGCAGCAGGGGCCGGGGTGGACCGGTGCCACCGGTCGTCCCACCCGGTTGCTGCTGCTTCGCCACGGTCAAACCGAATTGTCGTTGCAGCGCCGGTATTCCGGGCGAGGCAATCCGCCGCTCACCGCCTTGGGCCGGGAGCAGGCCGCGCGGGCCGCGAAAATGCTCGCCGCCAAAGGCGGTATCGCCGCGGTGATCAGTTCTCCGCTCGGCCGGGCCAGGGAGACCGCGGAGGCGGCCGCCGCCGCGCTCGAGGTCCCGGTGGAGGTCCACGACGGGTTGATCGAGACCGACTTCGGCGAGTGGGAGGGGCTGACCTTCGCGGAGGCCGCGCAGCGCGATCCCGGCCTGCACGCCCGCTGGATCGGCGATCCCACCGTCGCGGCACCCGGCGGGGAGAGCTTCGAGGAGGTCTTGCAGCGGGTGGAGGCCGTGCTGCGCGATCTGCTCGGACGCTACCCCGGCGCCAATGTGGTTGTGGTCAGCCACGTGACCCCGATCAAGACATTGCTTCGGCTGGCCCTCGATGTCGGCCCCGCGTTGCTGTACCGGTTGCATCTGGATCTGGCGTCGCTATCGATAGCGGAGTTCTATCTCGACGGCGGGTCTTCGGTGCGTCTGGTGAACGATACGTCCTACCTCTGAGGCCGCCGCCGCGCCCGAATCGAGGGCGAATGTGGTGCGCGGAGGGCGAATTATGCCTCATTTCAACACATTTGCGTTTCACAATCGCGCGATGCGGTGAATCTCACTTCAACTCTGCCTTGCGCGGCGAGTAGCGGTAGGCTTCCGGTCGGTCAGGCACAGGCGTCCAGCTGCCTGGTCGGGGTCGCCGCGGTGGCCTCGATCAGTGCTGCTCGGTGGGACGGTTTCGCGCGGGCAGTGTCGCTCGCGCCGCGTCGCGGTAGGGGGTCCTGTGCCGTCGAGTGGTTCGATGAGAGTGCAGGTTCGATGAGCAGTCCGATCAAGGTTGTCGTTCTCGGGGCAGGGATCGGAGGACTCACCACCGCGGCTGCTCTGCGGCAGGCGGGTTTCGGCGTCGAACTATATGAAGCGGGTCCCGAGCTGCGGGCGCAGGGCTTCGGACTTTCCGTGCAGGCCAACGGAATCAACGCACTGCGCACCCTCGGCCTCGGTCTGGATGAGCAACTGCTCGAACGCGGCGGCCGGGTGGAGACCTTCCGCTTCTGCAACCCCGACGGCAGCCCGATCCGGGTGCTCCCCGTGCACCGGCTCGATGCCCAGCTCGGCGCTCCCGCCGTCGCGCTGCACCGTACCGACCTGCACGACGTGCTGCTGCGCGAGATCGGTGACACACCGACGTTCGTCGGGGCGCAAGCCACCCGCTTCGTCGACGACGGCGAGCACGTGCGCGTCGAGTTCGCCGACGGCAGGGTCGCCGAGGGCGATCTGCTCGTCGGCGCCGACGGCATGCACTCGGTGGTGCGGGCCCAATTGCACGGCCGCGCCGAGCCGCGCCCCGGCAATTTCGTGTGCTGGCTGGCCTGCATCCCCTTCGAGCATCCCAACGTCGCCCGCGGCCTCTCGGCGCATTTCTGGGGCACCGGAATGCGTTTCGGCATCCACGACATCGGCCACGGCCGGGTGTACTGGTGGGGCACCAAGACGTTGCCCGCCGACGAGGCCGCGAACTGGCAGGGCGGTAAGGAAGAGCTGCTGCGCCTCTACGCCGACTGGGCGCCGGAGGTGCGCGCCTGCATCGAGCAGACCGACGAGGCGGCGATCCTGGCCGTGCCCGCACAGGACCGTCCGCCGCTGGCCCAATGGGGCCGCGGCCGGGTGACGCTGCTCGGCGACGCGGCGCACCCGATGCTGCCCAGCCTCGGCCAGGGCGCCAACGCCGCCATCGAGGACGCGGTGGTGCTGGCCGCTGTGCTGCGCAACTCCCTGGATCCGGTCGCGGGACTGCGTCGTTACGAGAAACTGCGCGCCGACCGCACCGCCATGTTCGTCAACGGCTCGGCTTCGCTGGCCAAGATCGAGCAGACCACCGACCCGCGCCTGGTGCGGGTGCGCGACACCTACTTCCGGCACGCCCCCACCGAATTCTTCCTGCGCGAACTCGGCAAGCCGATGTCCTTCCCGGCGCCGGACGGGCCGACCGCCCGGTTGCCGCGCCCGCTCTCGCCGGTCGAGCGCTGGCACTGGATCGCCGATCAGCTGGCGCCGCTGCACATCCTGTCGCGCGTGCGGATCCGGGGGCACGTCGAGGTCGAGCAGATCCGCGCGGGCCTGGACGAGGTGCAGCGCCGACATCCGCTCTTGCGGGTCGCCGTCGCCGCCGAACCCGACGGCACCGCACCGCGTTTCGTGCCGGTGCAGGCGCCGATTCCGCTGCGTGTGATCGAATCCGAGGACAGCACGAACTGGCTGGCCGAGGCCGACGAGGTGGAACTGCGCGAGCCGTTCGACTGGCGCACCGGCCCGCTGGCCAGGGCGGTGCTGATCAAGGAGACCGATGGCACCAACGAGCTGATCGTCACGCTGCACTACGCCATCGCCGACGGCGAGAGCGCGCTGTCGGTGGCGAAGCAGGTGCTCCAAGTCGCCGCCGGGGAAGCGGCGGACTTCTCGCCCGCCCCGGTGCGGCCGGGCCCGGAGGAGCTGTTCCCGCCGCGCTTCCAGGGCGCGGGCGGTGCGCTGCGCACCGCGGGTTCGTTCCTGCGCGACCAGAAGTCGCAGCTGCGCAAGCCGCACAGGCTGGAGCCCACCACGCTGGCGCCGCCCGCACAGCGGCGCAGCCGGGTAGTGCACCGCAGCCTCGACGCCGACCGGCTCGACGCGCTCACCGCGGGCTGTGATCGCCACGGCGTCGGCCTGCAGGCCGCCCTCTCCGCCGCGCTGCTGATCGCGGCGGCCAGGGAGGCGGGCACCGAGAAGGCCACCTGGTACACCGTCGGCAGCTCGGTCAACTTCCGCGACCATCTCGACGGCGCCGCGGGCGACACCGAGGTCGGCACCTATCAGGGCATGATCGCCACCCCGGCGAAGTACGCCCCGTGGGCGTCACTGTGGGAGATCGCCGCCGAGATCGAGCGGGAGTACGGTGCGCGGATGGATCGGCGCGACCATCTGTCCGCGTTGAACCTGCTGAAGGTGGCCGCGCCGAAGTCGGTGTCGGCCAGTGCGTCCACGGTGAAACTCATGGACACCCGCGGCCCGGGTCATCTCTGTATGACCTACCTGGGCGACTACCCCTTCCCGGACAAGATCGGCTCCTGGCAGCTGGAGGGCGCGCAGTTCGTCTCCGGCATGTCCGTCAGCGGTTTCATCATGGCAACCGCCAACGCGACGCACAACGAGCTGTCCCTCAATATCGGCTACGTCGAGCCCGCCGTATCACGCGACCGGGCCGACCGTCTCGCCGACGAAAGCGTGCGCGCGCTGCTGTCGGCCTGCTGACCGGCCGCGCATACACCGCGATAACAACAGCAGAGTCGCGGCATCGGCAGAGCCGATGCCGTGATTCGCGATATCGATAACTTGATAAGCGTGGTAGCAGCTTTGCGCGACAGTGATCAGGGTGGGCTTGGGTAGATCTGCGCACGGCCGGTGCCGCGACTGTCGCGATAGGAGTGACTGTGCCATTCGAACCGATTGCCACTACCGAAAGACCCCCCGAAGCCTGGCCGGTCAGCGCCTATCAGCGCGATGTGTTGTCGGTTTCCTACCGGTATGCCCCGGCGCCGGTCACCCGAAACGCCTACTGCGCGTTCATGGACGAGCCTTTCGATATGGCCCGGTTGCGCGCGGTGGTCCGCAGGGCGCTGCTCGCTGACGCCGCGCTGCGCCTGAGGTTCGAGTTCTCCGAAGGCCGCTTCTGGCAGTGGGTCTGCGACGAGCTACCCGAGGTCGAGCTGGTCGATCTCAGCTGGGCGTCGGATCCCGCCGCGGCGCGGCGCGACTGGGTGAACCGGGCGAACGTGACGCCCTCCCCGCCGCGCCAGCCGTTCCGGATCGCCGCGCTGGTCGACGGTCCCGACCATTTCCATCTCTACGTGGCGATGCACCACGCGATGATCGACGGCTGGGGCGTGAACGCGCTGTGGAGCGCCCTGGTGGACAACTACAGCCGCAAAGACCTGTCGCTCGACCAGCTCGCCGAGCCGGATCCGGTCACCGAGCAGACCGATCGCGGCGCGGCCACCTATCGCAAGATCGCCGCCGAGCACGAGGAGTATCTGTCCTCGGCGCAGTGGGTGGCGGATCGGGACGCGCTGGTGCGCCGCTTCGAGGGCGTGGTCCCCGCCCTCTTCTCCGGCCGTGCGAGCACCCCCGACGTCAACCGGGGACGTCGGCGCGTAGTGGTGGAACCCGCTTTCCTCGATCGCATTCGGGCCACCGGCTTCTCCGTCTTCGCGTTCACCGTTTCGGCGCTGGCCGCCTACTTGACCACCATTCACCGCTCCGAGGAGGTGGTGATCGGGGTCCCGATGCTCAACCGGCACAGCGCCGAGACCTTCCGCACCGCCGGGCACCGGACGAACGTGGTGCCCCTGCGCATCCGGGTCGACCCGGACCAGCCGCTGTCGGCGGTCGCCACCGAGGTGGCCGCGCAGATCCGGGAACTCAAGCGCTACGAGCGTTTTCCGTACGGCGACCTGGCGCGTGCGCTCAGCAGCGACCCGACGGCGCCGCCGCTGTTCGATGTCGCCTACTCCTACATCAAGATGCCGCCGTCGGATCACCTGGACAAGATCCTCGGCACCCTCGACATCGTCAATCCCGGCACGGTGCTCGAAGCGCTGAACATCCTCGGCGTCGAGCACGCCCGCGACGGCTCGCTGAACCTCCAGCTCTACTACGACAAGGACGTCTTCGACGAGAACTTCCCGTTCGAGTCGGTCGTGCGCGGCATCGGGGCGCTGCTGGTGGCGGCGCTGGACCGGCCCGGAGTGCCGATCTCGGCCTTGCCGCTGATGCCCGCGCGGGAGCAGGCCGCCATCGCCGCGTTCGAAGCGGGCCCGCGCGAGGAGTTCCCGTACACGACCATCGACCGGCTGGTCGCCGACGTGGCCGCCCGGCATCCGGAGCGGATCGCGATCGAACCGATAGCGGGCTCGGGGGAACAGCCGCTGCGCTACGCCGAATTGTCCGCGCTCGCCGATGGATTCGCCGCCAGATTGCACGCGCTGGGCGTCACCGGCAACGAGTGCGTCCCGGTCGTGCTGCCCCGCTCGACCGAGATGCTCGTCGCGATCTTCGGCGTGTTGCGGGCCGGTTGCGCGTACGTGCCGCTCGACCCGGACTTTCCGGCCGCCCGCATCCGAACCGTGCTCGCCGACTGCGGGGCGCGCTTCGTGGTGGCGGGGCCGCGGCATCGCGCGGTCTTCGACGAGCTGGGCATCACCAGCATCGCGGTGGCCGACACCGTCCCGGCGCGCGGCGTCGAAAGCGTGTCGCACCCGGCCGATCTCGGGTACCTCATCTACACGTCGGGCTCCACGGGCGTGCCCAAGGGCGTGATGATCGAACACCGGTCGGTGGTCAACCGCCTGACCTGGATGCAGCGGCGCTACCCCCTGCACGCCGCGGACGTGATCCTGCAGAAGACGCCGGCCACCTTCGACGTGTCGGTGTGGGAGCTGTTCTGGTGGGCGATCACCGGTGCCCGGGTGGCCTTGCTGGAACCCGGCGGGGAACGCGATCCGCGCCGCATCGCCGACGCGATCGCCGCGCACGACGTGACGGTGCTGCATTTCGTGCCCTCCATGCTGGCCGCGTTCGTCGACGAGCTGGCCGCCGACCCCGCGACGGTCGCGCGGATCGGCAGCGTGCGACGGGTGTTCTGCAGCGGCGAGGCGCTACCGCCCGCGCTGGTACGCCGGTTCCACGCCGTCTTCGCCGCGGCCGGGGCCACAGCGCCGCAGCTGGTGAATCTCTACGGCCCGACCGAGGCCACCGTCGACGTCTCCTATTTCGACTGCCCGGCCGACGAGTCGCCGGACGTGGTGCCGATCGGCCGTCCCATCGCCAACATCGACCTGCTCGTGCTCGACCACATCGGCCGCCGGGTGCCCGTCGGGGTGCCGGGGGAGCTGAACATCGCGGGTGTGGGTGTGGCCCGCGGTTATCGCGGCAAGCCCGAGCTGACCGCGGCGGCGTTCGTCGACGACCGCGGGGTGCCGGGCCGCCGCCGCTACCGCACCGGGGACTTGGCGCGATGGCTGCCCGACGGCAACCTCGAGTACCTGGGCCGCTTCGACGACCAGGTGAAGATCCGCGGCAACCGGATCACCCTCGGCGAGGTGCAGAACGCCATGCTCGGCTGCGCCGGGGTACGCACGGCGGCCGTGGTGGACGAGGTCTCAGAGGCGCACGGCGTGCAACTGGTCGGCTATTTTGTCGGCGCCGACGTCTCCGGCGAGGAGATCGCCGAGCAACTCGCGGCCCGGCTGCCCCGCTACATGGTGCCGTCCCGGTTGATCCGGGTGGAGCGGATACCGTTGACCCGCAACGGAAAACTGGACCGGCGCGCACTCGCCGAGCAACTCGTCCTCGGCCACGGCGCCGAGCAGGCGGCAGGCGGCGCGCCGCGCACCGCGGTGGAGACCCGGCTCGCGCAGGTCTGGCGCACCGTGCTGGGCGTCGAGTCGATCGGCGTGCACGACAACTTCTTCACCCACGGCGGCGATTCCATCCTCGCGCTGGCCGTGCGCACCGCCGCCGAGCGCGCCGGGCTCTACTTCGACGTGGACGCCTTCTACCAGGCGCCGACCATCGCCGAGTTGGCCAGGGTCGTGCGCGACGACCGCCACGACGAGCGCGGGCGCATCGCGGCCCCCTTGCAAACGGTGCCGCTGATCGACCGCGCCGCGCTGCACCAGGCCGAGGACGCGTTCCCGGCAACGGCCCTGCAACTGGGCATGCTGTATCACAGCGTCGAGCGCGCCGACTCGGTCACCTACAAGGACGTGTTCCGCTATCGGCTCGAAATCCCCTGGGACGAATCGCAATTCCGGGACGCGGTGGACCGGCTGGTGCGGCGGCAACCCGCGCTGCGCTCGTCGTTCGAGCTGAGCAGGTATTCGGTCCCGTTGCAGATCGTGCACGTCGCACCGCACTACGAGCTGGAGATCGTCGACCTCGGCGACATGGGCGAGGCGGACGGCGAAGACCTGATCGAGATCTATCTCCAGGAGCGCGCCCACGCGCAGTACGACATCGCGCTCGCTCCGCTGTTCGCCATCCGGGTCTTCGTCCGCCCCGGCCCGCAGGAGCCGGTCGGCACGGTGGACCTGGTGCTGAGCTTCCACCACGCCATCCTGGACGGCTGGAGTGTGGCCACGTCGGTGCTGGAACTGCTGCTGGACTACCTCAACCACATCGGCATGACCCGCACCCAGGTGGAGGCCACTGCCCATCCGGCCACCGTGCTCGCCGAGTACGCGCAGGCCGAGCAGGGCGCGGCGCACGACGCCGCGGCCCGCGAGTACTGGTCGACCGCCCTGGCCGGGGCCGAACCCACCGCGCTCACCGCGCTCGGGGTGCACCAG
>NZ_BDBM01000007.1 GCF_001612985.1 Nocardia gamkensis NBRC 108242 | reverse complement strand
GCGTCGTACTGCAGCGGAGGGCTCGACGTCGAGTGGATTGTCCGAGCCGGCCGAGCGGGTGGTGCGAGGGACTCATGTCGCGGTACGCCCGGCCGGAAGTCGTCGCGCTGGTGTGTGTTCATGATTGCTGCACAACGACCGCGCGAGTGTTGGTATTCGACTGGTGACCGGGAGGTGTCTGGACGAGGCCCAGTATCCGCAACGTCGGCTGGTCAATCTGGAGGTGGGGGCAATTCTGTCTGTCATCTCGGCGAGAAGACACTCGATCGACGTGTCGTAAATGCCGGGATGTAGGCAGGACGGTGAAGCCTTCAGCCAGTGACCCGCGGTGCGGTTGACCGGTCCCTGTCTGACCAGCCCCCTGCAGGGTGATGTCGACTCCGCGACCGATGTCTATGGCTACTGGCGTGACGCCCTCTACGGACTCAGCGTTGCGTGAGGTGGTGGGCGCGGAGCCGCTATGGATCCCGTGGCTCAGAGGTACTGAGCGCCTTATATTTCCGGCTTGTGTGTCGGTCACCCGACGTACTCTGGCGCCGATGAGTATTGCAGGCGTAGAGGGTGCGTATCAGGGGGCTCTTCGGGCGTTCAAGACCCCGATGCTCGATTTGCTCCATCAGACGTATGCGCCGTTTGTGGTGACCATGTTGGCGACAGTGTTCACGGTCGAGCGTTCCACGGTGGCCGTGGCGGACGCGCATGCGGAGATCAGCGATGCGTTGAACCAGTTGCGGGCAGTGGGATACGGCGAGGAAGACCAGTTGCCGTTGCCGGTGGGCAGCGCGCGTGATCTGTGCCGTCAGTGGGTGAACGCTGGGTGGCTCGTGCGCCAGGTGCTGGACAACGAGGTCGAGGTGTATCGGCTGTCTGCGCACGGCGTGGGCGCATTGGAAGTTGCGGGCCGGGTGGGAGGTTCGCGGACACGGGTGTCGGAGTCGCGGGTCCGGACGCTGTTGGAAGCAGTTGAGCGGCTGGCGCAGGACGCCGATCCGGATGTGACGGCGCGGATCGCCCGTCTGAGAGGGGAGATCCAGGAACGGCAACAGGAGTTGCGGCGGCTCGAGGCTGGTGGCCCTGTCGAGTCGATCGATGATGAGCGGCTGGTGGAGGAGACGGAAAACGTTCTGCATTTGGCGCGGGAGCTGCCAGCAGACTTTGCCCGCGTGGCGGAGTCGATCAAGGCCATGCAGCGGGACGTGGTTGCTGATCTTCGGCAGGATGTCCGGCCGACGGGGGAGGTGTTGCGTGAATACCTCGAACAAGGACAGCAGATCATGGACGCAACGCCCGAAGGGCGGGCGTTCGCAGGGGCGCTGCGGTTGATCGGCGATCCAGAGCAGATCGATGATTTGTCGAGCAGGTTGCGCACGGTGCTGCGGCATCGGTTCACCGTGCAGTTGACCGAACCGCAGCGGCGGGAGTTCACCGATATCGCACGCCGGATCGAACGAGGCGTCAAGGAGGTGCTGACAGCGCAGCGGCAAGCGTCGCACGTGATCACGACCCAGGTGCGCAACCATGATCCGATGCGGGACCGGCAAGTGGACGAGTTGCTCCGTGAGGTGATGACCGGCTTTCAACGATGGATGCCCGGCTCCCGGCGCGGTGAGCCAATCGAGCCCCTGCGCCGCCTACCAACCGCCAGCGTCGAGCATCTACGTCAATCGGTGAGCAATCTACGCCCATTCCAGGCGCCCGCACCGCTGGCCGAGTGGAACCCGGACATGGTACCGGACAACGATACCCGGGCATGGGGCGGCCCGAATTACGCGGCGCTGGATGAGCATCTAGCACGGTTAGGCGCCGAAACGGACACCATCGAAATCGCGGCCGCGTTCGGTGCGGCACCCGAAAAAATCCGCCGCCCAGTCGATTTAATCGGTCTGCTTGAGCTCGCGCATCGCGCCGGTATGACCGAAACTGGAGAGGTTGTCACCGTCGAGGCGGTCCGACCGGATCAAACTCGGCGGCGATTCGCGTTCGGTGGCGTGGTCGCGGCGGCGAGGGAGGGGGCGGCGGATGAGTGAGACGAATGCCGACGGCAGCTCGTGGTCGGAGACGGAGGACACTGGGTTCATCGACCCGGTGTCGATGGAGGAAGACCCGACCGAGTTGTTCGCCGGCGACACGGGCACGCTGGACGCGCAGGTGCGGCGGGTGCTGGTGAGACTGCTGCAGCGCCGGTTCCTGCTGGCCGACAAGAATCCGACGCAGTGGCGAACTGCTACTGGAGAACCAGCAACTCATCGAGTCGCGGCTACACGACATGTTCGTCCGGCTCGTGATCGATCACGAGCGCGGCATCGCCCACAAGCAGCAGGTGCGATCAGCGGAACTCGATGTGCCGATCCTGTTGAGAGACGACCCCTACAACCGCGCCGAGACGCTGGTACTGGTCCACCTGCGCACGGTATTCCAGCAGGAACGGGTCGCGGGTGAGATGTCGGCGCGCGTCGATATCGAAGAGCTCGAGCAAACGGTGCTGACCTACTTCGATCCTGATGACACCAACCTGGCACGAGGGCAGCAAGAGATCCGCAGCGCGGTGACGCGGTTGGCCAAGGAGGGGTTGATCGAGGAGGAAACCTCGGGCCGGTACCGGATCACGCCGCTGGTGGAGGTCGTGATGAGCACGGAGAAACTCAGTGAGCTGAGTCAGTGGTTGCGTGAACGCACCGACGGCCCAGGCCACATGGTCGACGACGCCACGGGAGATATCGCGTCATGAATATGATCGACACGCTGTTCGGGCTGATCCCCGAGGCGTCCCGCGGCGAGCAGTGGGTGGCGCGGGATCTGCAGCTGGTCAACTGGGGCGGGTACGACGGGCATCATCGTGTGCGGTTCGCGCCCGGCGCGACCCTGCTGTGCGGTGAGTCCGGATCGGGCAAATCGACTCTGATGGACTCCTATATCGCGTTGATCATGCCGCACACGATGCCGTTCAACGGAGCCTCCAATGGTGGTGTCGTCGGTCGGCCGCGTGGCAAGGATCAGCGCAACATCCTGTCGTATGCGCGGGGAAAACTCGATGAATCCCGTACTGGCGGCGAGACGAAGGCCCGGGTTCTGCGCGGCGACGGCCGGGACACCTGGTCGGCGATCGCGATGACATGGGTGGATCGGTCCAGTGCGCAGTTCACTGCCGTGCGGGCATGGTATGTGCCGTCGTCGGCCCGCTCCCTCGACGACCTCGTCAAGGTACGAGCCACCTGCGACGGCCCCTTCGACCTACGCACGCTGGCGGGACCGGCGAACAAGCGGCTCGCCGAGCCCGCAGTGAAAGCACTCGGACTTACCTGCCACCCCACAGATCTGGAGTACACCGCGCGGCTGCACACTGCCCTCGGGATCGGCGCCGCCGGTGACGGAAACAAAGCGGTCGCACTGCTGGGCCGGATTCAGGCAGGACAGCAGATCACTACCGTCGATGCGTTATACAAAACGATGGTTCTCGAGGAACCCTCCACCCTGTCCACGGCTGATGAGGTGGTCAAGCAGTTCGACGAACTGTCCAGCACGCGCAAACAGATGACCACCGCGCGCCAGCAGGTCAGGGCTCTGACCCCGATCCGGGAGCATTGCAGCACAATCCACGACGGGCGCGAGCGCGTGCGCATGATCGAGGTCATCGGATCGTTCACCGACTCCTCGTCGCCAGCGTGGTTGTGGCGGCACGAACGACGAGTCGAGTTGCTGCGCGCTGCCAAGGAAGATCTACGGCAACGTCGCGAGGGAGCCGACCGAGAAGTAGATGCGCAGTCGGCTCTCGCCGATGCGGCCAGATCCGAATTGGATGGAGTAGCAGAGACTCTGCGTGCTTCCGGCGGCGACAGGTTGGACAGAGCCCATGGCGCGCTTCGCGAGGTGGACAAGCGACTCGACGAGGTCAGACGGGCGCGCACGCGACTCGACAAAGCGTTGCATGTCCTGGACGCCGAGGTAGCCGGCGAAGAGGATTTCGCTGCGTTGGTCATAACCGCACGCCGATTGCTCGATGACAAGATATCCAGGCAAACCGCTCAGAACAACTTCGCCGAAGCTAAGGCGCACCAGACGACCGTGAAGCACGGACTGGTGGAGTTACGTGCTGAGCGCAAGGCCGTCGCGGCTCGTCGGGGCAATATCCCCACCGAGTTGCATCGAGCGCGCGCGGCGCTCGCGGAGGCCGCTGGTCTCACGCTAGATGATCTGCCATTCGTCGGTGAACTGATCGAGGTGCATACCGTATTCGAGCCGTGGCGCGAAGCGTTCAACCTCGCCTTGGGCGGGTTCGCCACCAAGATGCTGATCGACATCGCACACCTGAACACGTTTCGCGAAAAGATCAACACCGTGCGCACCGTTAGGCGCATCCAGTTCGAGGGCGTGCGGACCGGATTGCGGGACGAGATCGGGCTCGACGATCGCAAGCTGCCCGGCCGCCTCGACTATCGTCCCTCGCCGTTCACGGCCTGGCTCAAAAGCGAACTCGTCAACCGGTTCGACTATGTCTGCGTCGAGAACCCCCGTCTGCTGCCACAGCATCCCAAGGCACTCACGATCACCGGTCAGATCTCGGACGGCACGCGCGGTGCGCACGGCGGACAGGGACGGGCCAACGTCCTCGGCTTCACCAACGACCGGCTGCTGAGGGGCCTCGATGAACAGATTCGCGACGCCGAGAAACACGAGACCACCGCGGACAAGCGATTGAAAGACGCGCAGGACGCCCTCGACTCCTTCGAAGACCGCCGCAGCGCCTACCGTGCTGTAACCGAACTGTCCTGGGATCAAGTCGATGTCGACTCCGTCTCGGCCGAACGGGACCGATGGACAAATATCATCGACGAGGTTCACTCTAACAACCCCGAAATCGACCGGCTGCAAGCGCAATTGAATGCGCTGGAGGCCAAGGTGAAGGACCTCGCCGAGAAAGCGGTCCGGGCCAAGCTGAAAATGGAAGGCCTCGATGACGCTTGGAAAACAACCACCGCCGACGCAGCCGACGCCCAACAGGAACTCGACACCGCCCGCCAGTCTGGTCGCGAGATCAGCGCGGGGCATCGCGACTATCTCACCGCATTGTTCGGTACGGGAATCACTGGCGATGTCCCAGCCGACGAGGCCCTCAAGCTATTCGATGCCGCCACCCGCCGTGTGACCGATCGGCTCGCCACCGATCGACTGACGGCGACGAACGCGATCGCCAGGGCCAGAAACGCACTGTCCGAAACGTTTTCGACATTCGTCGAACGCTGGCCGAATCCGAACCTCGGTACCGACCCTGATGCCTCCTACGATGATTTCGAACGCCTGCTCACCGACCTGGAGACCAGCCGACTGCACGAGCTGGAAAGCCAATGGCGCGACAGCCTGCTGAAACTGTCGGGCAACGACCTCACCAGCCTCGACAGCGAACTCGCCACGGCCATCCGGGAGATCCGCGACCGGATCGAACCGGTCAACCGCATCCTCGCCGACCTGGCTTTCTCCGATGATGACCATCGACTGCAGATCGACCCACAGGAAAGCCACTCGACCGTTCGCGCTCGCTTCCGCAAGGAGTTGCGTGATGTCCGCCGCCTGATCGACCAGGCCGGCACCGACACCGAACGCGAGCGTGCCTACGGCCGGATGGCCAAGGTGATCGACCGCATCCGACGCACGGCCCCGGACTTCGCCGACCTGATCGACGTGCGCAACCACATCCGCATCAGCGCCGAAAAGCGCAACGCCGCAAATGAACACGTCGCGCTCTACGACCACATCGGAGAGAAATCCGGCGGCGAGTCCCAGGAACTGGTGGCCTTCATCGTCGGCTCGGCCCTGCGCTATCAGCTGGGCGATGCGGGTGCTGAACGCCCCCGCTACGCTCCAGTCTTTCTCGACGAAGCGCTCATCAAGGCCGACGCCCGCTACACCGGTCGCGCCATCGGTGCCTGGCGTGGCCTCGGATTCCAGCTCATTATCGGCGCCCCCAACGACAAGAACAGCGCCATCGAACCGCATGTCGAGGCCGAGTATCTGGTGCTCAAGGACACCCAGAGCCGTTCGTGGGCCAAACCCATTATCGGCGTGCCCGAGGAGCAGGAGTGACCGCCCGTCTGGTGACAGTGCAGGAGGCCGTTGACTCGGTTTGCCGCAGAATCGACCAGAAGTGGGCCGACGCTGTGTGCGCCGAGCACGGTATCGATGCCCCCGTGACCTTTTCGGTGCCGCTTCGCCCCGGCCTGTCGACAGGGAAAAGAGTCGGGCAGATCGGGTACGACCGCTGGCACGAATGGCATGTGGCCTGGCGCCTGTTCGAGACAAAAGTCATCAGTGGAATCGAACGGGTCCAGATCATCCGCAAACCGGTGACGATCCGTGGTGTAGCTGATGAGTTCCCGGCGATGCTCGTAGCCGAAACTCCCACCGCCGCCATCGAACTCGTGGCCCGGGCCCAAGCGAGCCCCCTGGCCGTCGACATCGACCGGGCCCGCTCCCTCGCCGCGGCACTCGCCGCCGTCGGCGCGACTCTGACCCCAGCAACCTTGAAAGCCACCTACCGGCTCGCCGACTCCGACACAGCAGTTCTGTTCGAGGCCGTGTCCTGGTTACGCGACCACCCCGACGTGGGTGGCTGGACCGCCCGCCAGCTCCCGGTCCCCGGTATGCACTCGAAGTGGCTCGAAACCCACGGTGCGCTTCTGGCGATGGTCGCAGGCCGCGACGTGCGCGCCGAAGTCAGGCCACGACTCGCCGTCGTTCACCTGACCTACGTCGACCCCGACTACGCCGCTTCGGGCAGACGCAGGCACGACTCGTGGACCACCGGCGACGTACACAATCTCGCGTACGAGCCACGGGTCGTCCTCATCGTCGAAAACCGTGACTGCCGCCTCTGGTTCCCACCTGCTCAGGACACGATCATCGTCGAAGGAGGCGGCAAGGCCGCCGCGTCTCTGCTTGCCAGCATCGCCTGGATACGCCAGGCCGAACACGTTGTCTACTGGGGTGATATCGACGCCGACGGCTATGCGATCCTCGATCGGCTTCGCGACGCGATGGGCACACCTATGACCGACAGCTTGCAAGTCAAGACCGTCCACTCCATCCTCATGGACGCTGCCGACCTGCACCGGTACGCCCGTCACGGCGTGAACCACGACAAGGCCGGTCGCCCAATCAAGCCTTCCCCGGCGCGGCTCACCCACCTCACCCAGGCCGAAGCGGACGCCTACGACTCCGTCGCCACCGCAGGACCCGCGCCTTTCCGGCGAATCGAGCAAGAGGCAATGCCACTTTCTGACGTTGCGGCACGACTTGAGTCATTGATCAACACTCTCGACTCCGACCTTGCTTCCCGATCGGTGACACCTCGATCCACACAGCCAGATCTGAGATACGCCCGACGACAACGATGACGATCGTTTTGACCAGTGGGTTTCTTGGGAAACGCTGAGGACTGACGCGGATTCAGTCGGAAGCGGGCGCTCCCCCGACCTCCGCTGGATCTGCGCACGCAAGGTACTCGTCGCGTGCGCTAGCCGAGCTGAGCGCCAGCGATCCGGCCAGCCACGCCCTGTCTCCGCGATCCGGCGCCTGTACGTTCAGTGCGCCGGGCGAGTGGGCGGACGGCGGTGGCCTGCGGGGTCGCTGTCGTACGGATATACACCCCACGCTGCCGCCTCGGCCGCGGTGGGCTGGCACCAGAAAGCGTTCATCAATTCGTGGATCAGTGGCCGCGGATCATCAGGTATGTCGGTCACCGCGTCGGCAAAGGCGTATAGGGTCGACCGGTATAGGCTCACGCCCCATTCTTCGGCGGGACGGTTGTTGTGGGACTGAAGAATTGGTTCTACCTGTCCGACATGTGTGCGTTGGTAGCCGGAGACGATCCCGTGGTCGCCCATGCAGAAGGTCTCCACCACAAACGGTGCATCCGCTACCCGCCAGTGCGCCCCCTGCTGGGCGGCCGTATTGTACATGTACGCGGCAACACGGTCCGGATCAGTCCAGCCCGTCGGGCGTAATTCGTGGGCCCAGAACAGTACATGCGGACGTTCGAAACTGGCTGCTTCGCACACAGTTACGAGCGATCCGATCATTCGGCCGGTCCATCCCGCGTCGATTAGGCCGGTGCCGCCCGTGGCGCGTACATGATGACCGCTACGCCGACTAGGCATATCACCGCGCCGATCACCTCCCACCGGTCGGGGCGGCGCTCGGTTCTGTCATCAGTTCGTAGACGTCTCCGTCTCGATGTACGTCGCTGTGGGCGCATCGAGACGGGAACGGGAACCGCCCTAAACCGGCAGGCCGCGCATCGCCAGATCGAATAAGAATCTGCGATGACCAGGTGTTTCCACTTGCCCATGCTTTGCATGTCCTGTCGGGGACACCGGCCCGGGCCCGACGGTAGCCACAGCGGGTACACAACCGCCCAGGTGGCACTAGGCCGAACAGAATCCAGAACCAAAACGGGGGGTAAACGGGGGGCAGACACAAAAACAGGTCAGGCCCGGTCTGAGACCGGGCCTGACCTGCTATTTCTGTGGAGCTAAGGGGACTCGAACCCCTGACCCCCACTCTGCAATGCTGGTGGCTCATGATCTTCGCCAGGGCCAACCACAGCTGGTGGTCGGCATTTCGCACCCGTCAGGCCACCCCCAGGTAGCTACCGATCGGTGGCCCGCATCCGGTGCGTTGTCTAGGATCGCACGGTGAGCACGCCCGAACTGGTCTTGCAGTACATCAACAGCCTGAAATGGATACTGCTCATAGCCGGGAGCTTTATGCTCTTCCGGGAACCACTCGGAAAACTCGTGAGCCGCCTGAGCCAGCTCTCACTGAGCGGACCAGGAGACCTGCAGCTGACGCTGGAGGCATCGGTTGACGCGGTCGTTGACGCCGCTGCGCCGACAGTCCCGCTCCCCACCACGGTCGAAGAATCGACGCCTTCGGCTATCGAGCCTGCACCACAGGAGCAGACGGCTCGCGTATCGGTCAGCCCGGACATCTTCGCGTTGTACCACTGCACTCCGCAGGAAGTCGCAGCCTTCAAACGAAAAATCCCACGGCTCATCAACTTCAGCTACAGCAGGCAGCTCGCCACGCTTGTGCCGGCCGATTCGGTGGAGACAGTTTTTCGCGAGGTGAATTCAATCCTCAAGGATGCGACGCCACCATCGTGGGAGACGACGCTGTGGCCCGGCACCCCTGAGGATGTTTGGGATCTCTACGAGGCGATGGTCCGCACAGTGGGGACCGCCTCAGTTCTGCCAGATGCGGTGAGTCCCGGAGCCGCTAAGGCGTTCATCGCCCTCGCCGAAAAGTGGGGGGCGAACTACAGTACGTTCATCGGGAACGCGATTCGGGGTCTGGAGATGCTGCCCGAGGGCGCCCGCGTCGAGTTGCTGACGAGTGACTAGACACGTACGCCCAGCGGAGCTGATCAGAACGTTTGGCGCGGCGCTCGGCAAGGGCTCGACCGATCTTGCTACCGCCACTCATGCGTTGGGTCCATGCAGACAGCCCCGGCGCGGCGGCGCTTAGCCTCAAACCAAGAGGCGCAACCACAGTTTCACTGCGACTCCGCTCGATCGCCCGAATAGTTGCGCGCGCAAGATCTTCGGGAGACCGCATATCGATCCAAGCTTCGTAGGTCGCGCCCATGTCTGGAGATGAATCGCGTGACCAGCGATAGCAACATCCGGTCACGCGCTGCCCACGTCACTCCTCAACCCAGGACGAAGTCCGCTTCGAGAACCAGCTGGCCACCATAACTTCCCAGGACACCGGTTTTCCCATCTTCGTTATGCCCCGCCTGGGGCGCGAAACTGCCCGTCCTCGCGTCAGGCGATGGATCCAGGGCTTCGAGCCCTCACGCATCCCTCAGGTCGGAGCGCCGGGGTACAGCGACCACCATCCCAGCCAGAGCTACCAGCTTCCATCGCCGGTGTTTCTACGATTTTTCTGCGATTTGCAGGCGGGTTTGCACAGGAACTTCCGGGAAGCGACGGATAGCTTCAGGGCTACCAGATAGTCATCTACCTGCGGAAACTGGGACATCGTAGGAAGAGTCGGGCACCTTCGGGAACCTGCGAAAACGCTGTGCCGACTTCATGACCAGTTAAGGATAGCCGTCACGGTGAGCCGGTTATTCCCCCCTGCTCGCGCGCCCGCGCGGGGCCGCGAAAGCCATGTGATCGGCCGGATCTCAGGGTTCTCACCTATTGAATGTGCCGCTGAATAGCGGTACGTTGTTCAGCGTATTGATCGCCGGTCGGTCCGTTCGCGAGCCGGATCCAGGACCGGGACGCCGGGCGGTCGACTACCGGACGAATCGATCAGTGAGGAAGTTCCGATGGACCCACGCACCCATGGACGTACGCGACGTGTACTGGCACGCGCCGCCGCCGCGTCCGTACTCGCCCTGATGCCGCTCACCGCCGTCGCGGTGCCCGCGCTCGCCGACCCGATCGTGCTCGAGCCCGCCGACCAGGTCGACGCGGCCCACGGCCGCCCCGGGAACGGCCACGGCGGTCACCGTCACGACGGTTGGAACAACGGACGGCACAACGACTGGGACCGGGGACGTCACGACGACTGGTTCCGCGGCCGCGACCGCCACGACGACTGGGACCACGGCAGGCCCGGTTGGCACAACGGCTTCCGCCCGCCGACCGGAAGCGGCTTCTGAGTTCTTCCACTGTTTCCGGGGCGGGCCGATGTCGGCCCGCCCCGGAAACTGTGTGGAGTCAGCTCCGAATACGGCTCCCCCGCGTGTCTCGGTAATGGCGTGGCCCGGACACCAGCGTGTGGCCGTGGCGCGGCACATGCGGGTGAGCACGGCGCGGCACCGGTGCATCCGGATGGGCGCGAGTGCGGGACCCGGCTCGAAGAGCAGCGGCAGTGTCTCGGGAAGAGCGATGTCGCGGACCAGGGCGTCTCGGCCATCGAGTTGCCGAGTCGCTACTGCGCGGCGGCGGCGCTCCGGCGGCCGCGCAGCATCGCACGGCGTGGCCTGCGTACCTCGGGGGCGTCGGCCGCGAGCGACGGGTCCTGCACCCGCGTGTGCCCGGCCTCGATCCACTCCGTGGCTTCGACTGCGCCACGGCGCAGTACCGCGGTCCCGCGGACGACGGCCTCGCAGCGGCGGGCCAGCTCGCGCCGGTCCGTGCCGGGTTCCAGCACCGGTTCCAGCACCACCTCGGCGACCATACCGCGCGAGCGCAGCACCCGTCGCGCGGAGGAGGCGAAGGTGTCGGCGCCGACGAACGCGGGCACCGTGCACGGCACGCCGTGCCGGTCCAGGTACCGCAACCGCACCGGCTGCACGGGGCTGCCGGTGTCGACGGCCGCTTGGAACAGCGCGGAACGCATGGTGCCGTAGGCGCGGCCGCACCAGGTGGTGCCCTCGGGGAAGATGCCGATCCGCTCGCCCGCGGCCAGTCGCGCTCCCACCGCGGCCACCACGCCGGGCAGCTGCCGGAGGCTCTCGCGCTCGATCGGGATCACCCGCATCAACTTGGCGAGCTTGCCGATCAGCGGCCAGTCCACCATGTCCGCGCGGGCCACGAAGCCGAGTGGCTGCACCGAGGCCAGCGCGACGATGTCGGTCCAGCCGATGTGCCCGGTGACGACCAGCACGCCACGGCCCGCCGGGCCGAACCCGGCGGGTGCGAGCGCGGCGTCGCCCTCATCGACGACACCGCGCTCGTTCACGACCCCTCGGTTGTCGACGATCCGCAGCCGCATGCCCAGGCAACCGAGCAGCAGCCGAGCGTAGCCGCGCTGCAACGGCACGCGCTTGCCCCGTGGTGTCACCGCGTTCGCGAACGGGAAGCTGAACAGCAGTCCGGCGACCCCGGCCAACCGGGCGGCCACCCGCGCCGGTCCGACCCCATCGATCGAATCCAGGCAGCCGGGCCCGCAGGGGCTCGACGGCATCCAAGCGTGTGCGGTGGACATCGCGGGCGGCGCGTCGAAAACCACGGTCCTCACCGTCCCCCGTCGAGCGACGCGGCCGCGTCTTGTAGTCGGTCGAGGTACCGGGTGTTGATGGTGTCCAACCCGAGCAGCACGACGAAGTCGGCGACCGCGAAATCGGGATCGTGGGCGGGTTCGCCGCACACCTCCGCGCCCAGCCGCAGGTACCCGCGCACCAGCGGGGGCAGCTTCGGCCGGGACGGCGGCGTCAGTTCGTCCAGGGACTTGCCGTCGATGATCACCGGATTGTGCGGGTGCACCCGGCGCTCCGGGTCGGAGGCGTGCCTGCCGAGCAGCATGTCGCGCACGCCGCGCACGTTCACCCCGGGCGGGTCGGCCGGGGTGTCCTGCATCGGCACCGACACGCAGCCCATCACCCACTCGTAGCCGGTGAGCTGGATGTAGTGCAGGATGCCCGCCCACATGAGCGTGAGCACCGAGCCGTTGCGGTGATCAGGCACCACGCAGGCGCGGCCCATCTCGACGATCCGCATCCCCTCCGGATCCAGTTGGGCGAGATCGAATTCCGTCGCCGTGTAATACCCGCCCGCGGCGGCGACTCGGTCCGGCGGCAACATCCGGTAGCAGCCGACGAACTCGCCGTTGGCGTTGTCGCGCACCAGCATGTGGTCGCAGTGCTCGTCGAATCGGTCCGCGTCCAGGCCGGTTCCGGCGTCCGGGATCCGGAAGCCCGGCTCGTTCGCGAACACGTTGTAGCGCAGGCGCTGTGCGGCGACACGGTGGTCGCGGTCGGAGGAGACCACCAGCGAGTAGCGCGACCGCCCCTCCCCGGAGTCCGTCGCTCGAGCCGGGGCTGTCAACACGGACGAAATAGTCATATCCATGATGAAGCCAGTCCGACAATGCGCCTCAGCAACCTCGAAGTGTCGCCGCGATGCCGGTTGGGTTAACGAGACGGCGGTCACACCGAGCGTTCACCGAACGGTTCCACCGTGTTCGTCCATCGGCATCGAAATGCTTCCGACATGCGGTTTACCGCGCGAAGCCCCCTTCGGGCCAGGAAGCCGCGCGCGGCGCGCCCGCGCACCGTGAATCGCGCCGCCTTCGATCGTGCGGCGCGATTCTCAGGTGCGAGAAGTCATCAGGCGGCGCGACTCTCCGCAGCGAGTACCTTCGGCGCGGTCGTGTCCTCTTCGGCGAATCCGGGACGCCCGGTGAAGATGAACGCGACCAGCCAGGACGCGACCGCGGCGAAGCGGTTGCGGAAGCCGACCAGGTAGAACAGGTGCACCGCAAGCCAGATGAACCAGGCGATCACGCCGCGGAAGGTGACGCGCTCGTTGAGCTTCGTCACGGCGCTGAACCGGCTGATCACCGCCATGCTGCCCTTGTCCCAGTAGGTGAACGGGGTGCCGGGCTGCTTCTTGCGGCGGATGATGTCGGCGGCGTGCCTGCCCTCCTGCATGGCGACCGGCGACTGGCCGGGGTAGCCGTTGAGCGAGGTCATGTCGCCGATGGCGTAGATGTCGGCGTAACCGCCGACGGTGAGGTCCGGGTTGATCAGCAGCCGGCCCGCCCGGTCGGTCGCCACGCCCGTGGCCTCGGCCAGGATCTTCGCGAACCCGCCCGCCTGCACGCCCGCCGACCAGACCACCGTCTCCGCCGCGATGGCGTGCTCGACGCCGTCGGCGCTCTTGACGGTGACCTTTCCGCGCTCGATGTCGGTGACGAAGGTGCCGAGCAGCACCTCCACGCCGCTGTTGGTCAGCGACTTCTTCGCGTACTCCGACAGCCCGCCGCCGAACGGCGGGAGCACCTCGCCGGCGCCCTCGACGAGCGTGACCGAAACCTCCTGGTGGAAGTGCCGTTTCGCCAGCTCCTTCAGCTGACCGGCCACCTCGACGCCGGTCGCGCCCGCGCCGACCACGACGAAGCTCAGCAGCCTGCGCCTTGTCTGCTCGTCGGCCTGCGTGGCCTCGGCGAAGACCCGCGCGATCTGCGCGCGCAGCCGCCGCGCGTCATCGATGGTCTTGAGCGAATAGGTCTTCTCCGCGAAATCGTCCCGGCCGAAGTAGGACTGGCTGGCCCCGGTGGCCGCGATCAGCGAGCCGTAACGGATGCGGTGGCGCTCGCCCTCGTGCTCGTAGGTGAGGACGGCCCGGTCGGGATCGATGTCGACCACCGTGCCCAGGCGCACGTCCGCCTCGCGATGGCGACGCAGAATCCCCGCGATCGGCGGCGCGATCTCATCCGATGCGAGCACACCGGTCGCTACCTGGTACAACAGCGGTTGGAACAGATGCTCGGGCGTGCTGGATATCAGCACATAGTCCACCCCCGACTTGGCCAGCTGCTTGGCGGCGGCGAGCCCGCCGAACCCCGATCCGACAATGACGACACCCGCGGTTTCGATTCCCGCTTCCACGTACTGCATGACAGCCTCCTTCTCTCATTACCAACCGCGATCCGGAGGACGGATATTTCAGGTGTGTGGGCGCATAATTTAGATGAGTCTTATCTCGATTCGTAATTAATAGGAGGTCGCTGTGGAACTTCGGCAGCTCACCTACTTCGTCGCGGTGTGCGAGGAGCTCAGCTTCAGCGGCGCCGCGGCGCGGTGCTTCATCTCGCAGTCGGCGATCAGCCACCAGATCTCCCGGCTCGAGCGCGACCTCGGCGTGCAACTGTTCGAGCGCTCGACCCGGTCGGTCGTCCCCACCGACGCGACCGCCCGGCTACTTCCCCTGGCGAAACAAATGCTGAGCCTGGAATCGGCGATCCGGGCCGCCGTGCGGACGGTGGGGCCGCGCATCCGGCTGGCCGCGAACATGTCCTTCGCCACCCGCTCGCTGTCGGCCATCGCGGGAGCGCGCGCCGCGCATCCGGAGGCGGAGATCGAGTTCGTGATCAAACCCTTCCGTCAGCGCATCACCGCGGTGGCCGACGGGGACTGTGATCTGGCGCTCATTCGCGGCCGCGTCGACCAGCCGGGCCTCGTGGTGGAGCAGCTCTGGGTCGAGGACCTGGTGATCGCCACTTCCAGCGCACATCCGCTGGCGACCAGAGACACGGTGACCCTGGCGGACCTGAGTTCGTATCCGCTACTTCTTCCGCCGGAGCAGGAACAGGTCCTGCTGCACACCGTGATCCGCAACGCCTTCGCCGAACTGCCCACCGGCCCCACGTTCGGACCGCCGATCCCGCCCGATCACACGGCGACGATGGAGTTGATCAACCGGCCCGACGCGTGGACGGTCCTGTACGCCGAGAGCACCACCGAGGGACTGGTGGTGCTGCGGCTGGCCGAATCCAAGTTGCGTATCCCGGTCTCGGCGGTACTGCGTTCCGACGCCAGGCGATCACCGATCCTGGACACCCTGCTCTTGGCGCTGCACCGCTGTTGAGCACAGTCAGTCGTCAGCGGGCCGTTCATCGCCGCGAGCCGTCGGCTGCGGGCGGTCACGGCTCCGGTCACGGAACTCGCGACATCGTCCACAGCGACGATCGCTGCCGAGTCGATCGAGCGGGGCGGCGTGCTCGACACCGTCGATCAGGGAAGCGGAGTGAACCCGATTCCGATCGTGTTCGGTCCTTGCGCTGCGATGTCGTCGAGAACTCCGTGAATACCGGTGAACCGGAACGGTGCCCACGGCTCGAGCGGATTGATCGCGGAGGTGATTCCGACCAGACCACTGCGTGTGGTCACCGGTCCACCGCTGTCGCCCGGAATGACCGCGGCCCATGAACTGATGACGTTGTTCTCGTACTCGATCACGAGACCACATGTCGTTCCGGACACCTGGCCGTACTTGCACATGATGTCCGAGAGCGGAACCGGATGCGCGCCGATCCGGCAGATCACGGTCCCGTTCGGCGTCGTGTTGACCGGCTTGATCTTCGTTTCGTCCAGCTTGATGACCGCGTAGTCCTTGGACGAGTCGGCCGGAAACCGCATCGACGGAAAGCCGGGCCAATTCGTCGGCCAGGTGGCGTAGTACCCGATCGGGCCCAGTCCGCGATGCCCCGTGAGGAACACCTCCTGAGCTCTGGTGTTCCGAGTCATCATGTGCCCTGCCGTGAGAGCCACCAGATTGCCGAGTTCGTCATATCCGACAGCTCCTACGGTCCCCCAGCTTCCGCGCGGTGGTCCGCCATCGGACGTGATCGACGACCCCGGACCGAAATTCACCCCGGTCGGCGCAGGCGTGCCGACATATGTGAACGAGATGCCGTTACTCAACCCGCTCGGCGTGGTGACGGTGATGTGCACAGCTCCCCTTGCCGCAGGAGAGACCGCCGTGATCTGTGTTGCGGACTCGATCGTGAACGAGGTCGCCGGAATGGTTCCGAATTCGACCGCCGTAGCTCCGCTCAGATTCGTCCCGGCGAGAACAACCGTGGTTCCACCGATGTTCGGCCCCGAATCCGGGCTCGCCGAGATCAGAGTCGGAGCCGAGGACCGGGAAGTAGTGGTGGACATAGCGCGCCTCCTCGACCCGGCGGAAGTAGTTCCGCTGCGCCAGGGCGGCGAACTCGCTTGATCCTGGCCCTATTCAGTAAGGCCCCTATACCGGTAAGCGGGCAATAGATCTCCAGATCCGTTTTCTTCCGTTTTCAGATCGATTCGGTGGTCGAGGAAGGCCGATGGCGCGGGAGCAGCCGTGACCAGAAGTCGTGGCGTACCGCATCCCACAGCGCGGTCATTTTCGGCAGCAGTTCCCGCACTTGCGCGAGGTCGGGGTAGGAATCCGGGCCGTAGGAGGCGATCGGCGTCACGTCGGACGCTCCCCGCACGATCATGATCGCGATCCGATGGCCTTCCAGCCGCCAGATCGCCTGAAAGCCTCCGACTTCGGTGTGATGGATCTCGTGCATTCCACATCAGTCCCGCTCGCTTCGCGTGACGTCGGACATACGGGAGGCCGAGCCGTGGGAGTCCGCGAGGGAGGCGCTGAGCGCGTCGAGCACATTCAGGAGTGTTTCCATATCGGGGCCAGGCGATATAGGCAGTGAACGGGCGGGCGGATCGAACGCCAGGCCACGGGCGGCGGCGCGTTCGCGCGGGCTGGAGACCGGTGGAACGAGCTTGCCCGCCCGCACCAGACAGCTGAGCGCCGACGCCTTTCGCGGGCAAGTGGCTGCGCGACATCCTCGGTGCTGCTGCATTATTCGATGCGCTTCGGTGATGGTGAGCGGATGGTCAGGATGGGCGTGGCCGGGACCGACCGCACCGGGCTGCGCGCGTGCCCACGTCACGGCGGGGCACACCGTCTCGAGGTCGCAGGTCTCGCAGACTCGGGCGGGGGTGTTGTCCACGGTGGTCAGGTCGTGGACGACGAGGGCGGCGGCGTGCACGCCGACCGCGATGGCCAGCGCGTATCCGACCGGGTCGACTTCGCTTTCCGGGGGCCGGACGGTGTAGAGGTAGTGGTAGCCCAACTGCTCGGCGTGGCGGCGTATTTCGAGCGCGTGCCGTGGGGCGTGCGGTCCGGATATCTCGGTTCGTATCAGTCCTACGGCATTCGGTGGCTGCCTCCTATGCGTGGCTGGTCGGAGGGCCGAAGATCATGTCGGTCCAGCACCGGCACATGGCCGAGATTTCGAAGCTACCCAACGTCACTACTGCGGATCCATCCCTTCAGCGCCGGGATGGCTTGGGGGATGCCGCACGGCCTGTTCATCATCATGGAGTTCGACTCGAACACCAGAGGTGTGCCGGTCGAGCCGCCGATCGTTTACCTGGAGGGAGGCCCAGCGCAGGATGTATACCTGGAGAAAGCCGAGGAGATTCGGCTCTATAGCGAGCTCGCCTCGGTCATCGGGGACAAGTGCCTGGGTGAAGTGGAATCGCGAGACCTGCTCCGGCGGGGCAAGGAGTTACGAGCGGTGAACGGTGACCTATCCGAGGCGAACTGGTTCAAGAGCAGCCGCAGCGCCAGCGGTTCGCAGTGCGTCGAAGTGGCATGGCTGGGCGGCGGCATGATCGGCGTCCGGGACAGCAAGAACCCGACCGGCCCGGCATTGGTGTTCGCACCACGAGTGTGGGACGCCTTCACCACTAGCGTGCAGGATGGAGGATTCAACCGCCCCCTGACCGCATAACCGAACGACCGGCCCCCATCCCGCCAACCACAGGGCCGGGAGCGGGGCCGGTCCGCATGCGTCCGCCGGAACCGCCGACCGCCTATCGGACCATGCTCAGAGCCCTTCGAGAACGAAGGTGAAACCTCAGCTTCGCCGCCCACCATGCGCACGGTTATCCTGATCTAATTCGACGAGTCGAACTCTGTGTCAACACATTTCATGACACTGATGTTGCCGTGCTCATAGACTCTGTGGGGTGAGCGAGCAGCATCCGCCCACGGGGGGCTCCCGTGTGAATCATCCTGAACAGCGACCACCATCACGGCAAGAGGGGCCGCCGACACCTGAACCCGTGCATAGTCGTCGTGCTCGACTCCACGAGATCGGTCCAGCTTGGATCACCGCGATCTCCGGCCTCATCGTCGCCTTGACCGGAGCCGGTGTGTTCGTGGGGCGCGCGACAGCACCTGTGTCGGCTCCACCCGCGACGTCCACCTCCGCGATCGCTTCCGCACCGACGACGCCGGCGATCTCTTCACAAGCATCGATGACGGCATCAGCTTCGAACGTCCCAGCCGGCACGATGCTGGTCGACAATTGTGCTATCGACATCGCACATGGCTACCGTCTGCCGATCGGCAGGCTATCCGAATGCCCCGTTCCTACAACTGATTACGGTATCGGCGTCGAGATGCGCTACCTGACTTTCTCCACCGAAGCCCCGTTGAAACTTGCGAGGCTGGACTCGCCCCCCGCAACGTTCGATGCCTGCAAGAAGAACACCAGGTTCACCAAAGAGGTATTCGGTCCCAGAAAGAATTACGTCGTGTGCATCACCGGCAACGGTGTCGTGGCTGCCGCTACGTTCACGAAGACTGCCGAAGGCGATGATCCGACCGCGACGTTCAATCTCACGATCTGGCAGGAGTAGAGCACGAGCGTGACGGCGCGCAGCAGGCAAGACCTTGGTCGAGCCGGACGAGGACCCACACACACCAGGTGAGTGGAATGCCTTCACCACAGACCGGAAGGGGCGAATTCAACCGCACCGCCTGACCGCAATTCGCAACCCAGCCGAGTCGAACGGCCCGCTCCTGGCCACTACAACCTAGAGCGGGCCCGGTCGATCCCGTCTCGCTGCGCTCAGACACCCAATTCCGTCGATGCCAGCGCCGTGCCCTCGATGCGCGCGCGGATCTTGGCGAACGCCGTCTCCCGTGAGGTGGAGGTGTCGTCGGCGAATGGCGAGAAACCGCAGTCGTCGCAGGTGCCCAACCGATCGACGGGCAGGAAGCGAGCGGCGAGCAGCACGCGGTCACGCACCTGTTCGGGTGTCTCGACGCGCGGATCGATCGGGTCGGTGACGCCGATGAACACGCGCGCCGTGGCCGGCAGGTGTTCGGCGACCACGGCCAGCACCTTCTCCGGGTCGGGCTCGCTGGCGAACTGGAGATAGAACGCGCCCACTCGCAGTTGCAGCAGCTTCGGCAGCAATTGGACGTAGTCCACGTCCAGGCTGTGCGTGGAGTCCTGGTCGCCGCCAGGGCAGGTGTGCACGCCGATCCTGGCCCGCTCCTCGTCCGAGAACCGTTCGAGCACCGTGTTGTTCAGCTCGATGAACTGGTCGAGCACGCCGCCGCTGGGATCCAGCTTCAGCGAGAGCCGCCCTTCGGTGAAGTCGAGCTGCACCAGGTACGCCCCCGCCTCCAGACAGCCGCGGATGTCGGCCTCGGCCGCGTCGGCGAGATCGGCGAGGAACTGCTCGCGCGGATAACCCTCGATACCCTCGGCCGGATACAGCAGGCTCAGCGCCGACGGCGCGATGACGGCCTGCTTCACCGGAACGGTGGCGTGCTGCTGTGCGGCGCGCAGATAGTCCGCCGCGTGCGCGGCGTAATGGAACGGGCCTGTGGTCAGCCGGGGCAACTGCCGCTGGTGCCCGTCGGCGAACGGGATGATCGCCCCGTCCGGGGCCAGGTTGTCCAGCCCGGCGAGCGGATAGGTGGCGAAGCTCGGCTTGGATTGCTCACCGTCGGTGACGACGGGAGAGCCGAGTTCCTCCAGCTTCCGGATGGTCTCGGCGACCGCGCCGCGCTGAAGTTCGGCGAGCGCGGCGGCGTCGCCGGAATCATCGGCCATGGCGGCCAGGAGGTCGTGAGGTCGAGGGATGCTACCGATCGGTTCCGTGGGGATGCTCACCGGGCGAGTGTAAGTCCGCCACCTGCATCTCCGACGCCAAATCACCTGCACCGTAATTTCTTTCGCATCGGTCACGATTCTCGCTCACCTGGCCTCGAGACTTCGCACCAATTTCGCGCCGACCTCTTCCGACCGAGCACAACGAACCAAGTACTCGAAGATCAGCGCCTCTACATGCTCATCGACCGCAACGGTTCGAACCGACCAGCGCCTCGGCGGAGTCGCTCGCACCCCGGCGTCAGTTCTCCGGTTTCCTGGTCGATGCGCACGAACAACACGTCGGCCACGCGATGGCGATTCGTTCGACCAGTTGCGTGAGGTCACAGTCGTAAATGGTGGCCAGGGCTTGGAGCGTCTCACGAAAGCGGCGAGGGAAATCGACATAGTCGGTGGCCAAGGGCAGCATGATTCGGCCTAGCAGGCCGTCCTCGCCCGGAAGTCGCCAGATTTCTTTGACGTCTTGATCGCGGTATTCGAGTTGCCAGTCGTGGTTGGCCAGGTACTGGGACACCACCGGTGGCGATAACATCGAAGCGACCTTCAGAAGGGTGTCCTGCCGCGTATTGATCGGCAGACCGCCGTCCATGCCGGTCGCCACCTGAAGGCCGCCGCTGTCCACGACGTCGCTCATCGCCCCCCTCGTCCCAATCCCGTGCGGCAACGCTCGCCGACAGTAGCTCGAAATCGTTGCCTGCTGGGCTATTCAGAGGTGAGAACGAAAAAGTGGCCCCGACCGTCCGGTCGGGGCCACTTTCGAACGCTCGAAGGGTGTCAGCCCTTGTGCGACTTGACCGCTTCGGTCAGCTGCGGCGCGACGTTGAACAGGTCGCCCACGATGCCGTAGTCGGCGATCTCGAAGATCGGCGCCTCTTCGTCCTTGTTGACCGCGACGATGGTCTTCGAGGTCTGCATGCCCGCGCGGTGCTGGATCGCGCCGGAGATGCCGAGGGCGATGTACAGCTGCGGCGAGACCGTCTTACCGGTCTGGCCGACCTGGAACTGGCCCGGGTAGTAGCCCGAGTCGACGGCGGCGCGCGAGGCGCCGACGGCCGCGCCGAGCGAGTCGGCCAGCGCCTCGACGACCGAGAAGTTGTCGGCGGAGCCGACGCCGCGGCCACCGGAGACCACGATGCCCGCCTCGGTGAGTTCCGGACGGTCACCGGCCACGACCGGCTCCCGCGAGGTCACCTTGACCACGCCGTCTTCCTGCGCGGGCACCTCGACGGTCACCTTCTCGCCCGCACCGGCCTGCGCCGAGGCCTCGACGGCGCCCGGGCGGACCGAGATCACCGGAACATCGCCGGTCACCTTGGCGTCGACGGTGAACGCGCCACCGAAGATGGAGTGCACCGCGGTGCCGTCGGACTTCACGTCGATGACGTCGACCAGCAGGCCGGAGCCGATGCGGGCGGCCAGGCGACCCGACACCTCCTTGCCCTCGGCGGTGGCGGCGACGATCACGGCGGCGGGCGAGACCGACTCGGTCAGCGCGGCCAGCACGTCGACCTTCGGGGTCACCAGGTAGTTCTCCACATCGTCGGACTCGGCGATGTAGATCTTCTCGGCGCCCGCGGCGGCCAGCGCGTCGGCCAGCTTCTCGCCGGTGCCCGCCGTGCCGAGCACGACGGCGGCGGGCTCGCCGAGAGCGCGAGCCGCGGTGAGCAGTTCGGTGCTGACCTTCTTGATCGCACCCTCGGCGTGCTCGACGAGCACGAGTACTTCAGCCATTTGTTCTCTCCTAGGAAGTCTGCAGGCGCTACCGAGATCAGATGATCTTCTGGCCGATCAGGTACTGAGCGATCTTGCTGCCGCCGTCGCCCTCGTCCGCGATCTTCTCGCCCGCGGTGCGCGGAGGCTTCGGGGTGGCCGCGGTGACGGTGGAGCCCGCGTTCGCGACGCCCACGGTCGACGGGTCGACGCCCAGGTCGGCCAGCGTGAAGGTCTGCACTTCCTTCTTCTTCGCGGCCATGATGCCCTTGAAGGACGGGAAGCGCGGCTCGTTGATCTTCTCGGTGACGCTGACGATGGCCGGGAGGGTGGCCTCCAGCTTGAACACGCCGTCGTCGGTCTCCCGCTCGCCGGTGATCTTGTCACCGTCGACGGTCAGCTTGCGCAGGTGCGTCAGCTGCGGGAGGCCGAGGTACTCGGCGATGATCGCGGGCACGGCGCCCGCGCGACCGTCGGTGGCCTCGTTACCCGCGATGACCAGCTCGACACCCTCGACCTGGCCGAGCGCACTGGCCAGCACCCACGCCGTCTGCACGGCGTCGGAGCCGTGGATGGCCGGGTCGTTGATGTGGATGGCCTTGTCGGCGCCCATGGACAGCGCCTTGCGGATGGCCTCGGTGGCGCGGTCGGGACCGGCGGCCAGCACGGTGACCTCACCGCCCTGGGCTTCCTTGATCAGCAGCGCTTCTTCGACGGCACGCTCGTTGATCTCGTCGAGGACGGCGTCGGCGGCCTCGCGATCGAGCGTGTAGTCACCGTCGGTGAGTTTGCGCTCCGACCATGTGTCGGGAACCTGCTTGATGAGTACGACGATGTTCGGCATCGGTCTTCGTCGACCTCCTGTTCTGGTTACACGTAAATGGTGGTCGCACGAGCTGCGCCGTACGCCCGGGTGGGTGGCTCAGGCCGTGACATTACCTTACGTTAAGTTACTCGTGGGTAACTTAGCGGCTTCTCTCTCACAAGTGGGTACCACGCGTTACAGTGCCCCGGTTCGGCGGCCCCGGGTCCGGCCTGCCGGAGCCGCACTTCCGAGCCGACCGGGTGGGGTGTTTCCCGCGGATGCGGTGCCAGTAACGTCGGAGTGATGAGCGAGGCTGTGATCCCTGCCGCAGTGGGCGACCCGTCCGGCATCTCCGTGGACACCGAGGCCGCCGTCGGCGCCGTCGAACCACTGCCGCTGACCGGCGAGCGCACCGTTCCCGGCATCGCCGAGGAGAACTACTGGTTCCGCAGGCACGAGATCGCCTACGCCCGCCTGCTGGACCGCTGCGCCGGAAAGACCGTGCTGGAGGCGGGTTCCGGCGAGGGCTACGGCGCGGACATGATCGCGGGCGTGGCCACCAAGGTGATCGGCGTGGACTACGACACCAGCGCCGTCGAGCACGTGCGCGCGCGCTACCCCCGCGTGGAGATGATCCAGGGCAACCTCGCCGAACTGCCGCTGGAGGACGCCTCGGTCGACGTCGTGGTGAACTTCCAAGTGATCGAACATCTCTGGGATCAGTCCCAGTTCCTGCGCGAGTGCCTGCGGGTGCTGCGCCCCGGCGGCGAGCTGCTGATCAGCACGCCCAACCGGATCACCTTCTCCCCCGGTCGCGACACTCCGCTCAACCCGTTCCACACCAGGGAACTGAACGCGGCCGAGTTGACCGAATTGCTGGTCGACGCCGGTTTCGAGGTCACGCAGATGATCGGCGTGCACCACGGTCCCGGCCTGAAAGCGTTGGACGCCAAGCACGGCGGGTCGTTCATCGACGCGCAGATCGAACGGGCGCTGGCGGGCGAACCGTGGCCCGCGGAACTGACCGCGGACGTCGCGAGCGTCACGGTGGACGATTTCGCGCTGGTCGCCGCGGACATCGACGCGAGTCTGGATCTGGTCGCCATCGCGGTGAAGCCTTGACCGATCGCAGTACCGTGCCCGGCGGGCACGCCGCAAGCCCGGTGCCGGGCCAGTTCACCTTGGTCCTGCACTCCCACCTGCCCTGGCTGGCCCATCACGGCCGCTGGCCGGTCGGCGAGGAATGGCTCTACCAGTCCTGGGCAGCGTCCTACCTGCCCCTCGTAGAGGTCCTGCGAACCCTTGCGGCCGAAGGACGTTCGCATCTGCTCAGCCTCGGCATCACGCCGGTGCTCGCGGCCCAGCTGGACGACCCGCACTGCCTGGCGGGCATGCACCACTGGCTGGGCAACTGGCAGCTGCGCGCCGACGAAGCCGCCATGGCGGGCAATGTCGCGCTGGGCAGGCACGAACATCGCTTGGCCGCCGCCGCCCTGGCCGAGTTCGAGCAGCACTGGCAACACGGCGCGGCGCCGGTCTGGCGGGCGCTCATCGACGCGGAGACCATCGAACTGCTCGGCGGCCCGCTGGCCCACCCGTTCCAGCCGCTGCTGGATCCTCGGATGCGCCGGTTCCAGCTCACCGAGGGCCTGGCCGACGCGCGGCACCGCTGGGGTCACACACCTACGGGCATCTGGGCGCCGGAATGCGGATACACGCCCGGCATGGAGGTCGGTTACGCCGCCGCGGGTGTGACACATTTCATGGTCGACGGTCCCGCGCTGCGCGGCGACACGACGCTCGGACGTCCGGTGCGGGATTCCGACGTGGTCGCGTTCGGCCGCGATCTGCAGGTGAGTTACCGCGTCTGGTCCCCGAAATCCGGCTATCCAGGCCACGGCGCCTACCGTGACTTTCATCACTATGACCACGCGACGGGTCTCAAACCCGCACGGGTCACCGGCAAGACCGTGGCGGGCCCGGACAAGGCTCCCTACGACCCGGAACTGGCCGCCGCGGCCGTCGCGCGGGACGTGGACGACTTCGTGCGGACCGTGCGCGAACGGTTGATCGCCGAGTCCGACCGGATCGGCCGGCCCGCCCTGGTCGTCGCCGCGTTCGACACCGAACTGTTCGGCCACTGGTGGCACGAGGGGCCGCAGTGGCTGGCGGAGGTGTTGCGCGCGCTGCCGGAAGCGGGCGTCACGGTGGGCACCCTTGCCGACGCGCGAACACGCGGCTACCTGGGCGAACCGGTGCCGCTGGCCGACTCGTCCTGGGGTTCGGGCAAGGACTGGCGGGTGTGGGCAGGCGAGCAGGTGCGGGATCTGGTCGAGCTCAACGACGACATCGTGCGGCTGACCCTGGACACCATCGACAAGATGCGCGCCGCGCAGGGCGGCGCACTCGGGCTGCGCGACCACGTCGCCGATCAACTGCTGCGCGAGGCGATCCTCACCGTCTCCAGCGACTGGGCGTTCATGGTGAGCAAGGACTCCGCCGCGGGTTACGCGCGCGACCGGGCGCACCGGCATGCCCACGCGGTCCGGGAAATCGCCGCGGCCGTCGGGGCGGGCCAACTCGCGAAAGCACGGCAGTTGGCGGCAGGATGGGGGGCAGCTGACGGACTCTTCCCCGGCGTGGACGCGCGACGACTCACCTCCGCGGGGTCCGTACCCAGCGCCACCGGGGCAGTATCCGCCGCCGTGCCAGGACCGGGCTCCGCCACCGCGGACCACGGGCCGGTTCCGGCGGACCCGGGCTCGGCCGCAGAAGGACTTGCATGAAGATTTTGATGGTGTCGTGGGAGTACCCGCCGGTCGTGGTGGGCGGACTCGGCAGGCACGTGCATCACCTCGCCGTCGAACTGGCCGCGGCCGGTCATGAGGTGGTCGTGCTGTCCCGGCGTCCCTCCGGCACCGACGCCGCTACCCATCCCACGCACTCCTACATCGCCGACGGCGTGCTGGTGGTGGCGGTCGCGGAGGACCCGCCGGTCTTCGACTTCGGCGAGGACATGCTCGCCTGGACGCTTGCCATGGGGCACGCGATGGTGCGCGCGGGCGTCGCGCTCGGCAAGCCGGGCATCGGCGACGGTTGGACGCCCGACGTGGTGCACGCGCACGACTGGCTGGTCGCCCACCCCGGCATCGCCCTGGCCGAGTACTACGACGTGCCGCTGGTGTCGACCATCCACGCCACCGAGGCGGGACGGCACAGCGGCTGGGTCGCGGGCAAGGTCAACAAGCAGGTGCACTCGGTGGAGTGGTGGCTCGCCAACGAGTCCGACGCGCTGATCACCTGTTCGTCGTCCATGCAGGACGAGGTCGAACGGCTCTACGGTCCGGAGCGGATCCCGATGACGGTGATCCGCAACGGAATCGATGTGGGCGCGTGGACTTTCCGCCCGCGCTCGCCGCGCAGCGGTCCGCCCCGGTTGCTGTACGTGGGCAGGCTCGAGTACGAGAAGGGCGTGCAGGACGCGATCGCCGCGCTGCCCCGCATCCGCCGCGCCCATCCCGGCACCACCCTGACCGTCGCGGGCGTCGGCACCCAATTCGAGTGGTTGCGCGAACGCGCCCGGGTGCACCGCGTGGCGCGAGCGGTGACCTTCGCCGGTCAGCTCGACCACTCCGAACTGCTCGGCTGGCTGCACGGCGCCGACGCGATCGTGCTGCCCAGCCGGTACGAACCCTTCGGCATCGTCGCGCTCGAGGCGGCCGCCGCGGGCACCCCGCTGATCACCTCGACGGCGGGCGGCCTGGGCGAGGCGGTGATCGACGGCGTCACCGGCGCCTCGTTCGCGCCCGCGGACGTCGACGGTTTGGTCGAGGCGGTCCGCGCCACCCTCGACGACCCCGCCGCCGCGCAGCAGCGGGCCTACGCCGCCAGGGAACGGCTCACCGCCGATTTCGCGTGGGACGTGGTGGCCGCGGAGACCGCCCAGGTGTACCACTCGGCCAAGCGGCGGGTGCGCAACCCGCTCGGCCGCCCCTCGATCGTGGAACGTCCGCTGCCGGAACGCGATCCGAAGTAACCCCGGCCCGGCTAGGTCGCGAGCTTCTTGACGATGCGCTCGACGGTGAGCCAGGTGCGAGTGGTGATGTCCTTGCCGTACGTCTTCTCCAGCCACGCCATGAAGTCCGGCGTCTTGCCCGGCTCGCTGTTGTCGATTACCGCCAGGAAGGCGCGCGCGGCCTCGTCGTAGCCGACGACCCGGGTGAGCGGGTCGGGGTGCTCGGGCACGGTGGCCGGAGCCTTGGCCGTGTCCTTGAGGAAGGTCGCGATCAGATAGGTTCCGCGCCCGTGGGTCAGGCCGGGAAACGGATCGGTGTCGAGCAGCGCGCGCAGTTCGTCATGGCTGCGGATGATCGTGCCACCACCGATCCCCAGTTCCCGGATCAGCGCCTGCTGGATCCGGTCCTCCAGCGCGGGCACGTCGGTCTCCGCGCTGCGGAACACGATGTTGCCGCTGGCCAGCACCGAACCGACGCCCTCGAACCCGAGCGATTCGAACACCGTGCGCAACTTGGCGTTGCTCATGTTCGGATTGCTCGGCGCGATCCCGCGCAACAGGGCGGCGTAGGCAGTCATAGCGCCGAACCTACTCGCCCGCACCGACGAATCGAGGGCGTCACGGCGCGGTGTCGGCGCGGGAGGAATTCCGGCAGACGGCGCCCGCCACGCGACAGCCGAGTGAGACCGCTGCGCGACTCGTCCAGCCCTACCCGTCAGGCGGTCTGCGTGGCCCCGTTCTTCTTGCGGGCGATGTCCTCGAGCGCGGCGAGGTATTCCGCACGCTGTTCGGCGCCCGCCTCCCAGGCCGCCTTGCGGTTCTTGACGACCTTCGCCGGTGCGCCGACGGCGATGCTGTAGTCCGGGATCTCACCCTTGACCACGGCGTGCGCGCCGAGCACGCAGCCGCGGCCGACACTGGTCTCGCGCAGCACGGTCACCTTGGCGGCGATCCAGGTGTCGGGGCCGATGCGCACCGGGCTCTTCACGATCCCCTGGTCCTTGATCGGAACGTTGATGTCGTCCATCTTGTGGTCGAAGTCGCAGATGTAGCACCAGTCGGCGACCAAGGTCGATTCCCCGATCTCGATGTCGAGATAGGTGTTCACGACGTTGTCCTTGCCGAACACCACCTTGTCACCGATGCGCAGCGAACCCTCGTGGCAGCGGATCGCGTTGCCGTCGCCGATGTGCACCCAGCGGCCGATCTCCATGCGGGCCAGTTCCGGGGTGGCGTGGATCTCCACGCGGCGGCCGAGGAAGACCATGCCGCGCAGCACGATGTGCGGATTCGCCAGGCGGAACTTCAACAGCCGGTAGTAGCGCACCAGATACCAGGGCGTGTACGCCCGGTTCGCGAGCACCCAGCGCAGCGACGCCGGCGTCAGAAAACGCGCCTGCTGCGGATCCCGGCGGCGCGATCCCCGCCAGCGCGAGCGCAACGGTGCGCCCCACATGCTCGTCACGAACGGTTCTCCTGTCGTGGTCCTACCGGCCGTCGCGCGCCTCGGCGGCGACGGATAGAGCCTATCGCCCGCGGTGAGCACCACGACGAGCACCCGCGACGAGAACGCCGGGACGCGTTCACCCGCGCGCGAGCCTCCCGTACAGTGACTCCTGCGCCGGAGACGGCGACGGCGAACGCCAACGACGACAGGAGTGCGGCAGGTGCGAAGCGGCGGCGTACTGGCTACTTCCATGTGGCGACCGTCCCGGAAACGTGCCGCGGCCGCGCTGGCCGCGGTCGGCGCGCTGGCATTGGCCGGGTGCGGCACCGATTACGACGACATCACCGTCGGCACCGGCAAGGGCTGGACCGCCGCCTATCACGACGGCCGCAACAGCGGCACCGGCCCGGTCACCGGATCGCGGGAGCTCGAGCTGAGTTGGCAGCGGCCGGTCGGCGGCCCGATCGCCCAGCCGATCACGCTGGGGCCCGACAGCCAGCTGTTCGTCACCACCCGCCTGCAGAACTGCTCGATCTTCTCCTTCCAGATGGCCACCGGCCGCAAACGGTTCTGCAACGCCTTGGGCCCGAGCGCGATCACCGCGCCTTCGTCGGTCGACGGGATGAGCAACGTCTACGTCGGCGACGACAGCCGGGTGATCTCGTTCAACTACCTGGGGCAGCCACGGTGGGCCACGCCCGTCGCGGGAACACCGGCCTCGGTGCAGTTCACCGGTGACGGAAAGCTGCTGACCGTCACGCGATCCGGCCAGGTCGACGTGCTGTCGAGGCAGACAGGGGACCGGACGGTGCCGACCGTGCAGTTGCTCGGCGAACCGGACTTCCTCGTGCACGCGGGCCTCAGCTGGCCCGACGCGAGCCAGGGCCTGGACGACTGCGCTACCGGCGGGCCGCAGTGCCCGGTCGCGACCATCTCCGCCGTCGACGCAGACAGCGGCCGCTTCTACGTGACGCTCTGGCAGCCGGGGCGGCCCGCGGCGGCCGTGGTCGCGTTGCGCTACACCGGCGAGAAGCTCGTGCGGGAGTGGAGCGCCGAACTGCTGCTCGGCGGCAGCGCGACCAGCCCGGCCCTGTCCGCCGACGGCGCCACCCTCTACGTGGGCGACAACAACAACCGCCTGATCGCCCTGGACACCGCTGACGGGCGAACCAAGTGGGTCCACCGGCTGGACTGGACGCCGCGCGGGGGCATCTCGGTGTCGGACGACGGCCTGATCATCCCCTCCGGCGACGACGGCTACCTGGTCGGGCTGCGGGACAACGGCGACGCGGTGGAAACCGTCTGGGAGCGCAAGGATCTGGCGCTGCGCGGCTCCGCGGCGCAGACCGCGGGCGACACCGGCTACACCGTCGCGGCGATCGGCGACGGCCTGAACCTCGTCACCTTCGACACGCAGACCGGAGCCACCCTCGACTCCGATGTGCTGCCTGGCGCGAAGGGCACCACCACCGGCACGTCGGTCGGCGCGAAGGGCGAGGTCGTGGTCGCCACCCGCATCGGCGAGATCTTCGCGTTCACGCCGGAGAAGTAAGCACCGTCGGTTTCGAGGGGGAATTTTGGCGAAGAGTGGGATTCTTGCGCGTCTCGGCAGGGCGACGGTAGTCGCTGTCGCTCTACTCACGTCTACCGCGGCGTGCGCCGGCACGGTCGACGGGCGTCCGGTGGCAGCCTCGCAGAGCCGGGCCGCGACAACCACACCGGCGCGGGTCGCCGATGAGCCGTTCCAGGAACACGCTGTCGATGACGAGTGTGTTCTGAGCGGGGCGGAAATCAGTGCCCTGGCGGAGGTGAGCCTCGGCGATGGGCACGACACCAAGACCAAGCGCGACGACGGTTCCTATGGCCGAAGCTGCACCTACTACCTCACCGCCGGTGGGATTCTGTCCTTCACTGCATCGATCAAAGTGATGCGGCCGCAACAGGGGTCGGTGACAGAGGCGACCATCGCGCGGCTGAAGAGTCCGACAACGCGCGAACTCCCGGGAATCGGGCGCTCGGTACTCATCGAAGCGAAGGCCGACTACCCGCAGGCTTGGGTCCTCACCGACCGGTTCGTCGTCCGCGTCTTTCTCGTCGGCAGCAATCTGTCCGCCCCGCCGACAGACCAACGATGGGCCGTCGCAGCGAGACTCGTCGTCGCGAAACTCCCGGCGTAGCGCGCGACGCAGCCGGGTCGTCACGGGGTGGAACAGAGGAAGACCGTCGCGGCGCGGCCGATTCGTGTGATCACCAGCGTGTGCGGTTGAGTGCCACGGAGTTTGAGGCGCGACCGGAGCGCATCGGGGTCGATATCCACGCCTCGCGTGAGGATTTCGAGAGGGCCGCAGTCGCGGCGATGGAGTTCGGCGCGAAGGGATTTCTCGCGGAAATCCATGCGGTCGAGGATGCGGAAGCCACGCACCCCCTCGGGGACGGTGTCTCCGGTGAGATAGGCGATACGCGGATCCAGTTGCCACAAGCCGTGTTTCGCGGCGTAATGACGGACGAGTCCGGCACGCACGACGGCGCCGTCCGGGTCGATGATCCACTGCCCCGGCGGGCGCTCCTCGATGACGTCGGGTTCGGCATCGGTGATGGTCCACCCGCCGCCCTTGGACGAGAGCACCCTCGCGCGACGGGTCACTCCGGCCTCGGTGAGCCCCGGAGACCACAGGCACGCCTCACGCACCGATCCGTCGAGCGAGACCACCTCGACCTCACCCGACCAGACGAGCCGGTCGAAGTCCAGACCGGGAGCGCATTTCACGGCGATATCACGGGCGGCGTAGGCCGCGAGCAGATCCGGCAGCGGCGGTTGGAGTTTGGCCGGGTCGTGCGTGCGGCGGCCGTCGGCGCGCCGGGCCGGGTCCGCGATGATCACGGTGTCGCGACTGCTCGGACGCAGCGCATCCGCCCGGATCAGCATCACATTCCGGGTCAGCTCCGAGGGACAGGCGGCGGATGTGAGGGAGTCCCGCTCCCCGGCCCCGAGCCGGTGCGCCCCCAGGTTGTGCGCGGCGATCGCCAGCCGCACCTCGTCCAGATCGCTGCCGAGCACCGCCGGGCACACCCGGGCCAGCTCGACGAGTTCGGCTCCGATCGAGCAGGTGACGTCGTGCACCGTCCGCCCGGCCAGCCGGGTGGCCCGCTGCCGTGCCACGAGCGTCGGGGTGGCCTGCTGCAGCGCGTCGTCGGTGAAGAGCCACTGCCCGGCGTCGAGGAGCTTCGCGGCGGCTCTGCGCCGCAATCGCACGGTCTCGATCAGGGCCGCCGCCCGGTCGCCGTGCGCGCGACGCACGAGCTCGAGATCCCGCAGGTGCGTCGCCGGGGTGAGTGCCAGCCGATCCGCCTCGGCGAGCGCGTCCCGGCCGATCGCGCTACCCAGGTACCCGACATCATCACGGGTGAAGCGGTAGCCCACTACCGAGCTCCCATAGTTGTCCGCACCGTGCCGACCAGCCTGAGTCCGGGTGGCGGGACCGTCCGAGCTGTCGCGACAGCCCGGCCCATGTGGGTGATCGCGACGGCGGCCTGTTCCCGAACTTCTGTGACGATCCCATGGGCCTTGGTCCGGTCACCGTTTCGGTGGCGCTCCATCTCCGGGTTCCGGCGCGGCGACTCGAGCCGACGCACCCGGGCAGCATGGTCGCTGCCCAGGTCGGCGATGCGGTCGCGAGAGGTGGCGCGGCCCACTACTTTCCGGCGGAGCTCGGCTTCACGCCGGTGATCATGGCGTTGTAGAAGAACTGACGCGGCACCACACGGCGCATGACGTTCTCGTCCACCCAGCTCAACCCCAGCCAAGCGCGGTACATCGCCATCCGGTAGCGCCAGGTGAGCTTCTCGGCGGGCACGGCCGCCTCGAAGGTGCGCACCGGCCAGCCCCACAGCGCGGCCGCGAATTCCTCGGTCTTTGCGGCCACCTCTACGGCGCCCGCCGAGCGGGCCATCGCCTCCAGGGCGCGCGGATCGAAGGTGTGCAGGTCGACGACCGCCTCCAGGGCCGCCGCGCGCGAGGACTCGTCCAGCTCCTCCTGCGGACGCCGCCAGTCGCTGAGCACCGGCAGCTTGGTGACCGTGGTGGTGGCCTTCCAGGTGATCCGGCCCAGCCAGCGCGCGTAGAAATTGCCGACCGTGGTCGGCTCACCGGCGAACACGAAGCGGCCGCCCGGCTTGAGCACCCGCAGGCACTCCTTGAGCGCCAGCTCGACGTCGGGGATGTGGTGCAGCACCGCGTGACCGACCACCAGATCGAAGGTGTCGTCGTCGTAGGGGATGGTCTCCGCGTCGGCGACCCGGCCGTCCACGTCCAGACCGAGGTGCTGCGCGTTGCGCAGCGCGACCTTGACCATGCCCGGCGACAGGTCGGTGACCGAGCCGGACTTCGCCACACCCGCCTGCATCAGGTTCAGCAGGAAGAAGCCGGTACCGCAGCCCAGTTCCAGCGCCTTGCCGTAGGGCAGAGGCGCGGGACCCACGGCCAGGTCGAACCGGCCGCGCGCGTACTCGATACAGCGCTCGTCATAGGAGATGGACCATTTGTCGTCGTAGGTCTCGGCCTCCCAGTCGTGGTAGAGAACCTGGGCCAGCTTCGTATCCTTGAGCGCTGCTTCGACCTCTGCCTCGGTGGCGTGCGGGTTCGGCGCGGGGTCGTCGGGACGTACCGTCATGGTCGGCAAGCCTACCCAAATCCGCAGATGACGCCTGCTATCGCCCCACGAATTCCGCCGACCCGGGACCGTCGGTCAGATAGGAACCTGTTCCTATCAGGCGATCTTCCGTCGTGAACAGGGCCGACCACTCGCCACGGGCGCGATCGAGGCCGTGCGGACCCGCTTCGAAGACCGCTTTGGCGGCCGCCAGCGCGCGGGCGGGACCGTCGGTGAACTGGCGCGCCCACCGCATCGCGGCGGTGTACACGTCGTCCGGCGCGACGACCTCGTCGACGAGGCCGAGCGCCTTCGCCTCGTCCGCCTCGACGAAACGACCGGTGTAGACGAGGTCCTTGGCCGGGCCCGGTCCGATCAGCAGGGCGAGGCGACGGATGCCCGCGAGCGGGATCAAGCCCGTCTTGATCTGCGGCAGACCCAGCTTGACGTTGTCACCGATGACGCGGCGGTCCGCGCCCAGCGCCAGCTCCAGCCCACCGCCGAGGCAATAACCGCTGATCGCCGCGACCGTGGGCTGCGGGATCCGGGCCAGGCAACCGAGGTCCTGCTGCAAGTCGGCCGCCATCGCGGCGGCCTGGTCACTGCCGAGACCGAACAGTTCGGCCACGTCGTCACCCGCGGAGAACACGCGTTCGTCGCCGTACACGACCACCGCGGCAACGCCCGGGTCGGCGGCGACGGCGTCGGCCGCCTCGGCCAGTTCCCGCACCAGCTGCGCGTTGAGCAGATTCATCGGCGGGCGGGCGAACCGCAGGACGGCCACGCCGCGCGCGGCATCGCCCTCGGGCAGCTCCAGGGTCACGAATTCGGCCATGGCAGGCCACGCTACCGGGTGCGCACCGGCACCGGCGGTCAGGCCCGACGACGGCGAGCGGCGACCGACGCGATCATCCACCGCCCCGGTAGGCGGCCGTCCCAGACCGGATACCGCTGCGAAGAACCGGGCAGGGGCACTCATCACTTATGCGCCCGACTTGCCCGTCAGGGCCGCACGGAACCCTTCAGGCGACCGGCGTCGGGGAGATCGGCGAAGTAGCGGTGGTTGTCCGGGAAGGAGAGAAGCTGCCTGCCGTCCGAATCGGCCAGCACCGGAAGGATCGGATCGATCGCCCGCTGCGCTGCCAGGATGTCGGCGGTGGAGTGGAATTCGCCGAGTTCGACCAGTTGGGTCCAGGTCGGCGGCAGCAGCACGTCGGCGCCGGAACGCCAGCGCGCCAGCGCTTCGGCGGGGGTGCTCCACCGCACCTCCGCCGCCTCGGACGTGGCGCCGTCGGCGAGTTGCCCCTCCGGGAGGATGGCGACGAAGAACCGGGTGTCGTAGCGGCGCGGCTCGATGACCGGGGTGATCCAGTTCGCCCACGGGCGGAGCAGATCGGCGCGCAGGACGAGTTCCTCCTCGGCGAGGAAGGATGCCAGCGACAATTCCCTGCGCTCCAGCCTGCCGCGCGCGTCCCGGTAACCGGTGGTGTCGGAGACGACGCTGTCGGCGGTCGGGCCTGCCAGCAGCACGCCGCACTCCTCGAACGTCTCCCGGACGGCCGCGCAGACCAGCGCCTTGGCCCTGGCCTCGGTGGTGGCGAACCGCTCGGCCCACCACGCGGGCTCGGGCCCGGACCAGGCGATGTCGGCGGTCCCGTCGGACGGGTCGACGCCGCCGCCGGGGAACACGGTCATGCCCGCGGCGAACGCCATGGCGCCGACCCGGCGCTGCAGGAAGATCTCGGGCCCCTCGGCACCGTCGCGCACCAGCATCACCGTCGACGCGTCTTTGATCGGTTGCTGAGAGTCTGCCTGCGGTTCTTTCTCACTCACCCCTGCACCCTAACGCGCGCTTGGTGAGCGACGGACACCGTCCGAGTCAGCGGGTGCGGTGCCGGCCCGCGCGGCGCGAGCGGCGCGCGAAGTAGCGTCCGTCGACTCGATCCAGCGCGATCGATTGGCGGAAGGCGTCGCTGAGGTTCTCCGAGGTGAGCACGTCGGACAGCAGTCCCTGCGCGACCACTTCGCCCTCGTTGAGCAGCAGGCCGTGGGTGAAGCCGGGGGGTATCTCCTCCACGTGATGGGTGACGAGCACGATCGCGGGGGCGTCCGGGTCGGCGGCGAGATCGCCGAGCCGCTCCACCAGTTCCTCGCGGCCGCCCAGGTCCAGGCCCGCCGCCGGTTCGTCGAGCAGCAGCAGCTCGGGATCGGTCATCAGCGCGCGGGCGATTAGCACCCGTTTGCGCTCGCCCTCCGACAGGGTGCCGTAGGTGCGGTCCGAGAGATGTTCGGCCCCGAGGCTTTCCAGCATGTCGATGGCGCGGTCGGTGTCCATCTCGTCGTAGCGCTCCCGCCAGCGGCCGAGCACCGCGTAGCCCGCGGACACCACCAGGTCGCTGACCTTCTCATCGATCGGAACCCGGCTGGCCACCGCCGCCGAGGACAGGCCGATGCGCGGACGCAACTCGTTGATGTCCACCTTCCCGATCCGCTCTCCGAGCAGATGGGCGACGCCCGCGGTGGGGTGCATCTCGGCGGCGGCCATCCGCAGCAGCGAGGTCTTGCCCGCGCCGTTGGGGCCGAGGACCACCCAGCGTTCGTCGAGTTCGACCTGCCAGGTGACCGGACCGACGAGAGTATGGCCCGAGCGGCGGACGGTCACGTCGGTGAAATCGATGAGCAGATCGGGATCCGGTTGCGGCACGCGCTCCATCTTGGCCCACCTGAGGGGACACTTGCCAACGCGGGGAGGGAAAACCGAGCCGGTCGGTCGGATCTACGCCGGAACGCCGCCGTCACGGCCGCGTCGGCCGCCGCACCGACACGCCCACCATGGGGTCGCCGCAGGAGGGTTCACCAGGAACGGGCGGGCACCGCGATCACCGTCATCGAGCCGGGCGCCACTTCGGTGAATCCGGCGTCGCGCACGGCGACCGCACCGCCCTCGGCCACTTGCCCGGCCAGCGATGCCCAGCGCGGCGGGTCGGCTTCGCGCACCGCGCACCTGAAGCCCAGTTCCGCCCAGCGCAGCGCGTGCTCGACCGGCAGCGCACCGGCCAGCAGCATGCTCGCGTGACCCACCTGCGCGGCCGTCTTGCCCAGCGTCATCCCGAGCGCGGCGTTCACCCACAGCACCGGCAGGAGCGGATCGGGCGGCCCGGGAGCGTCGTGCTCGAGATCGGTGCCGCCGATTTGCAGACGCTTGATCCGCGGATCGACCTCGCCCACCGGTCCGGGGACCAACGCGCGCGCCTGCGCGCCGTCGATCTCGACGGTGACACCCGGCACCGCGCAGGTCGCCTGCCACTGCGCGCCGCGCGCCCGCCGGGCCACCTTGCGAATGCGCAACCGCTTCCATGCGAGATACGGCTGTTCCCACTCGCCGCCGGGCCCGACCCGCTCGTCCAGGCACAGCGCCACCGCGGCGGCCGCGGCCGCTGCCAGCAGCGCGCTGCGCGGAGGCGGATCGGCCTTGGGCAGGTGCAGGACCATCTGCATCGCTTGCACCATGGCGGGGTCGTCCGGATCGCCCGCGCCGTGGTAGCCACGCGCCAGCTCCGCATGCCGGGCATGGAATGTCGCGATATCCGATGTCGCCGCGGCGAGGTCCGATGGCTGGGCGGCCGTGGAATTCTCTGCGCCGCGCCCGACTTCGGCGCCGCATTCCGGAATGCGCGTCATCACTGCACCTCGATCGTCAACGAAAACGTCCGTGCCGGTGCCAAGCCCTGGTCCCACGGACGCGTGTACTCCAACTTCAACGGGGTGACACCGGCCGCGACGCCCATCTGCGCGACACTCCAGGAGTATCCGGTCGACGGGTTGGCAGGCAGGGCGACCACGAGGCGCTGTCCGACCAGCAGGCGCCGCTGCTGCCCGTCGTCGGCATCACCAACCCGCACAACAGGTTTCGCGTCCTCGGCGGGATGGGTCTCGCGCGAGTCGTTGCCGCAGCCCACCACCGTCGAACAGAGCAGCAGAACCAGCAGGGACTTGCGCACCTGTCCTCCGATCGGCGAATGATCAACTCGCGGCGAGCCTACCGATCGGCGATCCGCGCAGCGGCAGGCCGTGAGTCGTCCGAGTGCTCGGTTCCGGACCGCTCAGCCCAGCGGAACGCGGCGCAGCAGGCCGTCCCTGGCGTCGGCGGCCTCCACCTCGTGCCGGGTGACCCCGAGGATGAACAGGACGGCGTCCAGGTACGGATGCGAGAGCGCGGCGTCGGCGACCTCGCGCAGCGCGGGCTTGGCGTTGAAGGCGACCCCGAGCCCGGCGGCGTTGAGCATGTCGATGTCGTTTGCGCCGTCACCCACGGCGACGGTCTGTTCCATCGGCACCCCGGCCTCGGCCGCGAACTTGCGCAGCGCGGTCGCCTTGGCCGCACGGTCGACGATCTCGCCGACGACGCGGCCGGTCAGCTTGCCGTCGATGACCTCCAGCGTGTTCGCCTGCACGAAGTCCAGCTCGAGTTCGTGCGCCAGCGGCTCGATCACCTGCCGGAAGCCGCCCGACACCACGCCGCAGCGGAAACCGATCCGGCGCAGAGTGCGAATGGTCGTGCGCGCGCCGGGGGTCAGCTCGATCCGGTCGGCCACTTCCTCGATCACCGACTCGTCCAGCCCGGCCAGCGTCGCGACCCGCTGCCGCAGCGATTCGGCGAAGTCGATCTCCCCGCGCATCGCGGCCTCGGTGACCTTGCGGACCTCGTCCTCCACGCCGGCGTGCGCCGCGAGCATCTCGATGACCTCGCCCTGAATCAGCGTCGAGTCGACGTCGAACACGATCAGCCGCTTGCCCCGGCGGGCCAGCCCGGCCCGCTCCACGGCGACGTCCACCTGCTCGGCCACGGCGACCTCGGCCAGCGCCGTGCGCAGCCGCGAGTCGGTGTCCGGGCCGGAGTCGGTCGCGGTGACCAGCAGCTCCATGCCGGTCACCGGGTAGTCGGCGATACCGCGGATGGTGTCGATATTGGCGCCCAAGACGGCCAGTTGCCGTGACACCGCGCTGAACGCCCGCGCGGTGACCGGGCTCCCGAGGATCACCACCGCGTGCGTGGACATCGGCTGCCTGCCGATCGCCGCGTCCACCTCCACGTCGACGTGCATGCCGACGGTGTTCATGGCCTCTTCGAGTTCGTCCTGCAACGCCTCGGCGTCGGTCGGGCAAGTGACCAGGACGCCCAGGGTCAGCCTGCCCCGGATCACGACCTGCTCCACGTCCAGCAGGCTCACGTGGTGCCGGGACATGGCCGCGAGCAGCACGGAGGTCACACCGGGGCGGTCGGGTCCGGTGACGGTGACGAGGACGGTGGTGTCGGCCAACTGATGCGCTCCATGTTCGATGTTCGCCGTCGCTGTGCTGGACGTCGTTGTCGCAACGCACGGTGCGTACTGATCTCCACAAACGATCTCCACAAACGAGTGTGCACCCGCTGATGACCAGCGGGTGCACACTCGTCGCGATGAATCCTACGGCGGGGCCGGACGTCGCCCGTGCGTTGCCCCGGCGCGGAAACGCCCTACTTCGCCAGGGCGTTCGGCTCGTGCAGCTCGGTCGCGTGCTTGCCCGCGCCCCAGCCCACGTGGGCCTCGGCGCGCATGCGCTCGACCATGTGCGGGTAGTGCAGCTCGAACGCGGGGCGCTCAGAGCGGATGCGCGGCAGCTCGTAGAAATTGTGCCGCGGCGGCGGGCAGGTGGTGGCCCACTCGAGGGAGTTGCCGTAGCCCCATGGGTCGTCCACGGTGACCACTTCGCCGTAGCGGTAGCTCTTGAAGACGTTCCACAGGAACGGCAGCATCGACGCGCCGAGCACGAAGGCGCCGATCGTGGAGATCGTGTTCAGCGTCGTGAAGCCGTCGCCGGGCAGGTAGTCGGCGTAGCGGCGCGGCATGCCCTCGGCGCCCAGCCAGTGCTGGACCAGGAAGGTGGTGTGGAAGCCGATGAAGGTGGTCCAGAAGTGCCACTTCGCCAGGCGCTCGTCCAGCATCCGGCCGGTCATCTTCGGGAACCAGAAGTAGATGCCCGCGTAGGTGGCGAACACGATGGTGCCGAAGAGCACGTAGTGGAAGTGCGCCACGACGAAGTACGAGTCGGTGACGTGGAAGTCCAGCGGCGGGCTGGCCAGGATGACGCCGGACAGACCACCGAAGAGGAAGGTGACAAGGAAGCCGATGGAGAACAGCATCGGCGACTCGAAGGTCAGCTGACCGCGCCACATGGTGCCGATCCAGTTGAAGAACTTCACACCGGTCGGGACCGCGATGAGGAAGGTCATGAACGAGAAGTACGGCAGCAGCACCGCGCCGGTCGCGTACATGTGGTGCGCCCACACCGCGATGGACAGCGCGGCGATACCCAGCGTGGCGTAGACCAGCGTGGTGTAACCGAAGATCGGCTTACGCGAGAAGACCGGGAAGATCTCCGAGACGATGCCGAAGAACGGCAGCGCGATGATGTACACCTCGGGGTGGCCGAAGAACCAGAACAGGTGCTGGTAGAGCAGGATGCCGCCGGTCGCGGGGTCGTAGATGTGGCCACCCAGGTGGCGGTCGTAGGCCAGGCCGAACAGCGCGGCGGTCAGCAGCGGGAAGGCCAGCAGCACCAGGACGCTGGTGACGGCGATGTTCCAGGTGAAGATCGGCATCCGGAACATGGTCATACCGGGTGCGCGCAGGCAGACCACGGTGGTCAGCATGTTCACGCCACCGAGGATGGTGCCCAGACCGGACACGGCCAGGCCCAGGATCCACAGGTCGGTGCCGACGCCGGGCGAGTGCAGGATGTCGGTGAGCGGCACGTACGCCGTCCAGCCGAAGTCCGCCGCGCCGCCCGGGGTGATGAAGCCCGCGGTCGCCATGCTGGCGCCGAACGCGTACAGCCAGTAGCTGAAGGCGTTCAGGCGCGGGAAGGCGACGTCGGGGGCGCCGATCTGGAGCGGAAGGATGATGTTGGCGAAGCCGAACACGATCGCGGTCGCGTAGAACAGCAGCATGATCGTGCCGTGCATGGTGAACAGCTGGTTGAACTGCTCGGTGGAGAGGAACTGCAGGCCCGGCCGGGCCAGCTCACCGCGCATCAGCAGGGCCATCAGGCCACCGATGAGGAAGAAGCCCATCGACGTGGTCAGGTACATGACACCCAGGACCTTGGGGTCCGTGGTGGTGACCATCTTGTAGATGAACGAGCCCTTCGGCCCGGTCCGAGCCGGATAAGGCCGAGTCGCTTCCAACTGAGGGACTGGCTGGGGCTCTACGGCAGTCACTGATCCTCCTGAAAGGTGCCTTCAATTCGCTCCGCAGGCTCCGCTGATCGCATCCATCCCTATGTCGGGACAGACGACAGTTCGCTTGCGCTCTTCGAATCGTAAACCCGCGCCTCCCGAGCCGACCGAACGGGTCCTACTCTCTGTCGTATTTGTTTGGCGGCACCTGCGGCGCGGCCTGTTCGCGGCGCTCTCGTGGCCGCGTTCGAGCGGCCGCCGCTTGCTCCTGCACAGCGTACGCGGCGGGCCGGGGCCCTTCCGTGGCACCGATGAGTTCCGTGGGCGACGGCCGTCTGTATCGGTGACACGACTTCCCTCTCGACCAGGAGACCAGCGATGACGACACCGAATGGCCGCAAGCCCGGCGATCCCTGCTGGGTGGATCTGTACACCTCCGACCTCGATCGCAGTATCGCGTTCTACCGCGATCTGTTCGACTGGACCGCCGAGAGCACGGGCGAGGAGTTCGGCGGGTACGTCACCTTCCGCAAGGACGGGCGCGCGGTGGCGGGCGCGATGGCCAGGATGCCCGGCGACACCGACAGCCCGGAGCAATGGACGGTGTATCTGGCCCGTCCCGACGCGCAGGCCACCGCCGATGCGGCGAGCGCGGCGGGGGCGTCGCTGGTGGTGCCGCCGATGGCGGTCGGCGAACTGGGCACGATGGCCGTACTCGGCGACGTCGGAGGCGCGGGTGTCGGCATCTGGCAGGCCGGGACGTTCCCCGGGTTCGAGACCATGGGTCTGGTGTCGGGCGGCCAGTGGCGCGACCACGCGGGCGCGCCGTCCTGGTTCGAGCTGCACACCCGCGCCTACGACGCCTCGCTGGCGTTCTACCGGGAAGTCTTCGGCTGGTCGGACGTCTTCACCATCTCGGACGCTCCGGAGTTCCGTTACTCCACCATCCATGCCGAGAGCCCGATGCTGGGCGGGGTCATGGACGCCTCGGCATTCCTGCCCGAGGGCGCCCCCGCGGGGTGGACGGTCTACTTCGGCGCCGACGACGTGGACAAGTCCGTCGAACGCGTCGTCGAACTCGGCGGCTCGGTGCTCTCCCCGCCCGAGGACACCCCCTACGGCCGCATGTCCGCGGTCACCGACGCCACCGGCGCCCGCTTCAGTATCGGCGGCAATCGAGCCTGAATCCGTTCGGCCGCACGGAGTTCCGTGTGTTCGGGGACATTCCGTGCGGGCCGCACTCCCGAGCTCGAATCACTTGGTCACGCGTGCCGCGCTCGAGCCGCCGAACCGCCGAACCCGGTGCAGACCGAGCCCCACACAGGGGCGCCCGCCGCTGCGACCTCACCCATGGGACGACCGGCGCCGACATGTACCCTCACTCGCATGCCGGTGAGCGACGTTTTGCATGTACGCGGCCGAATTCGCGCGGTCCGGTCCCGCAGCAGCGCGGGCGGTCACCGGTTCCGGGCGGTCGTGGCAGGGTGCGCCGCGCTCCTCGTGGCCGGGTGCGGCGGCACCACCGACGACGCCGCGTCCATCGTGCGCACCACCACCAATATCGCGGGCGCGGGCGTGGTGGGACTCGAGCGCGACACCACCCGGGCATGCGCGCTGCCGAGCGCGCCGGATCCGGGCGGCGAGGCCACCCGCAGCGTCACCCATGCGGCGGGCGTCTCGGAGGTGCCCGCCGACCCGCAGCGCGTCGTCGTGCTCAGCACTTCCGCGCTGGACGCGGTCTGCGCACTCGGTCTGTGGGAGCGAGTCGTGGGCACGGTGACGATGGACGGGCCCAGTCCGCAGCCGGACTACCTCGGCACCGGCGTGCTGAAGATCCCCGCCGTCGGCACCGCCGCGCAGCCCGACCCGGCGCGGATCGCAAGCCTGCACCCCGACCTGATTCTGGGCGAGATCCCCACGCAGTCGGCGAGTTTCGCGGCGCTACAGGCCATCGCCCCGACGGTGCTGGTCGGCTCGAACGACAGCTGGCAGGCCGAATTCGCGGCATTCGCGGCCGGTTTGGGACGTCGCGGCGCGGCGGAGACCGCGTTGCAGAACTACCGCACCGAGGCGCGCGACACCGGTGTGGCGCTGGCGGCGGGCCAGACCCAGGCGTCGGTCGTCAGGTTCACCGCCGACGCCGAGCGGGTGCAGGGCGCCGACAGCTTCTCCGGCCAGGTGCTCGCCGACGCGGGCGTGCAGCGTCCCGCGGCTCAGCGCGGCGCTTCGTTCGACGTGCACGAGGACGCGTTCGCCACGAAGGTGGAGGGCGACCTGATCTACGTGATCCTCGCGGGCCCGGAGGGCAAGAAGCACGCCGAAGCGGTGCTGCGCACCGACGAGTGGAAGGAACTCGGCGCCGCCACCGATCGCCGGGTGTTCGCCGTGGAGGACAGCGTCTGGCACGGCGACGGCCTCACCGCCGCACGCGCCCTGCTCACCGATCTGCGCAATACGCTGAACGGCTACGTGACCGACTGACCGTCACCACCCCCTTGGGTGCGGTTTCCCCCACCCTGGGAGTGCGCGGACCAGCGCTGGGGTTGCTGTCGGAAAGCCCTTTCGAGGACGAGATTCAGAGGTACGCCAAAGAACCTCTCAATCGACTCCCGAGGACACGACATGCGCACGCTGACCGATTCGCTCGCCGACAACCTGTACGCCCTGCCGATCGCACAGCCCGTCGCCGAGGTCGACCCGCAGGCGGTCGTGGTGTCCACCCCCGATTGCGACCTCACCTACGCCGAGCTCGATCGCTGGTCCAACCGCCTGGCCCGGCTGCTGCTGCGCATCGGCGCGGGGCCGGGCGCCCGTATCGCGGTGGCGATCGACCAGCCGATCGAGGCCGTGGTGGCCGAGCGGGCCGCCACCAAGATCGGCGCCATCACCGTCCCGGTCACCGATGACGGCTCCTACGCGCTCGGCACCCCGGTGGGCATCACCACCAAGGACCAGCAGCCCGAGCACGCGGACCGGATCACCTGGCTGGTGCTGGACGAGCGCTCCACCCTGCAGCGCTACCTGACCAGTTCGGCCGCGCCGCTGCGCGCGGCCGACCTGGATCTTCTCCCGGCCGCCGCCTGAGCGGGCATACCTCTCCGAACGCGACCCGAACAGCGATGTTCGGGTCGCGCAGTGTGCGCAATACCCCCGCAGCGCCGACCACGCCGGTCCAGAATTGAGGTGCCGCGTGCTGTGCGGCGGCAGGTACTACCGCTACCGCGGTGGCTGCGGGCGGTCCTCGCCGGGTAGCCCGACCACGGTCAGAACGTAGGACACGTCATGCAACAGCCTTCCCTTTCGGTGAAAGATTCGGACACAGCGCTTCCCGCCGGGGCCTTCGCCCTGTCGGCGGCCCAGCGCGGCATCTGGTTCGCCCAGCACGTCGCCGGTGACACTCCGATCTCCATCGCCCAGTACGTCGAACTGAACGGACCGATCGATCTCGACCTGCTGGCGCGCTCGGCGCGGCAGGCCGGGCGCGAGTTCGGCACCGGCTACCTCCGCCTGATCGAAGTGGAGGGGCATCCGTTCCAGTTCGTCGACACCACCCTCGACGACAGCCTGGAAACGCTCGACTTCCGCTCCGAGCCAGATCCGGAGGCGGCCGCGCACGCGTGGATGCGCGCGGAGTACGAGGCACCGCTGGAGTTGACCCGCGACCGGCTGGTGCGGATCGCGATGTTGCGCGTCGGCGCGCAGCGCTGGTTCTGGTACTCGCGCATCCACCACATCGTGCTCGACGGCATGGGCGCGCTGACCATGGTGCAGCGCACCGGCGAGCTGTACAACGCCGCCGTCGAGGGCCGCGAAGCGCCACCGGCGAAGGCCGAGGACCTGCGCAAGATCGTCGAGGCCGATCTGGCCTACCGCAGCTCGGAGCGGTTCGACACGGACCGGGAGCACTGGCTCGCGCATCTGGACGGGATGGCCGATCCGGTGAGCCTGGCCGGCCGCACCGCGGGCGTGAACGGGCATCCGAGCCGGGTCGCGGGCGCGCTGCCCGCCGATACCGCGCGACTGCTGGACGCCGTCGCCGAGCAGCTCTCCTCCGGTGTCGCGCCGACCGTGGTCGCCGCGTTCGGCGCGTACCTGTCCGCGATGACCGGCTCGCCGGAGGTCGTGCTGAGCCTGCCGGTCTCCGCGCGCACCACCGCGACGCTGCGGCGTTCCGGCGGCATGATCGCCAATGTCGTCCCCCTGCGGCTGCGGCTGACGCCGGCTACCACGGTCGGCGACGTGATCCGGGCGGCCCAGGGTGAGCTGACCGGTGCGCTGCGGCGCCAGCGCTACCGGCAGGAGGACATCTTCCGGGATCTGGGCTGGCCGATGGACGAGGCCGGATCGTTCGGGCCCACGGTGAACCTGATGATGGTCGACACCAGGATCCAGCTCGGCCCGGTCACCGGACGGCTGCACGTGCTGACCTCCGGGTTGATCGACGACCTGTTCGTCAACCTGTATCCGGGCGTCGGCGGCGAGAGCACGCACATCGACTTCCAGGCCAACGGCAACCTCTACTCCGACGCCGAGCTGACCGGGCAGCATCGCCGTTTCCTGTCGTTCCTGCACCGCTTCCTGGCCGCGGGGCCGGACGCGCCGCTGGCCGGGGTGTCGGTGCTGTCGGACGACGAGCGCGCCGACTTCGCTCCCGCTCGCGGGCCGCTCGGCGAGACGGCACGGACGCTGCCGAGCATCCTCGCCGATGGCGCGGCCCGTGACCCGCTGGCGACCGCGCTCGTGGAAGACGAGACCGCGCTGACCTACCGGCAGGTGGACGACTACACCAACCGGCTGGCCCGGATGCTGATCGCCGCGGGCGCCGGCCCCGAGCGCACGGTGGCGATCTCGATCCCGCGGTCCCTCCGGTCGGTCCTGGCGACGATCGCGGTGGTCAAGACCGGCGCGGCCTTCGTGCCGATCGATCCGACCTATCCGGCCGACCGGATCGAGCACATGGTCGGCGACAGCGGAGTCGTCGCGGGCATCACGATCACGTCCGCCCGAAAGGCGTTGCCGGGCAGGGTGTCCTGGCTGGTCCTCGACGACGAGAACACCGAGCGGAAAGTGGCCGAGCGGGACGCAGCGCCGTTGACCGACGCCGAGCGGCTCACCGCGGTGCAGCCCGACCAGGTCGCCTACATCATCTACACCTCCGGCTCCACCGGACTCCCCAAAGGCGTGGCGGTGCCGCACCGAGGGCTGGCCGACCTGGTGGCGAGTTCCGGCGCCGGCTTCGGTGTCGACGCGAGTTCAGTTGTCGCCCACGCCGTATCACCGAGTTTCGACATCTCGGTCGAGGAAATCCTGGTCACGCTCGCCGCGGGCGCGACGCTGGCCGTTGTGCCGCCCGCGGCGTACGCGGGCGAGGAACTGGCCCGGGTGCTGCGTGCCCACCGCGTCACCCATCTCAACGTGACCCCGGCCGTCGTGGGATCGCTCGATCCGGCGACCCTGCCCGAACTGCGCACCGTGATCGTCGGCGGTGACGCCTGCCCGCCCGAACTCGTCACGAAGTGGTCGGGCCGGACCCTGCTGAACGGCTACGGCCCCACCGAGACCACCATCACCGTGACGCTCAGCGCCCCGCTGACGCCGGACGGCCCGGTCACCATCGGTGGCCTGGCCCCCGGCGTAGCGGCCGTGGTCCTCGACCCGTGGCTGCGTCCGCTGCCGCCGGGCACCACCGGTGAGCTCTATCTCGCGGGACCCCGTGTGGCCCGCGGCTACCACCGGCGCAACGGGCTGACCGCCGATCGTTTCGTCGCGAATCCGTACGCGACCGGCGAGCGCATGTACCGCACCGGCGACCTCGTGCGCTGGGTGTACAACGACGGGCGCGTCGAACTGGAGTACCAGGGACGCAGCGACTTCCAGGTGAAGGTGCGCGGGTTCCGCATCGAACTCGGCGAGATCGACGCCGCCCTGCAGCGGCATCCGGACGTCGACTTCGCGCTCACCCTCGGCGTCGAAACCGGTTCGGGCGCCACCGCGCTGGTGTCGTATGTGCTGCCGAAGCCGGGAGCGCAGCTGCATCCCGAGGCGCTGAAAGCCGCCGTCGGGGAATCGCTTCCGGCCTACATGGTTCCGGCCGTGGTCATGGTGCTCGACGAACTGCCGCTCACGCCGCTGGGCAAGGTGGACCGCAAGGCCTTGCCCGCACCGGAATTCGGCACGCGCATGACGACGAGCAGGCCGCCGTCCACGCCGAGGGAGGAGACGCTCGCCGCGCTGTTCGCGGAGGTGCTCGGCCTGGAATCGGTGGGTGTCGACGAGAGCTTCTTCGCGCTGGGCGGCGACAGCATCGTCTCGATCCAGCTGGTGTCGCGGGCGAAGGCGGCCGGACTCGGATTCGGCGCGCGGGATGTCTTCGAACGCAAGACCGTCGCGGCACTGGCCGCGGTGGCCACCGAAGTCCCGAGCGCGGTGGTGCACGAACTGCCCGGCGGCGGGGTGGGCGAGGTGGAGTTCACGCCGATCGTGCACGCGATGCTCGAGGCCGGCGACACCTGGCGGCGTTTCGCCCAGGCGGTGCTGATCGAGCTGCCGCCCGGCACCGAGCACGCCGGTCTCGTCACGGCTCTGCAAGCACTGCTCGACCGGCACGACCTGTTACGTTCGACGCTGCGCCGCACCGGTGACGGGTGGAGCTGGGTGGTCGCCGAAGCCGGTGCGGTGAACGCGGGCGCCCTGCTGGAGGTCGTGACCGCGGGCGCGGATGCCGAGGCGACCTGCGAGCATGCGTTGCAGCGTGCCGCCGACCACCTCGACCCGGAGGGGGGCGTGGTCGCGCGTTTCGTGTGGATCGACCGCGCGGGCGCGGCGCCGCTGCTGTGGCTGGTGCTGCATCATCTGGTCACCGACGGCGTCTCCTGGCGCATCCTGCTGCCGGATCTGGCCACCGCCGCGCTGGGCGGCGAGCTCGCGCCGGTCGGCACCTCCTTCCGGCGCTGGGCGCACGGGCAGCGCGAGCACGCGGTTACCCGCGCGGGCGAGTTGCCGCTGTGGCAACGCGTTCTGGCCACGCCCGACCCCGTGCTCGGGTCGGCGCCGATGGACCCGGCCCTCGATGTGGTGGGCACCATGGCGCATCTGTCCACCGTCGTGCCGCCGGATGTCGCGCACACGGTGCTCAGCACCGCGCCGGACCGGTTCCACTGCGGCGCCGACGACGTGCTCCTGGCCGGACTCGCGCTGGCGCTCGCGCGGTGGCGCGGACGTACCTCCACGCTGTTCACACTGGAGGGTCACGGCCGCTCGGAGACCGTTGTGCCGGGCGCCGATGTCGCGCGCACGGTGGGCTGGTTCACCAGCGTCTACCCCGCCGCGGTCGACCTGACCGGCATCGATGTGGCGGAGGCGTTCGCGGGCGGGGCCGCGGCGGGCGGCGCGATCAAGGCGACCAAGGAACAGCTGCGCACCCTGCCGGACAAGGGCATCGGATACGGCATGTTGCGTTACCTGGTCCCGGAAACCGCGGCGGCGCTCGCGGACGCGCCCACCCCGCAGATCAGCTTCAACTACCTGGGCCGCGCGTCCACCGGCGGGGAGGCGGAACCTTGGCTGCCGCGCCGGTTCGCCGCCACCCAGGACGACCGCGCGCCGCTGGCCGCCGCGGTCGACATCAACGCCGTGCTCACCGACGCGGGCCTCGAGGTGACGTGGGCCTACGCCGGACGACTTTTCGACGAGGCGGATCTCGGCGAACTCGCCGCGCTGTGGGGGGAGGCGCTCGGCGCGCTGGCCGGGCACGCCGGATCCGCGAACGCGGGCGGACGCACGCCGTCGGACTTCGATTTGGTCGCCGTCACCCAGTCGCAGATCGACACCTGGGAGCGCGCCTACCCAGACCTCGTCGACGTATGGCCGCTCTCGCCGCTGCAATATGGGCTGCTGTTCCACGCGTTGTACGACTCCGACACCGCCGACGGCTACACGGTGCAGTCGCTGCTCACCCTGGCGGGCACCGTCGACGCGGCCCGGTTGCGCCGCGCCGCACAGGCTTTGGTGACCCGACACGAGAACCTGCGCGTCGCCTTCGCCGAGACCGAGGACGGCCCCCGTCAGCTGGTCCTGGCCGACGCCGAGATCGACTGGCGGGAAGCGGATCTCACCGGCATCACCGACGCGGAGGAACGCGCCGGGGAACTCGGCCGGTTGGTCGCACTCGATGCCCGCACCCGGTTCGAACTCACCCGTCCCCCGCTGCTGCGCTGCACGCTCATCCGGATCGCCCCCGACACCTACCGTTTCGTGCTCACCAACCACCACTTGGTGCTGGACGGGTGGTCGACGCCGCTGCTCGTGCGCGAACTGCTCACCCTCTACGTCACCGACGGTGACACCGGGGCCCTGCCGCCCGCGCACTCCTACCGCGAGTTCCTGACCTGGCTGGCGACCAGGGACGACGCCGAATCCCTCGCGGCGTGGACCGATTCGCTGGCCGGTATCGACACGCCGACCCGCGCGGTGCCCACCCTCGCCGGGATCGAATCGACCGAAACCGGAATGCTCTCCGTCGACCTGTCCCGCGACACCGTGGCCCGGCTGGAGACCGCGGGACGGGAGGCGGGCGCGACGGTGAACACCCTGGTGCAGGCCGCGTGGGCGATGCTGCTGGCCATGCTCACCGGCCGCACCGACGTGGTGTTCGGCGGCACCGTCTCGGGGCGTCCGCCGGAGCTGGGCGGGGTCGAGGAGATGGTCGGCCTGTTCATCAACACGCTGCCGGTGCGGGTGCGGCTCGATCCGGCGGAGAAGGTGGCCGACCTGCTCGCCCGCGTGCAGTCCGAGCAGGCGCGCCTGATGGACCATCAGCACGTCGGACTGGCCGCCATTCATCAGGCGGTGGGCTTGGCCGAATTGTTCGACACACTCACGGTGTTCGAGTCCTATCCCATCGATCGCGAAGCGCTGTCGCAGGCGCTGGACATCGCGGGCATGCGGGTGCTCGACGTGGAGGGCACCGACGCGACGCCGTATCCGCTGAATCTGATGGTGATCCCGCTGCGCGGCGACGACGGCCGCGACACGCTGCGGATCACGCTGAAGTACATGGCCGGCCAGCTTCCGGAGCAGGAGGCGCGTCCGCTGCTGGATCGCTTCGTCCGGCTGCTGACCCAGCTCGGGAACAACCCGCGCGCGCTGGTCTCCCAACTGCAGTACTGCGACGACGCCGAGCGCGCCGCGCTGGTGCCGGTGCGCGGCCCGGAGTCGGTGCCGCAGGCCACCCTGCCCGAACTGCTCAGCGCGGGCGCGAGGATCGATCCGGACGCGATCGCGATCACCGCCGGTGAGCTCACCATGTCCTACGGCGAGCTCGACGCGTGGTCCAACCGCTACGCCCGGGTGCTGCTGCGCCGCGGGGTCGGGCGCGAGGTGTTCGTCGTGCTGGCGCTGACGCGCTCGCTGGAATCGGTGATCGCCGTGTGGGCGCTGGCCAAGACCGGCGCGGCCTTCGCGCCGCTGGACCCGAACTACCCGGTGGAACGCATCGAGCACATGCTCAGCGACTCCAAGGCCCCGATCGGCGTGACGGTCACCGCCACCGGCGAGACGCTGCCCGGCACGATCGACTGGCTGCTGCTCGACGACCTCAACACCATCCGCCGGGTGATGACGGTCTCCGAAGCGCCGATCACCGACGAGGAGCGCGGCGGGCCGATCGATCTGGACCAGACGGCGTACCTGATCTACACCTCCGGCTCCACCGGCAAGCCGAAGGCCGTGCTGCTCAGCCACCGCGGCATCGCGAATCTCGTCGCCGCGCAGCGGGAGACGCTCGGGCTCGAGCCCACCGCCGGCGTGCTCCAAGTCGCCTCACCCAGCTTCGACGCCTCGGTCTTCGAGCTGCTCATCGCCCACGGCGCGGGTGGCAGGCTGGTGGTGTCGCCGCCGGACGTCTACGGCGGGACGGAACTGGAAACCCTGCTGCGCGCCCAGCGCGTCACCCACGCGGTGATCACGCCCTCGGCGCTGGCCACCATGGACCCCACCGGCCTGGAGCACCTGCGCGTGCTCGCGGTCGCGGGCGAGGCGGCGACGCCGGAGCTGATCGAGCGGTGGTCACCGGGCAGGCGCATGGTGAACCTGTACGGCCCCACCGAGTTCAGCATCTGGGCCACCGGGCCCGGCGAACTCCGCACCGGCGAGCCGATCACGATCGGCGGACCCATCCGCGGCGCCGCCACCGTGGTGCTGGACGCCTGGCTGCGTCCGGTGCCGGCGGGGGTGCCCGGTGAGCTGTACCTGGCGGGCCCGGCGCTGGCGCGTGGCTACTTCAACCGGTTCGAGATGACCGCGAGCAGGTTCGTCGCCGACCCCTTCGGCGAACCCGGCGAGCGGATGTACCGCACCGGTGACATGGTGCGCTGGGTCGAGGACGACGGCGGGTACGAGCTGGAGTATCTGGGCCGCAGCGACTTCCAGGTCAAGATCCGGGGCCTGCGCATCGAGCTCGGCGAGATCGACGCGGTGCTCTCCCGCGACGACGAGGTCGAGTACGCGGTGACCATCGGGCGCCCCGGCCCGGCCGGGACCACCGTGCTGGTCTCCTACGTGCTGCCCGCCGAGGGCGTGCGACTGGACGTCGAGCGGCTGCGCGCACAGGTGGCCGCCGAACTGCCCGGCTACATGGTGCCGGGTTACCTCGTCGTGCTGGATTCGATCCCGCTCACCCCGGTCGGCAAACTCGATCGCAAAGCGCTTCCGGTGCCGGACTTCGCGGAGAGCCACCGGCCCTACCTCGCGCCGAGCACGCCGGTCGAGGAGGCGGTGGCCGCGGTGTTCGGCGAGGTGCTCGACCGCGAGCGGGTCGGCACCGACCAGTCGTTCTTCGAGCTCGGCGGCAACTCGCTGAGCGCGACGAAGGTCGTGGCGCGGGTGAACGCGGCGCTCGGGTCGCGGATCGCGCTGCGCGATCTGTTCGACGCGCCGACCGTGGCCCAGCTGTCCGCCCGAGTGGTACCCGCCACCGGCGCGGCGCCCGGCCGGTTCGCCCTCGCGCCGCGCATCCGGCCGGATCGGGTTCCGCTGTCCCCCGCGCAGCAGCGCATGTGGGTGCTCAACCGGATGGATCCGGCCTCACCCGCCTACAACATCGCGGTAGCGCTGCGGCTCACCGGCGATCTGGACGTCGAGGCGCTGCGCGCCGCGCTCGTCGACGTGGTCGACCGGCACGAGAGCCTGCGCACGCTGTACCCGGCGGATGCGGAGGGGCCGCGTCAGGTGGTGGTGGGCGCGGATGTGGCCGTGCCCGCCATGCCGGTGGTCGACACCGAGGACGGCGACGCGCTGCGCGGGCGGATCACCGAGCTGGCGGGAACCGGCTTCGATCTCGCCGCCCAGCCGCCACTGCGGGTGGGCCTGTTCCGGATCCACGGGGGCGCCGAGCCCGCCGCGAGTGCGGCACCGGTGTCGTCGGCTCCTGTCATGGGTGAAGCGCCGGTCTCGTCCGGGCCCGTAGCCGGGACCGCGCCGGTGACGTCGAGCTATACCGCGGGCCCCGAGGAGATCTCGGCCGCGACGCCGCCGGTGCACGTCGTCGTGCTGGTGGTGCACCACATCAGCGCGGACGGCGCGTCGATGGCGCCGCTGGCCGCCGACCTGGTCGCCGCCTACTCCGAGCGGGCCTGCGGCGGGCACGCCATCCGCGTTCCGCTGCCGGTGCAATACGCCGATTTCGCGCTCTGGCATCGCGAGGTGCTAGGCGACGAGACCGACCCGGAGTCGCTGGCGGCCCACCAGATCGGCTTCTGGCGCGAGACCTTGGCCGGCGCGCCCGATGTGCTGGAACTGCCCGCCGACCGGCCGCGCCCGGCGGTACAGACCATGCACAGCGCCGACTTCGGCTTCACCGTCGACGGCGAGACGCACCGGGCGCTGGTGGATTTCGCCGCCGCGCACGGCGTCAGCCCGTTCATGGTCGTGCACGCCGCGCTCGCGGTCCTGCTCGCGAGACTCGGCGGCACCGACGACGTGCTGATCGGCACCCCGGTCGCCGGACGCGGTGAGGAGGCGCTCGACCAGCTCGTCGGCATGTTCGTCAACACTCTCGCGCTGCGCACCCCGGTCGATTCGGCAGCGGGTTTCGCGACGTTCCTGGACACGGTCCGGTCCGCGGACCTCGACGCCTTCGCCAACGCGGATGTGCCGTTCGAGCGGCTGGTCCAGGTACTGGATCCGGTGCGATCGACCGCGCACCACCCGCTGTTCCAGGTCTCGCTGTCGCTGCAGAACTTCGTCGAACCGGTGCTGGAACTGCCCGGCCTGCGGTTCGAGGTGGAGGACTTCGAGCGCGACGCCTCCCAGTTCGACCTGACCCTGGATCTGCGCGAGCGCTTCGCCGACAGCGGTCCGGCGGGCATCGACGCCGTGCTGACCTACGCCACCGATCTGTTCGACGAGGCGACGACGGCCTCCTTCGCCGCCCGGTGGCGGCGCGTGCTCACGACGGTGCTTTCCCGGCCCGACGTTCGCATCGCCGATATCGACATCCTCGACGAGGCCGAACTCGCCACGCTGGTGCCCGTGCGCGGGCCCGCGTCCGTCGCGGCCGTGACCCTGCCGGACCTGCTGAGCGAGACCGCGCGGCGGTACCCGGATCGCGTCGCCCTCGTGGTCGGCGGGCACATCACCACCTACGCCGAGATCGACGCGCACGCCAACCGCCTGGCCCGAGTCCTGCTCGAATCGGGCGGCGGGCCGGAAACCGTTGTCGCGCTGGGTCTGCCACGCTCAGCGGAACTGCTCACCGGGATGTGGGCCGCGGCGAAGGCGGGCGCGGCGTTCCTTCCGGTCGATCCGAAGCACCCGGTCGAGCGCATCGACCACATGCTCACCGACTCCGGCGCGGCACTGGGCCTGACCCTGGCCGCGTTCCGGCCGATGCTGCCCGACAGCACGGATTGGCTGGTGCTCGACGACCTCGCCGTCGTCGAACGCTGGAGCGCCGCGAGCAGCCTGCCGCTGCGCGAGCGCGAGCTGCCCGCACCCGTCCGGCCGGACAACGCGGCATGGATGATCTACACCTCCGGCTCCACCGGCACGCCGAAAGGCGTCTCGGTCTCGCATCGCGGTATCGCCGATCTCGTCGCGGCGCAACGGGCTTCGCTCGGGTTGGACGAACACTCCCGGGTGTTGCAGGTGGCGTCGCCGAGTTTCGACGCGTCGGTGTTCGAGGCGCTCATGGCGTTCGGCTCCGGCGGCGCGTCGGTGGTCGCACCGCCGGAGGTGTTCGGCGGCAGCGCGCTGGCCGAGCTGATCGACACCGAGCAGGTCACCCACCTGGTGATCACCCCGTCCGCGCTGGCCACCCTCGATCCCGCCGAGGTGACCAGCGTCCGGGTGCTCGCGGTGGCAGGCGAGGCGGTCGGGGCCGAACTGGTCGAACGCTGGGCGACCGGGCGCAACATGGTCAACCTGTACGGCCCCACCGAGTCGACCATCTGGGCGACGGGTTCGGCACCACTGGAGGTGGGCGCCCCCGTGTCCATCGGCACCCCGGTGCAGGGCACGGAAGCGCTGGTTCTCGATGACCGGCTGCGACCGGTCCCCTTCGGCGTGGCGGGCGAGCTGTATCTCGCCGGAGCGGCGCTGGCACGCGGCTACCACGCGCGGGCGGGCCTGACCGCCGCCCGCTTCATGGCGGACCCATTCGGCGCGCCGGGTGAACGGATGTACCGCACCGGCGACCTGGTGCGCTGGATTCGCGGCGACGCGGGCCCGGAACTGGAGTACCTGGGCCGCACCGACTTCCAGGTCAAGGTGCGCGGACAGCGCATCGAGCTCGGCGAGATCGACGCGGTGCTCGGCCGGGCCGAGGGCGTGGACTTCGCGGTGACGCTCGGCGTGCCCGGCCCCACCGGCGCGACCGCGCTGGCCGCCTACCTGGTCCGCGCACCCGGATACGAGCTCGACGTGGCGAAGGTGCGCGCCTTCGCCGCCGACATCCTGCCCGGCTACATGGTGCCGACGGCCTTCGTCGTGCTGGACGAGATCCCGCGCAACGCGGTCGGCAAGCTGGACCGCAAGGCGTTGCCGGAACCGGAGTTCCTCGCCGACCGCACCGCGTACCGCGCGCCGGATACGCCGACCGAACAGCAGCTGGCCGCGATCTTCGGCGAACTTCTCGGGGAGGCGCGCGTCGGCGCCGACGATTCGTTCTTCGCGCTCGGCGGGGACAGCATCCTGGCGATCCAGCTGGTGTCGCGCGCCAAGCAGCAGGGCATCACCTGCACCCCGCTGCAGGTGTTCGAGCACCGCACGGTGGCGGCATTGGCCGCGGCCGCCGACGCGGCGGGCACCGCGGTGACCCTGGACGAACTGCCCGGCGGCGGCGTCGGCGAGCTGCCGCTCCCGCCGATCACGCACTACATGCTGGAGCGCGGGGGGAACTACGATCGCTTCGCCCAGACGGCGGTCCTGGAACTGCCGGTGGGTATCGAGCGCGCGCAGATCATCGCGGTGCTCACCGCGGCGGTGGACCGGCACGACATGCTGCGCGTCCGGCTGGTGACCGACGGCGAGGGCGGGCCGCGCCTGCTGGTCGGCCCGCCCGGATCGGTCGACGTGGACGCGCTGCTGCACCGCATCGAGTTCACCACCCTCGACCCGATCGAACTGCACGAGTTCGCCATGACCGAGCTGGACGCCGCCGCAGACCGGCTCGATCCCGCCCAGGGCACGGTGCTGCAATTCATCTGGCTGGACCCGGTGGGCGACGCGGGCGCGCGCACCGGATCGGGCCGGCTGATCGTGCTGGCGCACCACTTGGCGATCGACGGCGTGTCCTGGCGCATCCTGGTGCCGGACCTGGTGGCCGCGTGGGCCCAGGTGTCGGCCGGGAACACCCCCGTGCTCGCGGAGACCGGTACCTCGATGCGCCGGTGGGCCCACGCGCTGGCCGACGAGGCGCGCTCACCGCAGCGGATCGCCGAACTGGCCTACTGGCGCGACGTGCTCGCCGCACCCGACCCGGTGATCGGCGGCCGGGAACTCGATCCCGCCGTGGACCGGACCGCCGCACTGCGCATGGTCGAGCGGGAGGTGTCAGCGGAAGTCACCAACGCGCTGCTCACCACCCTGCCCGGCCTGTTCCAGGGCAGCGTCAACGACGCGCTGCTGGCCACCTTGGCGCTGGCGCTGGTGCGCTGGCGGGCCTGCGACCCCTCGGCGCTGGTGCGCCTGGAAGGTCACGGCCGCCAAGAGGAAGTGGTGCCCGGCGCCGACCTCTCCCGCACCATCGGCTGGTTCACCAGCATCTACCCGGTGCGCTTGGACCTGGCCGGAATCGACATCGATGACGCGCTGGCCGGAGGCCCCGCGCTGGGCGCGGCGATCCGCGCCGTCAAGCACCAACTGCTGGCGGTGCCGGACAAAGGCATCGGTTTCGGCTTGCTGCGCTATCTCAACCCCGAGACCGCGCGGCAGCTCCCGGAACGCCTGCCGGGTCGGGTCGGCTTCAACTATCTCGGCCGATACTCCACCGGTGATATCCCGGCCGGGCTCGAGGGGCTGGGCTGGCTGCCGACCGACGAACTCGGCGATGTGCACGTGGCCGAAGATCTCGGCGTACCCCTGCAATCGGCGATCGACGTCAACGCCGTCGTCATCGGAGACCGGCTGCGGGCGAGCTTCGGCTTCCCGTCCACCCTGCTCGACCAGGACGACGTCGCCGAGCTGGCCGATCTGTGGATCGGCGCATTACGCGCGGCGGCTCGATTCGCCCAGACCCCGGCGGCACGGACCGCCGCCGAGGAGGAAGCGGCGGCCACGGCGGCGCCGGCCGTCCCGGCGGCGGGCGGGCTCGGTCTGGACGTGGTGCTGCCGATCCGGCTCGGCGGGGAGCAACCCGCGCTGTTCTGCATCCACCCGTCGTCCGGAATGTCGTGGACCTACCTGGGATTCGCCGACGCGCTCGCGCCCGGCCGCCCGATCTACGGGCTGCAAGCGCCCGATCTCGGCGGCCAGGAACCGCCCGCGCACTCGATCGAGGAGTTCGCCGACCGCTACGTGCGGGAGATCCGCACGCTGCAACCCGAAGGGCCGTACCACCTGCTCGGCTGGTCGTTCGGCGGCCTGATCGCCCACGCGGCGGCCGTGCGGCTGAAGGCCGCGGGAGCCGAGGTCGGCGTGGTCGCGCTGCTGGACGCCGACACCGCCGACATCGACGGCGACAGCATCGAGCGGCTCACCGCGGGCTCGTTCGTGAACAGCTTCGGCGCGGTGTTCGGCATCCACGACGTGCCCGCGGACGCCACCGCGCAGCAGGCGGCGGAGCTGATCCGCGAAAAACTCGGCGGGGTCTCGCTGATCGACGCCGCCACGCTGGAGCGGATGGCCGGGTCCTACAACGCCGCCGCCCGGACCAGAACCGGATACCGCCGACCCGTGTACGACGGCGACATCGTGTACTTCAGCGCGACCGTCGACACCTCCGACATCTTCGGTCCCGACGGCTGGCGGCCGTACGTGACCGGCGACATCATCAATCACGACATCGAGGTCACCCACGACGAACTGACGGCGCCGCAGGTGCTGCCGGTCATCGCGCGCGTGCTCGATGCACATCTGGGAGGCCGAGGATGAATTCCGATCAAGGCGTCGTCGTCGAGGGGATCGAGAAATCCTTCGGCGCGGTCAAGGCATTGCGGGGAGTCGATTTCGCGGCCGAGCCGGGCGAGGTGCTCGGCATCCTCGGACCCAACGGCGCGGGCAAGACCACCACGGTGAACATCCTCTCGACACTGATCCGGCCGGACCGCGGCCGCGCCACGGTCGCCGGGTACGACGTGGTGGACGATCCCGCGGCGGTGCGCCGCAGCATCATGCTGACCGGGCAGTACGCCGCGCTGGACGACATGCTCAGCGGCTACGAGAACCTGGTGATGTTCGGCAGGCTGATGGGCTTGCGCAAGCGGGCCGCCCGCGCCCGCGCGGACGAACTGCTGGCCGAGTTCGATCTCGAACGCGCGGCGGGCCGCCGGGTGGGCACCTACTCCGGCGGTATGCGCAGGCGCATCGACATCGCCTGCGGTCTGGTCGTCCGGCCCGATGTGGTGTTCCTGGACGAGCCGACCACCGGGCTGGATCCGCGCAGCAGGCAAGGCGTGTGGGATCTGGTCTCCGGCTTCAAGAAGGCGGGCATCACCACCCTGCTCACCACCCAGTACCTGGAGGAAGCCGACGCGCTCAGCGACCGGATCATCGTCATCGATCACGGCGTGGTGATCGCCCAAGGCACCGCCGACGAGCTGAAGTCGCGCACCGGCGGCAGCTACTGCGAGGTCGTGCCGCTGAACCTGCGCGACCTGCCCGCCATCGCCGCGGCCCTGGGTCCGCTGCTGCCGCAGGAGAATCGGGACGCGCTGGGTCCGGATTCCGATCGGATCGCCATACCCGCGCCCGACGGCGCGAAGACACTGCTGGAGGCGCTGCGCCGACTGGACAGCGCCGGGGTCGACCTCGTGGACGTCGCGCTGCGCCGCCCCTCGCTCGACGACGTGTTCCTCCAGCTGACCGGGCATCTGGCGACGACGGCGGAGATCGCGCAACGGGAGGTCGTGTCGTGACGGCGGCGACCTGGCTCAGCCAGACCCGCGCCGCGCCGCTGCGGCCGCAGCAGTGGTGGGTGCTGACCAGCCGGCTGGTCGTGCCCTCGGTACGCAGCGGCGAGGTGCTCACCTCGGTGCTGGCGCCCGCGACGTTCACCGCCAGCTTCTACATTCCGCTGAAGATCATCATGACCGTGATCGGCACCGGCTTCAGCAGTTACGCGCAGTACATGATGCCACTGGTGATCCTGCAAGCCGCCGCCTTCACCGCCGTCTCGGCGGCCTTCCGCGCCGCCACCGATTCGGTCGCCGGGCTCAACCGGCGTTTCGGCGCGATGCCGATCGGCCCGCTGGTGCCGGTCGCGGCGCGCCTGTCCGGCAACATCTTCCGCTTGGTCATCGCGTTGATCACCGCGTTGATCTGCGGCCACGTCATCGGCTTCCGCTTCTACCTCGGCGCCGCGCACACGATCGGGTTCGTGCTGTTCTCGTTGCTCATCGGGCTCGCGCTGATCTGGGCCGGAGACGTGATCGGCACCGTGTCGCGCAACCCGGAGGCGACCGCGCAGGCACTGGTACTTCCGCCGTTGATCTTCGGCATGCTGTCCACCGGCATCGCGCCCGCCGACCAGTTCCCGGCATGGGTGCAGCCGTTCGTGCGCAACCAGCCGGTGTCGCAGTGGGCCATCGGTCTGCGGGCGTTCGCGGGTGACAGCGGACCGAACGCGGGCCAGGTGAGCTTGTCGCTGCTGGGACCGCCGGTGGCGTGGGCGCTCGCCATCCTGATCATCTGCGTCCCGCTGTCGCTGCGGCTGAGCTCGAGGAGGGCGTGATGGCGCTGCTGGCCGATCACAGGCACGAGTCGTGGACCGGCTCGGAAGTGTCGGCGTCTGCGCTGATCGCGCACACGCTGATCCAGACCCAGCGCCTGCTGCTGCGCTGGGCACGCAATCCGGTCACCCTGCTGGAGACGCTGATCATCCCGTGCCTGCTGCTGATCATGCTCAACACCGTGATCGGCGGGCAGATCCGGAAGTTCACCGGCGAGAGCGCGCTGTACGGCTCGGTGCCCATGGTCGCCCTGGTGGGTGCGCTGTCCGGCGCGGTGGCGGGGGGCGTGCTACTCGGCCGCGAACGCGACGCGGGCCTGCTCGCGCGCTTCTGGGTACTGCCCGTGCACCGCGCCTCCGGCCTGGCCTCGCGAGTGCTCGCCGAGGGCTGCCGCATCTTCGCCTGCACTCTCGCCGTCGTACTGGTGGGCTCGGTGCTCGGGTTCCGCTTCCACCAGGGCGTCGCCGCGGCGATCGTCTTCCTGTTCGTCCCGGTTCTCTTCGGCCTGGCCTTCGCCACCGTCGTCACCTCGGTCGCCGTGTTCACCGCGAAATCGACACTGGTGGAGGGCATCACGATCCTCACATCCCTGATGATGTTCTTCAGCACCGGCTTCGTTCCGCTGGCCGCCTTCCCCAAGTGGGTGCAGCCGGTGGTGCGCAACCAACCCCTGTCGGTGGGGGTCGACGCCATGCGCGCGCTCGCCTTCGGCGGACCGCTCGCACGCCCGCTCACCCTCACCGTCGTGTGGTCGATCGGCGCGATCGTCCTGTTCGCGGTGCCCGCGACCATCGGCTACCGCCGGGCGAGCAGGCGCTGACCCCGGCTCACAGCGAACTCCCAGCACGAACCCAGCCGGATACGAGCGCCCGTCCCTAACGTCGTGCAGAACGATGTCGGCGAACGAAAGGACAGACGGTGGGCGCACGGCGCGATGAGGTTCACGAACACGATCTCGGCCTCACACACGATATGAAGGTGATGGTGTCCCGGCGCCGCGCCCTGCTCTTCTTCGGGGCGACCGCGGGCGCGGCAGCGGTCGCGGCAGGCTGCGCGTCGGGCTCGAACGACACGACGGCCGGCGCGACCGGGACCGCGTCGGCGACCACCGCGCAATCCGGCGGCGTCACCGCCGCTCCGCAGGAAACCGGGGGACCGTATCCGGGCGACGGGTCGAACGGACCCAACGTCCTCATCGAGTCCGGCGTGGTGCGAAGCGACATCACCGGCTCGTTCGGCTCGTACTCCGGCGTCGCGCAGGGCGTTCCGATGACGCTCGAACTCACGCTGCGCGATCTGGCCAACAGCGGCGCGGCGGGGGCGGGCATGGCGGTGTACGTGTGGCACTGCGACCGGGACGGCAACTACTCGCTCTACAGCAGCGGTGTCACCGAGCAGAACTACCTGCGCGGCGTGCAGGTGGCCGGCGCCGATGGCAAGGTGAGCTTCACCTCGATCTTCCCGGCCTGCTACTCGGGCCGGTGGCCGCACATCCATTTCGAGGTCTACGACTCGCTGGAGACCGCGGTCGCGGGCCAGAACGCGCGGCTGACCTCGCAGATCGCGCTGCCCCAGGACACCTGCTCGGCGGTGTTCGCCCACGACTCCGGTTACGCGCGCAGCGTCGCCAATCTGGCGCAGGTCACGCTCGCCTCGGACGGTGTCTTCGGCGACGGCTGGGACGCCGAACTGGCGACCGTGACGGGCACGCCGTCCTCCGGGCTGCGCGTCTCGCTCACCGTGGGCGTCGCCGAGAAATCGCAGAACACGCAGTCGGGCAACGGTTCCACGCAGCCCGGTGGGCGGCCGCCCGGCGGCGGCGCACCCGGCGGCCGGCCTCCGCGGTAGCGATCGGTGCTGCCGTCCGCCACGGGCTCTCCGGCCGGGCGTCGGTCGGCCCCGGATGACCACGACGTCCACGGCGATCACCAACACCCGGAACCGACCAGGAATCCCCATGCCGGGCCAGGTGTAGCCGCTCGGATGATCGATTCGGAGCAGGTGGACCACCGCGCGTCGAAGCGGCTCGGTCCCCGGGCGGCGGTGACTTGCGGCACTGCCGCCGTCCCGGCGCACCGGGGAAACGAAGGATCAGCGAGCCCGGCAACGCTTTCGCGGCCGAGCGCAGGCAGGCATCCACACCTGGTGTGCCGCGTCGTCAGCCCGTCGCCCCCGCCTTATGTGACACCTATTGGCAAACCTTCAGCGAGCAATCGGACCCACCGGTGCCGATGTAGTCGCCAGAAGGCACGTACCGCACAATAGGGGGCCGCGCGCGGCGCGCACCGGCGTTCTTCCGCACGGAGGACGCGTGTCGCGGCGACACAAGGTGTTGTGCTACGCGGACATGTCAGCCACTAGGAGTAGTGTTCCGAGGGTAGACATTCCGTGACGGCAGCGTGCTCGGGAAAGGCGTGGAGGCAGGATGAAACTGATCGATCGGGTGTCGGCCATCAACTGGAATCGGGTGCCCGACGAAAAGGACGCCGAGGTCTGGGACCGGCTGACCGGCAACTTCTGGCTGCCGGAGAAGGTGCCGGTCTCCAACGACATCCCGTCGTGGAACACCCTGACCGCCGACGAGAAGCAGCTGACCATGCGGGTCTTCACCGGCCTGACCCTGCTGGACACCATCCAGGGCACCGTCGGCGCGGTGAGCCTCATCCCGGACGCGCTGACCCCGCACGAAGAGGCGGTGCTGACCAATATCGCGTTCATGGAGTCGGTGCACGCCAAGAGCTACAGCTCGATCTTCTCCACGCTGTGCTCCACCCGGGAGATCGATGAGGCGTTCCGCTGGTCGGAGGAGAACCGCAACCTCCAGCGCAAGGCCGAGATCGTGCTGTCGTACTACAACGGCGACGATCCGCTCAAGCGCAAGGTCGCCTCCACGCTGCTGGAGAGCTTCCTGTTCTACTCCGGTTTCTACCTGCCGATGCACTGGTCGTCGCGGGCCAAGCTCACCAACACCGCCGACATGATCCGCCTGATCATCCGGGACGAAGCGGTCCACGGCTACTACATCGGCTACAAGTACCAGAAGGGCTTGGAGCTGGTCACCCAGGCCGAGCGGGACGAACTCAAGAACTACACCTTCGAGCTGCTGTTCGAGCTCTACGACAACGAGGTCGACTACACCCAGGACCTCTACGACGAGGTCGGCCTCACCGAGGACGTCAAGAAGTTCCTGCGCTACAACGCCAACAAGGCGCTGATGAACCTCGGCTACGAGGGCCTGTTCCCCAAGGACGAAACCGAGGTCAACCCCGCCATCCTCTCGGCCCTGTCCCCCAACGCCGACGAGAACCACGACTTCTTCTCCGGTTCGGGCTCGAGCTACGTCATCGGCAAGGCGGTCAACACCGAGGACGAGGACTGGGAGTTCTGAGCACCCAGCTGTGACGACGGACACCGGGGCCCGGCAGCGATGCCGGGCCCTGCCTCGTCTCCGCCTCGCCGACGCAGCGGCGAAGCCCGGCGTGCGTAGCGGTGCGGCAAGGCGGGGCGGCGGAAGGGAATCTCCACTGCGCTGAGGCTCGACCGTGCGCCCCCACGCCGCACTCTCAGATCCCGAGAACCAGCTTGGCCGTCGTGAAGTAGATGATCAGGCCGGTGGCGTCGACGAGGGTGGTGACCATCGGAGCGGAGACGACCGCGGGGTCGATGCGCAGTTTCTTGGCCAGCAGCGGCATGGTGCCGCCGATGGTGGCAGCCCAGCCGCAGATCAGGACCAGGGTGATGCCGACGACCAAGGCGATGCGCGGACCGACGAACAGGGCGCCGATCGCCAAGCCCACCGCGGCCAGCAGCGAGCCGAGCACCAGGCCGACCCGGCATTCCCGCCAGATCACCTTCAACAGGTCCGACGCCTTGACCTCGCCGACCGCTACCGCGCGCACGCAGGCGGTGGCGGCCTGCGCGCCCGCGTTCCCGCCCGCGCCGATCAGCAGCGGGATGAACAGCGCCAGATGCGCCGCCTGCTGCAAGGTGCCCTCGAAGAAGTCGGTCACGCTCACCGTCAGCGTGGCGGCGAAGAGCAACAGCAGCAGCCACAGCGCGCGATAGCGGGCCAGCTGGAACACCCCGGCGGCCATGTAGTGGCCCTCCCACGGCGCCGATCCCGCCTGCAACGCCACGTCCTCGCTGTCGGCGGCCTCGATCACCTCGACCGCGTCGTCGATGGTGAGCAGCCCGACCAGCCGGTCCTCGCTGTCCACCACCGGCAGATTGATGTCGTTGGTCTCGCGCATCAAGCGGGCGGCCTTCTCCGCGGAATCGGTGGCGCGCGCGAAGGCCGGTTCGGTGACGACCAGCTCCGACACCATCGTCTCGGGCTTGCTGAGCACCAGTTCGCGCAGTTCGACGATGCCGGTCAGCCGCCTGCCCGTATCGACCACCGGCAGCGTGTACACCGTCTCGGCGTTGCCGCCCTTGGCGCGCACCATGCCGAGCGCTTCGGCCACCGTGAGGTCACGCGGCAGCGCCACCACCTCGGGCGTCATGAACTGACCGGCGGAGCCCTCCGGGTAGCCGAGCAGGCTCGCGGTCATCCGCCGCTCCCGCGGGCTCAGCCCGGCCAGCGCCTTCTTGGCCACCTTGGCGGGCGCCTCGCGCAGCATGCGGGCGCGGTCGTCGGGCGCCATGCCCTCGACCAGGTCGCGAAAGCTCTGATCGCGCAGTCCTTGCAGGATCTGCTGCTGGTCCACCGGCTCGAGTTCCTCGAAGACGGCCAGCGCCAGGTCTTTGTCGAGCAGGCGGAACGCCATCCCGGCTCGCACCGCGTCCATGCGGGCGAGCTGATCGGCGATGACGTGCGGCGGATGGTTGCCGAGCCAGTCCAGCGCGGCGTCCACGCGACGGGTATCGACGATGTCCTGAAGGAATTCGGACAGCGTCGGACGTACTTCGATGATGTCGGTCTGCGACATGAGAGGACCTCAGCACATGCGTGAGTGAACGGAGAGCGCGAAATTCACACCGCGGGCGCCGGCCCCTGCCGTCGCGACCTGATCAGGAATGCGAAGGGGCGGCGCCGCGCGGCCTTCGACTGGGAGGTTCGCTGCGCATCGCTACCCCACCTCCCTCTCGTCGTCGCCGCGGATCTCGGATATCCGCACCATTCGGATCAACATCTCGCGGACAGGAAACGTCCTCGTGCAGCTTACATGGCTTCGGGGACGATGATCACCTTACGACAGCGCACTGTGACCCAAGCCGCTCCACGCCGATCGGAATCGGCTTTGACGCTCGATGCCCGGACGACAGGGTTATACGCAGTCGGCGTCGAACTGTTGCTCCCATGCTTGGGAACCGGAACAGTGTTTCGAAGCGGCGTCGGAAGTCACCGCGCCTGCCCCGCACCGATATACAGCTCACGGAAGTCTCGAAGTGTCGACAGCAACAGCATTGATCCGCCGTCGCGCGGTCGACTTCATGCGCGTTCCGCACGGAATCTGTTGCCGCTGAGGCGGCGCGGCCTCGTTTCCGGCCCGCGCGGTCGTCCACCGCCGCATCGCTCCGCTGTGGTGTCGCCGGATGCCTGCATCGAACTGCACGGCGTCTTCTCTTCGAAAGAACAACAATGCCTCTATCCCCATCCTCCCGGCGCGTCGCCCGCGCTGTCTCCGCCGCGGTAGCGGTGTTCACCGGCCTGTCCGTGCTCACCGGATGCGGTGCGTCCGCGCCGGCCAAGACCGCCGACGGCAAGACCGTGCTGCGCTACCAAGGCGCCACCGGACAGGTGAGCCCCGTCGAACTGGCCGCCGATCTCGGCTACTTCACGAAGATCAGCCTGCACTGGGAAGGCGACACCACCAGCGGACCGGCCAATATCCAGGCGGCGGCGACGAACCAGGTCGAGTTCGGCAGCGCGTTCAACGGCGCGGTGGTGAAATTGATCGCGGGCGGGGCGAAGGTCACCTCGGTGCTCAGTTCCTATGGCGCGGACGAGCAGTCGTTCACCGGTTACTACGTGCGCGACGACTCCGGCATCACCTCGGCACGCGATCTGATCGGCAAGAAGGTCGCGGTCAACACTCTCGGCGCGCACCACGAATTCATCACAAGGGAGTGGCTGCATCAGCAAGGTTTGACCGACGACGAGATCAAGCAGGTGCAGTTGGTCGTCGTACCACCTGCCAACACCGAGGACGCGCTGCGCAAAGGGCAGGTCGACGTCGGCGCCCTCGGCAGCGTCTTCCGCGACACCGCCCTCCAGCGCGGCGGTATCCACCCGCTGTACACCGACAAGGCCATCTTCGGCACGTTCGACTACGGCACCTACGTCTTCCGCAACGACTACATCACCAAGAATCCCGAAGCCGTGGAGGACTTCGTGCAGGGCACCGCGCGCGCTGTGCGCTGGCTGCAGGTGACTCCGCGCGATCAGGTGCGTGAGCGGTTCGTCCAGATCATCGGCAAGCGCGGCCGCAACGAGAACACCGGCCTGGTGCCGTACTGGCTCAGCTCCGGGATCCCGGTGCCCGGCGCGGTGGTCGCCGACAAGGAACTGCAGATCTGGATCGATTGGCTGGTGCGCAACGGCGAACTGCCCAACGGCAAGTTGAAGGCCGCGGACCTGTTCACCAACAAGTTCAACCCGTACGCCAACGGCAAATTCACGCCGCAGGCGGGACCGACCGGAGAGGTGGTGGCCGCGAAATGACCACGGCTACGAAACTAGCGCTCACCGGAGTGCGCAAGCAGTTCGCGGTGCGCGGCTCCCAGGAGCGGTTCACCGCACTCGAGGACATCTCGCTGGAACTGCGTGAAGGCGAGTTCCTCGTCCTGGTCGGGCCGAGCGGCTCGGGCAAGTCGACGCTGCTGGACCTGCTCGGCGGGCTGAGCAAGCCCACCTCCGGTGAGATCCTGCTGGACGGGAAGCCGATCACCGGACCGGGCCTGGACCGCGGCATCGTCTTCCAGCAGTACGCCCTGCTGCCCTGGCGCACGGCCCGGTCCAATATCGAATTCGGTTTGGAGGCCAAGGGTTTGCGGCGCAGGACGCGGCGCGAACTCGCCGACCACTACTTGGAACTGGTCGGGCTCTCCGGTTTCGGCGACCGCTACCCGCACGAACTGTCCGGCGGCATGAAACAGCGCGTCGCGATCGCGCGCAGTCTCGCGTTCGATCCCGAGGTACTGCTGATGGACGAGCCGTTCGCCGCGCTAGACGCCCAGACCAGGGAGTCGTTGCAGGACGAACTGTTGCGCATCTGGCGCGCCACCGGCAAGACGGTCCTGTTCATCACCCACGGCATCGATGAGGCGGTATATCTGGGCCAGCGTGTGGCCGTGCTGACCTCACGGCCCGGCCGGATCAAGGCCCTCGTCGACGTCGAGCTCGACCGGGACACCGACGACGACATCCGCTCCTCGCAGCGCTTCCGGGACTACCGCCACGAGATCTGGACGCTGCTGCACAGCGAGGTCCAACGCGCCGCGAGCCTGGAGCTGAAATCCCTTACCGACCCGGCCGATATCGAATCCACCACCGAGAGGACGGCTCATGTCTAGTGCCATTCAGCTGAGCGAGCGGCCGGTACGGGAACGTGCGGTCCAGCCCACCCGGCCCGCCCCGGTGCAGCGGGCCGAGCCCGCGCCCACCGCCGTGACGCAGGCCCTGCGGGCGGTGGGCCGGTTCGCCTGGCGGGTATTCAAACCGACGGTCGTGATCGCGCTGTTCTTGCTGCTGTGGCAACTCGCCCCCACGCTCGGGCTGGTGGACGAGGTGTTCCTGCCGCCGTTCTCGGTGGTGGCCCAGGCGTTCGCCGACCTGGTGGCGAGCGGAGAGATGTGGACGCACATCTCCGCGAGCCTGAATCGTTCCCTGGCCGGGTATTCCCTCGCGCTGGTCGCGGGCATCCCGGTGGGCATCGCGATCGCCTGGTACAAGCCGGTGGCGGACTTCCTGAACCCGATCCTCGAACTGTTCCGCAACACCGCGGCGCTGGCGTTGCTCCCCGTCTTCTTGCTGATCCTCGGCATCGGCGAAACCTCGAAGGTGGCCATCGTCGTCTACGCGAGCTTCTTCCCGATTCTGCTGAACACCATCACCGGCGTGCGCACCGTCGACCCACTATTGGTCAAATCCGCTGCCTCCCTGGGCTTCTCGCCGTTGCGGCTGTTCCAGAAGGTGATCCTGCCCGCGGCGCTGCCGTCCATCTTCACCGGCCTGCGGATGGCCGCCGCCAGTTCGATCCTCGTGCTGTTGGCCGCCGAGATGTTCGGCGCGAGGGCCGGGCTCGGCTACCTGATCACCGCCGCGCAGCAGAACTTCGCGATCCCGAACATGTATGCGGGAATCCTCGCCATCTCGCTGCTCGGCCTCGGCTTCAACGGCGTGCTGGTCGCCCTGGAACGCCGCCTGTCGCGGTGGCGCGCCCCGGCGAACGCCTGAACCATGGCCGCCCGTCTCATATGCGGAAGGCAGTCTCCGTGCGGGCGCTGACCAAACGGCGCGTCGTGGACTTCATGCGGGTGTGCGGCAGCGCCTGTCGCCTTGCCGCACATCCCGCACCTCCGGTTGCCACCGGCCCGATCCTCTGATCCGAAACGAGTTCTTCCGATGACCGCTGTCCACGAAACCCCCATCTCGACCGTCACCGACAACCCGGTGCGCGTCGCGCCCGTCGCCGGGTACATCGGCGCCGACGTCTCCGGCGTCGATCTGCGCGAGCCGCTGACCGACCAGCAGGTCGCGGCCATCACCGACGCGCTGCACACCTACAAGGTGCTGTTCTTCCGCGATCAGCACATCGATCACGCGCAGCAGATCGCCTTCTCCCGCCGGTTCGGCGCGGTCACGCCGTCACATCCGTACGACGACGACGCGCCGACGGAGCACCCGGAGATCCTCGCGGTCGACAGCCGGTTGTACGAGAAGCGGTTCGGTGTGCGGAAATTCAGCTACACCAATCACTGGCACACCGATGTCTCCGCGCTGATCAACCCGCCCGCCGCCTCGATCCTGCGCGCCGAGATCGCCCCGGCGCAGGGTGGCGACACCGGCTGGACGAACCTCGTCGCCGCCTACGAGAACCTGCCCGAGTCGCTCAAGCGATTCGTCGAAGGGCTGCGCGCCGAGCACCGCTTCGGCGGCAGCAGGCCGGCCTGGGACTCCGACAGCGACTACGCGAAGAAGGTCGCGGCCGCGCCGCTGATCACCGAACATCCGGTCGTCCGGGTGCATCCGGTGACCGGCGAGCGGGCGCTGTTCGTGAACCCCGGCTTCACCACCGGGATCGTCGGGCTCCGGCCGAACCAGAGCGACGCGCTGCTGAAGCTGCTGTTCGACGAGGTGACCAACCCGGCCTACACCGTCCGTTTCCGCTGGGCGAAGGGCAGCCTCGCGTTCTGGGACAACCGCGCCACCGCGCACCTCGCGCCGAGCGACCTCGACCACCTCGACGTCACCCGCGTGCTGTACCGCACCACACTCGAGGGTGACATTCCCGTCGGCGTCGACGGTGCGCCGTCCAAGGCCATCGCGGGAGAGAAGTTCACCGGCGCCTAGGGTCCGGACACGCGAGGTCGGCCGGTCGGCAAGCAGTCGGCCGATCTCGCGTCTCCGCAGTATTCGAGCAAGTCAGCCGGTATCGGGGTCGCCGCCTCCCGCGGCCACACTCGACGGTGCACAGAGTGACCATTCGGTCAGCGGGCGGGACCCTCGGACTTCGTTGCGCGGGTATCAGCGTGGCCGTGTGTCGTACGCCGCACGATGTGCATCCATCTCGGGATTGTGCTCGCGGCCTCGCATTGCACCTCAGCCGGGGCGAACTCGACGCGATCGGCTGAACCTCCTGCTGCTCGCTCTCGCAGGCGTGGCTACCTGGCTCGCGACGATCTGGTGGTAGTGCGATCCAGACAGCGCCGCACGTGGAACGAATTCGGTGCGTCGAGCGCCGAACGGTTGCCGGAGTGCGGCGAAGTGGGAACAGTGAGGTAGGAAAGCGCGGCGCTCGCCGCGGTGATTCGGGTACACACGAAGGAGATATTCGTGCGCTTCGGCATCTTCATTCCGCAGGGTTGGCGGCTCGATCTCGTGGGCATCGACCCGGCGGACCAGTGGGGGGTGATGCGAGACCTCGCCCAGCGCGCCGATGCGAACCCGGCGTGGGAATCGCTGTGGGTGTACGACCACTTCCACACCGTCCCGGTGCCCACCGAGGAGGCGACGCACGAAGCATGGACGCTGATGTCGGCGTTCGCGGCGACCACCTCGCGCATCCGCCTGGGCCAGATGTGTACCGCGATCAGCTACCGCAACCCGGCCTACCTGGCCAAGGTGGCCGCCACGGTCGACTTGATCTCCGGCGGGCGTGTCGAGATGGGCATCGGCGGTGGCTGGTACGAACACGAGTGGCGCGCCTACGGCTACGGTTTCCCGTCCGCGGGCGAAAGGCTGGGCCGCCTGGACGAGGGTGTGCAGATCTTCCGGCAGGCCTGGACCACGGGTTCGGCCACCCTCGACGGCAAGTACTACCAGGTCGACGGCGCCATCGTCCGTCCGCTCCCGTTGCAGGAGAACGGTATTCCGCTGTGGATCGCGGGCGGCGGCGAGAAGAAGACGCTGCGCATCGCCGCGCAATACGCCCAGTACACCAACTTCAGCGGTAACCCCGAGGAGTTCACCCACAAATCCGAGGTGCTGCGTGCCCACTGCGCCGACGTCGGCACCGACTTCGACGCCATCGTCCGCAGTTCGAACTTCAACGTCGTCATCGGCTCGACCCAGGCCGAAGTAGAGGATCGCCTCGCGGCGCTGAAAGCCCGCCTCACACCCGTCATCGGCGAAGACGCGACGAAGTCCTACTTCGAACAGCTGTACAACAGCGGCGCCGCCACCGGCACTCCCGAGCAGATCACCGAGAACCTGCGCCGAGTCGCCGACCTCGGCCTCGGCTACGCCATCTTCAACTTCCCCGAATCCGCCTACGACACCTCCGGCATCGAACTCTTCGAACGCGAAGTGCTCCCCGCACTGAGCTGATCACGCCGGGCAGGACTCACGCGCAACCGGGCCTTCGTGACTCCTGCCCCGAGCGGGTCCGCCAGCGCCCGAGCCGTTGCGCCTCCTGCCTCCAGAAAGGCCCACCATCGGCGGAGGCGCCAGCGACTTCTGTCCGGGGGAAGGCCCACCGTCGACCGAGCCCTCGCAACCCGGCCCACCCTAAACAGCTTGATTCGCACTTACGCACCCACAACGGAGCGAGTCTTACGAGCGACCGTTCGCGGCCGTCTCGCGGCCGAGCGACCGAAGCGCATGCGCCGCAGGCGCGAGTCTCGGTCACTCGGCCGCGAGACATAAAGGGCCGCGAACACGCCGTGCCGCAGGCACGGCCAATCAAACACAGCACTACGACTTCCGGCCGACCGCGCTCCAGCAGTTCACTTGGGAGTCGAGCCAGGACGGTGACTCACCGTGGGTGCGCCATTGGTTGGAGACGACGATGCCCGGGTCCATCAGTTCCAACCCGGTGAAGAATCGGGCGAATTCGTCTCGCGTGCGTGTCTGGGCATAGACCCCGCTCTGCCTGTACACGTTCAGGGCCTCGGTCATCATCTCCGGTTCGAGGTCGGCGGTGATGTGCGAGACCACGAGGAACGAACCCGGCGCGAGGGCGCCGAGCAGCGTCTGGACTATCCCGTAGGGGTCCTGCTCGTCGGACAGGAAATGCAGCACGGCGACCAGACTCAGCGCCACCGGACGCTTCAGGTCCAGGGTGTCGAGGAGTTCGGGGGCGGACAGGATCGCCGCGGGATCTTTCAGGTCGGCGTCGACGTAGGCGGTGCGCCCCTCCGGCGTACCGGTGAGCAAGGCCCGGGCGTGGGACAACACGATCGGGTCGTTGTCCACGTAGACCACCCGCGCTTCCGGCGTCGGCGCCTGCGCCACCTGGTGCAGGTTCGGCTCGGTGGGGATGCCGGTGCCGATGTCGAGGAACTGGGTCACGCCCATCGCGGTGAGCGCGTTCACCGCACGGTGCATGAAGAGCCGGTTCTGCCGAGCCGCGACCCGGGTGGTGGGAAAGGCCGCGATCACCTTCTCGGCCGCGTCCCGATCCACCTGATAGTGGTCTTTGCCGCCCAGCACGTAGTCGTATATTCGCGCGCTGCTGGGCACGCTCGCGTTGTGAATCGGCCGGAGCGGCTCACCGTTGCCGCCGAGATCGGTCATTGTCGTTCCCATCACTACCGGATCGCCTCTGCGCCAGCATATTCCAGACGTGGGATGGGCACCGCACCGCGCAGACCCGGTATGGGAACAGGCCGCGCGCGACCGCGCCGTTCGGAGAATGCGAAACAGGGTGGCCGCCTCAGCGGGAAGCCACCCTGTTCGCTAGGGCGTCACAGCATGCAGGAGACGCAACCTTCGACTTCGGTTCCCTCCAGTGCCATCTGGCGCAGCCGGATGTAGTAGAGGGTCTTGATGCCCTTGCGCCAGGCGTAGATCTGGGCGCGGTTGAGATCGCGGGTGGTGGCGGAGTCCTTGAAGAACAGCGTCAGCGACAGGCCCTGGTCCACGTGCTGGGTGGCCGCGGCGTAGGTGTCGATGATCTTCTCGTAGCCGATCTCGTAGGCGTCCTCGTAGTACTCGAGGTTGTCGTTGGTCATGTAGGGCGCCGGGTAGTAGACGCGCCCGATCTTGCCTTCCTTGCGGATCTCGATCTTCGACGCCACCGGGTGGATGGAGCTGGTGGAGTGGTTGATGTAGGAGATCGACCCGGTCGGCGGGACCGCCTGCAGGTTCTGGTTGTAGATGCCGTGCTCCATGACCGAGGCCTTCAGCTCACGCCAGTCGTCCTGGGTCGGGATGTGCACGCCCGCGTCGGCGAACAACTGCCGGACGCGATCGGTCTTCGGCTCCCACACCTGATCGGTGTACTTGTCGAAGTACTCGCCGCTGGCGTACTTCGATTCGGGGAAGCCGCCGAAGTACGAGCCGCGCTCGATCGCGATCCGGTTCGAAGCCCGGATCGCGTGGTAGACCACGGTGTAGAAGTAGATGTTGGTGAAGTCGATGCCCTCTTCGGACCCGTAGTGGATGCGTTCGCGCGCCAGGTAGCCGTGCAGGTTCATCTGCCCGAGGCCGATGGCGTGCGAGGAGTTGTTGCCCTGCTCGATGGACGGCACCGAGTAGATATGGGTCTGGTCCGACACGGCGGTCAGCGCCCGGATGGACACCTCGATGGTCTGCGCGAAGTCGGGAGAGTCCATCGTCTTGGCGATGTTCAGCGACCCGAGGTTGCAGGAGATGTCCTTGCCGATCTTGGCGTAGGACAGGTCGTCGTTGAACTCCGACGGCGTGGAGACCTGCAAGATCTCCGAGCACAGATTGGAGTGGGTGATCTTGCCCGCGATCGGGTTGGCCCGGTTCACCGTGTCCTCGAACATGATGTACGGGTAGCCCGACTCGAACTGCAGCTCGGCGATGGTCTGGAAGAACTCGCGCGCCTTGATCTTCGACTTGCGGATGCGCTTGTCGTCGACCATCTCGTGGTACTTCTCGGTGACGTCGATGTCGGCGAACGGCTTGCCGTAGATGCGCTCCACGTCATAGGGCGAGAACAGGTACATGTCCTCGTTCTTCTTGGCCAGCTCGAAGGTGATGTCCGGGATGACCACGCCGAGCGAGAGCGTCTTGATGCGGATCTTCTCGTCCGCATTCTCCCGCTTCGTATCCAGGAACCGGTAGATGTCCGGGTGATGGGCGTGCAGGTAGACCGCGCCCGCGCCCTGGCGCGCGCCGAGCTGGTTGGCGTAGGAGAACGAGTCCTCGAGCAGCTTCATGATCGGGATGACGCCCGAGCTCTGGTTCTCGATCTTCTTGATCGGCGCGCCGTGCTCACGAATGTTGCTCAGCAGCAGCGCGACACCGCCACCGCGCTTGGACAGCTGCAACGCGGAGTTGATCGAGCGGCCGATGGACTCCATGTTGTCCTCGATGCGCAGGAGAAAGCAATTATGCACGACCGTGCCGCGAATCGTGTAAGTGTGGGTGTCCGCCACGTGCAGGTTGTACACCTTCTCCGGAGTTTCCGAGGTCCGCTCGATCGCACGGACACCGTATACGTGACGGCCGTGCACAACCTGGTATGTCGTGCGCTTGATCCCCTTGCGCCCGGTGTAATTGTGCAAATTCTTACCGATGTCGAAGATGAACTCTTCATTCGTGCCGGGCAGACCGGGCACGAAGATCTGTCCGGTCAGATTGCCCGCCTGGTTGATGTAGGTACGCACGACCGACACGATGCCCAGTCGACGCAGAATCAGCTGCACCTGGTCGATCAGTTCCGGGTTGACCAGGTCGAGCACCATTCCACCGGTGGTACTGCATCCGTCGCCGCGGAACAGACCACTCACCAGGCCGCGGAGGAAATCGTCATCAGCAGTCATAACCTCATGCGAGAGACGCTTGGTTGCATATCCGGCGCCGACCAGCGAAATTAGCAGAGACGCCATACTCCTGCTGTAGCAGGACATTCGGGTCGAGTGGTCCGAGTGGTTAGTGCGCAAGGACAAATCGACACCGAACACCTGTTTGACAGCCATACTCAGCTCGATGTGATACTCGACCTCATGCGCACCGAGTGTGAAATGAACGCCGGTCGGCTCTATTTCCGCGATCCCCGATCGTTTTGACACGTGCCCCTCAGCGAGGTACCAGCCAAGAATTAAGCCGAACTCATAGGATTCCTCGACGTAGCGATTGACTGCTAGGAAGCGCTCGCTGTGGCGCGGCTTGTTCATACGCCCCGCATCCACGTTCACCTTTCGAATCAGGCCGTCAACCTCTTCGTAGGCACCCACGCCAACATAATCCATCAGATCGAAGACGCGCCGCTCCCGCGTATCCAGGGGCGCCGCGGTGACAATGAAGTCCGAAGGATGCACGTCTTGCGCAGCCAACCAAACGAATCCATTGGACGGATCTGCGCCGTCACCCTCGATCAGCGTATCGACATCGCGCGTGGTCCAGACGAGTATCGGATGCTCGGGCGTGCACCGAATCGGCTCTTTGTGCCCGAAGTGTGAGATCGATACCAGCGCCTGGTCATTTGGATTCTCGATGACTGCTTCGACTGCGGCATAGGAACCGTCGTGGGAGAGCACTCGATCTCCGGGCTGCAAGAGCTCGATCGCTCGCGGACCGTCCGAGGTGTCTATCGGGGTCCCGGGAGGAAAGCACGACACCGGCTCGCCGCGCTGCTTCTTGCCCGAGTTCAGGAAGGTCGGGGTGGCAGGCTGGAAACGGCCGTCGATGATCTCGTCGACCAGCCGGCCCGCCAGCGCCTCGTCACCGGCGGCGAGGGTGAGCGCGACCATGCACACCCGGTCCTCGAACCGCTCCAGGTAGCGCTTGCCGTCGAAGGTCTTCAGCGTGTACGAGGTGTAGTACTTGAAGGCGCCGAGGAAGGTGGGGAACCGGAACTTCTTGGCGTACGCCCGTTTGAACAGATTCTTGATGAACGGGCGGCTGTACTGCTCCAGGACCTCCGCCTCGTAGTAGTTCTCGTCGATCAGGTAGTCCAGCTTCTCGTCCAGGTTGTGGAAGAAGACGGTGTTCTGATTGACGTGCTGCAAGAAGTACTGGTGGGCGGCCTCACGGTCCTTGTCGAACTGGATCTCCCCGTTCGGACCGTACAGGTTCAGCATCGCGTTGAGGGCGTGGTAGTCGAGGACCTCGCCCGCGTCGCCGCCACGGACCGGCGGCTGCTCTAAGCGAGCTGTTTTTCCGGCCGGTGCTGTCGTTGCTGTTGCCAAAACAATCCCAATCCCTCTCGGACGCGTTCGACGTCCTCAGCGGTTCCCATGAGTTCGAAGCGATACAGGTACGGCACGCCGCACTTGCGCGCGATCAGTTCGCCCGCATAGCAGAAGGTGTCGCCGAAGTTCGTGTTCCCCGCCGCGATGACGCCACGCAGCAGCGCCCGGTTGTGCGGATCGTTGAGGAACTTCGCGACCTGCCGCGGCACGAAATCCTTGTCGGAACGATCGCCCCCCAGCACGTGCCGACCGCCCCCATAGGTGGGGACGATCAGCACGTACGGTTGGTCTACGCGCAGCGAGTCGGCGGTGTGCAGTGGTATGCGAGTCGCCGGGAGCCCCAGCTTCTCGACGAAACGATGCGTGTTCTCCGAAGCGCTGGAGAAGTAGACCAGCGCCGTCGTCTCCGGCATGGTCGCCTTCCTCTTCTCGGGAGTGCCGCGGCGGACCGCCCGGCACTCGCACCTCGGATGCGGTGGAGGGTCAGGCCGCCACGGTCGCGAGCGACTTGATGCGGTCGGGCCGGAAGCCCGACCAGTGATCGTCTCCGGCCACCACGACCGGCGCCTGCAGGTACCCCAGGGCCATGACGTAGTCACGCGCCTCGTCGTTCTCCGAGATGTCGATGACCTCGTAGTCCACCCCGGCCTTGTCGAGGGCCTTGTAGGTGGCGTTGCACTGGACGCAAGCGGGCTTGGTGTACACGGTGACGGTCATTGATGTCCCTCTCTCCTTGTGCCTGATCCACAGCCTGAGATCCGTTGCAATACACGATCGACGTATGCTGCGCAAACTTCTGGAGCCGGACTCGAATCCCCTGATCAGCCACTCGTGACCGACTCCTACCGGGTGGGGCCTCTCACCGTCTTCCAGTAGCGAAGACACTACACCTAGTGGCCGACAGATTCCTACAACACGACATGTAGCGAGTCACATTGATGAAATTCCATCGAGAGAAGTACCAGGACGCTCGATTCACCCCCGGATCAAACAGTGGCGCAGATCACTGTTCGACACGCCAGCACACTTTCAGCAAACTATCTGGCAAACGAAGAGGGCCACCGCTGCGCCCGCAGCGATGACCCTCGTCGGAGACCGGAGATGGAGCTTACACCGACGCGAATTCGCCCCGCGTGGCCTCGACCAGTTCGCGCACGGTGCCGGTCAGCTGGGTGAGGGCCTCGGCGTCGTCGCGCGGATGCGTGGCGCCGAAACGCTCGCCGATGACACCGAAGTGCAGGTGCGCGGCCTCGACCACTCGCGCGCCCGCCACGCCGAGCGCCTTGACGGCGTCGCCGTGCGCCCATTGCGCCGCGTTCGGGCTGATCGACGCACTCACCACAGCGGTGGGCTTGCCCTTGATGGCGCCGGCGCCGTACGGGCGAGAGGCCCAGTCGATCGCGTTCTTCAGCACCGCCGACAGCGTGCCGTTGTACTCCGGCGTGACCACCAGCAGGCCGTCGGCCTCGGCGACCGCGTCGCGCAGCGCCTGGGCCGCCGCCGGAACCGAGCCGGGGACGTCGATGTCCTCGTTGTAGAACGGGATGTCGGCGAGTCCGTCGTAGAGGGTGACCTCGACACCCTCCGGCGCGGCGTGGGCCGCAGCCTCGGCCAGCCGCCGATTGACCGAGGCGGCGCGCAGGCTGCCGACGAGTGCGAGAATGCGGGTCTGGCTCATGAACACTCCTGGTGTACTGAATTAGATGGTGTCCGTACGTTCACCACACACTAACCGGACCATGGTCCGATTACTTCCCGCGGAGCCTGCGTGAGCGCTGTGAACTACCCCACACACCACTCGACCTCCGATGCCTCCCGTCGGATGCTCGACGTCGGCGCCCCGCTGCCCGGCACCTCGGAGCCCGCCGAGCGCGCCGACGCCGCGCGCAATCGCCGGCTGCTGCTTGACGCGGCGCAGCAGCTGGTGCGCGAGCACGGCGTGGACAGTCTCACCATGGACGCGCTGGCGAAACGCGCCGGGGTCGGCAAAGGCACGGTGTTCCGCCGGTTCGGCAGCAGATCCGGCCTGATGCTCGCCCTGCTGGACCACTCCGAGCAGAAGTACCAGGAGTCGTTCATCTTCGGCCCGCCGCCGCTCGGCCCGGGCGCACCTCCGGTGGAACGACTGGTCGCCTTCGGGCGGGCCAGGCTCCTCGACATCGAAGTGGAAGGCGAACTGCACCGCGCCGCCGAGCTCGGCGAGGCCGGTGACCGGTATTCCGGTGCGCCCTACGGATTGCTGCGCGCGCACGTCGCGATGCTGTTGCGGCAGGCCGACGTGCCCGGGGAGGTCCCGCTCGTCGCCGACTGGCTGCTGGCGATGCTGGGCGCGGCGCTGGTCATGCACCAGATGCACGTGCTCGGCTATACCCGCGAGCAGATCGGGGACAACTGGGAGGACGTCGTCCGTCGCGTTGTCACCCGCTGAAGCGCCAGTACACTCGGGCGCCATGGGGAACCTGCGCGAACAGATCATCAGTGAATTGGGCGTCCAGCCCACGATCGAACCGAAGGAAGAGATCCGCCGCCGGGTCGATTTCCTCAAGGATTATCTGAACGCCACTCCCGCACGGGGTTTCGTTCTCGGCATCAGCGGTGGACAGGACAGTGCTCTCGCGGGCAGGCTGTGCCAGCTCGCGGTCGAGGAACTGCGCGCCGACGGCGTGGACGCGACCTTCCTCGCCGTCCGGCTGCCCCACGGCGTGCAGGCCGACGAGGCCGACGCGCTCACCGCCATGGCCTTCGTCCGGCCCGACCGGCAGGTCGTGGTGAACATCCGGCCCAGCGCGAGCGCCGCGGCCGCGGAGGCTGCGACGGCGTTGCAGGTGGACCAGCTGCGGGACTTCGTGCGCGGCAACATCAAAGCGCGCGAACGCATGGTGCTCCAGTACGCGCTGGCCGGGCAGGAGAACCTGCTCGTGATCGGTACCGACCACGCGGCCGAGGCGGTCACCGGATTCTTCACCAAGTACGGCGACGGCGGTGTGGACCTGACCCCGCTCACCGGCCTCACCAAGCGCCAGGGCGCCGCCCTGCTCCAGGAGCTCGGCGCGCCCGCCAGCATCTGGTCCAAGGTGCCCACCGCCGATCTGGAGGACGACCGCCCCGCCCTGCCCGACGAGGAGGCGCTCGGTCTGCGCTACAGCGAGATCGATGACTACCTGGAAGGCAAGGAGGTGACCCCCGAGGTCGCCGAGCGGCTGGAAGGCATCTTCCGCAACACCCGCCACAAGCGCACCGTCCCGGTGACTCCGCTGGACACCTGGTGGCGCTGAGCGCACGGACCGACTCGCCCGGCGCGAGACGGCGCGCCGGGAACCGCCGCACCTGACGCCATCGGCGAGGGCGGCGTGCCCGCCGGTGCGGGTGGGCCGCCGCACGCGGTGCCGGGCTATCCCCCGGCGAAGGGGGGCAGGACGTCGACGCGCGGGCTCAGCGCGGCGGCGGGATCACGGGTGAGCTCGTCACCGATCAGATAGGCGCACACCGACAGCATCTTGTCCAGGTCCGGGCCGTAGGTCGCGGACAGGGCGGCGCGCAGGTCGGCCACCGTCGCTCCGGCCGGGAAGTCGAGCGTTTCGCTGTCCTTGCCGACGGCGTCGGCGATCGCGGCGAAATAGCGGATCTCAACCACCGATGGCTCCCATCGTCCGCTCCGGGGGGACGAAGCCCTCGGCGTCGATGCCGTGACCTGCCCATTTGTTCCACATCGCACCGCGCCAGAGGGTCGCGACCTCGTCGTCGCCCGCACCGGAGCGCAGCACCTGGCGCAGGTCGAATTCCTGGTCGCTGAACAGGCAGGAGCGCAGCATGCCGTCCGCGGTGAGCCGGGTGCGGTCGCAGGTGTCGCAGAACTTGCGGGTCACGGTGGCGATGATGCCCACGGTGCCGGGGCCGCCGTCGACCAGCCACTTCTCCGCCGGGGCGGACGGATCGGCGCGGCCGGCCTCGGTGAGCCCGAACCGGGCGCCGAGCACGTCGAGCAGCTCGGCGGCGGTGACCATGTTGGCGCGGGCCCACTCGTGGTCGGCGTCGAGCGGCATCTCCTCGATGAAACGCAGTTCGCAACCCGCGTCCAAGCACCAGCGCAGGAGATCCGATGCGCCGGAGAGGGTTTCGCGCATCAAGACGGCGTTGACCTTGATCGGCGCCAGTCCGGCGGCACGGGCGGCGCGAACACCCGCGAACACCGATTCGAGGCGGTCGCGGCGCGTCAGCCGCGCGAAACCGGCCCGGTCCACGGTGTCCAGCGACACGTTCACCCGATGCAGTCCCGCGGCGGCGAGGCCGAACGCGCGGTGCTCGAGCCCGACGCCGTTGGTCGTCATGGCCAGCGGGATGTGCGGCACCTCGGCGTGACAGCCCGCGATGATCTGTTCCAGCTCGCGGCGCATCAGCGGCTCACCCCCGGTGAAGCGGACCTCACGTACGCCCAGCTCGCGCACCGCAAGGCTGACCAGACGCACGATCTCGTCCACCGTGAGCAGTTCGTGCCGGGGAATCTCCGGCAGCCCCTCCTCCGGCATGCAATAGGTGCAGCGCAGCGAACACTTCTCGGTGATGGATACGCGTAGGTCGCGGGCGACGCGTCCGAACCGATCCAGCAAGTAGGGGGTGTCGGGACGGCCGGCGAGCGAGGGACGCCCGGAACGCACCGCGGGAATCCCGATCTCGACCAGAGTCACACGTCCATTATGACCGCCTGTCCCGATTCGGCTGCGGGCGGAATGCTCACTTCGGGCTCACCACGGCCGCGAATCGGCGGTGAGGCCCGCGCCGGGGACGAGCGCGACGCCGGGCGACCTGCGCACGGACCGGCGCGCGGCGACGGAGGCGGAAAACCGCCCGGATCGGGCGTTAGGCGTACCTCCGCCTTCGCTCCGGCCATGCGCAGGCTCCTCCGCCTTCGCTCCGGCCATGCGCAGGCTCCTCCGCCTTCGCTCCGGCCATGCGCAGGCTCCTCCGCCTTCGCTCCGGCCATGCGCAGGCTGAGGACGGACTACGTCCGACCGCACCCATTAGGCTGACTCGCATGAACCCTCGGCCCGCCGGCGTCTCGGCCAGGCCCGTCGACGACTACCGCGACAGCATCGAACAGCTGCTGCGGCCACTGGCCGCGCGCACGGTCGAGTCCGTCCCGGTGCCGCGGGCGCTGGGCAGGCAGTCGGCCGAGGACGTCCGCTCGCCGATCGAGCTGCCGGTGTTCCGGAACTCCGCGATGGACGGCTACGCGGTGCGCGCCGAATCGGTGCTGGTCGCCCCGGTCACCCTGCCCTTGACCGGCGTGGTCGCGGCGGGCGCGGCGGGCCGCACGCCGCTGCCGAGGGGCGCTGCGATGAAGGTGATGACCGGTGCGCCGATCCCGCCCGGCGCGGACTGCGTCGTGCCGGTGGAGGACACCCAGGTGGGCGACGGCACGGTGACCATCGAACGCGGGCGCAGCGCAGGCGAATTCGTGCGGGAACCGGGGACGGACGTCCGGACCGGGGATCTGCTCGTGCGGGCGGGAACCATGCTCGCCCCCCGGCATGTCGCCGCCCTCGCCGCCGTCGGCCTGCCCGCGGTGGCGGTCTTCCGGGCGGTGCGCGCCGCGGTGATCACCACCGGCGACGAGCTGGTCGCGGCCGGAAAGCCGCTGCGTCCCGGGCAGATCTACAACTCCAACGGCGTCGCCCTCGCCGCGGCGCTGGCGGCGAACGGCGTCGATGTCGTCTCGGTGGCGCACAGCACCGACGATCCGGCGCGCTTCCGCGCGCTGCTGTCGGCGGCGACCGAGAACGCCGATGTGGTGTTCACCTCCGGCGGCGTGTCCAAGGGCGACTTCGAGGTGGTCAAGGACGTGCTGGAGCCGATGGGCGGGCGGTTCGGCTCGGTCGCGATGCAACCGGGCGGCCCGCAGGGACTGACCGTGGTCGACGGGGTGCCGGTGCTCAGCTTCCCCGGCAATCCGGTCAGCACGATGGTGTCGTTCGAGGTGTTCGCCCGCCCGATCCTGCGGCGTCTCGCCGGTCTGCCCGAGGTGGACACCTACGAGCTTCCTCTGGCCGGCGCCGTGCCGCGCTCGCCGGAGGGGAAACGGCAATTCCTGCGCGGCAGACTCATCCGCGCCCATCCGGGGGAATCGCCCGCGCACCGGCAACCCCGGGCGGTCGAGGTGGTGTCCGGTCCCGGGTCGCATCTCGTGGCGGCCATGGCGTGGGCCGAGGTGCTGATCGATGTGCCCGCCGAGGTCACCGCGCTGCCCGCCGGAGCGCTTGTGCGAGTGTGGTCCTTATGAGCGAGCTGTCCCATGTCGACCAGGAAGGCCGCGCCCGCATGGTGGATGTGAGCGCCAAGAGCGACACCACCCGGATCGCCGTCGCGGCAGGCGAGTTGCGCACCACGGCCGAGGTGGTCGCGCTGGTGCGGGCCGACGACCTGCCGAAGGCGGATGTGCTGTCCACCGCACGCATCGCGGGCATCTCGGGGGCGAAGAAGACCTCCGAACTGATCCCGCTGTGCCATCAACTGGCGCTGTCGTCGGTGCGAGTGGAGTTCGGTTTCACCGACACCGCCATCACGATCGAGGCCGCCGCGAAGACCAAGGGTCCCACGGGTGTGGAGATGGAGGCGCTCACCGCGGTCGCGGTCGCCGGGCTCACCCTGCACGACATGGTGAAGGCGGTCGACCCCGCGGCGACGCTTACCGACGTGCGGCTGCTCACCAAAGAAGGCGGCAAACGCGGACATTGGGAGCGCCCGGCCGACGAAGGCCCCATCCCGCCTTCCGCCGAGGAAGACCTGTCCCCCGAGGACGCGGATACCGAGCCGGACATCTCGGAGTACGCCGAGCCGGAACTCGACGAGGAGCCACGGTCGGCCGTGGTGCTGGTCGCGTCGACCGGTGTGGCGGCGGGGACCCGCGAGGACACCACCGGTCCGGTGCTCGCCGACTGGCTGGCCGGACTCGGCTTCTCGGTGCGGGGCCCGCTGGTCTACGCGGACGCCGAGATCGAATTCGGCCTGGCCGACGCGTTGCGCTTCGAACCGGCGCTCGTCATCAGCACCGGCGGGACGGGTGCGTCCCCCACCGACGGGACACCGGAGGCCACCCTCGCCTTGCTCGACCGCGAACTCCCCGGTGTCGCGGAGGCGATCCGGCAGCGCGGCACGGCGAAATTCCCGCTGGCGGCGCTGAGTCGCGGCGTGGCGGGGCTGGCCGGGCGCTCGGTGGTGGTGAATCTGCCGGGATCGCCCGGTGGCGTTCGCGACGGCATCGCGGTGCTGGAACCGCTGCTGGATCATCTGCTCGCACAAGTCGCCGGAGGTGGAAGTCATGACAACGACTGAGGCCGAGGTCCGGCTCGCCCGGATCAGCGACCAGCCGCTCGACCCGGCGGAGGTCGAGGAGGCGGTCTGCGGACCGCACTACGGCGCGGTCGTGGTGTTCACCGGGAAGGTCCGCGACCATGATGGCGGGCAGGCCGTTTCGGCCCTGGAATACTCCGCGCACCCGCAGGCGGAACGCTTCCTGCGCACCGTCTGCGCGGAACTGGCCGCCGCGCACGGTTTGCCGGTCGCGGCCGTGCATCGCGTCGGTTCGCTCGGCATCGGTGACCGCGCGATCGTCGTCGCGGTGGCGGCGGCGCATCGGGGCGCGGCGTTCGCGGCGTGCTCGGAACTGGTGGATCGCATCAAGCACGAAGTCCCGATCTGGAAGCGCCAGTTATTCGCCGACGGCCTGTCCGAATGGGTGAACGCCTGCGGGTGACCTGACCGTGACATGAATCTCATGACGAATCAACACGACCGGGATAGCGTGTCGGCGTGGGAACCGACCAGGTCTTGCTCCACCGGTTCGTCATCTCGCAGCTCACCGCGGCCGGCGTCGACCGCGACCGGCTGCTCCGGGAATCCGGGTTGCCGGAGTGGACCATGGCGGGCGACGACGTGCACCTGCCCAGCCAGACGTTCTCCCGGCTGTGGGAGATCGGTGAACACGAACTCGGCGATCCGGACGTCGCCCTGAACGTGGCGAGCCGCTACGAACTCACCTGCCTCGGTCTCTACGACTACCTGTTCTCCTCGGCCCCGACGCTGGGCGCCGGATTGGCGACCTGTGGGCCTTACGTCACGGCGGTGACCACCAACCATCGGTTCGACCTGGTCGCGGAGAACGACGAAGTCACCCTGTATCTCGACATGATCGACGGGGAAGGCCGGGGCCGGGATCTCACTCAACTGTGGGGCCTGTGCGCGGTGCTCAGCCGCGCGCGGCGCGTGGTGCGCGAACCGCTGGCCCCGTTGCGGGTCTCGCTGCGCCAGCGCGCGCCCGCCAAGACCGACACCTTCGTCGAGGTATTCGGCACCACCGCGATCGAGTTCGACGCGCCGGTGGACGCCATGACCTTCCGCGCCTCGGATATGGATCTGCCGCTCACCACCAGTGATCCGGTCCTGGCAGGCATCCTGCGGCCGTTGGCCGCGGCCCTTCCGCCACCGCCGCCGCTGGCAACCGCCTGGCCGGAGCGTGTCGCGGCCGCGCTGGCGGACTGTCTGGACGAGGGCGACGCGTCCCTCGAGCGGGTGGCGCGCAGGCTGGCCACCAGCCCCCGCACGCTCCAGCGGCGGTTGCGAGAGGCGGGCACCACTTGGCGCGCGGAACTGGATCGGGCACGCGGCGCGCGGCTGATCGCCGCGACGGCCACCGGCCCGTTGAGCCCGTCGCGCCAGGCCGAGATTCTCGGCTACTCCGACCCGGGATCGATGCGGCGAGCGGCCCGGCGGTGGTCGCTGGCCACCCCGGCGTATCGCGCCGAGTGGGTGGAGCGGACGTTCACGGCCTGATGAAACGCGCGGCGATCGACCAGAACGTCGCGTCCTCGATCGCACGGAAATCCCAGCTGTTGGCGATGGCGTGGGTCTCGGCGACGATCGCGGGAACGTCGAAGTCCTCGCGGGTGGCGGTGCCCTTGGCCTCCAGCGCCTCGATGACGTACGCGGTGGCGCTCTCCATGGAATCTGACACGGGAAACTCCCATCGGTCGCGGAACGATTCGGTCGGTCACGGATGGGCTGCCGAGCGGCGCCGCGGGCGGCAGTACGCTCCCAGTGCCCGCGGACCGGCGGACACGCATTCAGTCTCATGAAAAGACTGCCCTGTCACCAGCACCGAACGCGACATGTCGCGAACAAACGCGCCAATCTGGCGCGCGTTCAGTGCGGTGTATAGCGCCACACGCCGAGCATGCTCTGCGCGTCGAGTGGTTCGGCGTCGTCGTGCACGGTGTCGTGCAGCCGCGCCAGTGCCGTGTCGGTGCGCAGGCCTGCCCCGATGAGCACCAGCTGCGCGCCCCGCGCTTCGCCGCGCGCCCAGCCGCCCGGCTCGAAGACGATGTGGCGGCCGACCATGTGCAGGACGAACTTCCTGCGTTCGTCGGCCACCCCGAAGGCGGCGAACCCCTTGGCCCGGAACAATCCCGGCGGCGGGTCCTCCAGAAAGCCGATCAGCTTGCGCGGGTCCAGCGCTCGTTCGCTGGTGAACGAGACGCTGGCGTAGTCGTCGTGCAGATGACGGTGCCCGGCGTGATCGTCGTGGTCGTGCTCGACGAGCAGTTCATCGAAGCTCAGCTGCTCGGCCACCAGGGGGCGGGTGCGGTGCGGTTGGTCGAACAGCAGCCCGGGATCGATCCGGCCGTAGCTGGTCGCGTACACCGGCACCGAACCGACCAGCGCCGCGACGTCCTCGCGCAGCCGTTCGAGTTGCTCGGGCGCAACCCGGTCGGCCTTGTTGACCACGACCAGATCGGCCAGCCGCAGATGCGTGCGCAGCTCCGGGTGGCGGGTACTGCTGCGCGGGAACTCTTCGGCGTCGACGACCTCGACCAGGCCGCCGTAGCGCAGGCGGGGATTGTCGCTGCCGACCACCATCCGGATGAGGCTGCGCGGCTCGGCCAAGCCGCTGGCTTCCACGACGATCACGTCGATTCCGGCCTTCGGCTGGGTGAGCCGGGTGAACAGCTCGTCCAGCTCGGTGACGTCGACCGCGCAGCACACGCACCCGTTGCCGAGCGAGACCATGGCGTCCACCTGCCCGGCGACCAGCATCGAATCGATGTTGATCGCCCCGAAGTCGTTGACCACCACCCCGATCCGCGTTCCGCGGTTGTCCCGCAGCAAGTGATTGAGCAGCGTGGTCTTTCCGGAACCGAGAAACCCCGCGACGAGCACAACAGGAATCCGGTCAGCCATTCCGCTCACCCTAGTGCGCCGCGGGAAAGACCGGACGCCACCCTCGAGGTGGTGAGGATGGCGTCCGGCGGGTTCGGTGTGCGGACTATTTCGAGGAACCCAGCAGCATGCCCGCCAGGCTGTAGCCGAGGTTGATCAGCTCCGTGGTGATCGCGTTGTCGTCCAGGCCCAGCATCTTCGCCAACGGCATCAGCAACTCCATGATCGAAGCGTTGCCCCCGGCGGTCCCGGGTGACTGCTGCGCGTTCGGCGTGCCCGGCGACTGGGTTCCGGAGGTGCCCGGTGCATTCGGCACCGCGGGGGTGCCCGATGACTGCGGGGTGGCGGTGCCGGGCGCGGGCTTCGGCGTCGAGGTGCTCGGAACGGACTGCGCCTGCGGCACCGCGGGGGCCGCCGGACTCTGCGGCACACCGGGAGTCGTCCAACTCTGCGGCACCGCCGGAATCGTCTGCGCCTGCGGCACCACCGGGTTCGTCTGCGCCTGGGGAGTACCCTGATTCGTCTGGCCCTGCGGCGTTTCCGGCGCCACCGCGGGACGGTCGAGCGACGTGCCCTGCGGAGTGGTCTGGCTTGCCTGCTGATCCGGTGAGATACCAGGCTGCGGTGCGCCGAGCAGGTAACCGACCACTCCAGTAGTCAGCGCGATGGCGTGCTCGAGCTGCCCGTCAGGTGTTTCCAGCAGCGCCGCGTCCTCGGGATTGGCGCCGTTGCCCATCTCGAGGAAGACGAGCGGAACGGTGGTCAGCGCGGGCCCGGCGATGTCGCTGCGGGTCTGCAGACCGTCCACAACGCCGCCGTAGTCGGCGGGCGGGAAGCCCGCGTCGCGGTACGCGTCGCGCACCGACTTCGACGCGGCGAGGCCCGCTCCCGACTGGACCTGATCGACGATCAGATTCGGGATCGGCAGCTCCGGAACGATCAGATGGAACCCGCGATCCTGTGCGGGCGCGCTGTCGGCGTGGATGCTCACGGCGACGTCAGCGCCGGACTGGCTCGCCGCGCGGGCCCGATCGTCGACGCAGCCGCCCCAATTCATGTCGTCCTGGCGGCTCAGCACGACGTGCGCGCCGAGGGTCTCCAGCGACGTCTTGACGACCTGGGCGACGTTCCAGGTGATGGTGTGCTCGGGAACGCCGTTCATCGTGGTCATGCCGGTGGTCTGGCAGTCCTTGGTGCCGCCGCGGCCATCGCTGACCTGTCTTGCCAAATCTTGGGAATGGTTCGACCCCTGATGTCCCGGGTCGAGGAAAACGGTCTTGCCAGCGAGCTTTTGCGACATATCCAGCGCCGACGGCGCCGCCTGCGCGGTGGCCGGGAGCAACCCGGACAACGTCACCGTCACCGCGGCTGTGACGGCGGTACAGATCCCTGCCTTGATGATGCTTGGCTTCATAGTGCGGTCGGTGCTCCGAAACGGAGCACCCCTCCCTTCCCACTTGTAACACCAAACCCAGTAGTCAACTCTGGCAACGTGTGTATCAGCAAAGCAAGTTGCGTGATCGAAGTGTTACAGCATGCGCGACGCCCGGCCGTCCGGCTCGCTCGGTCAGTTTGCGCAGAGGTAGCAGAGCGTAATGCATCCGGCTCGGCACCACACCGAACGGCGCGCGGAAATTGTCGGCGACTTGCCGAGAGTGATGGTCACGCTCGATCTGCTCGGCAATCCCCGCGCGAGAGGGCGGAGGTGGACAGCGGGTAACTGCACCCCCGGTAGATCGTCGGCCGACCGGTCGGCGAAGCGTGACGGACTCGACCCGTTCGTACCATCGCCCCGCCCCGCCCCGCCGCGCCGCGACCGGGCGATGCCCGCGACGACATTCCGCCCGGAATACGGGATTCCGGGCACACCGCTCGGTCGGTTCTGGTATTCCTTGCCGCGGAGATGCGGGGATCTCCCGGGTCGGACGCGGCCGCGGGGAGCACGACGACCGTGGACGCGGCGGTAGTACAAGTCAAGGAGAACCGGTATGCGTGCAAGCGCACTCCTCGTCGCGGGAGCCATGAGCTGCGCGGTGACTCTGCTCGCCGCGGGGACGGCGGCGGCCGAGCCCGCGAACACCATGACGCACGACGGCGTCTACTTGGTCGGCGTCGACATCGTGCCCGGAATCTGGGAGGCGCCCGGCACCCCCGACCCGGCCTACGCCTGCGATTGGCGCAGGCTGTGGAAGGTGGAGGGCGACAACACGAACATGCAGTACATCCTCGCGAACAACTACACCCGGCTCGGTCCGGTCCGGGTGCAGATCAAGCCGACCGACGTGGGGTTCAAGACCGAGAACTGCGGGGCGTGGCGGTTGCTGCCGACACCGCCGCCGACCGGCTCGTTCGGCGGCTGACCGCGCGGCGCGTCCCGCCGGGCGGCGTATTGACTCGTGTTCAACAGAGGCTAGGGTCAGCCGCATGACGCGGAAGAGGATTCTGATCACCGGCGCGAGCGCGGGCCTCGGGGCCGCCATGGCGCGCGACTTCGCGGGCAAGGGCCGCGATCTCGCGCTGTGCGCCCGCAGGCCGGCCGCGCTCACGGCGCTGCGCGACGAGCTGGTGGCCGCGCACCCGGAAGTCACCGTCGCGGTACGCGCCCTCGACGTGGACGACCACGCCGCGGTGCCGATCGTCTTCGGCGAGCTGCGCGACGAACTCGGCGGCCTGGATCGCGTGATCGTCAACGCCGGTATCGGCAAGGGAGCGCCGATCGGTAGCGGGCGGGCCGACGCGAACCTCGCGACGGCGACGACGAACTTCGTCAGCGCGCTGGCGCAGACGGAGGCGGCGCTGGAGATCTTCCGCGCGCAGCAGGCCGGCCACCTGGTGCTCGTCGCATCCATGAGCGCGGTGCGCGGGCTTCCCGGCAAGAAGGCGGCCTACTCGGCGAGCAAGGCGGGCCTCGCCGCGCTCGGTGCCGCACTGGCCACCGAATTGGCGCGGTCGCCGATCGCCGTGACCACGCTGTTGCCGGGTTTCATCGCCACCGACATGGCGGCCAAGGCGGGTGACGCGCGGATGGTTGCGCCCCTGGACAAAGGCGTCGCATCGATGGTGGCCGCCATCGAGAAGGAGCGGCGACGAGCGTGTGTGCCCGGGTGGCCCTGGCGGCTGATCGATCTCGCGCTCCCCCACCTGCCCGACGCCCTGGTGGCACGGCTGAGCTGACCCGGCCGACGCTCACTTGACCAGCGTGAACTGCATGACGTCGATGCGGCCCTCGCGGAACTGCCGCGCGCACCCGGTCAGATACTTCAGGTACCGCTGATAGACCTCTTCGGACGCGAGGGCGATCGCCCGGTCACGGTGCGCCCGCAACGCATCGGCCCAGCAGTCGAGGGTGCGCGCGTAGTGCGGCCGCAGCTCCTGGATCTTCTCCGTGCCCAGGCCGGCGCGGCCGGCCAGGCGCGTCACCTCGGCGGGGTGCGGCAGCTGTCCGCCGGGGAAGATCTCCCGCTTGATGAAGATGTGGAACAGCGCGTCTTCCCGGCTCACGGGAATGCCCATGCGCCGCAGGTCTTTCAGCGTGTACGCGACGATGGTGTGCAGTAGCATCCTGCCGTCCGGCGGCAGCGTCCGGTGGCATCGTTCGAAGAATGTCTCGTAGCGGGAACGCCGGAAGTGCTCGAAGGCGCCGATACTGACGATGCGATCGGCTTCGCCGTCGTATTCCTCCCAGCCCTGCAACCGCACCTGCGCGTCGGCGACGCGCTCGCGTTCGATCTTGTCCGCGACGTACTCGTACTGGTTGCGGCTGAGCGTCAGCCCCACGACCCGCGCGCCGTAGGCGGTGGCGGCACGCAGCATGGTCGAGCCCCACCCGCATCCGACGTCCAGCAGGGTCATCCCCGGCCGCAGGTCGAGCTTGCCGAGGGCCAGATCGATCTTCGCGCGCTGTGCTTGCTCGAGCGTCATGTCCGGTCGCTCGAAGTAGGCGCAGCTGTAGGTCATGGTGGGGTCGAGGAACAGCGCGTAGAACTCGTCGGAGAGGTCGTAGTGGGCTTGCACTTGCCGATAGAACGGCTGGAGTCCGGTCATCGCGTTTCTCCTGTTCATCGGGTTCATGAGCTGATACCCGCCAGCAGTCGCCGCGTTTCACCGACGGCGGACCGATACGGAACCGATGTGCAGGTCTCCATCCGGCAACGGGGCGGGCCGGCGACTACCCGCGAAGTAATCGACTCCATGACCGGCGGCGGGCAAGATCACGGCCATGATCGATGAGACCGGCACCAAGCTTTTCCACCAGACCATGCCGTTCACCGAACGCCTCGGCGTCGAGGTGCTCGCCCACGGCCCCGAGCTGGTCCGCAGCCGCCTGGCCTGGGACGAATCGCTGTGCACGCTGGGCGGCATGCTGCACGGCGGGGTGCTGATGTCGCTCGCCGACGCCACCGGCGCGGTCTGCGCGTTCCTGAACTTGCCGGAAGGCAAGCAGGGCACCACCACGGTGGAATCGAAGACGAATTTCCTGCGCGCGGTTCGCTCCGGGCACGCCATCGCGTCGGCGGTGCCGTTGCATGCCGGACGCTCGTTCATCGTGGTGGAGACGGTGATCCGGGACGACGCGGACAAGCTGGTCGCGAAGGTCACCCAGACCCAAGCGGTGCTCTAGCCGACGGCCACCGGGGCCCGCTCGCCCGCCGCCGCGCGGGCCGCGGGCCACACGCGGGCCAGTTCGAGCAGTTGCCGCAGCTCGGCGGCGAAATCCGCCGCGGGCACCGGCAGCCGGGCCGAGGTCGATCCGATCGGCGCCGAGCCCTCCCGTCGCGCCACCGCCGCGCACGCCAATTGCCGCGCGTAGTCGGTCATCGGACATCCCGACTCGGCCGATGCCCCGTGTGCCGGGGCGTAGCGGCCCAGATGCAGTAGCGCGTCCTGAATCTCCACCGTCATCCGCAACAGCTGGGTCCCGGCGTCGGCCTGCTCGCCCGCGGCCGGCCGCAGCACGATCTCCGGGACGGCGGCGGTGAGATCCCGCCACAGCGGGCGCAACCTGCGGCACGATCGTCCTGCTCGATCGAGTTCCGCCGTGGCCAGCAGCGACCGGATCAGCGGTATGGCGATCACCGTCGCGTCGATCGCCAGACAGATGGTGACCGTCGCTTCGATCCGGATAAGATGCGTACCCCAGCGCTGCCATCCGGTGACCGCCCGTACCGTCGACAGCACCAGGTTCACACCGAAAAGTGTTGCTGCCCAGATCATCAGGGCGCACACCAGCTTCTCCGCCAGGCCGACGCCGCCCGCCCGCAGCTCACGCAGGCACATGCGGGCCAGCAGCGAGACGTTCACCAGCAGCGGGAGACCGAAGGCGGTCCACACCACCAATCCCTCGGCATCCAGGGTCAGGTCGACGAGTCTGCCTTCCTGCCGGGCCGCCGTGCCCGCCAGCAGGATCGCGCCGGTGGCCGCGGCCGCGAGCACGCGGCAGACGCGGTGCCTGCGCCGTACCGCCGCCGGGTCCACGTCGAAGGCCCAGATGCGGACGATCCCTTGCAGGCACATCGACGCCATCACCGTGCAGCCGAGCGAGAGCTGATGGGTGAAGCTCGCGATGCCGGGTGTCATGGTGCAGCGATACAGCAGCAGGCTCAGCAAGCCCCACAGGAACAGCTGATTCAGCAGTTTGTCGACGACGGTCTCGCGTACCAGCAAACACCGGCCCGCGAGCACGGCGGCGACGAAACCGATGACCGGCCACGCGACGATTCCCGAGATCGATGACGACATCGGCCGGCCTCCCACCCACGAAACTGTCCCCGGTGAACGGTACCGTTGCCGCGTGTTCATGACCGTGCGGATCGAGAATCGGCAGCCCTATTTGTCCGCTTTGCGAAATCGTGCGCCGGGTATCGAGCGGAAACGGAGCGCGATTGTCACCCCGTCCAGAAGTTTGCCACTTCGGTCGTGGGATGCCACAATCGAGCGCCGCGCAGCGAATGGGGGAACAAGGCGGAACATTTGGCCGTTCGCCTGTGGACGTTACGCTGTATCACATAGAGTTTCGGTGACGACACCCACCTCCGACACGCACTTCCCGGCGAGTGCGCCTGCTCTTCGTAGCCCGCGAACGCGGCTCCCCCTCATGCTCTGCCCGCCCGTTCGTGCGGCAAGAACGGAGATTTCTGTGCGCGATGAACCACGATCAGCTTTCCGGACCGAGCGAATCGATGGTGCATCGATCGAAATAGACATCGCCGTCGCGGCACTGCCGAGGCACGGCCGACCATTCCGGCCGCGATCCACCGCCCCGAGACCGGGCGCCCGCGCGGTGACCGCGACCGGGGTGCCCTCGGTCGAGCGGCGGTACCGCCTTCCCGAAGACAGCGCACTAGCGGATCTATGCGTCACGGCGTGACCGTGCTGGGGAAACGGAAGCGATGAGCAAGCAAACTGCCGGAACAACTGAACTAGCCGTGCGCCCGGCCGGGACGGACACGATGAACACCGCCCTGCGCGATCGACTGATCGACGCGACCGTCGAGGTGGTGTCGACCGAGGGTTTGCACGCACTCACCGTCCGCCGCGTGTCGCGCATGTGCGGAGTCTCCACGATGGCGGTGTATTCCAACTTCGGCGGCATGCCCGGGCTGATCCGGGCGGCGGGCTCCGCCGGATTCGCCCAGCTGGCCGAGCGGATGAACGCGGCCGGGGTGAGCGAGGAGCCGATCACCGATCTGCTCGTGCTCGGCCTGGTGTTCCGGGACGAGGCCCAGCGCAGGCCGGAGCTGTTCCAGCTGATGTTCGGCACCGGCACACGCATCGACATGAAGATCAACCGCGGCAATGTGCTCGTGGCCGGGCACGATTCGGAGTTCGAGCACTACGCGGAGACCTTCGACCACGTGGTCGGCGCGGTACAGCGCGCACAGGACGCGGGACTGATCAACACTCCCGACGTCCGTTCGGCCGCGGCACAGCTGTGGATGGGACTGTTCGGCTTCGTCCAGCTGGAGATGGCCGGCCACTTGGGCGACGACGGCCTACTCGAAGTGCTGGTGCCCGCGATCGTGAATCTTCTCGCCGGTATGGGCGCCGAACTGGAGACCGTCGGCGCCTCGGTCCTTCTCGCGGTGGAGCGCTTCGCCGAAAAGTTCGGCGACTGAACCCCGCGTAGCCGGGTACCGGTCAGAACGGCAGCCGGGACCGGAACCGCTGGGCGCGTGCCATCGCGCGCTCGGCGGCGCTTCCGCGCGGCGGCATCAGACCCAGTTGCAGCAGCATCTCGGTCAGGTCCCAGGTGGCCTGGCTGCGCCAGATGAGCCCGGAGCGGAACTGCCACGCGTCGATGACCAGCAGGTCGATTCGCTTGCCGGTCGGGCCGAAACCGGGCGGGTCGATCGGGCCCAGATGGGTGCCGGTCATCCGCCACGGCACCAGGGCGAGCCGGTTGTCCGCGGCGAGCGTCGGCGGGAAGGGGTTGGTGTAGGCGACATCCGGGAACGATCGCACCGTGTCGGTGACGAATTTCTCCACACCCGCCCGCCCGTGCGCCGGCGCGTCCAGCGAGGGGTCGTGCCAGATCGTGTCCTCGGTGACGCACTTCGCGACCGCCGCACCGTCCCCGCTGTTCCACCCGGCGATGTATTGCTCGGTGAACTCGAGCAGCCACGCCGGGCTCTCGATGGGTTCGGCCTCCGCTTCGATACGGAACTGCCCGGTGTTGTACGGATCCACGCCCATCGCCTTTCGCCGGTGCGTATTCGACGAGCCATCGTAGCCACGAATGGAGCACGTGCTCAACACTTCCGGCGATCCGGCGCCGAATTCCGAGAAATAACATCGGAATAACGGTGTAATCCGGCGAGTTCAGCAAGGCCATAACTGTGTAATAACAGGAGAATAATATCGTCATACCCGCCCTGAACTGCATTGATGACGGTTCTGTCATTACCTACCGCGCAATGCTTTTCGGTCCACTCCCGCACGATTCGTTATTGACCTTCGCGAATCGGGCCTCCTACCATGGGTGGACACTGACCTCCTACCGCGGAACCACTTCACCTCCGGACGACGTCGTGGCCGAACAGGCATACCGGCGTCGCGATTCCGGTTGTCTCCACGCTGATTCGACGACGCCGACGTGAAAACGCCTGCGATTTCGAATACCTGAGCACCAGGGGATTTTGCATGCCCAATGTAGCAATTGTCGGTATCGGCTGCCGTTTTCCGGGCGGCATCGAGGGGCCGGACTCGTTCTGGGATCTCGTCGTGCGCAAGGGCGACGGGATCGTGGAGGTACCGGCGGACCGCTGGAATCTCGCGAAATTCTATGATCCGGACCCGGACGCACCGGGCCGGATGTACACCAGGCACGGTGGATTCCTGACCCGGTCGCTGTGGGAGTTCGACGCCGAGTTCTTCGGCATCTCCCAGCGCGAGGCGTCGATCATGGATCCGCAGCAACGGCTCCTGCTCGAAGTCGCCTGGGAGGCGCTCGACGACGCGGGGATGGCGGGCCGGGTCGGCGGTCGCGAGGTCGGCGTGTTCGTCGGCGGCTTCATGAACGACAACGCGCTGGTGCGCAGCGGTTCGCTGTCGCGGGCCTCGATCAACAGCCACAGCCCGACCAGCTCCTCGCACACGCTGCTGTCGGCCCGGATCGCGTTCCTGCTGGATCTGCTCGGACCGACCATGACCATCGACACCGCCTGCTCCTCCTCCCTGGTCGCACTGCACCAGGCGATGCTGGCGCTGGAGTCGGGTGAATGCGAGACGGCGATCGTCGGCGGCGCCAACGCGATGCTGCGGCCCGAGGCGTTCATCTCCATGTGCAAAGGCCGGTTCCTCGCGGTCGACGGCCGCTGCAAGTCCTTCGACGCGGCGGCCGACGGCTACGGCCGCGGCGAGGGCGCGGGCGCCGTGGTGCTGAAGCCGCTGGAGGCGGCGGTGCGCGATCGCGACCGGATCTACGCGGTGGTGCGCGGCAGCGGCGTCAACCAGGACGGCCGCACGCTGGCGATCCCGGTGCCCAACCCGGTCGCGCAGGAGGCCCTGGCCCTGCGGGTGCGCCGGCTGGCGGGCATCGACGCCCACGACATCCGCTACGTGGAGGCGCACGGCACCGGCACACCGGTCGGCGACCCGCTCGAACTGGCCGCCTTGGGCGCGGTGTACGGCGCGGTCGACGGCCGCGACGAACCGTTGCCGGTCGGTTCGGTGAAGAACAACATCGGGCACACCGAGGCCGCCGCGGGCGTCGCGGGCGTCATCAAGGCCGCGCTGACACTGCATCACGGCGTCATCGCTCCGCAACTGCGGCTGGACAACCCGAACCCCGAGATCGCGTTCGACGAACTGCGGGTACGCATTCCGCTGGAGACCGAGCCGCTGCCGAACGACGACGGCCGGGCCGCGGTGGCGGTCAACAGCTTCGGCTACGGCGGCACCAACGCCCATGCGATCCTCACCCGCGCGCCCGAAGTGCCCGCGCCCGCCGAGCAGTCCGCGCGCGGGCCGATCACCGTGCTGCCGCTGTCGGCCCGCAACGAGACCGCGCTGCGCACGATGGCCACCCAGCTGCACGAGCTGACCGAGACCGCCCCCGTCGACGCGGTGACCGAGGCGGCGTGGGTGCAGCGCGCGCATCACCCGCTGCGTGCCGCGTTCGCCTACCGCGACACCGACGATCTGCGTTCCCAGCTGGCCGATTTCGCCGTGGGTGCGGGCAAGCCGCCCGCCCGCGCGCTGACCGACGGATCCACCCAGCCGGTGTTCGTGTTCAGCGGCATGGGCCCGCAGTGGTGGGGTATGGCCCGTGGCCTGCTCGAGGCCGACGGGCATTTCGCCGCCGCGGCGCGGGCGATGGACGAGATCTTCCGCGAGATCGCGGGATGGTCGATCGTCGAAGAACTCCTGCGCCCGGAAGCGGAGTCGCGGATCACCGGGACCGCGTACGCGCAACCGGCGAACTTCCTGGTCCAGGCCGCCCTGGTGGCCGAACTCGCCGAACTCGGCATCCACCCCGCCGCGGTGGTCGGCCACAGCGTCGGCGAAGTCGCCTCGGCCTACGCGTCCGGCTCGCTGTCACTGCGCGACGCGCTGCTGGTGAGCTATCACCGCGCCCGGTTGCAGGCCACCACCGCGGGCACCGGCGGCATGCTGGCCGTCGGCCTGTCCGAAGAGCAAGTGGGCGAGCGCCTCGCGGGCGTGCCGGGCGTCTGCGTCGCGGCGATCAACAGCCACTCCGCGGTAACGCTGTCCGGTGACCCGGCCGAATTGGACCGTATCCGAGCCGAACTCACCGAAGCGGGCGTCTTCGCCAAGGCGCTGCGCGTCGAGGTGCCCTACCACAGCCATCTGATGGACCCCATTCTCGGCGACCTCACCACGGTGCTGGCCGGCCTCGCACCGCGACCCGCACAGGTGCCGATCTGGTCCACCGTCACCGGCGGTGAACTGTCCGGGCCCGAGTGGGACGCCGAGTACTGGTGCCGCAACGTGCGCGAGCCCGTGCGGTTCGGCGCGGCCGTGGACAGCCTGCTCGACGCGGGCCACCGGGTCTTCCTGGAGGTGGGGCCGCACCCCGTGCTCAGCGGCAATATCAAGGAGGCGTTCGTGCGCCGCGGTCTCGACGGCGCGGCGATCAGCACCCTCTCGCGCAACGCCGACGACCACGACAACCTGCTGCGCGCGGTGGGCGAGCTGTACCAGGTGGGCGGGCTGGACACCACGCACGCGCCCGGCGGGGCACAAACGCCTGCCGCGCATCTGGACCTGCCCCGTTATCCGTGGCAGCGCCGCACGCTGTGGACCGAGGACCCGGCGATCGAGGCGGACCGCCTCGGCGCCGTCGACGGCTACGTCATGCTCGGCCGGCGCACCGCGGCGTCCGCTCCGGAGTGGGAGGTAGAGCTGTCGGTGGCCGCGTTGCCGTGGCTGCCCGACCACGTCGTGGACGGATCGGTCGTGCTGCCCGGCGCGGCCTATCTGGACGCCGCGCTCAGCGCCGTCGCGGTGCGGACCGGTCGCCCCTCCTTCGGGCTGGAGTCGGTCCAGTTCGTCGCGCCCTTGGTGATCGGGCAGCACGACGTGCCGGTATTGCGTCTCACCGTCGAGGAGACCACCCACCGGTTCACCCTGCGCTCGCGCGCAGCCACCGCGACCACCTGGACGGTCAACGCGCACGGCAGGCTGATCGAAGCGGACGTCGACGCGCGCCACATCGACCTCACGCCGGCGGCGGACGCGGTGGAGGTGAGCGCGGCGACGCTCTACGACGGCCTCGCGGCCCACGGTCTGGCCTACGGGCCGAGTTTCCGGCTGATCACCGACGCCCGCGTCGGCGCCGACTCCGTGCTGGCCCGGCTCGATCTCACGCCGCCGGCCGGTAGCGCGCCGAGCCTGCCGCACCTGGCCCATCCCGCCGCGGTCGACGCCGCGCTGCAGTGCTTCGCCGCCCTGTACGCCCAGACCGCGCGCGGCGCGAGCGTGGTGGTGCCGTCCTCGGTCGCCGGGGTCCGCTGGACCGGGCCGCTGCCCGAGCAGGCCGTGGTGCTGGTCCGCCGGGTGGACGGTGATCCGCTGTGCGCCGATATCACCGTCGCCGCACCGGAAGGCGCTGTCGCGCTGACGCTTTCCGGGGTGCGGTTCGCCAGCCTCGCGGCCGAGCCGGATCTGCACGAGCAGCTCGACGGCCTGTTCTACGAGCCGGTGTGGTCCATCGTCGACGACACCGCGACCGCCGACGAACCCGCGGGCGGCGAGGAGTTCCTGCTCGTGGTCAGCCTCGGCAGCACCGTCTCCCAGCGCGCCAAGGAAATCGCCAGCGCCCGCACCTCCTCGGAGATCCTCACGCTGGAACCGGAGGAGGCCGGCGCCTCGGATCGTGTCCTGGCCGCCCTGCGCGCCGCTCACGAGCGGCCCGGCGTGACGCGCGGCCGGCTCGTCGTGGTGTCCGGCGCCGAGCTGGACGCGGTGCCCAACGCCTACGGGCTCGCCCTCGTCGCGAAGGCGGTCGGCGAACTGGTGGTCGGCGAGGAGGACGAGGCCACGGCGGCCGAAGTGCGCGCGGTGGTGGTCACCGAACAGGCGTTCTGCCTGCCGATCGACACATTCGCGCATCCCGCGCAGGCCGCGCTCACCGGCGCCCGGCGCACACTGCGCAACGAGCAACCCGCGGTGCACTGGCGGTTGGTCGACACCGAACCGGCCACGCGCGCCGCGGACATCGTCGAGCAGGTGTTCGGCGACGGACGCGCCGACGAGGTCGCGTTGCGCGCGGGCGCGTGCTGGGCGCTGCACCTGCGCAAATCCCTGCGCGAGCACTTGGCGGTCTGGGACGAGGCCGCGCCCCTGACCGACCCGGAAAGCTCGTTCCGCTTGGAGATTTCGCGCTCGCGGCTGCTGTCGGATCTGGCGTGGCGCGCGGTCGACCGCGTGGCGCCGGGCCCCGGCGAGGTCGAGATCCGGATGGACGCGGTGGGCCTCAATTACAAGGACGCGCTCAAAGCGCTCGGGGTGCTCACCGAAAAGGAGCTGGCCGGAACATACTTCGGCACCGAACTGGGCATGGACGGGTTCGGCGTGGTCGAGCGGGTCGGCCCAGGGGTGACCGAGGTCGCCGTCGGTGACCAGATGTCGGTATGCGCTCGGGACCTGGTCCGGCGGCACGTCACCCTCCGGCCGGACGAGGGCGCCACGATGCCCCTCGACTACCCGGACACGGTGCTCGACCCGTGCCACTCCAGCTCGGTGCTGCCCTTCCTCACCGCCGAATTCGCCTTCGGCGACCTCGCGCACCTGCAACCGGGTGAGACGGTGCTGGTCCACGGCGCGGCGGGCGGCATGGGCATGGCCGCGGTCCAGGTGGCGGTGCGCCTCGGCGCGCGGGTGATCGCGACGGCGGGCTCGGACGAGCGCCGCGCGGTGGCCACGGCGGCGGGTGCGCACGAGGTGGTCAACTCGCGGTCGATCAGCTTCGTCGACGAGGTGCTCGCGCTGACCGGCGGACGCGGCGTCGACGTGGTCTACAACTCCTCCCCCGGTGAGATCCTCCAGCAGAACCTGCGGGTGGCCGCCGAGTTCGGCCGGGTCGTCGAGATCGGCAAGGCCGACATCTACGGCGGCGGCGCGATCGACCTGCGCCCGTTCGACCGGAACCTGTCGTTCTTCGCCGTGGACATGGACCGCGCCCTGGCCGTACGGCCCGAGTTGGTCCGCCGCGCGGCCCGCCGGGCGATGGACGCCCTGAACGACGGCACCTACGACTACCTGCCCTACACCGCGTTCCCGCTCTCGTCGACCGCCGAGGCGTTCGAAACCGTGGTGCGGTCCAAGCAGATCGGCCGGGTCGTGCTCGATCTGCGCGAACCGGAACCGACCGTGCTGGCCAGACGACCGAGTCTGCCGATCGACGCGCAGGCCAGCTACCTGGTCACCGGTGGCTTCGGCGCGTTCGGCCTTGCCACCGCGCGCTGGCTGGTCCGCAACGGCGCGCGCCGGCTGGTGCTGGCCGGGCGCAGCGGCGCCACGACGGAGGCGGCCCGCGCCGCGATCGCCGAATTCGGCTCCGCCGGTGCGGAAGTCGTCGAGGAACGCCTCGACATGTCCGACTACGACGCCGTCGTGGCGCTGGTCGAGCGCATTCAGGCGAGCGGGCGTCCGCTGCGCGGGGTGTTCCACGCGGCCGGTGTGGTGAACAACCTCGAGGTCCCGCAGATCACCGCCGAGTCGCTGGCGGAGATCTTCGGGCCCAAGGTCGCGGGCGCGGTCAACCTGGACACCGCCGTCACCGCCGCCGGCATCGAACTCGACATGTTCGTGCTGTTCTCCTCGGCGAGCAGCATCGTCGGCATCTCGCCCCAATTCGGTTACGCGGCGGCCAATTCCGTGCTCGACATGATCGCCGCGGCCCGCCGCGCCCGTGGCGCCGCCGCGCTGGCGGTGAACTGGGGCTTCATGAGCGGTGGCGGCGGCATGGCCGACTACGAGGCGGTCAGCCGGTATGCGGAGATGACCGGCTACCGCTCGGTGGACATGGACGTGGCCACCGATCTGCTGGGCGAGTGCCTGCGGCTGGACCTGCCGCAGATCGTGCTGTTCGACGTGGACTGGAGCCAGTGGGCCCTGGCCCATCGCCCGTCCACCCGGACGCCGCGTTTCGCCGACCTGGTGGCGGCCGCGGGCGGCGGCGCGTCGGGCGCGGGTGCGCTGCGGGCGGAAATCCTCCAGCTGGGTCTGGAGCAGCGCGGCGAGGTGGTGGCCTACCTGCTCGCCGAACAGCTCGCCGCGGTGCTGGGCGTCGACGCCGAGACGGTGGACCTCAACACCCCGCTGCCCGAACTCGGCATGGACTCGCTGATGGGCATGGAGTTCGGCGCCCGCGTGGTGCAGGTGCTCGGCACCCAGCTGTCGGTGCTCGCCGTGATCGGACTGACGTTGCGCGGGCTCGGCGCGCGGATTGCCGAGCAGATTGCCCAAGAAGAAGAGCGCGCGGCGAGGAGCGAGGACGAATGACCGACAACAACCCGAGGGAGCTGGCCCGCGCGTTGCTGGCCAGGCACGCGAGCGGCGAGACCGGCGCCGCCGCGCCCGCGACCGACGGCGCGCGGACCACGAACGGATCCGCGTCCGCGACCACCGCCAACGGCCACAGCGCACCGCGCGGGGCCGCCCACACGTCCTTCCGTGACCACCCCGGTGTGCTCGAGGCCGGGCAGCGGTTCGGGCGGTTCGACGCCTGGGTCGAACAGGTCGGTCTGGTCAACCCGTACTACTTGCCGCACGAGGGCGTCAGCGGTGCGGTGACCAGGATGGCCGACCGGGATGTGGTGAACTTCAGCAGCTTCGGCTACCTGGACCTGGCCGCCGACCCGCGGGTGCGCCACGCCGCCAAGGACGCGATCGATCAGTACGGCACCTCCGCCGCCGCGGTCCGGATCGTGGCGGGCGAGCTGCCGATCTATCGTTCGCTGGAAGCCGAGATCGCCCGCGTCTACGACACCGAGGCAGCCCTGGTGACCGCCAGCGGCTACCTCACCAATGCCGCCGCGGTCGGATTCCTGCTCGGCAAGCGCGATCTCGCGGTCTGCGACGCGCTGATCCACCACAGCGTGGTCTCCGGCACGGAGTGGTCGCGCTGCAAGCGGGTCTCGTTCCGGCACAACGATCCCGAGTCGCTCGAGACGATCCTCAAGATGTCCCGGCGCAGCTTCGACCGGGCCATGGTGATCATCGAGGGTCTCTACAGCATGGACGGCGACGTGGTCCGGCTGCCCGAGATCATCGAGGTGGCCCGGCGCTACGACTGCTCGATCATGATCGACGAAGCGCACTCGTTCGGCACGCTCGGCGCCACCGGGCACGGCGTGCGCGAGCTGTTCGACCTGCCCGGCGACGCCGTGGACGTGTGGATGGGCACCCTGTCCAAAGCGCTCGGCAGCGTCGGCGGTTACCTCGCGGGCAACCGGGAACTGGTCGACGGATTCAAGTACGTCGCGGGTGGATTGAGCATGTACACCGCCGCGCCCGCCCCCTCGGCCATCGGCGCCGCGCTGGCCGGGCTCGAGGTACTGCGCGACGAACCGGAACGGGTGACGCGGCTGCGGCACAACAGCGAGTACTTCCACCGTCGCGCGAAGGAATACGGGTTCGACATCGGCATGTCGGAGGATTCCCCGATCATCCCCGTGATGACCGGCGCCGACGAACCGGCCGTGCTTGCGGCACTCGCCATGCTGCAACGCGGCTTCAGCGTGAACGCCATCACCCACCCGGTCGTCCCCGCCGGGGAGGCAAGGCTGCGGTTCTTCATCAACTGCAGGCACACCGAGCAGCACATGGACCAAGCGCTGGCCACGCTGCGCGAGGTGCTCGACGGACTCGCGGACACCGCGGGACAGCAATTCACTCTCGCCCATGAGGAGCAGCACTCGTGAAAATTCCCATCAACCGATCCCTCCTCCGAAAAGCGGTGGTCCCCGGGGTGGCCCTGCTGCTGATGGGCTCGCTGTTCATTCCCGCGCGGTCGGCGCTGCTGCCCACCTACGACGACGCGGGCGGGCCGATCGCGAGCAAGTTCGATTTCACCGCGATGCCGATCGCGCTGCCCAAGGGCCTGCCGACCGACCGCAAGATCCGCGAGCTGCGGGAGCCGTACAAGCACCTGTCGGCCTGGATCTCCTCGGTCGGCGCGGCGATCGCGATGAACGACTTCGACGGCAACCGGCTGGCCGACGACCTGTGCGTGGTCGATCCCCGTTCGGACACGGCCTTCCTCACCCCGACGCCGGACAGCAACACCGGCCGGTACGAACCGTTCGTCCTCGACCCCGCGCCGCTGCCCGTCGACTCCTCCACCGTCCCGTCGGGCTGCATCCCGGGCGACTACAACGGTGACGGCCGGATGGACGCGCTGGTGTCGTACTACGGCCGCACGCCGATCTTGTACCTGCAACGCGCCAACGCGACCCGACTGGACGCCAAGGCATTCCGCCCGATCGACATCGTCCCCTCCCCGAACACCCCGGACGGGCACTACGAGGGCGAGCGCTGGATCACCGCGGCGGTGTCGGTCTCCGACTTCGACGGCGACGGAAAGCCGGACATCTACCTGGGTCAGTACTTCAACGACATGGACGTGCTCTCCAAGGAGGGCCAGCTCGCGCTGTGGATGACCGACTCGCTGTCCAACGCGCGCAACGGCGGCAAGGATCGGATCTTCACGCTGACCTCTGCCGCGTCGGGCAACGAACCGACCGCCGACTACCGCGAGGTGGCCAACCCGTTCCCGATCGGCATGGACACCGGATGGGCGCTGGCCGCCGCCGCCGCCGACCTGAACGGCGATCAGCTGCCGGAGCTGTACGTGGCCAACGACTTCGGGCGCGACCGCCTGTTCGTCAACCAGTCGACACCGGGCCGGATCCGCTTCGGTTTCGCCGAGGGCGAGCGCGGCATCACCGAGCCGAAGTCGTATGTGATGGGCCATGATTCGGACAAGGGCATGGCCGCGGACTTCGGCGACCTGAACGGCGACGGCATGCCGGACCTGTTCGTCAGCAACATCGCCGTGCGCTTCGCGCTGATGGAGGGCCACTTCGCCTTCTACAACACCGCCAAGGACACCGCCGACGCGGCGCGTCAGCTCGCCGAGGGCGTCGCCCCGTTCAAGAATCGCGCCACCGACGTCGGACTGGCCTGGGAGACCTGGGGCTGGGACGCCAAGATCGACGACTTCGACAACGACGGTCGCAACGAGGTGGTCCAGGCCACCGGCATGATCAAGGGCGACACCAACCGGTGGCCGCAGATCCAGGAACTCGGCACCATGAACGACAACCTGACCAAGTACCCGTGGTCCTGGCCGATCATCGGCGCGGACGCCGATCTGGCGGGCAGCAATCCGGTCGGCTTCTTCAGCCGCGGCGACGACGGCAAATTCGCCAACCTCACCCATGCTCTCGGCATGGACACCCCCGTCCCCTCCCGCGGCATCGCCGTGGGCGACACCTCGGGCAACGGCGCACTGAGCTTCGCCGTCGCGCGCCAATGGGGTGATCCGACCTTCTACCACAACAACAAGGCGGGCAACGGCCGGTTCCTCGGCCTGAAGCTGTTCAAGCAGGCCTGGGACGGCACCGCGACCACGAACACCATCGCCGGTCTTCCCACGCAGGGCGTTCCCGCGGTGGACGCCCAGGTCGAGGTCCGCACGGCGGACGGCCGGTTGCTCACCAGCCACCTCGACGGCGGCAGCGGGCACACCGGCAAGCGGGCCACCGAGGTGCACATCGGCCTCGGCGACGTCGACCCCGCCGCCCCGCTGAACGTCGTGCTCCGCTGGCGGGAGACCAACGGCACCCCGCACGACCAAACCCTCCAGCTCGCGCCGGGCTGGCACACCGTGAACCTCGCCTCGGACGCGCAGGAGGTCAAGCAGCGATGAGCGACAACGACAAGAAGGATCCGGGCGAGGCGAAAGCCGCGTCGAACGGTCATCACGAAACCCCGGCGGCCGACGGCAACGGCAGCGCCGCGGGCGACAATCCGGCCGCCACGGCGGGTAACGGCAACGGGACCAGCGTTACGGCAGCCGAGCGCATCTCGGCCGTGCAGCGCTCGGGCACCGAGTTCGCCAAGGAATGGGTGGAGAAGCCCGCGGCGACCAAAGACCCCCGCTACCTGGCACTGCGCAACTTCGCCATCTCGATCACGATCTTCAACCTGATCGGATTCCCGCTGCTCGGCTTCGAGCAACCGTTCCTGTGGCCGTTCATCGCGCTGGCCACCGCGTACTCCACCGAGATCGGGCTGGAAGTCCTCGCGGCGTGGGCGTACAAGCGGCCGCCCGCCTTCCGGGGCCGTGGGCCGCGTGGGCTGTTCGAGTTCCTGCTGCCCGCGCACATCACCGGTCTGGCGTTCAACTTCCTGACCTTCGCGCACGACAAGCTGTGGCCGGTGATCTTCGGCATCGTGGTCGCGGTCGGTACCAAGTGGGTGTTGCGCGCCAAGATCAACGGCAAGATGCGCCACTTCATGAATCCGTCGAACTTCGGTGTCGTGGTGTGCTTCCTGGTGTTCCCGATGATCGCGGTGGCGCCGCCGTACCACTTCACCGAATACATCACCGGCCCGGCGGACGCGCTCATCGTGCTCGGCCTGCTGATGACCGGCACCATGCTCAACGCCAAGCTGACGCTGAAGATGCCGCTGATCATGGCGTGGGTGGGCGCGTTCGCGCTGCAAGCCATCGTGCGCGGGCTCATCGAACCGAACATCTCGATCCTGGGCGGTCTGAGCGTGATGACCGGCCTGGCGTTCGTGCTGTTCACCAATTACATGGTCACCGACCCGGGTACCACGCCGTCGGGCAAGAAGCAGCAGATCATGTTCGGCGCCTCGGTCGGCATCATGTACGGCGTGGTCACGGCGCTGCACATCTCCTACGGCCTGTTCATCGCGCTGGTCGTCGTCTGCGGCGCTCGCGGCGTCTACTGGTGGGTGCGCGGCATCGCCGAGTGGTGGGGGCAGCGCGGCGCGACCCCGGCCGTGCAGCAGCCCGTGGTGGCCGACGACCTGGATGCCGACATCGCACGCGAACCCGAGCCCGCGAAGGAGGCGGCCCGCTCCTGACCGCCAGCGCCGAGCCGCGCCGCGTGCTCGGCGCTTTCACCATGGGTGTCACCGCGGCCGCACGGCATGACCGCCGACGCGTTCACGTCCGTCTCGCCGAATCCCCCGCCGATCCTGGTGTGCGTCGCCCACACGGCGCTCCCGCACCGGGCCCGAGACTCCTCCCGACGATTGGAGAACTCCATGCCCTCGCCGTTGGGTCCGCTGCGCGCGGCCCTCTTCGTCCCCAGTCCGGCCAGTGTCCGCACGGTGCTCAGCGGATTCGAGCAGCCCGACCAGCACACCGCGCTGGAACTCGAGCAGGTGACCATGCACCTGGTCGGCGGCATCGACTCCGCGGTCCGCAGCTCGGACAACGACGAACTGATCGCCGCGCTGCTCCAGGTGCCGCCGAAATACCGCGGTTTCGCCTACGAAGGCGCGGCGGTCGGCCTCACCGCGATCGACTCGCTGTCGCCCGGCCGGCGCGCCGCCGATCTGATCGACGGCCCGGCCGGTGATTACGCCCTGACCATGTACGTGGGTGTCGGCCTCGCGATGGCGAAGATCCCGAAGCTCCGCTGGAAGAAGCTGTTTCCGCAGCACCCGCTGTTCCGCTGGCTGGCCATCGACGGGTACGGCTTCTACAAGGCGTTCTTCCGGATGCAGCGCTATGTGCGGGACAAGCACGTCGAGACCCGCTACCCCGGCTGGCTCGGTGACCGGGACAACTTGAAGCGCATCGCCGATCAGGGCATGGGCCGCGCGCTGTGGTTCATCGGCGGCGGCAATCCGGCCGGTGTCGTGCGCCTGATCGGCGAGTTCGACCCGAAGCGGCACGCCGATCTGTGGAGCGGCGTCGGCATCGCCGTCACGTTCGCGGGCGGCGTGCAACCGGCTGCCATGGAGGAACTCTGGGATGTGGCCGGTGAGTTCCGGCCGCAGCTGTCGCTGGGCTCGGCCATGGTCGCGCGCATCCGGCAGCAGACCAACAGCGTCAACGAGCACAGCGAGGCGGCGGCGCAGGTCTTCTGCGGGACCAGCGTCGCCGAGACCGACGCGCTGATCGAGAGTTCGCTCGACGACCTGCCCGACGACGGCACCTCCGGCACCTACCTGCTGTGGCGGGATCGGATCGCCGATATCGTCACCGCGAGCCGAGCCTGAGGTCACGGATGGCACGGGTCAGGGACTGGGTCGGTAAGCACGTCATCGTCACCGGCGGATCGGAAGGGATCGGCGCCGCGGTGGCGGAGGTCTTCGCGCGGCGTGGCGCGCAGGTCTCCATCATCGCGCGCCGGAAGGTTCCGCTGCGCGACACCGCGAAACGATTGGGTGCGGACTGGGCCGCCGCGGACGTGACCCGTCCGGACCAACTCGATCCGGCCATCGAGGAATTGGAGCAGCGCAACGGGCCGTGCGACGTCATCGCCTGCTGCGCGGGACTCGCCCTGCCCGGACGGTTCCTCGAAGTGGACGCCGACGAGTTCGAGGTGCAGATGTCGGCGAACTATCTCGGCGCGGTGCACGCGGTGCGCCGGGTGCTTCCGGGGATGGTGCAGCGGGGCGGCGGGAAGATCCTGCTGGTCAGCTCGACATCGGCGTTTCTCGGGATCACCGGCTACACCGGTTATGGACCCACCAAGGCGAGTATCCGGCAGCTGGCGTTGTGCCTGCGCTACGAGGTCGAGCCGAAGGGCGTGGACGTCACGGTGATCTATCCGGCCGACACCGACACGCCGGGGCTGGCGATGGAGAACCAGCGAAAGCCGGTGGAGACCAAGGCGATCACCGGGTCGATCGAGCCGATGTCGGCCCAACGGGTCGCCGAGGCCGCGGTGCGGGGAATGGAACGCGGGCATCACCATATCGCCCTCGACCCTCTGACGCGGTTCTTCCTGGCCTGGGCGAACCTGCCGGAGGATCTGGCGCGGCCGTTCATGCGCCGCACCATCGCGAAGGCGCTGCGCGGCAACTGAACCCCGACCACGCGAAAGACCCGCTCGCACATCGAATTCGAATGTGTGAGCGGGTCTTTCGCATGTTCACCCGATGATGACGACCACGCAGGCCGCGATGAAGAGCACCTGAACCAGACCCCGCAGCGGCAGCGGCATGGTCTTGATGCCCAGTTCCGCGCGAGCGGCGCGGATGTTCGCGGGGAACAGGGCCAGCAGCAAGGCGATCAGGCAGGCCGCGGCCAGGTCGGCGGTGGCCGGGATCAGCACGCCGACCGCGGCCGCCGATTCCAGGACGCCGGTCAGCGTCACCAGCGCGGGCGCGTTCGGCAGCCGCGGCGGCACCATGGCGATCAGGGCGTCACGGCGTGGCTGGAGGAAGTGCGCGCTCGCCGTGAGGACGAGCATCGCGGCCAGGCCGAGTGCGGTCGCGTGCGCCCACGAATCGAGCCAGCCGTTGCCGATCAGCCGGCCGACGAGCCGGGCGAGTGCGGTGACGGCGACGAGGACAACCAGCGGGGCCATCGGATCTCCTGTGCATCGAGAACAATCTTGACAGTGGAAAGATTAGGCTCGGCGCCGCAAACTTGTCAATGTCAAGATGATCGGTCACCATCGAGGGATGGCGAAGGACGGCTACCACCACGGAGATCTCCGCGCGGCGCTGCTGACCGCGGCCGCCGAGCGGATCGCCGCCGACGGCGTGGACGCGCTCTCGCTGCGCAACCTGGCCCGGCACGCGGGCGTCTCACACGCCGCGCCCGCCCACCACTTCGGCGATCGAGCCGGTCTGCTCACCGCGTTGGCCACCGAGGGTTTCGAGTTGCTGGCCGAACAGCTCGCACGAGCAGGCGGGGACTTCCGCGAGGTCGCGGTGGCATACATCCGCTTCGCGCGCGAGCACCCCGGGCACTTCGACGTGATGTTCCGGCACAGCCTCTTGCACGCGGAGGACGCGGCGTTGCACGCCGCGCGCGAACGGTCCGCGCTGGCGCTGCGCTCCGGCGTCGCGGACCTCCAACCGGGCCACCGCCACGACCGGCAGCAGGCGACCCAACTCGCCGCATGGTCGCTGGTGCACGGCTTCGCTTCGTTGTGGCGCGAAGGGGCACTGCATAATTCATCACTGGCCGCCGATTCCGATCCGGAGGCCCTGGCCCGCAAGATGTTGTCCACTATCCGGTTCGACTGACCGGAAACCGGCTTGCGCCGAGCCGCCACCGTGCTATCCAGAGACCCGGAAGGAGCGGGCGGCCACTCCCAGCTGCCATCGACACATGGACATCCACGCCTACCCGACCGAGGCGACCACACCGGTGGACCTGACCGAAGCACACCGGATCGCCGACCACCACTTGGCCAACGGCGACTACGCCGATCGCGGAATCAGTTACCACCTGAGCGAGTTCGACACCTGCTTCGTCGCCGTCGCCACCTTCCCCCGCCCGCCGCAGGCCGATCCGGCCAGTCCGCCGGTGATCGTCGGCGGGTCGGTCTGCGTCATCGACAAGCCCACCGGCGCGGTCTCCTACTGGCCGACCTACCCTGCCGACCTGGTGGCCGACCAGTACGCGACCGCGCTGCGAGACGGTCGCCTGGTCATCGAGGACGGCTGGCCCGCGGACGACGAGTCGCCCTCGGCCTGACCGAATGGTCCCGACCGCGGTGGCTTCCGGCGAAGTCCGCTGGAATTCTCCGCCGAGTGCCGAGACGCACTAGGACAACGTCCCACAAGTCGGAGTCGCATCAGGCCGCGCGGTGGCGCGTCCGGCGTGTTCAGAACGCGGGCTGGGCGGGGAGGTCCGGGTCCGGGGTGGGCTCGCCCGCGTCGGGGACCTCGGTGCCGCGTAGCGAGGTGCCCGCGGTCTCGCGCAGGTAGTTCCAGGCGACCAGGCCGATCAGGGAGGCGCCGACCATGTAGAGGGCGGGGAACAGTGTCCAGCCGGTCGCCTCGATGACGGCCTCGTTGAGCAGCGGGGCGGTGCCGCCGAAGACCGCGGTGGAGACGTTGTAGGCCAGCGCGAAACCCGCGTACCGGACATGGGTCGGGAAGATCGCGGGGAAGGTGGAGCTGATGGTGGACAGCTGCGGCACGTACAGCAGTCCGAGCACGATGAAGCCGATGATGGCCCACGCGGTGCCCTGCCCAATCAGCCAGTACATCGGCACCGCGAGCACGGCAAGACCCATCAGGGAGAACAACCACATCGGGCGCCGGCCGACACTGTCGGACAGCCTGCCGAAGAACGGCAGCACCACCATCATCACCAGCTGCCCGAGCAGCATCATCGCGGTGGTGGCCGACTCCCCCATACCGATGGTGTTCTGCAGATAGGTGGGCTGGTAGGTGAGCAGCGTGTAGTTCACCACGTTCAGCGCGACCACCAGTCCGGCCAGCGTGAGCGTCTCGCGCCGATAGGTGGTCAGCACTTCGCGCAGGCCACCGGCCGGACGCTTGTGCTCGGCGACTTCGGTGAACACCGGGCTCTCCTCCAGCTTGGCACGCAGGTACCAGCCGGTCAGGCCGAGCGGGATGGCGATCAGGAACGGGATGCGCCAGCCCCATTCGTGCATGGTGTCCGAACCGAGCGCGAGCTGGAAGGCCAGCACGGTCGCGGAACCTCCGACGAAGCCGGCGAGCGTGCCGAACTCCAGGAAACTGCCGAGGAAACCGCGTTTGCGGTCGGTCGCGCATTCGGCGAGATACGTTGCGGCACCGCCGTATTCGCCACCGGTCGAGAAGCCCTGCACCACGCGCAGCAGGATCAGCAGAACCGGGGCCAGCACACCGACGGACGCGTGGGTGGGTAGTACGCCGATGGCTCCGGTGGCGGCGGCCATGAGCAGGATCGTGGTGGCCAGCACGGCTTTGCGGCCGATCCGGTCACCGAGCGGTCCCCACACCATGCCGCCGAGCGGCCGCAGGACGAACGAGATGGCGAAGCCGAGCATGGTGCCGAGCGTGCCCAATTCCCCGGGGAAGAAGGCGTCGGTCAGGTAGGTCGCGGTGGCGGCGTAGACGCCGTAGTCGAACCACTCCGTCGCGTTGCCCATGGCGGAAGCCGCCACGGAACGCCGCAGCGGGAAACTCTCCGATGTCCGGTCGGTCACGTGCACGTCCTCTCCAGTCCGTCCACGGACCTCGGTTCGTTCCACCTCGGGCTACGAGAACCGAAGGTGTGGCACGAAACAGACCGTTACCCAGGATCAACCCCCGGCAAACAGTCCCGGACCCGAGAAACCCACCGAAGCGGTCGCGCTGACCTGCGATGAATCCGCTAATTGTGATGTCAGTCACAACAAATCGCCGCCACCGCGGCTATCGGCCCGGCTTCGTGGCCGCCACTCCGGCCGTCCGCCGATCAGCGGCGCTATCACTCCCGGCCGAGCATGGCGGCGACTCCGGCCGTGACTTCACGCGCCAGCGCACCGTCGACCGGAGCGTGCCGACTCAACAGCCGGTACCACATGGCTCCGAACGCGAAATCCACCACGAGATCCAACGGCACCACCTCGGTGAACTCCCCGTTGTCCACACCCCTTCGCAGCAGCGTACGCAGCGTGGCGCGCCGTGGCCCGATCACGGTCTCCTGCAATCGCTTCGAGAGCACGGGATCACGCTGCGCATCGGCCATCAGACCGACCAGCGCCTGCCCCGTCAGTTCGCGGGCGAGTTCATAGGTCGCGGTGAGCAGACTTTCGACCTCCGCGAGCACGTCGGCGGACTCGGCGTGCCCCAGCAACGCCGGGTTCTCCTCGGCCAGCCCGACGAGCGCCTCCATGAGCACCGAGGCCTTGTCCGGCCACCAGCGATACACCGTCTGCCTGCCCGCGCCCGCCGCGTCGGCGATCGCCTTGATCGTGAGGTCCTGATAGCCGTCGCGGGCGGACAGTTCCAGGGCGGCACGCAGGATCGCGCGCCTGGTGTCCTCACTGCGCGGACGGCCGCGGGTTCCGGTCATGCCGACACTTTACAAGACATCGTGCCTCGATTATATTTCGAGACACAGAGCTTCGAAATTCAGGAGGATGTTGTGCGCAACCGAGTAGTCATCGTCGGCGGAACGTCGGGCATCGGCCTGGCCGCGGCGCGCAGGTTCGCCTCCGGAGGGCACGACGTGGTCATCGCGGGTCGCGACGCGGGCAGGCTCGAGGCCGCGCTCGCCGAGCTCGGCGAGAACGTCACCGGCCGGACCGTCGACGCGCGTGACGAGGCCGAGCTGGCCCGTTTCTTCACCGAACTCGGGCCGATCGACCATGTGGTGGTCACCGTGACCGGCCCGCCGGGCACGACTCCATTCCGCGAACTCGCACTCGACCACCTGCGCGAGCACGTCGAGGGCAAACTCCTCGCGCACACCGCCGTGGTGCAGGCGGCGCTGCCCCATCTGGCGCAGCGCGGTTCGATCACGCTGGTGTCGGCGGCATCGGCGGGCGGCTCGATGCCGACCACAGCGGCGCTGGCCGCGGTGAATTCGGCGGTGGAAGCGATGGTTCCGGTGCTGGCCGTCGAACTGGCGCCCCTGCGTGTGAACGCGGTCTCCCCCGGCGTGATCGACACCGAATGGTGGAGCTTCCTGCCCGACGGCGCGCGCGCCGAGGTCTTCGACTCGATCGCCGCGGCCACACCGGTCGGGCGCGTCGGCACCGCCGACGACGTGGCACAGGCGATCGAATTCCTGGTGGGGAATTCGTTCACCACCGGAATCGTGATGCGCGTCGACGGCGGCGCGCGCTTGGGAGCGCCGAAATAGGTCCCGGTCCTACAGCGGCGTCACGTACGCGCCCGCGATGCCGCCGTCGACCAGGAACTGCGACGCGGTGATGAAGGAGGAATCGTCGCTGGCGAGGAAAGCGACGGCGGCGGCGATCTCCTCGGGTTCGGCGAACCGCCCGAGCGGAACGTGTACCAGACGCCGTGCGGCGCGCTCGGGGTCCTTGGCGAACAGCTCCTGGAGAAGAGGGGTGTTCACCGGTCCCGGGCACAGCGCGTTCACCCGGATACCGTTGCGGGCGAACTGCACTCCCAGTTCCCGGCTCATCGCCAGCACGCCGCCCTTGGAGGCGGTGTAGGAGATCTGCGAGGTCGCCGCGCCCATCACCGCGACGAAGGAGGCGGTGTTGATCACCGAGCCCTTGCCGCGCTCGAGCATGTGCCCGATGGCGTACTTGCTGCACAGATACACGGAGGTCAGGTTGACCTCCTGGACGCGCCGCCACGCGTCGATGCCGGTGGTCAGGATCGAATCGTCCTCCGGCGGAGAGATGCCCGCGTTGTTGAACGCGATGTCCAACCCGCCGTAGGTGTCGACCGCGGTCTGGAACAACGCCTCGACCTGCGCTTCCTCGGTGACGTCCACCTGGACGTACCGCCCGCCGACCTCCTCGGCGGCCGCTTCGCCGCTCCCGGCGTCGATATCCGCGACCACGACCTTCGCACCCTCCGCCGCGAAGCGACGGACCGTGGCCAGACCGATACCGCTCCCGCCGCCGGTGACGACGGCGACTCGATCCTGTAAGCGCTGCAACGTATCTCCTGTCGGATGGGCGGGTGTCACTGCGTGGCGAGGAAGACGTTCTTGGTCTCGGTGAACGCCAGCGCCGCGTCCGGGCCGAGTTCGCGCCCGAGCCCGGACTGCTTGAAACCGCCGAACGGCGTCCAATAGCGCACGGACGAATGCGAATTCACCGACAGGTTGCCCGCCTCCACACCGCGGGCCACGCGCAGCGCCCGGCCGACGTCCCGGGTCCAGATCGAGCCGGACAAGCCGTAATTCGTGTCGTTGGCGATGCGCAGCGCGTCGGCCTCGTCCTCGAACGGGAGCACCGCGACCACCGGGCCGAAGACCTCCTCGGTGAGCACCCGGTCGGTCGCAGCCCCGGGCAGCACCACGGTCGGTGGATACCAGAATCCCGGTCCGTCGGGCGCGCTGCCGGTGAACGCGACTTCGGTGGACGGCTGCACGAACGCGGCGACGCGCTCGCGGTGCGCGGCCGAGATGAGCGGGCCCATCTCGGTGGACTCGTCGGACGGGTCACCGACCCGCACACCGCGCACCGCGGGTTCCAGCAGTTCGAGAAAGCGGTCGAACACGCTGCGCTGCACCAGGATGCGGGATCGGGCACAACAGTCCTGCCCGGCGTTGTCGAAGACGCCGTAGGGCGCGGTCGCCGCCGCCTGCTCCAGATCGGCGTCGGCGAAGACGATGTTCGCGCTCTTGCCGCCCAATTCGAGCGTCACCCGCTTCACCTGCCGCGCGCAGCCGGCCATGATCTGCGTGCCGACCTCGGTGGAGCCGGTGAACACCACCTTGCGGACGGCCGGGTGGGTGACGAAGCGCTGCCCCACCACCGACCCCTTGCCGGGCAGCACCTGGAACACGCCCTCGGGCAGGCCCGCCTCGAGCGCGAGTTCGCCGAGCCGCAGGGCGGTCAGCGGCGTGACCTCGGCGGGTTTCAGCACGACGGTGTTGCCCGCGGCGAGCGCGGGCGCGAAGCCCCACGCGGCGATCGGCATCGGGAAGTTCCACGGCACGATCACCCCGACGACGCCGAGCGGTTCGTGGAAGGTGATGTCGACCCCGCCCGCCACCGGAATCTGGTTTCCCAGCAGTCGTTCCGGCATTCCGGCCGCGTAGTGCAGGACATCGCGGACGTTGCCCGCCTCCCATCGCGCGTTGCCGATGGTGTGCCCGGAATTGACCACCTCGAGCCCGGCGAGGTGCTCCAGATCCGACTCGACCACCTCGGCGAACCGGCGCAGCAATCGCGCCCGGTCCCCCGGCGCCACCTCCCGCCACGCGGTCGCGGCGTGCTGGGCGCGGGCGATGGCGGCGTCGGTCTCCGCTTCCCCGGCGAGTTCCACGGTGGTGACCACCTGCTCGGTCGCCGGATTGATCACCTGCGCTGTCGTCACCGGTCGCGCTCCCTTCCATAAGTCTCCGCCGCTACCACGAGTGCCCGGACCAACCGGCGATCGGTGACGTCGGCCTCCGGGTGCCACTGCACACCGACCAGGAACGCCCCCTCGGTGGATTCCACAGCCTCGATCGTGCCGTCGGCGGCGTACGCGGTGGCGGTCAGGCCCTCGGCCAGCCGGTCGACGGCCTGGTGATGGTGGCAGTGCACCTTCAGCTCCGGACCGGCCAGGCGGGCGACGCGGCTGCCCGCGATCGTCAGCACCCGGGTGGCGGTGAACCCGCCCTCGACGCCGGAGTGCTCCTCGTGACCGACGACATCGGGCAGATGCGGGATCAGCGTGCCGCCGAGCGCGACATTCGCCAGTTGCAGGCCGCGGCACACCGCGAGAATCGGCAGGCCCGCGGCCCTGGCCAGCTCGAACAGGCCGAACTCCGACTCGTCGCGGTCGGGCCTGGTGTAGCCGGGTATCCCCGCCGAAGAGACACCGTAGCGAGCGGGATCCACGTCCGCGCCGCCGGTCAGCACCAATCCGTCGAGCCGCCGCACCAGCTCGGGACGCGCGACGCCCGCGGGCGGCAGCAACACCGGGATGCCGCCCGCGGCCGCCACCATCTCGACGTAGGCGTGCGGCAGGACCGCGCTCGGCAGATCCCACGCGTTGAACCGGGTCCGCTCCACATAGGTGGGAAGGCCGATCACGGGACGGGCTCCCGCGACCTCAGAGTCGTTCGAAACCACGGATACGCTCCCAGTCGGTGACCGCGGCGTCGTAGGCGTCCAGCTCGACCCGCGCCGCGTTGCGGTAGTGCTCCACTACATCATCACCGAAGGCCGCGCGGGCCACCGTGCTGCCGGAGAACAGCTGGGCCGCTTCGCGCAGTGTCCGCGGCACCCGGGGGCGTTCGGAGTGGTAGGCGTTGCCGCGGAACTCCGGCTCCAGCGGCAGCCGGCGATCGATGCCGTGCAGTCCCGCCGCGATCAGGGCGGCCACGGCCAGGTACGGGTTCACGTCGCCGCCGGGCACCCGGTTCTCGAACCGCAGCGAATGGTCCTCGCCCACCACGCGGATGGCACAGGTGCGATTGTCCCGCCCCCACGCGATCGCGGTGGGCGCGAAGCTACCGGCGGCGAACCGCTTGTAGGAGTTGATGTTCGGCGCCAGCAGGTAGGTGAACTCACGCAGGCAGTCCAGCTGGCCCGCGATGAAATGCCGCATCAGCGGCGACATGCCCTCCGCCCCGTCACCCGCGAATACGGGCTTGCCCGCGTCGTCGCGCAGGCTTAGGTGGATGTGGCAGGAATTGCCCTCGCGTTCATTGTATTTCGCCATGAACGTCAAGCTGCGCCGCTCCTGGGCCGCGATCTCCTTCGCGCCGGTCTTGTAGATGCTGTGGTTGTCGCAGGTGACCAGGGCTTCGTCGAATCGGAAGGCGATCTCGTGCTGGCCGGGGTTGCATTCGCCCTTGGCCGACTCGACATACATTCCGGCGCCGTCCATCTCCTTGCGGATGCGGCGCAGCAATGGCTCGATCCGCCCGGTGCCCAGCATCGAGTAGTCCACGTTGTACTGGTTGGCCGGCGTCAGCCCGCGATACCCGGCGTTCCAGGCCGCCTCGTAGCTGTCGTCGAACACCAGGAACTCGAGTTCGGTCCCGACGAACGCGTGCAGGCCGCGCTCGGCCAGCCGGTCGAGCTGTTTGCGCAGCACCTGCCGCGGCGAGGCGGGCACAGGCCGTTGCGGCACCACGTGCTCGACGTCGCACAGCACCAGCGCCGTGCCCGGCCACCACGGCGTCGTCCGCAGCGTCCGCAGATCCGGTCGCAGCACGACGTCCCCGTACCCGGTCTCCCAGGACGACAGCGCGTACCCGTCGACGGTGGTCATGTCGACGTCCACCGCGAGCAGGTACCCGCACGCCTCGGTGGCGTGCTCGACCACCTCGTCCAGGAAATAACGTGCCGCGCAGCGCTTTCCTTGCAGTCGCCCCTGCATATCGGTCATGGCGACCAGCACCGTGTCGATCTCGCCGGTGTCGACCCGGTCCCGCAATTGCGCCACACTCAGCATCCACGACCCCTCTCGGCACCAACCGTGCTCACGCTAGAGCAAAACGGACACCTTTGTGAGGCGACGCCCGAATCTCGTCCGCACGGCGTGCCGGTGCGGGATCAGGCCAGCTCAGCGGCACTCGCCGGCGCGAGCAGAGGTCAGGACAACGGATTGCGGAGGGCGGCGGAAAGGACGGACGGGCGTCGCGGTCGGGGGCGCGCCATCACCGGCGGGCGCGCTCCACGGATCGGCCGCCCCAGCCACATGCGGGCGAGCAGGGCCGCGAAACTCAGGTGACCGCTCAGCGCCGGACCGGCGAAGGCGAGCGACCACCGGGTCCACGTACCGGCCGCGGGCAGCTCGCGGCCGGTGAAGCGACCGGCGAGCCAGTCGACCATCACCGGCCGCGCGAGGAACTGCAACAACAGATGGGTGCTGAGCCGATCGCGCAGGTAGCGCACGTGGACGCCCGCTTCGACGTAGCGCGCGACGTGGCCGTCGACGTCGGCGGCCGCGATCACCTCGTCGTGCACGCCTTGCAGCACGAGCATGGGCATGGCGGGCGCCCGGCGGCCGGGGTGGATGTCGTCGAGGATCCGCCGCACCCCGTCCTGCTCGATCATGGCGGCGAGCCCCGCGCCACTGTGTTTGTCGATGTCGCGCCGGGCGAAGCGATACAGCAGCGGGAACGTCGCGGTGGTCTCGGTCTCGGCCAGCCAGCCCAGATACCGCGCGTCCAGGTGGGCGCGCAGCATGCGGTCCAATTCGGGGTACCCCCGGCGCAGTCCGGCGGTGAAGACGGCCGCGAATCCCGCGAAGAGCGTGCCGTTGAGCCGGACGAACGCGGCCGCCGGATCACCCACCGGCGACCCGGCCACCGCGCCGACGAGATTCAACTCGGGCGCGTACTCGGCGGCCGCCTCCGCGGCCCAGGCGGTGGCCAATCCCCCGCCCGAATATCCCCACAGCGCAATAGGTGTAGCCGGATCCAGACCCAACGGCGGGAAGGCGAGGGCGGCGCGGACCGCGTCCAGCGCGCGATATCCCGGCTCCCTGGCCACCCCGAACCGGCCGGCCGTTCCGCCGTGATCCGGAACCGACACCGCCCAGCCCCGCGCCAGGGCGCTGACGATCAGCGGCAGCTCGAGCTGCGGAATCGAACCGGCCGCCCGCGCTCCGCGCCGAAGCGAATACGAGGGCAGGCATTTCGAGGCGACCGCGTCGATCGCGCACTGGAAGGAGACCAGCGGGCGCGGCTCGGCCGGATCCGCGCCCCACGGCAGCAGCACCGTGGTCACCGCGACCTCCGGCACACCGTGCAGATCACAGGTGCGATAGAGCAACTGCCAAGCCGAGATACGCTGCGGCACAAGACCGAAGAATCCGATCTCCACCGCCCGCGTGCGGACGATCGCACCGGGGCGCAAGCGCCCGACCGCGGGCGGTGGGACGTAGAACGGATCGTCTTCGGGCAACATCGGCCGATCCGAGAACGCCGCAGGCTCCGGCGGCACCGGGCCGCCGTCCCATTCGAGTTCCACACTCATCCGGTTTTCCTTTCCGACGGCACGGCCGTGATCGCGGGCGCCGCCGTGCCGACGACTGCGGTGTGGCCCGTATTCCACCCAACCAATGCGGCGGCCGGAAAAGAATTGGCTCGCACGCCAATCAAGCGGTCACGAATTCTCGCGCCGATGCAGTGACAGCGTGGCTCACAAGCTGCCGTTGCCGCCGATCATCCACGGGTTGAAGGTGCATTCCAGCGACGGGTGCGCGATCGGATCCAGCGCGTGCAGCACGATCGAGGCCGCCCGCGGGGAATACATCATCGTCAGGTGGTCGGACATATCCTGCTCGCACCCGTCTTGCAGTGTGACGTTGTCCACCGTCGCGTCCGGACCGGCCTGCAGGAATGTCCATTGATAAGGGTTGGTGACCTCGTCGTGCCGGGAGCCGATCGCCGTGTACGCGACGCCGGGCACGGTGTCGCCCTGCGCGTTCAGGCCGGCGTAGAACGACGAGCCCACCGCCTGCTGGATATTGGCGATGCCGACCAGCGGCTCGTAGAACCCGAGGATATCGACGCCCAGGTTGTTGATGATCCGGCCCAGCGTCGCCATGCCCATGAGGGAGGTGCCGTGGTGGGTGGCGCCCAGGCTCACCAGCTTGCCCACTTTGCCCTGCCCGCCTTCGAATTTCAGATAATGGTTGGCGACCGTTCCACCCTGGGAATGCCCGACGATGTCGACGGCCTGTGCGCCGGTCGCGCCCAGCACACGATCGATGAAGTCCCGCAATTGCGCCGCCGAATCCTCCATCCGCCCCACACCGAAGCGCCCGGGCAGCACCGGTCCGAGGCCGCCGCCCTGCATCAGGCCGGATCGCCCGAAGTTGAAGGCGAACACGCAGAATCCGGCGCGCGCCAGCCGCGGCGACAGGGAGGCGAAGGTGTCATAGGCGTTCAGCCAGGTGCCGTGCAGCAACACCACCGGCCGCGGGTGTTCGGCGGACGGCGCGCAGTTCCAGCGGTTGGCGCCGGGCGGAGCCGCGTCGGGATGAGTCAGCCCGTAGCCGAAAGCGGCCAGATACGCCGACAGCTCCGGGCCTTCGCCGGACGCGTCGGACGCGACGCTGGTCGCCCATCCCGACGAACTGCCTGCGTCCACGATCGCGCGCGGCTGCCTGCCGTCCGGGGCGGGGTTCAGACCCGCGCTGATGTAATCGGCGAGGGCCTGCTGGGTCGGTTCGATCTCCTCTTGTGCGTGCGCGATCCCGCCGCCGAGCGCGGTCGCCATTGTCACCCCTGCGATCACCGCGGCCCCGAGAATCGCCTGCCGAGCGTTGTGCATCATTGCCAACATCGAGTTCACTTCCATTCGCACCGAACGAACGCGACTCGGCGGTGCGTCTTGCACCGCCTCCGAATGTATCCCGCGCCACATTCGGAGGGAGATGTGATCGGGGCCATATCTATGAGCCGCTTTTCGAATGTAGGGCGCTCTCCGGGTCGGTGTCACTGCACCGCGAGGAGAACATTCCATTCGGAATATTGGCGCGGGAGCCAAAATTCGGGCGACCGCGCCCGTAGCCTTGCCGCCGTTTGTGTGGTCGGAAACAATCGGCCCATGTCCGTCGTGTTGTCCCCGGTGGCCGGAGACGCCCCGCTCGTCGCCCGGTTGCTGGCTCGCTGGCCTCAGATCGCCGAGCGCATGCTCGCCGCGGGTCTCGGCACCACCCCTCCGGCCGCCGACCTGCCGGAGGGTCACTTCACGGCCGAGGTGCTTCCGGCGATCTACGCCTGCGGCCGCGCGGTGCTCCAGGCGATCGGCGAACAGCGCAGCTTCACCCAGGCCGAGGTCGCCACGTTCGTCGCTCCGGTGGCCGAGCGGCACGCCGAGGACCGGCTCCCGTTGCCCGTGCTGATCGAGGCCATGCACGGCTCCGCGCAGTCGGTGCTCCACGAGGCGGCCGCGCTGGCCTCCCGCGAAGAACTCGACGAACTCGTCCTGGTCGTCAGCAGGCTGCTCGAGCTGCTCATGCGGATCAACATCACCGTCATCGAGGCCTACACCGAGGTCGAGCAGTCCATCTACAACGCCGAACGAGAGGCGCGTCGCGCCCTGTGCTCGGCGCTGCTGCACGGGTTGCCCGCCGCCGAGCTGGCGGCGCGGGCGGACACCGCACTCGCCGAGCAATACACGGTGCTCGCGATCCACATCCGCCACCACGACCAGCCGAGCACGGTCGCCACGCTCGTCGGGCGGCGACGCATCCGGCTGCTGCACCGCGCCTTGGACGCTCTCGCGGGCACCACCACACTGGCCACTTTCGACGGCTGGACCGGAATCGCGTTGCTGCCCAGCGCTTCCGACGCCGAACTCGACGACACCCGCTACCACCGGCTGGCCGAGGAACTGACCGAGCACTTCGGGGCGCCGGTGTTCCTCGCCGAATACGCGTCCGTGCCGCGGGACGCCATCGCCCGGACCGCGAAGGAAGCCACCGACCTCGCCGAACTCGCCCGGCTGCTCGGCAAGCCCGCGGGCGTCTACCGGCTCGACGACCTGCTGCTGGAATACCAGCTCACCAGACCGGGTACCGCGCGCGCACGGCTGGCCGAGCGCATCTCCCCCATTCTGGACAGTCCGCACCTGCTCGAGGCGCTCGACGCGCACCTGCGCCACGGCTCCGACCGCAAAGCCGCGGCGGCCGAGATCCACGTGCACCCCAACACCTTCAGCTATCGCTTGCGCCGCGTCGCCGAACTCACCGGCGTCGATCCCACCGATCCGCACGACTCGCGGTTACTGGCGGCCGCGCTGACGATTCAGCGCCTGTATCCCGTCCGGCCGGCCGGTGAGGGCAGGCCCTAGCCGGAAACTCGCTCGCGTCGCGCGCCGGTCGTGGCTACCGTCCGACGCATGGGAGACGAGCACGGGTCGATCGAGGGGGGCGGCTATCTGCTGACCGGTCGATCGCTGAGCGAATACCGGGCCATGTTCGCGCTCACCGGCGACGACCTGCGTGGCGAGATCCTCGACTGCCCCGGGGGCGCCGCGAGCTTCGCGGTGGAGGCGGCCGCGCTCGGCGCGCGGGTGGTCGCGGTGGATCCGGTCTATCGGCTGCCCGCCGCGGAGCTGACCGCTCTGGCGGCCGAGGAACTCGAGCACAGCACGTCCCACACGACAGCCGCCGCCGACCGCTACGTCTGGGATTTCTACGGGGATCCGGACGGCCATCGGCGGGTGCGGGAAGCCGCCGCGGCCCGGTTCGCCGAGGATCTGCGCGCCAACCCGTGGCGCTACCGCTTCGGCCTCCTGCCCGCGCTCGATCTTCCCGATCGCGCCTTCGACCTGGTGCTGAGTTCGCATCTGCTGTTCACCTACGCCGACCGCCTCGATTTCGACTTCCACTTGGCGACGCTGCGGGAACTGGCGCGATCGAGCCGTGGCGAGGTCCGGGTGTTCCCACTCGTCGACCACGCGGGTGGGCCGCTGGACGACCTGCTCGATCGCCTCCGAAAGGCATTGCACGCCGGAGGAATTCGAACGGATATCGCCGAAGTGGACTTCGAGTTCCAGCGCGGGGCGCGCTCGATGCTGCGCTTGGGCGCGGCCTGACAGAGCCCGAGCACACCAGGGTCGCCGACGCGCTCGCGGGCGTCGACGCGGCACCGCCGTCACAGTCGTCACCCGCGCCGGGCTCATCCCGCGGGCTGCGTCGTCGCCGCGTTCGCGATCCCACGTGAGCACCACCCGACCTGACCCGAGAGAGCGAACCTGTGTTAACTTCACTGTGAATGGCAGTTAACTTAACTGATCGGAGAGGGCTATGGGGTCCGCCGTCATCGTCGATGTCGTCCGTACACCGTCCGGTAAGGGCAAGGCAGGCGGCGGCCTGTCGGAAGTGCATCCGGCCACCCTGCTGGCGGGCGTGCTCGCCGAACTCGTCGCCCGCAACGACCTCGATCCCGCGCTGGTGGACGATGTGGTCGGCGGATGCGTCACGCAGAGCGGGGAGCAGGCGTTCAACATCAGCAGGACCGCCGCGCTGGCCGCCGGGTTCCCGGAGTCGGTGCCCGCCACCACGGTGGACCGGCAGTGCGGGTCCAGCCAGCAGGCGGCGCACTTCGCGGCGCAGGGTGTCATCGCGGGCGCCTACGACATCGCGATCGCCTGCGGTGTGGAGTCGATGAGCCGCGCGCCGATGTTCTCCAACGGCCAGGGCAAGGACGCCAACCGCGGCCCGCTCGCGCACCGGTACCCGGAGGGATTGATCCAGCAGGGCATCGCGGCCGAGGTGATCAGCGCCCGGTGGAAGTTCGATCGCGCCGCGCTCGACGAGTTCGCGGCCCGCTCACATCGGCTCGCGGCCGAGACCGCGGCGGCGGGCGGCTTCGACAACGAATTGGTCGCCGCGGGCACGCTGACTGCCGACGAGACCATCCGGCCCGCCACCACCGGCGAAAGCCTCGCGAAGCTGCGGCCGGCCTTCGTCGACGATCAGTACACCGCGCGCTTCCCCGAGATCGAGTGGTCGATCACCCCGGGCAACTCCTCGCCGCTGACCGACGGCGCCTCCGCCGCGCTGATCATGAGCGAGGAGGCGGCGGCGAAGCTCGGGTTGCGCCCGCGCGCCCGCTTCCACTCGTTCGCCGTGGTGGGCGACGATCCGCTGCTCATGCTCACGGCCGTCATCCCGGCCACGCGCAAGGTGCTGGATCGCGCCGGACTGAGCATCGACGACATCGACGCCTACGAGGTGAACGAAGCGTTCGCGCCCGTGCCGCTGGTCTGGCGGCAAGAGGTGAACGCCGATCCGGACAAGCTGAACCCCCGTGGCGGCGCGATCGCCCTCGGCCACCCGCTGGGCGCCTCCGGCACCCGTATCCTGTCGACGCTGGTCAACCACCTGGAGCAGACCGGCGGCCGCTTCGGCCTGCAGACGATGTGCGAGGCGGGTGGCCTGGCCAACGCGACGATCATCGAACGCCTCGGATGAGCGCCCGCACGGCACTGGTCACCGGCGGGTCGCGCGGAATCGGCGCGGAGGTGGCGCGCCGCTTGGCGGGCGAGGGCTATCACCTGACGCTGGCCGCGCGCACGCCTGAAACCCTCGAGCAGACCGCGGCGCGCCTGCGCGAGGAGACGGGCGCCGAGGTGCACACCGTGGTCGCGCAGATGAACGACCTCGATCAGGTGCGCGCTCTGGCGCAGGCACACGAGGAACGCTTCGGTGGGATGAACGTGCTGGTCCTGAGCGCGGGCACCGGCACGGCGGGTGCCGTGGCCGACCTGCCCGCGAAGGCGTACGAGCGCATGCTCGACGTGAATTTCCGCGCGCCGTTGACCCTGATCCAGGCGGCGCTCCCGCTGCTGCGCAAGAGCGCGAGCACCGACCGCGAGCGCGGCGCGAAGATCGTCGCGCTCGCGTCGATCACCGGAGTCGCGGGGGAAGCGGGCCTCGCCGCGTACGGCGCGACAAAGGCGGCGCTCATCTCGCTCTGCGAGACGGTTTCGCTGGAGGAGTCCGGGAACGGCGTGAGTGCGACGGCGGTGTCCCCCGGTTACGTCGACACCGATATGACCGCGTGGAAGCGGGAGGTGCTCGACCGGTCCGCCATGCTCACCACCGGTGACATCGCCGAGATGGTGCTGGCGATCACCCGGTTGTCCCGCAACGCGGTGGTGCCGAACATCGTGCTGTCCCGTGCCGGTTACCAGCTGTGGCGCGCTTGAGCACCGTTACCGGACAGCGACCGAGGTGCGGGTCCGTCGTCGGAAGTAGCGCGCGAATCCGCATTCGGTGAATTTTGAATCGGGCCGGACAATTCGACGCTGAATTGTCCGACGCGATTGTGGCGATTACGCGTAATCGCCGCCCGGCATTTACCGCCGAGAATTAGCCCGGCGCCTACCGAAACTCAGCGATAGGCGCCGGTGGCGCATCAGAGGTAGGCGCCGCACACGGGCCAGGCGCCCGGACCCTGGGTCGCGAGCACGTTCTCGGCGACGCGGATCTGCTCTTCGCGGCTGGCGCTGGAGGGGCTGCCGGAGCCGCCGTTGGCCTCCCAGGTGCTCTGGGTGAACTGCAGCCCGCCTGCGAAGCCGTTACCGGTGTTGGTGGACCAGTTGCCACTGCTTTCGCACTGCGCGACGGCGTCCCAGTTGTGGGCCGACGCGGTGGCGGTCGAGAGACCGAACGGCACGGCGACGAAAGCGCCGATGGCCGCGGTGAAGCCGAGAACACGAGTGGTGAATTTACGGTTATGCGACATGAGATTTCCCGCCTGCGCCCACCGGCTCGGCGAATATCGCCGCGCCCCTGTCCCCAGGAAGGTTGTGGACACTCGAACCGCGGGACAGGGTTTCCGGCGTTCTGCGATTCGAGCTCGATCTCGGTGTTGCCCCGAGCCGTCACCGACGTTAGCGGAGATGTCGCGGCAGATCACGTTCGAATAACGCGCCGCGGCGTTTGACCCCTGGTCGAGACTCCCGACCATTCCCGCAGGTCGATCGGCGGAAAATCCGCCTTATCGAACGTGCGTAATGCTTCCGTTATGTGTTCGAGATCACGATTAGATCGTGAAACGAGTCGCATTTTCCCAGGTCCACGACTTGCGGTAGTAGGTAGACAACCAGTCCCGCGGGCCGCTCGGGCAGCTCCAGCGACCGACTCGTTATCTCCATATCGACCACTTTCCGCGCCTCGCCCCGATGCGACGACGGCGCGGCCCGGAAGCGATCCGTGACCTGGATACGAGGCCTCCGCGCATGCATCGCACGATCGCAGGCGCGCTCATGCCGACCTAAATGAAACGGCGCGGACCAGGCGTTATAGCCGTGGGCCGAGGAGACGAGAGCGTCTTCGCCTCCGCGGCCCCCGCCCAGCGATACACCAACAGTTCGCCGCCCGGGCGCGACCGCGGCCGGAACCACTGCCGTAGGTAACGACTCGGACTACTTCCCGTGCGCCCGCAACTGGTAGAGCCCCTCGGTCTCCGCGACGACCACACCGTCGGCGTCGGTCACCACCGCACGCAACGTGAAGTCGGATTTGCCGTTCGCGGCCGCCTCGTCGCCGATGCGCGCGATCTCCTCCTCCGACAGCGTCGCCTCCGCGCGCACGTCGGTCTTGGCCGGCTTGCGGAAGAAGATGCGCAGGTCCTTCACCAGCGGATAGAACGCCGAGTTGTCGAAGGTCGCGACCGCGATCGCGCCGCCGAGGATCTCGGCGACGGTGAACAGCACACCGGCGTACATCACGCCGAAGTGGTTGCCGTTGCCCTCGGCGGGCACCGAGGTCGCCGCGAAACCGCGGCGCACCTCCACCGCTTGCACACCCATCTTGTGCGCGATCGGGATGGTGAATTCCAGTGCCCCGTTGACGATGTCCTTGAACGGAGGAGTTTCGACGTCGCTCATCGCAATCGTCCCTTCACGCCGGAGGTGGCCAGCACCTCGTTGTCTCTGCCACGGCCACCTGGGTGGACCTCACCGAAGCGTAGGCCCCCGGGTCCGCGCACCGACAAGGTGTTGGCGCTGCGCCAACACCGTCGGTCACCCGATCAGAGGCTGCGGGCGATGATCTCCTTCATGATCTCGTTGGTGCCGCCGTAGATCTTCTGCACCCGGCTGTCGGTCCACATCCGGGAGATCGGATATTCGGTCATGTAGCCGTAGCCGCCGTGCAGCTGGAGGCAGTCGTCGGCCACCGACATGGCGCGGTCGGTGGTCCACCACTTGGCCATCGCGACGGTCGGGATGTCCAGTTCCCCGCGCAGATGCCGCGCGATGCAGTCGTCCAGGAAGACGCGGGCCACCCGGGTCTCGGTGGCCGCCTCGGCGAGGGTGAACTTCGTGTTCTGGAACGCGAACAGCGGCTTGCCGAACGCGTGCCGCTCCTTCGTGTAGCGCAGCGTCACCTCCAGCGCGGCCTCCATCCCGGCCACCGACCCGACGGCGATGATCAGCCGCTCCTGCGGGAGCTGCTGCATCAGCTGGACGAAGCCCTGGCCTTCCTGCGTGCCGAGCAGGTTCGACACCGGCACCCGGACGTCCTCGAAGAACAGCTCGGAGGTGTCCTGCCCTTTCTGACCGACCTTGTCCAGCACCCGGCCGCGCCGGAAGCCCGGCCGGTCGGCCTCGACCAGAACCAGCGAGATGCCGCCCGCGCCCTCGCTGGTGTCGGTCTTGGCGACCACGATGATGAGGTCGGCCTGGCTGCCGTTGGTGATGAAGGTCTTGGAGCCGTTCACCACGTACTCGTCGCCATCGCGGATCGCCTTGGTCTTCACGTTCTGCAGGTCCGACCCCGTGCCGGGCTCGGTCATGGCGATCGCGCCGACGACCTCACCGCCGGCCATCTTCGGCAGCCACTGCCGCTTCTGCTCTTCGGTGCCGTAGTGCAGCAGGTAGTGCGCGACGATGCCGCTGTGCAGCGTGGCGCCCCACGAGGTGTCGAACGCCTTGGCCTGCTCTTCGATGAGCACGGCCTCGTGCGCGAAGGTGCCGCCGCCCCCGCCGTACTCCTCCGGGATCGACGCGCACAGCAGGCCGAGCGCGCCCGCCTTGGTCCAGAAGTCACGGTCGACGTGGTGCTGCTCGATGAACTTGTCGATGTTCGGCGTCAACTCCTTCGCGAAGAACGAGCGGGCGAGCTCGCGCAGGGCGTCCAGGTCGTCGTCGAGCCAGGCGGACCGGTAGGTCGTCATCGGGTGTGTCCTTGCGAAAGTCTGATACCGACAGTTACGGGTACAGTGTGTACCAACAGGCTGCCGGGTACAAGGTGTACCACTCGATCGGACGGCGGATACGCTGAGCCGCGTGGCACGACAACCCTGGGTGGACACCGCCGACGCGCGACGGTCCACCAGCAACCGGCCAGGCCGGGACGAGCGTCGCCGCGCCATCGTGCAAGCCGCGATCGCGGCGATCGAGGAGGACGGCCCGCACGCGCTCACAGGCCGGATCGCCGATCGGGCCGGATTGGCCCGCACGCACGTCTACCGGCACTTCGCCAGCAAGGAGGAACTCGACCTTGCGGTCGCCCGGCACGCGCACCGGGATCTCACCGAACGGATTCGCGCGCAACTGGCCGTGGACGGCACCCCGCTGGACATCATCCGCGCGCCTTTGGCCCAGCACGTGCGGTGGGCCGCCGAGCATCCCAATCTCTATCGCTTCCTGGTCGGACGCGACTACCGGCGCGGCCGCAACGAGCCGCGCGTCGGCGGAAGCGCTTTCGCCGCCGAGATCTCCGCGGCGGCGGCACGCTACCTGCCGGATTTCGGGGCCGACCCGCTGGCCGCGGACCGGGTGGTGGTCGCACTGCTCGGCTTGGTCGACGCCTCGGTGCGCTGGTGGCTGGAGCACCACGACACCACCGAGACCGCCCTCGTCGACCGCCTGACCACCGAGTGCTGGTTGCTCATCGACAACCGCCTGCGCGATCTCGGCATCGCGATCGACCCGCGAAAACCACTGCCGGGCAACTGAACCGGCACGTCGCGCGAGATCGACCGGTCACCGTGCGGCAGGGACCACTTCGCGCGTGATGGCGTGCACGAAATCGGGGAGATCACCCGGGTTGCGCGAGGTGAGCAGCGTCCACCCGCCCTCTGCGGAGCGCACCGCCGCTTCGTCGACCCAGTCGCCGCCCGCGTTGACGATGTCGGCGCGAAGCGAGAAGTACGAGGTCAGGGTCTTACCCGGCACCAACTCGGCGTTCACCAGCAGCCACGGGCCGTGACAGATCGCGGCGATCGGCTTGCCCGCGCCCGCGAACTCCTTGGCCAATTCGATCGCCCGGTCGGTGACCCGCAACTTGTCCGCGTTCACCGTGCCGCCGGGCACGACGAGCACGTCGAAATCGTCCACCGACACTTCGTGCAACGACGTATCCGGTTGCACGACGGCGTCTTTCTCCGTGTCGTGCTGATACGTCCGCACCTCTTCCCGCTTCGGCGCGGCATGGGTGACCCGCGCGCCGCGCTTGCGCAGTTCGTCGCGCGGCACCAGCAGCTCGTCCCGCTCCACCCCCGTGTTCGAGGTGATGATCAGCACGCGAGTTCCATCCAACTGATCGGTCATGAGCGACTCTCCTTTCGCCTCGGATCGGTCCTCTTTCCGGCATGCCGCGCGAAGGCCGGGCTAAACCTCGCCTGCGGCGCGGTCCGCGTCGTCTTCCGGCGGCAACAGCGTGCTGGAGAGATGCTCCTGCGCCAGCCTGCGCAGCGCGGCGAGCAGGGTGTCGCCCAGAATCGTTCCGACGATGGCGGTTTCGGTCATCCGCTCCAGGCCGGGCTGGTTGCGGACCAGGGCGATATCGGTGGCGGCGATGGCTTCGCCCGCGCCCGCGTAGTCGTCCATCGCGGCGACCACGTCGTCGTGGCCGAGCATGCGCAGGGCGGCGCAGACGTCCACGAGGGTGCCGCGCGCCGGGCTGTCGTCGTGGATCCGCCAGCCGCGCCGGTCCAGCAGTGCCGCGACGTCCTCCGCGGCGGCCTCCCGCTGCTCGTCACCGACCTGCGACCTCCGCCCGCCCAGCGCGTACTGCACATGGCCGAGCGACTCCCGCGCCGACAGGCTGCCGCTGTCGAGCGCCGCGAGCAGTTCCTTCGCTGCTTCGATGGACACACCGCCGATGTCGACCAGCGCCCGGATCAGCCGCAGCCTGCTGACGTGGGCCTCGCTGTATTCGGCCTGATTGCGATGGGTTCGCACACCGGAGGGCAACAGCCCCTCGCGCACGTAGTACTTGATCGTCGCGGAGGGGACGCCGCTGGCGCGGCTGAGCTCGGCGATCCGCATCGGACTCCTCGGACTGGGTCGGCTTCTTGACAGCAGATAGTACAGCTATCCATAATCGTAACTGATAGTACAACTATCGATAGTTCGAGTTCTCGAAAGGTCTACGTGTCGTGACCGCCCTCTTCCAGCGTTTCCCCGCACTCTCCTGCTACGCGGCGGTGCTCACGGTGCTGACCTGGCAGGCGCTGCGCGGGCAGTCGGTGGCCCATCCCGACGCGGCCACCCTTGCGGCTTTCGCTGCGACCGCTCTCGGCGCGACGGCGCTCACGGCCAGTGCGCTGCGACCGAAACGCGTTGCGGTGCAGAAGTTCCCGGCAGGTGTGAACCGATGACGGAACTGTTCTTCGATCTCACCTTCTGGTTCGCGGCGCCGTTCTGGGCACTGATGATCCTCGCGCCGACATGGCGGAGGACCGCCGCGCTCGTCGCCTCGCCGCTCATCTGCCTCCCGCCCCTGATCATCTACGCGGCCCTGGTCGTGCCCGAGTTCGGCGCGTTCGCCGCGGCGCTGATCCGTCCGGAGCTGTCCGGCCTGCGGGCGGTACTCGGGGAAAGTTCCGGGGCAGCGGCGGCATGGGCGCACTTCGTGGCCTTCGACCTGTTCCTCGGGCGCTGGATCTTCTCCGACAGCCGCACCCGCGGCCTGCCAGCGCTGCTGATCAGCCCGCTGCTCGTGCTCACCATCCTCTTCGCGCCGCTCGGCGTCCTGCTCTACCTGCTCATCCGATTCACCACGACCCCGGCGCCCGGCCGGACCGTCCCCATGGAGGCATGATGGAAACCCTCATCGTTCTGCTGACCACCCTGCTCGCGCTGCGCACGGCGGGGGCCCTCGGCGCGCGCCGGTTCGCCGCCTGGCCCACCTGCGCCGCCTACGCCCTCGGCGTGATGCTGATCATGACCGGCACAACGCATTTCCTGCCGGAGGCGTTCGCCGACTCCCCCGTTCCCACCCACGGCGATCTGCTCCCGATGGTGCCGCCGGCCGTCCCGTTCCCCGGCGCGATGGTCTACCTGACCGGCGTCCTGGAACTGCTCGGCGCGGTGGGCCTGTTCCGCACCCGCACCCGCCGCGTCGCGGGGCTGGGGCTCACCGCCCTGTTCGTCGTGATGGTGCCCGCCAACATCTACGCAGCCGTCTCCGACATCCCGTTCAACGGCGCGCCCGCGACACCGCTGTGGGCACGCATTCCGGAGCAGGCGCTGTACATCGGCGCGGCGCTGTGGGCGGCCGGTGTCCTGCGGTCCTCCCGGCGAGGTGACCGTGACCACGGCCTTGCAGCAGGGAGCGCTCCGGAGAACACGGTGGCCTGACGGCACAGTGCCATCACTGCAGGAAGGCCCATTCGATTGACGCGTCATTGAAAAGCGTTGCCTTCGTGATATTTCGAATCACGGTTGACCGAGAGACGTTACGGCGCAATGAGTGCCGTGGCCGCGGATGGGTACAACGGAATAGTGAGTGCTTCTAAGTATTTGGGCGTGCTCGTCAGCGCGCTGGCGACCGCTGTCGCAGTGTCCGTCTTCGCCGTACAACCCGCCGCAGCCGAGGCGGCGCGCGCACACGTGGTCGGGCAGGTTCCGCTCGGCGGTTCGGTATCGCAGATCGATGTCTATTCGCCGTCCATGGATCGGGTGGTCACCAATCGGGTGATCCGTGCGGCGGGGGGCGGTCCGGCGCCCACGCTGTATCTGCTCACCGGTATCGGCGGTGGGGTGGACGGGATCTCGTGGTGGGACGACACGGACGTGCGTGAGTTCTTCGCCGACAAGCGAGTCAATGTGGTGATGCCGGTCGGTGGCGCGTACAGCATGTACACCGACTGGCGCGCCGACGATCCGGCGGTCGGACGAAACCGGTGGCAGACCTATCTGACCCGGGAACTTCCGCCGACCCTCGACGCCGAACTCGGGACGACCGGACGCAACGCGATCGCCGGGGTGTCGATGAGCGCGGGCTCCGCGATCGACCTCGCGATCCAGGCGCCCGAGGTGTACGACGCCGTGGCGGCCTACAGCGGGTGCCCGTGGGCCGCGGACGCCGCGGGCGCGGCGATGGTCACCGCGCAGGTCATCCGTGGCGGGGGCAACCCGGGCAACATGTGGGGATCGCCGGGCGACGCGCTCTGGCGGGCACACGACGCTTTCGCCAATGCGAGTGCGCTGGCCGGGAAAACCATCTTCTTGTCCGCCGCTACGGGCACTCCGGGCGCGATAGATCGCGGCCTGCCTTTCCCGCCGCTCGAGGCGATCGCGAGTTCCTGCACCGCGGCCTTCGCCGAGCGTCTCGAGGAACTCGGGCTACCGGCGATTCACGTCAACCGCTCGGAGGGCTCGCACACTTGGGGCCAGTTCGAGACCGACCTGCACGACTCCTGGCCGCACCTGGCCTCCGCACTGGGCGCATAGGAATTCTTTCGAGCCGTCGAGCGCATCCCTGCTACCCACAGGGCGGAGCACTCGGCGACCCCCGCTTGCCGAACAACACGCGAGGCCGGACCGGGCCGCGGTTCCGAGGGCGGGCATCGTTGTCCGACAGCGTTATCCGCGTCGGTCGCGATGCCCGCCGTCGAGCTTTCCTGCGTCCGAGGGCCGAGGCGGACGAGAGCTGCGCGCCCGTACCGCCAGAACCATCACCAGACCGCAGGTGACGAGAAGCGCTGCGACGGCGAAGGTCCACTGCGTACCACGCGCCACCTGCTCCGGCGCGGCGACGGTGACATCGCTCGCGCCGACCGCGAAGGCGAAGACCGCTCCCATGACCGAGGCGCCGGTGATGAGGCCCAGGTTGCGGGAAAGGTTCAGCATGCCCGACACCAGCCCGCGCCGGTGCGGTGCGACGTCGTTCATGACCATCGTGTTGTTGGCCGCCTGGAACAGCGCGTAGCCGCAGGTGGTGATCATCAACGGCAGCACGTATCCGATGACCCCGGCGGTGGTGGGCAGCATCGCGAGCGAGGTCGTGCCGCCGATCACGGCGCCGAGCCCGACCACCACCATCGGCCCGGCGCCGAAGCGATCGGTGGCGCGCCCCGCGGGCACACCGGTGAAGGCGGACACCGCCGGACCGGCCGACATCACCAACCCGACAACGGCGGGAGCGAGATGCAGGGCGCGGGCGAGGTGGAAGGGGCCCACGACAAGGGTGGTCATGACGACGGTCGAGACCGAGGCGCTCGTCGCCAGACCGGCGGCGAGGACGGGGTCGCGGAACATGCCGAAGGTGAGCAGCGGGGCGTCGACACGGCGCTCGGCCACGACGAACAGACCGAGGCACACCGCGCAGGCACCGAGCAGCCCGATACCGAGCGGGCCGAACCTCCCCTCGATCGTCATGGCCGCGGCGTAGGCACCCAGGGTGAAAGCCAGCAACAACGTGCCCAGGATGTCGAAACGCGACCGCCCGGGTTTCCTCTCCGGGGCGGACACGGGCAGCGCGCGGTTCGACAGGGTGATCGTGAGCAGCCCGATCGGCACGATGACCAGGAAGATGGCGCGCCAGCCGAAGGCGGCGACGAGGACTCCGCCGAGCGAGGGACCCAGCGCGGTGCCCACCGCCGACATCGTCCCGAGCAGACCCATGGCGCTGCCGGTGCGGTCCTTCGGGACGGTTTCGCCGACGAGGGCCATCGTCAGCGCCATCATGCACGCGGCGCCGGCGCCTTGCAGCGCCCGAGCGGCGACCAGGACGGCCAGGTTCGGGGCGAGACCGCACAGCAGCGTCGCGCCGGTGAACACACCGATGCCGACGAGCAGCAGCCGTCGTCTACCTGTGACGTCACCGAGCCTGCCCGCGCCGACGACCAGCGACGTGGTGGCCAGCAGATAGGCGATCACCACCCATTGCACCTGGTGGAAGGAAGCGCCGAACGCCACCGCCATGGTGGGCAGCGCGACATTGGCGATGCTGATGCTCAGCGACGGCAGCAGCATCGACAGCGAAAGCGCGAGCAGCGGCCGGGCCGAGGTCGCGGGGTGAACGGGCGATGTCCGCACGGGTGGTTGCGCTGGTTTCACGACGATGACCTCTTCGATCGGGGGTGTCCCCCTGGACGCTAGGTCCCGCCCTCACCTGGCGGAAGGCGCACAAATGGAAAGCCGATTGTGCACCGAACGCCATGTCACGAACGAGCTTGTGCGATCGTGTGCGCATGGCCCGGCCCGATCTGAACTTGCTGATCACTCTGGATGTCCTGCTCGAGGAGGGCAGCGTCACCCGGGCGGGCGAACGGCTCGCGCTCAGCCCGTCGGCGATGAGCCGCCAGCTGGCGCGGTTGCGCCGGGCCACCGGTGACCCGCTGCTCGTGCGGTCGGGCCGCGGGCTCACGCCCACACCGCGCGCGGTGGAACTGCGCGACCGCGTGCGCGACCTGGTCCGGGAGGCCGAAGACGTGCTGCGGCCGGCCGGCACGCTGGACCTGGCCGGGCTGGCCAGGACCTTCACGGTGCGCAGCAGCGACGGCTTCGTGGAGCGGTTCGGCCCCGAATTGGTGGCCGAGGTCGGCCGCGCCGCCCCGGGCGTTCGGCTGCGCTTCGTGCAGAAGACGAAGAAGGACACCGGTCCCTTGCGCGATGGCAGCGTCGACTTGGAGGTCGGAGTGATCGAGCGCGCGCTGCCTCCTGATATCGCGAGCACGTTCCTGTTCGCCGACCGGTTCATCGGGGTGGTGCGCAGCGAGCATCCGCTGCGCACCGGGATGATCACGACGGCCCGCTATGCCTCCGCGCGGCACGTGCACGTCTCACGGCGCGGCCTGGACGAGGGCTTGGTCGACGAGGCTCTGCACCCCACCGGCCACCGGCGGGAGGTCGTGACGGTCGTGGACGGTTTCGGCGCCGCCTTGGCGCTGGCGAGATCCTCGGATCTGGTCGCGACGGTTCCGGAGCGCCACACCACGGTCCTGCGGCGCGGGATGCACTCGTTCGCCCTGCCCTTCCGCGCTCCAGAGGTGACGGTGTCGTTGCTGTGGCACGTCCGGTTCGAGGCGGACGCGGCGCACCGCTGGCTGCGCGGCCGTGTGCTCGAGGTGTGCCGGCGACCGGACCGCACGGCAGCGGAGAACGCGGTGCGTGAGGAATCCTCGTCCTGATCGTCGTCACAGACCTTCGTCGCGGGGGTATCGCGGGGCGAGCGCGGCCCGGTCGCCGAGACCGAAGTTCATGACGAGATCGTCGGCGACCCGGACCAGCACATCGCGCCCCTCGACCGCGGCGGCCCACTCCATCGGCAGTCCCGAGACGCCGTGCACGGCGCCGATCAGATTGCCCGCCACGGCACCGGTGGAATCGGAGTCGCCGGAGTGGTTCACCGACAGCAGCAGCGCCGCGCGCACATCGCCGGTCCTGGCCGCGTGCAGAGCGCAATACACCGCGATGGCCAGGCACTCCTCCGCGATCCACCCCTCGCCGACCTGCTCCACCCGTTCGGCGGAGACCGCCCCGTCGGACATCTCGACCGCCCGGGTCAGTGCCTCAACGGTTTCCGCGCTCGCGGGATGGGCGCGAAGCTGGTCGACCGTCTCGCGCACCGCGATCGGCAACTCGATACCGGTCACCACGCGATCGATCAGTGCGGCGAACGCGCCCGCGGCCAGATATCCGGTGGGATGTCCGTGGGTCAGCTGCGCGGCCCGTGCCGCTGTGGTGAACGCCTGGTCCGGCCCCACACCGGCCAGCCCGAACGGCGCGGACCGCATCACCGTGCCGCAGCCTTTCGAATGCGCGTTCACCGGACCGGGTTCGCCCAGCGGCGCCGGCGCGAGGTATCCCCGCGCTTGCTGGTTCAGACCGGACATACACGCGTTCCCCGGTGCGCGCGTCGCGTACAGGAAGGGCAGACTCGCCAGCCACCCGTCGGCGTGCGGCGCGGGCTCCTCTTGACGCTGGGTCTGCAACCAGCGCAGATACGCTCGGCGCAGCGCGGGCACCGGATCGGCGCCCGGCTGCGACCGCAGCAATCCCTCCGCGGTGAACAGCGTCATCTGGGTGTCGTCGGTGATCTGCTGCGGTGCGTCGGCGGCGTACTGCGGCAGGAAGCCCGGCACCCCGTCGTCGCCGTAGCGCTGCCGAATCTGCTCCAGCCGCAGGAATTCGATGGGCCACCCCAGCGCGTCCCCCACCGCTCCGCCCAGCAGAGAGCCGCGGACCCGATCGAAGATCGTCGTGTAATCCACCACGAGACATCATCTTCGCGCATGCGGAGCGCGGTCCACCACCACGGTGCGGGCCCGATATCAGTCCGGTGCCGGATCGGCGCTGGGCAGGAGGGCGCGGACGGGCTGGAGAGTCGATCCCGGCGCCGAGCGGGTAGCTCGATCGCCGCGGCGGTGCGGCTTATTCTGGAGCGCTCATCGAATCCGCGCGACCTGCCGGGAAGATCCGCCGTCCGAGCACGCCTTGCCGGGGTGCGAACAGGTAAACGGCTGTGAAGAACAGTCCCTGGACCACCACGACCATGCCGCCGGGAGCCGTATCCAGGTGGTAGCTCAGATACAGACCCGCCACCGCACAGGTCACCGAGACGGCGGGGGCGATGATCAGCATCCGGCCGAAGCGGTCGGTGAGCAGGTAGGCCGCCGCGCCCGGGATGATGAGCATGGCGACCACGAGGACGACGCCGACCGCTTGCAGGGCGACCACGGCGGTGAGGGCCAGCAGGCCCAGCAGTGCCGTGCCGAGCAACCGGGGGCTGAGGCCGATGGCGTGCGCGTGCGTGGGGTCGAAGGCGTACAGGGTGAAGTCACGGCGTTTGAGGACGAGCGCGGCGAGGGTGATCGCGGCCAGGATCACCACCTGGATCAGCTCGGCGCGGCTCACACCCAGCAGATTGCCGAACACGATGTGGTTCAGGTCGGTCTGGCTCGGCGTCACCGAGACGAGCACCAGGCCGAACGCGAACAGCGTCGTGAAGACGATGCCGATGGCGGCGTCCTCCTTGATCCGGCTGGTGTCGCGCACCACGCCGATCAACGCCACCGCCAGGAACCCGAACACGATCGCGCCCACCGCGAACGGCAGCCCGAGGATGTAGGCCAGCACCACGCCGGGCAGCACGGCGTGCGAGACGGCGTCCCCCATCAGCGACCACCCGATCAGAACCAGCCAGCAGGACAGCACCGCGCACACCAGCGCCGCGGTCACGGTGGTGGCCAGCGCGCGCACCATGAACTCGTAACGCAAGGGGTCGGTGAAGATTTCGGTGAAGCTCATGCGTCCGTCCCACACTCGGCCGGGCTCACACCCGGTTCATCACATCCAGGCCGAACGCCCTGGCCAGGTTCTCCGGGCGCAGCACCGCATCGGGGCTGCCCTTGGCGAGCACCGTCCGCATCAGCAGCACCGCCTCGTCGGCGAGGCCGGGCAGGGCGTGCAGATCGTGCGTCGACACCAGGATGGTGGCGCCGTCGGCCGCGAGCTCGCGCAGCAGCGCGGTGATCGTGGCCTCCGAACGCTTGTCGACGCCCGCGAACGGCTCGTCGAGCAGCAGAACGGTCGCGCCCTGCGCGAGCCCGCGCGCGACGAAGGCGCGCTTGCGCTGCCCGCCGGACAACCGGCCGATCTGCCGGTCGGCGAGATCGGTCAGTTCCACCCGCTCCAGCGCCTGCGCGACGGCTTCCCGATCGGCCTTGCGCGCCCGACGGGTGATACCGAGCCGCCCGTATCGCCCGGTCATCACCACATCCCGCACCGAAAGCGGGAAAGTCCAGTCGACGTCCTCGCTCTGCGGGACGTAACCGAGGATCCCCGCCCGGCGCGCCGTCACGGGGGCGCCGCCGTCGATCCGGACCGTCCCGCGGTCGGGCCGGGCAAGACCCATGATCGTCTTGAACAAGGTGGATTTGCCGGAACCGTTCATCCCGATGAGACCGCACACCCGCCCCGCGTCGACGGTCAGGTCGACATTCTCGAGCGCGGGGACCTCGCCGTAGCGGACGGTGACGCCGCGCACCTCGATCGCGGGCGTGCTCATGGGCGGTGGCCCGTCAGCGCGGAACCGATCGTCCGCGCGTCGTGCCTGATCAGCGCCAGGTAGGTCGGCACGGGCCCGTCTGCCTCCGACAGCGAATCGACGTACAGCACGCCACCGAACGCCGCGCCGGTGGCTTCGACCACCCGGCGCATCGGCGCGTCCGACACCGTGGACTCACAGAACACCGCCGGCACCCGCTGACCTCGGACGAAGTCGATGGCCGACGCGATCTGCTGGGGCGTGGCCTGCTGCTCGGCATTGACCGCCCAGATGTACTTCTCGGTGAGTCCGGCGTCGCGGGCCAGGTAGGAGAAGGCGCCCTCGCACGTGACCAGAGCGCGCTCGTTCGGCGGTAGGGCGTTCAAGGTGCCGGTCAATTCGTCGTGCACCTCGCGCAGCTCGGACTTGTACCGCTCCGCGTTGGCGCGGAAATCGGCCGCGTGGGCGGGTGCGAGTTCGCCGAACGCGCGCACCATGTTGTCGACGTAGATCTGGGCGTTGTGCGGCGACATCCACGCGTGCGGGTTCGGTTTGCCCTGGTAGGCGTCCTCGCGGATCGGCAGCGCGGCGACGCCCTCGCTCACCACGACGTGCTTCACCCGCAGGTCGGAGACGAACTGGGCGAACCACGCCTCCAGATTCAGTCCGTTGTCCAGGATGAGATCCGCTGTGGACGCCTTCTTGATGTCACCCGGTGTCGGCTCGTAGCCGTGGATCTCCGTACCCGCCTTGGTGATCGACTCCACGGTCAAGTGCTCGCCCGCCACGTTCCGGGCGATGTCCGCGAGCACCGTGAACGTGGTGAGCACCACCGGCCGGTCGTCGGCGCCCGCCTCCGTCGCGGCGCAGGCGGTGAGGGCGCATGCCATGGCGCCCACCGCCATTGCCGCCACCCATCGACGCGGAGACCGAGCGAGCACGCGGCGGAGCCGAACCTTCATGCACAGAGATGATAAGTTCGGCGAGCCTAACTTACAAGTTCGAGCGAATGAAACACCTCGCGCTCGCCGCGTCCGGTGGTTGCCCACGGCTCACAGCAGCGGCAACGGCGCAGACTCCGGGAAGACGATCGGCAGAGCGGTCAGCGCTCGGTGGAACGGGCCCGGCCGCCAGGTCAGTTCACCGGGCTCTACCGCGAGACGGATCTCCGGCAGGGCGTCGAGCAGTTGATCGATCGCGTCCTGGGCGATCAAATAGGCCAGCGAATTCGCCGGACACGCGTGCGGACCCCCGCCGAACGCGAGATGGGCACGATTGCCCGCGAATTGTCCGGCGCGGATCGCGGGATCGGTGTTGCAGGCGGCGATGCTGATCACCACCGGTTGATGAGCGGGCAGCCAGACGTCGTCGATGAGGATCGGCTGCTTCGGGAAGCTGAAGCAGAAGTTCGCCATCGGCGGATCGTTGAACAGCACCTCGTCCAGGGCGTCCCGGGTGGACAGGCTGCCGCCGAGCACACTGCCGCCGAACCGCTCGTCGGTGAGGATCAGCAGCAGCGTGTTGACGATCAGATTCTGCTGGGGCTCGATGCCTGCGCCGTACAGCGTGCCCAGCTGGTGCACCATTTCGGTGTCGCTCAACCCGGCCGGGTGCCGGAGCATGCGCGTGGTGATGTCGTCCCCGGGTTCGGCCCGTTTCAGCAGGGTCAGCTCCCCCAGCGAATCGATGAGCATCTTGTTCCCGCGCTCGGCCTCGACACCCTCGAAGATCGCGGCCATGCCGGTGGCGGCGCGCTGGGCGATCTCGGCCGGGCAACCCAGCATGGCGTTCAGCACCGCGAAGGAAAGCGGAAACGCGTACTGGCGCACCACATCCGCGGACCCGTCCGCGCAGAACGAGTTGATCAGCGGCGTCGCCAGTTGCGCGACCGTGTCGCGCAAGCCGTACAGATCGATCTTCTCCAGCCCCGCGACGTTGGCCTGCCGGTAGCGGGCATGCTCGGCCCCGGCGTTCCGCAACGCGTTGGGCCGCCACTGCATCATCGGCAGCACCGGGCAGTCTGCGGCGATGTCCTGCTGCCACGCGCGGGGGTCGGCCGGAAAGTGCTCCGGGTCGTTCACGATCCGCACGGCGGCGTGATAGCCGATCACCAAGGTCGCCGGTACATCCGGCGCCAGTTCCACCGGCGCGAGCGAGCCGTACCGCGCCCGCATCTCGCGATAGGCAGCGTGCGGGTCCGCGGCGAATTCGGCGGAGTACAAAGGGATCCGCGGGCCGTCGGTATCGATCGGCGAACCATGCGGCGCGTGGCTGTGCGCGGAGGACGGGGACATCGTCATCGAAAGGGCTCCAGGCGGTCGGACAACAAGATCCGAAGCGTAGGCAGCTTGCCGAGCGTCCGTACGGCAAATGGCGAGAGATGACCGGCCAGTGCAATTTGCTATAGAATTGCCCGAGATTCGACGCGTAGACCTGATCGAAGGCGAATGCACCCGCTGTGCTGAGAGCTCCGGTCGAGCGCAGGTGACACGGCGGCCGTGCGCGCTACTGCGACACGAGGACGGCACGCCATGACAGACGTCGACTTTTGCGTAATCGGCGGGGGATTCGCGGGACTGACGGCCGCGCTGCGGCTGAAACAAACGGGCCGATCGGTGGCCCTGCTGGAAGCGCGCGACCGGCTCGGGGGGCGCACGTTCACCCGAGTGCGCGACGACGGGTCGTGGATCGATCTCGGCGGCGCCTGGATCGGGCCGGGTCAAGACCGCGTCCGGGCGCTGATGACCGAGTACGGGGTACCGAGCTACAAGCAGTACACCGACGGCGAGGCGATGATGGTCGTCGACGGCAAGCAGCACCGGTACACCGGCACCATCCCGTGGACCATGAGTCCATGGGCGGCGATGAACCTCGGGGCGGTATTCCTCGAGCTGGGGCATATGTGCAAGTCGGTTCCCCTGGAAGCGCCGTGGTCGGCGAAGAAGGCCGACAAGTGGGATCAGGTCAGCTTGGCGCACTGGCTGGAAGGCAATGTGCTGTCCAAGCCCGCGCACGATCTGCTCGAGACGGCCATAGCCGGCTGCTACACGTCGGCGGCCTCGGAGGTGTCGTTGCTTTTCGTGCTGTACCAGATGGCGTCGGGCGGCGGGCCGAGCTTCGTCCTCGGTGTCAAAGACGCGGCGCAGGACGCGCGGCCGGTCGGTGGCATGGGCGCGATCTACCGGCCGATGGCGGCCGAACTCGGCGATTCGATCCACCTGTCGCAGCCGGTGCGCTGCATCCATCAGGACGACGAGGGAGTCATGGTCCGCGCGACCGATCTGACGGTGCGCGCGCGCCGGGCGATCGTGGCGGTCCCCCTCGCGATCGCAGGTCAGATCTCCTACCGGCCGATGTTGCCGGTAGACCGATCGTTCCTGCATCAGCGCATGCCGAGCGGCTCGATCATCAAGGTCTCCGCCGTGTACGACGAACCGTTCTGGCGCGACGACGGCCTGTCGGGACAGTCGGTCGCCCCGGGCTCGCCCGCCACGGTCACCATCGACGCGTGCACGGACACCGGACGCCCCGGGGTGCTGTGCGTGATCATCGAGGGGCCCATCGCACGACAGGTGGGCCGACTCGATGAAACCGAACGGAGAAGCGCGGTACTCGGCGCACTCGTCGAGCGGTTCGGCCGCAAGGCGGGCTCCCCCGTCGACTACATCGAGCAGAACTGGAGCGCCGAGCGGTACTCCGGCGGCGGGATGCTCAGCCACGCGCCGACCGGCGTGCTCACGCAATTCGGCCATGCGCTGCGCGAGCCGTGCGGACGCATCCACTGGGCGGGCACGGAGAGTTCCGCGGTGATGTGCGGCTGGATCGACGGGGCCATCCGCTCCGGCGAACGCGCGGCCAGCGAAGTCATGGAACACGAGACCGCCGTGGTGGGCTGACGGGAAGTGGGTGCGGTATGCGAACCGATGGAGACGTCTGGGACATCGTCAGTAGCGTCGGGCTCACCGCGTTGGGTGTGGCGACGTTCCGTGCGCTGGAGGCGGCCTCACCCGATCCCTTGATCCAGGACGATTACGCGCCGCTGTTCGTGGCGGCCGCAGGTCATCCGCATTTCACCGGGCTGCTGGCCGATCCCTCCCCGCTCGCGGACACGCCGCTGGTCCCCGGGTTCATGGGCTTTCGCACCAAGTTCTTCGACGAGTTCTTCCTGTCGGCCGTCGCGGACGGCGTTCGGCAAGCAGTGATCGTAGCGGCGGGATTGGACGCGCGAGCGCATCGTCTCGACTGGCCGCCGGCGACCACGGTGTTCGAGATCGATCAGCCCAAGGTCCTGGAGTTCAAGGAGAAGGTTCTCACCGAGAACGGCGCACGACCGAAGGCCCGGCGGCGCACGGTGCCGGTGGACCTGCGCGAGGACTGGCCGGCCGCCCTGCGCGGCACGGGCTTCCACCCCGATGAGCCCACCGCATGGTCGGCCGAGGGGCTGCTGCCCTATCTGCCCGGCGCGGCGCAGGACAGATTGTTCGAGCACATCGACGAGCTGTCCGCACCCGGCAGCCACCTCGCCGTGGAGAGCTTCGTTACGGGCGTCGACGTCAAGCGCTTCGCGAGCATCGAGACGAAGTATTTCGACCGCTACAACCCGTTCGGGGACATCGACCCGGCCGAACTGTTCTACGACGACGAACGGGCCGATCCAGCGCAGTGGCTGTCCGGCCACGGCTGGTCGGTGCGCTGCTTCAGTCCGAGCGAGCTGGCCGCGTCCTACGGGCGATCGGTCCCGGACCTCCCCGAGGAACTCGACAACCTGTGGCGGCAGCCCCGGCTGCTGACCGCGGTGCGCTGACCGGCCCTACATCTTGGCGCTGCGAGCCATGACGAAGCTGTAGAGCCCGTAGGTGATGATGCCCAACCCGGCGATGAGGAGCAGGGCCACGCCGAAGGGTTGCGCGCCGAGCGTCTTCAACGCTCCGTCCAGCCCGGCGGACTTGTTCGGATCGTCTTTCGTCGCGGCGAGGATGACCAGCAACCCGACGGCGGCGACGGCGAGTCCCTTCGCGATGTATCCCACGGTGCCGAGCCGCCGCACGAAGGCGCTCTGGGTCCCGCGGAGGTCCTCGAGGAAGTTCCGGCTCGCTCCCTTGTACACGTGGTAGCCGCCCACGCCGATGATGATCAGCCCGCCCACGACCAGCGCGACGGTTCCCGCCGTGTGCTGCATCAGACGCGCGGTGAGCCCGACGCTCTGGCTGCTGCTGGACTGTCCGCTGCCCTGCGCGAAGCGGAAAGCGGTGATCGCGAACGCGAGGTAGACCACCGACAGCGAGAGCGCCTTGACCCGGTCGAACGCCTCGGACTTCAAGCTGCCGGAGCCCGGCTCGGACGCTTTGCCGAAGACCGCCTCCGCCAGCCGCCACAGCGCCATCAGCACGAACGCGACCACGCCGATCCACAGGGTGACCACCCCACCCGGTTTGTCGGCCAGTTCGGCCATCGCCCCCGACTGATCGGCACTGCCCCCGCCCCCGAGCGCGAGTCTGATGGCGATGTAGCCGATCAGCAGATGAACAAGGCCCGACATGACGTAGCCCGCGCGGGCGAACCGCGCGAACACGCCGTTCTGGGCGATCCGACCCGCGGTGGACGAGGCGTGCGAGAGATTCGTGTCAGTCATGATGCTTCTCCAACGGGTGCTGCGGCACGGGGCCGGTCACAGAACATCGACCGGTTACCCAGATCCGCCGGGAAAGCACACGGCGGAATCACACCCGCGAACACCGTGAAAACGAGAAAGGCTCATGCTCTTGGTGAGCACGAGCCTTCGAGAAGAAAAGTGGAGCTAAGGGGACTCGAACCCCTGACCCCCACACTGCCAGTGTGGTGCGCTACCAGCTGCGCCATAGCCCCTGGTTGGTTGCGCTCCGGCTTCCCGGCCGCGCTTGAATGAAGTTACACCAACGGTATGTCGGCGACCAAATCGCCTCGATTCGGGGGGTGACAGAGGGGGACCAATGGGCTTAGTATCGAACATGTGTTCGAATCGAGTTTCGACCAGGGCGTAGGGCGATAGCCGGTCGGGCACTCGGAACGGCCAGAGCAGATGGGGTTGCTGGTTTGTTCGTTTCGAGTGTCCGGCTCCCTGACGGGAGTCGGAGCGGATGTGAGACACCTCGAGGTGCGGTCTAGGGACAGGGGGCCGGATCGCGCTGTCGAGTGCGCGGGCCGGGCAGCGGCAGGTGGAGCCGCTGCCCGGCCCCAGGCCAACTGAAAACTCGGCGAGCGGCGATCTCGGGGGCTGGGGATGTCGGGTCGTGCCGTCGAGTGGGCCGGGGCGCCGGTTTGGTGGAGCCGGCGTTCCGGCCCTTCCGTCGCCGGGAAACGTCCGGGTCGCGGGGAGCCGGACTACATCGCCGAGTCGGCTTCCGGTGATGGACCCCCGCTCGGCGGATGTCCGCTATACACCCGCGCTCAGCGCCTTCAACCCTGCTCAACCGGCGAGCGAAACCACCCAGTTCTCGTCGTTGGTGTCGACCTTCCTCGTGCCGTCGAACACCGCGGGGGTGGCCGCGGAGCCGCCCAGCGCTTCGCCGAGGGCCGCGGTCTGCGCCATCGCGGTGCTGCGCGCGGAGTCGAGCTTGGCACCGGTCGCGATGCATTGCCGCACGGGCTCGGCGGCTCCGGCGTCGCCCGCGATCGCGGCGAGTTCCTCGTTGCTCAGGTCGGCGCCGCCTTCGCTGGGACGCTTCGTGGTGAACAGTTCGGTGTGGAACTTGGAGTAGACCGGCCCCGAACCCGCTTCGGCCACACACTGGTTCGCGGCGACGGCGCGCGTCGAGTAGTCCTTGCTCCGGGAGCGGCCGTCGAGGAAGTTCACCAGGCGATAGCGCACGGCCAGCGCGCCCGCATCGATCTGCTGCGCGATCTCTTGGCCGTAGATGCGCTCCAGGCTGCCGCAGCCGGGGCACAGCGGGTCCTCGAAGATGTCGATGGTCTTCTTCGCGTCCGGGCGGCCGAGCAGGATCGAACCGTTCTGCTCGAGCATCGAGTGCACCGCAGGGTCCCGCACCGAACCGTAGCCGTCGTTGCGGACAGTCGCGTCGTCGCGCCCCCAGCGGATCGCCGCGATGACGATGAGCACGATCAGCACGAGAGCGACCGCACCGAGCGCGTAGGTGGTCGCACTGGACATCGGCCGTGGAGTGTAGTTCGAACGCGATTCGCTCACATTGACACTTTGCCGCAACGAACCGCCGTTCCCGCCGCCGGGCCACCGATCCGACGGCCGCGCGCACACTGATCGGAGCCCACGGGCAAGTCCCCCGCCCGGGCCACCCAACGGTTCTGTCCGCGGGCTCCGCGACGCGCGGACGGACCCCGCCGCTGATTACCTCGCGCTACGCCCCGGCGGCACCCGGCCCGTAGCACCGCCCGTCCGGACTACAGTGCTCAGCGCTTGCGACGGGCACGCCGCTCCGGTCGCCGACGTTTGCCGCGAGACATCGGGCGTCCCGGCGGATACTCAGCCTCGTTCGAGTCGACGACCGCGGTGCCCGGCGCGGTCCGCACCGGTCTGGCGTCGGATGCCGCACCGTGGCGATCGCCGGCCGGGGGACAGCCCGCCGGTCCGTCGGACTCCGCCACCGTCGGGACACCATCCGTCACCGACTCCCGCCGGTCAACCACGATTTGCGGATCCGCCGAACCCTCTCCCGGAACCCTCATAGTCTCGGCCACCACGGGCACCGGACTGTCGGCGACGGGCGCGCCGGACACTTCGTTCAGCGCACGGTCGATCCGCGCCGATCGACCCTCGGCGTCGTCCGCTCCTGCGGAGCGTTCGGACGGCATCTCCGGGTGAGCGGGAACTCCCCGCCGCAGCGGCTCGGGCACGACCGTCCAGACGAGCGCCGCAACCGCGAGCAGGGCGCCGGTCACGCCGAGCGCGAGACCGTAGGACACCTGCTGGGCCAGGGCTCCGACGGCGACCGGCCCGATGACGGTGCCGAGGTCGGCGGCCATCTGGAAACCGGCCAGCACCGGCCCGCCGCGCGCCTTGGGGCCGATGATGTCGGCGACGGCCGCCTGCTGGGTGGGGGTGAACATGCCGGAACCGACCCCCGCCAGGAACGAGGTGGCGAGCAGCCAGGGAAGGTCGGTGGCCACGCCGAGCCCCGCCGTGCCGACCGCGCACACCAGCGAGCCGCTGATCACGAACGGTTTCCGTCCCCACCGATCGGACAGCCGCCCCGCGGCGAACAGCACCGTGGCGTTGCCCGCGGCGAACACCGTCAACGCGACTCCGGCCATACCCGGCGCTTGGTGCAACACCTCGACGACGAGCAGCGGCACCAGAGCCATCCGGACACCGAACACGGCGGCTCCGTTGGCGAAGTTCGACAGCAGCACCGCCCGGTACTCCGGCCGCGCCCAGCCCTCGCGGAAGGACATCATGCGGGCGCCGCCGACCGGCTCCGGCGCGGCCAACTCCGAATTGCGCAGGCTGAAGTACACCACGACGCTGACGACGAACAACGCGACAGCGTAGATGACGAACGGCCAGCGCAGCCCGAGCCCGGACAACCCGCCGCCCACCAGCGGCCCGCTCACCGAGCCGACCAGGAAGCTGGTCGACCACAGTCCCGAGACCCGGCCGCGCTGTTCGGGCGGCGACATCCGGATGACCAGCGCCAGCGACGACACGGTGAACATGGTCGAGCCGATGCCGCCGAGCGATCGCAGCACCATCAGCTGCCAATAGCTCTGGGCCAGGGCGCTCGCGCCGGTGGACGCCGCGACGATCAGCAGCCCGCCGAGGTAGACCGAGCGCTCCCCCAGCCGCTGCACCAGCCGCCCGCTCACGGGTGCGAACAGCAACCGCATCAGCGCGAACGCGGAGACGATGGCCGAGGCGGCCGCCACGCCGACGCCGAATCCGCGCGCGAACTGCGGCAGCACCGGGGCCACCAGGCCGAACCCGATGGCGATGACGAACGCGCCCCCGACCAGCACCCAGATCTCGCTGGGCAGGGGCTTGGATCTACCGGTCACCGGACAGCGCCTGCCCCACCAATTCCTCCGCGGCCGTCTGCACCTCGGCGAGGTGCTCGGGTCCGTGGAACGACTCCGCGTAGATCTTGTACTTGTCCTCGGTGCCGGAGGGGCGCGCGGCGAACCACGCGTTCTCGGTGGTCACCTTCAGGCCGCCCAGTGGCGCGCCGTTGCCCCGCGCCCTGGTGAGCACGGCGGTGACGGGCTCCCCGGCGATCTCCTTCGTCGTGATCATGTCCGGAGTCAACTTCGCGAGCAGCTCTTTCTGTTCCACGGTGGCGGGTGCGTCGATCCGCGCGTAGGCGGGGCTGCCGTAGCGGCGTTCGAGTTCGACGTAGCGCGCCGACGGGCTCTGGCCGGTGACCGCGGCGATCTCGCCGGCCAGCAGCGCGAGCAGGATGCCGTCCTTGTCGGTGGTCCAGACCGTGCCGTCCATCCGCAGGAACGACGCGCCCGCGCTCTCCTCCCCGCCGAATGCCAGGCTGCCGCTGAACAATCCGGGAACGAAGAACTTGAATCCGACGGGCACCTCGTGCACGTCGCGCCCGAGCACGGAGACGACCCGGTCGATCATCGACGAGGTCACCGCGGTCTTGCCGATCTTGGTCAGCGCATCCCACCCCATCCGGTTGGCGACCAGGTATTCGATGGCCACCGCGAGGAAGTGGTTCGGATTCATCAACCCGCCGTCGGGCGTGACGATGCCGTGCCGGTCGGCATCGGCGTCGTTGCCGGTGGAGATGTCGTAGTCGTCCTTGATCCCGATCAGCGAGGCCATCGCGTAGCGGGAGGACGGGTCCATCCGGATCTTGCCGTCGCTGTCGAGGGTCATGAACCGCCAGGTGGGATCCACGAACGGATTGACCACCTCGAGCTCGAGATCGTAGCGCTGGCCGATCTCCTCCCAGTAGTCGACGCTGGCGCCGCCCATCGGGTCGGCGCCGAGCCGGATGCCCGCGCCGCGGATCGCGTCCAGATTCAGCACGTTGGGCAGGTCGTCGATGTAATTGTCGAGGTAGTCGTAGCGTTCCACGCCGTCGGCCAGCGCGCGCTGCAACGTGGTGCGCTTGACCCCGGTGAGCCCGTCGCGCAGCAGCTCGTTCGCGCGCGCGGCGATGGCGTCGGTGGCCGTGTTGTCCGCCGGGCCGCCGTGCGGCGGGTTGTATTTGAAGCCGCCGTCGCGAGGCGGGTTGTGCGAGGGGGTGACCACGATGCCGTCGGCCTGATGCTTGGCGCCGCCCCGATTGTGGCGCAGCACAGCGTGACTCAGCGCGGGCGTAGGGGTGTAGCGATCGCGCGCATCGATCACCGCGGTGACGTCGTTGGCGGCGAGCACCTCGAGCGCGGTGGTCCAGGCGGGCTCGGACAAGGCGTGGGTATCCCTGGCGAGATAGACCGGGCCGGTGATGCCCCGGGTGGCGCGGTACTCCACGATCGACTGCGTGATCGCCAGGATGTGCGCCTCGTTGAAGGCGCCGTCCAGGCTGGAGCCGCGATGTCCCGACGTTCCGAACGCCACCCGCTGGGCCGGATCCGCCGCGTCCGGAACACGGCTGTAGTACGCCGTCACCAGGTGCGCGATGTCTTCCAGATCGGTAGGACGTGCGGAACGCCCGGCTCGATCGTGGGCCATGCTCGGGTCTCCCTTCCGTATCGGCTGCGCCCGGCTCGTCATGAGGATCATGTCCACGACCGCCCGACCACCGCCGACCCCACGGCCACGTCGTTCACGTCGGCCACCCGCCGGAACCTCTCGTAGCCGTACATGTTGAACGTGCTCGGCACGGTGCGGAAGCCTGCTTCCGCGGCGGCGAGCGGCCGATGGCCCGCCGACGCGCCGCTCAGATCGCCGAGCCGCGCCGAACCGACAATGGTAACGGCCGCCGCGTGTGACAGCGGCGGCGAGGTGAAACCCGCTGTGGCCACAGGGGCTACGGCGGATCCGGCGGGCCTGCCGCGTCTGGTCATCGCTCACCTTCCTGCCACTGGTCCACCGGTACCAAGGTGACGTTGACCGAAGCGAACAGCTCGGCATTCCGCTCGACGAAGGCGCGCAGGCGACCCGGCTCGTCGACCAGCATCAGCAATAACGGAAGGTGGTCGGCGACGTCGAGGATCCGGGTGGTGTGCACGTGCGAGGACGCACCGTAGCCCTCGATGCCACGCCACACGCTGGCCCCCGCCAGACCGGTATCTCTGGCCCGGCGCACGATCTCGTGATACAGGGGCGTGTGCCGCCACTTGTCGTCCTCGTCGAGCAGCACGGTGAGCCGTGCGGCGGGCCGCCATCGTCCCGCCGTGGCCGCGCCCGTTTGCGAACCACTCATTGCCTGCCCCCTTCCGTCGTGCCGTTCCCGTCGATCGCCGAGCCGAACCAGGTAACCACCGTGCCATGCCCGCCGGGCTCCGCCGTCCCGGCCGCACCACCGCCACTCCCCGAGGCGGCCGAGCGCGGGGAGTGCCGCGCCCGGTCCGAGGAGTCTACGAACCCCGCGGGTGGGGTGGAGAGGGTGGTGCGACCGCCGGGTGCGCCGATGCCGAGAAGGGTGCGCAGCAGTCTCTTGGCTACCCACGCATGAGCGGCCGGAACCCTCGCGGATTCCGATGCGCAAAGCATCGCATGATATTTACCGCGCAGGTCGGAAAAGGGACCGCTCACGGCACAGCCCGCCGCATCTACTCACCTTGTATTTTGCACCGATAACGGTGATTCTGGAGCACTTTGCTTGCGCGGCGGACGGGCGGCGCGGGTCCGCGCGACGCCGAGCGGCACCGCGGACAACCCTGATTCGGACGGCGGCAGCGGACGGAGAGGTTCATCCTCGACACGGCACTCGCACGCCGGGAGCGGCCGATTGGCAATCGCGGAGCACAGATTCGGCCGGGGTACGCCGCGTGCATCTCGCCGCGCTCACCGACGAAGCGGATCGCGCGCCGTGCGGTTCGACGACGACGGCCGCCGCCCCTGCGACGAGGTCGCGGGAGCGGCGGCCGTCCGATACCGAACCGGATCAGTGCGCGAGTACCGGTTCTCCCTCGGCGGGCACCGGCACCGTGCTCGGCATCAGCACCGCGGTGAGGATGCCGCCCGCCACGAAGATCGCCGTGGCCCACCAGAAACTGGTGGTGTAGCTCTCGATCGCGGACTGGGCGATGGACAGCGGATCGGGCGTGCGGGTGGACAGGTAGTCGGTGGCCGCGGACGCCGCGATCGTGCTCAGCAACGCCGTGCCGATCGAGCCGCCGACCTGCTGGCTGGTGTTGATCATGGCCGAGGCCACACCCGCGTCCTCGTGCTGCACGCCCGAGGTGGCGCCCTGGAAGGCGGTCGACATCGCGCCGCCGAGGCCGAGACCGAGCAGGATCAGGGCGGGCAGGATGTGGCTGGCGTAGCCGGTGTCCAAGCCGATCCGGGTCAGCCAGGCCATGCCCGCCGCCGCGATCAGGAAGCCGCCGCTGACCACGATCTTCGGGCCGAGCTTCGGCAGCAGCAGCGACGGCGCGGTGGTCGAGGAGACCACCATGGCGGCGACCATCGGCAGGAACGCGACGCCGGTCATGATCGGCGAGTAGCCCAGGGTGAGCTGCATGTAGTAGGTGAGGAACAGGAAGATCGCGAACATCCCGATGCCCAGGACGAACACCGTCAGGTAGGAGGTGCCGCGCATCCGGTCGAGCACGATCCGCATCGGAAGCAGCGGGTGCGCGACCCGGGTCTCGAGCCAGGCGAACACCGCGATCAGCGCCGCGCCGCCGAGCAGGAACGCGAGGGTGACGCCGTTGGTCCACCCGTCCGACTCCGCGTGCGAGAACCCGTAGACGATGCCGAACAGACCGGCGGTGACCACGAGCGTGCCGGGGATGTCGAGCTTGGGACGCTCGGTGCTCGCGTGCTTGGCCAGCAGCAGCACCGCGCCGACCAGAGCGACGGCCGCGAAGGCGAGGTTGACGAACATCACCCAGCGCCACGAGGCCCATTCGGTGAGCGCGCCGCCGAGCAGCAGCCCGATCGCGCCGCCGGTGCCCGCGACGGCGCCGAAGATGCCGAACGCCTTCGCCCGCTCGGACGGCTCGGTGAAGGTCACCGTGAGCAGCGAGAGAGCGGCGGGCGCCAGCAGCGCGCCGAAGACACCCTGTCCGACCCGGGCGGCGACCAGCATCTCGAAGCTGGTGGCCGCGCCACCGATGGCGGAGGCGACCGCGAAGCCGACCAGGCCGATGATGAAGGTGTTGCGCCTGCCGAACAGGTCGCTGAGGCGTCCGCCGAGCAGCAGCAGGCTGCCGAACGCCAGCGCGTAGCCGGTGACCACCCAGGAGCGGTCGCCGTCGCTGAAGCCGAGATCCGCCTGCGCGGCGGGCAGCGCGATGTTCACCACGGTCGCGTCGAGCACGACCATCAGCTGGGCGACACCGAGGACGGCGAGCACCCACCAGCGCAGGGCATGCGAGCCGCGCCGCTCGCTTCCCGTCTGCTCGGGGGCGGGGGCCCCACGGTCGATGGCGGTAGTCATCTGTCCCCTTTGGCTCGAAGCTTGATCCGGAGGTAACCCCTCCGCTTATCTGAAGAAGTTATCACGATAACGGAGACAAGGCCTCCGGTTAATCCCCGATGTTGATAGAATGACGGTGTGAATCACGCCACGGTCGCCTCTCCACCCCGGCGCCTGCGGGCCGATGCCGCACGCAACCAGCAGCGCATCATCGCCGCGGCGCGGGAATTGTTCGCCGACCACGGACTCGAGATCACGCTCGACGACGTGGCCGAACGCGCGGGCGTGGGTGTCGGTACGGTCTACCGCCGCTTCGCGAACAAGAAGGAACTGATCGTCGAGGTCTTCGACCAGAACCTGAACGATTTCGCCGACGCGGCCGACGCCGCCTACCGACATCCCGACCCCTGGTTCGGGCTGGTCGAATTCTTCGAGTACGCGTGCAGACACATGGCCATCAACCGAGGCTTCAGCGAGGTCATGCTCGAACTCGAGGACGACGAGACCGACCGGTTCGCGGTCGTGCGCGATCGCATCAAGCCCACCGTGACCGCCATCTGCGCTCGCGCGCGCGACGCGGGCGTGCTCGCCGACGGCATCGAGCCCTCGGACTTCTTCGCGCTCGTGCACATGGTCGACGGGCTCGCCGAGTTCGCCAAGCCGGTCAATCCCGATGTCTGGCAGCGCTATATGGCCATCATGTTGAACGGCCTGCGGAGCGACGGCACGCCGCGCAGGCATCTCGACGTCCCCCCGCTGACCGACGCCGAGGTCGAGCACGCCAAACAGCATCTGACCTGCGGCTGGCGCAAGCGGTAGCGAAATCGCACGGTAAGTAGCGCGCGTCACGTTCACTCCCGTAAAGTTGGTCACATGACCAATTCGTGGGTGAACTGGGCTGGCGACCAACAGTGCGCGCCCGCGATCATCGCCATGCCGCGCTCCGTCGAGGAAGTGGCCGGCCTGCTCGCCGACGCCGAAGCCGCCGGCCGGACCGTGCGCGTCGCAGGCACCGGTCATTCGTTCACCGACGCCGTCCTGACCGACGGCACGCTGCTGAACCTGGCGAAGCTGAACCGCGTCCTCGATGTCGACCGGGCGAGCGGCCTGGTGCGGGTGGAGGCGGGCATCAGCCTGAACACGGCCAGCACCGCCCTGCACGAGCACGGCCTCGCCTTCCCGAACCTGGGCGACATCGATGTGCAGACCATCGCGGGCGCCATCGCCACCGCCACCCACGGCACCGGCGCCACCTTGCAGAACCTCTCCGCCGCGGTGCATTCGCTGGAACTGATGCAGGCGGACGGCACCCGGGTGGAACTGAACGAGCACACCGATCCCGACGGCTGGCGGGCGGCGCGGGTCGGCATCGGAGCGCTGGGTGTCGTCACCGCCGTGACCCTGCGGATGGCGCCGTCGTTCGTGCTGGAGGGCGTCGAACGGCCGATCCCGGTGGAGGAGGTGCTCGCGGACCTGGATTCGTTCGTCGACGGCAACGACCATTTCGAGTTCTACATGTTCGCGCACAGTCCGGTGGCCATGACCAAGCGCAACAACCGCGTGACCCTACCCGAGCAGCCGCGCCCCAAAGCGGTGGACTGGTTCGCCGACATCCTGATGTCCAATCACCTGTTCGACGCGCTGTGCAGACTGAGCCGCACGCAACCGCGCCTGGTCCCCTTCATCCAGCGCAGCGCCGCCTACGCGGGTAGCTACCGGCGTCAGGTGGACCGCTCCTACCGGGTGTTCGCCTCGCCCCGCCTGATCCGCTTCACCGAGATGGAGTACGCCATCCCGCGCGCGCATTCCGTCGACGCGATCCGCGAGATCAAGGAACTGACCACTCGTTTCGACACCCCGATGCCCATCGAGGTGCGGTGGGTCGCACCCGACGACGCGTTCCTGTCCCCGGCGGGCGGCCGCGACACCTGCTACATCGCGGTGCACCAATACCGGGGCATGGACTTCGAGCCGTACTTCCGCGCCTGCGAAGCGGTGTTCGACCGCTACCAGGGCCGCCCGCACTGGGGCAAACGCCACTTCCAGACCGCGGCGACCCTGCGGGACCGCTATCCCGACTGGGATCGGTTCGCCGAGGTGCGGCGGCGCTTCGACCCGAAGGGGCGTTTCGCCAATCCCTACCTCGACCGGGTGCTCGGGCCGGTCGGCTGAACCCGGCTCACCGCACCCAACGCCGCCGCGGTCACGCGGCGAGAATCTCCGCGACCAGGCGGGGCACGGCCGTGCCGATGGGTTCGCGGATGATCTCGGTGGCCAGGTCGTCGTAGGGCGTCGGCTCGGCGTTCACGATGACCAGATCCGCGCCGTTCTCCACCGCGACGGAGCACATCGACGCGGCGGGCTCGACCTGCAACGACGCGCCGATCGCCAGGAAGACGTCGCTCGTCTGCGCGGCGAGCGCGGCCTTGGTCATGGTGCGGCGGTCCAGCTGCTGCCCGAACATCACGGTGGCCGACTCGAGGATGCGGCCGTCACGACCGCGCCACTCGGTCGTCATATCCGCACAGCCTAAGGGCAGCGCCGAGATCGCCGATCATGGATAGACGATGAGAGACTTGTAGGGTTATCATCTCATTGTATTGAGTTCGGCCGATCAAGGGAGATCACGATGACCGCGTCCGTCGCACGCGAATCCACCGGCGCGCGAACGCTGCCGCCCCGCCGCCCGATCGAACCGGGGACACAGATGTGGGAGCAGACCGGCCTTGTCACCTTCTCCCTCACGGCGGGCTCTGCCTTCCTGCTGCAAACCATGGAGCCGACCATCTCCGCGGTGGTGGACGAGTACTCCACCTTCCGCACCGATCCCATGGGTCGCGCGATGCGCAGCCTGGCGTCGGTGATGATGTGGGTCTACGGCGGCGAGGAAGCGCTGGCCGAGGCCGACCGCCTGCGCGAACTGCACGCGTCGCTGAACACGACCGACGCCAACGGCGTCCGGCACACCGCGCTGTCCAGCGCCCCGTGGGCCTGGGTGCTGCACACCGGAACCTTCGCCTTCACCGAGAGCGCCAAGTACTTCGCCAAGCGCCCGCTCACCGCGGCGGACAAAGAGGCGTACTTCCAGGAGACGTTGCAGCTGTTGCGCAATTTCTCGGTGGCGCCCAAGGAGATCCCCGCGAACTACACCGAGTTCGAGAAGTTCTTCGAAGACACCGTCGCCAACCACCTGGTCGCCACCGACACCGCGCGCGACTACCTGCGGGTGATCCGCTCCGTCGCTCCGCCGAAGCAGCTGCCGCGCGCGCTGCGTCCCGCCTGGAAGGCGGCGGTGGCGCCGATCGGCTGGCTCCAGTACTTCGTGACGGTCGGCACCACGCCCGAGGTCGCGCGGCGCAAGCTCGGGCTGACCTGGACCGCGGCCGACGAACGCAAGCTGCGCGTGCTCGGCTGGCTGATCGCGCGACTGGTCCCGCTGCTGCCGGAGCGCCTGCGCTACTTCCCGATCGCCTACGAAGCACGCCGCCTGGAACGCGACCGGCAGCGGCTGCGCAAGATGATCGACCTGCGTCCGATCTGACCCGTTCCCGGCAAACCGCTTCCGGGTGACCACGGTCGGTGGGCCGGGGCGACCCGATCCCATTCGCCGACACTGCCCGTACCCCGGTCGACCCTCGTCGACCGGGGTACGCGTGTTGGCGGCGCGAACGGCGACCCGAGGCGCCGCAAAAGCTGCGTGATAACGGATTCGGGCCTGTGACCTGCGGTCACCGTACGCGCCCACCCGCGAGAGCACGTCGCGCCGTAACGCTTCGCGGCGCGCTGGTATACGTATCTCGTACGCTAGGAAAGCGTTTCGGTTCACCGCGGCCGGACGGCCAGCACACTTATGCTCCACCTTGCACCTCGAAAGGCGTTCCCATGTCCCACAAGCCCAGTGTGCTGTTCGTCTGCGAGCACAACGCGGGCCGCTCGCAGATGGCTGCCGGGTTCCTCACCGCCCTCGCGGGTGACCGGTTCGACGTGCGATCGGCGGGCAGCGCGCCGGCCGATGCCCTGAACGCCACGGTGGTGGACGCCATGGCCGAGATCGGCATCGACATCTCCGGCCACGCCCCCAAGCCGCTCACGATGGACGCGATCGGCATCTCCGATGTGGTGGTCACCATGGGCGCGGGCGACGCCTGCCCGTTCTTCCCCGGCATCAGCTACCGCGACTGGATGCTGCCGGACCCCGCGGACCAGTCCCTCGACGTGGTGCGCACCATCCGCGACCACATCCGCATCCTGGTGGAGAACCTGATCGCCGAATTGGTCCCCGCGCCCGCACGCTAGGCGCTGTCCGATTCGTTCAAGACGCGTCCGCACGCCGCTGCCTACGCTGCCGGTATGACACCACAACTCGACGTCATCGGCATCGTCGTCAGCGATATGGCCGCCTCGGTGGCCTTCTACCGCCGCCTCGGGCTCGCCTTCCCGGAGGGATCCGAGCAGGAAGGGCATGCCGAGGCGGCGCTGCCCAACGGCATGCGGCTCACACTGGACACCGAAGCCGTCATCGAGTCGTTCCACACCGGCTGGCGGCCCCCGACCGGCGCTGGCCGTCTCGCAGTCGCTTTTCGCTGCGCCGATCCCACGGAGGTCGACGCCGTGTACGCCGAACTCGTGGATGCCGGGTATCACGGCGAGCTGAAACCGTGGGACGCGTTCTGGGGGCAGCGCTACGCGGTGGTGCAGGATCCGGATGGCAACGGCGTCGACCTGTACGCCGCTCTTCCGGCCGCGAGCAGCTGAGCCACATCCGCCCGCCCGGCGCGAGACGGAGCCGGACACGCTTCCCGGCGAAATCCGCCGCGTACGCCGTCTCGACCGGTCCGATGCATCCCGGGACAGCGACCAGCCTGCGCGCGTCGACGTGGTCACGACTCGACGAGAAGGCCGCCCAACGGAATTCCCGCCAGCGCGCGCACCTCGCGGGAGAGGTGCGCTTGGTCGGCGAATCCGGCCCGCATCGCGGTGTCGGCGAGCGGCACGCCGCTGCGCGCCACCGCCAGCGCGCGTTGCAGACGCAACACCCTCGCGAGGGTTTTCGGACCGTAGCCGAAGGCGTCCAGGGAACGGCGGTGCAAGGTCCGTTCCCCCAGTCCGGCCGCGTCGGCGACCGCCGCCACCGGCCATCCGGCGTCGAGCGCGCCGACCACCTTCCGGATGAGCGGATCGGCCGGCTCGGTCTCGGCCGCGCGCCACTGCACGAGGCGTTCCAGCGCTGCCGCCCGATCGTCGGCGGCCGCGATCCGATCGACCAGCGGCCGGACCACAGCCGATGGCCACAGCTGAGCCAATTCGACCCGCCGGTTGCGCAACTCGCGCGCCGGAACGCCCAGCCACGCGGGTGCGGTACCCGGAAAGAACCGGATGCCGACGTACCGATCACCCGGGATCCCACCGGGGTGGTGGGCGCGGGTGTCGGGCCCCGCGACGACCAACCGGCCGTCCATCCAGATCAGATCCATGCAGCCGTCGGGCAGCACCGGCAGCGCCGTGCCACCGCCATCGACGGTCTTGATCCACAGCACGGCGCCCTCGTACCGCGCCGGCCGCTCGCGGTAGGCGGCATCGTTCATGACACCGACGCTACCCTCCGGACCACCGACCACGCGCGCGCGGCGTCTCAAAAATATTGTCTCAAAATACGCCGTTATTTGAGATAGCGGTAGAGCGTCGCCCGCGAGACACCGAGTTCCCTGGCAATTTCGGCGACGCCACGCCCCTCCGCGTCGTGCCGCCGCCGCGCGAGTTCGACCTGCTGCGGGCTCAGTGCCATCGGCCGCCCCCTGGACGCGGCCGCGGGCGGCGTCCGGTCCGCGGGCGCCAACAACAGACGCACCCCTTCCAGCACCTCCGAACGCAACTGGTCGACCGGAGCCTCGGCGTACAACACCACCGGATCGCTGAGCCCCGCCACCGCCTGGGTGGCGCGAACGCGCTCGGCGAAGCTGGCGTCCGGGCCCGCGACCAGGATGTTCGCCTGCATCATGACCTTGCTGAACCGCTCGAAGATGCTACCGGGAGCGGCCAGCGCCAGATCGCGGACGTTGAGCCGCAGCAGGTAGCGATGGGCGAGGAAGACATCGAGCAACCCTTCGACCACCCGGCGGCGCGCCTCGCACGGATCGGGATCGCCCGCCTCGGCGACGGTGCGCTCCATCGCCGCGAGGAACGGCTCCGCCAAGCCCGCGAGGATGTCGTACTTGCTCGGATAGTGATAGAGCACACCCGCCTTGGAAATGCCCAGTTGCTCGGCGATCGCGCGCACCGAGGTGCGGTGATAACCATGCGTCCCGAACAGGTCCATGGCCACCTCGAGGATGCGCGCGCGGGTGGTCGTCTCGTCGCTCACGCCTCGGATCCTACCCGTTGACTGACCGATGGTCAGTGTCTTACATTCATGACTGACCAACGGTCAGTCGATACAACGGAGGCACTCATGGCGCACGATCCCCGCATCCTCATCTCCGGCGCGAGCATCGCCGGACCGACGCTCGCGTACTGGCTGGTGCGCAACGGCTTCCGGCCCACCGTGGTCGAGCGCAGCCCGGCACTGCGCCCTGGTGGCAACGGCGTCGACATCCGGGGGTCCTCGGTACGGATCGCGGAGCGGATGGGCGTACTGCCGACGTTGCGCGAACGGGCCACCGACATCCGCGAGCTGACGTTCGTCGACGCGGCCGATCGCCGCGTCGCCGGGATGAGTACGCGTATCTTCAACGCCGACGGTGACATCGAGATCATGCGCGGCGACCTGGCCCAGGTGCTGTACGAGGCGACCGCCGACGACGTCGAGTTCACCTTCGGCGATTCGATCGCCGCGATCACCCAGCGCCCGGACGCCGTTGAGGTGACCTTCGACAGCGGCAAGCAGGCCGAGTTCGACCTGGTCATCGGCGCCGACGGATTGCATTCGCGGACCAGGAATCTGGCCGTAACGCCGGAGGCCGACGCGCTGCATCACCTCGGCGTGTACTTCGCCACCGCCCGCGTCGACGCCGGTCTCGGACGCCCGCACGCGGTGACCCTCTACAACACGCCGGGTAAGGTGGCGGGCGTCTACCGATCGGGGGCGCACGACGGCGCCACGGCGTTCTTCGCCTTCCGGGAGGCTCGCGTGCTGGATGTCGACCACCGCGACGAGAACGCCCAGAAAGCCCTGCTGAGCGCGTATTTCGACGACCGAGCCTGGCAGGTGCCCGCGTTGCTCGAGCAGGCCACCGCCGACGACGGCTTCTACTTCGACGCGGTGAGCCAGGTCCGCCTGCCTGCCTGGTCGAGCGGACGGGTCGCCCTGGTCGGTGACGCCGGGTACTGCGCGACCCTGCTATCCGGCGCGGGCGCGGCGCTGGCCATCGAAGGCGCACACCTGCTCGCGACGGAACTCGCCGCCGCGGGCGGCGACCATCGGATCGCCTTCCACCGCTATGAACAAACCCTGCGGCCCACGGTACTGCGGGCACAGCGCTCGGTACGGGCGAGCAGTTCCATGCTGATTCCGGCCACGGGCGGCCACATCTGGTTGCGCAACCAGCTGACCCGCCTGATGGTGCTCCAGACCCTGGCGTCCCGGGTCTACCGGCCGGTCGCCGTGCGCGCCGCCTGAGCGGACGGCCGCGGGATCAGCGCTGCGGCGCAGCGATCGGGACGATCACGCGCGGCACGACCCGCAGGTACGGCTCACGATGGTCCGCGGCGATCTTCGATTCCGGGTCCCGGCAACCTACGGTGACGTCGCTGTTCGGCACGGAGGAGAACGTCCACACCGTCACCCACTCCGTCCCGCCGAACGCCTCCGTCTTCTTCGCGTCCGACGAGCGCAGATCTTCATTCCGCCCGGAACTGTCGGTCACCGTGCAGCGAATACCGTTGGCAGCCTGCCCCCATGCGACAGGCGCGCGAATATCGAGCACCACATCGGGGGGCACCGGAACTTTCTTCGATTCGCCCAGCAATATCCGGATACCGCTGTCTGCCACTTCCTCGTCGCGCGCCCCGGTCGTCGTCGCCGGAACGCTCGGGGCGGCGACGGTACTCGTCGCGGTCGCCGCCTCACTCGCCGAAGTGTCGTCGGAACATCCGGACACAGCGGCGGCGACCAGCGTGGGAATCACCATCCAGCTCAGTTTCACAGTCGGACCTCTCGTCGCGCCCACTCATCAGGCGGTTGGTTCGGAGCAGCCAGGCACTGAGCATGACAACGAGAAAGAGGAAAAGCTCGGATACACGCCGATAAATCGGCAATTCGCTCGCAAATGTCCGAAATCGCCCGGCGGAGAAGGAAATAGAGTTGAATTTCCGATTCTCCGACACGAGCCTATGACGCCATTCGGGCAATCGGCGCGCATCCGAGGGACGCGCTCGAAGTTCGTCGCACTCGCACCACTGGCCGCGATCGGCTACCGCATGGGCGGACCGCTCGCACGCCCGACCGCGGCGATCTTCGGCGGCCGGATCGTCGCGGCGACGAGCCGGCCGCCCGCGTCACCGCGCGACGGACATCGCCGCGAAACCCTTCCAGGAATAAACAAGATTCATCCGATGTTTGCCGTGGGGCGCCGTTGGTCTGTGATGCCTTGGTTCGTGCCGCCTACCGGCTGGTTTCGAAAAGGTGTTTCCCCTGGACCAGGGGGGCCGCATAGTGTGTTCGGTAGGCGATCATGTGGAGGACCACCATGGCGAAGCTGTCGTGGGTAGCGGAGCACGAGGGTAGGGCGGAGCCCGATCGTGCCTGACGGTCAGGGAACCTCCAGCTCGCGCACGCTGCGCGCCACCACACTCGGCGGCTACCGGGCAGCCGCCTTCACCACCACTCCCGGCACGCGCGCCGCACTGATCACGACGGCGCTGTTGATCGCGGTGATCCTGGCCTACGAGTCGAACACGACCTCGCAAGAGGGCGCCGATCACGGGTGGTTCGTCGGGGTCGCGCTGTCCGGGGTGTTCGTCGCACGCGGACTGCACCTGCGCAGGCCGATCACGCTTCCGCACGTCACCGCCGCGGTGCTGGTGCTCGCCGTCGCGCATCTCGCCTACCGCGCCGAGCACGCCGACGCCGGATTCGTCCTGCTGGCGGCCACCGGATTCGTCGTAGTGCTGCCGCGCACCGGTAGACCGCAGCCAGGCGAGGTGTATCGGGTGGCCGAACTGGTCGGCCGCACCGAGGGCGACCCGCTGGCCCCCTTCGCCCTGCACTCGTCCAAAGCCTATTTCTTCAACACGTCCTCGACCGCCGCCATCGGCTACCGCACCCGCTTCGGCATCGCCGTCGTCGCGGGCGACCCGATCGGCGATCGCGCGGCATTCCCCGAACTGGTCGCGGCGTTCTCCGACTTCGCGGTCAACCATGGCTGGCGCGTCGCCGTGCTGGGCGCGAGCCCGGAACTGGCCGAACTATGGCAGGTGTGGGCACTGGAGCATCGCGGGCTGCGCGCGGTGCCGATCGGCCGCGACGTGGCGATCGACGTGGAGCGGTTCAACCTCGTCGGACGCAAGTACCGCAACCTGCGCCAAGCCGTGAGCCGCACCAGGAATTTCGGCGTCACCACCGAGGTGGTGTACGAGTCCGCCCTCACCCCTGAGCGGCGCGAGGAACTGCTGGCCATCGTCGACGAATGGCGCCGCGGCAGGCAGACCCGTGGCTTCTCGATGATCCTGGACCATCTGCTCGACGGGCGGAATCCGAACATGCTGGTGGTCATCGCCAACGACGCGGACGGCAGTCCCGTCGGCTTCCAGCGCTACGGCATTTCCGGGCGTGGGCGGGAACTGAGCCTGGACGTCCCGTGGCGGCGCAAGGACGCGCCCAACGGACTGGATGAACGCATGATCGTCGACTTGGTCGACTACGCCGCGGCGCATGACATCCAGCGGATCTCCCTGGCCTTCGCGCCGTTCCCGGAACTGTTCGCCGAAAAGGACAAATCGCGCACGGCCACCCTGTTCTATGTGCTGGCACACCTGGCCGATCCGCTGATCCGGCTGGAATCGCTCTACCGCTTCCTGCGGAAGTTCCATGCGCTGTCGCATCAGCGCTACGTCCTGGTCCGCTGGCGGGAGGTGGTGATCGCGGCCGCCGCCCTGCTCACCCTGGAGTTCGTCCCGCATCGCCGCGAGTACTGAGCGGCGGCGCCCGACCGTGTCCCGAGGAGCCACGTGGAACTGACCCACAGCGACGTGAAGGCCGCCGCCCAACGGGTGAGCGGACTGGTCAGGCCGGTGGTGGTGGCGCAGGCCGACCAGGCGGGCGAACTGTGGTTCGCACTGGAGTTCCTCCAGCACACCGGGAGCTTCAAGGCCCGCGGTGCGCTCAACTTCTTGCTCGCGCATCGCGAGAACGGCACGCTCCCACGGGCGGGCGTGACGATCGCCTCGGGCGGCAACGCCGGACTCGCCTGTGCGTGGGCGGCCCGCAGTCAGGGGATTCCGGCCACGGTGTTCCTGCCGACCACCGCCCCGCGGGTCAAGGTGGACCGGCTCGACTCCTACGGCGCGGACGTCCGTCTGGTGGGGACGCAATACGCCGACGCGCTCGCGGCCAGTCGCGAATTCGCCGACACCACCGGCGCCCTGCTCTCCCATGCCTACGACCACCCGCTCATCGCCGCAGGCGCGGGCACGCTGATGACGGAGATCCGCGAGCGGATCTCGGATCTCGGGGCCGTCGTGGTCGCCGTCGGCGGCGGCGGGCTGTTCTCGGGTGTGGCCACCGCCGCCGATCACTACGGTGTCCGGACCGTCGCCGCGGAGCCGGCCCGTTGCCGCGCGCTGCATGCCGCGATCGCGGCCGGGAAGGTCGTCGACGTGGAGGTCGACTCGGTGGCCGCCGACTCGCTCGGTGCCCGGCGGGCTTCTGAACTGGCGCTGGCGGCTGCGCGGCACTACGACGTGGCGTCGGTGCTCGTGGAGGACGCCGCGATCGTCGCAGCGCGCCGCGAGCTGTGGGAGGAGCGCCGCATCGCCGTCGAGCACGGTGCGGCGACCGCCGCGGCGGCGATCCTCGGCGACGAGCCCGCGTTCCGGCCTCGTCCGGGCCAACGCGTATGCGTGGTGCTGTGCGGAGCGAACACCGATCCGTCCGATCTGGCCGGTTCGGACGGCCGCCACGCCGACTGACGGCCCAGCGGCGTATTTCCGACGAATCGGACGACACGGGGTTAGGCTCCCGCTGTCCTCTGCGATCCCGACGGAAGGCACACCATGGCGCATACCTCACACATGGTCCCCATCGGCACAGCGCTACCCGACTTCTCACTTCCCGACCTCGACCAGCGGATCTACTCCCGGGACGATTTCGCGGACGGCCCCGGACTGCTGGTCGTCTTCGCGTGTAACCACTGCCCCTACGTCAAGCACATCGAGGCGGCGCTCGGCGAATTGGTCGATTCCCTGCCGTCCATGCCCACCGTGGCGATCTGCACCAACGACGCGTCCGCCTACCCGGACGACGCACCGCTGCGGCTGCGCGACCAAGCGATCCGCGCGGGCTGGACCTTCCCCTATCTCGTCGACGAGCAGCAGCACGTGGGCCGGGCCTTCCGCGCCGCGTGCACTCCCGACTTCTTCCTCTACGACGCGAACCTCCGGCTCGCCTACCGCGGCGCCTTCGACGAATCGACGCCCGGAAACGGGAAACCGCTGACCGGGAACGACTTGCGCACGGCCGTCGAAGCCGTGCTGGCAGGCGGGCCCGTCCCCGAACCGCACCGGCCGAGCATGGGTTGCTCGATCAAGTGGCGGGACGCCTGAGCATCTTCCCGCGTACGCGCACCCGACGGATCGCACTGCGCCACGCCAGCTGCGGCACGGCGGCCGACAATCTGGCGAATTCTCCGAAATTCCCCGGTTCCACCACGGTCCGGGCCCGCCAGGCGGTGGCGGCCAGCCGCACGGCGCGCGATGCTTTGCCCCGAAGGAAGACCCGTGCTGACGAGCAGGCCGGAATGAGGGACACTGTTCGGCGACGCCGGGGATCGAAAGGGGTGGGGACATTGGCGACGATCGTCCTTGTACACGGCATCGCGCAGGAACAGGAATCGGCCGACACCTTGGAGGCACGCTGGTTGCCCGGACTCGCGGGAGGCGTCCGCAACCACGGCGCCCCGGAGCTGGCGGACCGCTTGTGGCGCAACGGTTCTCCCGGCGACTTGTCGATCCGGATGGCCTTCTACGGCAATCGTTTCCTGGTCGAGGGCGCGCAGGGCGCGGGGATCGAACCCGACGACGCCCAGCTCGACCTGATGGAACAGCTCGCCGCCGAGTGGCTGGCGACGGCCGCCGCGCACGCGGGCGACGAGCGTGATCGGGCGACGGCCCGTCGCCTCGGCACTCCCCCGCCGCCGGACGCGGTGGCGCAGGGAACGCAGGCGAGACTGCGGCCCGCGCTCAACGCGCTGATGCGGTTGCGCTGGTTCGCGCCGTTCGGTTTCGGATTGGCGCAGAAGTTCGTCATCCGTGCCCTGTCCCAGGTCGCCCGGTATTTCACCGACGACGATGTGCGGGAATATGCCCAGCGGCAGGTGCTCGATCAGGTCGGTCCCGACACCCGCCTGGTCGTCGCGCACTCGCTGGGCAGCGTGGTGGCCTACGAGGCGCTGCACCGCACCGACCATCCGGTGACCCTGCTGACCATGGGCTCGCCGCTCGGGTTGCGCTCGGTCGTGTACGACCGGCTGCGACCCCAGCCGAGCACCGTGCCGAAATCGGTGACGGAATGGCACAACTTGGTCGACGAGGACGACCTCGTGGCGGCACACCTCGACCTCACCTCGTTCTTTCCGCCGTACCCCGGCAGCGCCGTCATCCCGGTCACCGAACAGCATTTCGACAACGGCGCGTCGCCACACGACTCGACCAGCTATCTCATCAAAGCCGTCACGGGGAGCATCGTCGCGAAAGCGCTGGGGCACTAGCGGCTTCACCACGACGGGCCGACCGTACGGCGACGACGCCTACTGAACGCTCTGCGACAGATGGGCTTTCGCGTCGTCGTAGGACGCGTCGGACGCGGTCTCGTCGCGGGTGTAGACCAGATGCAGCACGCCGGTGGGGAAGGTCTCCGAGGACAGCAGGCGCAGCGGGACCGTGGCAGCGCCGTCCTGGAACAGGCGATCGCCCTTCCCGACCGCGATCGGGTGCACCAGCAGGTGCAACTCGTCGAGCAGACCAGCGGCCAGGAGTTGGCGGACCACCGAGACCGAGCCGCTCATGCCGATGTCGCCGCCGGGCTCGTTCTTCAGCGCCGTCACCGCGTCGATCAGATCGCCGTCGATCACTTCGGAGTTGCGCCAGGTGAAGTCGAGGTCCTGCCGGGTAACCACGATCTTGCGCGCGTCGCCCAATTTCTTCGCGAACGCCGCGTCCGGGCCGCCCGCCGCTTCGCGCTCCGGCCACGCGCCCGCGAAGCTGTCGTAGGTCTTGCGGCCGAGCAACAGGGTGTCGGCGGCGCCGAGCTGGGCGTCGACCGCCGCGCCCATGGCGTCGTCGAAGTAGGGGAAGTGCCAGTCCTGCGGGTCCTCGATGACGCCGTCGAGGGCGATGAACAGACCGGCGGTGATTTTCCTCATGTGCGTTGCTCCTGGATCGGTGTTGCGATGTCGCTTGATCCGACGGGACGACGCGCGAGAACTCATCGGTCGGCGCGGCCGCCGTCGCCGCGCCCCGTCCGGCACGCCCCCGCGCTAGCCGGACAGGTTCGCATCGGAGCCGTGAAATGCCGCGCGGTAGTTGTGCGGACTCGTCCCGACCACCCGCTTGAAGCGGTCGCGGAACGCGGTGGGCGAGCCGAAACCGACCTGGCCCGCGATCCGGTCGACCGGGTGGCTGGTGGCTTCCAGCAGATGCTGGGCCTGCCGGATTCGCGCGCGCAGCAGCCACTGCAGGGGCGTGGTCCCGGTGTGCTCGCGGAATCGCCGGTTGAGCGTGCGGGTGCTCATCCCGGCCTGGGCGGCGATGTCGTCGAGGGTGAGATCCCGCGCGGAGTTGTCCTGGATCCACCGCAGCACCGGCTCCAGCGCCGAGCCGCGCGGCGTCGGCGGCTGGTCGTGCACGATGAACTGCGCCTGCCCCCCTTCCCGCTCCAGCGGGACGACCGACTTCCTGGCCGCGTCGGCCGCGACCGCCGAGCCGTAGTCCCGGCGGATCATGTGCAGGCACAGGTCGATTCCGGCCGCGGCGCCCGCCGAGGTGAGCAGCGAGCCGTTGTCCACGTACAGCACGTCGGGGTCCACGTCGATGTCCGGGTAACGGGCCGCGAGGTCCGCGGCGGCGAGCCAGTGCGTGGTCGCGCGGTGCCCGTTCAGCAATCCGGTCGCCGCCAGGATGAAGGCGCCGGAACAGATCGACGCGAGACGGGTGCCCGCGGCCGCGGCGCGGCGCAGCGCCTCGAGCACCTCGTCCGGCACCGGAAGGGCCGGGTCGGCGCAGCCGGGCAGCACGATCGTGTCGGCTTCGCCCAGCGCATCGAGGCCGCGCGGGGCTCGCATCGTGAACAGCCCCGCGTCGACGGTCGGGGTGCCAGCGCAGACCAGCACGCGGTATGCGGGCCTGCCATCGGGGAGACAGGTACGCCCGAACACTTCCACCGGCGTGGCCAGATCGAACGCGATCACCTGGTCCAGCGCGAGGACGGCCACGGTGTGCATGGCGATAGTCTAGGCGTCCAGCTGATTCCAGCCAATGCGCCGAACTGGCTTCTGCCGAATATCCGCATTTCACGGCCCTTGGCGAGAATCGAGCGATATATGGCACTTTCGCCAATTTCGCCCGCGCCGGATCCTGGCTAGTGTCGACCGCCGTGACGAAGTTCCTGCTCTCGGTCCACGTGCTCGCCGTGATCATCGCCGTCGGCCCGGTGACGGTGGCGGCCAGCATGTTTCCCGCCACCACCCGCCGCGCCCTCGCCGCCACCGCGACCGGGCACGACCCGGCCGTCCTCGGCACGCTGCATCGCATCTGCCGCGTCTATGCCCTGCTCGGCGTGGCGGTCCCGGCCTTCGGTGTGCTCACCGCGCTCGCTCTCGGCGTGCTCGGCGACACCTGGCTGGTGGTGTCGATCGGATTGACCGCGGCCGCGGCGGGCGTGCTCGCACTGCTCGTGCTGCCCGGGCAACAGAAGGTCCTCGCCGACCTCACCGGCACCACTCCGGCGCTGATCCGGCGTCTCGCCATGGACACGGGAGTGTTCAACCTGCTGTGGGTGGCGGTCACCGTTCTGATGATCGTGCGGCCGGGCTCGACGACCGGAGTGTGACGCTCAGTCGGGCAGGAAGCGGACCGCCATCGAGACGTCGCGAACGATCATGATCGGGCACGCCACCGACAGCAGCAGTGCCTGACTGGTCGAACCGAACAGCATGCCGGCGAACCCGCCTCGACCGCGGCTGCCGACCACCAGCAACTGGGCCTGCCCGGAACGTTCCAGCAGGCTGCGCTCGGGCCGGTCGGTCACGATCTCGCGCCGGATCTCGACATCGGGAAAACGCTCCTGCCACCCGGCGAGGCTTTCGGCCAGCACGATCTGCTTCTCGGTATCCACCGCGAGTTCGGCGCTCACCGACGGCAGTTCGACGCCCGTCCACACATGCAGGGCCAGCAGGGGCACACCCCGCGCCGAGGCCTCGTGCAGCGCCGCTTCGATAGCGGGTTCGCTGATCTCGGTGCCGTCTACGCCGACGACGATCAGCTTCTTCCTGGCTTCCGCGGTGAGCGGGGCGCCCTCCCGGACCACGACCACCGGGCAGCGCGCCCGTCGCGCCAGCGCCGCACTGACCGATCCCAGCAGAGCACGCTGTACGGTCCCGCGACCGCGGGTGCCGACCACCATCATCCGCGCTCCGCCGGTGCGGTCGAGCAGCGCCGGACCGACCGGCTCGTGCACCAACTCGGTGCTGATCTCGATGTCGTGCAGCGCCCGGACCGCGATGCGCGCCTCCTCGGCCGCGGTGTCCAGCACCCAGCGACCGTGCCCTTCCAATCGGGCGTAGTCGGTGCTGGTGAGCGGTTCGGTGACACCAGGTCCGTAGTCGGCGACCGGATCCACCACGTGCGCCAGACGCAACGGCGCCCGATGCTGCGCGGCGGCCTGTGCTCCCCACGCGACCGCCACCGCCGACCCGGCGGACCCGTCCACACCGACGACGATCGGCCCGTTGCTTCGCATGCTCATTTCCTTCCCGCCGAAGAGATCGAGCTCGGACCGCCGATCACCGGTGCGGCGGACGTCGCCGTCAACCGCCGCGGACGACGCACGCGTAGCCCAGGTGGATGCCTTCGCCGACCGGGAGGTCGATACTCGCCGCATACGGCGCGTCCGGCTCCTGCACGGCACTGACGGTGTGCGGTCCCGGCGTGGCGGGCACCCAGTCGATCAGCGCGACGCCGCCGGAAGGCCGGACCACACCGAACGGAATGCCGTTGTCGTAGAACACCACCGGTGCGACGACGTCGGTCACGGTGGCTCGCGCGGTATAGGCGCAGCCCGTCCCGTAATTGGTCACCAACCCGAAATTGAGGCCGGGATACATCCCGACCTGGGTCACCGTGGCCCCGGCCGAGGGCGGGTCGGCCATCATGACCGCCGCGACGGCTCCGAGCGCCACCGCTGTCGCACCGATTCGTCTTCGCATTCGGGTGGTCCTATCGGTCGTGAGTCGCTCCTCGTCGAACGGACGCCGGCCGCGCGCACCGACGCGATTACTAGATCCTCACTCCCGCGCGGCTTCGGCGGGGCGCGAACCGCGGAATTCGGCTCGCACCGGCGCACCGAGATCCGTCGGCGCGTGTGCTCCTCGGTAGCTCGCTCGGACGGGCCTGTTCCGTCGTGTCCGACGCGGGGCGACAACGACCGCACCGCAGCCGCTCATCTCACCGGCGGCGTGCGACCGGGCCCCCGTGCCGCCTGACGATCGTGTCGTCCCCTCGTGGTTGTGTGTCCCGAGGGTCTTCCCCATGGAGCGACGGAGGTGCTGGTGTGGTAGCGATCGACTTCGAACGGATGGTGCGCGGCGCGAGGCCGTTGTCGGTGCGACGCAGGGTCGCCGCGCAGGGGCTCGGTGGTGTGCCGCCGACGGCGCTGGTGCTGGCGGGCATCGTCAGCGTGCAGGTGGGCGCGGCAGTGGCCACGCAGCTGTTCGCGGCGACCGGAGCGGCCGGGGCGGTCATGCTGAGGCTGGTCTTCGCCGGGATCGTCCTGCTGGTGATCTGGCGTTCGTCGCTACGGGTGGGGCGTGGTGCGCTGCCGGTCGTGCTCGGGTACGGGGCGGTGCTCGCGCTGATGAACCTCTCGTTCTACGAGGCGATCGACCGAATCCCCCTCGGCATGGCGGTGACCATCGAGTTCCTGGGGCCGCTCACCGTCGCGCTGGCCGGATCGCGGCGCTGGATCGACCCGCTATGGGCAGTGCTGGCCGGGGCCGGGGTGCTGCTGCTGACCCGTGCGGACGGGGACGTGGACTGGGTGGGGGTGATGTTCGCGCTGGCCGCGGCGGCGTGCTGGGCGGGTTACATCTTGCTCAGCGCCGCGCTCGGCGAACGGACCAGCGGCGGGGGCGGGCTGGCGCTCGCCATGGCATTCGGCGGGTTGGTGATGCTGCCGGTCGGCGTGATCGATGCGGGCGCCGCGCTGTTGCAGCCCGCCGTGCTCGCCGCGGGATTCGCGGTCGCGATGTTGTCATCGGTGTTGCCGTACTCGGTGGAGCTGGAAGCGCTGCGGCGGATTCCACCCCGCGTGTTCGGTGTGCTGATGAGCTTGGAGCCCGCGGTCGCGGCGATCGCGGGCTTGGTCGTCCTCGGTCAGGTCATGAACCTCGGACAGTGGGCGGGCGTCGGGTGTGTGGTGGCGGCGTCGGCGGGGGCGGCACGGACCGAAACGAACGATTGACTCGGCCGATCGCGCCGTACTCGCTCAGCGCTGTGGCCGAGACGCACCGGCATCACGGCGCTCGGCACCGGTCGTAATCCCGTCGTTCGCGATCAAGCTGCCGAGCAGGGCCAGCGATCGCTCCGAAGGCGATCCCGGTTCCGCGTGGTAGGCGATGAGTATCTGGCCCGGCGCGCCGTTGACGCTGAGCGTCTCGTAGGACAACGTGAGGTCCCCGACCATGGGGTTGCGGAAGTGTTTGACACCCGCGGTCTTCACCCGGACGTCGTGGCGCGCCCACAGTTGCCGGAATTCCTCGCTCTTCAGCGAAAGCTCCCCGACCAGCTCGGTCAATCGCGGATCGTCCAGGTCCGCACCCGCGGTCGCCCGCAGGCTGGCCACCGTATCGGCCGCGATGGTCGGCCAGTCACCGTAGAGATCGCGCGCCTCGGGATCGAGAAAGACCATGCGCACCTGATTGACGCCCGGCACCGAGCACGAATTGACGGCGGCGGCCAGCGGATTCGCCGCCAGGACGTCCAGGTATCTGCCGAGCACCACCGCGGGCGTATGCGGCCACGCCTCCATCAGGCGCAGTAGCCCCGGCGCCACCCGTTCGGGCCGTCGCGGCGCCCGCGATCGGGCGGCCGTCGGCCGCGCCAACGCACGCAGATGCGCCGTGCCCTCCTCGTCCAGCGCGAACACGCGCGCCAGCGCGGTGATGACCTGTTCGGAGGGGTGCCGGTCGCGTCCCTGTTCCAGCCGTACGTAATAGTCGGCGCTCACCCCCGCGAGCAGGGCGATCTCCTCCCGGCGCAGTCCCGCGACCCGCCGCTGGCCACCACCGGACATCCCGAAATCCTCCGGCCGCACCAGCTCGCGGCGCGCACGCAGGAAAGCGCCCAGTCGATTGTCGGAGTTCATGATCCGAGCCTAGGTGAGCCGACGTGAGCCCGGGTGGTCCCGCGACTACCAGGAAGACCGCAACCTGTCAGGCGGCCGCGCGGGCGCGCAACGTTGTGGACATGACGAACAACATCACCGGCCGCGTCGCGGTCGTCACCGGAGCATCCAGTGGAATCGGCGCAGCGACCGCGCGGCAGCTCGCGCGGGGCGGCGCGAAGGTCGCCCTGCTGGGCAGGCGCAAGGATCGCATCGAAGAACTCGCCGCCGAGATCGGCGGGGACGCGCTCGCGGTGGTCGCCGACGTCGCCGACCAGCAGTCCATGCGAGACGCCGCGGCCACCGTGCGGGCGGCATTCGGTTCCGTCGACCTGGTCGTCGCGAACGCGGGCGTCATGCTCGCCGCGCCGTTCGAGTCCGCGCTCACCGACGAGTGGGACCAGATGGTCGGCACCAACATCACGGGCCTGCTCTACACCGCGAGAGCGTTCATCGACGACCTGCTCGCGGCCGCGGAACAGGGCGGGCAAGCGGATCTGGTGCTGGTCGGCTCGATCGGCGGCCACACGGTCTTCCCCAACTACGCCGTCTACACCGCCACCAAGGCCGCGGTCGCGCACCTGACCCGCAACTTGCGCGCCGAATTCGGGCCGCGCGGCGTGCGGGTCAAGAACATCGAACCCGGCTTCGTCGGCACCGAACTCGGCGCGGGGATGCAGGACGAACAACAGCGCGCCGGGCTGGAGCAGTGGCGCACGGCGATCGAGATCCTGGAACCGCGCGACATCGCCGACGCGATCGCCTATGCGGTCGGCGTACCACAGCACGTCAATATCGCCGAACTCGTCGTCGTCCCGACTCAGCAAGGCTGATCACCGACCCATCGCTACCGTCCGGCGGCGTGGCCCCGGTACCGCGACGCGCCCGGCCGAGGACGCCTCGGCGATCGCCGAGATGGGGTAACTCGGCCGGGTACGGCGCGCACCTGGGCACGTCCCCGAGATCCCTGCCTGCCATCCGTTTCAGAGATGACGGGTCGCGGCGCGGCGGGCGGACTATTCGAGTTTCGCCCACTCGGGCCACGGCCGCATGCCCTCGTCGCCGCGGATGTAAGCGAGGCGGCGCATCGCCTGCCGCTGATAGGTGGGGTCGACGGTGGCGGCGCGCATCGACTGCAACGCCATCCGGAACTCCTGGATGTCGCGCAGCAGGTAGAAGCCGTCCCAGCGCATCACGTCGCGGCCGTACCCGGCGCAGAATTCGGCGTACTGCGAAGCGGTTAGCTCGCCCGCGGTCCAGCACTCGATCGCCGTGTGCACCAGGTCCCACTCGGGCGGGCCGATCATCGCCTGCCCCAAGCCGACCAGGATGACGTCGCCGTCGTCGCCGACCACCACGCCGTCCTCCCAGCCGCCACCCTGGACCACCGACCACGGCAGGCCCTTCGGCAGCGCCTTCCAGCGGCCGCGCAGTTCCTCCAAGTGTTTGCCCAGCCAGCGCCGGTCGTCCTCGGTCACCGTGTGCGCGGCGGCGATCTCCTCCTCCACCCGGGCCAGGGGCGACATCCGGCGTAGTTCGAACCCCGGCGGTGGTAGCCGGTGCAGTTGTCCCAGCGCCCTGGCGACCTCACCGGGCGTGCCTGGGTGATGCGGCGGCAGCTCCTGCCAGAAGGTCACCGGGCGTCCGTCGACCACTACCGGCTGCGGAATGTCCGCGACGACGCGCGCCGCGGACACCCCGCAGGTTTCCAGCCATCGCGCGACCGCGACTTCCCGCCCGGTCGCGAGTTTCTGTCCCCGCTCGCCGATCCGCACGACGATCCCGCCGCGCAACCGGTAGACCCCTTGCGACCCCACCGGTTCGGCATCGCTCGCATCTATCCCGACGCTCACACAGGCGGCACGCAGGATCGACCGCATCCCGTTACCCGCGATTCCCGCAGTCATGTCAGCCTCCCAAGCCCCCCACTCCCATCTCGGGAGAAGTTGCGAATCTCGGCTTCGAGCTTCATGGCAGCCATCCAGATACCGGGGGGCAAACACCCCATTTTCCCTGCTCAGTGGACATTACCCCGGCAATTCCACCGCAGTCAGCAACCAAACAGAATCCGCCCGTTTTCCCCGATTTGCCGTTTTCCGGCCGCAACCCAACCCGGCACCTTCGCTGCCTTCACGCCCCGGAACGATGCCGGGCGCATACATGCCGAGGCATGTATGCCCAGGCCGGATCATGACCGGGATCGGTAGAGCCGACTCCGATCGAGGAAGTAGCCGCGAATGGTTCGCGCGCCTTCCGCACGGCAAGGCGGCCCAGCTCGAGTCGAGGGGATCACATGACCGAAGGGATGGCGGCAAAGGCGAGAGTAAGTAGCCGGTCACCGATGAGTTCCGCGAGCGGGCGGGGTCTACACCTACAGCCCTCGAGCTATGAACCCGGACAGGGAGGACCCTATGAGCACGCAAGCACTGCCACCCGTTGTCGACACCGATACCTGGAAGCGCGAACTCGATGCGCTGCGCGTCCGGGAGAAGGCCGCCACCAGGGAACTCGATGCGATCGCCGCTCAGCGCCGCCGCCTGCCGATGGTCGAGATGCCCGGCTACACCCTCGAGGGCGAGGAGGGACCGGTCCGGCTGGCCGACCTCTTCGGCGGTATGTCGCAGCTGATCGTCTACAACCACATGTGGTTTCCGGGCGAGCAGTGGCAGTGCGGCGGCTGCACGGGATTCACCTCGCAATTCACCCGGCTGGAGTTCCTGAACAATTACGACGCCCGGTTCGTCATCGTCACCCAAGGCCCGATCCAAGAAGCACTCGCCTACAAGCGGCGGGTCGGAAACAAGATGGCCTGGTACTCCACCGCGAACAGCTCCTTCGGCGCCGACGTCGGCGCACCGCCCGGCGCAGGGTTCGCGGTCAACGTATTCCTCCGCGACGGCGACACCGTCTACCGCACCTGGCACACCAACGGCCGCGGCACCGAACAACTCAGCCACTCCTTCGCCCTGATCGACCTACTGCCCTACGGCAGGCAGAAGGAATGGCAGGACTCCCCCGACGGCTGGCCACAATCCCCCACCTACAGCCGGTGGAGCAGTTCCCAGGACATCGCCGCAACCTACGGCGAGCCGAATGGGTGAGTGACTGGTGAGCGCCTCACGAAACCACCGAAAACGGGGGTCCGGGGGCGGAGCCCGCCCGCCGGGCGGGGCGTGGGGGTTGTACCTCGACAGAACACAGCTCCACCAAAAGGCGAGCGCTCTCCACGAGCACTCGCCTCCTATTGTGGACATGGCGGGAACTTACTCGAACCGGACCGATCTATTGGAGGACTTCGCTGACCTGCAGAAACGGATCGAGGGAATCGGACTGCGCAGGTCATTGCAATCCCGCAGGAGCACGTCTGACGGCCGGAAGAAGCAACTGGCCCCAAGAGACTCGGGCGATCGTGGCCAGGTACGAAGCAGGCGCGTCCATGGCTCAGTTGAAGGTGGAGCACCACTTGGCCAAACGAACAGTGGCCGAGGTGCTACGGGAGGCCGCAGTGACGATTCGGCCGAGGGCCTGGCAGTACCGCTGAGGGTGCGGATTTCTGCAACCACGATCCGGCAAATGGACAACTGGCGTCGAACAGGCGCCTTGCCATATGTCGTCGACGACATATACTGTTGGTGCCGTGAGCGAACTGTTCACCATCGAGATCGAGCCCGAGGTACGGGACTGGCTGGAAGCGCTGCCGGCCAAACACTTCCTCAAGATCGACGAATACGTCGGCCTGCTCGCCGCGCAAGCAGAGTCGCTGGGCGAACCCTGCGCCCGATATGTTGGCGACGGTGTCCGCGAGCTACGCCCAACACTGGATGGCGCAGCCATCCGCATCACCTACTGGCTCGCACCTGGACGACGAGCCGTCCTGCTGACGGTGTTCCGCAAGACTCGTATGCGAGAAGACGCCGAGGTCAAACGTGCGAAACTCGCACAACAGACCTGCCAAGCCGAACATGAGGCGGCCCATCAAGAATTCATCCGCACGATCGAGAAGGGAGAACTGGACCGATGAGCCACGCACGCTGGAAAACCCTTTGGGAACGCAAACTCGCCGAAGGACACACCGAACCCGAAGATGTCACCGAGGCCCGCCGCGAAATCCGGCTCTCCATGGCACTAGCCAAAGCCGTCTACGACCGCCGCACCGAACTCGGCCTCACCCAGGCCGACCTCGCCGAACGCGCCGGCCTGACCCAAGCCAAAATCTCGCGCATCGAAGGCTCCGACACCGTGCCAACCCTCCCCCTCCTCACCAAACTCGCCGACGCCCTCGACGCCACCCTCAACATCGCCCTCGATGCCGACGACACCCGAGTCAATTTCACCAGTCACCACACCGATGCGGCGTGAATTAAGCATCCCGTACGTTTCCAGCTCACCGCGCGAGGCCACCGACGTTGCCGGCTTGTCGGCGGAGGACTCGGCGCAACCCAGCGACGCAGACACCGCCCCCGGCCGAGACAGCAATACCTGACTACGCGCAACGCCGCTGCCGCGTATCCGGCGGTTTCGCCGGTGTGCTCGGCCGCCTGTTCGACTGCCTGAGCCGCGGTCCATGCCAGCGCGCCATACCCGCGCACCCGCACGCGATCGCGGTATCGAACGCCACCGACGCAAGGATGTTCCACGCGGTCACCCGGTTGGCCTCCGACGCGGCAGCGGTGTGCTGGTAGCTCTCGGCGATCAGCGGCGCCAGCATCGGCCCGAGCGCCACGAAGTCATACGCGAGACGAGTTCGGCCATTCCGCGCAGCCTCGGCGAGTTCACTCAGTAGGCGCGGCCGCGCCAGTCGTGGGCAGCGTGACCGGCCATCCACAACGCCGCCTCGATATCGGCTATGCAGGCGTGGAAAGCCACAGCCGATGGGTCGACCTGTTCGAGCGGATGCCCGCATAAAAAAGCCCTCCACCTGCGTAAACAGGTGGAGGGCCCGAGTGGACCTTGCGGGAAACTACTCGAAACAAGCCGCGCTGCTGGAACGCCTGGTCAAGCTGTCTGAGCGAGTGGGACGAGGGGGGCGATCAGCCTCCAGCGCGCCCGAGCCACCACGGCTTGTCGGCCGCAAGAAGCACCTGACCGCCGAGGAGACTGCGACGATCGTGGCTAAGTACGAAGCTGGCGTGTCGATGGCTCAGCTCAAGGCGGAGCACCACATGGCCAAGCGGACGGTGGCGAAAGTGCTGCGGGAGGCGGGGGTGACGGTGCGACCAAAAGGCGGACAGCGCCGCAGGGCCGTCATTGCCTCCGCCAACTCCCGTCGATTGGGTGTTCAGGCATGAGTGAGGGCGTATGCAGCGCACCTGCGTACGCCTGTGCAAACCAATTCGCCCAGTGGCCGACCAATTCATCTAGATCGTCAACTTCGATCCGGGTGAACGGCCACGCAACCTGGTACTTCGCCATCCCAGCTCCTACTGCCTGCGCCGACTCCTCCCCAGGGTCGAGCGCGAACGGATTCTGGCGCCCCCGCATAGGGACCACGGGCGAGATCATGAACGCGCATTCGAACCAGCCGAACTGGCCTGCGTTGTGGATATCTCCAAACCAGAGGGAGTGTGAGCGTCCTTCGTAGTCGGACTGATCAGGCGGAATGCGCAGGTTTATGGAGGCACATGCCAGCACATCGAACACGGGATGGACCCAGCCGCCCCACGCATTGTCCACGTTCCGGTTCAAACCCGAAAAACGCAACGTCGCCTCACCGAACCGGACTGACCAGCCTCCATCTGCCGAGGCGGACAGTGCAGCCGCAGAAGTCACAGTGGCGATGGCGTCGCGGAACCCTGTCGAAATCCGCGTATAGCTCTTCGTTGCGCTGGTGATCAGAGCGTTTCGCCGTTCGCGTTCGCTTATAGCTTCGGACTGCTGGCGCGATTCAGCTGACCGCCGCCTGACCTCGGCCTTGTTTGCTTCTTCAAGCCGCGCAAGGCCGCCACCCGCAGCGTTCGCCTTCGCAATGTACCGATCGAGCCGTTGACGGAAATTCGCTGGCGCCGGGCGTGCTGCGGGGGCCTTGTACAGACACTCATCGATCAACGCTGCCAGCCCCGCTGGCGCCATCGGCAGATCAGGTACCTCGCCATGGAGATGCTGCTCCCGCAAATCTTCCAACGAGGGGCCTGGGAACGGACGGTGTCCGACGATCATCTCGAAGGCCATGATCCCCAGCGCGTACATGTCGGTGGCGATCGTGGCACGCTCATTGCGCCATTGCTCTGGCGCAGCATAGTGCGGCGTCTTCGAGTACTTCCGCGTGTCCGAAGCTGTTGACGCCTCGGCATAGCGGGAGATCCCGAAGTCGGCGAGACACCAAGCGCCGTCGTAGAACAGGATGTTGTCGGGCTTGAGATCGCGATGCACGACCTTGCCGGCAAGATCTACCAGCGCATCGCAAACGTCGCTGGTCACGGTCACTGCTTCGTCCAGCGGAAGCGGTGATTCCTGAGCGAGGCGGCTTCGGAGCGAGCGTTCGGCCCGGGGCATCACCAACACCCAGTAGTCACCGTGCTCGCCGGAATCGAGAATCGGTATCACATTGCGAACACCGTCGGGGTTCGCGAAGAGCAGTTCCCGTTGTGCACCAGGAACCTTCGGCACCAACTTGATGACTGCTTCCCAGCCGTCACCCACCGCCAGGTATACGTGCCCGAAGCCACCTTCTCCGATCCGTTCCCCTACAAGCCAGTCCGTAGACAGCTGTACCTGCTGGCCCTCCACCCATCGACTCCCAGACTCGTTACCGGCTTAACAGCAAGCTGGCGAGACGCATGAGTGAGCCGCCCCGCCTCTAACAAGAGGGTAGTCGAGCCGTCCAACAAGACGCCCGGTTCCAGCGCCGGAAGCAGCCGGTGACTTTGCCGCCATTTACTGGCTTTCATGAAGCGGGTGAACAGGTCGATACGACTACACAAGAGGTCGTCTTTGAACACGCCTCCGCCTGACCGGCGTCACGGCTCTCGCAAGCGTTTCATGACCACTGGGGCGCAGCAAGCGGCACAGCACGCGGAGTGCCTCGGTGCGGCTTGCCTCCACCTGCGCTACCCGCGTAACTGTCTCTGGAAGACGGAGAGCGAGGGCGACAGTGGCACCGGATGTCAGCATTAGGTGTCCGCCGGTTACTAGCCATGGCACACGTCCCACGAGAACCGTAGCCACTATGGCTTGACTGATCACGGTGAACCCCAAGACCGTTAGAACCCACACACCCAACAAGGTCAATCGCCTGCCGACCGCCTGGAACAAACGGAAAGCCTCGCTGTCGCTCCTCGGGGTGGCATCTGAAGTGTCTACGTTCCCAGGGATCATCACTTGTCGCCTCTGCCTCTCTTGAAAGTCCGAGCACGCTTGCGAATCGGGACGATTCCGAGTTTGGCACAGACCAAATGCCCCGGGCATTTGTGACTGACCTTCGTTTCTTGTTTACTGCTCAGTACTGGCACTGTCGTGCAAAAATACGAAGCGCGACTGTTGCATTTTCCGAAAGGATTACCGACCGGTAGGTCGGTATCTAATGTATCTACGCGGCGTTAGCATGACGAAAAATCAAACTTGCGATACTCTACAATCGTGGAGGTAGGCGGTGATGCAGGGCGGCGAGTAATCACCCGTAATTTCCGCACTGTGACCAACGCCAGTCAAAACCCAACACGATTTCGGGTGTCAAGCAGCGCTGCGCTAGAATCCAGATGAGCAGAGGGTCGCTGACCCGACTAATTACTTTGGGCAAGGAGATGTTCGATCGTCACTGAAAGCGTCTGGTATGACCAGCGAGGTGCGTGGTGCAGTTGATATCGCAATATGCCGCGCAACTTCAGCGATTGAGATTCTGGAAACAGTTCGCTCGCAGCTTCTTTGCTGCTGTCGGCCTGATGTCGTTCACGATCGGCCTGTTTGGTCTACTTTATCCCGAATTTTTCAAGGCCAGGTGGTGGATCGCGATTGCCGTGGCTGCGGTAGCGCTACTATGGGCCGCCTGGGTTGAGAGGCCGCAAACACCTGCGCAGAGGTACTCGTTCAACGGGTCTATCCGATTAGTTATTGGCGACCTATTCGAACAGGACGACGCCAACGTTCTCATCGGAATGTCGTCGACCTTCGACACTGACGTCACTGGGGGGATTATATCCCGCAATAGTATACAGGGTCAGTTTTTGGAAAGGGTCTATGGCGGTTCTGTTCAAAATCTCGATAGGGAGCTCGGCGCGGAACTGTCAGCCTCTGCAGGCCCTGTTGGCACCATTCTCAAGCCGGGTAAGCAAGACATATACCCCCTCGGCACTGTTGCAACATTGTCGACTACCAATGGAAAGAAGTATTTCTGTGTCGCATATACCAATATGGATTCTCATAACGTAGCGCACGGTTCGATCCAAGGCGTCCTTGACAGTCTTAACGCGGTTTGGGATGAATGCGACCGAAGAGGAAACGGCGCGCCAATATGCACGCCCATGATAGGTCAAGGGCTTGCGCGGATCCCCGAGTTGACGCCAGAGATTTCCATCCGGCTTATCGCCTTTTCGTTCTTGCTCCGATCGCGGAGGAGGCGGTTCTCAAGCGAACTACGGATCGTGCTAACAAAGGAAGGGGCGAGTCAAATCAATATGCAGGAGTTTCAAGCGTTTCTCGCATCGGTAGCGCAGTTATGACAGAGTCGAACCTTAATGTGCCGAAGACTGAGCGGTGCGCGTTTTGTGATTACCTGAGTGGCCGTCGCCCATTCACTATCCTCTGCCGGTCCGAAAAAATAGCGATCCTTGTCACTCGTGAGCAAAGAGGAATCGGACACGTCATTGTAATACCAGTACGCCATGTTCCGACATTACTTGAGCTAGATGCGACGGAGCGCCACGCTCTCATAGATGCTGTAGCAGCCGTTGCCAGTGCAATCGACAACGCTTTTGAGCGGCCTGGCATTGCCGTGTGGCAAAACAATGGAACGGCTGCACACCAGACTATTCCGCATGCCCACTTCCATGTTGCAGGCACGTTGCCAGGTAGAAGTACAGAGTTCGGGGATGTCCCCGAACTCTCAGTTGAGGAGACCGACCGGATTGCCGCTCAAATCAGGGAGGTATCCGACAATTTGTGCTAACTGATCAGCCTACGGCCATCACTAGAGACCGAGGGACTGATAGACCGAATCTTTGTAATTATACGGACCGGACTCTGTGTGATTACCGAAGTCGGCCGCGTAATGGTCGAGGGCGTACATGATGATACTCGGTTGAAAGGTTACCGACATGGTATAGTAGTCGACATCGAGCAGTGGATCAGGAATTATCGTGCGGTCGACCTTGCGATAACGGGTGTCTTTGATGTTGGCGACAACCACTGGCAATTCGAACTCGACAATCAAGTCGATCTCATGAGCGAGAAATGATACGCCGTCGCCCCCCTTCTTTTTCGCTTGCGCGCTACCGAGCAAAACAACCTGTTTCGCGTTCTTCATTCGTTGCCGGAGATTTCTTTTTATTGTCTCGGGCTTGCTCGTGTCCAGAGACATATAGAGATCGTGGGCGTCATAGAAGTCGAAGTCTATGTGGTCGTTGTCTCGCCAAGCTTCCATCATTCGGTAGCAGCTGATATTCTCGCTCGCGAATGCGACATACGTCTTGTTGCGGTAGCTCATTTGACCTCTCGGTGCGCATATTTGTAAAATTCCTCAGAAGCCCGCTCGGTCTCGTTCGCGTGACGACAAGAGTCTTTGGATACTACTGAGGTCATCCGGCCTGGTTACCTCGCGGAAGCTTACACTCCAGCATAGCAACCGAGATCCGAATGCGTTAACAATAGAAGAGTAACCGGCCAGTGGACCGGGTGTTGCTTAAACCAGAAATTGCCAATCCCAGCCACAGAACACGCTGAAACAAACCGAAAGATTAGGGGTCACACCACCCCGTTGCACTTGCCTGAATATGCAGCGGTGGAACCGTCGCTGCTGCGATAGCTTCGGGGGTGGGCGCCACGTTGGACGCCGACTGATACAAGCTGACCTGATCGCCGCTCATGTGGACGACACATGATCTCGGTTCGAGACCTGGCCAGCAAGGCGCGGGTGATCCATGCGGGCACAGTCCAAGTCGACGGCACCTGCGGCATGATCGACATTGCTGGCAAAGGCGCTCGGCGCGATGACATCATCAGCTACTCGCTGCCGTTCGACGCCTCGGACCAGGTCCATGATTTCGAGAATGTGTCCGGCGATCGGTTCGGGATCATCCCGATGATTGCGGTGCCGACCGTATTGTTCGACGGTGACAGCTTGACCCACGAGACGTCGGGCCGGTTGAGCGAGCAGCACATCCCACACGCCTGGCGGGTCTCGCGGGCCAATCGCACTGTCGTCACCCGTGATCCGGTGACTGGGTACGTAATCAAGTGGAAAGCTACCGGCACGATGACCTGATCGCCGTCCGCTCGCTGGTGCGGCTGCCCGCGGGCGTCACCGTCTAGGAGTCGTGCGGTGAGTTACTGCATGTCGCGTGCAGGAGCCCTCTCGGTCACCGTCTACGCTTGCCTGTTCCGGCAGTCTGACAAACATGAAGGGGTAAGTACGTGGCAAGGAAGGTCACCGTCGAGCTGGTCGACGACTACGACGGCAAGTCCAAGGCCGAGGAGACCGTCGTCTTCGGACTCGACGGCACGGCCTACGAGATCGACCTGTCCGTCCTGAACGCCAGCGCGCTCCGCGGGTTCTTCGAGCAGTGGAAGCCACATGCCCGCAAGGTGGGACGTATCCCCAAGGGCAAGAGCGTGGCCCGGCCGGCGACAAGCCGCGAGCAGACCCAGGCGATCCGTGAGTGGGCCCGTCAGAACGGCTACGAAGTTTCCAGCCGCGGACGGATTCAGGCGGACGTCATCGAGGCGTATCACAAGGCGAACTAGGATTCCCGCAGCTCCTAGGCGGCCATCGGTCCCAATCGTTTCGAGCGCGTAGACCTGAATGGCCGGTGCCAACGCTAACTTCGCTTGAGCGTTCGATCAATGAACGGATTGGGATGGTGGTACCCAAGCGCTTGCAGCATCGGGTTCATGTAGACCGAATCTGGAATCATCGTGTTGCGGTGCATCGAGTCCGGGATCATCGGATTCCGATACACCCCACCTGGCGGGTCGTAACTGGGGATGTGTGTACTCCGCGGCAACATCGGATTCAGGAAGTACGAGTCCGGCAGAAGCGGGTTTCGGTAGACCGGCTCCGGCGTCTGACCGGGCGGCGGTGTAAACGATGGGGCTGGAGGTCCTCCCAACCGCTGGGTACTGCTCACTGGTGACAGCTGAGGCTTTGCTGCACTGCATTGCGCGCAGGAGCATGTTGTCCCCCACCCTGCCGGTACATGGGGGTACCTGCGGCAGTAAGGAGACTGAGGTAGAACTCGCTGTGGCCCTGGTGGCATCGACGGCAGGCGCGGCGATCCGCACGACGGGCACTTCGTATCTGCAGGCCACCTCATGCTGCGATGTGTGTTGAGCTTCAGCGGCTCGACGATCACCGGTTGCGGTGTTGCATTTCGCGTTCCAGACGATGGGCGACCGTACCTCTGGACAATCGGTTTCGGTTCGTGATCCACCAAGTCCGCAATGGATGAGCGCGAGACTGATGCAGCGCCCATAGGTTGCGCGCGGTCGCGTACGTCCTGTGAGCATTGTGGGCAGTGGGTCCCTCCGCCGTAGGCGCCACACCTTGTGCACCGTTCGGTCGTGTCGGCGTGAGACGCCAGACCGAACCCCCGCCATAGGCGAATAGCGACGACGAGGAGCGCAACGGTGAGCGCTACAAGAAGGAGAGCCATGACCAAGTATCGGATATGGGGACGGTGCATTGCTCATGCCTGCGCGGGGATGCGGAAATATTGCGGTGCAAGCTCTCAAGGGATGCCGGTTTCGCGGGCCGCATCTCAGGCGCACCAAACGAATGCCAGTCATGGATCCACTGCTTCGCTTTGCGCGTTGGCCATAGACGCGACGCACAGTGATCTAACCGAAGGCGATCCCCGCGTCGTAGACCCACTCACCCGAACCCGACATGTACCACAGACATCGGGTAGCACGACACTGCGCGCCAGAGCGCTCGGTCCCACTTCGCACTGATCGCACCTGCTCCTAGAGCCTGCCTCCCTAAGTCAGGCGTAGGGCCAAGCCGTAACGATCAATGGGAGCCTATTGGGCACATTAGGCATGTCACTGCTGACCGAAGATGCCCAATTACTGGTGGCCCACCGGGCGCCACAACGCAGGCCCCCTACTGGCGCGGACGCCGCGGTGGGTTGATCCGCCGCTGCCTGCGCGTGTTCAGCGGGATAGACCCCGAACAATCCACAGCGACATTCTTCGTCGGCCTGTCACGAGCGACGCGACGGACGATCTTCACTTCGTGCGTCCAGCGTAGCGATGCCAACCCCCACACGGCCGCCATCTTGAACGCTGGTTCGACCAGCAGGTCTTTGTTTCGCGCACTCGCGCCCCAAGTTGCGACGACCTATAATCCCGAGCGCGGCCACACGAGCGGGTTACCACCCAGCTCGACGATGCGCGAGGTGAAATGGAGCGAGAATTCAACGCTCGGGAGGCAGCGTCTGCATCAGTTCATCATAGTAGTCGCGAGCGACTGCGGCGATGTCCGCATCATGGTCTTGACACAAGATACCAAGTAGCTTAAGCGCATAATCGCGATCCAGTTTCGCTAACTTGTCCGGTATGTAGTGAAGAGCCTCACCGCGCAGCATACGGTCCTCTGAAATTACAAACCCATGGAATGTCTGACGCGCCACGAGAGGGGATTCCTCGCAAATATCCCCCAGTGCTAGGCATCGTTGATTCTCAATCTCAGGATGAGAAAACCTATGACACTTCCGTCCGGTCTCGAACGCTTCCAATGGCCCAGGGCTCCGAATTCGATGCAAAGCCTCTAACGCGAACCGAAATAATTCGTCATCAGAAAAGCTTTCCAATTCAAAATTTAGCCCAGCGGCCCAGGGTGTGATATGATTATTCTGCCTATCGACCATTCATTCATGTACTGTACATGAATGTTATACCGTTCGCAACACGCTATCGCATGGAAGCTACAGGAGGCGCCGCCGCCATTCCGCTTCGATTGCCCGGATACGACGCTCTGTGAGGAATGAAGAGTCACCATATGCCTGTATCTTAGCGAATATTTGACGCAATTGATCACGCGGAGACAAACCATTATCTGATGCGATCCTCAGCAGGCCGCGCCGTCGCTTCGATTTATCAGCTTCACTGTATATTTCGCGGCCGTACACGCGGCCATGGAGATACTCCTCAGCGAACATTTCAGGTGCGCGATCGCCGGCCACCGCCAGCAGTTCGTCGGCCCATTTCACGCAATGTGATCGCATACGATCGAGGCGGCTCCGATCTCTCGCCTCATTTAGTTTGTCCACCGTCAGGGTGACGAACGAGAGCGCTTGGCGAACCCGTCCCACGGCCTTTGCTTGGCCATTGAGGGAGGCCAGTAGCCTATCACGGGTCCCAGCCTGCACATGACCTGCCGGTTCGCCGGGTGTCGCTACTACTTCGCCGGATGAAGCGGTGTCAGCATTAGGGTTCGGGGCCTCATCGGGACTCATTACGGGTCATCTTCCGAGCTGCTGCGATCTGGGCGGATATGGCAAAGGGGATGCCCGTTATGAGCGCTGCGGTCTCCTGTCCGCCACTAAGCGGGACACTCGCCCCGATAGCCATACCGTAGACACCCGCACCGAGAACGCCGAGTAGCACACACCAGAGGGTATAGGTCAAATAATCAACCGGGCCTAGGGTTCCACGGTAACGTAGGACGTCCAAAGTGACTACAAGCGCTGCCAGAATTACGGTGGAGCAACAAAGCGCGATCAGGCCGTACTCAACTGTCAACTGTGGAGCCCCTCCGCTGAATCTGCTAAATCCAGCTACAGGCTATACCACGGAAGAGCCGATCTCATAGAACCGATGACCACGCCGCGAGCTCCGCTTCTTCAATAAGCCAGCTTCCTCCATCTGATCCAGCACAGCGTAGGTGAGACTTGGTGCGACCGGCATTTCGGCGGCAAGAGCATACTTGTCCGTAGCCCCTTTCGCATGCTCAACGAGATCCAGGAGCGACCGAGTCAGCTTTTTCTTGATGCCCGGGTCATTCATTCCTGCGGTAAACGGGAGCGCTGTTCCGAAGGCCTCCACGCACTCGACCGCCAGTCGCGGGTTCGCGAACGATCCAGTTGCAGATTGAACGACCGTACATCCTGCGTCATACATCGCTTTGAACGATTCAGCGTTCGTCACTCCGCCCATTCCGATTATGTCGTAGTCGTAGCCGAGATCGACTTTCAGTGACGAGAGATTGCGCACGAACTCCAGTGCGTAGTTTGCAATCGCCCGTCCCGACAATCCCGCCTGCGGCCGACCAGGGAAGGTGTAGTCATTCGAGCTTGTGATAGCGCTAACTTGAAGTGTGTTGATTCCCGCTACCGCATCGATGTATCGCCCAATACTGCCTATGAGCTCCGCAAGCTTAGCCTTTGGGAGGTAGGCCAACTTAGCGATAATCTTCGTATCAGGATCTAGCCGCCTTCGGACAGCCTCGACAATATCGCGAGTCAGCTCGACGCTAAAGCATACAGGATCACGCATTCTGCGTTGCGAGATATCGAGCGAATTCGGGCACGAAAGATTAAGTTCAATCAGTTCGGCGCCCGCTTCCTCAGCATGCAGGGCAGCCTGAACGTAATCCTCGATCAGCGCACGGCGAGTACGCTCGCTATCCTGATAAATATCTCCGACGACACTTACTATGAGACACTGGTCGGAGCGTAAGAGCCGCTGCGCTTCCGCTATATCGGCCTTCCATTCGTCAGGATCCGAACTGGGCACCCCGAACGAATTGACTGTTGACACCCCTTTTCCCGCTGGCACCCACGAATCCGGGTCGGCAACAATGGTCCGACGGAATGGTGTTTCGACAGGAAAGGGTGTGTCTGCCTGAGGCGTCAGCACCCAGTTAGGCTTTTCGTACCCGGCATGACCGCGCGTCCGAACAGTCTTGTAGGTGAGGACGTTGAAGCCATGGCGCGCGTAGAAATACAGCCAGAATGAGTTGGCCGTAAGCGCCGAAGCCGGTACCCCAATCGGAAATCCAATCGAGCGACCCAGTAGCGACCACGTTTTGGCGGGCTCGGGGCTCGGCCGGCCTGTGATGAGGTCCGCCCATGGGAGTTGCACATTATCGAGATAGCTTAGCGCAACATTGTATACAGGCAGAACGATCCCATGCTCTGCAGCCAATCGATGCTGCGCCGAGAAGTACAAGATATCGGGAAGCGCCGACAGTTCGTCCTGCGGCAGCGCAGCGGCCTGATCACGTATGTGATCAAGCAGCCGCTCAGCGCGTTGAAGTCGGCTCTGATCTCGCACGTTATTGCGATAACACTGCCGGATTAGGTTGATGAGGGGCGGGTTTTGACCCAAAGTGCGCGCCACCCGACGGAGGCGTAGTTCCGTCGAAGGCTGACTGCCAGATGGGTCGCGAGGGCGCAGCTTATCCAGCTCGTCTTCATTACCAGTAGCGTCCATTAGTTACTCTCATCACCGTCGTGCGTGCCAACTTCGATCACTCGCCAGCCGGGCAGGCATATATGATCTCCGCGCAGCAGAACCCCCATCGATGTGACAGAGCACCGCATTTGAGTGGGCATCACGTGTCTCCTAGAGATCGTAGACCAAATAGGGGCCCGGAGCCAGGCTTGACGCTTCAGTATTTTGAATTGTGGTCGATAACAATGAGTGCTCACGGATTGCCGAATCCGGACTGGACGGTTCGGTAATTCCTAGTATTCTGCACTAACACCTAGTAGGCCCAGCTTCAGCCGCTGAGGTGCCGTCCTCCGATCTTCGTTGCTGCGGCCCGAACGGATTGTTTGAAGCGGGAGCGAAGTTTACTGGCAACAACCTTTGGGGTTCACAAAACCGACCGCATCACATGCTTAGCGACTGGAGACTTGCGCCAGTTAGCCGTGTCGGTCGATTACACCCAACCCCTCTGCCGTGCTCGAAGGGAAGCTCGCAAAGCGGCTGCCCGCAGCGTCTTTCCCTGCCGTCGCGATGGACCGCGACTCGCAGCGAGCGGAACACAACTGTTCCTCTGACCCTGACCAGCAGCGCCACGGCTACGCACCTGCGGTCATTCGCAATGCAGCGTGTGTCGTGCCGCTGGATCGTCACCGTCGCTGAAGCCGCTGATCTGCGGATCGAGGTTCGAGATAGCGCGTTGAAGAGTGAGCAGTCCTCGACCGCCGGCGACCGTCCGAGCCTGTGTCAACAGCTGGCGTGCTCGACTCTCATGTTGGGGTCCCGCGCTCGCAAGCGCTCTGGTGTGCTGGTTAGCGGTGCCAGGCCAGTTGTGCCGGGGCCCGGGCGACCAGTGTGGCGCAGGAATCGAGGTGGGCTAGTGCGGTGGCGGTGTCGCCGAGGGCGAGGGCAAGCCATGTGCGAGTTCGTCCAACGGGCCCGAGGAGAACCGCGGGCCATCCGCTGAGGACGAGCTCACCGTCGTGCGGGGTGAGCAGGTCGTCGGTGTGCCGGGCGATGTGCGTGATCTCGGTGGTGCGCTTGCTGGTTCGATATATGCTGCTGATCGTCTCGGCGACGAGAGCGAGCACCGGCACCGGCCAGCCATGCCGCGGTAGAGATTTCAAGTCATTCGCGCGCTCCATCAGGGCACAGAGCTGATCGATGACGGTCGCGATCAGGGATTCTCCCTCAAAATGGTCCGACCCTGCGCGTGCTGCGGCATCGTTGAGTCGGACGCTCAGCATCCTCAGCTCGATGGGTGGTGTGAAACCATAGACCCCAATGGCATTCGGTGGGAACGTCGCACGCGACGTCGGGCAGGTCGCTCGGGTTCGCCTCCGCGAGCACCGCCGTCGCCATGGTGGCGCCGTCAGGGCCCGAGACGTCGCCGGACAGCACCATGGTCGCCTTGTGTGCCAAGTGGGCGCTGATCTGCTGCCACAGTCGCCGGCCGTCCGGATCAGCGTGACGTAGCGGATCGAGGACTTCGGCAACTTCATGCAGTAGGAGCAATATGCGCTCGTCCGGGCGGCCCGGATCCGACCATCGGCGTGCGAGGCGGACAACTGCGGTCGCGCGCAGGATGGCGGAGTCTCCGGCTTGGTGGAGGCGCGGCGGTAGGCGGCGGTGGTCGCGTCCATATCGGCGCGGTCGCCGCAGATCTGGGAGTGACGGCGGCGACAGTGGGCAAATGGCGCCAGCGTTTCATAGAGTCGTGGCTCGACGGATTGACCAATAGCCCGCGGCCTGGGGCGTAAGAAGGCCGGGCTGGTGTTGACCGAGGAAGAACGCGCGACGTTGCAGCGGTGGGCGCGGCGGTCGAAAACCGCGCAGGCGGTGGCTTTTCGGGCGCGGATCGTTCTGGCCTGCGCCGAGGGCGTATCCAACAAGCAGGTAGCTGCGGTGTTGAGGACGCGGGAGCAGACCGTGGCCCGGTGGCGCGGCCGATTCGTGCGAAACCGCCTGCAAGGGTTGAGATTGCTCCGGAAGACCGGGGCAATCTCATCACTTGACAACTCTTAGTTGAGGCCTGGCGTCGACATCACCGAGCACATCGGTCAAGTTCTCTTCACTCCAACACAGCTCGCGTGCGAGGTCAGTTCGGCTGAAACCATGTCGCGCCGCTAGGTCTAGAGCGTCGCGGAGCAGAGTCGGAAACTCACCGGGGTAGGCTGTGAGAGGTTCGTCGCGGCGAAGATCTGCCATACCCGCCAAGCGCTGATGGGCTCGTCGGATAGATGTCTCAGACACAAGATTCAACTCGCCCATGCGATAGATCAACGACTCCACCGACACACCCCATTGCCGACTAAGCTTCTCCAGCAGGGCTATCCGCACAGATTTTGGCAGCAGTGGCTCGATCTCGCTCCGCGGCGTGAGGAACTCCGCAGCGAACTGGTCAGCTTCACGCTCCTGCTGCCGGTCCCCAGGCAGTGGATTCGGGTGCAGCAGGAGGTGACCCAACTCATGCGCGCACGTGAAGCGGAACCGGTACACCGACTTCACTCGCTCCGGCGTGATGATTACCAGTGGCCGCCCCAACGCATCCGTCGAGTAGGCGCTAACCCGTGTCACAGCGTCGTTTGTCATCGCAATAAGGCACACCACGATGCCGCGCGACTCCATCAGCGCACCAAGGTGCGAGACCGGGCCTCTACCGATACCCCAATGATGTCGCAGGCGGTGAGCGGCCTCGATCGGCGAGGTACCTTCCTCGACAGCTGGTACATCGGGATCGGGAAAGCGAACGCGCTTTTCAAGCGCGTAAGTCAGCTCCCACACCTGCTCAGCATGTGCTGCGGCCTTCGCACGATCCTTCGCCCTGGTCGAGCGCAAACTGCGAAAGTGCGCATTCGCTGCATCCAACCGGCCCAGCGGGCGACCAGCGGCGAAGTACTCGACGGGTACCTTCAGCACCTTGGATATGGTGGGCAGCAGTTCACCGCGTGGCCGACTTGCACCAGCCTCGTACTGACCGATCGCCGCAGCCGAGACACCAATCCGTTCCGCTAGTTCGGCTTTGGTCAGCTCAGCGAGGACTCTGGCCTGCGTCAGGCGGGCAGGCTCCAAGCTTTGGAGGATGTCACCGAGCCGGGGCCAGTCGTCATTGACGAATAGCTCCAACTCCGCTTGGTTCCGCCTATCGTCGCTCATCGTTCTCGGAGTTCACAGCGTCCGGTTCCGCCGGCTTCAGCTTCTGGGGCACAGCACCTGTCGTGAAGTCGCCAGTCGGTGCTGTGGAAGCAGGGCGCGAGTAGGAGACTTTCATCAGGCTCTCGCGGGCCCCGGTCCACAGGATGTTGCCGTCGTCCGTCAACGTCACCTCACCCCATTGGACCAAGTGCAGTCCGCGGACCGAACTAGAGATGGCGACGACGACCAGCCGGCCAGTTGTTACGGCGGGAAGCTTGACGACGTCCTGCAACGTTTTGAAGAACTCCCTCTCCTCCGCAGTCAAGCCGGGGTCTGGCAGATCAAAGTCGAGAACTCCCTGCTCGGCAACGGGCTTGAGGTTCGCTGCCGCGATTCTGGCATCAGAAGTTCCGAACAGGACACCCTCGGGCTCGTCCGTAGCGCTCTTCCCGAACCGCCATGGGAACAAGGCGACACCATTGACAACGGGAATTTTGTACGGCGCTTGTCCGGGACGAACCAGCACGACTCCCGGCAGCTCGCCGAGCTGTTCAAACCGCTCCAGGATGCCGCGCCAGAACTCTCCGTACACGCTCTGAGATCGGTGACCCGACGCCTCTTGGGCATCCACCGAAGCTACATGCTCGGCCCTGACCATCTCAGCGATCTCTTCGCGAATCCGCGGTCCGTACTCACCGAGCGTCTCAAGCGCCCACCGACGGCCAAGCTCCATCGTCGCCTCCTCAAGCGGTTCCGGCCGAGCCTAGCACATCACTTTAGTTGATCACCGAATCAGCACTGTTCTGCTTCAGTTCTTCGAACAGTTTCGGCGGTGCCTTCACATTAACTCAGCACGGACCGACTCACCAGCAGCATCGAGCTTAGGAGCGGGCGATGCAGAGCAGTGCCAACACCTGCTCGGTAACCGATGACCGCGACCTCGAAGTAGTCGTAGATCCTAGTCCCCTACTTGATTCGCCAAATCTCCTCCAGCACAGTACGGCTGGCGGTCGCCGCTGCGCCCGACGTCGCCCTGCTGGAGCGCGCCGTACCAGGCGACGTGTGATCACCGACAACACATGGCGAGACGCCAACCGCTTCATGTGTTTCGAAGCATCACTGATGATCGACCACATCGCTGCCGTGCGGCACGAGGGACTACCCCGGTGCACCGTGTGTGTTAAGACGTCACTTCATCGGACTTGGGGGTCCGCCAGCAGTCCGGTCGGTTCCATCTCCGCCGCCTTACACGTTGCACCTCGCCAGAGGTGTCTAAGTTTCGCCTTGCAACCCTGCAGTCCGAGCATTACTCACGCAATTTCGAATGCAAGCACAGGTGCACAGCACGGCTCGGCGGGGGCAAGTTAGCGCCGCATCCATGATCCCAGGGCAAGACACTCTCCGCCCAAAAGAGCTGATCAGCAATGGTTTTTAGAGATCATAATTACCGCCAGCAGTAGGACGCTGCTATGAGGTTGGGAGACGCAAATGTTACGGAGTTCAAGTTTGAAACACGGGCGTAGTGATTACGCCAGTGTCGTTCTTTTAATTCACGCGAATTTGACAACAACCAGTCGGATCACGGTTATTCTTCAATGACGATTCGGTTTACGCCACGCCTAAGTTTGGGGGTTGTCGTGGATCGCTTGCCGGTAATCGATCATCCTGCTCTTGCGACACGTCTGTCCGTACCGCGGGAGCGTTGGGGGTGGGAATTCACGGTCCCCTCCCCTCCACAGCCGAGCCCGCTGCTGGCGCGGATGCCGCGGTGGGTTGATCCACCGCTGCCTGCGCATGTTCAGCGGGAGGAACGTCGCGCCAGTGCAGCGCCAAAGGTGTTCGGCGCGGGGTGTGTCGTATCAGTGTGGGCAGCTGGACTGGCAGCCGCGTGGGGATTGGCGTTATGGCCAGTGGTTCTGCCAGCGGGGATTGTGGTGTCGGCTGGGTGGTGGGCGCAGGCGGTGCTGCGGGCGGGCGCGGCGCGGCGTATCTATCTGGGCTGGCGCGAGGGTGAACTCACGAAATATAAACGCGCTTACGCCGAATGGTCAGCACAGGTAAACGAACATGAGCGGCGCGAGCAGCTGCGGGTGTCGGCATCTGCATTGTGGCATCCGGTGGGTTTGAGCAGACGAGTGCGGCGCGTCGATGTGTTTGGAGGCACTGCCGACGGCTGGGCGAGCCTGCTGGGGACGCTGGGCATGTCACTGCTGGCTGAGGATGCCCGATTACTGGTGCTGGATTTCACCGAGCAGAAGGTGGCTGGGGATCTCGCCGCTTTGGCGCGTATTAGCGACCACGCCGTGTCGGTTGTTGATTTTCCCGATGCAGGTGTCGGCCTACTCGAAGGTCTGTCGCCGCAGCATGTCGGCGAGGTGATAGCCGAAGCCTTGACTGGGCTGCGGACTGGTGACGGGCGCGCTGTGCAGGTCACTGCGTTGGATGCGGAACTAGTCACATTGGTGGCAGGAGTACTGACGGCGCCAGTGACGTTCGGGCGGCTCGCGGCGGGGCTGCGGGTACTGCGCAGTATCTATGACACCGAGTACGAAACGTCGTTGTCCGCCACCGAAATCCTGCGGCTCAACCGACTGCTGGATGCTGTCGGGTCCTCGGAATCAGTGCGTGAAGAACTCCGATTCTTGGCCGGTGTGCTGGGGCTGTTGTCCGATCGTGACGCCGAGCTGGGTGGTAACCCGCTCGTGTGGCCGCGCTCGGGGTTATCGGTCGTCGCAACTTGGGGCGCGAGTGCGCGAAGCAAAGACCTGCTGGATCGGATCGTGTTCCATCGAGTGCTGCATGCAATCCGGGCTGGCGAAGACACCGCTTCGGGCGCCGTGCTGGCAGTCGCTGGTGTAGATCATCTCGGACTGACCGCCGTGGAGCTACTCGCCCGCCACGCCAGCCGAGCCGGCGTGCGGTTGATCCTGATGCTTGAGCATCTTCGCGGGGAGTTCGCTCAACTGCTCGGTGGCGGTGACAGTGCGGCGATCGTAATGCGGCTGGGGAATGCCGCCGAGGCAAGCGCAGCGGCGGACTTCGTTGGCCGGGGACACCATTTCGTGCTATCGCAGCTGACCGAGCAGATCGGCCGTAGCTTTACCGGAGGTAGCTCTGACACCGTCGGCGACTCAGTGACCTCCACGACGTCCGACAGCTTCTCCGGCGGATCGGGCAGCGTGTCGGATTCACTGTCGCGGGCAAGTACCTGGTCGCGCACTACCAGCTGGTCGGACTCCGATTCTGTATCCCAAAGCCGCACCTACGCCCGAGCCTATGAATACACGGTGGAACCGATCACTTTCCAGGCCCTGCCGACGACCGCTTTCGTGCTCGTGGAAACTGGCGACCAGGGCAGACGAGTGCTCGCTGGCGACTGCAATCCCGGCATCGCCTTGCTCGACCGTGTCGCCACGAAACCCCGGCAGCCTGCCCGGAGCCGAACATGAACAAGCTGCAGGAGTTTCGTTTCCATCAACTCGTGACCGTCCCCTCCGCAGTTGCTAGCGAACATGACGAGAGTGCGCGTGAAGGGCGGGCAGCGCTGTTCGCGGCCCTGACGGCGGCGCACCCCGAGTTGCTTCGCGAAGGTCCGGGGGCGGGGCTCGCAGTCGCGTGGGACCGCCGACCCGCGGGGCGAGCCATCCGTGTCTTGGTGGGCGGCAATCCTCGGTTTCCACCAGTAGCGTCCGAAGCGGGAGAACTTCGGGTGCTGTATCCGCCAGGCACCACCGCCCGAAACGTTGACGACGTCGTTTATCAATGGGCACAGTTGCCGGTCTGGGTCCGCTGCGGTGGACGCGCTGACTCCCTGTGGTCAGCCAGTCCAGCTGAGAAGGTTCCGCTACGAGGGTGTTTCGAGGACTATATTGCTCACCTTCCTGGCGCATTCGTATGGCTGGTCGTCGCGCAGCCGTTGCCGGACACCGATGTCGAGGCCGAGCTGGCCGAGCTCGAAGTGCGGCTGCCGCGACTCCGGGCGCGGGAGAACTCCGAACCCGACCGCATCGCGCTGCAACGCGGTGAGGCCCGCTACCGAGAACTGTCCCGCGCACGGGCAGCAGGTATGTGGTCCGTGCATGTGCTCGTCGGCGGCCCTGACGAAACTAGCACCGCTCGCGCAGCTGGCTTGCTCTGCAGCTCCTCGGATTTGGATGCCCTGCCCTACGTACTCAGCCCGCAATCGGACGCGGTGCCTCTGAGGCAGGCGTGGGAATCAACGACCACGAACGGTGCGGGATTCGCTTCCCCATTCAAGGCCAGTGGTGAGCTGCTCGCTGCATTGGCGCGGCCGCCACGGCGTGAACTGCCCGGCATCCGGGTGTGCGAGCCCGTCGCCTTCGACCTGACCCCTGAACGCGATGGGGAGATCGACCTCGGGGCGATCCTCGATGATTCCGACAGCGCAGTTGGGCGGTTCGGTGTCGACCTCGGTACCCTCAACCGGCACGGGTTCGTCGCCGGAGCTACCGGCTCCGGCAAGTCACAAACCGTCCGGCATCTGCTCGAAGGGTTGTATTCCGCCGGGGTGCCATGGCTGGTGATCGAGCCCGCCAAAGCCGAGTACGCCGGCATGGCCGGGCGCATCGACGCCCCAGTGATCCGGATCCGGCCCGGTGATCCCGACGCGGTACCGGTGGGGCTCAACCCGTTGGAACCCGAGCCCAGCTTTGCGCTGCAAACCCACATCGACCTCGTGCGCGCACTGTTTCTGGCGGCATTCGACGCTGTCGAACCGTTCCCCCAGGTGCTCGCGCACGCCCTGAGCACCTGCTACACCAACCTCGGCTGGGACACGGTGATCGGCGCACCACGCCACGAGATGATCACCCCGAAATATCCCACGCTGTCAGACCTACAGACCACCGCCCTGTCCGTCGTCAATGGCATCGGCTACGGCCGCGAAATCACCGACAACGTCCGCGGGTTCATCGACGTTCGGCTCAGCGCCTTGCGCCTGGGCACCCCTGGCCGATTTTTCGAAGGCGGCTACCACCTCGATGTTGCGGACTTGCTATCGCGCAACGCGGTGCTGGAGATCGAGGACATCGGCAGCGACACCGACAAAGCCTTCTTCATCGGCGCCATCCTCATCCGTGTCTTCGAACACCTGCGCGTACACCGCACCAATTCCTCAACGGCGTTACGTCACGTGATGGTGGTCGAAGAAGCCCACCGCCTGCTGCGGCGAGCCGAACCAGGCACGCCCGCAGCGCATGCGGTGGAGTTGTTCACCGCGCTGCTGGCCGAGATCCGCGCCTACGGCGAAGGAATTCTCGTCGCCGAGCAGATCCCCACCAAAATCTCCCCCGATGTCGTCAAGAACACCGCGCTGAAAATCGTGCACCGCTTACCTGCCGCCGAGGACCGCGACCTCGTTGGTGCCACCATGAACCTCGACCCATCCCAATCCCGTCACCTTGTCTCGTTAACAGCCGGACGCGCAGTCGTGTTCACCGAGGGCATGGACCGCCCCATCCGTATTGACGTTCCTCTCGGCGAATCCCGCGAAGCGTGCCGACCAGCCCCAACACCGGCGCTGTCCCCGGCCCCACGCGAGACACCGCTGAGCCTGCGAGATCTGCATCATGCCCACGCTCTCGCCGACGACCCACGGCTGACGGTATGGATCGAGCTGATGGTGATCGCGCACCTCGTCGGTCGTCCTAGTCCACGGCCGAACCCCGACTGGCTCTCCGCATGGGCCGCCAGCGCCAAGCCAGCAATCGTGACCGAAGCCGTCACCTACCGCATCCGGACCGCAATCGACCAGCGATACACCGGACTAGCAATCTACTTTCCACCACACCAGCTCGCCGACCACCTTTCTGCACTCGCCACAGCAGCGCTCCGCCGCACAGCCTCCGCCTGCTTGGATAACGAAACACATTGGCAAGCAGGGAGATACCGCTGGGCGGATGTCGAGTACGCCCTGCACGATCCCGCCGTGCCCCCATACCAACCGCACCCTGCCACCGACGTATGGGCACAGCGCGGACTCCACCTCCAGGGCGCGACAGTTGCCGAGCAGCGCGACCTTCTTCACGATCACCCGGATAACTGGGCCGATCCCCACATCGTGACCGGTCCCGATCCTATGGTGCTGGCTACCGGCATCGAGCGGCTCAGCCATGCCCACTCGATCGAGCAACGACTTCGTCATGCCACGACACACCTCAATGGGCTGACGCGATGGCCGTTGTCCCTGCTTGAAGCGCCCGACGATGCGCCGACGCCGCTGCGGGGTGAGCCGTGATGGTCGCTGCTGTTTCCCGTACACAACGCATAGGCCGACCGGCGATGCCTGCGGGCGTGTGCCCAAAGAGCAATCTGCTCCCCCACCGAGCGGCGCGGCGAGCGACCAACAGCTCCCGCCGCTACGGACTCCTACCGGCACATCGCCTCATGCCGACGGCTCCGCGACGCAACCGGCCAGCTTCTCTCGGCACTTCGGTGACCGCTCTCCCTCATCACCGATCCCACCGTTCAGGACTCGCCATGAACGTCGATGCACGCCATCACCCCGACGACGACCAATCCAAACGTGGACCCGGGGACGAGACATCCACGCGGCAACGCTTGCTGGACAACGGCCACAACACCACCGACGCCCAAAAGATGTGGCACGTCGACACCCGAGGCAAATCCGATGACCGCCCGGCGCGGCCGGTGACTGGTGCCGATCCACCTCTCACCACCGCCGCCGAAAGGCTACGACAAAACGACTACCCCGATCCAGGCGCCATTAGGCGAGAACCCGACACCGGGTCCAGCGACCACGCGCAAGCTACAGAACAGACCACGGCTCCCCCGACCTTCGATCAGACCGCCACCAGAGACACCGAGCTGCGATCAGCCTCTGACGATGCGCCTGACACGCAGCTCGAGTCCACTCGGGAGCGGATCATGGCCGACGCGGCCGCACGCGCTGAGCAGCAACTCGATGAAGTGTGCACCGTTTTCGGTATCGATACCCCTGAGCGGATCGGCGCGGTCGCGAAGGCTCGGGATGTCATCGCAGAGACTTTGGCACCATTTACCGTCGATGCCACGATCCGGTTGCTCCGCGGCGTACGCAGCGAGATCGCAGAGCAACCCAACGCAGTGGTAGGCATCGTCTACCGCGACGGTGGCACCATCGGCATGGCCATCAAGGAACTCGACGCCGACCTATACGAATCACATTGCCGACCGGTGTACCTGTCACGAAAAACCACCGAAGCTGTACTGCAAGATCAGGAGAATGCTGCAGAACGGACGTTCTCCTTACCTGAGCAGTTTCGCGTACGAGACAAGCCGGACCCCGCTGAGATTCCTGGTGCCTCCATGCGCACCGGAAAGCATCTGGTGCGCAGCGGGCTACCGGTCACCACCCCGGGCGCCCACATCATCCTGGTCGATTCCGGACACAAAGGCACCATCCAGGAGCAACTGAACGCAGCATTCCCCAAACCGACCTACAGCGGCCACTACCTGTTCCACGTCCAAGCCGAACGCGATCCACACCCGGACGCCAAAACTGGCCACGTCCTGCATCAATCGCCCGAACGCACCTTCCCGGCCGAAGCCGACGACCCGGCCAGAATCTACGCCGAAAAGGACCCGGCCGTGGTGTTCGAGCACCTGCTCCGCGGAATCATGTCGACCACCCACGGACACGACAACCGCGGCAGCCCCATCCACGCCCGGGAGATCCCGTCGCTCGACCAGATCAATCCTCTGGTCGTTGCCCCCGAATACGCCGATCGGGGTGTTCGGATCGCGATTATGGACATCGCCCAGCGCACCGTCACCAACTGCGCCCGCACCATCGCCGAACTCGACAAAGCCGGTATCGACTACCAACCCAACCTGGCCGAACAGGCCCGTACCTGCACCCAACGGGTGCGATCATGGGCCCACGGCCACGACACCGGTGACCCTGCGTTCAACGCATTGGCGGACTCGTTCGTCCGCCGCGCCGATAAGGATCTGATCCCCCGATTACGCGCCGTCATTACCGACCTCGAACTCGGTGAGGCCGCTACCACTGCGGCATGGCGGGGCTACCAGCAGCTCTCACTCGCCGATAAGGAGCGCTACGTAGAGCAACTCGAACTCACCACTCGATCGCCGGGCTCGGCTCCACCGGAAGGAACACCCCATGGGTGACTATGACGACACCGACGAAACCATCGAATCCGCATACGCTGCAATGCTGGGCTTCGCCACGCGCTACCCCGAGTACTCCTCCCTTGCCGCCAAACTCCGTGCCGCCGGACCCCCATCACCACGAGTCCTGGGCACTCCGATCATTCTGGACACCGACATCGGCGGCGACCCCGACGACGCCGTCGCCCTCACCTGCGCCGCCCGGCAGCCCGAGCTTGCGCTAGTGATCACTGCCGACGAATACAACGGCCAGCGAGCACGGCTCGCCCGCTACTTGCTCGACCTGTTGGGACGGCCCGACGTTGCCGTTGTGGCCGGCGCCGACCTCGGCAACACCCGCGACTGGGTCGCCGAGGGGCTGACGCCGACCAGCGTCGCCGCCCAGCCAGATGACGTCGTTGCCGCTGTCCGCGCTGTCTGCACGGATGCTGACGGACCGGTTCGCTGGGTCGGGTGTGCGCCGCTCACCAACCTTGCTGCAGTCCTGCGCACCGACCCCGACCTCGCGCGACAACTGGTTATCACCCAGATGGGCGGTGCCATCAACTACCGAGACCCCGCCCGTGCCGAACACAACTTCCGGCTCGACCCCGACGCCGCCCGTTTCGTCGTCGCCACAGCGCCAGAACTCACACTTGTGCTGTCTGATGTCACGTTTACTGACGAGATCGCGATCAGTGCCAGCACTGACCTCTTCACCGCCCTGGCTGCACCCGATGGGCCGGAATGGGCCGGGCTGCTGGCCGCGCACCTTGAACGCTGGTTCAGCTTGCGCTACCCCGCCAGCAAGCAGCACGACCCGCTCACCCTCACCGTCGCCCTCGAACTTCCCTTCGTCGAACTCTCCCGCCCCAGCATCCTGGTCGCTGCCGACGCCCGCATGAGCGTCGATCCCGCCGGTCACCCCACCTGGGTCACCTCTGACGCCGACTATCCCGCTTTCCGTCGCTGGCTTGCCACCCAACTCGCCACCTGACCTAGGACGCACCGGTGCCCCTCTGGGAGTGCGAGCGCACATCGGACGCTCGCCTACAGCCACGGGTCACCTGCACGACAGCCCCCACGACGACCGCAATCACCGCGATCCCGACCAGCACCACACCAGCATCGATCGATCCCCCACACCGGCTGTGCCTGCCCATCTTGTGATCACATCCTCTCTCTCGCTTCAAGATTCAGTGGTGCCGCGTCCCGTCGGCAGTGCCGCCGGGCCTCGGAATCGAGCCTACGGGTACACCGAACCCGAAGTGAGGGGCAATCTTTCGGCGATGTTTGGTGCAGTGCCCATGATCGTCCGCACACAAGGCATCATTTGCCTGTGAGATCATCACGGACCGACACGCCACTTGAGGATGCGCTGCTCGACTTCTGCGGTAAGGGAGCCCGAAAACTAACTCCCGAGGCACTCGCGGCCTCTGGAGAGGAGGTCATGTCCGCCCTGACTGGAGCACCCGCCCCTGATGACCTACCCACATGCACCGCCCTAGCCAGCTGGATCGTCAACGGCATCCACAAGCAGATCGCAGCACTCAATGACCCCATGGACAAGGGGATCGCGCAGATCGCGCTTGCTGCACACCCTGACCTGCACGGAAAGTACATCGAGGAACGCCTTAAAGCTTTCTGCAATAAAAGAACCTTCACCAAGAACCAGTATTACGACCGCCGCCGTCGGGTCGTTCGCGAAATCACTGCTGGCCTCGTAGCCAGCTATCATGCGCGCAACGCGAAAGGCGCCACGCATGTACCAGCTGATCGCGGCACATCCCCAGTCATCCTCCGCACGGGACGGGTACCCAACATTTTCCTTGCCGGCTACTACCGCGGTTCATCGTTAGATCCAGTCGCGACCACGTTGGGTGCTACCCTGGCACAACAGCCTGTACCGGTCAATGTCTGGTCGATGGCATCCAAGGCGGGGCTCTTGACCGGATATGCCATGGCGGCCGAGTCAAAAATCATGAATACCTACACGCCCGAGCGCTACACTCTCTTCCGCCGCACCGGATCTCGCAGGCGCCAGCCCATCTACCGTTACCTCGGGCGGACCGAGTGCCTTCCCGGCAGTCTCAACGAAGCCCGTTTGAGCATCCTCAGCCGATCCGATATCGCCATCGCCTTTGCCGGTGACGCTGGAACAGCCTATGAACTTCAGTTGGCCGACCAGCTCGGCATTCCCGTAGTGCCGTTTGCTGCTACCGGCGGAGCTGCCTGGGATCGCTGGGAGGCGGACAGCGCCGCCATAGCGAAGCACGACCCGACCATCGCAGCTACGTATCACGATCTTGCCAACCCAGACAAGACCACTTCTTTGCACGCAACGGTTCGAATGGTCACCCACCTGCTCCTAGAGCCTGCCTCCTAAGTCAAGCGTGGCCTAAGCCGTGACGGTCAACCGACCGAAAGGCGGGGCCATCACGGCTGCCCAGGTCTGGAGCTTCGTCATGTCTGGACTGTTGAGATCGTTCGCCCGCTGACAGCAGCGGTTAGCGACTGCACCGAACGCCACCAGCCCAAGCCATCGCATGGGCCGGCCCGGCGGCCATCGAACACTCGTGACGCTGACCACAGTTGCGCACACCGCACCATCGAGTCGCTCACCCAACTAGTACACACCCTTGAACCTAATCCGAGGAAGTACAGCTCAATGCCCCCTCCGTCCCCGGCAGATCCACGTTGCTCTGCTTCCGAGACTGCTCCGCAACCACGCCAAACGATACGAGCTCGCGGTTTGCGTCTGATCCTCGTCCGACACGGTGAAAGCTTCAGCAACGTCGATGGCGTGATCGCTGGTCACCGAGCATGCCTCGGCCTCACCGACCGCGGCCACAGCCAAGCCGTGGCTGTCGCTGAATATCTCGCAGCTGAACGACACCGCCTCGGCGCCATCGCGGTGTACTCAACTGGAGTGCGACGAGCTGTACAAACCGCTGAACCGATCGCGCACCAACTCGGGGTGCCAGTGCGACCGGAATTTCCTTACAACGAGCACGGGACCGCCGAAGGTCAACGACGACACGAAATCATTGCGGACCCAACGCACCCACTGGCTCTGTCCCCCGACTATCCGATTGCCGCAGGAGCCGACTCCTGGCCTGCAGCGGCCCAGCGCGTCGGCCGCAAACTCGACATATTGACTACCCAGCACCCGGGTGCAACCGTCGTACTCGCCTGCCATAGGGAGACGATCCTGGCTGCAGCTCAACACTTCCAACGAATACCACCCACTCTCACCTATGCCAGCGCCGAAGTCGACTACACCGCAATTACCGAATGGGAGCGCCGCCCACGAACGAGAAATCCTCAGCAATGGCGATGGGTGCTGATCAGGCACAACGACACGCGACATCTGGAGAAGGCCGGAATACCGGCAGGGTCTGGACTATTTTACTGAAGACGCTTTGTGTGTCGTAATGAAAGCACGTGATGCACACAGGTCGGCGGCACCACGCGCCTCCGTCGAGCCACCTTGTAACGCTCGACGGGGCGCTGCCGGCTACGAATGCTGAGCGAGCATATTCCCACTCCACCCGCAGCCTTCGAACGCCTCTATCCGAAGCTACTTCAGTCAAGGACTAGCGCTCGCGACTGATCAAGAATGGCCCTGGAGCAGCTCTCGATGACGATAGGTGGTGCGGTGCGACGAAATCCTAAGCCGTCACCTCCGCTCACTTGTCGAAATCGTACTGTCTGGCCGACGGCCATGGTGGCAGGGTGGCCGTGATCTCGCCAGTAGCGTGCTGTCAATAGAGCTCGAAGGAGTCGCGTTCGATCCGGAAACCCCAACCCGTCGTCCTGTCACGGCAGGTTATGCCTCGATAGCGGTCGCTGTCGCAGGTGAACGGCCCATAGGATCGCGAGGTGCCGTACTCCAGAACGGGGAGGGTGTGGTCGATTAGCGAGTCCGACACACACGGGAAATGTGCTCCTCCACCAGCGGAGAGCATGATCGAGTGCCCGAATCTCGGCTGGTTGCAGTCCGGTGGCGCGGGCGGCGGCTGGTAGAGGATCTTGTCGGCGTCGCACCGAACGGTCGCCGGCGCTTCGAAGGTCACCACGCATGACAGGTTCGTGCTTTTCGACTGGAACCGTACCGGTTGCGGAGCCGAGGCCGGTTGCGGTTCCTGCCGGTCTTTCGCCATCGAGCTCAGCACAGCGAGACCGAGCACGACTGCGAGAAACGCCAGTACCACTTTGCTACCGGTACGCACTCGTGATCGCGGGCGCAGCTGCCGGGACCGCTGTACGTATACCGCGTGCGGCTGAGCGCTATAGCCGTACTGCGGTGTTCCCGATGACCAGGTTGCAGGACGTGGCTGTTGTATATGAACAGTCCGTGGCACATCAGCGGCCGGGACCGGCGACGGCGGGCGCGGAGGCTTTGGGGTGTACGTCGGTTCGGGCTTTGGTGGTGGGGCAGTTGGCGGCGGCGCGGGCGCTGGGTGGCGGGCCATCATGGTGCTCAGCAAGTCGCTGGTCGTACTACCGGCGCCTGTTGGAACCGTCCGTTTTGGCGGTGGGCTGGATGGATCTGTCGCCGTCTGCGCTTTGGGGGTTGAGGGCTGTTTGGGCGCCTGGCTACGGGGCGACGCCGATGCCTTTGCGACGAGTGCGCGGTAGGTTGCGTCGTCGAGGACCTGGAGCTGATTGGCTCGCGAGAGCACCATTTGCGGCGTGAGATTGGTTGTGCTGTAGTCGTTTTCGTAGAGTGTGACGAGTTCGATCAAAGCAACCCGCGCGTTGCGGAGTTTGGGCAAGGTTTTTCCACCGTGGCGCCGCTGCAGTTCGGTGACAACAGCGCCGAAGACAACGATCGTGAAGTCGCCGTTCTTGTAGTCGCCGAAGTTGAGAAAGGCGATCGGGTTGCCGCGCCAGTCCTGTGTCACATAGGCGCGCACGACCGTGCCGACAACGGTGACCTGATCGCCTTGCCGTCGACGTAGTGCGGCGGCGTTGTTGGCAAGCAGTACATCCAGCCCTGCCCGGACGTGAACTTTGGCAGCCCGCGGCGGTGTTGGTTCCCCGCGTAGAGCGCGCACGACGTGTTTGTATTCCGTAGTGGATGCGCTCTTGAGCCGCTGAGTTCGCGTGGCCAGGGGGCCTGCCAGCAGTGCGGCGAAGACCTCGGACTTGTCGGGATCGGCGAAGTCGGGTGCACTGAACAGCAGGTTCTGTCCGCCTCCGCCGAAGCGGTCATACAGGTCCGGGTCGCGGCTGATGGCGTCGAGGGACAGGTCGATGACGTAGGCGGAGAAGGCGTCGATCTCTTCGTCGTAGGTGGTATCGCCGCGATCGGGGTGTTGGTAATTCGGGTGTCCGCGTTCGGCCGCTCCGAAGGGAGCGAGCTCTGGCAGGTACATGCCGTCGTAATCGATCAACGTGATCGACTGGTCGGCGCCGACCATGATGTTGCCGTGTTGGAGGTCGCCGTGTGCGACGCCGAGGGCGTGCAGCTCCGTGAGCGCGTTGGCCAGCGCCCGACGAACATCGTTGAGTTTGTCGGGTTCGTCGAAGTGGTCGTCGACCCAGTCGCCGAGGGGATCGCCCGTGATCCACGGCATTCGTACCGTCGGAAACGGGTTGCCTGCCACCACGATTCCCTGTGGGTCGTAGTGCACATTCACCATGAAGTCGAGTTGCGGGTTGCGGGCGACAAATCGAGCGATCTGCTCGTAACGCTGGGCGAGCGCGTCGTCGGTGCCAAGTTTGTGGAAGCAGCGCACGGCGTAGCTCTGGCCACCAGCGGTGTTGTCGATGCGGAAGGTGGCAGCGAAGCCGCCAGACGCGACTGCCGCGATTTTCATGGGAGTTAGCGCTGGCTGGCCGCTTTGCAGCTCAGGGTCACGGGGAAACGCATATTGGGGATGAAGGACGGCTTGTTGGTATTCGAGAAGGCTCGGGAGACTCATAGCATCACCACGCAGACGGTCGTGTCGTCAGGTGCCATCCCGCCGACCGATCGTGCGTAGTCGACCCAGTCAGCGAATTCGCTGGTGTCAGTCAGCAAGTCAGTCTGAACCAGTTCCTGCCGAACCTCCGCCCCTGCGCCCAGGAGATACGCCGCTGCCGCGTCCGTGGCAAGGATCAGCGCGTCGCCGTCTTCGCAACTGGCCCGGTGTTCCCACACGTGGTCGATAAACGTGTCCCGCGCGGGGACGGTGGAGACAAGTGCCGGACGACGACCGAAGTCCTCAACTCGATGCAGCGGGCCGGCGATCAGGACATCGCCACCACGCACATGCAGCAGACAGGTGTCGCCAATGCCGCGAGCGTGGTAGCGACGATGAGCAATGTCAGTTTCGACGGCCAGGAAGGTCGCGGCCCCTCCTTCCGCGATCTTGGCCGTGGCGTACCAGGGCAGGTCGTCATCCGAAACGGCCGCGAGCCACTGTGTTCGCAGTGCTGCCAGACACACCGGATCGAGCGGGTCGTTGCCATCGCGGACAAACGATGACACCAGAAGTTCAGCCCAGATGTCGGGCCGGGCGGTGCGTGATGCACCGTCAGCCATCGCGATCCGGCCGCCGAGGTGATCGCAGCGGTCTTCATTGTCCGTGTCGGTCTCGCCCGGCTTCGGCACGCTCCTCCAACGGACCTGCACCTGGTCCACGGACAGGCTCAGCTCTCGATGGCCCGGATGCCGCTGGTCAGTTCTTTCAGGCCGGTCGGCGTCACCGCCCGCGTCCCCAGATCCAAGAAGTTGAACACACTGGTTGCGTCGGCGTTGTACAGAAATCCGCGGGCACCCGTTTCGAGCTGCACACCGGTGCCCCGAGCAGCTTCAAACATCGCAGGCGGCAGCGGGCTGGACATACCAAACAGCATGTCAGCGTTGTAATCAGGGAGCGCCGCGCTGGTGCTGGGGTACGAGAACGACCGCTGCTCGGCGCCTGACAAGTGGACGTTGAAGATCAGCGAAGCGCCATCATCGGTCCCGATCGCCGCGATCCGTTTTGCTGCGACGGTCGGATCACCGTCGGTGCTCTCGCCATCGGTGATGTTGACGACCAACGGCGGATAGCTCGACGGATGGTCAGCGCACCACGCTGCCACGATAGGCTCGGCGGCGCGGAAGGCTCCCGTCATCGGCGTCATTCCTCCTGCCACCGGCTCGATCCAGACGGGGAACGGTTTCTCCACCTGAACCGGCCGACCGGTGTGGTCAACGGTTTGCCCCACCCTCGATTCGACACGCTTCGGCCCCCGGCCGAGTTCGCCGATTGTCAGGATCGGGCGGTGAGCAGCTGCGCCAGGGAGCTGAAGACGGACGTCGACGCCGTAACCGAGCGCGCATACCTCGAAGTAGTCATAGATTCGTTCGGTGCCCTTGCTGCAGAGCGCAATGGCGTTGTTCAGGGTCGTGTTCACCGCCTCGGCCAGAGCCTGCGCTTTCGACGCACCAGTCCCCGCCCATGCTTCTTCCATCGAGTATGACTGGTCGATCAGCAGCATGAGCAATGCTGGCCGCCGTCGGTTGATCTCGGCCGAATAGGCCATGACACCCTCCCTCGTGTTGATGCGCCTTCCGATCCCCGCGCACAGTGCGAATTGCATTCAGACGAACAGGCCCACGATACCGTCAGATACCGACCTGTCACCTCAACAACGGCTCGGATAGCCTTGCTGTACTACATATTTCGCGAGTTTGTCCACAGCAGCCGGATCGCCAGGCAGGGCCGCCGCCAGCACACGCCGGCCGTCGCTGACACACACGTAGATGCCTGACGGCCACTGACCCCACAATGATCGCGGGGCCGTCTCTAGTTCCGTCGCAGGGTCAAGCAGGAGCACCTGCGTCTGCTGCCCACGCGGACTCGCGTGCTCGACCCAAAGAATCCGCCCGCCCTCGTCCGCTGCTGCCGCGGTCAGGGTGAGCCAACGCAGCCGCGCCTCCCGCAGACGCCGAAGGCGCCGGTATGTCTCACCGGCCAGCACAGGAAACAACAAGAAGACGACCGCCAGAATCAGCCCAACGTCGGGCTGCCGCCACATCAGCCACACCCCAAACAGGACCGCGATACTCTCGACGACCTTCGCCCAGGTACCGGGTCCCGCAACCAGCGCCCGATACGTGGCCGCCGCCGGAATGATGGTCATGAACGCGACCGCGATACACCCCCTCGCCATCCACCACGGCAAGGACGACAGCGAGAACCCCACACAGCATGCCGACGCCGGTGACCGCCAGCACGTATGGCGGCGTGCGAACTGGCGGAATCACAGACTGCGAAACGCTCATTAGGCCACCCCCGACGCCGATGGGACATCACGCTCCAACCTTCCACCCTCGGAACGCGACCGCGTCGAGGATAGTCCAGCCGCCCGGAACGCACACCTGCAATCCGTTGGAGCTCACCGCAGCGGAAGGACGGGGAAGCGACGGGCTTCCGCCGATCGAGGGAGTATGGTCGGTCGGGGCGCGTGGCGGCGCGACGACAATGACTCTCAGGATTGAAAGGTCCATGGAAGGTGCCCGCGACTTCTCCGCGCAAACGGATCTCGGCTCAGGCGTACCAGGCGCTGCAGAAGGCATTGCCCGTCGTCTTCTGGTACAAGGAACGCACGCTGAAGCCCTTCCTTAAGGCGGCGTTCCGCGAGCACCCGAACGTACTTGTGGGGCTTGACTTCAAGGAGTGGACCAAGTACAAGATCGTCGATGTACTGATCGGCCGACTGTTGACTCAGGAGGCAACGTATCAGGACGCAACGATCCATCTAATGATGGAAGTGGCCAATATGACACGCTTCTTCGACCTTGAGGACTTAGAGGACTCCGCAACGCGAATCGCTACGGCGCGCAGAGCCGTTGCCGAAATGAAGCGGCATACCGAACTGTTTGAAATGTTGCTCAGTGAGCGCGAACGGCTTGCGGCTCAGCAAGCCGTGTTCGAGCAACAGCTCGCCTCGCAAAAGAAGTTTGATCAGACACTTGAGCAGATGAAACAACACTTCATTGCGATGCATAGTACCGACAATCCCCACTCGCGCGGAAAAGCGTTCGAAGGCTTCTTGTACCAGCTATTCAGCCTCTTCGACCTCAACCCGAGCGTCGCCTATGAACTTGACACCGAACAGATTGACGGCGCATTCACCCACGACAGCGACGACTACATTGTCGAAGCCAGGTGGCGGAAAGAAAAGGTCAGCCGCGAGCAGGCAGATGCCTTCGCCAAGAAAGTGGAACGGAGGCTCCGGATTACATTGGGCCTTCTCGTCAGTGTTACCGGATTCACGAAGGACGCAGTCCAAGAGTACAACAAAAGCACACCGTTCCTCACCATGGATGGGACGGATCTCATGTGCGTCCTTGAGGGACGCATACGGCTCGATGACATGCTCACCAGAAAGAAGCGCCACGCCAGTGAGACCGGTCAATGCTACTTTCCGGTCAGCGAAATGGTCATATAAAGCGCCACATCTGAAGGCGTCGCAACGCTGCAAGATTCGACTACTGTCGAACCATTCGCGAAATCTCGGCTCGCCGTAGCGAATCAATCGCCAGGGCCATCGACGGACACCCAGCGCTCAGTCGATTCTTGCCGATGATATTCGAAATGATCTGCGAGGGACTCGACGGATCTTTAGATATGAGGCGCAGCTGTCGGAAAAGATCCCGGGCTGAGAGCGGGGTCTAGCGACCAATTCTCGCGGCGGTATGGATATAGTGCGTCCACGAACTGCGGAGGTCAAAGACGACACCGCAGCCTGCAGTTGACGGCACACGTTCGACGGCATCGATGCCTAGATCTCCCAGTACTACAACGATCGAGCAGTCATGGACACACTGCCGGGTTGCTCGCCTGTCGTGAAGGTGTCCCATGACGTACAAGACGACGATCGCTCGTCTCTGACAACGATGGTGCTCCACTACTGAAGTCTGCCATCGCGCAGCGCAATCCGTGCGCCGTCCCTAAGCTAGGCATGCTTGCTTGGGGGTTCATTGAGTCGAGGGAGATCGCCTGATGAAAGCCGATGCGCTGGCGCCGCGAGCGTTGTTCGACGGTGCTGTGCACTACGAGATCCCGGTCTTCCAGCGACCGTATGTCTGGTCGGAGGAGGACCAGTGGGCTCCCCTATGGCAAGACGTCAGGCGCGTCGCAGAGCGGGTGGTAGGGGCGAACGGCGACCAGGACACGTTGAAGGAGATCGGCGGACACTTCCTCGGCGCCATCGTCTACAAGTCCAGATCGGCAATTCTTGGGGACGTCACGCGGCACGCTGTCATCGATGGCCAGCAGCGCACGACCACCCTGCAGCTGCTCCTCGATACCGCGCAGAAAGCCTTCACCGATCTCGGCTACGCCGACCAGGGCGAGGCCCTTAAAGAGCTGACCGTCAATGCGGCCAATCGGTTTCGAGGCAAACCCGACCAGTTCAAGCTCCGACCCTCCCGCTCGGACCGCGAGGCGTTCGCCGCCGCCCTTGCCGGGACCAACGGCAGCCAGTACCCCGACCACCGCATTACTGAGGCGCATCAGTTTTTCAGCACCGAGATCCGCGCCTGGATTTCCGGTGAGCATGAGGAAGGCGAGCCAGAACCGGTTGGAACCGAGAAGCAGCGGGTTGAGGCACTCACCGATGTGCTGCAATCGCGCCTGCTCGTCGTGGCGATCAACTTGTCCGGGCATGACGACGACCAGCTGATCTTCGAAACGCTCAACGACCGCGGCACACCTTTGCTCAAGGCCGATCTGGTCAAGAACTGGGTCTTCCAGCAGGGCGAACGGCTGCGCGCCGACATCGATAGCTGGCCGGACCGGTTCTGGAGCGACTTCGACGACGACTGGTGGCGCGATGAAGTACCCCAAGGACGTCACCTGCGCTCACGTATCGACGCATTTCTGCAGTACTGGCTGACGATGCGCACACGCGACGAGATCCTGGTCGATGAAACATTCAGGGCCTTCACCCAGTACGCCAGCGATCACATGACAACCATCGAATCGGCCGAGGCACTGCTCAGCGAACTGATCCGTGACGCGGAGACCTACCGCATGCTGGCCGAATGTCCGCCCGACACTGCAGCGGGACGCTTCTACCGGCGAGTGATCCAAGAGTTCGAGCTTGCGGCCACGACTCCGCTACTGATGTCGATCATCTCCGAGAATCACCAGGTCCCCGACGAACAGGTCGAGCTGGCGTTGGATGCGTTGGAGAGTTGGGTGATCCGCCGAACGCTGCTGCGCTACACCACGAAGGACGTCAATCGGTTCATGGTCTCGGCCCTAGCGATCCTCGACGGCATTGCTCCGGAGAAAGTTGGCACCGCACTGTTCGGCTACCTCAGTGTGCAGACTGCAGAGACGCGACTGTGGCCGAGTGACGATGAGCTGCAGGAGTATCTGCCGACACTCCGCATCTACAAGACAATTCGACAGAGTCGAATTCGGGTTGTCCTCGAAGCGATCGAGCAGCGGCTCCGGGTCGAACGCCACGAATCCGTCAGCCTCAGTAGCCCGCTGCAGATCGAGCACGTCATGCCCCAGAAATGGCAGCAGCACTGGGATCAGCAGCCGCCCCTGACCGGCGAGGCCGCCCGCGAGCGAGACCGCCTCGTCAACACACTCGGCAACCTCACCCTGGTCACGCAGAAGCTCAACGGCTCCCTTTCGCATCGCCCCTGGACTGACAGCGAGACGCAACTCATCGCTCCCACCGGGCGCGAGGCCGGCAAGGGCAAGCGCTCGCTGCTGAGCAAGTTCAGCCTGCTTGTCCTCAACAAAGAGCTCATCGATGACCACCCTGCCGCGTGGACCGACGCCGATATTGTGAAGCGTTCGGCCGAACTGACCAGGCTGATCTGCCAGGAATGGCCCGGCCCCCACCAGTTCGCGCCAGCCGCCGACAGTACCGATGAGGCGTGAGGTGGCGGTAGTCGACGATACGCCACAGGTCAGCGCGCACGATCATTCACCAACATTTGCCCCGCGAGGTATGAGTGGCATCCAATAACGACAAGCATGTGGTTGGCAACAGCAACGGCGACCGTATATCCCTGTTCTACGATGGACGCGTCAAAGTCCGTTCAACGGCGCACCTTTGGACTGTTAGTGGCAGGGAGCGCCAGACCGCTCTGGGTGAGAGTGTCCACATCGAGATCGGTGAACGCCTGAAGGTGCCACGTCCAAAGCCGCAGCGCCCCGATATCGACGTGCCGACCGATCCCGCACTCGGCCGCACAGTGGCGGCCACCGTCTGCGCCGACAACGGCACCTTCGTCCAACTGTTCCACGATGGCACCATCACCGTCGGAAACGATGGGCGGGATATCCGCGGACTGCTCAACGCGGGGCGCTACGCGAACTCGAAACGAAACCAAAATGGGGTGGGCGGCTCAGTGATGGTCGTGTTCGAAGGAACCTACCGACCGCAGCAGCACCGCTCCTCGGACTATCCGCTGCTTCACATCCCCGAAGACCGGCCACCGAGTGCGCTCAGACTGTACCCGGATGAGTTCGAGATCGAGACGCCCGGCTTCGGCTGACCGTATCGACAAAGGAATGTCTGCCGCACTCCGCTGGGATGTTGGGCTGCCCACTTGGGCGGCGCCGAACGGGGCGACGCCAGTGGGCAGCGAGCAGAGGAAAGACACAGGCATCATGGTAGGTATTCCGCTTTCACCGTCATTCGAGGTGAACTACAACGCCTACGCGTTCCCAACCTCAGTGGTTCCGCACGGTCAGTTGAGCTTCCGGACCGAGGAGTTGGCCCATGCACTGTTTGCTACAGGGCGTGCCCCCGGTGACCGCTACCGCTATGGCAGCGCGTCGACCTGGGAATGGCTGTACCGCACGTCACTCATCCCGGCCTACATTCGTCGTCGGCCCTATGGTGCACTCACCCGTTCGCGGCTGGCGCACGAGCTTGACCGATCCGAACTTGTCGGCCTCTCCTATGCCCTCGGTACGGCAATGACAGCGATCTTCTGCCGCCAGGTGCTTGGTGTCAGTCATCTGCTGCATATCGACCGCTACGCATCGACGTACGGCATCGTCTTCGGGACCGGCCGTAAGCGCGCGGATCTGTTTGGCCGAGCCCCCTCTGGGTGGGTGGTAGCCGAGGCCAAGGGGCGTTCGCGCGCCATGGAACGCACGCTTCCCGAGAAGCTCCGCGATCAGAAGCGTTCCGTGTTGTCGATCGAATCTGGCCCGCCGTGGCTCGCACTGGGCTGCGTCGCCTCCTTCCCCGCCGGGCAGCAACTGGTGGTCGATGCTTTCGACCCCGACGAGCCAGCTGAAGACGCCATCCGGCTCGACCACGTGACATGGGACCGCTACCTCCACGCCTACTACCAGCCGTTCATTAATGCTCTCGATGCTGGCGACCGCCTCCAGGACACGTCGGTTGAAGGTCCGTTCGAGACGGTCAGCTTCGGGGGCTTCCGCGTGCAGCTCGGCCTCCTGAGAGGAGTGACTGACCTTGCCAGAGAGATTCCCGCGAATGATCCGGCCGGCTTCGGTGAGCGCGTCTCAGAGCTGCTCTCGTCAGCTCGCCAGCGCGAGATTCCAATGTTCCCTGACGGGTCCATCATTCAAACGGACTGGACGGAAGCCATACAGACTCAGGACTGGCTGCTCGGGCCGGAGTAGGTGGGGCACAACCGACGAGCTGACTGGATGATGGCGGACGATCCCACCCAGCCCGCGGGCACACTGGCACACGCAGTCGCCATCGAGCCCGATCGACCCGAGCCATTCGCCCGTCTCAGTCAAGATCCGGCGGGGCTCAATCTGACGCAGCCGCCGGAATAGGTAATCCGCTGACCAGCTTGCCCGCGTCGATGTCGAGGCCGTCGGCAATCTTGACGATGGTTTCCAAGCGCAGACTGCGCTGCCCGCGCTCCACCTTGCCGAGTTGGGTCCAGTGAATGCCGCATCGAACGGCCGCCGCTTCCTGACTGAGGCCGATTTCGAGACGGCGGTCACGGACACGAGAGCCGAATACGCGAGTGGTCTCGTTCAACGGAGGCTTGGCGTCGTCGGGCATGATGCCCAACCCCATACGACTCAGGCGGAAGCGGCCAGAGTTTGACGTACGCAAGCGTATTGACCCCAAGCGTTTCGTACCTTATTGTCGGGTCGCCCTCGCCGAGAGAATGGGCGGTTTTGTCCCGTGACTGGGGCAAATGTCCCCAGCGCAAACCCGCCACTAGGCGAGGCGAACCGGGAGGAGGTGGCACCATGGGCGGCGGAAACGGCTTCTTCGGTGGCGGCAACGGCTGACGACCGACACCTTGACTGCAGGGTGGGGCGCTCGTAGTGGGCGCCCCACCCTGCTTTTGGTCTAGGCCAATTGCCGCCAGCTTGATACAATAGATGCATCAAACTCTATGAATGATGTCCTGAACCGACTCCTCCGAACCAAGAAACTCCTCGCTGTCGTGGTGTTGTTCGTGACGGGCGTCGGACTAATGGCAGTCGGCAAGTCCCTCCCGGCAGTGCGAGAGCTGGGATGGCTGTCGTGGGTGCCGTGGAGCGAGTTGGGCGCGCTCCTCGTTGGCTCCGGCCTACTCGGCGTCTGGCTTGATGCCTACTTCGAGCGCGAAAAACAAGAGGCCGACGAAGCACGCCTCCGGCGGCTGCTCATCGAGCAGGCACCCGCCATGAAAGAAGCTGTCATCAAGGGCTTCGCCTTCGCGGACGATGACCTCCAGCGGGTAGCCACCCCTGAACTCCTGGACGAGATCATCGCCAACAGCCTGGCAATGCGACTCAAGGACAGGGAGTTGGCCCGCGAGCTCTACACAGACATTCGCGACCAGGCCGTGCAGTCCATCGAGCGATGGCATGACGTCAAGCTGTCGGTTCGGATCACCACCCCGAGGTCGGATACCGCCGACGGAAGCTCCACTGACCTCTCCGGACTGGTCATCACGGTGCGGCAGGAATACACCACCGTGCCGGCAGGCACCGTGCGCCGGTTCGTATCGGTATCCGATGCCGATGAGTACCGCGCTTTGACACACGATCCAGCGTCCACCTTTGCCTGGTACTATAACCCGACCAGCGGCATCGACGCTGGCGCCAAGGAAGCCTTCGAACTGGTCCAGTTCACCGTTGATGGCGCGGAACGTGCCATCCGGCGGAGCGCTCGAAGGGGAGCGCAAACCTACACCGTCGATCTTGGTCTACCGGATGGCCATCGGACCCAACCGCGGACCATCGCCTTCACCTACCGCCTACAACCCGCGCCGCAGAGCCGGTGGCTGCAGTTCACGGTTGATCAGCCTAGCCGCGGAATCGACATCGACCTCGACTACAGCGATACCGAAATCGCCTATGTCAACCTGATCGACTTCATTGCGAGCAGCCACAAGACGGTTGTCACCAAGAGCCCGGACACGGTGCCGGGCAGAACGATCGGTCTACAGTTCGATGGCTGGATCATGCCAAGGAGCGGCGTCGCCTTTGTCTGGGTCAAGGATGATGAGGTTCACCGAACAGGAGCGGGTCAGGATCGAGCAGCGGCATAGGCTTCTGCGCCGCGGAACAGCGTTCTCCTTGCAGCCAAGCATCGACGACATCGGGCTGCTACCACCATCGACGCTGCCGCCTCTTGACATAGATGACGGGTATCTCCGATGGATCGAGCGGCCGGTCCACAACCGGGCGAACCTTCTCTGGCGTGATGCGCTCTCGTTCGTGTTCCTCTTCCAACTCCTGGCCCAGGAAAGCGTTGCTCTCCTTGACTATGCCGATTGCCCGAGCCGCCAGAATGTCCAGCCGCTCGACTTCAGCCTCCGCGGCAAGCAGACGCTCGTGGAAGGTGACTACTCGCGATGACCGCACCACTGACGAAGCAGCTCATGGCGCGGACGGTGGCGCTTACGGTAAGAGTCGTACTCCGGCTCGGGGGTCGCGGTTCGTTCACCTGACCCATCGACAGCCTGGAAAGTTCGGCCGTGCTTGCAGCGCTCCCGCTGTTCGGCTTCTGCCTTCAGAACAAGCTCAAGAATCGGTGTCGGATTCTGATGGCAAGCAAGTTCGGCCATGAGGATGCCGGCCGCCGAGGAGAGGTACACCACCTCGCTCGCTTCGAACCAGGCGATGTCCGCGGTCAGTGTCGCCATCGGGATCCCGAGGAGTTGTTCGAGGGCAGTGGTGTCACGGACCGCGATGCAGTCTCTGATCGGTCGTCCTTCGATCTCAGCGACCTCGTCCGGAATCAGCGTGCCGAAGACTTGGGCGACTGCGTATTCCTCTACCGCAGTCATTTCGTAGTGGTCGTCGTTAAGACGCTCCCAGTTGGCCCACCACTAGTCGAACTCGTCTACCTGCGCCCACGGCCCGCGCAGGCGATTTCCGGGCACGTTCTCCTTGGTACCTCGCGCCTGGCCGTCTAAGAACTCGATGTCTACCCGCGAGGTCGTCTTCCGCCTCTCGATGCCCAGAATGCGGACCCGTTGTGATGGTGCGAAGTCCTTAGCTCTGTAGATGTACTCGTCGCCGACCTCCATGGCATGGATCTTCGACGATGCGGTGGAGCCCCGTCGACGAATCGATCGGTTTCCCGAGGTTTCGCGGATCCATCAGAACGCACCGCACCGGCGGGTTTGTCGCCGCTGCGCCCGCATGGACCCCGAGCGGCTGCTACGTGGCAGCTCTTCTGAATCGCGAATCAAGATGGGCAGCAGGTAGTTCAATGCGAGTGGCCAGTCCCCGATAACGCGACCACCCGGTAGTAGAGCCCGGGTTGTTTCGTCGGTTTCAATCGATCCCACAGCCCACCGGATGGTGGGTGTGGGTGCAGGCCGCAGCGTACTCGGCCGGTGTCCGGTAGCCCAGCGCTGAGTGCCGGTGCCGTAGGTTGTGGTCGGTTTTGAAGTCACCGATCACCACGCGGGCCTCGAGCAGACTCGTCCAGTGGTTGCGGTTGAGGCATTCGGTGCGCAGTCTGCGGTTGAACGATTCGATGTAGCCGTTGTTCCAGGGCGTGCCGGGCGGAATATAGGTGATCCCGACCCGGTCGGCGCAGAACCGTTGCAGCGCTGCTGAAATCATCTCCGGACCGTTGTCACACCGCAGCACCCGCGGCGTACCCCGCAGGGCGAACACCCGGGCGAGTTCGGTGACGAGTTTCTCGCCGGTGATGCAGCGTTCCACCAGGTGCAGCAGCGACTCGCGGGTGTGTTCATCGACCATCGAGGCGATCAGATGGATTGCACACTGATGCGGGCAAGCAGGCAAAGGTCCCAGCGGTTCGGTGGGTCGTTCTTCGGCCGCACACTGCGGCCTGAATCCCGCTCCAGTCGATCGCCACCATGCCGACACTATCCTCCGCATGCAGATAGCGGCTTCGGGGTGCAGCCGTATGTGACCGCCTCCAGAGCGCCAGACCTCGGTGGCATCCACTACGCGCTGGTAGATCAGGTCCACCGATCCTGGCGGTCGTTCGTCTCGTCGTGAAAAGCCAACCACGAGTTGGTAACCAAACGCAGTCGAATCATCACGCCCAGGTCAGTCAATAGCAGCGTGGTTTCGTCACCGCCCCAGCGGATCTCAGGAATCGAGCCTGCGACCTCTGTGGCAGGCGCACCGAGTGCACCTGCCAGGGCAGCACTCGCTCTGTTGAACGCGTCGTGCACCGCCGCTCGACCGGCGGCATCATCGGCAGCCAGGGTGCTGAGCGCGATTTCGATGCGTTCCGCGGCACCGTCCTTGGCTATCACGTCACAGCTCCCCGGACCGAGGCCGCTATCGAAGCGAATCCAATCACTCGACTGGATGATCGGATCCCGCCAGCCGAATACGACCACCAGCCTCATGAGGTTCTCCATCCGCCACGACCAGACCAGAGAACGCAGCTTGAGGGCCAGACCGACGACGTCAGAGTCGTCCATCACCCGCCATCCGACCACCGGGTCGTCGGAACTTGGATCAACGCTCGTCAAAGCTTGTGCCCCATATCGCTAGACCGAGAAGCGGCAGTTCGACCTTCAGATTGCCGCCACGATCGTTCCATGCCTCGTACACCAAGGTGGCAGGATCCGTGATCCCGAATCCATCCCGCAGACCAGTGATCATCCTTGCCGCCAGCTGACGGTAGCCGTCCGCCGAAGCCGGCCAGGGCAACTCGTACCACCAGTTGCCGCAGTGGTCGGCGTCAGGTTGCTGCCAGCCAGCGTCTGTGATGGCCCGGCCTCCGGCCTCTCCGACCCGAACATCGGAGGCAAGCCAGCTGTCGCCGGGCAACTCTGCCCAGATCATGGTGTCGAGCTGCCGGAACTGTACGAAGCGGCGGCGTTCCTTCGGTTCGCCTGCCTCGCTGATGATGACGACCGTCCCAGCAGACAATGTGGCCAGGTGCTGCGTCAGGCCATCACCGAACTCCGCCCAACTGGTCATATCAGTCCTTGTTCCTGCAGCTCCACCGTCTTGTCGTGCATAGCAAGCCACGAGTTCGTCACCAAGTACAAACGCACCGTCGTTCGAAGGCACACCAGCTGCAACGTCGTCTTCTCACCAGCCCAACGGATCTCAGGATCCTCTCCGGGATGTTGACTCGACGGCGCACCCAGCCCATCAGTAAGCACTGACGCCATCCTGGCGAACGCATCTCGCAGTGATGCTCGGCCAGCCGTATCCCTGGTTGCCCTTGACGTGACTGCCACCTCGATCACTTCGGCGTGTTCATCGCGGCCCTGTACCCCACCACTCGCCATACCGAAGCCCGTATCAAGGATGGCCGATTTCGCCCCCAGACTCTGCACTTCCCAGCCAAATTCAGCGGCCAGCTGAGGGGTGTCAGCCATCCGCCACGACCAATCCAATGAGAGAAGTCGGGTCGCCAACTCGACGATCTGGGCATCATCGAGCGCTCGCCATTCAGTCACTGGGACATCCGACGTCGTGTAGCCAGCGCTACCTCGTCATCTTCGACCAATGCGGGTGAGATATCAACCCGGTATGGCATGTGCCGTCTCCCTTTTTGCGCCATGTTGTCGATCTTACTTCATTTCGTGAGTCACAATGAGCTACAAGCTACCGCAACATAATTCAGCCTTCTTCGCCTAAGCATCTCCACTTTTCAGAGCCCCCTAGATAAACCGCGTTCGCGTTCACGGGCTGCGGCTTGACTACGACCACGCATCGTCAACTCCTCAGCCGTAGGGAGTGTGCGGACCGCTTCCTGCGCTGGAGCGGCCTGGCTTATTCGAGTCAAATGTACCAAGGCAGCGTGATCGATGGACAGTCCGCGTTCGATAGCTTTCGACGCGTCCGCCAAGCGTGCGGCTAGCGAATCATATGGCACTTGGATAGGTTCTCGACCCGGCAGCTCGTAGACGAAAGCGTGGTTTTTGCTATCGAAACCGCTCGGTTCGTGTTCCAGACACAGCAGATATATCCTGGCGTCAAACGAAGCCTCCCGCCCCTCCGGAACCCTCAACGACATATTCTGTTCAACTGTCAAATTATGCTCGCGGATAGTCTCGCGCGCGACAGCATCGCGTAGTGGTACGAGGCGTTCTTCCCGGCTTTCAGTCACAGCCTGAGATAGTTCTGCCGCGTGTTCTGGAGAAAGCCCAATCGCTTCGATGGTGCGGCTGTCATGTTCACGCTCTGCGCTGACAATCTGCTCGATCGCGTTATGAGCTTCGAGAACATGCGTGAGATCTACACCTCGCTCGCTACCCCGGGAAATAGTGAGCTGATTCACCCTCTCAACCGCCTGCGCCAACAGTTTCTCACGATCCGGCACTTGAGTAGCATCTGCAATCTGCTGCGTCAGATTCGTAATGAGGCCACGATCGATAACCTGTAAGTTTGCGATGACAGCCCGGTCGCGATCAACGATTTCGGCTGCCACCAGATCCATGGCGACCTCTTTCAGGCTTGCCTCCAAGTTAAGGTTGACCAGGATGTCTTGACTTTTACCGTTCTCCAGCTCGTGAACTTGATCCAAGCGTTCGTACAGGGAAAATAGCTCTCTACTCACCTGACCAGGGTCCAGCTCAGGTACTGCGTTGAGCCTGTCGATAGCTTCAAGGATGTGAGCCCGCGACTCTTCCACCGCTCTTCCTGGAACGGCGTTATCTAGGGCAAAATCGACAGCATCCAGTACGAGTTCGCGGTCTTCAGGATGCAATGATTGCAATAGTTCAACCCGAAGCTCCTCCATCTCTCGCCCCATCGATTGTTCCAGCTCTCGCCTTTCCACGAGCTCGAATGCACGAGACTTATCGATGCCCCCAAGGATTTCGAGCGAGAACGGCTGCCCCTCACGACCGAGATTGAACTGAGCGACAGCGACGGTACCATCGCGCGCCACATGAACGAGGTTGTATTCAACTTGGAGCGTGCCGTCAGCGTGGGCTCTCAGCAGCTGATCGCGAGCCTTCAAGAACTGCTGTCCTTCCGGGCTGTTCGGATCCAGGCCACGCTCACGCATCTGCTCAGGGGTTTCCGAGAGCAGTCGCTGAAGGTTCTTTTCGATGGCCGCGGTGCGCTCGGCGTACTCGCGCGAGCCTTGCTGCGCGCGTCCGTTTTCGGTATTGGCAGCACCCAGTGGTGAAGTGCCGCCCTTGCACTCATCAACGATCAGCGTGGGCGGATGGTCAGTGAAAGAGACGACGTCGAAGGTGTCGCGTCCGTCTACGGCGTTCTCGAACGGGGTCAGCAGCACAGCGTCGGGACGGTCTGTGGCATGTGAGATTCCCCCCAACTCCCCCATTTCTTTCGAGGTAAGCACCTTCTCCGTGCCGAGGCGGTTGTAGTCCCGAGCGTTGTCCCGCATCTCGTGCAGCCGCTCAAGCTTGGCTATTTTATCCTGGCCGGAAAGCGAGGGGTCGTTCGCGATGCGGTCTTCTCTGTCTTCGACGAGTCCGGCGAGCTTTTTCTCGCTCAGCTCGTCGATCTTGTCGACACCGAACTCCCTCATGTGGGCTTTGACCACTGCGGCGGCAGCAGCGCGGTCGCGGTCTTGCCGGGTAGCCTCGGCTGCCAACTCGTCGAGCCTCGACCTTATGTCCGGGTTTGCTACTTCATGCGCTTGGGAAGGACCCTTGTCTGCCAGGAAGGCGATATTTTCTTTCGCTGCGGGATCGTTGACCCAGCTACTACCCTCTCGTAGCTGAAATCGTATGTCGCGGTACGTGCCTTCTCGGTCTCCGAAGCGGTGCCATCTTCCATCGGGGTCTCGATAGGAGTCAGCGCGATCGCCCGGTCGGTGAAGCATGCCATCCTCGCCGCGGTACATGCCCGGCGGGGTCGACTGATCGTCACGTGAGGGGTTTGATCCCTCTGAGGAAGAGTCCGGGTCCCGGTCATTGGGCGGCTCGTGCGGATCACCCTCTGGTCCACCTGGTTCAGTGTGGCCTGGTGGCGCGATGTCCGGCAGCTGTGCCGATCTCGGGGTGAGTACCTCGTTGGGCGCGGCGCCCAGTGGGTTTAGTACTCGAACGTCCCTTGCTCCGGCCAGGTCCCGTCCACCCGGTTGCGCATCTCTGCCCAGGCCACTGCGTTCGCCGAGGTGGTGTCGGTCGGTTGGTAGGCCAGGGTGTGCTTGTCGATCAGCAGTTGGTGCCTGATGGTCGGTTCTGGGGGTTGCGCCGTCGACTGTGCTTCGAGCTGGTACTCGATCTTCTGTTGATCTTCCTGTATCAGCTGGATGCTCACGCGCCACTGGGGTGGGTAGACCTGGCTGCCCTGGATCGGTTGTTCGTTCCGGATCGCTTCGTCGTACATCTGCCCGATCACGTGCGGGGGGAGGCTCGAATGCGCTGTCACTACTCCGGTCTGGGCGTTGATCACGTAGTTGCCAAGCCCAAGTCCCATCCCCTTGGCGGTCTCCTCTGGCGTCAGCGTCTTCCGACAGACCCACCCGTACTCGGTCTTGAGTATCTGGAACTGTTGATCGGTCGGGAAGATGCGTGCCAGATACTGTTCCACTTGCTCCCGCGTCTGAAGCTGTTCTGGCACTGTTGATTCCTCCATCGGGGCCGTTTGTCATAAACCAGAGCGACGATGAGTTCGCGGACAGGTAGGCCGGCGGGGTGTCTGATAGCAGTCGCTGCTGCGGATCCCACCATACGGGTCCGCTGGCGTCGTAGGGGTAGACGATGACGGTGGCGTGCGAGCCGTCGACCACCGGTGATCCGTCGGGGTGGTAGCGCAGTTCGCCTGTGTTGATGTCGCGCGCGTGCCATTCGTTGATGATCAGTGCCGAGGATCCGGGGCCCAGGTGGGCGACCCATTGGTGGAGTGCGTCGAACTGTTCCTGGATGGTCCTGCCCTGATGGTCGAAGTTCTGCCATTCACCCCCGAGCCATTCGGTAGCGCGTTCCGGTCCCCCCTCTTCACCTCCGGTGCGATCGAGTGTTCCGTCTGCCAGCACGTCGGCCCACCTCGGGACCCCGACCTGGGGGTCGCCGTGGAAGGAGGAGATCGCGGCCAGTGCTTGTTCGAGGCAGTTGTTGCTGCGCCCCGGATTTTCCGGACCGCCGTCGTTGATCAGCTGCCCGTAGGGGTTGGTGCGGGGATCGGCTCCGACCAGGAAGCGGTTGCCATCGCGGAGCGCATCCTCGACCGCGGCTTGGAAGGCCGAATCCTCGAGGTGATTCAGTCGACCGTTGCCGACAACCCGCGTTTGGGGCAGGTCCTGGAACCGGGACGGGGTGTTGGCGCGGGCGATGTCGTTGCTGATGTGGCGCAGGTCTACCGCGTCGAGGCCTGGGGTGTGCCCGGTATCGGTGGGCAGGCCGAGTTGGTGGCGGAGGTGGTCAGCGAGGATGTCGGGGTGGTCGTTCGGGTGCCAGGTGTTCGGACCGGTCGGCGCGTGGTCGACATTGATGTGCAGGTGTGCGGCGGCCGGGTCCTCGGTGCGGACGATATCGATCAGCAGACGGTCGCCGCTGAGAAGTCGCTCACCGCTGTTGAAGGCTCGGTCGGCGCCCAGCTGGGCGTTTTCGAGGACCTGCTGTAGTTCCTGCGGGGATATGTGGTCGCCGGATGAGAGGTGCACCTGGATGCTGATCAGCGCGACCGGCTCGTCCGGGTTGTAGTTGAACCGATGCACGTCGTAGGCGACGTCTTCGTTCGAGCGTCCGCGCGGCGTAACGGAAGTCAGGCGGCTGTTGTCCGCTGCCTGGTGTCGATACTGCTCCCGTTCGACGCGAGCCTCGCTGACGTGCGGTACTTCGCGAGAGGCGGGGTGGTGAGCCGGAGCGCCGGGATCGCGCGTCGGCTGATGAGAATCACGCGGCCGGACGACGGAGGAGTCATCACGTTTGGGCCTGTGCTCGGGCGTCGTCGCGGTTGGCCGATCAGACTCGGGCCGCAGGGCCGAAGCGTCGGGAGTTCGCTCTGACTCGTGAAGTGGACGCGCTGCCACTGATTCGGCACCGTGTGCCACGCTTCGGGGCGCTGAGTCCGGTGGCGGCGCGGCACCTTGCGGTGTCCGAGCCTCTGGTCGCGCTGCCGTGGGCGCGTCAGGACGTGCAGCTGCCGGTGGAACCGCAGTAGAGGTGGGCAGTCCAGCGTGTGGAGGCTCTGCAGGCACAGCGTGACTGGGTGCGCTCGGTCGATTGACCTCATGTGCAGGTGCGCTCAGGCCGAGAGTGGATGGCGGGCTTGCCGAAGAGGTTGTCGGTACTGAGGGACTATCAGCCACAGCAGTCGACGTCACGGGTGCGACCGCGGTCGTGTTCGGGTGACTTGTCGATGTCGGGGCACCCGAGGCGACGTCAGAAGCATCGCTGACCGTTCTGGGGGTAGTGGCCTCATGAGGCGCCGGGGCTGGTGCATGGACGCCCGACGGCGGCGCGTCGGGTTCGACGGTCGGCGTATCAAGCGCGTGGGTTGACTCGGTGTTGGGCGGATGAAAAACGGTTTCAATGTCCAGTGAGCCGTGCCCAGACAACAGCGTGGAGCCGTCCGGGAGGCGTTCCATCCTTGGGCCGCTGCTTTGGCTGTCAGAGAGCGCTGGCGAGGACTGCTCCGATGGCAACGTCGGGCTCTCGTGATGGCCTGTGGGCATCACGTCGGTATGCGCGGGCGGTTGCGTCGCAGCAGGCGGCGCATCGCTATGCACGGTCGGCCGACTGGTGGTGTCTGCGGTGGTCGACGATGGACTGTCGTGCTGGTGATCCGGACGAATTGGCTCAGTGCCAGTCGAGGCGGGCGCCGTAGTGACGTCATGCGGGGCGGAAGATGGCGGTGCCTCAAGCGAGGTGTGCTCGACGGCCGTTGTTTGAGGACTTGGTTTGGTCTCGGCCGTAGCTGCTGGCGCTGGCTCGGCCTCGATGGTTGGAGATGGCTTTGTGCCAATGTCCTGGGGGCTGCTTAGGTCGAGGTGTGGCGCGGCGCCATGATCGACGCTCGGAGCCGTCGAGTCGTGGTTTTGGTGCGCTCCCGCACCGGCAGCAAAGATGGCGCCGTTGGCGACGGATGAGGTCACCATCGGTGCGCCGAACTCAAAGTTTCCGCCCAGCGGCACCGTCGCTGCAGTGCCCGCTGCATAAGCGGCCGTGCCGACGGCGCCGTCGACCGCGGTTTGGGTGGCGGCTTTGCCGAGTCCGGAGCTCGCTGCGTTGACGGCGTTACTTCCGAGACCGCTGGCACCAAGCCCGCCACCGATCGCGCCGGCGACCGTTCCGGTCAAGGTGCCGAGACCAACTTGATTCCAGTCCTTGGCGTTCAGTCCATCGCGGTGACCGTCGGCGATCTGCACAAGGCGGGCGCCGAGGTCCACGCCACCGCTTTGCAGGATGCCCCAGCCCACACCCTTCATTGCGGCGCGGGCCGCAGCCTTTGCCGCGGCCCGCGTCAACATGCGCTGGATGAGTTGTCTGATCGCCATCCGGATCGTGATCTGAGTGGCGACCCGCGCGGCTACCTCTGCGGCTGCTGCAGCCGGGGCGCCGATCCCTGTAGCAGCGACGCCTAATGCCCACAGCGCCTGGGCGGCGAAGATAACGAGTGCCGCGATGATGACCATCTTGGTGTGCTCGATGTCATTCGCGCCGTCATTCAGGCTGTCGGCCAGGGAATGGCATCGCTTGATCAAGGCAGGAAGCGACCCGTCTGGACCGTCTATCTGCCGCCAGTAATCAGCGAGCGCGTCAGAGGTCTTGCCGCTATCCAGCGCGGTGAGGACCTCTCGAAGGGCACCGTCGGCGTCAGCTTCGACGTCGCTGTCGAGCACGGTGGCTAAGGTGTCCCAGGCGTGAGCGACCCGCCGCATGGCGGTTTCGTCACCCTCGGGCCAGTCGCCTGCGCCAACAACCCATTTGGCAACCCACTGCAGTTCGCCCGGTAGCTCTATGCCCATGTCACGGCCTGATCTGGTTCACTCTGTCAGCGGTTGATTGATCTTGCGCTTGTACCTTGTCGGCGATAATGACGACGCTCTCACCGAGATTCGTCAGTACTTTTGCCAGACCGTCTGTCCCTTTCAACCCGTCGTCCGCGCCGGGCACATAATCTTTGGCGAAGGACTGTCCGATCTTGTCCGTTCCCCAGCACGTGCCTTCGGCCTCGATAACTCGTCTAAGGTCAGCGGCTGCGGCTTTGACGCGGTCGGACGCGCTGACGAACCGAGGTTGGGTCGCCCGCAGGGCTTCTGGATTGACGCCAAAGTCGCTCACGGGCGCTCCTCCAGATACGAGGCGTTGCGGAAGTACTCGTCTTCGTCATCGTCCTCGACCCGAGGCCGCTTGGGCTTCGACGGTGCCGGGCTGGGCGGACGCGGAACAACTGACTTGAACAAGTCTTTGACACTAGGAGCGCCGGGAATGAGGTCGGGAAGGTCGGGCATGCCGTCCACCAGCTCCTCGATAGGCCCGAGTGCTTGCTGGGCCCGCTCGGCGACCAGTCGAGCAGCCAACTGGGCAGCTTCGGTGACGGACCGTCCCAGCTTTTCGGGCGTCGAGCGCTTGAACGCTTCGGGCACGACATGTACCTCGACGGGGATTCCGGCGATATTGCTCACCACCCGGACCAACCGGTCGGAGGACCACGCCTCAGCTGTCGCTGACGACAGGCGGGACTGCGCAGTAACGAATCCCTGGCGTTGCCGCTGCAGCTGCTCCAGCATCGAGTCGACCTGCTCCCCTAGCCCGCCGCTGTGTGCGCCGAGAGGATCTTGCTCGATGCCAACCATTCATGCTCCTCATGTCCGAGATCGAGTCCGTCAATCTATTCCGACGCAGCGGGCCGCCGATCGGTTCCATTGGATCGCAGTTTGTTTGGCGGTGTGCACGCGCCGACGCTGTCGCACGCGCGGCGGTGCGTGCGACATACCGCAGGCCCTGCCGGACGGCTACCACCTGGCGCGCGCGTCTTCTTGCAGGCGTTGCAAAGCGCGCTCGATCCAGGTAGCGAACTGGGTAGACAGCGCCTCTGCTGAAGCGGGGCTCACGGTGACTTGATCACCGCTCCGACGCTCAAGGTAGCGCCCGTCATCGGCGAGGTCATGCCACTGCAGCACGAACAGGGGCCGTGACACCACATTGACTGGGCCGGTGAGCAGACCGGCGCTGCCCCCGCCGTCGGCCGCACGATGAACCAGTCGCTCGTACCTTTCTCGCGGGCTAGCCCGGGAGACATCTTCGAGATGGCTGCAGTTGTCCGGCTGCAGATCTCGGACATCAAACGTCGCAGGTTTATGCTGGCCCGGTTCACGAGCAGGGATCGACTTCGCCAGGTGCGCTGGGAGATCGTCGGGATTAGACAGGCGCAGTCGGATTGGTCCGTCGTGTTCAACGTTGGCGGTCTGGTAGAGCGATACAGCCTGGTACTTGGTCCGCGCACCCACGATCCGGTACATCCGCACACTGCCGTCGCGGCCCTTGTGCTTGGTAGTGCCGCCGAGTATTTCGATACGCAGGTCCGAAGTCGTCAGGGTGTCGAGAGCGAGCTGGATCCGCTCCATCTCGTTCCAGGAGTAGCGCTCGCGCACGACCAGGCGGTGCTCCGCAAACTCGTCGCGAAGCGCGAAGCGGCTTGTGTAGTGCAATGGATTCGGGAACCGATCGTTGGCGTCGCTGTACCAAAGAGCAGCGAAGTCATCCGGATCCCATGTCCATTCATCCATGCAACGTCCATTCGTTCATATCGGCCACCCGGAACCTGCAAGGCGTTGCGGTGACGTCCTGGAGGGGTGACGGCACATTCCTCACGCGTGAGCGCCCCTGCGAGCGTCAAATTTCCGTGGACTCGGTTGTCTGACTGGCCTCTGCGCTTTCGTCATCGTCCGTCGAAAGGCCGACGTACTGCGGGTCCCGGCCGATAACTCCCGCCGGTATGGTCCGCGGCAGCTCGCCGATCAGCTCAGCGGTGTTCTCCTGGTTGATCAGGTAGTCGGGAGTCTTGTGGGTCGACTCCTCATCGGACTTACCACGACCAGCGCCGCCCATCCCAGGCACCATCCCGGGCGTGCCGATGCCTGCGCGGCTGACGGCTGAGGGGTTGACCGCAGACGCGTTGACGTTGGGGCTGGTCGCGCCCGGCACGCTGCTTCCGGGGCGGGGGGCGCGGCTTTCAGGGCTGCCCGGCACGACAGAATTCGGTGTATGGGGCGTGCTCGGGGAGAGCGTGCTGGTCGGCACGGTACTGGCTGGCGTCGTACCCGGAGAGGTAGGAGTGGGTGTACCGGTGTCGGTGGCTGTCGGGTCGTAGCCGGTCGGCTTGGTCGCAGGCGCGTTCGCATTCGGTTGCTGCATGAGTTCGTCCGCCGTGGGCACATCCTGCGCCTGATCGGTTGGCGCACTGGGCGAACCAGGATCGTCCGGCGAGCCCGGGCTGCCCGGAGACGACGGACTGAAGCTGCTGTCCACCGTCGGACTCGTCCCGGGATTGAACACCGGGGCGTCGGACTGTTGTGTCGGATTGACCCCGGACGGCAAGACGGGCACCTGCGCGTCGTAGCCAGCGAAACGGCTGACATAGATGTTGTTCATGGCGTCGCGGGCGCTCTGTTCGGCCTCGTTGCGGGAGCGCTCTTCTTCGGCAGCACGGGGCGGCCAGACATTTGCAGTCCACGAGTGATCGGCATAGCCGGGAATCGCATTGCGGGTATCGACGATGGCAGCCGCCGATTCAGTGATCTTGTTCGACAGCTGCGTCAGCATCGGCTCAAGGTTCCGCGCAGCGTCGGTATACCGCTTGATCGCGTCTTTGGCAGCATCCGCCGCCGACCCTTCCCATGCCTGCGAGATCGAGCTGATCACCGATCGGGCGAAGGTTTCGACGCCTTGGTCCCACATCGTCGCAGCGTTGGAGTACTGCACTGCCGCGTTGTAGGCGTTGTGGGTGTTTTGTGACTCGAATGCGTCCTTGATCTCGTGGTGGGACCAGGCGCCGGTGTACTCGCCGTTGCCCGGAATCTGCTTCGGTTCGTTTTCCTGCATCGGACGACCGTCACTCCTTCGCGAAGGGCACTGAGAAGATGCGCTGCGGTGCTGGGGCTTGCGGCGGCAAGGTTGCCTCCAGCTCGCGGTAGCGCGCACCCCACTCGGCGTCCTGCTGGCTGTAGCGCTCACGGATCACACGAAACAGATCCTGGATGTCCTCCACGACCCGGTAGTGGGACTCCATCACCGCGTAGACGCTGTTCTGGGAGCCGCGCGCTTTCTCCCGGTACCGCTTGACCATGGTCTTTCCCGACACCAGCTCGTTGCCGCTCTTGCTCCGATATTGCTCACCGAGGCCCCAGGTCTGCTGCTGCGCGATGTCGGTCATCATCTGCTGGATGTCGCGAATCTTGGTCTTGAAGAACTCGCAGTCACGATCGACGTAGACGAACTGCTCCGGATCCATCCGCACCAGAAGTCGGCCCTCGCGTGCGTCATTCACCAAGTTCGTCAACGGCCGCGGTAGGTTGTCATCCCCGCTCAATGATCCAGTCTCCCTATCAGTGCGTCTTGGGCGCCGACCCGGTCACGCCGTCGCGGGCATGGTCGGCACCACTTTCTCCGTGAGCCTCCGGGCGAGCTCGCATGAGTCAACGCTTCCCGTGTCACGGTTCGAGGCTGGGTTATTGAGGTTGAACTCGAGGCTGCCGCCCTGCATCGACACATCCACCGTGCAGGCTTCCTTGATATAAGGGCCGTCGAACTGCCGGGTGGAGATCGCCCGACGGCCGGCAATGGTGAACTCCTGTGCCTCCGGGAGCTGCTTGCCACGCACAACCTCGACGGTCAAATTGGTCGCGCGGATACTCACCACGTAGCCGTCGGATCGACCGTACCGGCAGCCGCGCCACTTCACGCCACCATCGGCCTCCGCATCCGCTTGTCCCCTGAGTGTGAGATTCTCCGATGCCAGGACTTCGGCCGAGATGTCCTTACAAGGGTCGTACCCCTGCGGCACGCTAGCTGCAAGCGATGGCTCTGCCGCAGGCAAAGGACTGCTCGGAAACATGTCACCCTCACTACTCGAGGATTCACATCCGACGAGCGCCATAGCCGTAGCGATGGCGAAACCCAAGATGCGCAGTGTGTTGCCGCAACGTGTCATATGGCTCCCCTCACGGCCTCGGCACACTGGTGGCGTCAGGTGGATCGAAACCCGGCACCTAGCTTCCTGTTGGCTGCCTCGGTGCACCGTACCGTGAGCCTCTTTGCACTCGCAAGCACGCCCGCAGAGCCTCTGTATTGCAGATAACCACTGCTGCAACATGTTTCAGCTAGCAATGCTGATACGGAGAGCCATCACTCACCGCCCCGCCGTCGCGGCTTTGGCTCCGAATACACCTTCGGACGTCGTCCATGGCTGGCACACCTCCGCTCCTGTCTGAAGGCTTATGCAAGAAGGCCGACGCGACGCCCGACTGAAAGACACGGCTCGACCGCTGATCTATGTTTGCGCTTCGAGCGCTTTTTCGAGGGTGCTGGCGAGTCGTTCAGGACTTGATGAAGGACTGTCAAACGGATATGACTATGCAACAGAAGATCTGGGCAGGGGTCGACGTCGGAAAGGCAGCACACCACTGCGTCGTCGTCGACCATGAAGGCGCCGAACTATTGTCGCAGCGAGTGCCCAATGACCAAGCAGCTTTGGACTCACTGATCACCTCGGTGCAAGCCCTCGCTGATCGCGCTGAGGTCACCTTGGCGACCGACCTCAGCCGAGGGTGCGCTGCCCTGCTAATTGCCTCGCTGATGCACCGAAGCCAGCGGGTCTTCTTCGTCCCGGGGCATGTATTTTATCACGCGGCCAAGTCCCATTCGGGCGAGCGGAAGACCGATGCCAAGGACGCGGCAGTCATCGCGCAGGAGGTGCGGATGCGGCGCGGGCTGCGGGCGATCCGCCCCGTCGACGAGGTCACTGCTGAATTGCGGTCGTTGACTGCCGAGCGCGCCAGCTTGTGCGAGGATCGCGTCCGGGACTTTAGCCGGATGCGCAATCTTCTGCTGGAGTGCTTTCCCGCGCTGGAAGCTGCCCTCGATTTCGCCCGCAGCAAAGGCGCCTGCATCCTGCTGACGAAATTTCAGACCCCACAGGCGATACGGGAGGCCGGCGTCGATGAACTGACAGCCTGGTTGAAGAGCCTCAAGGTCAGAAAGGCAGCCACCATCGCCTCGACTGCCGTCGAGGCCGCCGAGGCGCAACAGATCAGACTGACCGGCGAGACATTGATCGGCGCCCTTGTGTCGAGACTCGCACAGGCCAGCCTCAACCGTGACGTCGACATCGCCCACATCGACGCGCAGATCGAAGCCAGAGTGCGCCGTCATCGTGACGCCGCGATCATCCTGAGCATGCCAGGCTTCGGTGTTTCATTGACCGCCGACTTCCTCACCGCGATTGGTGACATCACAGCTTTCCCGAGCGCGGACAAGCTGGCCGGATTCTGTGGCCTGGCACCCGTGCCACGGGACTCGGGTCAGGTCCGTGGCAATCATCGGCGTCCCCGCTACTACAACCGCCGCCTGCTGCGCGCATGCTATCTGTCAGCGCAGGCGGCCCGCATGCGCGATCCAGCATCAGAGGCGTTCTACCAGCGCAAACGTTCCGAAGGCAAGACTCACGTTCAGGCGGTGCTCGCCCTCGCGCGCCGTCGGATCAACGTGTTGTGGGCGATGCTCCGCGACCGCACGCCGTATCAGCGAGGACGGGAGACGATCCGGGGCGGAGCCGTGACGGTAGTTATGGACGACCGACCGCGGTTGCCGGTACGGCCACGTCACCAGATGAGGCAACCTTGCGATCGGGGTTCCTGACGGCACCGCCAGGTGCATGGACCGCGCAAGCGCAGTACGAACCCGTCCGTCTTCGACAAGAGGCTCTCGCGCGTGCGCCTTGGGCCAGAGCGCTTGCAGGCAACAAAGACAACCAATCGCCGATCATGGAAACTGTCCGGTTTTCTCTCGACGGGGTCGGCTACGAGATCGCGGTGACCACGGTCCAAGCCGAGCAGCTACGAAACGCGTTCGGGCAGTGGACAACGCATGCCCGCGAAGTAGGCCGATCAACACAGGCGGCCAACCGTGACGGACAGCAGGACATCAGGGGTCCACAAAGCAAAGCCATCCGCGCATGGGCCCGCAGCCGGGGGTATCGGGTGTCCGAACGGGGACGTATCGCAAGCACACTCGTTGCTGCATACCGAGAGGAACACAGTCGGTGATCGCGGAAGCACACCTAGGGCACCGCAAGGCCAGGGGCGGGAGAATGTCTGTACACCGTGGATAACGAATTCGACAGCGGGCCGCAGCCGACGAGACTGTGGTGAGCAGAGCCGAGGCGGATACGGAAGTGCCTGAGCGGAACGCCTCGGGGCGAACCAGCGGTCAGCTCATGAGCGACGCGACTCTCAACTGCACATTCCGGTGGAGTCCATTGCCAACCTGTGAGACGATGGCGGCGACTGGGGAGACCGCAGCGCGGCAAGGAGCCCGTGACATGCAGAGGTATTGGCCATGGCTTGGCACAACCATTTTGGCGCTGATCGCGATTGCGATTAGCCTTCCGCCCGTCCTGACATCCTGGCCGCGTTGGGTGCTGATGGGCCTTGGCGCCCTGTTGCTACTCGGCGTGCTACTGACCTTCCCTTGGCAGAACCTGAGGACCTCCTCGTCGCCCGAGTACAGAGAAACGAATCAGTCGGTAAAGACTGGCGATAGCGCAAATGTGCTTATGGCAGGTAATGACTTGAAGTTCGAGGGCAATATTGGCGATCGTTCACCATGAGTTTCCATAACCAGCATGCAGAAGGTGGCGATCACTCCACCATCTTCCAAGTCGGTCGAGATTTCATTCACGGCATCGTACTTACCAAGCGAGGCATCGCCATTGCCGTCGCGGTTGGGCTTGTCATCGTCTACTTGACGGTCTGGCAAGCAGCGAGACTCAACTACCGAACGACGGCCGATAGATGCCTCCACGCGCTGTCTGATATCCTCGGCTCGGCATCGGAGACGTTATCGCTTGAGTTACAGATCGCAACTGGCAGATCCTCGCCCACCAACGTGCGGCCTCCCGTATGGGCACTATTCGCTGACCGGAAGAACTCGGTGTCTGTTGATTGCCCTATGTCTGACGAGTCATTCTTCCCCGCGCAGTGGATCCAAACCTTCTACGACACCTACGAAATGGTCTCCAAGAGCTGGTCCACCCCCGTAGGGCTCGCGAGCTGGCAAAAGGAGCACCATCTGCTGCCATCGCAGCTGTTCATCCAGTACACCAATAGAATGGCAGTCGATCTGAACCGTCAGAGGCATGAGAAGCCCGGGGCCCTGCGCTCACCTGCGCTTATTTGGTGGTTCGTAGCGCATTAGTCCCGTGCTACCGGAACAGCTCGTGCTAGCGGCCGTTCGATTGCGCCTCGGAAGATCCGGACTTCGCCGCCAAGTGCCGCTCGACCGATGCCACCTTGCCGGTCATCGCATCGGTGACACCCGGACGGATGTCACCTTTGAGGACGATGCTGCATCGAGGTGCGACAGCCATGACCGCGTCGATTGCCTGCTTGATCACCGCCATGACTTCGTCCCATTCCCCCTCGATCGTGGTGAACAGGGCGTTGGTTTCGTTCGGCAGTCCGCTCGCTCGAATCACGCGCACGGCCTCGGCAACTCCTTCGCCGACACTTTCGCCCGTCCCCATCGGCGTGACTGAGAAAGCGATGATCACGACAGCTCCTGTCGGTAGGTTCCTGAGGTTACGAGGCGTGGAGCAGATCGGTGATCCCGCGCCGGAGTTGCTGGGCTCCAACGGAAGATGTCAGGCGGTGCGCGCTGGCCGCCTGGTACATCAGCTTCAGACTATCGAGGACGCGCGCCGAGCTAGTGCCGCCGGCGCTTTCGACCGCCTGAAATCCGAGCGCCAATCCTTCATCGCTATCCCCGTGGCGCAACTCAAGAGCGGCCAACCGGATCAGGCTGAGGTGACGCGACCGAGCGTGTTCATCGGACAGATTCAGCGCGGTCCGGAGCCTAGCAGCGGTGCTTGGCACTTCAGCCTTCTGGTGGTACGCCAGGTCGAACAGTCCCTGCGCCGTGTCGCCCCGAAGCAGCGACTCGGCGTAGTAGGACTTGAAGCCTTCGTGGTCGGTATCCGGATGGTCCTGCCCTTGCGCCTCGGCGAAGAACTGCTCGGCCTGATCGACAGCCCGCATACACTCGACTGCGTTACCGAGCTTGCCGAATGCCCGTGCCTGCACCGCCGCGATGTCGGCGCGGCGCAGCAGCGACAGCCGGTCGGATCGAACCGATGCCAGCCCAAGCAGCGTCAGCGCATCGTCGGCATTCCCGAGGTAGATGTCTTGACGAGCCAGGCATGTCAGGACTGCCGCGCGCAGCCACCACTCGTCGGCTTCCTCGGCGCAGTACCATCCTGCGCGAAAACTCGTCCGGGCTGCCTCGTGGTTGCCGCGGTCGTACTGCGCCCAACCGACAACTCGGAAGAGCGTCCCGACCACCGCATGCATGGCATGCCGCACCGGTTCCGACATATCCGCCCGCAGATAGCCCACTGCCACCCGGAGTTGCGCGACCATGCCGTCCCCGATGTGCAGGCCCGCGTCATCCGCTGCACGGAACAAGGAGGCCCAGTCACGGACGCGGTTGACGTGGTCCATGCCCACGCGGACCGGTGCGCGGTCGATCGGGCGGGTAGCCACCGCGACCACATCGTCGGTGACAGCCGTGGCGGATACAGCTAACAGACCGCGAAGAAAGTCAGCGCGACGCACATCATCCACCTGGTGGTCTGGGGGCCATGCCTCCTCATCATAGGACGGATGAACGGCGCGGCTGGTGGCCGGACGGCGAGCGCGATCGTGCCGCTCCCGCCACACCGCCTCCCCCTCGGCCACGATCTGCTCGAAGCGGGTGCGGTCCTCCGGTGTTGCCCGCTGCTGGTAGGTCGTATCCAGGATGGCTTGGGTGCCAGAGCGGGGCGTGACTGCGCTGAGACCGCTGCGCCAGTTCGTGATCGTGGTCGTCTCCACTCCTAGCAGAGCAGCGAACTCACGAATCGACTTGCGCATAGCTTCTTGGAGTGCGGCGGCTTCGAAGCCGGTCCACTGTCGCGCTCGTACCATCGCCTTTGCCTATGTTTTTGGGGCCTGAACTGGGCAAATACCTACGCTACGCCCACACTACCCCACCACAGCGCCGTACCGCTCGAAACCGCTTGTGCGCCAGGGTTAAAAGCGGTACCCGGCACCGGGCCGCCAGAGTGGCAGGCCGGTGGCGAAACGCCCCCGGTGCCGGGTACCGCCTGACCGTTTGGCCGCCCCGGATCGGAAAGAAGCACTCTGCGATGCTCACCAGTTCGCTTGCCATCTACCAACTCATCGCTATGACGGGACAGGAGGCGCATCAGGCGCCGATCATGCCGTTCACCATCCAGCAAGCCCACACAGTGATGCGCTACCACGTGGCCTGCCGGGCGAAGCGCTGCCCGCGCAAGGCTGCCGCCTTCGACACGCTGATCGAGGCCGGCCGCGTCGTGCCCTCGCAGACGAAGCCGCGGTGATCTGCCGTGACCATACTGCCCAGTGGCAGCCCGGAGGACGGGCCTCCCAATAGAGACAGCGATCTGGACGACACGATCCCGGAATGGGTACCTCTGGAGCCACTGCCGTCGAGCGAGATGTTCCTGGCGGCATTCAATGGAAAGCCGCCCCTGACAGCTGCCGACATCCTCGATCCGGCGTTCGACCTCGTGGCCTGCCAGAAGCAGTACCGGCTAGCGTACGAGGTACTCGGTAGTGACACAACCTCGGCCGAACAGCTGAGGCCTGCAGCGTCCGAACTGGTAGTGGCGCAGACGGATATCGAAGTCCTGATTGCCATCATTGATGACGTCGTCACCGATCGTTTGAAGCAGTGCCGGAACCAGCGAAGCTCACCGCTTCCACTGCTGCAGACCAGCCTCATTGACGAGGTCATCGCTGTGCACACCGAGAGCATTGGCGAGATCGCGGCCCGGATGGCGGATCTTTGGGAAAGGGTCGCAATCAGATCGAAACAGCCCGACTGTGACGAGCTGCCTGAAGCCCACCAATTGGTCGAACTGTGCAAAGGCTACGACCAGCTCGCTGCTGAGATCGAACCCGGTCGGCGCCTGCCGCCCGGCATGTGATCCGCCATGCAGCCCATCACCCCGCTTCGGCGCATCCGGCATATCCACATCGAGTCCGGCGCCCTCACGCTGGACTACCAAGCTAGCGCCGAACAAGCGCAGAACGTCGCTGACCGACTGGCCCAGGGGTTCCCGGAGCTGGTCGTCACCGTCGATGACGATGTCCGGGCCGATCTGCCGCCGCTTCCATGCGCCGACCTGTGGGACTGAGCCTCCTCGCGTACCTAAATCCGAAAGGCACACCACCATGCCCGAAACGAGCGCGGAGCACAGCATCTTCTGTAGCTCCACCCCGGACAAGCCGCTCGCCTTCACCGTGCCGCCCGTAGAAGCCACACCGGAGCAGCCATTGCCGGATGTCAGCTCGTTCCTACGGGTGTGCGCGCGGGTCGAGGAACCAACCACGGTGCTGCTGCGCTGTGCCCGTGGACTGGTCGGTGAGTGGCGTCATGTTCATGAGCATGGCCGTAACGCCGAAGCCTCGGTCGATGAGCAGCTCAACCTACTGATCTGGCTGATCGACCGGGAGGCGGGCGGGCACCTCAAAGACATTGCATCCCAGGCGGATGCACCACTCAGTCCATCGACCTACGGCCAGTGGGTGGCGTGGCTGGTATGGAAGTACGTCCTCTATGCGCTCCGGCAAAACGATCCGCAGCACCATGAGCGTGACGCCGCTGAACTCTCCTGGTGCATTGAGGCGTTCGACGAGCTGGTGGCCGCGGCACGGGACGCGCGGCTGCCCAAGGATCAGGGGCCGGAGAGGGGCGGGACGGAGTTTCCGCCGAGGCGGGTATGGCCGGACGAGGATGGTTCGGCATGAGCAGGCCGGAACCGATGCCGGAGCGGACGTTCGTGCAGGCGGACGGCAAGCTGGCGGAGTTCATGTGTCAGGTGCACCTGATGGAGCTGACGCTCGAACGTGCCCGCGAGCTGCGGTATGTCCACCGATTCCACCATCCCGACGAGTGCATCGTGCACCTGGAGGCGGCCTATCTGCTGCTGATCGAGGGTGACTTCTGAGCGATGTCGTCCCTCCTCGTCGCCGTAGCCTGGGCGGGATCAGTCATCTTCACCGGGGCGCTGTGCTTCAGGCTCGGCTATTGGTGGAAGACGACCGAACTTCAGAGGCGGCACGCGGTGGGCAACGTGCGGCTGCGGGATAGTCCGCAGGCGATCGACAACGGCGACCGCGGCGACGTCGCCTCGGGGAGCCCGCCACCGCCAGCGAGGCCGATCCGGTGGTGAGGCGATGACGATGAGACGGAGGCCAGTGATCGACGTGGATGACCAGTAGCTCGGAACTGCACAACAACGCAGCCCGCTTCGTGTAGGGAGCGGGCTGTTGGCGTCGCGGAGCCTTCGGTCGTACCTATCTGGACAGCGGATTAACTGTGCCGGGTCAGCTCTCCCGGTACCGCGCCAGAACCTGCTTCACGGCATCCGTTACAGGCGGTTCCTCGACCAGGCTGGTCCAGGCGTAGGCGTCGTGCTCGGTCAGCTGCACAGGCTCCGCATGACCGACCTCGACGGTGAAGTTGAACTTACGGCGGAGTATCTATGAATTCCTCTAATGCCCGCAGGTAAGTCGGCTTAGATATCGATATCTACTGAGGCAAATCGCCTGGATGAACGAAAATCGCTTGACGGCGACGTCGTATATAAAGTAATATCCGACCAATACTACTTTAATTCCGGAAGGGGCGGCAATGAACTCCGACGCTCGGAAAAAGATTGAATCCTACCAGGAAATCGACGACTTATATCGGCAAGACAAACTGCCCACGCTGGAACCGGATGAGCTGGCAGCCATTGTCGCTTTTCTCGACGAACATCGATGTGAGAACATCGGTGGAGCTGTTCTGGCGGATGATAGCGCATGGCCCAGGGATGCAGTCGGTACCTATCGAAGCAACCTGATCGACCGCAGGAAAGACACGTTCAAGGGTCCCAACATTATCCAGGGAATCTACTATCCTAACGGGATCGGAATCTGGACGACCGGCGACATTGGAGACATTCGCTAGCTCATGATGAATCTGACAGAACTACTCGAAGCGCTGGTAGCGCACGACTCGACCTTTGGCCGTGAGCGGACAATCGGTGAGTGGCTGGTCAAGTATCTGACTGGCGAGGGGTTCGTCGTGCGAAAGCAGATAGTCGAGTCTGACCGATTCAATGTACTAGCCGAACGCGGAACGGGCACCGCGACTCTATTGTGCTACGGACACGTGGACACTGTCCCCATCTATAGTGGGTGGAAGACCGATCCTCTTCGTCTCACGCGGGTCGGAGACAGACTGTATGGTTTGGGTGCCTGTGACATGAAAGGCGGCATCGCGAGCCTGCTTTTTGCATTGCAGCAGCTTCCGGCTGATGTTCCGATCAAGCTGCTGTTCGCGGTAGATGAAGAGAATGAATCGCTGGGAGCTTGGCAAGTAGTGCGCGATCGGCGAAATTGGATGAAAGGTGTCGAACACATCCTCTCTGTCGAACCAGGGGCGTCGGCGGATAAGATCGGGGGCGCAGATGTATTAACACTCGGTCGCCGTGGCCGCGCTCGATTCCGATTCATCATTCATGGATTCTCGTCTCACGGTGGACATATTGATCGCGGTGTCAATGCGATCGACATAGGTGCTCGCATCGCCCGCGAAATTGATGGAGCAAAGCAGGCATTCCACCCACGTTTGAAAGAGGGCAGCCAGTATGTCGCCAGCTTCAATGGCTCCTCGGCTGGTCTGTCGATCCCTGAGTACTGCGAGCTTGAAGTCGAGCGATTGCTGGTTATCCCCGAGACCATTGATGACTGCCTGAAGGAATACAACGATCTATGTGCGCGTGTCCTGGCTTCGATGGAGATGCCTGAATCTGCAAGGTCGTACGCCAGCGCTGTCGCGGAGCTCGTTCCGCGTCAGAATAGGTACTCTGAGCCATACGAGATCGCTATCGATGACCCCCTCGTAGCTGCAGCGCGAGGCGCAGTTGTCAACACGCTGCAACCCGAAGACGGACCGTTTATCAACTACGGCAGGTCCGTTGGCGATGAAAACGTATTTGCGAACGCGCTTGGTTTACCTTCCCTGGTGTTAGGGCCGGAAGGCGGAAATATTCACTCCCCGAACGAATGGGTATCACAGAATTCGCTGAATGACGTATCAGCGGTCTACCGAGACCTGTTCGAACGTTACTTCGAACTTTAGAGCCGTCGCTCGGCAAGGTCAACGTACGATAGGGCGAAGTCATTGTAGGCCCTCTTCTCTCTACCGTCGTTGACCTTGTAGTTCTGAGACAAGATACCAAACCTAAGATTTCGTGAATGAATAGCACCATACAGATGACCTTCGTCGTGTACGAACCGTCTACCATTCTGCCGGGCAGCATATATGACACCAGGTGATGAAAGGTTGCTTTCGCCATAAATAGCATGGATTGGTTCAGTTGCTTCTTCCCAGACGTGATCTACAAGTAACGCGGATAGCCCTCGGTATAGTCCGCGCCCTTGGAAGTCAACGCGGGTAGTGCCTTCGGTGATTTCAAACAGGACCAGAGCATCGTGACCTTCAATGAGAATCTTTGCCCGCTCGGCAAGGACAGTGCAAACGACTGCGTCGGAACTGTCGGCGAGATATGCAATCGTATTGTCGGCACTTAGTACAAGATCTCGAACACCGTGTTGGTCCAACCCGAAAGTACGGTAAACCTCCACGAATCGCGCAACCGCATGCTCTCTCCGCGACAGTTCCGTACCTCTGGATAGTACATGGATCGTCAGCCCCAGCGCTTGCGAATCGGTAGCAATTCGGTTCTTTCGCGCTCGCTCTTTGCGGGTGCGCTTCAGGATAATTCGATGCTGAAGTAGGTCGTCAGCTCCAATGGATCTGAATGAGGAATGCCAGCAGGTGTAGACGATATAGTGTGGATGCTCACACGCGAGCGGAATAACTCCTTCTACTTCAATACCTGCATCTTCGAGCATGTAGAGTAATTCTATGCTGCCCGCATATCTGATCGTAAGCCTATCAATTGAAGAATACGCCGCCTTGGCTCGATAGTCTTCGAAATCTTCAATGAACTGAATCATCGCGTCGGCCGTGTCGACGACGCGCGGGTAGAACCCTCGAAGTCTATTGTGCGTGGCAAATGCGGGGGGCCACACTGCCCCTATAGAGCTTGTCAAGTTTTGACGTACTGGTTCATTCACGTTCTTGCCGCCTGTGCCGTCCTGCTGATAGCCACTCTTGAATGGGAGTCGCCGCTGGGGCGCGGCCACATATTCAAGGTGCTGAACCGTTGTAGACCTCATTCGGATCATGAATTACCGCCGACGGTCTAATCACCGAGAGCGACGGATAATGTAGGTCGCTCGGACACATTTGTGCTGATCACTGTGCACATGGGAAGCGCCGCGCTTCATAGACCGTCGTGCCTGCTCAACGATGGTGAGTGGTACGGCGCGGTGGTCCTTTGTGTGGGCGGGCGTCGTCGCCGCAGGTTCCACGCACTGCTGTTGTTTTCCGGCGAACGGGCTGCTGTTGTGCCACCATGAGCTCGGTCAACCCGAGTGCGGGGATGCGGCCCAAATAGGTCGCTCTGATGCGGGACGACAAGGCGGGGGCCAGCTGCGCTGCAGGAACTCCACCGACACTCGTGAAGCAGATGGCCGCGGCCCGCGTGGACCGCGTAGCTCGAAGGACAGTTGCTATGGCGCGTAAGGAGCGTCCGCTCGACCCGTCAGCGGGCCCGATCCAAGCTTTCGCCGCTGACTTGCGTCGGTTGCGCGCTCAGGCGGGAAGTCCTAAGTACCTTCAGATGGCTCGACTGACTGGTCGGTCGCGCACGGCGCTTTCCGAGGCCGCTGGTGGCGATCACGTGCCGACATGGGAGACCACCGAAGCGTTCGTGAAAGCGTGCGGCGGGGACATCGGTACATGGCTAGCCAAGTGGGAGCGGGTACAAGATCAGCTATCCCAGTCCGGCAGGCGAACCACCAACGGCCCCAGTGCCAGCACTACTCAGCACACAGGTAACCAACCGGTTCAAACGTCAGTCGAAAATGTCCCGAAGCGCCGAACACCCGACCGGGGTGAAGGCGGGGCTGAAGTTCTGCTGCGACTGTGGCAAGAGCAGCATGCGCAGGCCCGGCAGTCCGAGAATCACCGGGCGGTCATGACGCTGGTTGTCGTGATTGGTGCAGTCGGTGGAATGGCTTATGTTGCGCTGCAGTCCGATTCCCGGATCACTTCGGCTGCCGTCGCGTCGGCGGTCGGTCTACTCGGCGTATTCGGCGCCCTGATCTCTGCCAAGTATTACGAGCGGTTCAAGCTGCACGTGTATGGCGCTAACCACTTCCACCGCCGCCTGGACGAGCTGTATCCGGAGCTACGAATCGAACAATTGTGGTCGGAGAACGAAAACCAGCACAGGCGTAAATATAAAGTGCTGTCGGGGATTCGGCTGCACCACTTGTGGGTAGCCGCCCACCTGGGCATTGCGCTGTTGGGCGGCACCGTGGCGATCGTCGTACTGGCCAGATGATGCGTTGCGGGCTCACGAACGGTACAGCTTGGTGATCTCCCGCCAGATCTCGTGGCGGTCCGCGTCGGTCAGGTCGGCCTCGCGCAGACGTTCGTCGATGTTCTCGATCACGTACTTGTTGGTGCGGAGAGCAAAAGCGTCAAGCAGCCGGGCGAATTCGGGATCGGCATCCTGGGACCGGTTGATCCACGCCCGAATCTGGTCGCGTAGCGCATCGCTCTGGTGGGCAAGTTGGGCGTACCACGGCGTGTCATGCGCGGTGTCGAACCATCTCGCACCGGCGGCAGTGACGACTGGTGCCAATTCACGAGCGTGGTGGATGATCGCCATCACGCTGATGGCCAAGACCGCTTCGCGGACCAGCGGATCGGCGTACTCAGGGGCGACGAGTGCCGGATTGATGCCGCCGAGGGGGCGGTAGTCGTGCCGGTGGCGCCGGGCGTCGGGACGGCCGTTCGCGCCGAAGCTGGTTGGGCTGCTCTTGCTTCCGGAGATGAGGCTCTCGATCGCGACGTAGGCATCTTGGTGAAGGAAGGTCAGTTCGAGGTCCTCGGGCAGCGGGCCCTTGACTGGCCCTCGCTCGTGGTTGCTGGAGACATCCAGATGAAGCGCGTAGCCCTTCTTCGTGCCTGGATGCGGGTCCTCAGGTACGGCTTCGTAGAACGCGAGGTGCCCTCGGAATGCTGTTTTCGGGTACAAGGCGGCCAGCTTCTCCTGGATGCTTCCCCGGAAGCAGATGTCGATCAGGTGGATATCCTGACCGCCAGCCTCAACGTCGAGGCCGTACTGGGCGAAGTAGGCGGTGAGCTGCCGCAGTGTGCCGGTGGGATCGACAGGCACCGTCGGCCGCTTGCGGAACACCTCGATTTGCGAAAACTTCTTACCCTCATGGATTTCCGCGTCTTGGACGGCGACGTCGACCAGCTGCCGCGGCAGATACATGCTGATGCCGTGGCGGGCGAAGAGTTCCGGCATAAGTACCGCTAGGACGAAGCCGAACGCGTGACCGTCGCGGCCGTTCGCGACGATCTTCGTCTCGGGATCCTGGGCGACCGCGGCCGCGAGGTCCGGGATCATGTCGATGGCCACCTTCACCACCAAGGGCGCGACGTGGTGCTGGACGAGGTCGTAGGCCCGAACAAGGGTCCGGACTTTGGCTTCGGTGTCGATGCGGAAGCCTCGGAGGAACCCTTCGAATACTTCGGGCTCCAGGCCGAAGGACGCATGGTCGATGCTCGGCGGCAGGATGCTGGCCGGGTCGAGCCACCAGTCAATCTGCGTGGTGTGCCCGGTGTCGCGAGAGAGGAACACCCCGCAGGCCGGGCACTGCGGGGTGTTCTGGGTGCGCACGATCATGCGCGGGCCACCTGCCGGAGCCAGATGTTGGTCTGCTCCATGAGCACGATCGCCAGGACTGCCATCTGCGCGGCGCGTTGCGGCGCGACAGTCCGGTGCTGCTCGGCGGTCTCCAGCAGCTCCGCGACGAGTTCGTTGACGACGTCCAGGCTGATGCTCAGCAGGTGCGCACCGATCGGGCTATCGAGGGTACGGTCTGGGTCGGCGGAGTGGTTGGCGTCGGTCACGGGATCGGTCCCCTCACGTGTAGCGATCGAAGTAAATGAACGATTTCTACGATGGGCCAGCACACCCCTGGCAGTCGTGACACGAAATTGACATCGTGCGTGGGGCGGCTGTGCCAGGGCCCGAATCTCGCCTCGAACAGCATATTTGGACTCTGCCAGGAGACATAATGAGCATTCTGGAGCATGTAGCCGAGGAGCTCGACAGCTTCATTGACCAGGACGACGGGATCACCCCCGAGACCCTGGCGCACGCCCCGACGATCACGGCCCTCTTGGCCCACGGGGATCCTGAACAGGCATACCTCGTGATCGACGGCATCCGAAAACGCAATGTCAACCGTGACGTCGGGGCAGCCTTCGCCCACCTCGGTGGCTTCGGCTACAAGGGAAACACCGAGGACCGACTGAATGCCTATGCCCTTGAACAACATGCTCATTCGCCGAAGGGCCAAAAGGAGCCGTCCAGCCGAAGCGTTCGGCGATGGTCGTCATCAGGGCAGCGCATCCTCGCCAGCCTTATCGTTCAGGCGTCCGGCGTCGAGCCGCCCACTCTGCATCTCGATGTCTTGCGGCGGCAGGGAACCACGCTGATCGTGCTGCCGACGATCTACCACATGCACGGCTACGTGATGAACGATCCGGTGTTGATCGTTGTCGGTGCGGAAGCGCATGCCATCCAGATATTTTCGCGCGAAGACATGGAGACGGTGGGCGAGCACAAGTATCAACCCGAGCATGCTGTCGAGGTTGACGTCGGCTTCCCCGTCCACCTCCAACTGATCTGGCTCGGTGAGATGCAACCCGTGATCGTGTCCCGGACGATCAACTTCCCCGACGACGTGATCGAAATGACCAGCCTGACCCGCGGCGCGACCGGTCTAGCGCTGTACCGCGACGGTGACGACATCGACAGCCTCGCCGAACTCGCTGCCGAACTGGGCCGACTTAACAGTGACGCAGCCGAAGAACACGACGGGATCGGTGGTGAGGATGGACCTTGAACAACAGGTCAAGGCCGAGCTGCTCGCCATCCGCAAATCCAGTGAGGGGCTGACACCCGCGACCGTCGCCCGGAGCCCGGTCATCCGCGGCCTGCTGGGCGCCGGCGATCCGCAGGTCGCCTACAACACGCTCAAGCACCTGATCTTGAATGCCGACAGCGACACCGGCCTGGAGGCAGCAACCAGTTCGCTCGGACTGACCAGCGACAAACTCACCCACCTCGGTCGGCTCGATGAATTCGGCGACGCTCACGGCTACGAGCAGCGCCACGTCCGGCGATACAGCGACAAGGGAATTCAGCAGTTGGCCGCCTTGATCGCCACCAGTTGGACCGTCAATACGGTGCCATTCCTCGACCTGACGGTGTACCAGGTGGGCCCGGACCGGTTCGTCGTCGGCATCGAAACGAAATGTCAACACTACATCGAAATGCGGCCAGTACAGGTCCACCTCTACCAGGGATCCACACCGCCGCGCACACTGAATGTCGACTTCGTTTCAGCCGAAGAAGATATTTGGAATCTCACGAAGCTCGCCAGACCCATCGAAATTCACGCCAACGAGGAGACATCCCTAACGATCGTCTGGCGCGGCGAACTCTGGCCCAAATTCGCGGTATTCCTCCGCACGGACATCTCAAATTTCGGCATCGCAACAGAAACCCTGGCGAACAAACTCATGATTCGGATGCTGCCATCGCACTAACCGAGACTGAATCTATTGACATTCGGCATAAAACTTGGTTAATTGATATTTGGTGCCACTTAGCATATGATATGCGCACCTCTTTGCGCATTCGGGTCTGGCGCCCTTCCGCTTTGCTTTGAGCGGTGGCGCGCCCCACCCGAAAATCGATGCATAGAGGTAGCGTTATGGTTGACGAGTCAGTCTCCGAAGATCCACAGCAGGTCAAATTGAAAGAGTTCGGATTCGACGCCAGTGAGACGGTGTACCCATTCCGTCCGGAGGCAGACCTTCCGAAAAGACTGAGTGCAGCGCTGGTCGGCAGTCTGTACGACGAACCGGTATCCGTAAGGATCGTCGTGCATGAAGATCTCGCCTTCAATGTTGTCGCCAGTTCGATCCGGGTGGTCTATGAGCCGCATCGGTTCACCACAGACGACTATCCGCTGGGATGCTGGCGGCGGCCCAACCTATATGTTGAGGGTTGGCTGCTGAAATCGGGGTTCGATCCCTATGCCGAGATAGTCCGCGTGCGCTTGTACTTGGACTACATCTCGGAAGAAAGCGGCGACGGCTACATCCAGCGTCTGTCCGACAACCCTGACCCCGGCAGTACTATCACGGTCTTCAACTAAGAACCGACCACCACAACGGTGTTCTATACGGGACGCCGACACCACCCCGCGATGCAACGAAGAACGCCCTGCGCTCGTTGCGGCCCAGGGTGTTTTTCATTCGCGATGAGGTTCCACCGACGAAATTGCTAGGATAGCTACACGCGCGAATAGCATAGGAGTCAAACGGTGAGCGTTCGGGATGTGGTCCGGGCCGAGCTGCGGACACTCCGCAGATTGCCCGGAGAGCTGGACGAATCGAAGATGCTAGAAGCGCCGGTGATCTTGAAGGGACTTGGCGGCGGAAACGCCGATATCGCATTGAGTCGGCTTCTGTTCTTCAGTCGCCATCACAAGGACGACCGCGACATCATGACTGCACTGGCAACAATGGGATACTTGAACGAAGCCGATTCTGTTCAGGCGCGGCTAGACGATTACTCGCTCGTACACGGCACCGATGCCAGGACCATCAGGCGATGGAGTGACCGCGGTATCGACAAGCTTGCCCAGCTGATTCTGACGAACGCCCCGTGGGTCGACCCCCGGATCGCGCTCGACGTGAAAGTCGAGTCTGATACAGCTCGATTCAAAGCTCATTTTCAAGTGCCGCGAATCATCGGAATGCGGCTACCCACTTTGCGGTTGAACGGCGATGATTACGAACTCGACTTCTCGCGGTTGAAGAGCAACGAACTCCACGTCAACTACGCGACGTCCTGGTACGAAACACCCCTTAAACACGAAGAAACTAAAGCGAAGTTTGTATTAGAATGCAGTGGCGAGATGGTCCCAACCTACGTGTTGAACTCCACCGTCAAGAGTGCCGACACGACGATCGCATCATATTTGTCATTGTATCGCTTGATCGTCAAGATACAGCGCTCCAAGTAGAGCACGCGCCAGGATGCAAACAGCCGTTAATTGGCGGTACATTGCACGAACTACGTGTCACTTGAGCCCTTGGCGAACGAGGTCGATCGCCGCGCGCAGAGCCAGGCTGTGTACTTCGTGGTTGAGCAACGCGTAAGTACCTGGATCGACCGGATGACCGCCAACTCGAATAACGTCCGTCGCATGCCGATGCGAAAGCCAATACTGCTGCGCTGCACCGCCGGTGAAAGCGAGCGGTATCACTGGAACACCATGCGCTTCTGCTAAATTCGTCTCCTCCACTGTGCCGTTTCCGCCACCGAACAGGATAACCAGCGAGGAATGGCGCACCATCTCGCGGCGCTTCTGCTGCTGTGTCGATCCCACATACACGATGCTGCCGACCCTGCGATCGGCGTCGCTTGGCTGTGCCACGTTCGCGCGGGAAAACAGCTGAATCCGACTGGGTGAATAAATCCCTCTGGCAGCCAGCGCATCTGCCATCGCGTAGCTCACTCGCCGTCCCGGCAACGCCATTCCTGCTATGAGGCTGACGGGCAGATCGGCCAGTGCCGTGCCGAGCTCCGCGGCATCGCGGTCCCAACGGACATCGTCGTAGCTGCCGGAAATGAAGATGCGCGACATAGGCTCTGTGTGGTTCCGGAAGGCAGCGGTCAGATCGGCTGCGAGGTCTGCAACCACCCGGGCCCGTCGTGTCTTGAACTGTTCATCGGTGAATCCGAAGTCGTGCTCGCGCACGTAGGCGCGGCGCTGTTCGACCGTTCTGTCGTAGAACTCGGGCGCAGCCGCGAGCACTGCTTCGGCGATACGGCGGTCGACCGGATCCGGCATCGCAGCGATGAGCGACCGCAGCATCACTACGACACGACGCGCCAGTTGTTCGCGGTACAGCGGATCGGAAAGCCGTGCCTCGTCGCCGAGCTGGCGCAGAACAATATCCACGCTCAGCATCCGGGCCTCGGATAGACGCCGGGCCCGCCGGCCGTACTGCTCCAGCGCTTCGTGGAGGCGGGAGCGTGGATTGTTGCGAGTCATGACGCCATCATGTTCCCGACTGGAGAAGCGCGCCATGGGTGCGGCAGCTACCCACCAACTTTCCCACCAACTTCAGCGCCACCTTGCACGCCTGCTTTCTGACCTGCCGGTTCGTACCGTTTCAGCCAGAGCTGTACCGCAACTCGCCACAGGCATCGGCAGCTCGCATCCCACTGGCACATCTCGGAAGGCGGCTTTCCCATGCCCCACCACACCTCCCTGACCTCCTCGCCCGAACCAGGTGCCGACCAGGCGTTTTCGGGGTCACCTGTCTACTCGTTAGTGAAACACGCGCTTCGGGTATTGCTAGCAATATTCACGAGCTTGGCCGCGTTACTCGGGCTGATCGGCTGCACCGCGGCGCCTGCGGACTCGCAGCCCTCCGCGATCACCATCGCAGCCACGGTCACCAGCGCCGAACCCCGCACGGCCCTGTCGAATTCGCTCATCTCCGAGCTGACAGAGATGGCCGAGCATTCCAAGCGCCCCGGCGACGCCACCGTGCGCGTGGTGTCCTCGGCGACCGGCGACATCCTCACGAAGGACCTGACACCTCTCCGGCCCAACGGCCAGGTGCAACACGCCGCGGCTGACGCCGATCGCCAGATCACCGCTTCGGTGCGCGAACTGGCGAATACGGTGGCAGAAGTCCGTGCCGACCACCCCGGCCTCGACCTCCTCGGCCTGCTCGACCGCGCCAGCCAGCTGCCCGGCGATCTGCACGTCCTGTCTTCCGGCATCAGCACGGTCGCGCCGGTCGACCTGCGCGTCGTTGGCTGGAACGCCAAGCCTGACAGCGTCATCGACAGCATCGCCCGGCAGGGCCGCCTGCCCAAGCTGTCCGGCCGTCACGTGACGTTCCATGGTCTAGGCATCGCCGCTGGATCGCAGCCTGGTCTTCCGCCGTTCGCCCGCACGCTGGTCGAGCAGCTGTGGACCGGGATCTGCCAGCGCGCCGGGGCAGCCAGTTGCACCGTCGCGCACGACATGCCGTCCGCGGCGGCGCCGGTCGCCACCCTGCCGGTGCCGGTCGTGCCGGTGCCCGACGCGATCACCGAGGGCGGCTGCCCGGTCTGGGCCAGCCTGAACGACACCACGCTGCACTTCGCGCCGGACAGTCCCGTCCTGCCGGCGAACGCCGACGATGCCCTCCGCCCGATCGTCCAGGCCGCCGCCCGCTGTGACGTTTCGTCCATCGACGTCACCGGCCACATCGCGGACACCGGCACCGTGGACACCCGAAACCGCCTGTCCGAGCGGCGGGCCCGTGCCGTGGCGGATCGACTCGTGGCACTGGGGCTGCCGTCTGAACTGCTGGGCATTGTCTCCGGCCGCGACGCGCGCGAGCCGGTCATCCCGAATTTCACCGATGGCGTCTTCGACGAGCTGAAAGCCCAGCAAAACCGGCGCGTCGAGCTGACCTTTCACCGCGGCGGCCGGTGATGGCCGACCGCCGTATATCTCCCACAAATCCCCATGCCTCAACCAGATTGGAGATCCCGTCATGACCCTCATGCCCGCCCGGCCGAACGGCCGTCAGCCCGAACCACAGCCCACCGTGACTCTGCGCAAGCCGACCGATCCGCCGATCGCCACGCCGCCGGCGACCGGTGCCCATCCGTCGTCACCACTGGGCGTGCCCAAGCGTGACATCGCCTTGTCGCTGGCCACCGGCAAGCCGATCCCGCGCAACTGGCTGCCGCAGGTGATGGCGCTGCATAGCGAGCAGGGTTGCATCGGTGAGACGCGTGAGCCCGACACGTTCAGCCAGATGGAGGCCCTCGTCATGAGCAAGGGCATGCTGGCCGCCGAGGAAGCCCGCGAACACGGTGCCGACCAACTCGCCCAGCTGGTAGACCAGGCCGCCGCGATCAAGGGCGAGATGGCCACGGAACAAGCCGAACTCGACCGCCTGGACGCGCAACCGGTCACAGGCTTCAACGGCGATGTCATTGCGGCCCGCGATGCCCGCGACCGGATGACGAAGGTCAGCGCCACGATCACCGAGGAGCGCGACGCGGGCAGCCTGAAGCACCGGCGGGTGCCGATCTGGCTGCACCGCTTCTCGACCTGGGCGGCGCTGCTGGACTTCCCCGTGCTGCTGTACTTTCTGAGCCAGGTGTTCAACGTCGACCTGACCGGCATCGCCAGCGGTGACGGCGCGGCGTGGGGCGGCAGCCTGATCCCGCTCATCACGGCAGTCGTCTTCGCGCTCCTCGGCACCGCGGCCGTGGCCGTGGGTCTGAAGTTCATTGGCCGGGATCTGAAGGGCTACAAGGACACCTCCGGAGGTGTCACGTTGCCCGAGGGAACCGCTCGCATCCTGCCGCTGGTGTTCATCGGCTTGGCGACCACGCTCGCCGTCGGGGCCGGGATCGTCATGGCCTACCGGATCACCTCGGACAGTGTGTCGGCGGGCGGCGGCATCACCGGTGCGGCCATCTTGGGCGTGTATTTTGCGCTCATCGTCATCGTGGTCAACGTGGTGGTGTTCGCGACCAGGTTCCGGGACGGCTCGCTCCAGACGGACGAGGTCGGGCAGCTGGCCCTGCAGCTGGAGCCGATCGAGCGGCAGCGGGTGGCGCTGCAACGCCAGATCGACGGCCTGACGGCCCAGCTGCCGCCGCTCAAGCTGAAGGCCGAGCGGGTCTACGCTGCCACGCTCGCCAAGATGGGCGCGCCGATCAAGGGGGCGGACCAGCTGCGCCTGCTGGCCCGGTCGTATCACCAGGGATGCGGACCGGAGGCGGTGTTCGTGCATCAAGACGGCAACTCGAACGGCAATCTGCTCCGGCCGTACGTCGGCGTCGACCGTTCGGTGCTCGTTGAGCTGATGGACCGGCTGGACGAACTGGTGGCCGAGGACGGCAAGCCCACCAAGGGCACGAGGTCCACGGCCGCGCCCAAGCGCATGGCGCCGGTGCCGATCGCGCCCACCGAGGCGGACGACGACAATCTCGGTGGGGAGTGGTGAGCATGGACCGTTCCGCGAACCACCACGTGGTGCTGAACGAGCTGCAACCGAAGGTGCCGCAAGGCGACGATCTGGAAACGGTCAGCGACATCGTGAATTTCGTCCTCCGGCGGTCGCTGCGGCTGAGCCGTGACATCCAGCGGTACGCCGGACAGCGGGCAGATCAGGCACCGACGAGCAGCCGCTTGGCGCTGGCGTTCGCCGGGCTGGTGGCGAACGAGGCGATCGAGTGGGTGCGGCGGTGGCCGCGGTGAGCGGGGATTCGCCCCAGGGCATGGCCGAGGCGTTCAAGCGGGCTTGCATCGCCATCCTGCTCGGCGTGATCGCCATCTACTTCGCGGTCAGCCTGATTCAGTCGATGTGGCCGACGCTGGTGGTGATCCTGGGCGTGATCGGACTGATCGCGCTCGTTATCGGCGGGATCGTTATCTACCGCCGGATGCGTGCCGGGTGGTGAACAAAATGACGAACAACAAGCGGGACATTTCACCTCTTTTACTGGTGTTCGTCTCGGTGTGGTGCTTTTTGCAATCTTGATTGGGGATTGCGCACGCGCAATTCATAGTGGAATTAGACCTAGTTGCGCAGACGCAATTCGGGCGACAGCGACGCAGCCGTCGCGTTGATTCGCTGAATAGGCAAAGTAATTCATCGAGGAGGAGAGCTATGTCCAAAACAGGAAGATCAAACCCCCGCCGTGCTGACCGAGAGGCCAAGCGGCGCAACGTAAATGACAAGACGGAGCGGCACATCACCGTGCGTAGCGACAAACGCAATCCGCCCGACCTCTACAAGCTCAGCCGCGCCGTGATCGCCATTGCAATGGCCGAAGCCAAAGCCGAGGAAGCAGCCCACCGGCAGCCCGAGCCGACCGCCACCGTTCAGGCAATTCAGAAGGAGTTCACCGATGACGATGAATGACATCGACCTCACCGCTGACTCCCTTGTCTGGCAGCTCCTCTTCTGGCCCAGCCCGTTTCGTGAAGGCGCAGCCACGTCGCTGCTCCGCCACTGGGCGGCCCAGAAGCACGCGCCGCAGCTGATCCTCGAAGCCCGTTCGACCGTTGAAGGCGTGGAATACCTTGTCGGCAGCCAACTTCGACACGCCCACGGGGTACGCCGGTCGGTCGAGCAGTTGGTGTCGGGCGCGGTCGTCACGCCGTTCGACACCGAGGAGCGCAGCGACATCGTGACGGCTCGCCGCTTGAAGCTGACCGCCACGGACTGGCCGCTGGAGCCGGTCGATCGGGTGGCGTCGAGTCGCTCAATCCTGAGTGCCCTCACCGCCGTGCATCACGGGGAGCAATTGGTCATCCAAGTCGCGCTCGGCCCGCGCCGTCAGCCCATGTTGCCGCCGGTCGAGCAGCCGCTCGGCGGTCACCAGTCGACAGCGTCGAAGGTGTGGCACGGCCTGCTGCCGGACAAGCGCCCGAACGCCCGCCAAGCCATCGCTCGCAAGCTCGGGCAGCACGGCTTTTCGGCGGTGGTGCGGATCGGCGTCGAGGCCGGCACCGCGGATCGCCGCAAATCGCTGCTGCTCGGATTGGCAGCGGCGATCGGGACGGTCGAAACGGCCGGGGTCCATTTCAAGCTGGCAGACGAGAAGCCGAAGAACATCAACGAGCCGAAGGCGACGTGGTCGATCTTGACTCCCGCTCAACCGCTCAGCGTGCCAGAACTGAGTCATCTGCTGGCCTGGCCGGTGTCTGATCATGACGAGCGGTTTCCCGGTCAACCGCCCCTGCATCCGAAACCGGTCCGGCCGACGCCTGCTCTGCTGTCCGGCGAGCGGGTGATCGCCGAGGCCAACGCGCCCGGCATCTCCGGCACGATCGGCTACGACGTGCTCGACAGCATGCGCCACACCTGGGTAATCGGGCCGAACGGCACCGGCAAGTCGACGCTGCTCCTGAACCTGATCGTCCAAGACCTCGAAGCCGGGCGCCCGGTGGTGGTCATTGAGCCCAAGGACCTCGTTTCCGACATCTTGGCGCGGATCCCAGGGGAACGGGCCGGCGACGTCGTGCTGCTCGATCCGCTCGATGAGGCGCCCGTGGGCATCAATCCATTAGCGCACAGCCAGGGCCGCACGCCGGAGGTGATCGCCGATTCGCTGTTCGGCACCATCCATGCCATCCATGGCGACCTTGGGCCGCGTTCGGCCGACATCCTCCGCAACTCCTTGGAGGTGCTGGCGAAGCGCGACGATGCCAGCCTGACCATGCTGCCGCTGCTGCTGACCAATCCGAGCTTCCGGCGGTCGCTCACCCAGCGGGTCATCCGGGAGGATCCGTTCGCGGCCGGACCGTTCTGGGCGTGGTTCGACTCGTTGTCGCCGGAAGCGGTGGATACGAAGATCGCGCCGCTCAGCAACAAGCTGCGCCCCTTGCTGACCAAGCAACTGCGCGCCGTTCTGGCCCAGCGTCACCCGAAGTTCAATATCCGCCAAGTTCTCAATGAGAACTTGGTGCTCCTGGTGCCACTCCAAAAAGGCGTCATCGGGCCGGAAGCGGCGCAGCTACTGGGGGCGATCATCCTCGCCGAACTCTGGCAGGCGATCCGGGAACGAGCCGGGACACCGGAGGACAGCCGCACGCCGGTCATGGTCTACATCGACGAGGTGCAGGACTATTTGCGCCTGCCGACTGACCTCGGTGACGCGCTGGCGACGGCCCGCAGCCTGCGCGCCGGATTCCATCTCGCCCACCAATACCAGAAGCAGCTGCCCCCGGCGATGCTCGACGCCTTCCGAAACAACGCGCGGAGTCGGATCACCTTCCAGCTCCAGGCAGGTGATGCCAAAGACATGGCCACCGGACAATCCGTGCTCGCGCCCGAAGACTTCGGCGCATTGCCCGCCCACCACGTCTACGTGAACCTGATGCGCGACAACACCGTGCAACCGTGGGCCTCGGGCGTCACCTTGCCGCCGCCCCCGGAAACCAGCGATCCGAACGAGATCCGGCGCCTGAGCCGCGAACGCTACGGCCAGCCGCTAGACGAGATCGAGGCCGGGTTCGCCGAGCTGCTCGACCAGGTGAACAGCGACGCGAGTGGCGCGCCTCGGCGTCGCAGGAGGCAGGCATGACGACGGAAAAATCGCGGCGGAGCGAAGCGACGGGGACGGAAAGCACTGGCCATCTCGATGGCCGTCTCGCCCCGACTCAGAATCCTGCATCCTCGCCGGTCAGCTCGAAATTTCGCGTCCTGCTGGACGCGAATGATGGTGCCCATTCGGGCACCACACACCAGCAACCGACCCCTCGCCTGACTCGCCAGCCGATCCGTGACCTGTCGGCCATCGCCAAACAGATGAGTGAGCGCGACTGGGCAATCCTCCGCTCGGTGGCCGGGCATCGGTTCCTGACCGTGCGCCACATCCAGACGCTGCATTTCGGCGGTCTGACGCCCGGTTCTGGCAGGCGTAAGGCACAACGGGCGCTGGCCAAACTCCGGCGGTTGCGGGTGCTCGACAGCCTGACTCAACGGGTCGGCGGCTTCAGCGCGGGCAGCGACGGCATGGTGCATTACGTCGATGACATCGGCCAGCGCCTACTGCGCCGGGAATCCGGAGCAACGGCCCGGCGACGCTTCCACGCTCCGACCGAACGGTTTCTTGACCATCAGCTCGGCATTGCCGACGCCCATGTAGCTCTTGTCGAGGCCAACCGGCACGGTCGGCTGGAGCTGGTGAAATGTGAGATCGAGCCTGCTGCCTGGCGAGATTACGTCGGCGTCGCTGGAACACGGCTGACCTTGAAGCCGGATCTGTACGCCGAAACGGCTTGCCCGCCCGGCAACGAGTACGTCGATGCGGCGTTCATCGAGATTGACAAGGGTACCGAGAGCATCCCCACCCTCATCCGCAAATGCCACGAGTACGAGGCGTACTGGCGTCAAGGTATCGAGCAAGAACGAAGCGGCGGATTCCCTCTGGTGGTGTGGAGCATCACCGCCGAGACGCTGTCCAAGGCCGAGAAACGACGCGATGCCCTGCGCCGGGCCATCAACCAGGACCGCAAGCTGCGATCGCAGCTGTTCCGAATTATCCCGCCCGAACAGCTCGTCGCACTCATGCAGAAAGGAGGTGAACAATGACCAATAGCAGCCGCATACGGCCAGCGGCGCCTAGTAAACGGTACCGCACTATCATGGCTGACCCACCATGGAACATCGACCAGGCAGGCGGGCGCGGAGCGATCCAGCACTACCCGCTGATGACCGTCGAGCAGATCGCGAACATGCCCGTGACCAGCCTCGCGGAAGACGACGCGCACCTATGGTTGTGGGTCACCAACGGGTCGTGGCGGGCGGGCTACGACATTATGACCGCCTGGGGCTTCACCTACCGCTCGCCGCTCACCTGGGTGAAACCGCGCCTGCAGCTGGGGCAGTACCTACGCAACATGACCGAGCACGTCCTATTCGGTACCCGTGGGCGCGCTCCCGTGAACTTCCGCGCACAGCCGACGTGGTTCATCGCCCCCGTGCAGGAGCACAGCCACAAGCCGGAAGAGCAGTACGCGATTATCGAGAGGGTCAGCAGCGGGCCATATTTGGAGCTGTTCGCCCGGCGGCGGCAACCCGGCTGGGACGTCTGGGGCAACGAAATCGATTCCGACATCGTGCTGCCCGGCTATCCAGTGCCGTCCGACCGCAAGCGCTCTCGCCTGAGACCGGACGACCCACGCACCGCACCACCGGGTCTCACCGGATAGCGGGATGCCGTCGTCGGTGCCATGCGGCCGTACTCGTAAGCGCAATCAGTGCTTACCGGCCGCTCGCACCGAGGAGGAGCGATGTCCGAACCGTCGAACAAGGAAGTCACCCTGGCTATCCGAATCGACACCGCCCGGCATACCCAGCTGACCTGGATTGCCGACCTGCGGAAGCGCAGCCTCAAGGCTGAATGCTTCGCCGCCGTGGACGCCTGGATCGAGGCTGCCAAGAACGATCCTGACCTTATGGCCAGGGCCAACGCCGCTCGTGCCGCCATCGAAGAAGAGGCACGCACCCGGCAGGCAGCCATCGACAACCTGTTCACCGCCATCCCCACGCCTCCACCCGTGCAGGAGGAGGAGTCGGGAACCGATGGCTCTGCCGACACGGCGGAAGCATCGGAAGGCGAACCGCCACAGGGCGGACGCCGCACCCGTGGCCGACGAGGTGGGCAGCAGGCCGAAGGCGAGCAGGCGGACAGCTGAGCCCCGGCTCAGCGCCCGGTGTAAGAGGCCGGCGGACGGCGGATCGAGGGAATGCACACCCTCTGCACCGTCCGACCGGCCAACATCCAAACATAACCCGAAGGAGGCGAGCATGAATGAGCGATTTCCAAATACCGACGCACACAATACAAACCGCACCGAGCAAGGACAGGCACAGTCCGAAGACCACTTGCGGCGCGATGAGGCCGAAACAAGCCACGAGCGGGAAGCCCTGCGCTACCCCCGGATCTATGTGACCGCTGGCCTCCCGCTGCGGGCCGAACTCACGAGAGGCACCTGGCTGGAGATGGCACGAGACCCCGACTACATCTACGCCGAGCTGTATGCCGTTCTCGGCGAACCCTACGAGCACGACGCTGATCGGTTCTACATCTGGGACCACCAGGGGTTCGGAGCCTTCCACGTGAGCACCGGTGCCATCGGCTTGGACGACGTCCACAGCATCGAACTGCTGTCGAAGGTGGCAAACGGCATCGTGGACCACGGTCCCGCGTTCGCTGCCTGGACCAGCGCCCACGAAGACGACCCACGCTTATTCGACCACTTCGCAACTGCCTACAAGGGCCATCACGAGAGCATGGCCGCCTACGTCCGCCAGCTATTTGAACCGCTCGAAATCGAAGCGACGCTCAAACATGCGGTACCTCAAGCATTGAAGGATTTCGTATATGTCGACTATTCGGCTATTGGCGAGGAGATGCTCCAAGAGGGCGATGTTGTGGCCTTTCCGGCAGATGGGAGTGGGGTGTGGATATTTGATGAGCGAGCGTAGAAAATCATAAATTCCGCTCTTTAAATTATTGTTTTATTTCCTACAATAATTGCTTTCACGCAACAACGGAGTTATGGTTACTAGAGGGGGAATGAAAATGGAGAAGACTATGAAAACAACATCTCGCAATGAGACCGCCTTACGACTAGCCGAAGTAATTGAAACGCGACGAAAAGAACTTCATATCACCCGTGCGATACTAGCCGACCGATCCGGACTCAGCAGATCGACAATCACGCGGATCGCCCAGGGATTCTTTGCCAAGCCGACGCCTGACAGCCTGCGTGCCATCGCCGAAGCGATCGACCTGCCGTGTGACGAGTTGTTCGCGATAGCAGGGTGGCTGTCCACGAGACAATCACGGGCCGAGCCGTTCGTTCGCGTCTCTTACCACGGCGTTCCGCGCGAAGCCATCGAGGAGATCGAAGCCGCGATCGACGCCGTCGCCGCTCGATATCGGAGGTGCTTTCGCCATGATTGCGTGGTTGCGAACCATCGTCACAAATAGTAGCTATTACTGATCGACATGCAAACACATAAGGAAAGGAAACAAGCGCCAAGAAACAACTGATTGAAAGGAGGACCATATGCCAAGAAAAACAGGACCAACCGCTACAGGCAGCGCTCAGGCGCGTCGAACGCCAAGTCGCAAACACGCGACGCTAGCCGGACTACGCGCCATGATGACGGAACGTCCGGCGGCTTTTGCCGACAGCCTGCGACTTGCACGAAAGCAAGCGACCGCACTTCTATCTGGCCGCCGATCGTCCGCCACGATGATCCCCATTGACGTTATTACCGACCTCCGTCACATACGCGTCGAGTACGTCTTCGATCAACGGCTTCCAAGTGCTGGATTCTGGGACACAACCACCCGACGATGGGTCATCCAAATTGCCGCGACCGTCCAGCGGAAGCAACAACGCGTCGCCGTGGCGCGCGAGTTCAAGCACGTCCTCGACTATCACCGCGCCACCCACCTCTACCTCGGCAACGACCTTGTCAGCGGCCGTTACGAGGCCAACCGGGCAGCTGAGTACTTCGCTGGCCAGCTACTCGTACCGAGTCGGCTGCTCAGGCGCGCCTGGAAAGCCGGCCTGACCACGCCGGAGGAATTGTCCGATCACTTCGTGGTTCCCGAGGTCATGATTCGTCAACGCCTGGCCGAAACAAGGCTCGGGCCGTACGCCAGCCGCACCACCTACCACCGGCCGCTCAACCTTGCTGTGGTCAGCGGGAGAGCCGTATGAGCGCTCCTGATGCCCGGGGCAGCGTGACTATTCCGTGCCCATTCGCCGTCGAGCCGTTTGTACCCGCCGTGCTGTTTCTGTCCATCGCCGCCACCACCGTGGCCGACCAGGCCGCTGGCGGCGGGGAGCCTATCAAGATCGGACTGCAACGCGAGGCCGGACACCGCGTCGCGATGCGGCACGGCGTCGGGATCATCAAGGAGTTCATCGAAATCGGCGCGCCTGCAACCAGCCTGCGCCGACGCCCAGCGGTGCGCCGCCTCCTGACTTATCTCACCAAGCATCCCGACATCCGCTACGTCATCGTCCCCGCGCCGCACCGGTTCGCACGGACCGCCACTCACGCCCGACTTCTGTGCGGCCACCTGCAACGCCTCGGCGTCGGGATCCTCCTGGAGGCCCCGGATCCAGGGCACGCGGCCGATTCGCTGGGGAAGGCATGGGCATGACGAAAGTCACCACCACACGCCCGACCCTCACGCGAGCGGCAGGGTTGTCGCACAAGACACGAGCGATGCTGCGAACCCTGGGAATTCTGGCACTCAAACTGGCGGATGAGGGCGTCGACGGTCCCGCGCGACCGCATCCCACCTATGGCGCCGCTCCCATCGAGCAGATGCCCGCAGTCTCGCCGTCGCGGCTGCTGACAATTCCCGAAGCCTGTGAGCAGTTGCGGTTGAGCCGCTGGAGCGTCTATCAGCTCATCCACCGCCGGGAACTGTCGACGTTGAAGATCGGCCGACGACGGTTCGTTCCCGCAGCCGAGATAGAGCGCTTCATCGGGCGATTAGCCGAGGTCGGAGGCCCCCGATGAGCGGCCGAAAAACCAACGGGGAAGGCACCCTCTACCAGCGCAAGGACGGACGCTGGGAAGGCGCGGTGCACCTCGGCACCGTCAACGGGAAAACGCGTCGTTTGCGGGTCTACGGCAAGACTCGTACAGAGGCGCACACAAAACTCACACGAATAATTGACGAAGCTCGGCAGGGAATCCTGCCACCAGAAAAGTTCTGGAAGGTCGGCGAATACCTGGACTTCTGGCTCGAACGGGAAAAACGTCGGCCTCTCACACGCAAGAGACATGAGGCGGTCGTTCGCCTCCACATCAAACCTGGCCTGGGGCATTACCGGCTCGATACCCTCACCGTCCGCACGGTGCAGAATTTTCTTGACGACCTCCTTGCCAACGGCAGATCAGTGGCGACAATCCATCAAACACGTAAGGTGTTGAGCGCCGCCCTCACCTACGCGATGCGTCAGGAAATGATCCCACGCAATGTCGCCCGTCTGGTCGAGCTGCCGCGACACCGGGCGAAAGAAGCAGCGCACTGGACTCCCGATGAGACTGTTCAGTTTCTCGATGCCGCCCGCGACAACCCGCTCTATCCGGCCTTCGTCCTGCTCACGCTCTACGGGCTGCGTGCCGGGGAGGTCGTCGGCACCCGCTGGTGTGACGTCGATTTCGACCACGGTGTGCTCCGCATCCGCCAACAGGTACAACGCATCAACGGCGAACTACGGCAGGTCGAACTCAAGACAGAATCCAGCAGGCGAGACGAACCCCTCCTCGCCACAGCTCACGATGCGCTCCTGCAACACAGAGCGCGCCAAGCAGTAGCCAGGGACACGGCCGGTGCAGCCTGGCAAGGCGCTGGCGACGAAAACGAGCTGGTCTTCACAACCAGCACCGGACGGCCGTTGGAATCGCACAACCTGGCGAGATCGTTCATGCGGATCTGCAAGCGGCTTGACCTGCCACGAGTCACCCTGCACGGGCTGCGCCACAGCAACGCCACCACCCAGAAGAGCCTCGACGTCCACTCCCGTGACATCCAGGCGATCCTCGGCCACGGCGATGTCCGCACCACCGGCATTTACGAACACGTCGACCTCGCCAGCAAACGCAACGCCCTGACCAAAGTCGAGGACCGTTTGTTCACGGCAGCCGTCAACAGGGGGCGTAGCCGTCAGAATTGCCGTCAGGCCGCGGATTCGAGCACGTCGGCAAGCACTGAAACCGCACCAACGAAAACGCCCACCCCTGATGGGGTAGGCGGTTTCGTTGGTGGCTCCTCCCAGACTCGAACTGGGGACACAAGGCTCTTCAGAGCGATCGAAGCCACCTTACAAGATCGTCTGAACTCTATAAACAAGGCTGTACGAGCACGCGAACGTACGTGGAAATTTGGCTGTGTTGCCGTCACATTTGCCGTCAAAAGTTCCGAGCCTCAGAAGGCCAACAGCCCGCCAAACTTCTGGTTATGGATCCCACATCACACGGTCCCCGCCGCGAACACGAAATCGCTTTCCGCCGAACCGAACACGGAGGTATCCGATGGCCCGACGAACCCTGCCGAACCGAGCTCGCGTGGATGAGAAAGCCGTCCTCCTACTACGGGTTTCCACCAAGAAGCAGCTCGACACCGCCATCGACATTGACCCCGATGGCCTGTCCATCGCCACCCAACGCGACCACGGGAACGCCAAGGCCAACGCCATGGGCGTCGAAGTCGCCACGGAGTTCATCGAGCCCGGCTATTCGGCCAAGACCATCGACAAGCGGCCGGTCTTCCGGGATCTGCTCAAGTACCTCGCCGAGCATCCCGAAGTCCGCTACGTCATCGTCTACATGCGCTCCCGTGCCTTCCGCAACCGCTTCGACGCGGCGATCATCGAGACCCAGCTCAACAAGATGGGCGTCCGCCTCATCAGCGCCAAGGAAGACTTCGGCGAAGGCCCGCACGCCGTGGCGATGGAAGGCATGCTCGACGTGATGAATCACCTGATGAACACGCTGCAAGGCTTGGACATCCAGGAGAAGATGCGCACCAAAGCGCTGAACGGCGGCACCCTCGGATTCGCAAAGGTCGGCTACCTCAACACCCGTGTCGAGTACGAGGGCAAACAGATCAACACCATCACCCTCGACCCCGAACGCGCACCCCTGGTGCGCCGGGCGTTCGAACTGTATGCCACCGGCGAGTACGGTCTCGAACACCTCGAAGCCACGATGGCAGACCTCGGGCTGACCGCCCGCGCACGCGGCACCATCCCCCAGCGCCCGCTTTCGTTCAAACTGCTGCACCGCATGCTCAAAGATCCGTACTACGCCGGCTGGGTCTTGGTCGACGACCAGCTCCGGCCCGGCAGGCACGAGCCGATTGTCGGCCAAGAACTGTTCGACCGTGTCCAGGACGTCATGGACATGCGCAGCCGCCGCGGGCAGCGCGACCGCGTACTGCAGCATTACCTCAAAGGGGATCTGTTCTGCGACCGCTGCCGCCGCCACAACCGCACCTCCCGGCTCATCTACACCGAAGCCAGAGGACGCAACGGCCACTACTACGGCTATTTCTTGTGCCGAGGACGCCAAGAACGCGTCTGTGATCTACCTCACTTACCAGCTGAGCGGGTCGAACAAGCCATCGTTGACCACTACGCCACTCTGCGGCTACCGACCAGCTTCCACACTGCCCTCCGGGAACTCCTGGACGAAGCACTGGCTGACGAACAAACCAGCGTCCGCGCGATGCACGCCAGCCTCACCACCCGCCTCAAGGAACTCGACGCCAAAGAGGAACGGCTGCTCGACCTCGCCGCTGACGGCACCCTCCCCCAGGCCAAGATCAAAGCCAGACTGCGCACTATCCACACCGACCGCGCCAAGGTCCAAGTCAGCCTCACCGCCACCAGTGCCGAGCTGGCCGTCGGTGTTGACGTCCTCAAACGTGGCCTCGACCTGCTCATCGACCCGGCCCAGCTCTACCGAGCCAGGACCGACACCGTCCGCCGCCACCTTAACCAGGCGTTTTTCCAGCGGTTCTACCTCGACGTTGGCGGCGTCACAAGCGACCAGCTTCACCAACCATTCGCCGACCTGCACCAAGCCGCCGGAACCCGCCCCGCCTGCGTACAGCCTGCCGCCAGACCCCACAACCCTGCAGGTCAGAAACCAAAAAGCGGCCTTACCCTCACCCAGGTCCTTACGGACCCCGGTTCAAGTAAGGCCGCTGTGGTGGAGCTGCCGGGAATCGAACCCGGGTCCTCCGCCGCGTCTCCAGGGCTTCTCCGTGTGCAGTCCGCTGTGCCTCTACTCGGATCTCCGGGTCCCGCGAACAAGCCCGGATGACGATCCCAGTCGCTGTTCGATGTCCCGTCCTACTCCGCGACCGAGTAGGACGGTTAGCCCTCTAGCTGATGCCGGCACCGGAGCCGAGGGCATGCCCCGGGCCGACAGAGACGCTTCGCTGGTTAGGCAGCGAGAGCGTACTCGCGCTGATGAGAATCGGCGCTTAATTGGTTGCAACGACGCTTACGGTGGTCTCTTGCCTGCACCGACACGCTTCCCCTAGATCTACGTACGCAGTCGAAACCGTTCAGCCCCGTACGCCCCGGCGTCTTGCCGGGCTGTTCATGTTAACACCGGCGAGAGGCCGGATCATCCCCATATCCGGTCGTGGTGGACCCCACACCGGCAGCGGCGGCCGGGGCCCCTGACGCGGGTGAGGTAAGGGACCCCGCGGATCGGAGGAGACATTCTGAGTCGCCATGTTCCCGGACCGGAACCTCCGAACTCCCCACCCTCGGGCGGTGTCGAGAACGCACCGTGTTCTCTGTTCCTCCGATATGGTCCGGGGGTCACGGCACGCAGCTCAACCGGATCCCCCTCACCGCCCGCTCGAACACCCCATCCTTCCCGGATGCTGGTAGCCGGTTCTCCGGGCCCGGCGAGGAACCCGACTTACACTGCACGAGCCGTACGATCGGCTCTGAGCAGCGGATCTCGATTTCAGACTAAGGAAACACTTTGGCAGTTCGCACCATTCGGGACAGGTTGCTGCGCCTGTCCGCCCTCACCGCCATCGCCGGACTCGTCCTGACCGGGTGCTCCGTCCTGGGCGACAAGTCGGCCGCCGCGTCCGAACCCGGGGTCACCTCCGACCCGTGTCCGAACGCGGTCGACTCCCGCAAGGGGTGTATCTACCTGGGCGTGCTGTCCGATCTCACCAGCGGGCCGTTCGCCGCGCTGGGCAAGGACATTCACAACGGCCAGCTGGCGTTCTGGAAGGCGGTGAACGAAGCGGGCGGCATCGGCGGCAAGTACGAGGTGGACATCGCCACCTACACCGAGGACACGAACTACGATCTGCAGAAGCACGCCGAGGCGTACCGGCGAATCGAGCCGCACGTCCTCGCGCTCTCCATGAGCTTCGGCACCGTGCAGACGCAGAAGGTACTTCCCGAGATGGACGCGGCGAACATGGTCGCCATTGCCGGAACCCTGTGGTCGGGTTGGCAATTCGAGAACAGCGACAAGGGTCTGTTGCTGGAGTCCGGCTACTCCTATTGTTCCGAGGCGATCATCGCCCTGGACTGGATCGCCGAGCACCAAGCGAAGCCGTCTTCGATCGCCACGGTCAGCTATCAGGGCGACTACGGCGGCGACTACGCCACCGGGGCCAAGAAATGGGCCTCCGCCAACCGCGTCGACATGGTGGCGCAGATCGACACCGAGCCGAACACCCAGATCGGCAACCAGGACGCCGCCGTCGCGAAGATCCTCAATGCCAGAGCGGATCTCGTGCTCTTGGCCACCGGTCCCGCGGAGGCGGGCGAGATCATGGGCAAGGCGGCGCTGGCCGGTTTTCCGGGCAGGTTTCTCGGCTCGGGCCCGACCTGGAACGGCGGCCTGTTGAAAAGCCCTGCGGCGTCGGCGATCACGACGCGCTACAACATGACCTCGCCGCTGGACGGCTGGGACGGCATCAGCGCCGGCGCCAAGAAGGCCAGGGCCTCGGCGACTCGCGAGCCCTCCACCTGGGGTTACAGCGCTGGGTGGATGTTCTCCTATCCGATGAAAGCGTTGCTCACCCGAGCGGTCAACGAAGGCAAGCTGACCCGCAAGGGCGTCCGTCAAGCCGTGCACGGCCTGCGCGTCGACTACGAGGGCGCGATACCCGAATACATCTACGGCGCGGCGAAACCCGACCTCTCCCGCCAGCGTGCGGTCATGGAAGCGCCGGATCAGACCGCGCCGCTGGGCGCGAAGACCCTGGCGACCGACTATCACGGCCCGACCCAGGACCGCGTCACCCTCACCGAGCCCTGCGTGCAGCCGTAAGCGAGCAAGACATGCCTCTCCACCGTAATCTTCGTCGGCTGCTGCGTCTCGTGGCCGCCCCCCTCGCGCTCGGGCTCGTCCTGACCGGCGGCTGTTCGGCTTCCGAGTCCGCCGCTGCCCCGGGCGTCACCCGCGAAGCGTGCCCGCACGCGATCCACCGCGACAAGGGCTGTATCTATCTGGGTGTTCTGTCGGACCTGAACAACGGCCCCTTCGCTCCGCTCGGAAAGTCGCTGCAGGACGGACAGCTCGCGTTCTGGAACGAGGTGAACAAGCAAGGCGGTATCGGCGGATACGAGATCGACATCGCGACCTACACGCGAGACACCGCCTACGATCCGCGCAGGCACGTCGCGGAGTTCGAGAACATCGCCCCCCATGTGCTGGCCCTCGCGATGAGCTTCGGGACCGCGCAGACCCTGGCCGTCCTGGGCGAGATGGACGACGCGGACCTGGTCACCGGGGCAGGCACCCTCTGGTCCGGCTGGCAGTACCGCTCCACCGACCGAGACCTGGTGCTGGACGACGGCTTCTCGTACTGCACCGAAGCCGTGCTGGGTCTGGACTGGTTCGCGCAGAACCACTACCAGCCGCGCACGCTCGGCGTGGTCGCCTACCGCGGCAACTACGGCGGTGACTACGCCAGCGGGGCGCTCAAGTGGGCACTGGACAACGGCGCGACCATCACCGCCCGGGTCGACACCGGGCCCAACCCCGAAGTCGGCAACCAGGATTACCCGGTCGCCGAGATCATGGCCGATCCGCCCGACGTGGTCCTGCTGGCCACCGGACCGGCCGAAGCCGCCGAGATCGTCGGAAAACTGGCGAAATCCGGTTACACGGGCCGGTTCCTCGGATCGACACCGACCTGGAACAGCGCCCTGCTCAAGACCCCGGCCGCGCCCGCGCTGATGTCGCTGTACAACTACACCTCCCCGTTCGACGGTTGGGACGGCATGAGCCTCGGCGCCCAACGGGCCAGGAACGCCGCGCCGAGCGAACCGACGAATTTCGGCTACAACCTGGGCTGGGCGATCTCCTATCCGCTGAAGGCGCTGCTCACCAAGGCAGCCGAGACCGGCGGACTGGACCGGCCGACCCTGCGCAAGACCCTTGCCGGGCTCACCGTCGACTCCGAGGGAATGGCGGCGCAGCAGGTCTACGGGCGGGACGAACCCGACGTCGCGGCGCAACGCGCGGTGGTCAACGTGCCCGATCCGTCCACGTCATTGGGGTCGCGCACCGTGGTCGCCGATTACCGCAGTCCGACCTTGAAACGGATATCGCTGCGCGAACCGTGCACGCGATGAGCCGCGCGTCCGGCCTGCGGTAGGACCGAATTCGGGTAGCTCGGGTACGGATCGGGGCGACGTACACTCGTCGCCCGCCTCCGCCCTCGCTCGGACGGCGAGCAACTTCGGGATCGGCCGTTGCCCGAGTGACCCGGCGCCGCAAATCGTAGTCGTTCTGTGCGGCCGTTCGACACGTCCGTACATAGTTCGGCCGGTACGGCCGCCAGCAGGCGTGCCGGTAAGTCTTGTCCAGCGGCTGGTTCCGTTGCCGCATCGCATCGGACGCAGGACAGCCCGGCCGCGCAGCCGCGCGTCTCGATGGCCGCCAAGTATTCAGGCCGCGGCGATGAGCGCGACCGAGGCCAACGCCAGGACCAAGCCCGCCTGCTGCTGCCGGTGGACCCGCTCGCCGAGCAGAACCATCGCCAGCAGCACGGTCACGGCCGGATAGAGCGAGCCGATGACGCTCACCAGCGACAGCAGCGAGCCGTGGAAGGCATACAGCAGCGCGGCGTTGCTGATGACGTCCAGCACGCTGATATAGCAGGCCAGTCGTAGGGGCTCGCCCCGCAGCCGCCCGAAATCGCGGGCGGTCAGCGCGGTGAGCCATACCACCGCGGTGGCCGCGAGGCGCTGCATGAGCAGCGGCCACAGTCCGGACTGCGCCGATGTCTCGTGCAGAAAGACGAAGGCGAAACCGTACGCGACGCCTGATCCGATGGTCAGCGCGGCGACCTTGCGGGTGAACCGCAGTTCGCGTCCCCCGGTGATCTCCTCCGTCACCTCGTCCGGCGACTCCCGGCTCACCAGAAGCACCGCGACCAGCGCGAACACGATGCCCGCGAAGGCGAGCGGGCCGGGGCGCTCGCCGGTCACCAGCCCGGCGAGTACCGGAATGCCCGCGACCAGCACCGCCGTCAGCGGGGAGACCACTGCCATCGGACCGCCCGCCAGCGCGGCGTAGAACCACCACACCGCGACACCGCTGGCGACACCCGCCGCCGCGCCCCACCACAGCGAAGCGGCGTCCGCGCTCCCGGACACGAATGGAAGCAGCGCGAGCACCAGCAGCACCGAGAACGGATAGGAATAGATGACGACGCGCAGTGCGGTCACCCGCCGCGACGCCACGCCGCCGTAGAAATCGCTCACGCCGTAGCCCACCGCGGCTACCAGCGCGAGCAGGACGGCGGTCACCGCATGCCTTTGACCCGCCGTCCTAGTTCACGGGTGACCTCTCGCTCGGCCGTGCGCCGGGCCAAGTCCTGGCGCTTGTCGTAGTCCTGCTTACCCTTGGCCAGCGCCAGCTCGACCTTCACCTTGCCGTCGGAGAAGTACATCGACAGCGGCACCAGCGTCTGGTTGCCCTCCCGCGACTTGCCGACCAACCGCTCGATCTCCCGCTTGTGCAGCAGCAGTTTGCGCACCCGGCGCGGCGCGTGGTTGGTCCAGGTGCCGTGGCTGAACTCGGGGATGTGCAGCCCACGCAGCCACACTTCGCCGTTGTCCACCGTCGCGAACGCGTCCACCAGCGAGGCCTTGCCCTCGCGCAGGCTCTTCACCTCGGTGCCGACCAGCGCGATTCCGGCCTCGTAGATGTCCAGAATCGTGTAGTTGTGCCGCGCCCGGCGGTTGGTCGCGATGACCTTGCGCCCCTTCTCCTTCATAACGGTCCACTCTAAGTGACCCGGCAACCGGTTTATTCCCGCAGGTCGCGTAGGCCCTAGCCACCCTGATGCAGCGCCACGTAGAGCGTGAGGACGGCGAGGAACGCGGCGAGCAGCGCCACCGTCGACATTCGCGGCAGGCCGGGGCGCGGTGGCGGTGGCCTGCGCCGCAGCCATACGTTCTCCACGGCTGGATCGGTTCTGCTGCGGACGTACGGCGGCGCGTCCGGAGTCTCACCGCCCATCGAGCCGGTAGAAATGTCGTCGCCCGCGTCACTGGAACCCTCACCCGGTGCCATAGCCAGAACGGTAGCCCCCACGACGGCGACCCGCCGCAATTCCCGCGCGGCGCAACCCAGTTGGAACTCAGGCCAGGCGCCGCCGGAACGCCTCGGCGGACGCGCCGGTCGTCAGGTCGACGGTGTGGACGCCCAGTTCGACTCCGTCCTCGGTGAGCTCGAGCACCATGAAGCCCAGCTCGTGATAGTTCTCGTACAGCGCACTGTGGCCCGCGCTCGCGGTGAGCCGCGGCTCGGCCCCGACCGTCTTGGCGGCCGCGCCGGACACGATCTGCCTGGTTCCCTTCGTTGCCGCCGTGGGTTCGAGCACCTGGAGCGAGTGGTCGTGCCCGGACAGGATGAACTGGCAGCGGCCGATCACATGGTCTTCGATGAACCGCTTCACGGGCACGCCGTTGATCGGCTCCAGCGACAAGCCCTCGTAGCGGCCCGCGTCCCCGTGCGGGCCGTTGTTCAGATACGGGTGGTGGGTGCAGGCGATTTTCCACGTGGCGGGCGATTCTGTGAGAGCGCGATCGAGCCAGTCGCGCTGCTCGTTCATGAACTGTCCGTCGACCGCCCAATAGGGTGTGAAGACCGGCGGCAGGTAGGCGGCGAGCGGGTTGACGTCGAGGACGAAGAATTCGACGACGGGGTTCTCCTCGGGAATGCGCACCGAGTAGTAGCGGCTCGGCATCCACCAGCGCCTGGAGCCGGCGTGGTATTCCACCTCGGCGTTGCCGCGCAGCAGCCACCCGCCGTCACCACCGAGCACCGAGCTGTTGTCGTGGTTGCCCAACACCATCAGCCAAGGGAAATCCAAACCGGTGTTGGGATTTTCGAACTTGTCGGCGAACTGTTGGTCGGCGGCGCCGTCGGGCCCGTGTTCGTAGATGTTGTCGCCGAGCCCGAGTGCCAGCGAGACGGGTTCGCGACCGTGCAGCGCGCGCATGGCGTCGGCGACCGCCCACTGGGTGCGGGTACCGGTGCCCGCGTCGCCGGTCACCAGCACCCGCACCCGGCGCTCGGCCGGGAAGGGAAACTTGGTGACCCCCTCCGCGACGGGTACCGCGCGTGCCGGAGTGCGGCCGACCAACGTGGCCCCGGCCGCGAGAGTGGCCGCACCGGCCAGGAACTCCCGGCGCCCGATCGTCTCGCTCCGACTCACGCTGTCCTCCACAGTCTTCGACGGCCTCGTCCGGTCGCCATCCTCACCCCTCGGTGACCCGCGTGACGGTAGCGGCTCATTCGGCGCCGAGCACTTCGAGCACCTGTTCGCCGTATTTCGCGAGTTTGTTCTCACCGACACCGTTGACGCCGCCGAGCTGCGCGAGGCTCGCGGGTTTGCGTGCCGCTATCTCGCGCAAGGTGGCATCGTGGAAGACGACGTAGGCGGGCACGCCCTGCTCCTTCGCGGTGGCCGCGCGCCATTCGCGCAGCTTCTCGAACAGCGGCAGGTCCGTGGGCGGCAGCTCGGCCGAGGCCGCTTTGGCGGCCTTCGCGGCCCGCGCGGGCTTGGTCGCGCGTTCGGGCTCGCGGCGCAGCGGTACTCGCCGTCCGTCGAACAGCACTTCGCTGCTGGCCTCGGTCAGCGTCAGCACCCCGTAGTCTCCGTGGACCGCCAGCAGCCCGTGGGCCAGCAATTGCCGCACCACGCCGCGCCACTCCGTATCGCGCAGGTCGGTGCCGACGCCGAACACCTTCAGCTCGTGGTGGTCGTACTGCAGAACCTTCGGGTTCTTCTTGCCGAGCAGGATGTCGACGATGTGACCGGCGCCGAAGCTCTGGCCACGTTCCCGCTGGAGCCGCAGCACCGTGGACAGCAGCTTCTGCGCGGCCACCGTGCCGTCCCAGGATTGGGGTGGGGACAGGCAGGTGTCGCAGTTGCCGCAGGGCAATCCGGGCTCGCCGAAGTAGGCCAGCAATTGGGTGCGCCTGCAGCCGACCGTCTCGCACAGCGCGAGCATGGCGTCCAGGTGCAGCTGGAGCTGGCGACGGTGGGCGGCGTCGCCCTCGGAGGAGTCGATCAGCTTGCGCTGCTGCACCACGTCGTTGAGGCCGTAGACCATCCACGCCGTCGAGGGCAGCCCGTCGCGGCCGGCGCGCCCGGTCTCCTGGTAGTACCCCTCGACCGATTTCGGCAGATCGAGATGGGCGACGAAGCGCACATCGGGCTTGTCGATGCCCATGCCGAAGGCGATGGTCGCCACGACGACCAGTCCGTCCTCGCGCAGGAAGCGCGACTGGTTCGCCGCGCGGGTGCGATGGTCCAAGCCCGCGTGGTAGGGCACCGCGGTGACGCCGTTCTCGGTGAGGAACGCCGCGGTCTTCTCCACCGAGTTGCGGGACAGGCAGTAGACGATGCCCGCGTCTCCCGCGTGCTCGTTGCGGATGAATTCCAGCAACTGACGCTCGGGGCGGTTCTTCGGCTCGATCCGGTACTGGATATTGGGACGGTCGAAGCTGGACACGAACCGGCGGGCGGTGCCGAGGTCGAGACGCTGGATGATCTCGTCGCGCGTCTTCTCGGTGGCGGTCGCGGTCAGCGCGATCCGCGGTACGTCCGGCCAGCGCTCGTGCAGCATGGAAAGACCCAGGTAGTCGGGCCGGAAGTCGTGACCCCACTGGGAGACACAGTGCGCCTCGTCGATGGCGAACAGCGCGACCTTGCCGCGATCCAGCAGCTGTCCGGTGGAGTCGAGGCGCAACCGCTCCGGCGCCAGGTACAGCAGATCGAGTTCGCCCGCGACGAATTGCGCCTCGACGGTCCGCCGCTCGTCGGGGTACTGCGTGGAATTGAGGAAGCCGGCACGTACGCCCAGTGCGCTGAGCGCGTCCACCTGATCCTGCATGAGGGCGATCAGCGGGGAGACCACCACCCCGACGCCGGGGCGCACCAGTGCGGGGACCTGATAGCAGAGCGACTTGCCTCCGCCGGTCGGCATGAGCACCAGCGCGTCGCCACCGTCGATCACGTGCTGGACGATCGCCTGCTGATCGCCGCGGAAGCTGTCGTAACCGAAGACTCGGCGTAGGACCTGTTGCGCCGCAACGGATCCGGCGTCCGATCCGGACGCGACACCGGTCGCTACAGCCGCGAAATCATCGGGGGAAGTCACCCGGCCCATCCTACGAGCGCCAGGGCGGGGCGGTACCGGCACGGTTCGGCGTTCACCCTGGTGGGCACCCGAGTTGTGCACATGTGGACAACCCGGATCCGGGAGCTTCCGCCGCGGCGCACCGACCTCGGGTTTTCTCCGATCCGGCGGAAATCTCGAGGCTTCCCGCTCGGTTCGGCGCTGTTATGTTGTCGCTCATGGCAAAAGGGACAGGGATCCGGGTGCGCGCCGCGGTACTGAGCGCCGTCGCCGTGGTCGCCGGGCTCACCACGGCGATGCCGGCAGCACAGGCGGAGACATTTCCCGCCATGTGCTCGGACGGCTGGGAGACCACGACCGTCGTCGAAGGAGTCGGCAATCTGGAGAATCTCGATTCCGACGGACGCGGCGGTTTCTACGTCACCGGTCTGATGGACGGTTACCTGGCGCACGTCGACGGCGCCGGGCGAATGACGAAGCTGGTCACCGATCTGCACCGCCCGGCGGGGGTGCGCGTTGCCGGGCGTTACGTCTACTTCCTCACCGGGGACGGCCTCAGCGAACCGCCGGGCACGCTCCAGCGCTACGACATCGAGACCGGCGCGGTGCACGTCCTGCTGACCGGGCTGAACGGGCCGAACGGCCTGTTGCTGCTGCCGGATGGCAGCCTGCTGTTCACCACCATCGGCCTGAGCGGTCCGAGCGGCATCTCCCGCTACTGGCCCGAGACGAACGAGTACGAGCGGGATTGGTCGGCGCTGCCGCCGTCCAACGGCCTCGCGCTGGCCGCCGACGGCGAATCGGTCTTCGTCGACACCATGACACTGCAGATCCTGCGCGTGCGGCTCGACGATCCGGCGCATCCCACCGTCGTCTCCGGCATCCCGGACCTGGTCGCGCTGCCCGACGATATGGAGGCCACCCGGGCGGGCGCGCTGTTCGTCGCCGATCACATACTCGGCGCCGTCTACCGGGTGGATACGACGACCGGCGCCACCTGCGCGATCATCACGGGCCTGATCAAGCCAGGCCCGTTGCGCAATCCGCCGGACGGCGCCACGTCGGTGCGCATCGACCGGGACGGGAATGCGTGGGCGCTCTACGTCACGAGCATGGACGGCACCCTGCGCCGCCTGCGCCCACCGCCGGGGATCGATCTCACCCCGGCGAACCCGGCGCGGGCCGGATAGCTCGAGAGACTTCCGGCATGCGGAGGTCGCCGCGTTCTCCACATCCGAGGGGAAGCCGTGGTCGAAGTGGCATCCATGGTGGCGGCCACCCGGCGATGCCGAGCGACGGCTGAACAACTCAGCCGCGCAGGCGGTCGAGGACCTTCTCGTGCAGCAGGCCGTTGGTGGCGATCGCGTCGCCACCGTGCGGACCGGGTTCGCCGTCCAGCGCGGAGAAGCGCCCGCCCGCTTCGCGGACGAGGATGTCCAGGGCGGCCAGGTCCCACAGCGAGACCTCCGGTTCGGTGGCGATGTCGACGGCGCCTTCGGCGAGCAGGCAGTAGCTGAGGAAATCGCCGTAGCCGCGCACGCGCCACACGTCGTCGGTCAGGGTGATGAACTGTTCGCGCAGGCCGCGCTCGCGCCAGCCGGACAGGCTGGAGAACGCCAGGCTCGCCGAACCCAGCTCGCCGACGGCGGAGACCGAGATCGGCTCGGCCGCCTGCCCGTCGAAGCTCGACCACGCGCCCGATCCCGCGGCCGCCCACCAGCGCCGTACCAGAGACGGCGCGCTCACCACGCCGACAACCGGTTCGCCGTCCACCAGCAGCGCGATCAGCGTCGCCCAGACGGGCACCCCGCGCACGAAGTTCTTCGTGCCGTCGATCGGGTCGATCACCCATTGCCTTCCGCGGAATTCGGCGTCGCCGCCGAACTCCTCGCCGAGCACCGCGTCGTCCGGTCGCTGCTCGGACAACACCTGCCGGATCGCCTGCTCCACGGCCAGATCGGCGTCCGACACCGGCGTCAGATCCGGCTTCGCGTCGACCTTCAGGTCCAGCGCACCGAAGCGAGCCCGGGTGATCGCGTCGGCGGCGTCGGCCAGCCGCAGGGCGAGTTCGAGATCGGAGGAGTACACAGCCACGCTCCGCACCCTATCGGTACGCCCGGCTGCCGCCGTTCCCGTCCGGCGCTCACCCCACCGGTTCCAGCGACCGTGCCGCGGCCAACGCGCTCGCCCACCAGTGCAGCTGGTCGAGCATCGCCGTCGCGACGGCCGCGGGCTCTTCCGGCTCCCGCAACCGTCCCTCGTCGTCGAACAGCAGGTAGTAGCGCGGGAAGGACACGTAGTGACGGACGGTGTGCGCGTTGAGTTCGTTGAAGATCTGCCGCAGGTGCTCGATGGCGAGCAGGCCGCCGGAGGCTCCGCTGTAGCCGACGAAGCCGATCGCCTTCGCGTCCCACTGGGTGAAGTGCCAATCGATGACGGCCTTGAGGGAGGCGGGGATGCTGCGGTTGTAGTCGGGCGTGACGATGACGAAGGCGTCGGCCGCCGCGAGCCTGCGCGTGAGGTCGGTCATGCCTTCGGGCCGCTGCGGGTTCGGGTCCATCGCCGGAGGCACCGCGGGCAACTCCAGGGGAATGTGCGCCTCCGCCAAGTCGATGACGTCCGCCTCGAACCCACCGTGCCGCCGCGCCTGCTCGCTGAACCATGTGGCCACCACGGGCCCGAAGCGGCCTTCCCGGACGCTGCCGATGATCACCGCGAGCTTCAAGGGAGCGTTGGACATGCTGTTCCTCCTCGGATCACGAAGCGGCCCGGCTCGGGCCGCCCACTCAATCTGCTGCCCGGCGCGCGGAGCAGGGAGACCGCCGTAAGAGTGGTAGTGACAGGGACACCCTCCGGGCGGCGCGCCTTGTTAGCTTCGAGAGGTGAGCGACAACGAACTCGGGCTCTTCCTGCGCAGCCGCCGTGAAGCGGTGACACCCGCGCAGGTCGGCCTGCCCACCGGCCCGCGGCGGCGCACCCCGGGCTTGCGGCGCGCCGAGCTGGCCACCTCGGCCGGGGTCAGCGTGGAGTACGTCACGCGCCTCGAACAGGGGCGTGACCGGCATCCCTCGCCCTCGGTGCTGTCCGCGCTCGCGGACGCGTTGCGGTTGAGCCCCGCCGAGCGGATCCACCTGCACCGATTGAGCAAGTCGGTGGACAGCGGGTTCACCTGCATGGGCGACGCGCAGCCGCTGCGCGAGGTGCGGCCGACGGTGCGCGCGATCCTGGATCGGCTCGAACCCGCGCCCGCCGTCGTGGTCAACCGCCTCACCGAAGTGCTCGCCTACACCGGCGGTTACCACCGGCTGATGGCGCCGACCGGACTGTTCGACGGCCCGCACACCCCGCCCAACCTGGCGCGTTTCGTCTTCTGCCTGCCCGGCGCCCGGAACCTCTACCCGGACTGGGAGCACATCGCCGACGCGACGGTCGCCACGTTGAAACAGGGACCGTTCCGAGCCGACCCGCATATCGCCGCCCTCGCCGACGAACTCACCGTCACCGTGGGCGCGGCGTTCGCCGACCGGGTCGAGACGGTGCCGAGCCTGGCCGCCGCCACCGGCATCACCCGTCTCGCCCATCCCGAGGCCGGTTCGCTGCGCCTGGCCTACGAATCCCTCGAGCTCTCAGCCGACGACGACCAGCGGGTGACCGTCTACCTGCCCGCCGACGACGCCACCGCCGCCGCCCTCGACGCGCTCAACGGACGCCGTCCCGGCGGACTGCACGCGGTCTCGGGCTGAGCGGTCGGTATCGCGGGCGGTCACCCACAGGCGGAATCAGTGGAGTTCGACACACCGCCCGCCCGGGCCCGGTCCGGCGGTCCGGCAAGACGAACGATCGGCTGCGACGGCATCTCACCGCGCGACAGAACGGTCATCGACCCCACGAATTCCAATCACCAACTGCGCCAAGCGCGGTCGCCGTTTAGGGTGGAAACCCATGAGGCGTCCGTCACAGCGCACCCGTCCGGCGGGGAGCCGGGAACGTGCGTGTGACGTCCCGGCCACCCGACCGGCCGGCCCGCGCACGACGGCACCCACCCCCGGCGACGCCGTCCCCGGTCATCCGCGCGCACTCGTGTGCTGCCGCCACAGAGGGGCAGCTAGGCTTGACCATCGTGCATCCTGACGTTTCCGCTGATCTCGCCGAACTCGACGCCACCCTGAAGACGGTCGAATCGGTCCTCGACATCGACGAGCTACGCCGTCGTATCGACGAGCTCGAGCATCAGGCCGCCGACCCCGACCTGTGGAATGACCAGGACCACGCCCAGCAGGTCACCAGTGAGCTGTCGCACGCCCAGGGCGAACTGCGCCGGGTGGAGGAGCTGCGTCAGCGGCTCGACGATCTGCCGGTGCTCTACGAACTGGCCGAGGAGGAAGAGGGCGAGGCCAGGACCAGCGCGCTCGCCGAGGCCGACGCCGAGCGGGTCGCGCTGCACAGTGACGTCGAGGCGATGGAGGTCCGCACGCTGCTGTCGGGCGAGTACGACAAGCGCGACGCTCTGGTGAACATCCGCTCCGGCGCCGGTGGCGTGGATGCCGCCGACTGGGCCGAGATGCTGATGCGCATGTACATCCGCTGGGCCGACCGGCACAAGTACGGGGTCGAGGTCTACGACACCTCCTACGCCGAGGAAGCGGGCATCAAGAGCGCCACCTTCGCGGTGAAGACGCCCTATGCCTACGGCACGCTGTCGGTGGAGATGGGCACCCACCGGCTGGTTCGGATCAGCCCGTTCGACAACCAGGGCCGCCGCCAGACCTCCTTCGCCGAGGTCGAGGTGCTACCCGTGGTCGAGACCACCGACCACATCGAGGTGCCGGAGACGGAGATCCGCGTCGACGTGTACCGCTCGTCGGGCCCGGGTGGCCAGAGCGTCAACACCACCGACTCCGCGGTCCGCATCACCCACCTGCCCACCGGCATCGTGGTCACCTGCCAGAACGAGAAATCGCAGCTGCAGAACAAGATCTCGGCCATGCGCGTGCTGCAGGCCAAGCTCCTGGAGCGCAAGCGGCAGGAAGAGCGCGCCGAGATGGACGCGCTGAAGACCAACGAGGGTGCGTCCTGGGGCAATCAGATGCGCTCCTACGTGCTGCACCCCTACCAGATGGTCAAGGACCTGCGGACGAACTACGAGGTCAACAATCCGTCGGCGGTGCTCGACGGCGACATCGACGGGTTCATCGAGTCGGGTATCCGCTGGCGAATGCGAGAGCAGGCGAGCTAGATGAATGTCGCGGGCATCCAGGCGATCGCTTCCACCGGTTTCACCACGTGGCTACGCGGCGCGGGCCTGGAGATCGTGCTGCTCATCCTCGGTGCCATCCTGTTCAGCCGGTTCGCCACCTACCTGAGGGACCGGGTCACCCGCCGGATCGACGCCGGATTCCACAGCAGCGACGCCCTGGTGCGCACCGAGGCGGCCAAGCATCGGCACGCGCTGGCCCAGGTGATCACCTGGGTGGTGCTGACCATCGTCTACGTGCTGATCACCATGGAGGTGCTGCGGCGGCTCGGCTTCGCCGTCACCGGATTGGTCGCGCCCGCCGCGGTGCTCGGCGCCGCGCTCGGTTTCGGCGCGCAGCGCATCGTGCAGGACATCCTCGCCGGATTCTTCCTGATCACCGAGCGGCAGTACGGGTTCGGCGATGTGGTCCGCATCGCGGTGACTGGAGCCGCGGAGCAGGCGGAAGGTACGGTCGAGGACGTCACGCTGCGGATCACCACGTTGCGCAACGCCGACGGTGAAGTGATCACGGTGCCCAACGGCCAGATCGTGAAGGTCACGAACCTGTCGAAGGACTGGGCACGCGCCGCGATCGACGTGCCGGTGGCCGCGAGCGCTGACATCACCAGGGTCAACGAGATCCTGCACGAGGTCGGTACAAAGGCGTACGAAGACGCTCGTCTGAAGCCGTTGCTGCTCGACGAGCCCACCGTCATGGGTGTGGAAGACCTCACCGTCGACCAGATGAACATCCGAATGGTTGCCCGGACGTTGCCGGGCAAACAGTTCGAAGTCGGACGCGAGCTGCGGGTGCGAGTCGCCGCGGCGCTGCGCCGGGAGGGAATCAGTGAGACCACGTAGATCCACGGCGATCCTGATGGCAACCTGGGTCGCCACGTTCGTGCTGTACGTCTTCGTCAAACCCGACGAAACCACCACCCCTCCGGCCACCTTGGTCAACGCTGTTCCAGCAGCGGTGATCACGGAACCGCCGGGCCGCTGAGCCGAGCGCGACGGCCCGCCGCCACGCTGTCACCCATGGTTGACGACGCAGGCCGAGACCGGTTGCTGGTTACACTGGCTCCCCGTGATCACCATGCGGAACGTGACCAAGTCGTACAAGACCTCGACGCGACCCGCGCTGGACGACATCACCGTCGATGTGGGCAAGGGCGAGTTCGTCTTCATCATCGGACCGTCCGGCTCGGGCAAATCGACCTTCATGCGATTGCTGCTGAAGGAGGATGCGCCGACGGCGGGCGAGATCAGAGTCGCCGATTTCCGGGTCGACCGGTTACCCAGCCGCAAGGTGCCCAAGTTGCGCCAGCGCATCGGGTGCGTGTTCCAGGACTTCCGGCTGCTGCAGCAGAAGACGGTGTACCAGAACGTCGCGTTCGCGCTGGAGGTGATCGGCAAGCGGCGCCAGTTCATCGACCGCACCGTGCCCGAAGTGCTCGACATGGTCGGGCTCGGCGGCAAGGCCGACCGGCTGCCGACCGAACTCTCCGGTGGTGAACAGCAGCGCGTCGCGATCGCGCGGGCGTTCGTGAACCGGCCGCTTGTCCTGCTGGCCGACGAACCGACCGGCAATCTCGATCCCGACACCAGCGCCGACATCATGATGCTGCTGGAGCGGATCAACCGTGTCGGCACCACGGTGGTGATGGCCACCCACGACAACCACATCGTCGACGCGATGCGCAGGCGGGTGGTGGAACTCGATCACGGACGCTTGGTGCGAGACGAAGCCACGGGCGTGTACGGGGTGGGCCGGTAATGCGCGCGAGCTTCCTGTTCGGCGAGGTCTTCGCGGGCCTGCGCCGCAACGTCACGATGACCATCGCGATGATCCTGACCACGGCGGTCTCGCTCACCATGCTCGGCGGCGGTCTGCTCGCGGTGCGCATCGCGGACAAGACCGAGCAGTACTTCCTGGATCGTCTGGAGGTGCGGCTGTACCTCACCGAGGACGTCTCGGCCAACGACCCCGACTGCTCGCAGGACCCGTGCCGGTCGCTGATGGCGGACCTGAAAGCCACCGGCGGCGTGGAGTCGGTCCAGTTCCTCAATCGCGAGGAGGCCGTCCGCGAGGCCAAGGAGAAGACCTTCAAGGACCAGCCCGAGCTGGCCAAATACGTCAGCGAGACGCCGCTGCCCGCGTCACTGCGGGTGAAGATGGAGGACGCGGAGCTCTACCCAACGATTTACGAGAAGTTCTACGATCGCCCCGGCGTCGGCATGGTGCGCAACGACAAGGACATCGTGGACCGGCTGGTCAGCCTGTTCGACGGGTTGCGCAACGCGGCCTTCGGTCTGGCCGTGCTGCAAGCGCTGGCCGCGGTGATGCTGATCGCCAACATGGTGCAGATCGCCGCGTTCACCCGGCGCACCGAGGTCGGCATCATGCGGTTGGTCGGGGCGACCCGCTGGTACACCCAGTTGCCGTTCCTGCTCGAGGCCATGGTCGCCGCGCTGGCCGGCTCGGTGCTCGCGGTGCTGGGTCTGCTCATCGCCCGCCCGCTGGTGATCGACCGCGCCCTCGGCGACCTGTTCGCCAGCAAGGTCTTCCCCCGCATCACCGGCGACGACATCGCGATGACCGCGCTGGTCATCGCCCCGGTCGGCATCGTCTTCGCGGCGATCACGGCCTACGCGACGCTGCGCTACTACGTGCGCGAGTGAGCCCCGGAGCCGGTGGCCGCCGCGCCACCGGCTCGACCAGCCCGGGCCTGCCCGTATGCGAACCTCACAGCACGAGGTCGGTCAACTGATCCCAATCGAGCTGAATCCGGATCGGCAGGTCGACGGCGAAGGCGGTCTGCGGCTTCAGGACGCGGGCCAGCCGGTAGTGGCCGACGCTGTGGTCGAGACCATAGGTCTCGATGGCGGTCACCTCGGTGTCCGACACGCTGACCAGCCAGTACCACGGGATTCCGGCAGCTGCGTACTCGCCCATTTTCTCGAGCCGGTCCGTTTTGACATGACTGGGCGAGATGACCTCGACGGCGATCTTCAAATAGCGTGCGGGCACCGGTCGCACGTCCGCCGGTACGCACTCGAACAGGGCGACATCGGGACGCCGAATGGTCGCGCGAGGCGCTTCCCAGAGCACCACGTCGAAGTCGTGGTTGGCATCCAGACATGCCGAGGGATCTTCGGCCATATACTCGCGGGCCGCCGCTTCCAGCATCGCAAGCAGCCGATGGACGGCTTTCTGGTGCGCCCTGGTCGGGGATTCGCATCGAACCGCGTCCCCGTTCGCCACCTCCACCAAGCGGCAGAACTCGTCGGGAAGCTCGCGCCAGATGTCGACCGTGATCGGCTCCGGCTGCACGTTGTCCGGCCGGGCCCAGTCGAAGATCGCTGACATGCGTCGGATTGTAATCACGGCAGCACGGTCGGCAGCCCGCGCCGACCACATCTCACCACGCCACCACCAGTACGTTCGCCACCAAGGGCAGCATCGCCGTCATGTGTGCGACGGCCTTCCCGCGCCGGTCGGTACCGACAGCTCGATACCGTCGTCGCGAGGCGGACGGGCAGCCGAGTGCCGGTAACGAAACAGGATCGATCATCACTTTCGCCTTGGAACGGAGCGAAGCGGCGGCCGCCGCTTCGACTGTTCGGCGCGGCAGCTTCTCCAGCACCGGAAAGTGCAGCTCATCGCCCTAGCAGGCGCGGTAGTGCGCCTCGTGTAGACGGTGCCCGATCGCCGACTGCCCAGCTTTGGGCACTTGTCCAGGCACGGCCCGGATTCCCCGCGTATGCTGCCTCTCGACGCGGTTCTTACTCAGCAGTAAGATAGCCTTACTCTGGAGTAAGATAGCCGGAGACAGACCGCACCGAACCGTCCGAGAAAACAGGTGATGATGAGCACTCGAGACAGCGCAACGAAGCGACGTCCAGACACGTCCGCGGTCGGCCTGACCCAACCCAAGCGGGATTGGATGGGCGCGGCGATGCGGGTCATGACGACTCTCACCGGGTCGGAACTCGCCGAGAAATACAACCTGCGCAAGCCGATCGAGCGCGTCACCTATGAGGGCACCAAGACCGGCTTCCGCACGCTCGGCGCGGCCACCCGCGCGTTCGCCAGGGTGGCGGGCAGCGGCGCGCCGAAGCGCCTGGCCACCAACGAGGCGAAGAACAAGGACTTCTTCGACCTGACGCCGTCGGACGAACAGCAGATGATCGTCGAGACGGTGCGGGAGTTCGCCGCCGAGATCCTGCGCCCGGCCGCCTACGAGGCCGACAACGCCGCCAAGGCGCCCCGCGACCTGCTCGAGCGCGCCGCCGAACTCGGCATCACCCTGATCAACGTGCCCGAGGAACTCGAGGGTGCGGCCTCCGAGCGTGGTGCGGTGACCAACTCGCTGGTCGCCGAGGCGCTCGCGCACGGCGACATGGGTCTGGCCCTGCCCATCCTGGCGCCCAGCGGCGTCGCGGTCGCGCTCTCGCAGTGGGGCAGCGACGCGCAGCAGAAGACCTACCTGCCGTCCTTCACCGGTGAGAACGTGCCGCAGGCCTCCGTGGTGATCAGCGAGCCGCGCGCCCTGTTCGATCCGTTCGCCCTGGACACCAAGGCGGTGCGCTCGCCCAGCGGCTACCGCATCTCGGGCGTGAAGAGCCTGGTGCCCGCCGCGGCCGATGCCGAGTTGTTCCTCGTCGCCGCGGAGCTGGACGGCCGTCCCGCGCTGTTCATCGTCGAGTCGGACGCGCCGGGCCTGGTGGTGGAGGCCGACCCGAGCATGGGTCTGCGCGCCGCGGGCCTGGGCCGCCTGATCCTGGACAACGTCGCGGTCGGCACCGACGCCATCCTGGGCGATGGTGACGCCGCGACCCGCGCCGAGGAGTACGCCGACGCCGTGCGCCTGGCCCGCCTCGGCTGGGCTTCGCTCGCCGCGGGCACCGGTAAGGCCGTGCTGGACTATGTGATCCCGTACGTCAACGAGCGCGAAGCGTTCGGCGAGCCGATCTCGCACCGTCAGGCGGTCGCCTTCATGGTCGCCAACATCGCCATCGAACTCGACGGCCTGCGACTGGTGACGCTGCGCGGCGCTTCCCGCGCGGAGCAGGGCCTGTCCTTCGGCCGCGAGGCGGCGCTGGCGCGCAAACTCGCCACCGACAAGGGCATGCAGATCGGCCTGGACGGCGTGCAGCTGCTCGGCGGTCACGGCTTCACCAAGGAACACCCGGTCGAGCGCTGGTACCGCGACCTGCGGGCCATCGGCATCGCCGAAGGTGTCGTGCTCATCTAACCGGCCCGTTCCGTTTTCCAGGAGACCTCACCCATGATCAATCTCGAACTCCCCAAGAAGCTGCGGGCCAGCGCGAACCAGGCGCACCAGGTCGCGCAGGAGATCTTCCGCCCGATCTCGCGCAAGTACGACCTCGCCGAGCACGACTACCCGGTCGAGCTGGACACCATGGCCGCCATGGTCGAGGGTCTGGCCGACTCCGGCACCCAGAAGATCGGCGGCGCCGCCGGTGGCCGTTCCGACGACAGCGACACCGACCGTCACGCCACCGAGCTGCTCGGCAACACCAACGGCGGCAACATGTCCGCGCTGCTGAACGCGCTGGAGACCTCGTGGGGCGACGTCGGCCTCATGCTGTCGATCCCCTACCAGGGCCTGGGCAACGCGGCCATCGCCGCCGTGGCCACCGACGAGCAGTTGAAGCGCTTCGGCAAGGTGTGGGCCTCGATGGCGATCACCGAGCCGTCGTTCGGCTCCGACTCCGCCGCCGTGTCCACCACCGCCGTGCTCGACGGCGACGAGTGGGTGCTCAACGGCGAGAAGATCTTCGTCACCGCGGGCCAGCGCTCGACCCACATCGTGGTCTGGGCGACGGTGGACAAGAGCCTCGGACGCGCGGCGATCAAGTCGTTCGTCGTGCCGCGCGACGCTCCCGGCCTCTCGGTGGCCCGGCTCGAGCACAAGCTCGGCATCAAGGCCTCCGACACCGCCGTGCTGCTGTTGCAGGACTGCCGGATTCCGAAGGACAACATCCTCGGCAGCCCGGAAGTCAACGTGGAGAAGGGTTTTGCCGGGGTCATGCAGACCTTCGACAACACCCGTCCGCTCGTCGCCGCGATGGCGATCGGCGTCGCCCGCGCCGCGCTCGAAGAGCTGCGCTCGATCCTGACCGGCGCCGGTGTGGAGATCTCCTACGACAGCCCGGCCAACAACCAGCACGCCGCCGCCGCCGAATTCCTGCGGATGGAAGCCGATTACGAGGCCGCCTACCTGCTCGCCCTGCGTGCGGCGTGGATGGCCGACAACAAGAAGCCCAACTCGCTCGAGGCGTCCATGTCCAAGGCGAAGGCGGGCCGCACCGGCACCGACGTCACCTTGAAGGCCGTCGAACTGGCCGGGGCCATCGGCTACTCCCAGCGCACCCTGCTGGAGAAGTGGGGCCGTGACTCCAAGATCCTGGACATCTTCGAAGGCACCCAGCAGATCCAGCAGCTCATCGTGGCCCGGCGCGTCCTCGGCAAGACCAGCGCCGAGCTGAAGTGATACCGGCTTAGACGATCCGGGTAGCGAAATCCGGTGCGAGCTTCTCGGACTCGCACCGGATTTTCTGTTTTCCAGGCGATCAGGAGGCTATGGCTTCCGGACCGGATGTTCCGTATCCTTCGCGCACATGTGGAGCATTGTTCTCATTTCGATTGTCAGTTGTTTCGTGATCGCCGCTGGATTCGCGTGGGGGTTGCCCGGCGACTGAGGCATCTCAGGATCGGGTTCGCTCGCTTTCTTGGATGAGGTCGCGATGCGGTGCTCCGGTGGAGGATTCCCGGTCGGCCCCTTGTCCCGCTGCTCGGCGCATGCGTCGGTCGGCGATCCGGGGGTCGGTGTCGGCGGGAATCACCAAAAGGGTCAGGCTGGTGCCATTGCTTCCGACCAGTCGCATGGTGTAGGCGGGCTGGCCGGTCACCGGGCCGTGGATACGGATGCCGTCGTCGTCATCTATGCGGCGCTGGGCGACGCTGATGGCGTTCCAGTCGAATCCGATGCGATCGAGTTCGCCGAGCCGGGGCGTGAGAGCGGTGATCAGGTCGTGGAGTTCCGCGGTGAGATTCGACGTCCACGGCCACCACGCACCGCCGATCCGGGCGGGAGCGCCGCCGGCGGGGCGCAGGAGGACTCGAGGGGTGCGGGTCGGGGCGGAGAAGGGTTGTCGGTCGCTGTGGGAACCCACCGCGTGAGCGCCCATGTCGGCGTGGTTGGTGATGGGGCGTAGCTGTTGCGTCATGAGACGCTCCTGTCGCGATCCACGGAGGGACCGGAATTTCGGATCGGGGACGGCGCGACCTCGAGCGGTCGGCGCGCGGGATGCCTCCGAATACTTCGATTCTACTCGGTGACGGCACGCATCCGCGCTGGTCGTTGGCGGAATTTTCCCGTGTGGAGCGGCTTCAGTCCGGCGGGGCGGCACGCCGGCGCGCGAGCTGGGCGGCGGTGAGGTCGGCCGTCCAGAGGGGCTGGAGCATGTGCCAGTCGGCGGGGTGCGCGGCGATACCGGCGGCGAAGCGATCGGCCAGCGCCTGGGTGGTCTCCCCCACTCCACGGCTGGTGTCGAGCGGGGGATCCACGTGGACTCCCCAACCGTCCGGGGTGAACCAGCAGTGCACGGGAAGCAGTGGCGCGCCGGTGTCGATCGCCAGCCGGGCCGGACCGGCAGGCAGCCGAGCAGGCTCACCGAAGAAGGTGACCGGTACTCCCGTACCGGACAGGTCGCGTTCACCGAGCAGTCCGACTATCCGTCCCTGCCGGATCCTGGCGAGCAGCTGCGGGAACGGCGGCGTCGCGGTGCCGGTGAGCGGGATGATCTCGAAACCCAGACGTTCACGGAAACGGACGAAGCGCCGGAACAATGATTCCGGCGCGAGCCGCTCCGCCACCACAGTCGGTGAGCCGACGCGTTGCACCAGCCAGACTCCGGCAAGGTCCCAATTACCGCTGTGCGGCAGGGCGAGTACCGCGCCGGTGCCGCGTTCGACCGCCTGGTGGATGTGTTCCAGCCCGGTCGCCGAGGATTCGATGGTGTCGGCCAGTCGCACCGGGTCCATCGACGGCAGCCGAAAGGCTTCGCGCCAGTACCGGGCATAAGAGCGCAGGCTCGCCCGGACCAGCGTATGCGGCACCTCCTCCGGCGCGGTGCCCAGGACACGGGAGAGATTGCGGCGCAACTGGTTCGGTCCACCGTCGCGGGCCGCGCGTTCGGCGCCCGCGTCGAAGAGGCGGACGGCCAGCGATTCCGGCAGGGCGCGCACCAGCCGCCAGCCGGCGGCGTAACCCAGGTCCCACACCCCGCCGGCCGGATGCACTAATCGCCGCCGGAGTCGACCGGTCCCGCTTCGTCGGTCGCCGCGGACGGCGTCGCGGAGACGACGTCGCTGAATACGGGCACGGGAACGCCGGCCGCAGGCGCGCCGACCTCGGCGGGCTCACTCGGATGGCTGAACAGGGGTGACCGGTTACTTCGATGCATTTTCTGGATTCTCCGCTCATTCGCGATCGATGACGCCCGATTGGGTGGCACACCGTACAGATACGGTCACCGCCGCCGCGGATTCGGCGGTCGCCTCGAACCCCACACTACCCTCGGCCAGACCATACGGAACGGTTTATCGAGCATGCGCCCCCGCAGCCCCCGGTAGGCAGCCATATCGGTTGACGCATGATGTCCACGAGCGAGCATCCGAACGTCGTCGGCGGCCCGTTTCGCAGAGGCCTCGCGCGGCGTGGAAACCGCTGCGCCCCTAGTATCCATCGCGCTCGGCCCGCTGACGAGCACGCCGCTGCGTCGATGAGTCAACGACACGATCACGCCATTCGGCGCTCACCCCTGGACAGGCGGCGCACCGACCAGGCAGCCTATCGCCCTGAGTCGCTGGATCGACGAATCAGCGGACGTATTTTCACTCGAGCTGTACCAGAAAACTTCGAGGAGAACTGGTTATGCAACGACTGAGTCTTACGCGTCGCCTCGCTACCGCCTTCGCCGCCACCGCGGTGCTGGTAGCGCCCTTCGCCGGGCACGCCGCCGCGCAGCCTGCCATGGTGGACTGGACTGCCGCCGCGCAGCAACTGCGTGCCGCCGCGGCCGGGAACGCCGCAGCCGAGCAGGCGGTGGATCGGCTGATCGCCTCCGGGCAGCTGGCCGAGGCCGAGCAGGTGGCCTTGCCCGCGCAACCGTTCCAGATCCCGGCGCAGTCGGATATCGGACGAGGAGAGGGGCCCGGCGTATACGGATCGGGCATCGCTCTCGGAGTCGACGGATTCCGTCTCGGGTTCTTCGGCGGACCGGGCACCATCTCGCCGAACCAGGGCGGCGCGAAGCTCGAAGTGCTGTGGGTCAACCTGGCCAACGGACGCAGCGGCACCGAACTTCTCTACGAGCACAACGATGTTCCGGTGGACACCACCATTCGCACCCGCGCCCTGGACACCGGCGCGGGCCCGGTCGTCGCCGCGGTGTACGGATCGCTGTGGCACCGCTGGTCGGTGCCCGTGAGCGACGAGAACCCGGACGGATACGCCTACCGGCTGGGCACGATCTCGGTCCCCTCGTTCGGCGCCGTCTACAACTGAGATCGCGGGCTCCGGCTCCCGCCGCCCGCGGGACCGGAGCCCTCGGTTTGTCGGAGGATACGCACTTCCGTAACTTTTGGATTCGTGAGTCTGGAAGACCGAGTCGCCGAGCTGGAGCGGCGGCTCAGCGCGCTGGAAGAGAATGTACGGCCGGAGAGCCTTCCCCCGGTCACCCCGGAGTGGGCGGTGGCTCGCCTACAGGAGGAGTTCGCGGCGGCCGACGAGCCCAACGGCGGCGTCGTCTTCGCCGGGTCGGTCCGCCTGCCCAACGACCAGCAGCGCGCATGGCAGGCCAGGTTCACCACCGGCGACCTCATCGAGGACGACTGGGCCGAGACCGCCGAATGCCTTGCCGCACTGGGCAGCCCGGTCCGGCTGCGTCTGCTGCGCGAGATCATGGGCGGGCGCAGAACCGCGGCCGAACTCGCCGGGGTGGACGGTGTCGGCGACTCCGGCCAGATCTATCACCATCTGCGGCAGCTGGCCGCGGTGGGTTGGCTGCACACCGCGGGCCGCGGCCGGTTCGAGGTCCCGGCCGCCAGGGTGGTTCCCCTACTGGTCGCCCTCGCCAGCGCCAGGCGCTGATCCGGGCGCCGCCCCGGCGGCGACGTATCCGGCGGTGGCGAGCACCGCGCCCATCTGCTCGTAGGCCGCGCGTTCCCGGGGCGCGATCGTGGCGAGGCCGTCGACGTAGCGGTTGAACATGCAGAACGCGGCCGCTACCAGTACCGCGTCGTGGATGTCCTCGTCTTTCGCGCCCGCCGCGCGCGCCTGCTCGACGTCCTCGGGGGTCACCGCCAGCCCGGACTGCCGCACCTTGTCCGCGATCCGCAGCAGCGCACGGAGTTTCGGATCGATCGCGGCGGACTCCACGTCTTGGATGACGGCATCGATCACGTCGCGGCCGCCGTCCACCAGCACCGCCGCCGTCGCCGCGTGCGACTGTGTGCAGAAATAGGTCTCGTTGCGCGAGGACACGTACGCGGCGATCGTCTCGCGCTCCCCCGGCGTCAGCGGAGACGACCCACGCAACAAGGTTTGCGCGAATTCGCTCAGCGCCGCGCCGGTTTCGGGCTTGAACGCGAACAGACTCCGGATGCCGGGCAGATCGCCGGGAACATCGATGAACGGTTTGCGGTCCTGCGGATCGGACATCGGCCGCATCTCCCTTCGAGCGGGCTCGGGACGTTGCGAGGGTATCGCTACCGACCGGTAGCCACTAGCCGAAACCCGGAATCGTGCCGCGCAGCGCTCCTACCAGCGGCGAACGCTACCGATCCGAGACTGATTTGTCCGGTTCAATTGTGACCTGTCACACTCCGCACTGCTACGGTGGCAAGTCAACACGCCGTACCGGTTCGCTAGGTCGAGGACCGACGCGAGGGTTTTGTGGAGGTAATTCGACATGAACTTGGCCCACACGCTGGAGGCCGTGAAGGCGCTGGGTGTGCTGCGCTCCCGGGGTGTCACCGATCCCCGGAAGCCACTGGAAACGCTGCGGACGATGAAGGAATCGCGCATCCTCGGCCCCCAGGCCACCTTGATCAGGCACTCCGCGCGGGTGGCGCCGGACGCGCCCGGCATCGTGGACGAGGCAGGCGCCTTGACCTACCGCGAACTGGACGACCGGTCCACGGCCGTCGCCCGCGGATTGCAGGCGGCGGGCATCACAGAGGGCATGGTGATCGGCCTGCTCGCGCGCGATCACCGCGGCCTGATCATCGCCATGGCCGCCGCGGGCAAGCTCGGCGTGCGGGTGGCACTGATGAACACCGGGTTCGCCAAGCCGCAGTTCGCCGAGGTGTGCGAGCGCGAGAAGGTCAGGGCGGTGCTGCACGACAGCGAGTTCCTCGGCCTGCTCGACGCGCTGCCCACCGACCTGCCGCGCTACCTCACCTGGGTCGACGAGGGCACCGCGCTGCCCGATGGCGCGCAGACCATCGACGATCTGGTCGCCGCCAACTCCGCCGATCCGCTGCCCGCGCCGAGCAAGCCCGGTGGCTTCATCATCCTGACCAGTGGCACCACCGGCCTGCCGAAGGGCGCGCCGCGCACCAAGGTCACTCCGCTGTCCACCGCGCAGATGGTCGATCGCATCCCGTTCCCGCAGCGCGGCACCCAGGTGATCGTCTCGCCGATCTTCCACAGCACCGGCCTGGCCACCTGGCTGGTCGGCGCGGCCCTGTCCAACAAGGTGGTGGTGCGCCGCCGGTTCGACGCCGAGGCGACGCTCGCACTGGTCGCCGAGCACAAGGCCGACATGCTCGTGGCGGTGCCCACGATGCTGCACCGGATGGTCGAGCTCGATCCGGCGATCCGGGCGAAGTACGACACGTCCTCGCTGAAGGCGATCGTGCTGGCCGGTTCGGCGCTGTCGCCCGAACTCACCATCAAGGCCACCGAGGCGTTCGGCCCGGTGCTCTACAACCTCTACGGCTCCACCGAGTGCGCGGTGGCGACCGTGGCGAATCCGGAGGATCTCGCGCTCGCGCCCGGCACCGTCGGGCGCGCGCCGATCACCTGTGAAGTGCGGCTCTACGACGAGAACGACCAGCGCGTCACCGCCATCAACACCACGGGGCGGATCTTCATCCGCAGCGGCGCGCCGTTCGAGGGCTACACCGACGGCAGGCACAAGCAGATCATCGACGGCTACATGTCCAGCGGCGACGTCGGCCACTTCGACGAGAACGGCCTGCTCATGGTGGACGGCCGCGACGACGACATGATCGTGTCCGGCGGCGAGAACGTCTTCCCGCAGGAGGTGGAGAACCTGCTGCTGGAGCGGCCCGACGTCTTCGACGTGGCGGTGGTCGGCGTGGACGACGTGGAGTTCGGAAAGCGCCTGCGCGCCTTCGTCGTCCCCGAGCCGGGCCACTCCCCCGACGGCGAGGAGATCAAGGCGTACGTGAAGAACAACCTGGCGCGGTACAAGGTGCCGCGCGAGGTGGTCTTCCTCGACGACCTGCCGCGCAACGCGACCGGCAAGCTGCTGCGCCGCGTGCTGGTGGACTACGAGGTCCAGGCCTGATCCGCAGCGGGCCGGGCTTCCCCGCCCGGCCCGCTACCAGCGGGTAGCACCCGCTGAGATACATGACACAGCCGGTTACACGAGCTTGCTACTGTTAGCGCCAGCACTGGGTACCGAAATTGCGGTCCGCACCACCCGGAGGACCACCGGGTGACACCGCCGGAAGGTTGTCGTCGATGTCTCTTTCCCTCCCCGCGCTGGGCGGCACCGCCCGCAAGGCGGGCGATCTGGCCCTTGGCGTGAACGTGATGGTCAAGCGGCGGCTGTTCAATCCGCTGCGCCCCGACCACGCGGCGCGGTCGGCGTTCAATATCTTGAAGTTCGGCCCGTTCGCCGGGGTCGTCATGCACGCCGCGCAGACCAGGCCGCACGCCGTGGCCATCGTCGACGAAGGCGGGGAGCTGACCTTCGGCCAGCTCAACGAGCAGTCCAACGCCCTGGCCCGCGGATTGCAGAACAAAGGCATCAATCCCGGTGACGTGGTGGCGATCCTGGCCCGCGACCACCGCGGCATGGTGCTGAGCCTGCTGGCCACCGGCAAGCTCGGCGTGCGCGGGGTGCTGATGAACACCGGGTTCGCCAAGCCGCAGTTCGCCGACGTGGCCGAGCGGGAGAACGTCAAGGCGGTGCTGCACGACAGCGAGTTCATCGACCTGATGAGCGCCATTCCCGCCGCGATCCCGCGCGTCCTCACCTGGGTGGACGAGAAGGACAACGCCGATCCCGCGACACCGACCATCGACTCGCTGATCACCGGGCAGTCCGGCGCAGCGCTGCCCGCGCCCGCCAAGCCGGGCGGCATGGTCATCCTGACCAGCGGCACGACCGGCACCCCCAAGGGCGCGCCCCGCGACCGGGTCAGCCCCTTCGCCTCGGCTCAGTTCATCGACCGGGTGCCGCTGCCCAACAACGGCACCATGCTCATGGCGGCGCCGATCTTCCACGGCACCGGCCTGTCCCAGTTCACCCTCGGTCTCGCGCTGGGCAATCGGGTGGTCTTCCAGCAGCGCCGTTTCAATCCCGAGCAGACGCTGGCGAATATCCAGACCTACAAGGCGGATTCGCTGGTCGTGGTCCCGACCATGCTGCAACGCATCCTCGACCTGGATGCGGACGTGCTGGCGAAGTACGACGTCAGCAGCGTCAAGGTGATCTTCGCGGCGGGCTCGGCCATCGCGCCCGACGTGGTGACTCGCACGCTGGACCACTTCAACGACAGCCTCTACAACCTGTACGGCTCCACCGAGTGCGCCGTCATGACGGTCGCCACCCCCGAGGATCTGCGCAAGGCGCCGACCACCGCGGGCAAGGCGCCGGTCGGCATCCGGATCGTGCTGCTGGACGAGAACCGCAAGCCGATCACCGAGCCGGACGTCACCGGAACCATCTTCGTGGACAACGGTTTCGCCTTCACCGGCTACACCGACGGCCGCACCAAAGAGGTCGTCGACGGCATGATGTCCAGCGGCGACGTGGGACATTTCGACTCCGACGGCCTGCTCTACATCGACGGCCGCGACGACGACATGATCGTCTCCGGCGGCGAGAACGTCTTCCCGCTCGAGGTGGAGAACCTCATCGCGGGCCGCGACGACATCTTCGAAGCCGCAGTCGTCGGCGTGGACGACCGCGAGTTCGGCAAGCGGCTGCGCGCCTTCGTCGTTCCCGGCCCCGACTCCAAGCGCGACCCGCAGGAGATCAAGGACTACGTCAAGGCGAACCTCGCCCGCTACAAGGTTCCGCGCGAGGTGGTCTTCCTCGACGAACTGCCCCGCAACGCGACCGGCAAGCTGCTGCGCAAGCCGCTGATCGAGATGGAGGTCGAGGCGGGCTGATCGGCGCGCCTCCCGGGTCTTCCGGGCAGTGGCTCCCCTGCCCGGAAGGCCGGCGAATCTCCCACGCGGAAGCCGCACGTCGAGCCGCTGTCCGGACGGCCCGATGCGGTCGAAGGCGTGCAATCGGTCCGCTATCATCAGCGGGTGAGTTACGAGTACCGGTCCGCCGCGGGACGTCGCGGCGCCGTCGCGCGGGTGCGCGGTGGTTCGGCCGGTGCGATCTCGGGGGCGATTTCAGTAGCGGCGCACGGCTGGGCTTCCGGCGGCATGGTGCCGGACACCACGTCGCTGGCACTGCTCGCCGCCGCGTCCGCCGTGATCGGCGCGCTGGCGGCGGGCCTGGCCCCGCTGCGCGACACGTCGGCCGGGCTGGTCGCGGCATTGGTCGCCGGACAACTCCTCGGGCACTGCACGATGGGGATCGGCTCGGGACATCTGCATCACGGTGATGCCCAGCTGACTCCGGCGATGCTGGCCGCGCACCTGTGCGCGGCGTTCGCGGCGGCCATCGTGATCCGCGGCGCGGAGGCCGCGTACCGGATCGGGACCGCTGTGGTACGCCGTGTGCTCCCGTTGCGCCACACCCCGCCCGTCGTCGCTGAGCGCGCTCCGCTGCGCACGGTCCATCGCGATCGGGTCGTCCTTCGCGTGTTCGCCGCCGAGGCGCTGCGCACGCGGGCTCCGCCCCTCGCGGTCGTTCTCTGAATTCTTCCCATACCCGGTGCACGTAGTGCCGTGGCGCGAGTGTCGCTCGCCGTCAAGGACTTTCCCGTGCAGCACAGCGTCGCCTCGCACCCTCGTGCCCGCGCCTGAGCGTGCCGGCGCGCTGCGTCGTCCGGGGTCGCGAATCATCCTTCCGCACGCGGCGGTACGGCCGCGCTCTCACGACTGAGCGCGTTCGCCGTCGACCGGGCATTCGCCCCACCTGTTTCCGCGACACGTGTCCGTGAGAACGCGCTGTCGCCGTGCCGGTCTGTGCCCGCCCGGAAGTGATTCGCGCCCGAACCGGGTTCCGCCGTCAGAAACGAAACGACCGTGAGTACAACAGAAACAATTTCCGACGCCGACTTATCGGAGCCGTCTGACTCCCCCGGCCCACGCCGGACCACCGCCCGAAACAGCCTGTACGCGCTGACCATGCGGCTGCACTTCTACGCAGGAGTGTTCGTCGGGCCGTTCATCTTGATAGCGGCCGTCACCGGCGCGCTCTACGCCATCTCGCCGACTCTGGAGTCGATCGCGTCGCGTGATCTGCTGACGGTCGCGCAGGCCGGAACACCGAAGCCGCTGTCGGAGCAGGTCGGCGCGGCCGTGGCCGTCCGGCCGGACCTGCAACTCGTCGCGGTCGCCCCGGCCGCGGGCGCCGAAGACACCACCCGCGTGCTGTTCAGCGACCCGTCGCTGGGCGAATCCGAGCGGCGGGCGGTGTTCGTGAACCCGTACACCGCGCAGCCGGTGGGCGACGCCGTCGTGTACGGCAGCTCGGGGGCGCTGCCGATGCGCACCTGGATCGATCGTCTGCACCGCGACCTGCATCTGGGCGAGCCCGGCCGGCTCTACAGCGAGCTCGCCGCGTCCTGGCTGTGGATCGTCGCGCTGGCCGGTCTGGTCATCTGGGTGCGCCGGGTGCGGGGCCGCCGGGCCCGCGACGGCTGGGGATGGCTCTGGGCGGCCGATCGCTCACAGCGCGCGCGGGGCCGCACCCTGAACTGGCACGGCGCGGTCGGGATGTGGGTGCTTCCGCTCGCGCTGCTGCTGTCGGCCACCGGCATGACCTGGTCGACCTACGCGGGTGAGAACATCACCGAATTGCGTGAGCAGCTCAGCTGGACCACACCCGCAGTCGGCACCGCCTTGCCGGGAGCGGTTGCGTCCGAGCATGATTCGGACTCCGACCATCACGGCGGCGGCCACGCGCAGCACGCGCCCGCCGACCCGGCCGAGCGGATCGCCCAGCTGGATCGGGTGTACGCGAGCGCCCGCGCCGAAGGCATCACGCAGGCGGCCGAGATCGCCGTCCCGGCCGCGCCGGGCAAGGCGTTCGCGGTGAAGGAGCGCCGGATGTCCGGCGTCTACACCGTCGACTCGGTGGCCGTCGACGGCGCGACCGGCACGGTCACCGACCGGCTGCCCTACGCCGAGTGGCCGCTGATGGCCAAGCTCACCAACTGGGGCATCCAGTTCCACATGGGGCTGATGTTCGGGCTGCTCAATCAGGTGTTGCTGCTCGCGGCGATGATCGGCCTGATCACCGTGATCGTGCGCGGCTACCTGATGTGGTGGCGCAGACGGCCGACCCGGGATGCGGGCCGGTTCGCCCTCGGCCGGGCTCCGCGACGCGGCGCGCTGCGCAGGTCCTCGCTGTGGCTGGTCATCCCACTGGCGGCCGCCGCGCTGGTGGTGGGGTGGTTCGTCCCGCTGGTCGGATGGAGCCTGCTCGTCTTCCTGGCGATCGACGTGCTGATCGGCGTCGCCGGACGCAGGCGCGCCACCGCGTAGATCCCACATATCCACGGGCGAACGCCCGTTCTTCCACGACCTACCGAACCGCACAAGGTATGGCCGTCGCTTCGCCATGCCTCCGAAACCAAGGATTTCCATGCACATCACGAAACTCGCCCTGGCCGCCGCGTTCACGACCGCTGCCGTGAGCATCTGCGCGGGCACGAGTTCCGCCGCGCCCGCCGTTCCCGCAGACGCCGCGCCCACCGCGCCCGCCGTTCCCACAGACGCCGCGGCCGCGGAGGCCGCCACTACCGAGGCCGCTGCCGCCGGGGGTGTCGGCTTCACCGCCCACGCCACCGAGACCTCCAGCATCATCACCACCGATTCCGGCTCGTTGGTGGTCGAGGACCAGGTGCTGAAGCTGAAGGCCGCCGACGGCACCGTCGTCGCGGGCGCGCCGTTGACCTTCCACCTCGACGAGTTCGAATTCCCCATCGCCGCCGAGATCTCCGAGCGCACCGCGACGCTGACGCCACAGTTCGACCTGGCGCACGCGACCTACAAGCCGGTGGCCCTGCCGTTCGAGGACAAGGCGCCGTGGAAGACCGAGTACGACCGTGAGCAGGCCGCCTGGTCGCGTTTGACCAGCACCGTCGGCATGGGCGCCACCATCGGCACGCTCGTCGGCGGTATCGGCGGCGCCTCGGTCGGCTGCATCCTCGGCGGCATCGCCGGAGCGACCGTCGCCGCCGCCACCATCGTCGGCATGTTCGGCCCGTTCATCCCGGCCGCCGCCGTCGGCTGCCTCGGCGGCATCGTCGCCGTCGGCGCCCTCGGCACGGTCGCGGGCCAGATCCTCGTGACCGCCCCCGTCGCCATCGGCGCGGCGATCATGTACTTCAGCACGATCAACGCACCTTTCAGGGGGCAATGATCTGACCTGCGAATACGTCGTTAGGCAGGGTGCCTGACCTGCGGTTTCACAGGTATGGTGATCTGCGTCACAAAAGGCCCTCGGTGTCAGGACTGGTTGCAGTTCCGGCACCGGGGGCCTAGTGGGGCTGTGGATTGTGTGGCAAGCCCCGCAGGGGCGCGGCAGTGCTAGGTCTGGTGGGGCTGGTTAGTGTGGTGGGTTGGTTGGGGTGGTTCGTGTCCCACCCTGGTTGTGCGCCAGCAGCGCCCCGCCCGCAGCGGAGCGAGGACGGGGTGCCTGGCGCGGCGCGGCGTAGCCGCGCCGTTCTTGATTCTGTAGAGGGAAATTCGGCAAATTCTGTTGGAGGTTTCCTACTTCCCTTTTCTCTTTTTCTTCTCCCCAGTAGGACGCGCCAACTTATCTCCCTGAGCTACAACGAATCTCGAGAACATCCCGCACCCCACTCACCCGCGAATGCTCCCTTGCACCCTAGGACGAGCGGACGCGAAGGGCTGGCACTGCTGCCGCACAACCCAGCGTGCGACCCGAACCCCAACCCCGACCAAGAGGCCGACCACACTTGAGCCGATCGGCTGTGATGGTTATCGGTCGCGGGATAGTCCGCGTGCGCGTTCCTGTCCTTGTCCGGTGCCGCCACGCTCAACGCTCGGTGCAGAACCAGGCGGCTGTCTCACAGCTGCTAGTGGGTGCTGCGCCTGCCCAAGCCAGAGAACTTTTTCCACCTCCGACAGACGGCCTTTCTCGTCCAACTCCTTGAACGCCGCGTTCCGCGCCTTGTTCAGCTCCTGCAAGGAAGCCTCGCGTTCCTTCTCGGCTGCCGTGCGTGCCTCGGCTGCTTCCCGCTCCGCTCTGGCGGCGTCGGCCGCTTCTCGGGCCGCTTGTTCTCCAGCGTCGACGGCTTCCCGTTGCGGGTACTGGCTCGGTGGCGGGAATTCCCGCGCCACCCGTTCGGCCGCCTCCCGTTCCACCCGCGCCCGCTCGGTTTCCGGCGTTCGGCCTGCTTGCCTGACTTGCTCGGCTTGCTCGCGGGCCTGCCGGTCGCGTTCGACCTGCTGCGGGGCATCCGCCCGGCCACGCGCAGCGGCTTCGCGGAACTGCTGCACCTTCCGGAACTTTTCGGCTCGCTCTTGTGCCCGCACAATCTGGCGTATCTTCGCCAACCGTTCCCGCGCGCGGTCGGCTCTATTCAACTCGTACGGCCGGATCAGCTCCAATTGCTGAGATACAAGCGATCGTCCGAGTTGCATTGCGCGAAGTGCGTCGGCGCGAGAAATGACGACGTGCTGGAACTTTTCACCGAAATCGCGTGTCATATCCTGAAGGTCTTTGGCTATTTTGGGAGGAATTTTCTCACCGGCCACTGTCTCCCATCGGCTGTTGGTCAGCATTCCAGCCTCTAGCCCTGCTCGTTCTTTATCTAGCTGTTCGCGAGCATCTATCTCGTTGACCCGTCCTGATTTACGCTCAATCCCTCGCGTACCTCGACCTTCGGTTCGCGCCGAGTCCAGGATGCGCGCACCTGCTGGTGTTTCTAGTCTGAACTGACGGACCCATCCTTTTTCGGGGGTTTCCCCTCGCTCATGCGCCCTGCCGAGTTCGAAAAACAGCCCCTTCTCGTAATTGGTCAGTCTACTGCGGATGGCATCGTATTCGTCGGGCACGGCTGTACCCACCCCCGATTAAGGTGAAGTCAGTTTATTATGTAGCGGTTCGAGATCTCCGCGTCTGACGTACGGCCTCATCGATGTTGTATTCGATCATCTGAGGACCATCATCTTTGAATAGCCGATTCGCTATCCAAACCATGCTACGGGTGTCATCGCCTTGCACAGACGGACCGAATTCGGTGTACAGCGGCGGTCCCCACTCGGGGCGGTTCGTCCATTGCAGACCGCCACGTCGTACATAGCATTCGCCCAGGAATCGAATGAACCCATCGGCGAGTTCGCGATTTACGGTGGCAGTCAAACCCGCCTCCCCGAACAACTCTTTCGCCGCTTCCATCACCTGCGTCGACAGTGGAGGTTTCCACCATGGCGAATCATCATCTACATTCGGAACCGTTGCGGCGAGGAATGCCCGCACCCGAGATTCCATTAGTTCGGGCGCAACCCAATCAAGAAATGCTTGGGTTTTGTCATCGAATTCGATATCGAAACCGATTTGTTCGTCGTCCACTGGACGCGCCTTTCGTGCTGGCTGGATGGGTATGGCGGTTCGAGCAGTCAGTTTCGCGCTCGAGCGCGCCAGCAGGCAAGCGAGAGCCGTAGGCGGGGTGTCGCGCTCGTCGGATGCCCGAAACGGAACCATCATCTCTCCACGTACAGCCGTTCCCCCGGCAACCTCGGCAGACGGCCGGATGCGTCACCAGCCACGGACACCCCGTCTGTGCGGTGCCGTACCCCTTCGTCTTGGACGAAGATCAAAGCGGCAGTGAGGCATGCCGCGTAGTGCAGGTGGTAGCCGCGCAGCCGCACGACCAGGTGCACATCCGGTTCGTTCGGCAGCGGGGAGGTCATCACGTACCCCGCTTCGTGCTGGGAGTATGCATAGGCGGACCTTCCGTGAAAGGGCGTTGCGCGGAAGCGAATAATGTTGTGAGCCAGTTGATTTGAGCCGGATCGGGGGAAGGCTGGCGGGCGGGTTCGGTTGGGCACACCGATGGAGTCCCGTCCGCGCAGCCTTCCCCCTTTCGGGTGCCCCGGCACGTGGCGCGCTTCCCTTGTGGTGCAAAGGGGGACCAGGGGGCGCGTGGGTGTGCTGGGGCGGTCTGGGTGGTTCAGGTGCGGTTAATGTGCTGGCCGATGATCGCGGGTATCAACAGGTCCAGAAAGGTGAGGTCCTCGGCGGCGGGGATGTTTTCGATGATCGGATCGAGCACCGGGGCGGCATACAAGCGGCCGGTGTGCGGCGCGGCGGCAGTGCGGGCGCTGCTGATCAGTTCATAGACCACCATCGCCATCACACGAACACGAGTGGTGTCGCTCATCCCGGCCAGTACGGCGTCCGCGGTGGCGGTCATGAGGGTGCCGACTACGTCGGTGAGAACGTCGAGTTCGGCGGCGGATCGCTCGGCGTCCTGATCATCGGTCATCGACCGGCCTGCGGCTGCCGTTTTGGTGGCGGGGCAGGCTGGGCGGCGAGGTCGGGATAGCGGGTGGGGTCGAACACGACGCGGATGCCGATCCATGGGCATTTCTGCCCTCCGAGTGCGATGTCCATCGGGGAGTCGTGGTCGGCCATGCGACCGCGAACGACCTTCACCATCTGCCCGAAGCAGTTCATCGACGGGCACTTGACCGACAAGACTTCCCCGGTCTGCTGGTCGAAGGTGAACAGGCCGCATTGCTCGACGGTGATCCACGGCTGGCAGGTCGGCCCACACCCGAACGGCATCGCGGTGCTGAGGAGTTCAGGCATACGCCACCGCCCGGCGTTGCCGCGCGTGCTGGGCGGCGCATCCCCGGATGGCCTCGACCACGAGCCGCCCCGGTGGGCGGTAGGCGTCGCGGGGCGGATGTACCCACGCCCGGAACAGGCCGGGGCGCTGGCCAGGTCCGGGCAAGCTGATGCTGCCTCCGGCACGGAGGATGGAAACGTTCAGCCGCGACAACTCCGCATACAACCGGACGTCGGTTGGCAGGTCGGGGTGGGTCAGAAACGTCCAACGCTGATAGCGCGGGTGAGTCAAGACCGGTCCCACACGGTGGTCATGGCGGTGCATCCACGCTTTGACCTCCGCGCCGATGAAGGCGGGCATCATCAACCCACACACCCGGCCCGCACGCAGCGTGATACGCCCCAGATGCGGCGGGTGGACCTCGGCGGGCAGATCACACACTCGTCGGTAGAAATGGCACACCGACAACGGTGTGTCCCCAATCCTTTTCGGCGAATCCATAAACGTCTCCCCTGACTCGAACGATGGTGTGCACCCGACGCCGGGGCCGAACCGCCGGGCTGCACGTCGTCGGGCAATCGGCGGTGCCGGGATGAGGGACCGGCGACACCCGGCGTCGGGGCTTAATCCAGGCTCTGCGCTTGGAACAAGGGTCACAATGGCAGTACTGAGCAGCGGTGTTACAAACTACTAATTCCGAGCCGTCTCGAAGTAGGTTGCGCCCGCGTACCGTTGGCGTATGGGCGCACAACTAGGGGACCGCCTGCGCAGTATTCGCAAACGGCGTGGGCTCACTCAGACCGAACTTGCAGAACGATCCGGCGTATCGGTTCAGCTGATCAGGCTGCTCGAGCAGGGCGCGCAGGAGTCGACGAGAACCGAAACGGCGCGTCGGCTGGCGAGTGCACTCCGGGTCGAAACCTCTGCCCTGATTGTGAAGCCGGATGCCGCCGATCCAGCCGTGACTGATGTCGAGTTGTGGGCCGATGTCCGTCAGGCGCTGGCAGGTATCTATCCGGTCGATGAGTACAGCGAGCCGCCGACCGTCGCCGGTGTCAGCGCAACATTCGCGGAAGTCAAGCCGTTGTTCCGCGGTGGTCACTTCGCTGAGCTTGCCCCACACTTGGTGCCGATGTTGCGCGATGCGGATTATCTGGTCTCCGCAGCGGACTCGGGCACGACCGATGCGCGGAGACTGCGATCTCGGATTCGCCAGATGGTGGCATGGCAAATGTGTCTGACTTGGCAGTTCGACGCAGCAGACCACGCAATCGCATTGGCGCTGGATGACGCGCCGGATCTGCGCGCAGCTGCGCCGTTGGCGGATGCGGATTGCTGGCGATGGATCCGGAAGGGTGATCTGGCCAAGGCGCGCGAGGTTGCAACCAAGTGGGCAGACGATCTCGAACCGCGCCGAATCTCCAAGGCATCGCGGGAAGATCTCGCCGGTTGGGGACTGATGCTGCAACGGGTCTCCACAGCGGCGATACGGGACAACAGACCTGGCGAGGCCGATGACGCGCTGGCTTTCGCCCGTGTAGCGGGGATGGCGATTCGCCACGGTGAACACGATTCGAGAGACGGCCTGCTGCACGCATTCGGCCCGGTCACGGTACAGATGCTGGCTGCGGAGAACGCCATGGTGATCGACAAGCCGCAAGTTACTTTGACGATCGGGGCACAACTGGAGGGAACGAAATACCCTCTTCCATGGCCGTGGCAGCGTCACCGCCTCGACGTCGCAGCAGCACACGCAGCGATGCGGCAGTACCCCGAAGCGCTGGCCGTACTTCAACAGATCCGGCGAGAGCTGCCGGAATGGTTGGTGAAACAGAGATTTGCGCGTGACATCCTCGCAGGCATGATCGAGAAGCGGCGGACGCTCACAGCAGAAGTCCGTGAACTAGCAGACTTCGTGCAGGTCCCATACTGAGCAGCTCACACCGCTACTGGCGAACAGGCCCCGGCGACTTCGGGGTCTGTTGTCGTTCGTGGAGCATGTTTCGGAATGCGAGCCTCGGATTGCTGGCTCCGCCGACGGTGGCGTATATGCGTATGAGTCGGGAATTGTCCTGTATGTCAAGGCGACACGCTGTCATTAACACACCCACCGTGGGTACATTTTGTTTGCTCTCCAAGGCAATTTGACTGCCAGAGTGGCAAATCAAGCTTTTTTCTTGACCTTGGTCCGTTTGCCGGGATTATTGAAGGTAGAAGCATCGGCTAGGGGGACACGGACAGGAAGGAAGCGGCACTGTGTCGGGTTTCCCCGCCCTTGATCGCGACAGCGGTGATGTGGGCTCGCCGGGTCTGTGGCGGCGTACCGGTGCTGTCGCTGTCGCCGCCGCATACGTGTCATGGGGTGCGATCGGGGGATTGCCCACGGATCACCGCAGCGAATGTGGTCCAAGTCACGGAGAACCGACAGGAAACCGGTCGGGCAGGCCACACACTGGAAGTGGGGAATCTGTGGTGGATTCCCCAAAGACGCTGGGACCGTGACGAGCACGCGGTGTCGGCGTTCCGTGCGAGCATGGATAAGAGGACGAACGGAGGTGTTGTCAAGGTAGGAACTTTCAGCTGAGAGCTGACCTGCTTTCGCGGTTGTCCCCCCGCTGCAACGGGGGGACAACCTGAACGAAAAACACTCCAAGAGGCATACGGGTAGCACCACAGCCTTTCGGAGTCCCTCTTTTCATTCGTGTGCAGAAACGGGGTCTCTGCTGTGTCCAGAGTAGTCGATTCACGCTGCGTGCGTTACCGCTCCCAGCGTAAAACCCGCAGCGGTGGGGGTCGTCTGGCTGCTCTGGCCCCCTTGACAACCCGGTGTCGCCGGGGTGTGTGCGGGGGGCGTGATCCGCCGGTTTGGGCTGGTAGTGCCCTTGCGTGCGGTGCGTGGTGCCGCGTGTGGACCGCCGTCCGGTGTGGGCGGGGTCGCTTCTTGAAACAGATTCATCACAACCTGAAAGGCGGCCGTCGTGGCCAACGACAGCAAAACTCCCGACATTCGCAAAACCTTTCGATTCGCTGTGGATTTCGCGGACTTCTTCCGTGAAGGGCTGTACCAGATGGGGCCGGTGCGCCCTGATCTCGAGTACACCGGGAACCCGGACAGACCGGGACCGCAGAAGCGGGACGAGTTGACCGGTGCGCTGGTGTGGAAGGCCACCGTCAGTGATCCGGGTGAGCGCAACGCTCGCCGGGCCAGCTATGAGGTTCTGCTGTTGTCGGACACCGAACCGGAACCGACGACTCCGGAGATCGCGCCGGGCATCCGCCCGATCGCGTTGAAGGAGGTCACCGTTCAGCCGCGCGTCGGCGGGCAGGGCGAATTCAAGTACCTGACCTACACCGTCCGCGCGACGGGATACGCGACCCCACCGGGGTCCGGTAACCGGTCGGCAGGGAGTTCGGGCGCGGGCAAGACCGCAGCCTGATATCTGAATCGGCGGGTCGGCCCTACTCCGATGGGCCGACCCGCCCCAACCAGGAGTAGCGATGCACCGCTCTCAAAGTATTTGTGCTGCAAGCACATTCGATGGAACGCAATTGATGGAGGTTGATGCACGTGGTTCGTTCTGCTGAGTATGAGAAGCCCCCGGCCGGTCCGCCGACGATCATGGATGATCTCGGGCAAGCGTTGATGGCGGTGCTCGAGGCGCTGGTGGTGTCGGCGGTGTATTTGCTGTGGTGGGCACTGCTGTTCCCGATGATCTCGCTACCGATCGCGGCGGCTGGCGCGGCCTGGTGGTGGCTGGGCTGGCCGTTCGGCGTCATCGTGGCGGCGGTCTCGGTCGCCTCGTGGGTGACGTGGTGGGCGTGGTGGCCGTCCTCGTGGCATCGCTGGGTGTGGGGTCGGATGCGGTCACGGTATCTGTCGTGGAAGCGCTACAAGCGGCGCTGGAAGACCCTCACAGCGATACACGGACTGACCAAGATCCTCGACCACGGGGTGCAAACCCCTGGACTGGTGAAGGTCACCATCGGTGATACGGCCGATGAACTGCTTATCAAGCTGGTGGGTAGCCAGACCGTGCAGACGTGGGCGAAACAGTCCGATGCACTGCGGCACGCTTTCGGCGCGGTCGGAGTCCGGGTCCGCAACGCGAAATCCGGGTTCGTGCGCCTCCAGGTCATCCACACCGATCGGCTGATCGATCCCATCCCCTTGCCTCGGGTGGTGCCGAAAACCGTGGACCTGGAAGCACTCACGATCGGCATGACCGAACTCGGGGAACCGTGGCGGATTCGCCTGCTCGGCAACCAGCTGCTTGTAGCCGGGAAGATGGGCTCGGGCAAGGGGTCGGTGGTGTGGTCACTGATCGCCGCACTCGGTCCAGCGATCCGGGACGGGCGCGTGGTGCTGTGGATGATCGACCCCAAGGGCGGCATGGAGTACGGCGCGGCACGAAACTGGTTCGCGCGCTTTGCGTTTGACAACGGACCGATGTCGCTCGAGCTGTTGCGGGACGCTGCGGCGTTGGTGCAGCAACGGGGCGTGCTCTACATGCCCAAGGCCGAACGCAAGATCACCCCGACCGTGGCCGAACCCTTGGTCGTGGTGATCATCGACGAGGCGGCGAGCCTGACCGCGTACTACAGCGACCGCAAGGTGAAAGACGAGATCACGCGGTTGATGGGCATCGTGCTCACCCAATCGCGTGCGGTGGCGGTGCCCATGGTCGGAGCCCTTCAGGACCCGTCCAAGGACGTCTTGGAGCTGCGCCAGCTTTACCCCTACCGCGTTGGTCTGCGCATGAGTGAGCCGACCCAACCGAACATGCTGTTCGGGCCGAGCGGACGGGACCGGGGCGCTCTGTGTGACGAGATCCCCGAAACCACACCGGGGGTGGCCTATGTCGAGCACGAGGAATCGGTGGAGATCACCAGGGTTCGCGCCTACTGGGTGACCGACGACGATATCGAGTGGATTATGCGGACCTACCCGCCGCTACCCCGCCACCCGGACGGCACACCCCGCCTCGAGGACGGCCCCGACCCTGCCTGAGCGGCTGACACCTGCTGTAAACGATCGAAGCAATCAATACCCCGATGACCAGGGGAACCACATATTTCAACACCATAGGTAGCCTGGAATAAGCCGCGCCGGGCGACACGTGAACACCACCCCCTTTGCGAGCGGCACACTCACTCAGCGCGGGCAGCGCAACTCTTTCTTTCTCTATTCAGCGCGGGTAGCGCTCGTGGCAGCCGTACCGGCGGCGTCACCACACTTTCAAATCTGTTCCGGCAGTTGAACTCTCGTTCACATCACGCGACGCCGAACCGGCTGTGCGAGTCGGTTCGGCGTCGCGCCCTCGACCACGGAACAGGGGATCTCATGACAGCCGACAACTTCGATGACCGGCCACACACCGACCAGGACGAACAAACACGGGCCGCGTCGTTCGATGACATAGCCATGCAAGCCGCCCGCACCCACGGCGTGTGCATCCGGCCCATGGTGCTCGAACAAACCGACACCGAGACCGGACGGGTGGAATTCGTGGCCGTGCCCTGCGGCAACACGATGGCCGCGATCTGCCCGGCGTGTGCGGCCAAGGCCAAAGCGTTGCGGCAAACGCAGCTGCGGGAGGGCTGGCATCTGGAGAGCGAGCCAGAAAGGCCGAAACCGCGCCCCACCTTCGATCAGCTCGGGCTGATCCTGTACCGGGCCGATCAGACCGCCGCCTACCAAGACGCTGTCGCTGAGGGCCGCGACAGTGACGCGGCAGAGATACGCGCCGAAATCGACTGGGCGGACAAGCAACTCAAAGCGCTCGGTGCGCGGGGCAAACCACCCTCGCCGGAACCGCCGGCCGCGCTGGCACCGGAAGAGGCCGGCGAGGATGGCGCGGACGATCCTGACGAGTCGGGGCCGGTGGGTCGTTCGACCAGGCGGCCCGAGGGGATGCCGGAGTTGCCTCGGCTGCCGATCCATTCCCGCACCATCGGGCGGGAATACGCCGGACGGTACAAACCCTCCACGTTCGTCACGCTCACCCTGGACAGCTACGGGCCGGTGCACCGCGACGACGGCACACCGATCGATCCCGACAGCTACGACTACGCACGGGCAGCGTGGGACGCCATCTGCTTCGCGGCGTTGTTCGACCGGTGGATACAGAACCTACGCCGCGCGGTCGGCTGGAACGTGCAGTACTTCGCCACGGTCGAACCGCAACGGCGCGGAGCCCCCCACATCCACATCGCGATCCGCGGCAGTATTCCCCGCCGCATCTTGCGGCAGGTCACCGCTGGGACGTATCGGCAAACCTGGTGGCCTCGGCGCACGGAGATGATCTATCGGCCGGATCGGGTGCCGTTGTGGGACCGCGCACAGCGCACGTTCGTCGACCCGGACACCCGGCAGCCGTTGCAGTCCTGGGACGACGCAATCGCTGTCATCGGCCCGGAGGACGATCCGGCGCACATGGCCGTGTTCGGCTCCCAGATGGACATCCGGGGCGTTCTCGGGGGCACCGAGGAAGCCAAGCGGCATATCGGATATCTGTGCAAGTACCTCACCAAGTCGGTGGATGAGGTCCTGGAAGCGCGGACGGCGCGTCAGCAGACGCACTACGACCGGTTGCATGAGGCGTTGTGCCGTACTCCGTGTTCGCCTCGGTGTGCGGTGTGGCTTATGTACGGGATCGTGCCCAAGGCCGCGAAGTCACGGATGCAACCGGGCCAGTGCCGGGGGCGGGCGCATCGGCGGACCACGCTCGGGCTGCCGGGGCGGCGGGTCCTGTGCTCGCAGCTGTGGACGGGCAAGACACTGGATGACCACAAAGCCGACCGCATCGAATTTGTTCGGCAACTGCTCGCACAGGTGGGTATCGTCCGGCCTGCCCGCGACCCACACCGCTACACGTGGAACACCATCGCCCCCGGCACCCGAATACCCTCGCGCGCGTATCTGCTCATGCACGCCGTCGCAGAACGTCTCGGTTGGCGCGCGGAGTACGAGAAAGCGCTACTCGCCTCGCAGCATCCACCAGAACCCACCACAGAACAGATGGGTTACTCCCCGCAACCGGGCGCGGTCGATGTTTCGGCAATCGAGGCCGACGGGTGATGTCATGGCCGAATCGCAGCAGAAGCAGCGGCGGGAATGGACCTCTGAAGAACTTGCGTATCTCGATGAGGTGCAACAACGGCTGGCGGGGCCGCTGACGCAACACCAGCTAGGGGTATTGCGGCGGTGGTGGAACGGCGGCTATGCATCGTCCCACCACCGGGACGGCGCTGATCAGGCGACCAGCGGTTGAATGTCGATCGTTTCCACACCGGGCCGTCCGCCGAATCCGCGACGCTTACCGGCGGGGTGGATGGTGATCGCCAGCAACGATCGAATGATGTCGCGTTTGGCCTGCAACGGTGTCTGCTCGGGGTCATCCCACTTCGCGCGGGCATCCGGCCCTGCTGCCGACACCACGTGTGGCATCGGCATCGCAGCTTGCGCGCGCGCCTCGGCGGCCTTGATTGCGGGCAGCTTGCGGTCCTTGTACTGCTTGATCTCGGCCGGGGACAGGTCGGCGTCGATCGCTTCGGCCAACCATTTCTCATACGCCTCACGCAAGCGTGTGGCCTCCTCGGCAGCGGCGTCGGCTTCGGCGTCGGTACGCTGCAACGCCAGCAACAGGGCGGGGTCTTCCAGCTTCCGTAACACCGTCTCTTCCACAAGATCGTCCACCAATTGCGCGTTCCGGGAGACACAGAACCGTGAGCAGTCATACACCCTCTCCCGTGGCTGGACCGGCTGCCTGGACCGCAACGCTCCGCCGCATTTGCCGCATCGCGGGATACCCGACAACAACCAGCGCGGTGCACTGCCTCGGTGGCTGATCCGCTTCGGGTCCTCGAACAGCGCGACCAGCGCACGATGCTGTTCGAGGGTGATGATCGGCTCCCACGTGGCCGTCACCGTTTCCATCACTCCGTTGTCCTTGTTGCGGTGGGCTCGCAAACCGGCGATTGTCGGGTTCATCAACACACGCCGGACGGTGGCGACATCCCAGCGAGTCATCCAGTCCTTTTCACATGGGCAGTGGCGGCGGTCTACCGGTTGCAGGACCTTGCGCCCCTCAGTCACCGAGCACACCCGGCACGGCAACGCCATGCCCGCACTCGGCACCGGGACGCCCTCACTGGCCAGCCAACGGCACACACTCCGCGTTGACTCCGAAGCCAGAATCCGCCGCGCCATCTCGCGCACGATCGGCGCGTGAACCTCATCATGAACGCGTTCCACCGCCCTACCGCGCCGGTAAACGATCCGATACCCGTACGCCTCTCGGCTGTGCGGTTTGCCCTCGAGGAAGTTTTGCCGCAACTGTTGCATCGAATCGAATCGGTTCTGCTCCGGTTGGAACTCGTTGTCCACCGCCTCTTGGGCGAGCACCCGCCGATCGTGCGGGTTGTTCATGTCATACAGCTGCCCGCCCGAGTACCAGTAGACCCCCAACCGGGCACACATCTCTCGCAGGATGGCGAAATCCAACAGTTGGCGATTCGCACGCGACGACGAACGCGTCACCAGCACCCAGCGCTTACCGTCCGGCGCACTCCGCGCCAGGCCCTCAACCAACTCCTTATAGCCGGGCCTCTGCTTGACCGTGTGCCGTGTCGCCCCGATGTCGGTGTCAGTCGTGACACGCGGGTCAGCCCATCCGAACCGCTCGCACTGCTCCCGACCCCACCGAACCTGCTGCGGCACGGAGAGACCCTTGTTCTTGTCTTGCGAGTTGCGCCCGTAGATCCACGGCGCTAGATCAGGAAAATCATGAGGATTCAGAGGCATATCCCCACGGTACGACGTAGACACCTCTTTTCGAACTTGTCCACGATCAACTCGCCCATGCCCAAGGCACCCGAACCCCAGAAGTAATCTTTTCGCCCCGGCCCCGGCCCCGGCCCCAGCTCCAGGGCCCGGGGCTTCGGCTCGAGCCGGGGAGGAGTATCGATTTCCGACCCGGTCCATTCTCCTGAGGAAGAATCAAAGAGCTTGCGCGCGGTAGAGCTTCGCCGGTTCAATGCCGCCGAGTAGCAAGCGGAGGGGGGCCGCGACGCCGATGTTTAGGGGAAAAATCCGACCGCGAATACGAAAATTTCTCATACCCGATACCTATCGACAGTGCTCAGGTTGAGGGTGAAAGATTATACGCGACGGTCACTGTCGCCCGTCCGGGGGAAATCCAACAACATCGTCCGATGATTGGACTTCCAAATGTTTATCAAGAAATTGGTGGCTACCGCCCTGTTGGCCGTCGCGTCAACGGGCATAGCAATGGCCACAGCACACGGTGAGGGCACCCTGGCAGACCTCACGATGAACGGGGTGGATGGGCCGATTTCCTACACGACAACGCTCGCAGCGGATCACCGCACCGCTACGGTCGATCTGTCTTCGGGACGGTTCGAAGTCACACCGGCAGCGGTCAACGTGCTCTCCGACGAGGGCGCGATCGTCGGTGCGATCCCGACGACACTGCGTATGGAGACCGGTCAGAATTTCAGCGTCATACCGTCGGTCGATCCGTCGGCTAGGACACTGACGCTGACACCGGCGGCCGGTGTGCCGTCACCCGGCGCGGTCGCACCCGAGGTGCAGGGCCTGATGCACGACGCCCTGTTCGGCGGCGCCGTGCTCGGCGCGGCGATCGGTTGCGCGATCGGCATTGCCATCGGTATCTGGTTCTTCGTCGTCGGCGCCGTCGTCGGTTGCGCGGTCGGCGCTGCCATCGGTGCCTGGATCGGCTTCTTCTTCACGCCGTTCTGATCGATACGGAGGACCGAATTCCAAGTATCCACACAAGCCGGGCGGGTCACGAACCCACCCGGCTTTCTCTGTGAAAATGCGCCTGGTCCCGATATGCGGCGGGCTACGTCATATCGTCGCTATCGCGAGGTCGGCGAGCAGGGTGCGTACATGTCGTTCGATCTGGTGGCGGATGGCACGCACGGTGTCGTGATCTTGTCCGGCGGGGTCGTCGAGTTTCCAGTCGAGATAACGTTTTCCCGGATAGTAGGGGCAGGCGTCACCGCAACCCATGGTGATGACGACATCGGAGGATTCGACGGCTTCGGGGGTGAGGATCTTCGGTTTGCGATCGGTGATATCGATGCCGATCTCGCGCATGACATCGGCGACGACGGGATTGATGCGGTCGGCGGGCGCGGAGCCCGCCGAGCGGACTTCGACTCGGTCGTGCGCGAGGTGAGCGAGCAAGGCGGCGGCCATTTGGGAACGCCCCGCGTTATGGACGCACACGAATAGCACGGTTGGTTTGATCGACATTCGGCTCGGCGCCTTTCAGTGGGTGGCGGTGGTGTCGCCGGGAACGACGGCGTTGTCTGCGGCTGTCGCGGCGGTGGCCGGGTAGAGGACGGTGACGAGCGCGAGGCCGATGAGCGCGCCGACGATCTGGGCTGCGATGTAGCCGGGCGCGGAGGCGGGCGCGATTCCGGCGAAGGTGTCGGAGAAGACGCGGCCGACGGTCACGGCGGGGTTGGCGAAAGAAGTGGAGCTGGTGAACCAGTAGGCGGCCCCGATGTAAGCGGCGACCGCAGCCGCCGACAGCGCGGCGCGCCCGGATCGCGCGAGGGCGAAGACGACCGCGACGAGTCCGGCGGTGGCGACGACTTCTGCGATGAGGTGTCCGCTGGTTATGCGGTGCTGCGTCGAAATCTGCACTGCCGGTCGGTCGAACATGACGTTCGCCAGGATCGCCCCGCTGCCGCCGCCCGCGACCTGGGCGGCGACGTAGCCGAGAAGATCTCCGCGCGGTAGACCGGTGCCGTGGCGGCGACCCAGTAACCAGTCCGCGAGGGAGACGACCGGGTTGAGATGGGCGCCCGAGACAGGGCCGAAGACCAGGATCAACACCGCGAGTCCGAGCACGGTCGCGGTGGAGTTCTCGAGCAATTGCACGCCGATGTCGTTCGGGGACAGCTGCTGGGCGGCGATGCCGGAGCCGACCACGACGGTCACCAGTAGTGCGGTGCCGAGGTATTCGGCCAGCAGCCTGCGCGCCAGCTCGGTCATCGCGCCGCCGCTTCGGGAGCGGCGATATCCAACAACTGGGACAGCTGCCGCAGCGCTGCGGGTTCGACGCGGTAGTACACCCACGATCCGCGCCGCTCACTGCTGAGCAGCCCGGCTTCGCGCAGCACTTTCAAGTGGTGGGAAATGGTGGGCTGGCCGACATCGAAGCCCTCCGCGAGTTCGCAGACGCAGGCCTCCTGCCCCGCGCGGCTGGCGACCGTCGACAGCAGCCGCAACCGGACCGGATCGGACAGTGCTTTGAAAATGCCCGCCAGCTCCACGGCGGCGCCGGTGGTCAGCGGACGACGGACCATAGGCGTGACCTCACACGACGGTGAGGTCACGCCGATCAGCGGTAACTCCGATTTCGACACTCGTCGATATTGATGTATATCGAATCCACGGGCAAGCGAACACTCGGTGAACCCGTGCGCCGTGCCGGATCAGTTGCAGCAGGTGACGCCGGAGGCGATTGCCGCTTTCTTCGCATTCGAGCCGCAGCAAGCACCTTCGGCGGCGGCTTCCTCGGCGGTGCCGCAGCATGCCTGAACCGCTTCGGCGTCGGTGAGCCCGGCCGCGCCGGCGGGGGCGGCGCCGAAAGTGTCGCTGTCGGCGAGGACGGTGTAGACCTCCCAGCGCTCGGCGTCCGGGGCCGTGACCCAGACCTTGTCCTGGGTCGCGAAGCAACACGTGGTGGCGATCTGCTCCTCGGTGAACAACCCCGCCTCGGACAGACGGCCGATCTCGGCGTGCACCCGGTCGGAGGACTCGACCTCGACGCCGAGGTGGTTGACGCTGCCGCCGTGGCCGGGGTTCTCGATCAGCACGAGTTTCAGCGGCGGTTCGGCGATGGCGAAGTTGGCGTAGCCGGGCTTGCGCTTGGCGGGCTCGGCGCCGAAGAGCGTCGAGTAGAACCGCACGGCCCGATCGATGTCGTCGACGTTGAGGGCGAGTTGGATACGGGACATGACTACCTCCACTTGTGTGACATATATCGAAGAACCGGTTCGAGCCGAGTCTGCCACCTTTTCGACATATGTCAATGGAGTCGGTAGGGTTGATCGCATGCCCAAGACGCTGCCCGTGATCGACATGTCCGCCCCGGTCTGCTGCCGGCCGGTCGCGGCCGCGCCGGTGGACGACAAGGCCGCGCTGGAAGTGGCGTTGCGGTTGAAAGCGATCGCCGACCCGGTGCGGGTGAAGCTGCTGTCCCTGCTGTTGACCAGCGCTCCTGGCGAAGAGAACGGCGGCGACCTCGCCACAGCGGTGGGACTGTCGGAGTCGACGGTCAGCCATCATCTCGGCCAGCTCCGCAAGGCCGGGCTGGTGGAGTCGGAACGTCGCGGCATGAACACCTTCCACCGCGCCCGCCGCGACGCCCTGGCAGCCCTTTGCGTAGTCCTCGACCCCAACTGCTGCCGCTGAACGCGCTCCCTGGAGAGGTTACTTCGGGATCATCGGCGGGCGTGTACGTTTCGCTGCCGTCGCAGGTGCAGTAACTGAAGGAGGTTCCGCCGAAGTTCTTGCCCGAGGAGTTCAGCGAGCCGGACATCGCTTCCACGAACGCGGAGAATCGCGCCGAGTCACTGGACTCCTCCTCCGCTATCCTGGCGGCATTGTTTGACCAGCCATCGTATTGCTGGATCAACGAGCCGGAAGGCGCCGGTGTACCGGCTGGGAAAGCGATGGCCTCGTAGACACGAGGGCGGTCGCTGAATCCGGTCATCGTCCAATAGATCGATGAGGCGTCGCCACGATCGGTGGTGTTGTTGCCGTCCGCCGTGTGGAGGACACCGCACGCGTGGACGTCCAGGTTCAAGCCGAGGCGGCTCAGCCAGCCCGGTAGCGAATCCGCGAATTGGTCGAGACATGTGCTGTCGTTGCTGTTGTTCTCTTCCGCCCCGGTGGCCGCGATCACCCTCCTCGACTCGATGGTCATGTGCACTCGCCATTACGCAAGCGGTCATTGCCGCATCCACAAGAATGGCGCTGCGCGTTCTCGGATGTCTTCGCACATTTCGGGTGGTCCTCGCACCTGGCCCGAGGTGGCTGCGCGAAGGGCGTCAGGAGGTGTGCCGGTTGACGAGGAGGGGGATCAAGAGGTCGAGCGGGGACAGGTCGGGGGCCGCGTTTTCGACAGGATGATCTAGGAGGGGGGCGGCGTAAAGGCGGCCGGTGTCGGGTCCGGACACGGTTCGGGCGCTGGCGATCAACTCGTAGAGCACGATCGCGACCACGTGGGCGCGCTGATCGCTCGGGTGGCGGCCCTCGCACGCGTCGACCGCCAGTGCCGCGTCGACGGCGACGATGACGTCGGTGAGAACGGCTATCTCGGCTTCGGCGCGTTCGTCGTAGATCATGCGGTCGCCTCTGGGTCGCGCTGGTGGTCGTCGACCGCGGCGGGGCGACGGAGCGTCCCCATCAGGAATTTTCTGCACTGACAGGCCCTTCGCGATCGTCGGTCGAGCCGGGACCGGGGACGCGACGCCACCCGCACGAGGTGTCGTGCACGATTCGGACGTCCCGTCCCACAGGGTTCGGTTGTGCGACAAGGTTTCCCGGTTCCAGGTACACAGGTCACAATGCCGGGGCAAAATGCCTGGTGGAAGGCAACGGACACGCAAGTTCGAGCAATCGGCAGCAACGACCGTTCAGCAGGGGCAGAGGGGGCACCGTGGCAGAAGTGACGATGTGGACCGGCGCGGATGTGAAGACGCTGCGCCACGCGTGCAGGTTGACGCAGAGCGAACTCGCGGACCTGCTGCGTTGCGGTCAACGGACGGTGAGCTTTTGGGAGAGTCGACCGGACCGTCACATAGGTATCGGTCATCAAGCGCGACTGGACGGCGTGTTGAAAGATGCGGACCATGGGGCGCAGAAGCGTTTCCGGGCGTTGATTGGAGACCTGGACGTGAACCGGCGACACTTCATCGCCGCTACCGGCGCGGTCATCGGCGTGGCGACGATGAGCAGAAGCAGTGGTTGTCCGACCGTCACGTCCGACGCGATCGGCCATCTGCGCAACACCGTGCACTCCGCCCAACTCCTGGACGACCAGCTGGGGTCGGACGCGGCGCGACCGATCATCGAAGCCCAAGCGCAGACATGCGTATCGCTGCTGCGCGACTGTCCGGCGAGTCTGCGCCCGGCACTGCAATCGCTGACGGCGGAGGCCATGGCCAGCAGCGCGTGGTCCGCGTGGGATCAGGGCGATCTGGTCGACGCGGACAAGCGGTTTCGAATCGCCTATCAGCACGCGGACGAATCCGGTGACCCCGATATCGCGACCGGCATCCTCTGTCACAGAACCCAACTGGCGGTTCAGATGCGCGAATTCCGAACTGCCGCCGCCCTCGCGGACGGAATGCTGCGGCCGCAGGTGAAGGACGGTCGCGTCGACGACTTCCGCAAGCTGTGCGCCGCGCAGGCATTCGCCTCCGACGGACGGAACTTCGACGCGTGGCGACAGCTGCTTCGAGTACGCGACGAATTCACCGAGCAGACGACTCCGGACGAGTCGTACTGCTACTACCAGAGCGCGTGGACGACCGGCGCCATGACCGCCCGCTGCCTGGAAACGGGTGGCGAGCTCGAAGCGGCGGCCGACACGATCGACGGCGTGCTGGGACTGATTCCGGTCCATGCGGCCCGCGACCGGGCCTTGTGGAATCTCAGCCTCGCGCGACTGACCGTGCCACGTGACCTCGACCGCGCGTGCGCGGCCGCCAGGCATGCCATCGACCTGGCCGCGCGGAACACCTCGCCGCGGCTGCGCCGGGCATACACCGAAACCCGGGCAGGATTCGAACCGTGGGCCACGACACAACCGGTCCGGGAGCTGGACGTTTACGCGGCGACCGTGCTGGTGTAGACCGCGCCTGTTTGTCCTCCCACCCCTCGGGTAAGCGATGAATGTCCCGAGTCGCCCCCAAGGGAGCGCTTGTCAACCGAAAGACGCCCGTCCACGCGAGATGGTGTGGGTGGGCGAGGAAAGGGGTAGCAAGTGAGCACAATGGCCGCCACGGTGGACGTCGAGGTTCCGGTTCGTACCGCCTACAACCAGTGGACGCAGTTCGAGTCGTTTCCGCATTTCATGGAGGGTGTCGAAGCAGTGGACCAGCTCGACGACCGGCACACGCACTGGCGTGTCCATGTCGGCCCGTCGACGCGTGAGTTCGACGCGACGATCACCGAGCAGCATCCCGACGAACGGATCGCCTGGAAGTCCGACAGCGGACCCAAACACGCGGGCGTCGTCACTTTCCATCGGCTCGACGACACCCACACCCGGGTGACCGCGCAGATGGACGTCGACCCCGAAGGGTTCGTGGAGAACGTCGCCGACAAGCTCGGGGTGCTGAAGCACCGCGTGAGCGGTGACCTCGAGCGCTTCAAGCACTTCGTCGAAGAACGAGGCAGCGAAACAGGCGCTTGGCGCGGTGATATTCCGCGACCGGGCGCCGCGGACACCGCCACGGAGCGCGGCGCGACTCCCCGCCCCG
>NZ_BDBM01000006.1 GCF_001612985.1 Nocardia gamkensis NBRC 108242 | reverse complement strand
CACAACCAGAACGGATGCCCCCGCACCGCAGGCAGCGGCGACGACGGCGGGCACCACACTGGCCCAGGCACTCGTGGGCGCGGTGGAAGACGACCCGGACGCCCCCGCCGTCGTCGTCGACGATATCGACGTGTCCTACCACGACCTCGAAACCCGATCGTCGCGGTTGGCGCGCGTGCTCATCGCGCGCGGCTGCGGCCCCGGCGCGGGCGTGGCGGTGCGACTCGATCGCGGCATCGAAGCGGTCATCGCCACCTGGGCGGTACTCAAGACCGGCGCCGCCGTGGTCCCGGTCGACGCACTCGACGCACAGCTGCCCGATGAGTTCGAGATCAAGATCGGCCTCACGGTCGGCGACAGCCGGTTCAGCGACACGGTCGACTGGCTCGCCCTCGACGACCCCACCGTCGTCGCGGAGATCGCCGCCGAATCACCCCGGCCGGTCACCTACGCCCACCGCACCCGCACACTGCGCGGGAGCGACACCGCCTTCCTGGGGGATCGGACCCTCAGCTACGACGACTTGGCCACGGCCGCCGCACAATTGCGCGACCACGCCGAACTCACCTACGAATCCCAGATCCTGCCCAGCGGCGAACCGGGGTCCTCCGCCGCGCTGATCGAACTGATCGCAGGCGGGACCGTCGGCGCGACGGTCATCCTGGACACCGATGGTGAAGCGCAGACCGACGAATGGGAGGCCAGTTGATCGCACCTCGGTCACTCGATCGCCCGGCGGAGGCAGACCTCAGCCGAAGTGGACGACCGAGACGGCCCCGGCGGCGAGGCAGTACACGGCGAACGGCAGCAGCGTGCGGGTCTGGAAGTACCGCTCCAGGAACCGCACTGCCAGCCACGACGACACCCCGGACACGAGGGCGCCGACCAGCACCGGCCCACGGATGCCGTCGGTCTTCGGGCCGACCAGCTCCGGTATCTCGAGCAGTCCCGCGCCCAGGATCGCCGGAGTGGCCAGCAGGAAGGCGAATTTGGCCGCGTGCTCGTGTGCGAGACCACGCCACAGACCGCCGACCATGGTCAGGCCCGCACGGCTGAAACCGGTCAGCAGCGCGCCGACTTGGACGAAGCCGATACCGAGGGCGTCCCTCGGCCCGAGGGCGGCCAATGGCCGGTCGGATTGGCGGCGAGGTTCCGCCTCGGCGGTGAGAGTGCCGCTGTGGGCCTGCCGCAGGGCGAACCGCCGACCGTATTCGGCCAGGGACGGTTCGTTCCGTCGGCGCAGTCCCTCACCGATGATCAGCACGACACCGTTGAGCGCCAAGAAGACGGCGGCGTAGATCGGCGCACCGAACAAGGCGTGCAAGGGATGTTCCAGCAGAAAGCCGAGCACGCCGACGGGAACGGTGGCGATGACGATCAGCCACGCGAGCCGCTGCGGGATGGTGTCGAGGCGCCCGGTTCGCAGCGTGGTGAGGAAACCCGCGGCGATGGCACACCAGTCCCGCCAGTAGTAGCCGAGCAGCGCGACCGCGGTCGCCACGTGCAGCGCCACCACGAACGCCAGATACGGTGTGCCTGTGCCGGACTCGCCTTCGCCGGTCAGCTTCTCCCAATCGCCTCCGAGCCATGCCGCGATCAGCACGGAGTGCCCCAGGCTGGAAATCGGGAAGAGTTCGGTGACCCCCTGCACCGCACCGATGACAGTCGCTTGAAAGTAGGTGAGCATCGAAGCGAGTCTCGCACGCGCGCAAAGGAAGCGCCGGAGAGGCTCCTCCACCGCCCCGGCGGTCTCCGGGCGATTACCCGTCGGCGCCGGCCGACAAGTCGAGCGCGATATCGACGATGAGGTCCTCCTGTCCGCCGACCAGCCCGCGGCGTCCCACCTCGAGCAGGATGGTGCGCACGTCGATGCCGTAGCGCCGCGACGCGGTTTCGGCATGCCGCAGGAAAGACGAGTAGACCCCGGCGTAGCCGAGCGTGAGGGTTTCACGGTCCACGCGCACCGGGCGATCCTGCAGCGGCCGCACCAAGTCGTCGGCGGCGTCTTGCAGGGCGAACAGATCGCAGTTGTGCTTCCAGCCGTGCAGATCGGCGACGGCGACGAAAGGTTCGATCGGGCAGTTGCCCGCTCCCGCACCGTGGCCGGCGAGCGAGGCGTCGACCCGGGTGACGCCTTCTTCGACCGCCACCACGGAATCGGCTACCGACAGCGAGAGGTTCTCGTGCGCGTGGATACCGATCTCGGTGCCCGGATCGAGCGCCTGACGGTACGCGCGGACGCGGTCGCGGACGCCGTTCATGGTCAACCGGCCGCCGGAATCGGTGACGTAGACACAATGCGCCCCAAAGGATTCCATCAATTTCGCTTGTTCGGCCAGGCGAGCCGGTTCGGCCATGTGCGACATCATCAGGAATCCGGAGACGTCCATGCCGAGTTCCCGTGCGGTGGCGATGTGCTGGGCGGACACATCGGCTTCGGTGCAATGGGTGGCCACGCGCACCGACCGGACGCCCAGCCGGTAGGCGTGCTTCAGTTCTTCGATGGTGCCGATACCGGGCAACAACAGCGTGGTCAGCCGGGCGTGCGTCAGATTGGCGGCAGCTGCTTCGATCCATTCCCAGTCGGTGTTGCTCCCCGGCCCGTAATTCAAGCTGCCTCCGGCGAGGCCGTCGCCATGGGCGACCTCGATGCCGTCGACCCCCGCCGCGTCGAGCGCGGCGACGATCCGCCCGACGTCGTCGGGAGTGATGCGATGGCGCACCGCGTGCATGCCGTCGCGAAGGGTGACGTCTTGGATGAACAGCTGGGTGGTCATCGGAGCGCTTCCTGTCCTGCTGGGGCGGCGGCGATCGTGTCGGCGATGGATTCGGCGTAGCGCACGGCCGCCGAGGTCATGATGTCGAGGTTGCCCGCGTAGGCCGGGAGGTAGTGGGCGGCTCCTTCGACTTCTAGGAAGACCGTCACCTGATGGGTGGGCGCGGCCGCCGCGTCCGGGCCGAGCAGGGTGTGGACCGGTTGATCCTGCGGGACGGCGGTGATCTGAACTTTCTGCTTGAGGCGGTAACCGGGCACATAGGTGGCCACATGGGCGACCATCTGCTCCACCGACTCGCGAATCGCCTCGTGCGTGCCTGAGTCGGGCGCGGTGATCAGGCACAGCACCGTATCGCGCATGATCAGCGGCGGGTCCGCCGGATTGAGGATGATGATCGCCTTGCCGCGCTGGGCGCCGCCGACCGCTTCGATCGCGTGCGCGGTGGTCTCGGTGAACTCGTCGATATTGGCGCGGGTACCCGGCCCCGCCGATTTCGACGCGATGGACGCGACGATCTCGGCGTAGGCGACCGGCGTCACGCGGGAAACGGCGGCGACGATCGGGATGGTGGCCTGCCCGCCGCAGGTGACCATGTTGACGTTGGGGGCGTGCCGATGTTCGTCCAGGTTCACCGCCGGTATGACGAACGGGCCGAGGGCCGCCGGAGTCAGGTCGATCAGGCGTTTGCCGAGCGGTTCGAGCACTGCGGCGTGCGCGGCGTGGGCCTTGGCGGAGGTCGCGTCGAAGACCACCTCGATCTCGTCGAAGTTCGGCAGCTCCAGCAGGCCCTGGACGCCATCGGAGGTGGTCGGGACGCCGAACCTGCGCGCGCGGGCGAGGCCGTCGGATTCGGGGTCGATGCCGACCATCGCGCCCATCTCCAGCACCGTCGAGTGCCGGATCACTTTGATCATCAGATCGGTGCCGATATTTCCCGACCCGATCACCGCGACTTTCAGCTCGGCGGGGTTGTCGTTCATGGTCTCACTCCTGGATGAAGGTCGCGGTCACCGAGCCGAGTCCGGTGATGTCGGCGGTGACGGTGACGGTGGCGGGGCCCTGAATCGGGGCCATCGGTCCGAGCGCTCCGGAGAGAACGATCTGCCCGGCGCGCAGCGGACGGCCGAATTCCCGAGTGGTCCGCGCCAGCCAGGCCAGGGCGCGCAGCGGACGGCCGAATTCCCGAGTGGTCCGCGCCAGCCAGGCCAGGGCGTGCAGCGGATCGCCGAGGCAGGCGGCGCCGGTTCCCGTCGACACATCGACACCGTCGATCGACATGCGCATCTGCGCCGAGACCGGGTCGAAGGAATCGAGCGTGCGATGTTCGGCGCCGAGGACGAACAGGCCGCTGGAGGCGTTGTCGGCGACGGTGTCGCCGAACGTGATGTCCCAGCCCGCGATGCGACTGTCGACGATCTCGAGCGCGGCCACGGCGTAGCCGACCGCGGCGCGAATCTGCTCGTCATCGAGCGGGCCGTCCACCAAGTCCGCGGCGAGCACGAACCGACCTCGGCTTCGACCTTCGGTTGCAGCAACCGGCTCAGCGGCACCGGTGTGTCCTGCGGGTAGTACATATCGTCGAACAACACTCCGAAATCCGGTTGATCGACGCCGAGCTGGCGCTGCACCGCCGGTGAGGTCAAGCCGATCTTGCGCCCGACGATCTCCGCCCCCGCCGCGACGCGCTCGGCGGTCAGCAGTTCCTGCACCGTGTATGCCGCGGCCACATCGTCGGAACCGATCAGATCGCGCACCGGCGCGCACGGGGTGCCGGAGCGGGCCGCCGCGCCGAGCAGGTCGGCGGCGGCAATCGTGGCGGTGTCCGCCGAAGGTCGGTGAAGGCCTGGAGGTGTTGGCATCGGGATCCCGGAATTCGTGAGGAAGGATGGAACGGTGATCCCACTGTCGCCGCAGGCGGGAGCGGCCCACCAGCGATGCGTTCCGCTGAGCCGAACGCCATTCGAGTAGAGTGGATCGGGCCCGAAGGGTTGGAGGTCGACGGTGTCATCTGCGGCTGCCGGTCGTGCGGTAGACGGCTCGACCGTTCTGGGCAAGACCATGGCGGTGCTCGAGGCGTTCTCGATCGATGACACCGCGTTGAGCCTGGCCGAACTCGCGCGACGGACCGGGATGCCGAAGGGCACCTTGCACCGGGTGCTGGCGGACATGGTGGCGGTGCGGTTGCTGGACCGGACCGAGGCCGGGTACCGGCTGGGCGGGCATCTGTTCGAGCTCGGGATGCGCGCGTCGGTGGAGCGGAGTCTGCTCGAGGTGGCGATTCCGTTCCTGGAGGAGTTGAACGCGCGTATTCACGAGACCGTGCATCTGGGCGTTCTGGACGGCACGGATGTCGTGTACCTGACCAAGATCGGCGGGCGTCGTCAGGCCAGCGCCCCGTCCCGGATCGGAGGCCGCATGCCGGCGCATTGCACGGCCATCGGCAAGGTCCTGCTGGCCAACGCCGACGCGGCACTGCGCGACCAGGTGCTGGCAGGACCGCTTCGGCGCCACACCCCGCGGACGATGATCCTGCCCGGCACGCTGCGCAACCAGCTCGATCGGATCGCGGCCGACGGCGTGGCCTTCGAATTCGAGGAATCGGCTCCCGGCCTGGTGTGCGTCGCCGCCCCGGTCCGCGAGGCCGACCAGGTCGTGGCCGCGATCAGTGTGGCAGGGCCGTCCCACCGGTTCCATCCGGAGAACCACGCGGCAGCGGTCCGCGCGGCCGCCGAGGGAATCGGACTCACCCTCACCCGGCGGGCCCGGCTGCTGGGCACGCCCACCTCCTGAACGACCTTCCCGGGACGGACGGCGCCCTGGAGACCGCGCTCCTGCGCGATTGACATCGGCAGCGCGCCGATTTAGTTTGTCCTCAAACGTAATTAGCTTTGATGTCAAACATGCTTTGCGCTTCGGGTTACCCCGGGCGGCACAGGCAGCTGTTCAACCGTCGGGAGTGCAGGATGACGCAGCGGAAATCCGAGGCCGTCGAGGTCGCCGAGTGGCTTCGTAACGCGGTCCGACCGTTCGACGTGCCGCAGGACGACACGCCACCCGGGGCCCTGCCCGCGCTCGCCGACTCGATGGAAGACGTTGTCGTCGCCGGCATCGGCATGACCACCCGGGCCGGGCACGAAGTATCCGTTATCGCGCACCGAGTCCTGCGGACGCTGGTGGAGCGGAAGGGCTTCCGGGCGCTGGCTCTGCTGGACGACGAGACGGTGGTCGCGGCTCTCGACGATTACACCCGCACCGGCCAGGGCGATCCCCTGGGACTACTCGGTGACGCGTGGGTTCCCTGGCGGAATACCGAGACCCTCGCCGTACTGCAGTGGTTACGCGAGTTCAACCGCGCGCATCCGGACGATCCGGTGCGGCTGTTCGGATTGACGCCCGAAGCGGCCAAGCCTGCGCACTACGCGCGGGTCCGCGACTTCGTCGCCGCCGTGGCACCGGACCGGTTCGACGACCTGCGCGGGCATTACGACCCGATAATCTCCGCGCACCGAGTGGGTGAGCATCTCCAGCGGGCCGGGGGCACCCATCCCGGCCGACCGTTCGTCGACCACGCCCGGGACGCGTTGGCGCTGGTCGAATCGCTACCAGGGGCCGCCGACGAACCCGCGGCGCTCGACGCGGCGCGGCTCATCGTGCGATACCACCAATTCAGCACCGCGTCCGGGCGCCGCGACTTCGCCGCCGAGGCCGCGGACGCCGCCGACCGAATCGCCGCCTGGCACGAGCGCACCGGACAGCGGATCGCGTACTGGGAGGGGATCTCGAACACCGCGGTCGCCCCGCGGCTGACGATCGCGGCGATGTCCCAGGAGTTCCCGACCACCGGCTTCCTGTTGCGCAAGCGCTTCGGCGCCGGCTACCTGTCCCTGGCGATCGCGTTTCACACCGGCGAGTTGCGCGCGGATCTGACGGTTCCGGCTCCGTCGGCCGAGTTCGCCGACAGCGTGCTGGATCATCCCGACCACGCCGGTTATCTACTGGACCTGCGCACAGCGCCGCCCGGGCCGGTCCGGCGATGGCTGCACCAACCGACCCGGGTGCGCCTGATCATCGGCACCTACCGCCCCGACCGCGACGCGGACCATCACATCGCCGGCGCCGGAGTGGCGACTGGTTCGACATCCTGCTTCGGATCCGCACCGTCACACCCACGCGCCGCCTCCCCTAGCCGTGCCTTTACGCCGTCGAGGCCTAGTTTGCTGGAGGGTTCCCAATAGGTATATCCATCTGTTACATTACCGATGCGGAGCCTATATACACGCGTGCGGCTCCTCGTCCGTACGACAACGCCGTCACCGGACATCCGCCCCGACAACGACGTCGGCAGGCCGACAAAGCCGTCGGCCGTGCAATGGATTCACCCGCCGGACATCGCTGCAGCCCGTCCCGCCTCCGGTCGAGTCGGGCTGTGCGGCATGAAGACGGCCGGAACAGAACGCGTGCGACTCGCACGCCCCGATCGGACATTCAGCAAGAGGAACTCATCGACATGCCGATCAACTTCTTGAGCGGGCTCGATTTGATCGCCGCGCTCGACGCGCGCAATGTCGAAGCCCATCTCGCCGGTGCCGTCGAGGGCTGCACGGCATGCGCCACCACGTCCAGGCCGGGCCCCGGCTGCCCGGCAGGCCTGGCCGCCCGGATCCGCAACGGCGCCGCGACCTCTTCCCTGACGGCGATCGAGATCATCGACGAACTGCGCCACCTGCACCGTTCACCGAAACCCGAAAACTCCGGCACGTAGTACGCCCTGCTCCCCCCGGTGGCCACACCATTGCTTCGAATATGCGCGGTGGTCGTCGCTCTGGCGCCGCGACAAGGGCGGGCGCGGGGCACGGCGAAGGTGACCGGTAACGTCGTCGCCGCTTTCGGGGCAGGTTCCCTCAGCGAGGTGCTCACCGGACTCGAGCAGCCGACGCCTCGGTCGCACCGGCAAATACCCTGCATCCCCCCGTGCCGGCTCGCCCCCGTCGCCGCCCTGCGCCCGGCCCAGGCCGAGCTGACCTGGGCACGGTGCATCGTGCCGGCGACCGACCCCGCCGACGCCGCTGCGGTCGTCGATCATGGTCGACAAGCCGATAATCGGACGCGCCCAGCGCATCCGGCGCACATCGGCGATGTCCCCGAGACCGACCACCGTGAGGAACATTCATGACCGGCCCACTGCTACACGACAAGACCGCCGTGATCACCGGCGCCGCACAGGGAATCGGTTACGCGATCGCCGAGCGATTCGTCGCCGAAGGCGCCCGCGTCGTCGTCGGTGACATCGACGGGACCGCCGCCGCGCAGGCGGCCGAACGTCTCGGCGGCGCGGCCGTCGCGCGCGGCGTACGTTGCGATGTCACCGTCGCCGAGGAGGTGCAGGCTCTGCTCGACGCGGCCGCGGAGTCGTTCTCCCCGGTCGACGTGATGGTCAACAATGCCGGGATCACCCGCGACGCCACCATGCGCACGATGACTGAGGACCAGTTCGACCAGGTGATCTCGGTGCACCTCAAAGGCACCTGGAACGGCACCCGGCTGGCCGGCGCGATCATGCGCGAGCGTGGCAGCGGAGCCATCGTCAACATGTCGTCGCTGTCGGGCAAGATCGGGCTGGCGGGCCAGACCAACTACTCCGCCGCCAAGGCGGGCATCGTCGGCCTGTCCAAGGCCGCCGCCAAGGAACTCGCACACCTGGGCGTGCGCGTCAACGCGATCCAGCCCGGCTTGATCCGCACCGCGATGACCGAGGCGATGCCGCAGAAGGTGTGGGATCAGAAGATGGCCGAGATTCCGCTCGGGCGGGCGGGTGAGGTCGGCGAGATCGCCTCCGTCGCACTGTTCCTGGCTTCGGATCTGTCGTCGTACATGACCGGGACCGTGCTCGAGGTGACCGGTGGGCGGTTCATGTGACCGCCCTCGGCACCGACAGTCGTCCACGCCGCGACGACGGCCCGACAACCGAAGCTACCGCCGCAGAACAGGGCGCGGCGCACACCGGCCCCGCAACGCGGCGACGGCCGGGGCGCGGGTGAGCGGCGCAGCTGCGATCGGAACGGGGCCGGGCGAGGTCAACTCGAGGTCGTGGTCTGGGTTCGGGGGAATCGGTGGTCCATGACATCCGCCCACCACGCGTTCGAAGCGCTGGACTCGGGCCAGATGATCCGGTCTCGGTCGTCGTCGGTGCTGGGCATATTCATGTCCTCGATCACGATGCAATCCTTCGCGCCGTTCATCCTCTGGAAGAGGGCATCTCGTCTCGTGCGGCGCGAAGGATTCGTGACAAACGTCGAACCGGCCGGTCGTCGAGCTGCGGGGATGCCCCGATCACGTACCGTCACGACCGCGCTGTCGAACCGATACGTGCGGCGGATACCACCCGCGACCACAAACAAACCGTTCTTTCGGTACCACTTCGCGGATCCGTCGCGAGGTGCGCGCAGGCCCGCGGTGTCCTACGCCTCTTCCGGGGACCCGGGCTGCTCGCGTACCCACGCGTCGGTCTGGGTGAGCCAGAACAAGTAGGCCAACGCGGGTAGCACCGTGACGGCGGCGAGGGCGACGACGGCGAGCAGTGCGAGAAGGGTGGCCCTGGCACCCGCAGCATCCGCGATGAGCATCTCGTCGACGAGAATCCACGGCGTCTGCGCGACCGCCCATCCGATGACGATCGCGGCGACCGCGGTCGCCGCAGGCACCCGTGCCCACCCGAAGCGACGCCGGTACAGCAGCACCAGGGTGGCCGCGCCCGCGGCGGCCGAGAGTGCGATCAGCGGCAGGGCGCGTCCGAGCAGCCCGGCACCGAGGGTCGGTGCGTCATGCCGGATCGGAAGGATCGCCGCGATCGCGACCGCCCCGGTCACCCCACCGACGATCAGCGTGCGGGAACGCAGATAGCCGGCGAGGGCGCCATCACCCGAACGTGCGGCGTCGGCGGTCAGGAAGACTCCGGCCAGGAAGGCGGACGTTCCGACAGCCAGGGTGCCGCCCAGGATCGAGGTCGGACTCAGCCACGAACGCACCGGGTGGCCGTACCCCTCGGCGGGCACCCGGCCGGAGGCGATCGCACCGACGGCGGTGCCGAAGAAGAACGGCGTGATCAGTGACGCACCGGCGAACAAGGCGCCGAACAGGCGCGCCTGGCCCAGGGTCGCGGAGTACTTGCGGAAGGCGAAGTTCGCCCCGCGCAGCACGATTCCGAGCAGCGCCAGGCTCATCGGGATGAACAAGGTGGTCATGATGGCGGCGAACGCCGCAGGGTAGGCGGTCCAGAGGAACACCAGGATGTAGATCAGCCAGACGTGGTTGGCCTCCCACACCGGTCCGATGCTGTGGTCGATGAGCACCCGCAGGCGGCTACCGCGCTGGGGGCCGCCCGCGGTCAGGTCCCAGAATCCGGAGCCGAAGTCCGCGCCACCGAACAGTGCGTAGAGCACCACCCCGATGAACATCGCCGTCGCGACAACGTCCGAGAGATCCATCGGTCAGGACTTTCCGACGCTGCGAGCACGCTGCGCCTGGTCGACCGGCGATGCTCCCGGCCCGTACGGAGCGGTGATGGTCGCGGTGCCGGTGCGCCAGCGGCGGGCCATGGAGCGCAGGACGACGATCGCGCCCACCGTCATCCCGATATACACCAGCAACACGCTGACGTAGCTCCACCACAGATCGTTGCTCATGCTGGCGGCGTCGGTGGTACGCAGCACTTGCCACACCGTCCACGGCTGGCGGCCTACTTCGGTGGCGGTCCAGCCGCATTCGAGCGCGAGAATCGCCAGAGGCCCCGCCGCCACCGCCGCCCGGAGGAACCAGCGCCGGGCCAGCAGGTCGCGCCGCCGCCAGCGCAGCAACCAGAACACGATCACCATGAGCGCGAGCAGGGTGCCGATGGCGACCATGGTCTGGAAGCCGAGGTGGGTGATGTTGACCGGTGGCCGATCCTCGACGGGGACCGAGTCCAGGCCGGGGACGGGTGCGGTCAGCGAGTTGCGAGCGATGATCGAACCCAGCCGAGGGATCTCGAGCGCTCCCTTGACCTCACCGTCGACGAGCACGCCGCCCAATCGCAACGGGGCGGACCCCTCGGTGGTGGCGGCCAGTTCGAACGCGGCCAGCTTCGCCGGTTGCGTGTCGTGCACCCGCATCCCCAGGACGTGCCCGATGAGAGGTTGCGCGACGGCGGCGACGGTCGCGAAGACGAACGGGACCGTGAACCCGAGCCGATGGTGCTGGTCGCGGCGTCCCCGTAGCAGACCTGCCGCGTAGACCCCCGACACGAGGAATCCGACCACCATGAAGGCCCCGACCCACATGTGCGCGAACTGCAGGTAGGCGCCGTCGTTGAACATCGCGCGCCACGGATCGACGTCGGTCACCTCGCCGTCGACGAGCCGGAAGCCGGTCGGATCGTTCATCCACGCGTTGACGCTGACCACGCAAAATGTGCCGACCACCCCCGCGATGCCCATCGGGATGAGCATCGCGAGGTGCCTGCGCGGCGGCATGCGGCCCCATCCGTAGAGGTAGATGCCCAGGAAGATCGCTTCGATGAAGAACGAGAGCCCTTCGAAGGCGAACGGCAAGCCGAGCACGTCGCCGTAGCGGCCCATCAGCCCCGGCCACAACAAGCCCATCTCGAAGCTGAGGACCGTTCCGGAGACCGCGCCGATGGCGAACAGGATCGCCGACACCGTCGCCCACCGCTTGGCCAACCCCAGGGCGACGGAGTCGGCACGGACGATTCCCCGGCGATGCACCACGTAGATCATGGCGGGAAACGCCACCCCGAAACAGGCCAGCACGATATGCCAGCCCAGCGAGAAGGCCATCTGCTGGCGCGCGGGCAGCAGACCGGGCGGCTCCTGCGCGGACGCCTGGTACAGCGCGGCGAGCGTGCTCGACACCATCCCGGCCCCTTCCTGCGGTCGCCCGGCCGCATGCCCGTGCTCGCATCCGGCCCTTTCGCGGGTTATCCCCCTTTTGCCTCGCCCCAACCAGCGAGGTCATGGCGCGTCGGTCCGGTCACCAGGTCAGAACGGGCTTGACGACCTTGCCGTCGCGCTGCTGCGCGAGCGCGGCATTGATGTCGGTATGCGGGTACGCCGTCACGAGACGGTCGATGGGGAAGCGTCCGGCGGCGTGGAGGTCCAGCAGGTGCGGAATGAAGGTCGCGGGCACCGCGTCGCCTTCCAGGCAACCGCGGATCCCTTTGCCGCCCAGCACGATATCCCGCAAGTCGATCTCCGGGACGCCGGTACCCAGGCCGACCGCGACCACGGTACCGCCGAGCGCGGCCACGGCGGCCGCCGTGGCCAGCACGCGCGACGATCCCGTGGTGTCGAGTGCGTGGGTCGCCCCGCCGTCGGTCAGCTTCCGCATCGCGGGCACGATGTCGTCGGCCGCCGGATCCAGGGCCGCGGTGGCGCCGAGTTCCAGCGCCAGCGCCCGCCGGAATGGCGACGGCTCCACCACGACGAGTTCGGCGACCTCGCTCGCCAGGGCCGCCAGCACGCCCGCCATCCCGACCGCACCCGCGCCGTAGACCGCGACGCGGGCGTCCCGGTCCGGTCGCAGTACATTGAGCACCGCTCCGGCGCCGGTCAGGAATCCGCAGCCCAGTGGAGCCAGGATCGCCGGATCGACCTGTGTGTCGACGACCACCGTGTTGTCCGAGGTGGTCAACGCGTACGCGGCGAAGCTCGATTGACCGAAGAACCCGTCCAGCACCGCGGTTCCCGCGATGGTGACCCGGGAAGAGCGGTCCGCCCGGGGGCCGAACTGGTTCAGCTTCGCCGCCCGCACGCAATACGCCGGCCGTCCGGCCCGGCAGTTCCGGCACGTTCCGCAGTGCCGGAACGTCAACACGACGCGGTCACCGGGCCGCACACCGGTCACCGACGCGCCGACGGCCTCCACCACTCCGGCGCCTTCGTGCCCGAGCAGCACCGGACGGTCGGCCGCGCCCGCCGCGCGGCTGATCAGGTCGGTGTGGCAGATCCCGGTGGCCTGGACCCGGACCAGGATCTCGTCGTCGCGCGGCTCATCGATCTCGACGGCTTCGACGGTGAACGGCGCGGCCGGGTCGCGCGAGAGCACCGCGGTGGTGGTTACCATCGCTCAGACCCGCTCGAGCAGGAAGTAGAAGTGCTCGCCGTGGGCCAGCACCACCTCGGGCCTGCCGTTCATGATGCCCATCAGCGTGTTCTCGTCGAGCCATTTGAAGTGGTCGAAGACCGGTCGGCTGTCGTAGACCATGGTGGCGGTCACCTCGCCGCGGAACTCGATATTCCACAGCGTCGCCTCCCCGCCGCCGCCGAGTTCGACGTTGGAGAACAGCGACCCGTCCTCGGCGCGGCAGATCAACGGCTTCGCGTCCAGCACGCTGTGGAACGTCTTGCCGTACCAGCGATTGACCGAGAGCGCTTTGCGCAGCGGATGCTCGGTCGGAAACGCCGCCCCCTTCCATTCGCCCAGGATGTCCGCGGCGCGCGCGACGGGCAGATCGGCCCACAGCGCATCCAACTCGGCCGCGGTCACCCCGGTCTCCCGCGCGGCGAGATCTCGCCAGTCGGTCCCTGTAGAGCCCATAACCATCCTCGTTCCCCGGTGCGGTTTCCAGAACCTTTTGGTTCGGAAACTGTATATCCGAACCAAAAGGTTCGGCAAGATAGGATTCGCCCATGCGCGCAGCAGGTCAGGCCACCCGGGAGCGGATCCTCGTCGCGGCCAAAGCGGAGTTCGCCCAGTACGGCATCGCCGGCGCGCGCATCAATCGCATCGCCGAGGCGGCCAAGGCGAGCAAGGACCGGCTCTACGCGTACTTCGCGGGCAAAGACGAGTTGTACGCCGCGGTCACCGAGGAATGGGTCACCCAGACCACCGACGAAACCGCCCTCGACGCCGCGGACCTGCCCGCTTACGTCGGCCGGCTCTTCGACCACTACGTCACCCACCCCGACAACGCCCGCCTGCAGGCGTGGGCCGAGATCGAGCAGACCCACATCCCCGCCGCCGAAGACGCCATCCGCCGGATCATCGCGGGGAAGCTCACCGAGATCCGGCGCGGGCAAGACCAAGGGCTGATCACGGCGGAATTCCAGCCCATCACCCTGATCGTCATGCTGACCGATCTCGCCCGCACCGCGGCCATGCACGCCACCCGCACCGACCATCACAAACGCACCGAACGCCGCGCCGCCACGGTCCTGGCCGCCCGTCGGCTGGTCAGCCCGGATGCGCCCCCTGCCGAAGACCCTCGTTAGTTGCCGAGGGCTTGCCGAGCCGACCCGCGAGATGGTGGGCTGGTGTGAGCGTCACATGACTCCGGCCGGACGGTAAGCGCCGAGACGACGATGGAGAAACGCATGGACGAGATCGAACGCACACCGCGGCTCACGGCGTTCCCGCGCATCGACGACTACGGGTTCATCTCCGATTGCGAGGTCACCGCCCTGATCTCCCCCAGTGGAGCCATCGAGTGGATGTGTCTGCCCCGCATGGACTCTCCGAGCGTGTTCGCGGCGATTCTCGATCGGTCCGCGGGCTCGTTCCGCTTCGCTCCCGCCGATTTCGTGGTGCCCACCGACCGTCGCTACATCCCGGGCACGATGGTCATGGAGACGAGCTGGCGTAGCGGCGATGGGTGGGCGACAGTGCGCGACGTGCTGCTGGTGGGGCCATGGCGGCACCAGACACCGGGCCGGAGTGCGCATCGGCGCACCCCCACCGATTACGACGCCGAGCACATCCTGCTGCGCACGGTGCACTGCGAGACCGGCCAGATCCAGTTCGGGCTCGATTGCCAACCGGCCTTCGACTACGGCAGGTATCGCGCCCGATGGGACTATCTCGGCAGTTACCACCTCGCCCAGGCCAGCGCCGAGGGGACCGATCTGCAACTGACGTTGAGCACCGACATGCGCTTGGGTTTGGAAGGCACACACGCGGTCGCCCGCACCCTGCTGAAGACGGGCGACACCAGGTTCTGCGCCCTGGCTTGGGGTAGTCGCGACGCCCCGGGCGATGCCGAGGAGGCCGAAGAGCGGCTGCTGCGGACGATCCACCATTGGCGGCACTGGCTTGCGGGCGGGCGGTTCCCGGATCACCCGTGGACCGCGGAACTCACCCGCAGCGCACTGACCCTCAAGGGATTGACCTTCGCCCCGACCGGCGCCGTCGCTGCCGCTGCCACCACCTCGCTGCCCGAAACCCCTGGTGGAGAGCGCAACTGGGACTATCGCTATTCCTGGATCCGCGACTCCGCCTTCGCCCTGTGGGGCCTGTACACACTGGGCTTCAGCTGGGAGGCGAACGATTTCTTCTCCTATATCCTCGACTTGACCGAGGAAGCCCAGGACATGCAGATCGTCTACGGCATCGGCGGCGAAACCGATCTCACCGAACAGACCCTGCCCCACCTGCGTGGCTACGACAACGCCACGCCGGTGCGCATCGGCAACGGGGCATACCGGCAACGCCAGCACGACGTGTGGGGCGCGGCGCTGGACGCGGTCTACCTCTACGCCCGTCACCAAGATCAGATCGATGCCCGGGCCTGGCCGTTGCTCGGCCGTGCGGTCAAGAGCGCCCTCACCTACTGGCGCGAGCCCGACCATGGCATCTGGGAGGTTCGCGGGCAACCCCAGCACTTCACCTCCAGCAAGGTCATGTGCTGGGTCGCCGCCGATCGCGGCGCCCGGCTGGCCCGTATCCACCAGGATTCGGACCGGGCGCAGCGCTGGCAGAAGGCCGCCGACGAGATCCATGCCGACATCTGCGCGCATGCCGTCGACTCCCGCCGGGTGTTCACCCAGTACTACGGCAGCACGGCGCTGGACGCGTCGACCCTGCTCATCCCGCTGGTTCGTTTCCTGCCGCCCGATGACGAACGGGTACGCAACACCGTGCTGGCCATCGCCGACGAACTGACCGAAGACGGGCTGGTCCTGCGGTACCGCGTCGGTGAGACCGACGACGGATGCGCGGGCGAGGAGGGCGCTTTCACGATCTGCTCGTTCTGGCTGGTCTCGGCGCTGTCGGAGATCGGTGAGAAGCAACGAGCCAGACAACTGTGCGAGAAACTCCTCGGCTACGCGAGCCCGCTGGGTTTGTACGCCGAGGAGATCGACCCGCGGACCGGCCGCCACTGGGGCAATTACCCGCAGGCGTTCACCCACCTCGCCTTGATCAACGCCGTCATGCACGTCATCCAGGACGAACAGGCGATTCTGCGGCAGGCGCTCGGCGGTGAATCGATCGCCCCTCGTCTGGACGACGCCCCGCTCACCAGGGGATATATCCACCGCTGACCGGCGATCGACTCCAGCGAATCCCCTGCTACCCAGTACTGGGTGTTTGGCGTGCCACGGCCCGGGACGGGTCAGTACTATCACGTCGAACTGTTACCAGCACTAAGGATTTCATTGAACGGCTCGACGATAGCGATGCTCGGCATCGCCGCGACCGCGGCGCTCGGCATGACCGCCGCACCCGCGACCGCTGATCAAATGGCAGACAAATCTCGCGTCGTCGAGACCGAGGACGGCTGGGAGTTGCGGATCAGCAAAACCGCCGAAGACGTGCAGCGCGTACCCAATCTCGCCGCGACGCCGTTCAGCAGGGAAGGGTTCGTCACCTTGTCGGCGGCCGCCGATATCGGCGGCGACGGCCGGGAAGCGGTGAACTCCGGGACATTGCAGCTGGGATATCAGATCGGCTGCCAGGCCGACGTGTCCAACGGTCTCACCGTCGGCCTGTCCGCGGCCATCGGCCCGAACGCCATGGTGACCGTGGCCCCCTCCCCCGGTCTCGCGGTCGGCGGCAGCGCGCTGGCCCTGCCGAACATGTCGACCACGATCAAGCCCGGCACCATCAACAGCATCACGCTCGGCACCAAACCGCTTGCGGGAGCGCATGGTTCGATCTCGGTCGACCAGATCCAGATCAAGATCGATGCGTGTGCGGGCGCGGTGAGCCTGCGCTCGTTCGCGATCGTGTCGATTTCCACGGCCACAGCCGACAATTCGGTCGCCGTCTACGGTGACCCGATATGGCTGTGATCCCCATGCGCCGTTGGATGGCACCGGTCGGCGTGTCGGTCTCGTTGATCATCGCCGCGGCCGGCGCCGCCGCCGAGCCGATCGTTCCGGCCGGTCCGGGATCCACCTGCGGCGAAGCACACAGCGCTCCCTCGTGCGGCGACGACAAGCCCACCCCGGGCAGCCGCGGACCCGCGGCACAGGCACCGGCACTCCCCCTGCAAATACTGGCGCCGCCACCCGGCCGGTCGGCACCGAGTACGAATACACCGGCCGGTGCGCTGGTTCCTCCTGCGCCGGGACCGGCCGGGGCCACCCCGATCGTGCCCCGCGGGTAGCCGCCTTCGCGGTGTTCGATCGCCGCGCCACCGTGCCGAACCGCAGGCGCGCGCAGGTCGGCGCGACCGGCCTGGTCAAGGCGGGCACGCCGCGTCGAGCGGTGATCGTTCCGGCGCGCAGGTGGCCGGGTCCTGCGATAGCGTGCCGCGACGAGTCCGGACAGCCGTGAGCAGCCGGGGTTTTCGTCATCGCGGGCGCGGCGGCGCCGCATCAGTATCCTGATGTCGTGATTACGCTCAGAAAAGAAGACGGTGCCGCGGACCTCGCGGGGATCACGAAGTTGAGTGTGGGGGTGAGCTGGGATCCGTCCTCCGGCACGAGCGGCGGCGCACTCGGCTGGGCGCGCCGCAAACGCGGTGTCGATCTGGATCTGGTCGCCGTTCTCATGCAGGGCAGCGAACCGGTGCGCTTCGCGGGACTCGATTCGCTCGACCCACTGGGCAACGGCTCGGTCGCGCACACCGGCGACGAGCAGACCGGCGCCGCCTCCGGCGACGACGAGACCATCCACGTCACCTTCGCCGACGTCCCCACCGCGATCGACGCCATCATCTTCGTCGCCGCCGCCTTCAAGAAGGGCAGTTCCTTCGACAAGGCCAACAACATCTCCTTCAAGGTCTACGACGCCACCGGCGGCAACAGCCAGCAGGTCGCCGACATCTGGCCCTCACTGCTGGGCACCGACAACGCCAACGCGGTGGCCCGCGCCTTCCGCAACGGCGACCAATGGCAGCTCGAAGTCCTCAACCGCCAAGGCAAGATCAAACAAGGTGACATGCAGGCACTTCTGCGCTTCGCCATGCAATAGCGACGGCAAACCAGGGGCCGGGATCGTCCGCGTCATCGAATCGCGCGCTGATACGCGGATTCCGCCACTCGACGGACTGCCCCGGTTACTCTGGGCCAATGCGATCTCGGTTCCGTCGGTACGTCCTGGCCGCGCTCGCCGGCGCGGCATCCACGCTGCTGCTCGCCACGCAATCGCCGGCCACCCCGCCCGTACAGCCGGTGGCCGGCCTACCGGTACTGGGCGGGAATTTCCTCTGGGGCGTATCGACTTCCGGTTTCCAGTCCGAAGGCCATGCGCCCGACAGCAATTGGACGCGGTACATCGGGGCCACCCCCGGATACGACGGCCTGGGCGATTCGGTCGACTTCTACGGCCGATACGCGTCGGACATCCAGCTCGCCGCCGACCTCGGTGCGCGGGTGTTCCGGATCGGAATCGAGTGGGCCCGACTGCAACCCGCGCCGGGAGTCTGGGACGAGGCCGCATTCCGCTTCTACGACTCCGTCATCGGCGCCGTCGAGCAGGCCGGTATGCGGCCCATGATCACGCTCGATCACTGGGTGTATCCCGGCTGGGCCGCCGACCGAGGGGGCTGGCGCAACCCGCGCATGGTCGACGACTGGCTGGCCAATATGCGCGCCGTCGTCGACCGCTACGCCTCCCGCAACCCGTTGTGGGTGACCGTGAACGAGCCCGTGGCCTACATCGTGCACGAGGTCCGCAGGGGCGCCGCGGACTCCGGCGAGATGCTGGACCGGGTCGCGCAGGTACACAACGCCGCCTACGACTACATCCATCAGAGGCAGCCGGGTGCGCAGGTGACCAGCAATGTGGGCTACGTCGCCGGCTCGGAGGCACAGGTCAACGGCCCGCTGATCGATCGCATCGCCGATCGCCTCGACTACGTCGGCGTCGACTACTACTTCGCCTTCGACCCGGCGCAGTCGCTGATCGAGTCCATCGCGCGGGCGAGCGGTTTGGCCATGCCCGACCTGCCCGGACCGCAGATCTGGGACCTGCCGTTACGCACGGAGGGCATCTACTATGCGCTGCAATACTATTCGCGCCGGTTGCCGGGTAAACCGCTCTACATCGTCGAGAACGGGATGCCCACCGAGAACGGCCGCCCCCGCGCCGACGGTTACACCCGCAGCGATCACCTCCGCGACACCGTCTACTGGATCCAGCGCGCCGCGGCCGACGGCATGAACATCATGGGATACAACTACTGGAGCCTCACCGACAACTACGAATGGGGCAGCTACACACCACGATTCGGGCTCTACACCGTGGACGTGCGCAACGACCCCGGCCTCACCCGCCGCCCCACCGACGCCGTCGGCACCTACACGCAGGTGATCGCCGGGGGCGGAGTCCCCGGCGACTACCGACCCACCCGCGGCCCGGCCATCTGCGTGTTCGTCGATCCACCGGCCAGCTGCCTTTCCCCAGTAGCGGAGCGGTAGCAAGTCCGGTACCGATGGCCGACCCGCATCAGTACACCCTCGACGGCCTGCACATCGCCGCCCGGGTGCTGGGCTTCCCCGACGCCCGCACCCTGGTCGGCAGCCTTCTCGAACTCAGCGCGCTGCCCGGCAGCGGCGAGGAATAGCCGGATCAGCGGTCAGGGTGTGCGCCATTTCTCGTCGCTCAGCAGGCTGCTCGCCTGCGGGCCCATCAAGAGCATGCCGCCGTCCACGACATAGGACGCGCCGGTGACATAGCTTGCCTCCGGTCCGGCCAGAAACGCCACCACCGCGGCGACCTCTTTGGCGTGACCGGTTCGCCCCAGTGGTACGCCGGGGCGGGACTGCTCACGCGGATCGACGTCTTCCTGACCGGTCATCGGTGTCGAGATCTCGCCCGGCGCGACCGAATTCACGGTGATGTCGTATTCAGCGAGTTCCTGCGCCAGGACTTTCGTCAGCGCTCCCAGACCCGCTTTGGCCGCGCAATACGGCGCGGCGCCGACGCGCGGCGCGTGCTCGTGCACGCTGGTGATATTGATGATCCGGCCACCGCTGCCCGCGGCGATCATGTGCTCGGCGGCGCGCTGGGCGCACAGGAACGCGCCGTCGAGGTCGACCGACAGCACGTGCCGCCAGGTGTCGAAGTCCATCTCCATCACCTTCTGAGCCGACCCGGTACCTGCGCAGTTCACCAGCACATCGAGGCCGCCGAGTTCGTCGGCGAGTTCGTCGACGACCGACGCGGCGGACGGCAGGTTCGCCAGGTCGAGGCGGCGCACGGCGGCGGTCCTCCCCTGTTCGCGCACTTGCGCCGCGGTGTCCTCCGCGCCGCGCCGGTCGCTGTGGAAGGTCAGACCGACATCGGTCCCGCCCACGGCGAGCGCGACCGCGATCGCCGCACCGATCCCGGAGTCTCCCCCGGTCACCACGGCTCGCCGCGGAGCGCCTGCCCGATCTTCCGGAAGTGGAGCTGTAGTAGCCATGCTCCGCGACTACCCGGCCGGGCACCGGCCACACCCGCGGTCGCGGCCACCCCTGCCCGCCCTCGGAACACGCGCCGTTACGACTTTCGATTCCGGGTACCCGACCTGCAGCGAACCGAGAGGAGAGCGTGACGATGGCTGCGGAGGCCCCTTGGTGGCGCGACGCCGTGATCTACGAGATCTACATCCGAAGCTTCTGCGACGGTAACGGCGACGGCGTCGGCGATATCGCCGGTATCCGGTCTCGGCTGCCTTATCTCCGCGACCTCGGGGTGGACGCGATATGGATAACTCCCTGGTACCCGTCGCCGATGGCGGACGGAGGCTATGACGTCGCGGACTACCGCGACATCGATCCGCGCTTCGGCACGCTGGCGGACGCGCAAGCGTTGGTCGAAGAAGCGCACGCGCACCGCCTGCGCGTCATCGTGGATCTGGTCCCCAATCACACCTCGGATCGGCACCCCTGGTTCGAGGAGGCGCTGGCGGCCGGGCCGGGTTCGCCGGAGCGAGCCCGCTACCTGTTCCGGGACGGCGCGCCCTCCGGCGGTCCGCCCAACAATTGGCGAAGCGTGTTCGGCGGCCCGGCGTGGACTCGGGTGACGGACGGGCAGTGGTATCTGCACCTGTTCGACGTCCACCAGCCGGATCTGGATTGGGCGCATCCGGATGTCCGTGCCGAGTTCGAGTCGATCCTGCGTTTCTGGCTGGATCGAGGCGTGGACGGCTTCCGCGTCGACGTGGCCCACGGGCTGGTCAAACACGCCGATCTGCCGGATATCGAGACCGATCACGAGGACATGATGGAACCGCCGGATCGGACCGGCCACCCGCACTGGGACCGGCCGGAAGTGCACGAAATCTACCGCGGCTGGCGCGAGATCGCGGATTCCTACGGGCCGGATCGCGTCTTCGTCGCCGAAGCGTGGGTGGCCAAACCCGAGCGCCTCGCCTGCTACGTGCGTCCGGACGAACTGCACACGGCGTTCAACTTCGACTTCCTGCGGTGCTCCTGGAATGCCGCCGCGCTGCGCGCCGTGGTCGATTGCACGACCGAAGCGCTGGAGGCGGTCGGGGCCCCACCGACCTGGGTGCTGTCCAACCACGACATCACCAGGCATGTGACGCGCTACGGGCGGGCGTCCACCCGCGGTGGCGGTTCGCAGCACGAACCGCACGGCCCTGTCGACGTGGCGCGGGGGCGGCGGCGCGCCAGGGCGGCGTTGCTCCTGATGCTCGCGCTCCCCGGCAGCGCGTATCTCTATCAGGGGGAGGAACTCGGCTTGGAGGAGGTCGAGGATCTTCCCGTGGAGGTGCTCGAGGACCCGACCTGGGAGCGCTCGGGCCACACGGTGCGCGGCCGCGACGGGTGCCGCGTCCCACTGCCGTGGAGCGGGTTCCGGCCCCCCTTCGGGTTCGGTCCGGACGGCACCCCACCCTGGCTGCCACAGCCACAGCGCTGGGTGTCGTCGACAGCCGAACTCCAGATGCGGGAACAGGATTCGACACTGGACCTCTACCACAGGGCGCTGCGTCTGCGCCGTGACCATCCCGCGCTCGGGGCAGGGGCTTGGTCGTGGTTGCCCAGCGCTCCGGGGGTGCTGGCCCTCCATCGCTCCCCCGGCCTGGTCTGCGTGGTGAACATTTCGAGCGCGCCGATCGCGCTGCCCCGGCACGAGCGGGTCTTGCTGTCCAGCGAACCTCGGACGTCGGATGCCCTGCCCACCGACAGCGCGGCATGGCTCGAGGTCACCGACCACCGAGACGCCCCGGCGGTGGTCCGGAACGGGTTCGAGCGGCGCCGCGTATGAAGGTGGTCGTCACCGGCGCCAGCGGCAATGTGGGGACGGCGTTGCTGCGCGCGTTGCGGGCCGATGGTTGCGAGATCGTCGGAATCGCTCGCCGCGTCCCCGACCGCGCACGCGAACCGTATTCGCCGGTGCGGTGGGTGTCCTGCGATATCGGGCTCGCCGGCTCGGTCGAGACCCTGCGTGCCGCCTGCGCCGGTGCCGATGTCCTCGTTCACCTGGCATGGGCGATCCATCCGCGTCGTGGTGATCCGCCGATGCGGCGGACCAACTCGATCGGCACCGACAACGTGCTGCTCGCCGTGGCGGAGGCGGCAGTGCCGCAGCTCATCGCCGCGTCCTCGTGCGCCGCCTATACCCCGGCCGAACGCTGGCGGCGGGTATCGGAAGGATGGCGGCTGTCGGGGGTGCCCGGCAGTGCCTACAGCGTGTCCAAGGCGGAGTTGGAGACGAAGCTGGACCGCTTCGAGGCCGGCCACCCCGAAATCCGCACAGCGCGAATTCGCCCGTGCGGCATCGCTCAGGCCGAATCCGCCGCCGAATTGGCGGACTGGATTCTGCCGCCGTGGCTGCCGCGGTGGCTGCTCGGCCGACGCCTCTTGCCCGTGCCGCTGTGGCGCGATTTCCGGCTGCAACTGGCGCACAGCTCGGACGTGGCTTCGGCGATCCGGCGCATCGCGCACCATCGGGCGGCGGGAGCGTTCAACCTCGCCGCCGAACCGTGCCTGGGCGCGGACGCGCTCGCGGCGGCATTCGGAGGTTTCCGCCTGCCTGCGCCCCGGCGGGTACTCGACGCCGCCGCCTGGACGGGATGGCGCACCGGCCTCCTGCCCCTGCACCCGGCGTGGCTGACCCTCGCCGACCGCGCCTGCCTGATCGACTCCTCGGCGGCGCGACGGGAACTCGGCTGGGCGCCTCGCTTCGGCGCGCACGAGATCTGCGCGGAACTGGTATCCGCGATGCGTGCCGGGCAGACCGGTCACAGCGCACCGCTCGCGCCGTCCCGGCGAATGCGGATCGGACGCCCGTCTCATCAAAGTCAGCGGCCACGCGGCCGCTAGCCGCGTCACCGCCCGTGACCGAAAGCGACGGAGTGTTATCCCCTTTCCGCCGCTCGTGTCGTTGCGAACGCCCGGGTACCGGACCCCGTATCGTCGCCAGCGAACACGTAACTCATCTCTTGCTCGTCCTGCGCTGGATCAGGCACTGGAAGCCATTTCGAACAGCCGACCGTACTGGTAAGGAGAGCGATGTTCACACACAACAAGGATTTGCAATTCGAAGTTCGCGTGGACCGGCCCGATCCGCGTTTCGCGACTCTGCTGCAAGAGCAGTTCGGCGGCGCCAACGGCGAATTGAAGGCCGCCATGCAGTATTTCAATCAGGCGTTCCTGCTGCGCGGTAAGCATCCGAAAACCTACGACCTGTTCATGGACATCGCCACCGAGGAACTCAGTCACCTCGAGATCGTCGGCGCCATGATCACCATGCTGCTCGACGGCCTCAACGACGATCTGAAGCAAGCCAACGAGCGGTGCGACTGGATGCCGATGGTGTCCACGTCCGACGGACGTGACCAGGTGATCCATCAGGCTGCGGCCAATCCGTTGTACTTCGCGCTGAGCGGCGGCGGGCCCGTGGTCACGAACGCCGCGGGCGTGCCGTGGTCGGGTTCGTACGTCGACGCCAACGGGGAACCGTCGGTCGACCTGCGCAGCAATCTCGCGGCGGAGTCTCGCGCCAAGATCGTCTACGAGTATCTCAAGCAATTCACCGACGATCCCGGTGTGCAGGACACGCTTTCCTTCTTGATGACCCGCGAGATCGCGCACTTCCAGCAGTTCACCGCGGCGCTGAACGAATTGCCGGTCAACTTCCCGCCGGGAGCACTGCCCGGCGACGACCGGTTCCAGAATGTCGCGTTCAACATGTCCAACGGCGCCGCGAGCGCCCGCGGCCCCTGGAACGAAGGACAGGGACCGTGGCCCGCGGGCACGGAATGGCGCTACATCGATAATCCGGTCACCGAATGGCTCGACTCCGACGAGCGAGTGAATCACGGCGCCGAGAACAACCCGGAAGGCGAGCCCGCGGTCCAAGGCACCAAACCGTTCACCCACGAACTGCACATCCCGGACTGACCTGCGATGTGCCCGACGGGCAGTCGGGCGTCCGACGACGCGGCGCGCGGCACCTCGGGGCCGCGCGCCGCGGGCATTCACGTCGGGATCAGTGCCTCGGCCTGCTGATCATGTCTTTGGCTCGGTCCATCATCGCGGCGAACGGACCGACCAGCACGTTCGCGGTGGCCGATTCCACGCCGGGATGCGGCCGGGTCGGCGCCATCGTCTCGGCGAGTTCGACCGTCTTACGCAATCGCCGCAGGGCTTCGTCGTCGAGTTCCTCGCGCAGCCGAGTGAATTCCTCCCGTTCTTCGTGGTCGGCATGCGCCAGCACCGCTTCACGCAGCTTCGCCAGCCGCACCTGGAATTCCATCGAGCTGATATCGAGCGATTCCATCTCGGCGAGCTGTTTTTTCGCCTTGTTCTCCTCGTCCAGCCGTGCGTCGACGATGGACGCGCCATCACCGATCTCCCGCCGGGCGCGCGGGTGGATGATCTCCTCTTCGGCGGTCTCGTGCACGGCGAGCAGGCGCCGCAATTCGAAGAACTTGCTCTCCCGCTCCACGGGGTCGGAGGTGTCGGCGGTCTCGATGAACAGTTGCTTGATCCGGCCGTGCTGATGGATGAGGAAATCGATCGCGTCGGTGGTGGAGTCGATCGTGGTTGCCATAGTTGATCTCCCCTCGTGCTCTCGAGTCGGGCTGACGAACTACGTCCGTCGCGGCGGTACCCGGCAGCGCGCACGCGAAACCGCCGGACCGGCCGGTCAGTTGCTGGTGGTGCCCGTGATGGGAGCGGGATAGACCGAGGTCGGCACGCTATGGTGCCACGGGCGATGGATCTCCGAACCCGGCAGCGAAGCCAGTTCCGGTATCCAGCGCCGCACATAGTTGCCCTGCGGGTCGTAGCGTTCGGCCGTGCCGAGGGCTCCCCGGTACAGACGCCCCGCCTGCTGCCAGGTGCAGCGGTCGCTCGCCGCGTCGGCATCGAGCAGCCACCGCCGGAAATGATCGGCGCCGACTCGCCAGTCCACCCGAAGCGTCGTGGTGAGGAAACTGGCGGCGATCGCCCGGGCGCGTTCCGGCATCCATCCCTGCGCGGCCAACTGCCGCATGCCCGCGTCGACGATCGGGTATCCGGTACGGCCGTCGCACCAGGCACGGGCCGCGACCGGATCGTGCGCCTGCCGATCACGTGGGCGGTCACCGGACCGCGCGATGCCTGCGCGGGCGGCGAGGAACTGGAGCCGGAAATCGCGCCGGGCGAGCAGACGGACGAAGGCGCGTCCGTCCGCCGTCGCCATGTCGGTGCGATACACCATCTCGGCCGCGGACAGGCAACCGAAATGCAGGTAGGGCGTCAGGCGGGAACATCCCTCCCGGGTGAGGTCGCCGCTGGAGGGGTCGCGTGGTTGTCTCCGGTCGGCGGTGCAGCCCCGCCACAGCGCGCGACCCGTGATCTCGCCGCCGACGGCCAGTTGCGGTGAGACAGCGGCGTCGCCGAGTTCGTCGAACTTCGGTACCGGATCGCTGTCGACGCGCGGGACGATCAACTCGGTGGGCGTGTCCAGCGGACGCCGCTTGGGAACCTCCAGCCACCGGCGAAAGTAGGTAGCGAAGTCCGGAACCGGGTCGTTCGGCCCGCGCGAGGCGCAATCGAACGGATCGACGGCGGTGAGGGTGGCGGAATGGGTGTGCAGCAGGCAGCTGCGTCGCGCCAGCCGTTCGCGCAGCGCTCGTGCCCGGCACCGGCCGTACCAGGTGGCGTCGTCGGCGATGTGGACGCTGTCGGCGTGCACCTGTGCCGCCACCCGATCCACCGCGTCGACGTAGTCACCGTGCCGGATCACCAGTTGTCCTCCGGCGCAGCGTAGTTCGGCATCCAGTTCGGCCAGCGCGGCGGAGAGGAAGCGCAGCTGGTTCCCGGCCGGGTGGGCACTGCCGATGATCCGGTCGTCGACGACGAAGAGCGGAACCACCCCGGCACCCTCGCGCACCGCGGCCAGTAGGGCTGGATTGTCGTGCACGCGCAGGTCACGCGTGAAAAGTGCGATTGTTACGGCCATTCGATGGTCATTTTCGACGACAGGCATCCGTCGCGATCGACGACGGCGGTATCGGACATTCGGCTGCGGTGCCACGCGGATGCGGGCAGGTATCGGAGTAAAATTCTTTACGCCAATGCTGAGGGAAGGTGACTGTCGTGTCAAGCCGGCGACGTGATCGCCTCAGCGTTCGCGGAAGAGATCGGTGAGCCAGGGTTCCAGGTCGGCGCTGAGCGCGGGCAGATCAGGTGCGTCCGACTCGTCGAGCGCGTCGGCGGTGAGTTGGCGAACGGCGTAGACCACGCCCATGTAAGCCGCGACGGACAGCAGTGGTTGCCGATTGCCGGTCGCGGCCCCCACCAGACCGCGAATGAACTCGGCGAACAACCGGATCGAGCGCCGTCTGCGCCGCCGCACCGCAGGCCCGAGCGCGTCGATCTCCACCTGGTAGGCGCGAGCGACGACCAGGTCGTTCTGCAGGGAGCGAAGGTACCGACCGAGCGCGTCGGCGACGATGGACCGGCGGTCTCGGCCCCTGACCTCAGCGCCGGTCAGCTGGGTCAGCAGCACCTGGATGAAGCGGTCGTATCCCGCGAAGACACATTCGTCCTTGTTGGCGAACGCGTCGTAGAAGGCCGCCAGCGAGACGCCGGCCCGCTTCGCGACGTCGGTGGGCCCGAATCCGGCATAACCGCGAGCGGCCAGCAACTCGGTCACCGCGGCCAGCAGCCGTTCCCGCTGGGCCGCCATCACCTGCTCGCGCCCCAGATTGTGCCGACCGCGCGGCAATGCCGCCGGAAGCGTGAAGAACACTCCGTCTCGCACCGGAACGATCGGTGCGTCGGCGTCGGCAGGCGCGGCGGACACCTCTGCAGACTACCGAGCCGGCCGCGGCCACGCGCCCGGGCCGCGGCGACCGATGCCGGGTCGCGTCCGGCTCCGGCTCCCGACAGTGCTGTGCTTGATCGCCGATGGCACGGGCCGCCCCCGGCCGTCACCTCGGACGTGGCCCGGGACGACGGCTGCCCCGGGCCACGCGCAGCGGTCAGCCGAGCGGCAACTCCAGGCAGGAGGGAGCGCTATCCGGGGAACTGATGGTGATCCGTGCGCCCACACTGTTGGCGCTGGAATACAAGGGATCCAAGCCGTCGATGACCAGCATCAACCGGTGACCGTCCGGCACGTCGTAGGCGGCTGCCTGCAACTCCCACGAGACCGTGGTGGGCAGGTCCGACTCGATGGTCTTCGGCTCGTGCGTGACGATCGTCGCCGAGCCGTCCTCGTGGACATCGAGCAGGTAGGCCACCACGGTGGCCGATTCGTCGGTGCTGTCCACGGTCACCTGCAGCCGGGGGATCCCGCGAATCTGCCGCGCTACACCATCGCGCGCCGCCAGTAGCGGCCCCGTCGACCAGACCAGGGCGTGGGTGCGGTCGATCTCGGCGGTCCGGTAGATCTTCGGGTTGCCCGCCCACTCCTCCTGGCCGGTCACCATGAGCTTGTCCATGGCGACGACCTCCGGCTGCTCGCCCACGATGAAACTGCGTTCCCATCCGGAAGCGACGTCGGGGCTCAGCGCGCCGTCCCCGCCCTCGCGCTCATCGGTCAGGGCCAGCGATTCGCCGTCGGTCGTGACGTCGGCCCACGACGCCTTCTCCTCGCGGCGCGCCGGCTCGATGATGACGTTCTGATCGTTCCCGGAGGCCGGTGTGGTCAGGTAGGTGAACATGACCTGATTGCTGATCTCCGGCCACTCGTCGACACCGTTCTGCTCGTCCTTGAGGTAGTGATCGAGCCAGGCGTACGCCTCGAGCAGCGGCACGTTCGGCCCGGCACCGGCCGCGGGCGGAGCGATCAAGCCGGGACCTTCCGGCGCGGCGTGGTCACCGATCCACATGTTCAACCGTTTCCGGCCGGGGATCTTCTCGAAGGTCTCGAGAACCTGGTTGACCGGGAAAAGGCCCTCGTGCCAGGTGTTCGAGAAGAAGGTCGGAACCTCGAGGGAACCGACGTAACTTTCCGGAGCGCGTTCGGTGCCCCAATCGACCACCGGGTCCATGTCCTCGCCCTCGGCGAATTTCGCCAGGATCTCCAGCGCCTCTTCGTCGAACTTGTCCTCTTTGGCTCCGCCGGTCAACCCGATCAGCGCTTCGACCGCCCTGAGGTGGCGGGTGCCGTTGTCGTACAAGCTCGTGGCGAGGTTGCCCCAGGTACTCAGGGCGACGACGACGTTCACTCGGGAATCATGCGCGGCCACGATCTGGCTGATGCCCGAGCCGTACGACTCGCCCATGAAGGCGACGCGGCTGGGGGCGAGCTCATCGATCGCGTAAGTCAGCACCGTGGAGCCGTCCACCCGGTCCTGCGGACCGGCCACGTCGACCGTGCCTTCGGACGTGCCGAACCACGGGATGTTCGTCCCCGGCAGGGCCGACAAGCCGATGCCGCGTGGGGTGTACGCCAGCACGTGATAACCCTTGGACGCCAGCACGAGGTAGGCGTACTCGAACAGCGGCCACCCGAACGGCGTCCATCCGGCGGGAACGACCACCAGCGGGCACGGCCGGGTGGTGGTCTGCCGCAGCATGTGCGCCGAGAGCCCGATTCCCCCCGACGCCTCGATGCGCGGAAACGACGGCACGGCAACGTTCAGCGCCCGGCTCACCAGGTCCGCCACATCGTCGGGCACCAGTCCCTCGCCACTGCGGTTCCGCACCGCGGTCACCAGGTTCGATGCGAACTGCACTGCTTCCGGGCGCACCTGCCCCCGAGCGTCCCAAGCTCCCTCGACGGCGATCCGCGAGAGCTGTTCGGACGTGGTCCCGACGATCGGATCTCCTTGCGACATAGACGTCATCGATCCTTCCGTGCCAGTTTGCTATGAATTTGCTGACCGCAGCAGCGTGGCACGGCAAGTCATCAGTTGTCCCAGGAATCGCCGATGCGTTCCTCCTTCGCAACAGGCCGATGACCTGCGGAAACGTTGCAAGATTCGACTACCCGGCCGCAACATGCCTGCTTCGCCCCGCTACCGTGGGCTACCGGTCTCGGTCACTCGGCGAACCCGGAGCGCCGAATCCGTCGCGGGCCGGGCCGCACACTGCTAGCTTCCGGGCCGTGGATGACTTCTCACGCTCATGGACAGCGTTGCGCACGGCGGTCGCCGACCTTTCGGACGCGGATTTCGCCCAGCCGTCCGGCTGCACCGGCTGGCTCGTGCGAGACCTGGTGTGCCATCTGATCATCGACGCCCAGGACATCCTGATCACCCTCGTGACCCCCGCCGAAGCCGAGCCGACGCGCGACGCTGTGACCTACTGGGAGGTGGCCGATACGGCGCCGACCGGCGACGACCCGCTCGACGCGCTGATCGTGCGGCTTGCCGCCGCGTACCGGGAGCCGCGGTTGCTGAAAATTCACTTCGAGGATGTCGGCGCGGCCGCCGGGCGCGCGGCCCGCCTCGCCGACCCCGACCTGCGGGTCGGCACCCGCGATGAGGTCCTCACCGCGGGCGACTACCTGTGCGCGTACGTCCTGGAGAGCACCTTGCACCACCTCGACCTGCTCGCGCACCTCCCCGGCGCGACCGAGCCGCCCGCGGAGGGTCTCGGCCGGTCACGCGAGATGCTGGAGAAGATCGCCGGGGCCGCGTTCCCCCTCTCGTTCTCCGACACCGACGCGCTGCTGATCGGCACCGGTCGACGGGCGCCGACCGAGACGGAGAAGGCCGAACTGGACGGGCTGGCCGCGCGGCTCCCTTTCGTCCTCGGGTGAGCGCTACCGCGCTGCGCCACCCAGTTTGACCGGCACGGACAGCGGACCGATGGTGAAGAAGGACGGCGAGTACGGGATGTCGGCGGGATCGATGGCGAGCTCGAGGTCCGGCAGCCTCCGGTAGAGCGAGGCGAGCGCGAGCCTGCCCTCCAGACGGGCCAGGCCCGCGCCGATGCAGTAACGCGGCCCGTGGCCGAACCCGAGATGTCCGCCCCGCTGCTCGCGGGTGATGTCGAATTCGTTCGCGGTCTCGCCGTATTCGGCGGGATCGATCCCACAGGCCTGGTAGGCGACGCCGACCGCCTTGCCCTTGGGAATGGCCACGCCGCCCACCGTGACGTCGGTCAACGTGAACCGCCAGCTGGTCATCATCACCGAATGCCGGTATCGCACAGTCTCTTCGACCACGTCGGCCCAGCGATTCTCGGCCTTGGCCAGCGCGAGCTGATCGGGGTGTCGCGACAGCGCCAGGACGGCGTATCCGAGCATGTGCACGGTGGTTTCATGGCCGGCGACCAGCATGATCCACAGGACGGCGACCAGTTCCTCGGCGGTCAGCTTGTCGCCCTCGTCGCGGGCTTGCACCAGGCCCGTGGTCAGGTCGTCGCCCGGCTGTTGCTGCTTGCGATCAGCCAATTCGTACAGGTACAGCATGAGCGCGTTCTGCGTCGCGAACGCCTCTTCGGGCGGAGTGGTGTGCGCCAGCAGAGTCGCCGTCCAGCGCCGCAGTCGATCCCGCTCGTGCTCGGGCACGCCGAACAGTTCGCAGATCACCGCCATCGGCAGCGCTTCGGTGAAGGTGGGCACCAGGTCGACGCCGTCACCGGCGGCCACCACCTCGTCCAGCAACCGGTCGATGATCTCTTGGACCCGCGGCTCCAGCGCCTTCACCCGGCCGGGGGTGAATGCCTTGCTGATCAGGCCGCGAAGCCGCCGATGGTCGTCACCGTCCTTGGTGGACAGGTGATCGCCCTGCACGATGGCGCGCAGGGGCCAGTCCTCCGGAATGGAACCGTCGTACAGGGCCGGCCAGTGCTTGGGATCCCGCGCGAACGTCTTGTTGTCCCCGGCGAGGATCTCGCGCACCGCGTCGTGCGTCAGCGCCAGGTAGGCGGGCACGCCGCCGGGAAACTCCACCTCGACCACCGGCGCGATCTCCCGGAGCCGGATGCAAGTGTCCAGCAGATCCTCGTTCGGGGCGGGGAATGCGGGCAGGCTGGTTGTCATGGGGGAATTCCCTTCTGCGCGTGAACCCTTCAGCCGTCGTAGCGACGGTCGTGCACGAGTATCACGGCGCGTTCGGCCGCGCAGCCGGGCAACGGACGGATCCTGCCTCCAACCAGAACTCGAGCGTCGGAAAACGAAATTTCGGACCTGTCGAACAGCGAGTGCCGATCGGCAGGGGCGAGGGCACGTCGACCGAACGGCAGCCCCCGCGGGCACGGCCGAGACCCGGTGTGGCGGTTAGAGTGGCGTGTTCGGATTTGTCCGCGGGACCGGCCGGGAGGAAATTGTGGAACCGAAGACGGCGCTGGGACGCACCGTGGGAGCGCTGAACGCCGGGGTGGCTTCCCTCCTCGATGTGCCGCTGCTCGGGCGGCTGCTGGGCAAGGGATTCGTGGTGATCACCTACGTGGGGCGGCGATCAGGGCGGACGTTCAGCACGCCGGTCAACTACCGGCGCAAGGGAGACGAACTCGTCATCGGGGTCGCCATGCCGGACAAGAAATCTTGGTGGCGCAACTTCCTGGACGATGGCGGCCCGATCACCCTGCGGCTCGACGGCGCTCAGCGGCACGGGCACGCGGTAGCGCAGCGCGACGAACGCGGGCGGGTGCTCGTGAAGGTGCGGCTGAACGACGCGACCTGATCGCCGCGTCTCCCCCGCCGGCATCGGAAGCGCGTGCGACTCGGCCGCGCCCGTGGGGTGCCATCCGGCGGCGCTAGACGCTTGCGGACGGCTTCAGCTGGGCGATGATCGCGGCGCCCATCCAGCGTCGTAGATACCGCCGCAACTCCTCCTCGCCGCGGGGTGGATTGCCGGGGGAGATGAAGAACGACTGCATCGTCCGCAGGACGTATTCGACGAGCTCGTGCAGCGACTCGTCGTCGTAGCCGTACCGCTCCCAATCGACGTCGAAGCGTTTGATCATCGTCATTCCGAAGGCCTGCGCCTCTTCGGACGTCAGGCTTTCGGGGTGGACGTTCGAGTAGGTACTCGACAGCAGGATGCCGAGATGAGGTGTGCGACGCACCTCGGCCAGGGTGTACACCACTCCCTCGGTCATCGCTTCCACCGCGTCCTCGATACCGCTGACGTGTCGTGCCAGCCGATCGAGGAAACCGTCGACCGACGCGATCGCCGCGGCCGTCATCAGCGCATCGGCACTGGGAAAGTATCGGTAGACCGTCTGACGGATGACGCCCAGCGACTCCGCGACGTCGGCGATGCTGATCTCCGACCCCGTCCGGCCGATCAAGTCGACGGCGGCGGCGACTATGCGACGAGACGCCTCCTCGTCGTCTTTCGGCGGGCTCCCGCCCCACCCGCGCCTTCCTGCCACTGCCCGCTTCCTCGACTCGACGCCTGTCGCTTGCGAACCCCCTGATCAGAGAGCCTGCCGACACCCCTGACCGAGGGCTCGACGGTATCACAAGGCGGTGCCCTCGATCCGCCCGCGATTCGAGCATCGATTCTGATCATACACAAATGCCGTTATGTGTATGATCACGTCCAACGCGGCTCGGCGGCACCGGAACACGCCGCCGGACCTGTTCGATCCCGAAAGACGAGGTACAGCCCAGTGACCGATCTTCAAGTCCGGAAGATGCGCTTCGCGTTCGCGGACTACGACGTGCCCTTCTTGTGGAACGAGGAGAACCCGGCCTTCTCCTCGATGGCCAATGCGGTGTCCTTCCTGGCGATCGGCTTCGAGAAGATGATCGTCAACATGATTCGGGAGGCCATGCCCCTGATCACGGATCCCGAGGTCGCCGAGGAAGCCGACGCGTTCGTGCGGCAGGAAGGCCAGCACTCCACCGCGCACCGCCAACATGCCAACGCCCTGATCCGGCGCTACCCGGGGTTGCAAGAGACGCTCAACGAAGTGATCGCGGAATTCGACCGCCTCACCGTGAACACGTCGGTCGAATACCGGCTCGCGTACACCGCCGATCTGGAGGCGACCTTCACCCCGGTGTTCAAACTGATGCTCGACAACGACGCCACCCTCTTCCGGCCGGGAGACGACCGGGTCGCGTCCCTGTTCATCTGGCATTTCGTCGAAGAAGTCGAACATCGCAGTTCGGCGCTGATCATCTTCGACTCCGTCGTCGGCAGCGACGTGTATCGGATGCGCATGGCGCCGTCGATCTTCCGTCACGTGCTGAAGGTGATCAGGGTGGCCTGCGCGGGCTTCAACCGGCACGTCCCGCTGGAGGAGCGGAAGGTCGACGCGTTGTCGATGTTCGCGTCCTACCGTCGCAAGCAGAGACTACGCACGTTGTTGCCGTTCCTCCGGTCGGAGGACCACGGTCCGATGCCGCGGGCGTTCGACCATCTCCCGCTCCGTGAGCAACTCGTCGCGTTGGCGGGCGTCGTGCGCAGTCAGCTGCCCAAGCACAACCCTGACCACGAGAAGCTGCCCGCGCTCGCCGACGTGTGGTTCCGGCGCTACGAGGACGGTTACGACGTCTCGCACTGGTACACCGCCAGCACGGTCGCCCCCTAGGAGCCGGACCGATGGCTGATCATTGCGCACCCACCTTCGACCTGCTCGCCAAGGCGCTCGGCTTCTCGTGCGAGGAGGCGGGCGGACCGGTCGAGGTGCGGAACCCCTTCGCGTTGGAGAACTGGACGCTGCCCGTTCTCGAGGTCACGATCGTCCTGGGCGCGGTACTCGCGCTGATCTACGCGATCGTGCGGTTGCGCCGCCACGGAGATCCCACCAATCTGGTGCTCTGGTTCGGCGCGACCGCGTACCTGTTCATCATCGAACCCCCGCTGTACTTCCCGGCGGCCTTCGGCATCGACGAACACGTCGACACGATGTTCGCGCACAACTTGTTCACCGTGGAATTCCTCTGGGGCCGATTACCGCTCTACATCGTCGCGATCTACCCGTTCATGGCCACCCTGGCCTTCGAGATCGTCCGGATACTCGGAGTCTTCCGGCAGCACGGGGTGCTCATCGGCTCCGCTTGCGTGGGCTTCGTCCACCATGCGTTCTATGAGATCTTCGACCATCTCGGCCCGCAGCTGCGCTGGTGGGAATGGTCGATCGACAATCCGATCAATCAGCCGATGTTCGATTCGGTGCCGCTGCCGAGTGTGGTCGTCTTCGCCGCCCTGTGGCCGATGTCGCTGGCGTTCTGTGTCCAATGGTTCGTCGGCCGCCACGTCGATCAGGGGCAGACGTTCTCCGGGCCGCAATTGGTCTGGCGTACGGTCGTCATCGGTGTGCTGGCATCGTTGGGCACGGGCGTGTTGCCGATACCCGCAACGGTATTCGGCATGGGGAGTACCACCGTGCGCGGAGTGCTCTACGCCGCCGAACTGGTCGTCGTCACCGTCGTCGCCGTCCTGATTCTCACCCGCCGATGGCTCCGGCTGCGGCGCGACGGCGCGGACAGCACGGCCTATTCGAACGACTTCGTCCGTATCTACAGCGTGGTGTACCTGGGCGTGATGGCGTTGCTCTGGGTGACGGCGTTGCCCGATTTCTTCGGCGCCGTCGACGGCAGGACGAGCGAGGGAGACCCGATCGGAAATCTCTGGTACACACTCGCCTGCTTCGTGGTCGCGATTCTCTGCGTGATCGCCGTGTTCACGGTGCCACGGCGGAAGACCGACGAAAGCGCGGTTGCCACCGCTGAGGAAACAGCCGCGAGTCCCACGGCGTAGCGGGGCGGCGAGGAGCCGGAGCCGCCGGTAGCGCCGAGGTGAGGCGGCTCTGCCGCGGTCGGCCCGGCCGTGGTGTGACGCCCGGCTCGTCCGGGATTTTCCGGGCCCGCGCCCGGGTTGTACGTGGGGCCGATATGAGGAGGTCATGTGGCACGGGAGTACAACCGGAATCCCGCGGCGGTCGCCGCCCTGTCGCCTGAGCAGTACCACGTCACTCAGGAGAACGGGACCGAGCGGGCGTTCACGGGCGAGTACTGGGACAACCACGAGCCGGGCATCTATGTGGATGTGATCTCCGGTGAGCCGTTGTTCGCCTCGGTCGACAAGTTCGACAGCGGATCGGGATGGCCGAGTTTCACCAAGCCGATCGACGCCGGGAACGTGGTGCAGAAGCGGGACTTCAGTCATCTGATGGTCCGCACCGAAGTGCGTTCGGCGCACGGAGACAGTCATCTCGGGCATGTGTTCACCGACGGTCCCCGCGAGGCGGGCGGCTTGCGGTACTGCATCAACTCGAAAGCGCTGCGGTTCATCCGCCTCGACGACCTCGAGGCGGAAGGCTACGGGCAGTACAGGACTCTCTTCGCGAAGGAGGAGGCGTGAGCGACACGCGGAAGGCCATCCTGGCCGGTGGATGCTTCTGGGGCATGGAGGACTTGATCCGCAAGCAGCCGGGGGTGGTGTCGACACGCGTCGGCTACACCGGTGGGCGCAACGACCATCCGACGTACCGGAACCACCCGGGCCATGCGGAGGCCGTGGAGATCGTCTACGACCCGGCCAGGACGGACTATCGGGAACTGCTGGAGTTCTTCTTCCAGATCCACGATCCCTCGACGAAGGACCGCCAGGGTAACGACATCGGGACCAGCTATCGGTCGGCGATCTTCTATCTCGATGAGGACCAGAAGCGCGTCGCCCTGGACACCATCGCCGACGTGGATGCCTCCGGGCTGTGGCCCGGCAAGGTGGTCACCGAGGTCACCCCGGCGAGCGAGTTCTGGGAGGCCGAGCCGGAGCATCAGGACTACCTGTTGCGCTACCCGGACGGGTACACCTGCCACTTCCCCCGCCCGGGCTGGAAGCTGCCGAAGCGGCAGACCACCGCACAGTAGAACGCGCGGACTCGGCGGCGCCGCGCCCCGGTAACCGCCGAGACGTCCGAGCCGAAAGTAAGCGACTGCGCCATCCTCCTGGGTGGCGCAGTCGCCGCGTTCGGACCCGTGCCGCGGCACCGCCGGGGCGGAGGCGGGCACGTGAGATCGTCGTCCCATCCGGCGGACGGAAAGACTTGCGATAGAGGGTTTTCGAACGGCTCCGACTCCCCCGCCGTGGGGAGAAGACGCATGCGTACGCCGATATGATCGTCGGCGCCTGGATGTCCGGACCTTCATGCCAGTCGACCCGAGGTAGGCAGATGACGCACAGCGGCGCAAGGTTTCTCGATGTGGTGGGTAGCCGCCGGATGGCGGTGGCGGCACTGGCCACGATCACCGGCTTCTACTACCTGTTCGTCGCGTTCACCAACTGCGTGGACACCGACACCAATCGCAACGGGGTCGCCGCCGTGCTGTCGATGAAGGCGACGATCCACAATCCGGGAACGGACTGGCGCGCGATCACCAACGGCAACGTCGCGCTCGTCGCCTACATTCTGGTCGTGATCTGGGAGTTCCTGATCGCCTTCGTGCTGCTGGCCGCGGGAGCCGCGTGGGTCCGGGTGCTGACCGGACGGCCGCGCCGGCTCCGAGCCGGTGTCGATGCGGCCGTGCGGCTGTCCAGCCTGGGCTGGACCATGGCGGTGCTGCTGTTCCTGGGTGGGTTCCTGACCGTCGGCGGCGAATGGTTCCGCATGTGGGCCAACGACGATGTGAACGCCTCCTCGGCCGCGCTGCAGAACTTCCTCATCGCGGGCATCGGCCTGATCCTCGTTCACCTGCCCGACGCTCAGCGTAGTGATGCTCTTAGCCCCGGACCCGAAAGCGTCTCGGCGGCAACGCGATCGGACCAGGTTCTGCCGCGATAAGCGGTCACCGACGCCCGCGTCAGCGACCGTTGCGGTCGAGTTCGCTCAGCTGCTTCTGCAGGCGTTCGAGGGCTGCGCGGATCTCATCGATCTGCCTGTTCAGGTCGGCGATCTTCGCTTGATCCACCGGCGGCGGCCCTTGCGCCTGCGGTTGCCCCGACGGCGGCGCCACCGGCTGCTGGCCCGGTGGCAGTGGAGCGCCGGGGCCGCCGCCGGGTGGCGTGGCGAGCCGGCCGGTGCCGGGCCCGAACACCTGGTCGAGCGCCTCGGCGAGAGTCGGCGCGTACCCCACGAGGACGCCGCCGGTGCCGGGCTCGCGATAACTGACCAGAACCCGCGCCAGCTGCGGGAAGGTCGAGGCGTTCGGCGCCGTCGAGATCCGTTCGGTGAACAGTGGCTCGGCATAGAGCACGCCGCCGTCGGCGATCGGCAAGGTGAGCAGATTGCCGTATTGGATCCGGTTCGAGCGCTCGAGCAGGGTGCGCTCGGATGCCACCCTGGTGTCGGAGATCATCGAGTTCTGGATCTGCTGCGGCCCCTGGGTGAGGGTGTCGGTGGGCAGTTGCAGGACGGTGATCTTGCCGTAGTTCTCGGGATCGGAGCGGGCGGAGACATAGGCGGAGAGGAATTCCCTGTTGTAGCCGACCATCGCGCTGGCCAGCCGGAACGACGGCTCCGCGCCGCCTCGGCCACCGAGCAGGACGTAGAACGGCGGTTGGTGCGGGTTGGTTTCCACGGTGGGATCACTGGGCACCGACCAGAAAGCGTTGGTGGTGAAGAACTCCCGCGGTTCGTCGACGTGATATTTGGCGAGCATCTCGCGCTGGATCGTGAACAAGTCCTCCGGATACCGGAAGTGGGCGCGCAGTTGCGGGGTGATCGATTCCTCGGGTTCGACCGTGCCGGGGAAGACCTTCATCCAGGCCGCCAGGACCGGGTCTTGCCGGTCGATCTGGTAGAGCCGCACTGTGCCGTCGTAGGCGTCGACGGTGGCCTTGATGGAGTTGCGCACGTAGGAGACCTGCCGAGGCGATCCCCGGTCGGTATCGTCACCCGGTTCGAGCGCTTCGAGCGAGCTGCGTTTGGCGTAGGGGTAGCCGTCGATCGAGGTGTAAGCGTCGACGATCCAGACGATACGGCCGTCCACCACCGCGGGATAGGGATTGTTGTCGGTGGTCAGCCACGGTGCGACGAGTTCGACGCGGTGGCGCGGATCGCGATTGAAGATGATCTTCGACCCGGGACCGATCGCTTTGGAGAAGACGATGTTGCGCTCGGTGTAGGTCGCGGCGAAGGCGAGGCGATCGAGCCAGTTCCCGATCGGGACGCCACCGGCGCCGGTGTAGGTGTACGTGGTGGTGTCGGTGTCGTACTCGCGTGGCTGTGTGCCGCCGCCCACGATGGCATAGTCCGGACTCGCGTGGGCGATCACTTCGCCGAAGTAGACGCGGGGCTGGTCCACTCGGATCACCTGATGCCCGGCGGCTTGGGAGGCGATGTCGCCGACCGCGTAGATCGGATATCCGCTGTTGCTGCTGGCGGCATCGCCCGCGGCCTCGCGGACCGCCGCGTTGACCCGGTTGGCCGGTGCGGCGACGAACCCGTTGCCGTGCGTGTAGACGGTGTGGCGGTTGACCCAATGGCGCTGGTTACCGCTCAGCGCGCTCGGCGTCAGCTCCCGCGCCGCGACCACGTAGTCGCGCAGTTGTCCACCGATGCGGTAACGGTCCAGGTCCAGATGCGGTGGGAAGCTGTAGAAGTTCTTCAGCTGTTGCTGCTGGGTGAACGTCCGGGACAGCACGTTCGGGTCCAGGAGACGCACGTCGGCGAGCGTCGTGACGTCCGAGGGAACCTCCGACGGCGGCTTGGTTCCGACGCCGGAATACGGCTGGTACTCGACTCGGTCGCCGCCGATCCCGTAGGCCTGCCGGGTAGCCGCGATATTGCGTTCGATGTAGACGCGCTCCATGTCGGCGGCGTTCGGGCGGACGGAGAACTGCTCGACGGCTAACGGCCAGACGGCTCCGACCAAGATCGACGACAACAGCAGCAGCGCGGCGGCCATCGCCGGGATCCGCAGATCCCGCACCACGATCGCGGCGAAGACCGCCGCCGCGCAGATGAGCGCGATCGCGAAGAGAATCAGGCGAGCGGGCAGCACCGCGTTGATGTCGGTGTAGCCCGGGCCCGCGAAGGTGGGTTCCTTGCTGCTACTGGAGAGCAGCGAATACCGGTCGAGCCAATAGGCGACCGCCTTCAACACGATGAAGCTGCCCGCGAGTACCGCGAGCTGGACGCGGGCCGCGTGGGTCAGGCCGCCCGCCTTCCCGGACAGACGCAGCCCCCCGAGCAGGTAGTGCGTCGCGAGCCCGGCGACGAAGGCCAGCAGGACGGCGACGAACAACCAGTTGACGACGAATCGGTAGAAAGGCAGCTCGAAGACGAAGAACCCCACATCGTGCCCGAATTGCGGGTCCGACACACCGAACGACCCGCCGTGGACGAACAGCTGGACGGTCATCCAGCTCGACTGCGCGGCGAGGCCGCAGATGAGTCCCACCGTGACAGCGACACCCAGACCGAACCGCCGCGGACGCCGGATCACCATCGCCCGGAACGGCCGGAGGCTGTCCTCTTCCCCGGACTCCAGCAGGAACAGCGGGCGGAACCGGAACGCGAGCCACATCGCCACGAACAGGACGCCGCCGATGAGGAGCGCGACGACGAAGAACAGCGACAACCGCGTGAGCAGCACGGTAAGCCAGACGCCACGGAAGCCGACTTCACCGAACCACAGCCAGCTGACATAGCCCCTGATCAACCGGGGCACGATCAACAACGACACGACGAACACCGTGGCGGCGATCACCAGCACCCGGGTGCTGCGATGCCACCGCCGCAGGCTGGGGCCGTCGCGTGCGCTCATTTCCCACTCCCGTGGCTGCCGCCCGGCCGATGACGGTACGGCCGACGCGAAACCGCTGAGTCCGATACTACCGGGGTGGGGAAAACTGTTCGGGCCGGTCGGCCGGGCGCTCGATCAGCTCCCACAGGTACGCCACGTGGTCGGCCATGTCCACGTCCGGGTCGTACAGCCATTGCGTTTGTCGCGACGTGCCAGGATGGCAGCGAAAAGCTGCTCTTTGCTGCCGACCCGAGGAGCCTCGATGACGAGCAAGCCCGGCCTCGCCGATCTGACGCCGGAGCAGCGCGCCGCGCTCGGCAGCGGCGCGGACTTCTGGACCACCAAGGCGATCGGTCCCGTCGCCTCGGTGACCATGACCGACGGCCCGCACGGTGTGCGCAGGCAGGCGGGGGCGACCGATCACCTCGGGCTGGCCGAGAGCCTGCCCGCCACCTGTTTCCCGCCCGCGGTTGGGCTCGCGCAGAGCTGGGACACCGAACTGGTGCGCCGGGTGGGCGCGGCTCTGGGCCGGGAGGCCCGCGCCTTGGGCGTGGACGTGCTGCTCGGGCCGGGCGTCAACATCAAGCGGGATCCGCGCGGCGGCCGCAATTTCGAGTACTACTCGGAGGATCCGCTGCTCACCGGCCTGCTCGGCGCGGCGTGGGTCACGGGGCTGCAGAGCACCGGAGTCGGCGCCTCCCTCAAGCATTTCGCCGCCAACAACGCCGAGCACGACCGGATGCGGTCGAGTTCCGATGTCGACCCGCGCCCGCTGCGCGAGATCTACCTGCGCGGGTTCGCCCACATCGTGCGCACGGCCCGGCCATGGACGGTGATGTGCTCCTACAACCGGATCAACGGTGTGCCCGCCGCGCAGAATCGCCGACTGCTCACCGACGTTTTGCGCGGTGAATGGGGATTCGACGGTGCGGTGGTCTCCGACTGGGGCGCGGTGGCCGACCGGCCGGCCGCCGTGACGGCCGGACTGGATCTGGAGATGCCGGGCGGCAGCGGCGTCTCCGACGCCCAGGTGATGGCGGCGATGGCCGCGGGCACCCTCGACCCGGCGGACGTCGATCGTGCCGCGCGGAACGTGGCGACGCTGGCGGCGCGGGTGGCGGCCGGTCGCGCTAGGGCCCACAACGTCGACACCACCGATGACCACCATCGCCTGGCCCGCGAGGTCGCCGCACGCTGCGTCGTCCTGTTGCGGAACGACCGTGGCCTGCTGCCACTGACACCGGGGCGCTCGCTGGCGGTGATCGGCGAATTCGCGACGCAACCTCGATATCAGGGAGGCGGCAGCTCACACGTCAACCCGACCCGGCTCGATGTGCCGCTGGACGAGATCCGCGCGCTCGCGGGCTCCGCAACGGTCTCCTACTGCCGGGGTTTCGCCACGGACGACACGGACGCGGACAACGACGCGTTGCGCGCGGAAGCCGTCGCCGCCGCGGCGAACGCGGACGTCGCGGTGCTGTTCCTGGGCTTGGCGGCCACGCAGGAATCCGAGGGCTTCGATCGTGAGCATCTCGAGCTGCCCGCCGAGCAGCTGGATCTGCTGGACGCGGTGGTGCGGGTACGACCGGACACGGTGGTGGTGCTCGCGCACGGCGGCGTGGTGCGGCTGGGCCCGGTGGCCGCGTCGGCGCCCGCCATCCTGGACGGCGGGCTGCTCGGCCAGGCCGGGGGCGGCGCACTCGCCGACGTGCTGTTCGGTGTGGTGAATCCGTCGGGGCGACTCGCCGAGACGGTGCCGGTCCGCTTGCAGGACACCCCGGCCTATCTGAATTTCCCGGGCGAGAACTCGCACGTGCGCTACGGCGAAGGCCTGTATGTGGGCTACCGCTGGTACGACAGCCGGGAGATGGACGTGTGCTACCCGTTCGGGCACGGCCTGTCCTACACCACGTTCGATTACTCCGATCTGACACTCACCGCGAGCGAAGCGGGCATCACGGTGCGCGTCGGCGTCACCAACACCGGTTCCCGCAGAGGCCGCGAGGTGGTGCAGGTGTACACCGCGCTGCCCGGCTCCTCCGTCACGCGTCCGGCCCGCGAGCTGAAGGGTGTCGCGGTGACCGCCGAACTGGAACCGGGTGCGCGCGAGGAGATCTCGATGCTGCTACGCCGCGACGATCTGGCCTATTGGGAGACTCGCGTCGACCGCTGGATCGTGGAGGGCGGCGCCTACCGGGTCTGGGCAGGCGCTTCCAGCCGGGACCTGCGCGTCAGCGGGCTGGTCGACGTCGCCGGAGACGAACTGCGGATCCCGATCACGGCGGAGTCGACCCTCGGGGAGGCCTTGGCCGATCCGAGGGCGGCGGCCGCGCTGGCCGACGTGTTCGGCGGCATGTCCGAGAGCATGGGCGACGCCTCGGCACTCGGGGTGGACATGATGCGGATGATCGCCTCCATTCCGCTGAATCGCCTCACCGGCTTCGGCGTCGACCCGCAGAAGCTCGACGCGCTCCTGGCTGCCACCGGCGACTGATCGCCCGGACCCGTTCATCCGGCGACGGCGGGCGCGCCCACGGCAGGGGCACTGCCGAGAGGCGCTGTCGCGCGGTGCAGTCCACGGCGGTCGTAGGCGTACGTGGCGGTGACACCGAGGACCAGTCCGATTCCGAGGCCGAGCAGCGTCATCCACAACCCGTGGCCCAAACCGGCTCCGGCGTGGGCGTCGAAGAACATTATGGCGCGCACGGCCAGGTAGATCTGGTGCATCGGCTCGAAGGCGGCCAGCTTCGCGATATAGGCCGGCGTCGCCTCCAGCGGGACCGTGGCGGCCGACGACGGCAGGCCCAGGACGACGAACAAGATCAGGTTGACCAGCAGTCCGGCGGTGCCGAAGGTGGCCAGGACGGCCAGCGCGGTCACGCCGACGGCGACGATGGCGAGTATTCCGTAGAGCCACAACAGCAGGGGGCTGCCCAGCGGAACACCCAACGCGGCGGCCACGGCGAGGAATATCCCGGACAGGATCGGCGCCGCGGTGAGGACGACCGCCCATTTCACCAGCAGTGTCCGGAATCGGGAGAGCCCGGTGGCCGGCTGGTGGACGAACCACGGACCGTACTCGGTTGGCGTGAAACCGAGTACCGAGTCGACGAGCGTGTGGATGATCATGGCGCCGGTGAAGCCCGCCAGCAGCAGGATCAAGGTGTAGAAGAAGGCGACGAGGCCTTGGCCCGCACCGTCGTCCATGGGGCGGTACGGCGCGGTGACGATCTGCACCGGGTCGGCGAGCATCAACCTGGCCGCGCCGGTGAGTTCGACCGGCGCTCCCGGACCCGCCGCGAGGGCGGCGTTCACCTGGCCGGTCAGGTTCTTGCCGACGGTCTCGTCCACCTGGTTCAACGCGCGATCGGCGACGCGCTGCATGATGCCGGTGGTATACGGACCGATGCGCGGATTGGTATGGACCGTGATCACCGGCCGCTCGATCTCTCCGGGGACCACGGCGGCCGCGCCGAGAATGGCCAGACGCTTGGTGAAGTCGGACGGGATGACGATGGCGCCGTACACCTCGCCGTCCCGCAACTGTTCGCGCGCCTGGGCGATGCCCAGGACACGCAGGTCGATCTTCTCGGCCGGGATCCCGGCGACCAGCGCGTCGGTGACCTGGGCGCCGATGTTGGCGGGTTTGCCGTCCAGCGTGTCCCCCACGTCCTGGTTCACCAGGGCGATCGGGAAGTCGTGCAAGTTCTTCTCGGTATTGCCCGCGTAGCCGAGGTACATGGTGGCGAGCAGCGCCGCGAACACCGTCAGCACTGCGATCGGGGCGGTGAAGGTCCGAACCGTCATGCGAGTAAATGTAGTCACCGCCTACAAAGTAGGCAATGCCTACATTTTGTTATCCTGCAAACACCATGCCGATCACTCGAAGCCGGTCCTACCACCACGGCGACCTGCGCGCCGAACTGCTGCAGCGGGCCGAGGCGACGCTGCGCGAGTCCGGCGTCGACGGCCTTTCGCTGCGCGGGCTGGCCCGTGACGTCGGAGTCAGTCATGCCGCTCCGACCCGGCATTTCAAGGACAAGCAGGCATTGCTCGATGCCATCGCGGTGTCGGGCTTCCAGCGTCTGGCCGCCGCCTTGGAACAGACCGCGGCCGGGAGTGCGATCGAGGGGCGCTTCCGCGCCCTGGCCCGGACCTATCTCCGGTTCGCCACCGAGAATTCCGCGCTCGTGGCGCTCATGTTCGCCCGCAGGCACAGCCCTGCCGCGGGCGATGTGATGTCCCGGGCCGTGGACGCGGCGTTCGCGACGCCGGTCGCGCTCATCGCCGAAGCGCAGCAGCGGGGTGAGGTGATCGCCGGCGACCCGCGGCGCATCGCGCTGTCCGCGGTCGCCGCACTGCAGGGCCTGGCCACCTTCGTCGGCTCGGGCGTGATCGCCGTGGAAGCCGCCGACGAACTGCTGGACGAGACCACGACGCACATGATCGAAGGTCTGCGTCCGAGGCCGTGATGCTCCGGGCACGCCCGGAGCTCTCGGTCAGTACGCGATGAACAGGATCTCGTCGCGTGAGTAGTCGTGTCCGGGGTGCTTCTCCACCAGGTGCGCTTGCGTCTTCGCCACGAGATCGTCCTCGTCGGTTCCGACGATCGATTCTCCGCAGGGGCAGTTCAGATTTCGCTTCATCAGCGTTCCTTCCTCCTCGAATCGCCAGTCTAGGTCCTCGCCGCGTGACCGCCCCGCCGGGTCAGCCACGAGACCACTCGTGGCCCCAGTAGCTGTCCGCGGTGATCTCCTCGGCGGTGTAGGTGGATTCGTCGACCAGCACGCCCTCGGTGCCGTATTCGAGATCCCAGCCACCGGGTGTGCGGACGTAGAAGGAGATCATCTTGTCATTGGTGTGGCGGCCCAGGGTCGACGACAACGGATAGCCTGCCCGCATGACCCGGTCCAGCGCGCGGCCGACGGCGTCGAGCTCGTCGACCTCGACCATGATGTGCACCAGGCCCGGACCGTCGGAGCGGGTGCCGGGGATCAGGGCGAGGCTGTGGTGACGCCGGTTGACGCCGAGGAATCGCACGCGAATCGGGCCCACCTCGGGCGGGGTGGGCACCCGGAACGATCCGCGCGGCAGGAATCCGAGCACCTCACAGTAGAAGCGGTTCGCCTCCTCGAGGTCGGGCACCGGCAGCACGACATGGCCGAGCCCCGATCCGGCCGTCACGAAGCGGTTGCCGTGCGCGGTCACGACCGGGCTGTGGTCGAGCACCGGGCCGTGGAAGACCTCGACGGTGAACCCGGCGGGATCGGTGAAGGTGAAGGCCTCTTCCACCCGCAGGGCCTCGACCTGATCCCGGCCGAGCGGTGCGACGGCCACGCCCGCCCGCTCCAGCGTGTGCCGTACCCGGGCCAGGGCGCGGTAGTCGCGCACCTCCCAGCCGACGGCTAGCACGCGGTCCTGTTGCGCGGGAACGAGTTCGAAGCGGTAGGCATGCTCGTCCATCCGCAGGTACAGACTGTCCGGATTCGGGCCGGTGCCCTGCGCGAAACCCAGAACGTCGAACGCGAAGGCCCGCCAGGCCGCCACATCGGCGACGGCGATCCGGACATAGCCGAGCGAGGCGATATCAGCCATTGATTCGTCGTACTCCTCAGGAATAGGTGACTTGCACCGTGTCGGTGATCGGGACCGCCTGGCAGGCCAGCACGTACCCCTCGGCCAGATCGGCCGCGTCGAGAACTTCGTTGTGCCGCATCTCCACCCGCCCCGAAACGATCCGGCACGTGCACGCGCTGCAAGCGCCCTCGCGGCAGGAGTAGGGCGCTTCCAGTCCGTTGGCCAGCAGGACGTCGAGTAGCACGTGCTGCCGCGGCCACGGAAGTTCGCGCGTCTCGCCGTCGAGATCGACCGCCACGGTGGCGCAATCGCCGGAGTCGAGGACTTCAGGCGTGCCGCTGTCGAACGGATTGCCGTTGAGCGACACGAACTTCTCCACGTGCACGCGCTCGCGTCGCGCCCCCAGCCCGATCAGTGCGGCGGAGACGGCGTCCATGAACGGACCGGGACCGCAGACGAACGCCTCGCGATCCGACCACGGCCCGGCCAGCGCCGCGAGCTGCGCGCGGCTCGGTAGCCCTTGCACCCTCTCCAACCAGTGCACCACGACCAGGCGGCCGGGATGCCGGGCGGAGAGGTCGGCGAGCTCGGCGGCGAAGATCACCGAGCGCTCGTCGCGGTTGGCGTAGATCAGCGTGCAGTGCCCGGACCCGGCCGCCAGTACCGATTTCAGAATCGACAGCACCGGGGTGATGCCACTGCCCGCCGCGAACAACAGCAGGTCGTCGTCGAACGACGCGGGGGTGAAGACGCCCGCGGGCGGCAGCGCGTCGAGAACCATGCCCGCTGTCGCGTTGTCGCACAACCAGTTCGATGCGTATCCGTCGGGAGTTCGCTTGACCGTGACCTTCAGCGGACCCTGCTCGTGCGGTGCGCTCGACAAGGAGTAGCAGCGGCTCACCGAGCCGGTCAGCTCGCTCGGTATCCGCAGCGTCAGGAACTGACCCGGGCGGTATGCGATCGACGGCCGCTCCATGACGACATCCAGCTCCAGCGATACCGCATCGTCGGTTTCCCGGATCACCTGCGCCACGCGCAGGGGCAGAACCGCTCCGGGGCGGTCGTCCACGGCGTTCGCCGCGCTCACGGCACGTCCCCGTCACGGGTGCCGACTTCGATGCGGCCGCCCGCGACCGCCGCTTCGACGCTGTCGCGCAGCGCGGCGCAGGTCCGCACTCGCGCGCTGTCGGCCCCGGTGAACTCGGCGCAGGCCGCCACCGCGCTCGCGGTCCACTGCACGCTGGTGTGCTGCGGGCTGAATTTCTCGACCAGCACGCACGTCGCGCAGGTACGGCAGGTAACCGGTTCCATCGCAGTCCGTTCAGGCCTCGGCGCCGGCGCGCTGCTCGGCGAGATTCTCGGCGACCTCCGCCTCCCACGCCGTGACCGCACGAGTGGTGTCGACCTCGAACTCGAAGCGGTCGGTCATCTTCGGGTCGATCTCGGCCACGTCGGTGTAGAACTGCTCATACCAGCGGCGCAACTGGTAGACGGGTCCGTCCTCCTCGCACAGCAGCGGATTGTCGATACGGGTCTTGCGCTGCCAGATCGCGGCGTCCTGTTCGAAGCCGCGGCCCAGACCACCGGCGAACTTCGCCGCGATGTCCTCGGCCTGCTCCGGCGACACGCCGTGCGGCTTCTTCACGATGGCGCCGTATTGCAGCACGAACTCGGTGGGAGACACCGGGTAGTGACAGTTGATCAGGATGCCCTCGACCGTCAGGCCCGCGCTTTCGCTGCGCAGGTGATCGATCATGTAGGAAGGGCCGTAGTAGGAGGCGTCGGAGTGCAGGACGTTCTTGCCGCCCAATGCCTTCGCGGTCTCCCCCATCATGTCCTCGCGTGACACCGAGGTCATGTACTGACTGGCGATGTGACCTTCGAAGACGTTCTTGAAGTAGGTCGGGAACCCGAAGTGCACGTAGAAGAAGTGCGCCATGTCCACCACGTTGTCGATGACCTCGCGGCAGTTCGCGCCGTCGATCGTCATGGTGTTCCAGGTCCAGTCGGTCCACTCGTCGCTGAACGCGCCCTCGATGCGCGGGATGGCGACGTGTTCCGGCGGCGGATTGCCCTCCGGGTCGTTCCAGACGAACAGCTGCTTGTTCTGCTCCAGCGTCGGCCACGACCGGGTCCGCGCGCGGGGTGGCACCCGGCGACCGTAGGGGATGCCGGTGCAACGGCCGTTGCCGCCCCAGCGCCAGTCGTGGAACGGGCAGGCGATCGAGTCCCCCTTGATCCGGCCGTCACCCAGGTTCCCGCCCATGTGCCTGCAGTAGGCGTCCAGGACGTGGAGCTCTCCGCCCGCGCCGGCGAAGACCACCAGTTCGGTGCCGAAGATCTCGACGGTATGCGGTTTCCCGTCCCGGAAGTCCTGCGCCAGCCCCAGGCAGTGCCAGCCGCGCGCGTACCGGGCGGGCGGAGCGCCCGCGTCGATCACTCGAACCTCGGTGTCGGTAGTCATCGGTTCCTCCACAATTCACGCACGTTTGTCACCTCGATATTTCGGTTCGGCATGCGGGGCGGAAATGCGCAGTCCCACTGGCCGGGAGGCGCTCAGGCCGGATCGAACCGTCCGAACGCGGAGCGGTAGAACAGCAGCGGCGGCGCCTCGCGATGCTCCGACAGCGCCGTGACGCGTGCGATGACGATCGTGTGGTCACCGCCGTCGACCTCCTGCTCGAGCTCGCAATCGAGCCAGGCCACGGCGCCGGCCAGCCGCGGCGAGCCGTTCGGCGACGGCTCCCAGTCGACTCCCGCGAACTTGTCCGTGCCGCTGCGCGCGAGCTGCCTGCAGATCTCCTGCTGGTCGTGGGCCAGGATGTTCACGCAGAACCGCCCGACCTCGCGGATGCGCGGCCACGACGTAGACGTGCGCGCCGGGCAAAAACAGACCGCGGGCGGCTCCAGCGACAGTGCCGAGAACGACTGGCAGGTGAATCCGGCAGGCCCGGCCGCCGACCGCGCGGTGATCACCGTGACGCCGGTGCAGAAGCGACCCAGCACGGCTTTGAAGTCGCGCACGTCCAGTGGCGATCCGTCCATCTCGAGCACCGGTTCCATCGGGCCTCCTATTTCGATCAGGCATATACCTGATAGCTATGGCAGCAGCTACCGCAGGAGGGGGGTCAAGATCGGGGTCCGGTCACCGAGACGGAGATCCGTGGAAGCTACGTAGTTCTCCCGATTCCTCCCGGTCGCGAACCCGTCAGTGTGATGGGAGACACAAACGATCGGGCACGTCGTGCCTGGTCGACGTAGACCGAATGCGACCGACGGAGGTTCGAATGACCGTCACCCTGCTACCCGATGCCGAGCCGCACACCGCCCGGCTCCCGCACCGGGGCCGGCCCGACGGGGCCGACCCCGGCTCCGCCGACGTGCCGGTATCGATGATCGAGCGGATGACCCTCATCCTGGACGCGTTCGACGCCGCGACCCCCACGCTGACGCTGCTGGGCCTGGTGGAGCGCACCGGCCTGCCGCGCTCGACAGTCCATCGGATCCTCGATCAGATGATCCGGCTGCGCTGGCTGGCCCACACCTCCGGCGGGTACCGGCTCGGCATGCGCACCCTGGAACTGGGCGGACTCACCGCCGATCACAACGAGATCCGCGACGCCGTCAGCCCGCTGCTGCACGAGCTGTGTCAGCGCACCGGCATGGTCGGCCATCTGGCGGTGCTCGACGGACGCGAAGTCGTCTACCTGGACAAGGCCGGTGGCCGCTTGGCCGCACTGCTGCCCACCCGCCTCGGCGGCCGCATGCCCGCGCACTGCACCGCGCTCGGCAAGGCGATGCTGGCGGCACTGGAACCGAGCATCGCCGAAGCGGCGTTCCATACCCAGCTGCCGCGCCTGACCGCGCACACCATCACCGAGCCCGGTGCGCTGCATCGCGCCTTGGCCCAGATCCGGCTGCGCCAGGGCGTGGCGCTGGACCGGGAGGAATCGATGGACGGAATCGCTTGCGTCGCGGCGCCGTTGCGTGGCCGCGGCACGGCGCCCGCGGCACTGTCGCTGTCCGGGCGGGCCGAGGCGATGAGTTTCGACAAGCTGGCACGGGTGCTGCTCGAGATCTCCCACGAGGCAGGCCGGACGTTGTTCCCCCGCCGGGCGCGCTGGCGATAGCCCGAGTCGGAATATGCCTGAGCGGTACAGTCCGACCATGACCGATGGCGGCAGACCCGCGGTGCCCGACCTGCCCACCACCGCGTGGGCCGTGCTCGGAATGCTCTCGCACGCCGATGAACTCTCCGGCTACGACTTGAAGAAATGGGCCGACTGGAGTCTTCAGTTCTTCTACTGGAGCCCGTCGTTCAGCCAGATCTACGCCGAACTCAAGCGTCTGGAGAAGCACGGCTACGCCAGTTCCCGCACGGTGGTGCACGAGGACGGCGTGCGCGGCAAGCGGATGTACGCCATCACGCCGGAAGGCCGTGCCGCCGCCGCGAACTGGGTCAACCACGCGCCGGTCGAGGCGCCGGTGCTCAAGCACAGCGTGATGCTGCGAGCGTGGCTGGGCAACCTCGCCGAGCCCGAACGGATGCGCGAAATCCTCACCGAGCACATCACGTACGCCGAGAAGATGCGTAAACGCGCCGAGGCCGACGCGGAGGGCGCGGAGGCGAATCCGGACTGGGCCTATCCGGAACTGGTGCTGCGCTGGTGCGTGCGGCACTACGAGGCCGAGCGTGATTTCGCGCGAGAGTTGCTGGCGGATATCGATCGCCTCACTGAGTGAGACGCAGCCTGGCTGCTGCGGCCCCGTCATATTTCTATCAGGCATATGGAGGTGGCGGATGATGCCCGGTGAACTGGATTCGGTGCCTGCCGCGGTGGCGGCGATCGCGAGCGGCGGCATGGCGCTGGTGGTGGACGACGAGGACCGCGAGAACGAAGGCGATCTGGTGCTGGCCGCCGAGCAGGCGACCGCGGAGAATATCGGTTTCCTGGTGCGGCACACCAGCGGCGTGCTGTGCGTGCCGATGATGGGCGGCGATCTGGACCGGCTGGAGCTGCCGCCGATGACGGCGGTCAACCAGGATCCGAAGGGCACCGCCTACACGGTCTCGGTGGACGCGGCGACGGGGATCGACACCGGCATCTCGGCCGCCGACCGCGCCCACACCATGCGCCTGCTGGCCGATCCCGCCGCCACACCCCGGGATCTCACCCGTCCCGGGCACGTATTCCCCTTGCGGGCGCACCCGCGCGGCGTTCTCGGCCGGCGAGGGCATACCGAGGCCGCCGTCGATCTGGTACGGATGGCGGGACTACGCCCCGCCGCGGTCATCGCCGAGGTGGTGCGCGACGACGGGTCGATGGCCCGGCTCCCCGAGCTGCTGACGATGGCCCGGGCGCACGGAATCCCGATCATCTCCATCGCCGACCTGGTCGACCACCGCCGCGGGCTCGAGCCGGGCGCGCAGCGCGTGGTCGAAACGCGGCTGCCGACCCGTTTCGGCGAGTTCCGGCTGGTCGGCTATCGCGATGAGACGAACCACGCCGAACATCTCGCGCTGGTGCTCGGCACACCGGGCGAGCGCGACGTGCTGACCCGGGTGCATTCGGAATGCCTCACCGGTGACGCGTTCGGCTCGCTGCGCTGCGACTGCGGCGAGCAGCTCGATGCCGCCATGCGGGCCGTGGCCACCGAAGGCCGCGGGGTGGTGGTGTACCTGCGCGGGCACGAGGGACGCGGCGTCGGACTGCTCAACAAACTGCGCGCCTACCAGCTCCAAGACGGCGGCGCCGACACGGTCGACGCGAACCTGCGGCTCGGGCTGCCCGTCGACGCCCGCCACTACGGCGCCGCGGCGCAGATCCTCGCCGACCTGGGCGTGCGGTCGGTGCGGCTGCTCAGCAACAATCCGGCCAAACAGGCGGGTCTGACCGCCCACGGCATCGCCGTCGAACGGCGAATTCCCCTGCAGGCCGGTACGACCGAGCACAACGTGCACTATCTGCGCGCCAAGCGTGACCGGATGCGCCACCAGTTGACCGAGGTCGACGACGCCGCTGTCGCCATCCGATGAACCGGAGCGGTTCGGTTCCACCGCCCCCGTGCCCGCGGGCCGGGCCGGCACATCCACCGGAGTCGATTTTGTCCAGAATGCACCTGCGCGCCACGCGCGGTACCTAGGGTTGACACCCATGGCGCGGCGTCCCATCGGCAACCTCCCTGCCGAGGTCACCAGCTTCGTCGGGCGCCGGGAGGAACTCGCCGCCGCGAAGCGGCTGCTGCCCACGACGCGGGTGCTGACGCTGCTCGGCCCGGGCGGTGTCGGCAAGACCCGGTTGTCCCGCCAGGTCGGCGCGGTGGTCGCGCGCGCGTTCCCGGACGGAGTGTGGTCGGTCGAGCTGGCCGATGTGCACGACCCCGACCTGGTGACGGTGACCGTCGCGGAGGCGTTGGCGCTGCGCGACGACACGGCGGCGCCCTTGCGGCGGCTGACCGAGTTCCTCGCGGACAAACGGTTGCTGCTGATTCTCGACAACTGCGAGCACCTGATCGACGCGTGCGCGCGGCTGGTCGGCAGGATCGTGGCCACCACCCCGGAGGTACGGGTGCTGGCGACCAGCCGGGAGGTGCTGGGGGTGCAGGGCGAACAGGTCATGCCCGTGGCGCCCTTGCCGCTCGCAGAGGGGGAGAGCGCGGACAGCGATGCGATGCGGCTGCTCGCCGAACGGGCGGGCGCCGCCAACCCCGGCTTCGTGGCCACCTCCGCGAACCGGGGTGCGCTGGCCGCGATCTGCCGCAGGCTGGATGGCATTCCGCTCGCGCTGGAACTGGCCGCGTTGCGGTTTCGGATGTTCACTCCGGAGCAGATCCTCGCCCGGCTCGACGACACCATGGGCCTGCTCAGCGCGGGACCGCGCCTCGCGCCGGAGCGACAGCAGACCATCGAGGGTGCGATCCGCTGGAGTTATGACCTGTGCACGCCCGCCGAACAGCGGTTGTGGGAGCAGCTGTCGGTCTTCGCGGGCGGCTTCGACATCGACGCCGCCGAGGCCGTGTGCCTGCCCGCTGCCGGGGCGCGGACACTGTTCGACGCGCTGACCGGCCTGGTCGACAAATCGGTGCTGAGCCTGCGCTACGACGGCGATGTCGGCCGGTACTCGATGCTGGAGCCGATCCGGCAGTTCGCCCACGACCGGCTGGCCGAACGGGGCGACGAGCCCGCGGTGCGCGCGCGTCACCGCGACCACTACCGGCGGCTGGCGTTGCGCGGCCGGAGCGCGTATTGGAGTTCCGACGACGTCACGTGGTTCCGCGCACTGAACCGCGAGCACGCGAATCTGCGCGCGGCTCTGCAATCCGGCCTCGTCGACACACCGGAATCGGCACTGGAGATGGCCGCGGTGCTGCGGCCGTTCTGGGAGCACAACCGCTTCCTGACCGAAGGGTATCGCTGGCTGACCGATGCGCTGGCGAAGTCGAGCGAACCGACCGAGCTTCGCGCACGCGGGCTGTCCGCGGCCGCCTCGCTGGCGGCGCTGCTGTCCGACCGCGGGTCCGCTCGCCAATTGGTGGACGAATGCGTGACCCTGGCACGCAAACTCAACGCCCCCGATATCCTCGCCGAGGCGATGCTCGATTCGGCACTGCTGGCCTTCAACGACGGAGATACCGCCCGCGCGCTCGAATTGGCCGAAACCGCGACGCATCTGGCGGCCGAATGCGGCCATCACGCCATGGAGATGGACAGTCTCGCCTTCGCGTTCGTGTGCGCGCTGGTGCTCGCCGACGCGCGCTCGACCGTTTTCGCCGAGCGGCTGCTCGCGGTCGCCACCGAGCGGGGACCGTCTCTGCTCGGCGGGCTGGCACAGTGGTCGATGGGCTTGGACCATTGGCGACGCGGCGATCAGGCCGCCGCGACCGATTATCTCGCCCGGTCCGTCGAAATGTTCAGCCTGTTCGAGCGGTGCGTCTGGCTCGCCTCCGGATTCGAGGGGCTGGCGTGGACGGCGGTGGCCCGATCCGACTTCGAGCGAGCCGCGCGCCTGCTCGGCGCCGCGGAGATCCTCGCGCGCAGCACGGTGCGCCTCGCGCACGCCATCACCGGCGTGCTCGGTGACAAGATGCGTGGTCGCGTCCGAGAAGCGCTGGGCGAGCGCAGGTTCCAGGAGATCTTCGACAGCGGTGCGGCGCTGTCGCTGGGCGAGGCGATCGACTACGCGCTGGGCCGCACGCCCGCCACGGCGCGTCCGCCGCAGTCCGCTCCCGTCGGCTCCGAGGCGGCCGACGTCCTCACCCGGCGGGAGAAGGACGTCGCCCGGCTGGTCGCGGCCGGGCACAGCAACAAACGCATCGCCGCGGACCTGGTGATCTCGGTGCGCACCGCCGAGACCCACGTCGAGCACATCCTCACCAAGCTCGGCTTCACCTCGCGAACCCAGGTCGCGGGATGGGTCCGCGATCACGGGCTGTGACCGACGTGGGCGGCGGCGATCAGAGCCCGGCGGTAAGGAAATCGACGACGGCGCGTTCGAACGCCGATTTGCGCTCGATCTGCACCCAATGACCGCAGCGGGCGAAAACGCGCAGATCGGCGTCGGGGATCTGCCGCGCGGGCAGCAGCGACGCCTCCACCGGTGTCACTCGATCGTCGCGCCCCCACAGGATCAGTGTCTGCGGGCGCAGTCCGCGCAGCCGGGCCCACAGCGGAACAGGTTCGGCGAGAGCGGGATCGGCGAACGTCGCGTAGGCGTCGCGCAGCGCGGCGATGGCGGCCGGATCCGAGGCTGCAGCCAGCCGGGCTTCGATCAGGTCCTCGGTCAGGGCCCCCGGATTCGACACCATGCTGCGCAGCCAGGGCACCAGGCGCTCGCGAGTGGGGTCGGCGCTGAACTCCAGCAACCGCGTGATGCCTTCGGACGGTTCCGGTCCCAGAACGTTCACCCCGACGCCGCCGGGCGCCATCAGCACCAGCCGATCGATCCGGTCGGGATGCTCCAGCGCCAGCAACGTCGCGACGGCGCCGCCCATCGAATTACCCAGCAGGTGGACGCGGTCCAGGCGGAGGTCGTCGAGCAGCCCGAGCACCGCGTCGGCGGAGATGCGCAGGTAGTTGCGTTCGTACGCCGCCGGGCGGCCGCTGGCGCCGAAGCCGGGCTGGTCGACGAGCAGACAGCGGAAACGCTCGGCCAGCACCGGCAGGTTCGCGCCGAAGTTGGCCCAGCCCGAGACTCCCGGCCCGGAACCGTGCAGCAGCACCAGGGGCGCACCGGCCCCCGCCTCGTGGTAGCGCAGTTCGTACCCGCCCGTCGTGCTCCAGCGCGTGGTGTTCTCGGCGGTGAACGTCATCAGATCATCCGATCCGTGACCGGCAGCCCGAACGCGTTGCGGCCGTAGAGGACCAGCGCGCGCTCGACATCGTTGATGACGTGCACGCTTCCGGCGTGCGCGTCGCGCCAGTGCCGCTCGATCGGATTGGGTTTGCGGATGGCGTGGCCGCCGGAGTTGTCGAACAGCAGGTCGATGGCCTCGATGGCGCGTTCGGTGCCGCGCACCTGATCGCGGCGGCTGCGTACCCGCAGTTCGAAGGGGATCTCCTCCCCCGCTTCGGCATAGCGCAGTTGCTCGCCGATGTTGCGCTCCATCTGCAGGACGGCCGCGTCGATCTCCGAGGCCGCGCGAGCGACCCGGACGTGCGCGAACGGGTCCTCGGCGGCCTTCTGCCCGCCGTAGGAGATCCGCACCCGCTCGCGCATCCGCTCGATGTGCGCTTCGTAGGCGCCTTGGGCGGCGCCGATGATGGGTGCGGTGATGGTGTTGGAGAACACCGCGCCGAACGAGATCCGGTAGAGCGGGGCGGTATTCACCTCTTGACCGGGTCCGCGCAGCTCCGCCTGCTCACTCGCGCGGTAGGTCCGGTGGGCGGGCACGAACGCGTTCTCGATGACGATGTCGTTGCTGCCGGTGCCGGACAGCCCGGACACATGCCATACATCCTCGATGCGGTAGTCGGTGCGCGGCACCAGGACGGTCAGGTACTCCGCTCCCCCTTCTTCGTTCGGTACGACCGCCCCGAGGAAAGCCCAGCGGGCGTGATCGCATCCGGAGGAGAAGCTCCAGCGACCGCTGATCTCGAAGCCGCCCGCGGCGGGCGTCAGCTTGCCGGTGGGCGCGTACGACGAGGAGACCAGCGTGTCCGGATCGGCGCCCCACACGTCCTCCTGCGCCCGCAGCGGGAACAAGGCGAGCTGCCACGGGTGCGCGCCCAGCACCGACGACACCCACGCCGTGGACGGGCACGCGGTGGCGATAGCCCGGATCACCTCGTAGAACGCGACCGGGGACGATTCGTCGCCACCGAAGCGAGACGGCTGCAACATGCGGAACACCCCCGCGTCGGTCAGCTCTCGAATGCTCTGCTCGGGCACTCTGCGCTGCCGGTCGGCGTCGGCGGCTCGCTCTCGGATCGCGGGCAGCAGATCCCGTACCCGATCGAGCACCTTGTTGGTCATATGCGGTAGTCCTCCTCGTAGTGCCGTCTTTCGACGCTAGGCCGGTGCGGCGCCGTCGGCCCCGATCCATCCCGATGACCGGAACCCACCGGCGGGATCAGTCGGTGCGAGCCGCGGCGGCGCCCGCGCGGCGGCCGAAGAAGGTGCCGTCGCCGAGCGAAGTGCCGCTGATGTAGCCCTCGCCGTGCAGGTTGCTGGCGGCCCGGCCCGCGGCGAACAGCCCGGGGATCGGGGCGCCGTCGATGTCGAGCACGGCGCCGTCGAGCGAGGTGTGCAGACCGCCGAGGGTGAAGACGGATGCGCCGGTCCCGCGGCGGTCACCGGACTCCGACGGCGGCCGCACCCCCGCCCGCACGTCGATCGCGGCGAGCGGTGGCGCGAGGGGCCGCAGCCAGCGCGGCGCTTTCCCGAATTCGGGATCCACGCCGCGGGAGGCGAAGCTGTTGTACCGGCGGATGGTGTCGGCCAATGCGGTCGCCGGTAGGTCCATCAGATCGGCGAGTTCCTCGGCGGTCTCCGCCACGTGGGTCGGCCGCACACCCCACCGCTGCGGTTCCGGTACTTCCTCGAAGGCCCGTTCGTCGAGCACGACCCAGGTCCGCATGTCCTGCCGGAACAGCGCCGCCTGGCCGATCCGGCCGGGATAGGTGTCCTCGTTGATGAACCGCTGCCCGTTCCCGTTCACCACCATGCCGCGCGCGGCCAGGCCGGGAACGAGTGAGATGCCCACCTGGCCGGTGGCCATGTGCCGCACGGCCGCGCCGAGCGCCTGTGCCATCCGGATCCCGCTTCCGTCGTCGGTGCCCGCGCTGACCTTGGTGTGTCCCAGCAGTTTCGGCGCGTGCGCGGCCAGCATGGCGTCGTTGTCGACGAATCCGCCGGTGGTCAGCACGACGCCGCGGCGGGCACGGACGGTCAGCTCCGCGCCGTACCGCCGGGCCACCGCGCCGACGACCGTGCCGTCGCCCGCGACGATCAGGCAGGTCGCCCTGGTGTCGGAAAGCATCGTGGCACCGGCGGATCGAGCGGCCCCGGCAAGGCGGTCCATGAGCAGCTTGCCGCCGAAGTCGGCGGCGGCCGGGCGATGGCCACGGGGCGCGGGCGCGGCGAGTTCGGCGAACGGCGCGCTGTTCTCCCCCAGCCACATGAGCCCGTCATCCGTCGGCGGCACCCAGGCAGGCGCGTCCCACAGCGTGGGGTTGAACGGCACACCGCGGTCGGCGAGCCAGTGGAAATGCGCGACGCTGTCCTCGCAGTAGCGCGTGATCTTGTCCGGGTCGGCGCCCGGCCCGAGCGCGGCCGACAGGAACGCGGCCATCGCCGCCGGATCGTCGTCGAACCCGCAGGCCCGCTGGATCGGTGTGCCGCCGCCGAGATAGATCTCGCCGCCGGAGAGGGCGGATGCGCCGCCGGGACCGCTCATCCGATCCAGCACCAGGACCTGCGCGCCGCCCGCCGCCGCCTCGAATGCCGCGGCGGACCCGGCACATCCGTAGCCCACCACCAGCACATCGGTCTCGATGTCGTAGGCGCGCACGTCGGCGGCCGCGCGGGGCGCGACCGAATTCCGATCACTCATGTAGTCGACCTTCCCGCTCCGCGCTCGGTGGCCGCAGGCCCATCTTGGTGAGCGACCCTCCGGTCCCGGTGATCGGGACTGTGCACCAGCACGGGAGCACCGGGTGGCGATGGTGTGTGAACGGCGTCACGTCTGCGTGGGCGCCAGCGAGGAGGAAGAATTCATGCGGGTCCTGGTCACCGGAGTTTCCGATCCGACCGGTCGCGCGGTGGCGCGCATGCTGCTGGCCGCGGGCCACGACGTGGTCGGGCTTGATCGCGAGCGCCACCGGTACGTCGATCCTCGGGTCGAGGTGATCACCGGTGACCCGGAGGGGCCGGCGATCTGCGCGCAGGCCGTCGCCGACTGTGCGGCGGTGGTATACCTGGGCGGTTCGCTCGCCGCGATCGCGCGAGCGGCCCGAGCGGCGGGGGCGCGAATCGTGGTTCCCGTAGGCGCGGGATCGAATGCGGTCACCGAGGATGCGGTGCGATCCAGCGGGGCACAGGCGCTGATCGTGCGCACCGCCCCGATCGCGGGCAGGCGCGTCGAGGGCGCGAGCGGGCGAAACCTGCTGCGGCTGCTGGGTTCCCGCCCGGCGGGCGGATTCCAGGTGCTGCACACCGACGACTTCGAACGCTTCCTGGTACTGGCCGTGGGATCGGGACGTACCGGCGTGGTGGAGCTGGCCGCGCCCGGCGTGGTTTCCGCCGAGGACGCGCGCCGCCTCCGTGCAGCGGCGGGAACACGGCGGCTGCGGCGGAAGTCGCGCGCGCGGCCCGTACCGCAGGTGGATTCGACGGCAGCGCGCGACGAGTGGGGATTCCGCTGCGGGTGGACCGCATCGGAAGTGGCGGCGGATATCGTTCGCGGACTGGGCGGCCGCAAGGTCGACGGCGGCGAACTCGTAGCTCGCACCGGCGCGATCCCGCTGCCCGGCTATCTGGTGCCTACCCGCGCGGCCACGTCGGACGGCCACGCCCTGGTGTCGGTGGCGCCGGAAGGTCTCGAAGGCGAATTCGACGATCGCGTCGACCCGGCCTATCCGGTGCACACCGCGACGAATACCTCCGAGGCGCTGCCCGGCCCGCTCACGCCGCTGACCGTTGATCTGCAGGCGGGCGCGATCCGGCTGGCCAACGCGGCGATGGGCCGGATGATCGCACTGGAGGGCATCGCGCTGGAGCACTGGACCAGCCGGGTCACCACCGTGCTCGGGCACCACATCTACATCAACGCCTCCATCGGGGTGCTGGCCGCGGAGAACATGCCGGGCTGGGACGAGCGGAGCATCCGTCGCGACGTCTACGGCAACATCCCGGCCGAGATCTCGCTGACCCCGCACGGCAAACCACCCACCCCGACCGGTTTCGCCAGTACCCGCGCCACCTGGCGCGCCGCGGGCCGGGTGCTGCGCACGGCGCTGCGTTATCGGGAGACCACCGACGGTATCAACGCCGCCGCGCACCAGGAGACGTTGAGCGCCGCGGCGATCCGCGAGCTCACCGACGAGCAACTGCACGCTCGGGCCCTGCTGTGGCGGGACCGGCTGAACCACTCGTGGGCGGCGGCGTCCATCGGCGTGATGATGACCGGCGCGGCGACGGCCATCCACTCCCGTGGCAAGGAATCGGCGGACGTGCCCATCGACCTCGAGCGGTTGGAGTCGGCCAGGACCATGCTCGCCGTGGAACGGCTCGCCGCGCTGTGCCGGGCCGACACCGCGTTGCAGGACGCGGCGCATTCGGGCGATGTCGCCGCGGCGCGGGCGATCTCCCCGGCGTTCTCCGCCGCGCTGGACGAGGAACTGCACCGGATCGGGCATCGCGGCCCGGGCGAATGCGAGCTGATCAACCCGACTTTCGGCGACCGGCCCGAACTGCTGGTCACCGCCGCGGCCCGAGCGGCCGCGCTGCCCGCGCCCAAGCGGGAACCGGTCGACTCGTCCCCGAGCCGCACCGCGCGGATGGCGGCGGGAGCGACGATGGCGCGCGAACGCGTCCGCGACGCCGTCGTCCGGTACACCCACTGCCTGCGCCTCGCCGTGCGCGAGCGGGCGGGCCGGCTGATCCGGGAAGGGCGGCTACAGCGGGCCGAGGACGCCTGCTTCCTCACCCTCGACGAAATTCTCTGGGCGCCTGCCGATCTGACCGAGCGCGTAGCACGGCGGCGGGCTGAACTCACCTGGCTACAGGGCATCCGGATGCCGGACGTGATCGCGGGCGATTGGGAACCGCTCTCGGATGCGGACGCTTTGGCGCCCGGGGAAAGCCTGACCGGCATCGGAGTGTCCTCCGGCGTCGTGGAGGGCACCGTGAAACGCGTGCTGTCCCTCGACGACGACATCGAACCGGGCGACATCCTGGTCGCGTCGGTCACCGACACCGGGCACACCGCGATGTTCGCCTACGCGGCCGCGGTGGTCACCGACATCGGCGGATCCGCTTCGCACGCCGCCATCGTGGCCCGGGAATTCGGCATCCCCTGCGTCGTCGACACCAAGACCGCCAGCGCGGCCCTCGCCGACGGCCAGCGCGTGCGCGTGGACGGGTCGGCCGGCACGGTCACCCTGCTCGCCGACGCATGAGCCGGGGCCGGGGGCGCGCACCCCGGCCCCTTGCCGGTTCGGCGCCGCCGGGCCGCGACCCTATGGAAGGAATGATCCAGTGACGATTTCGCGTGCTGTTCGCGGGGCGATGACCGGTGTCGCCGCCGCACTGATCGCCGTATTCCCGTCCACCACCACCGCATTCGCGGGCCCCGCACTCGTGCACACCGTGCACGACCGTTCCATGCAGCTATCGGCGGCGCCGAATGCCAGGGACATCGGCGACTATCCCACCCAGGGCAACGGCAAACTACGGACCGGCGTCGTCTTCCGCACCGAAGCCCTGGACAAGCTCACCGCCGCCGACCAGCAGAAGCTGGTGGCCGCGGGCATCACCGCGGTGATCGATTTCCGCAGTCCGGCCGAGTCGGGGGCCAATCCCGACAAGCTTCCCGCGTCGATTCCCGCCCTCGCGCGTCCGGTGTACGACCCGGGCAACGACTTCTACCTGATGGTCGGCAAGGCGGTACAGGGCGGCCCGGCCGTGCAGCAAGAGATGTTCGGCGACGGCAAGGCCGCGGGCATCATGCGCGACTACTACCGCTGGCTGGTCAGCGACGCCACGGCGCGCGGCCGGTTCGGCGCAGCCATCCGCGATATCGCGAACGCCACCGGGCCGGTGCTGTTCCACTGCACCGCGGGCAAGGACCGTACCGGCTGGATGACCGCGATCCTGATGACGGCGCTCGGCGTCCCGAAGGGCCAGGTGTACAAGGATTATCTGGAGTCGAACGACAACCTCGCCGCGGGTAACAAGGCGCTGATGGACGGACTGGTGGCCAAGGGACTGGTCACCGATCCCGCGCTGTTCGATCCGATCCTCGGCGTGCAGCGCGACTTCCTCGATGCCGCGTTCGACCAGGCCGGCGCGTCCTTCGGTTCGTTCGACCGGTTCGTCTCCGAGGGGCTCGGCGTGGACGGTCCGACGCTGGAGGCGCTGAAATCCAAGCTGCTGTCGCGGTAGTCACGGACGTCGGCGGGTCGGGTGGATCGTGGGTCCCCCGGCCCGCTCAGTGGTGCCGGGACACGAGCTCGGTCACCGGCCGCACCGATGCTCGCGACTCGAACCGCCGATGGCATGCGAGTGCGGTTGCCTCCACTGAAGCGCGCGAGATGCGGTCGTCGGGTGCCCGCCGCTCGACCCGCCGAACGAGTCGCGTCCCTCACCGCGTTGTGCTTGCCCCGCCCAGCGGCCTTCGACCGGGTGCTCGCCGAAGACCCGGGGCAGCGCCAGAAGTCCAGCTTCATTGATTTCCTTCGCGATTCCGGCGCCGAAGATGCGTTGACCGCCGAGCGCGGGGCGAGTTCGCGGCTCGGTTCCGGCGACGCTGTCGCCACCGAGCCGGCGGACCGCCATATCACCCGGCTGTTCCAGCCGGGCGCGATGACGGCCGCTCTCCGTCCCCACGCCCCTATTCCGGCGCGATCAGCACCTCGCGCAGTCGCGCCAACTCCACCGTGGTCAACCCGCTGGTCAGCAACCATTGGGCGGCACCGCCGTGGTCGGCGGACAGGTTCGCCAGGAAACGTCGCATCACCTCGGCCTCGACGCCGAGAATGCCGGTGCTGACCGGGGGCAGTCCCGCGTAGGACGGGAGCGCGTCGAGCCGGTCGCGGACCCGGTGCATGCGTTCACCGGTCAGCGCGTAGTCCGCCGCGATGGCCTCCGGCGGCACGCCGACCGCGTCCAGGAGCACCGCCGCGAGCAGGCCGGTGCGGTCCTTGCCCGCGGCACAATGGAACAGCACCGAGTGACGGCCCGCGTCGACGACCAGCCGCACGGCCGCGACGATGGAGTCGGCGCTGCCCGCCAGCAGCTTGTCGTACAGGTCCACCAGATCGACCCGGCTGGAGTCCGGCACCAGATCCCTTGCCGCCAGCGAGGATTGCGGCGACTTGCGCACCGGCAGGCAGACCCGCCGCAGGTCGGCGGTGGCCAGCAGTCCGTAGCCCTCGCGCTCGACTTCGTCGGGCAGCCGCAGATCGATCAGCGTGCGCAGACCGATCGGGCCGAGCAGTTTCGCCATATCGGCTTCGGTGAGGTTCTGCGGCGTGCTGGAGCGGTAGACCACCCCGAAACGGGTGGTGCCGCCGCCTTGCACGGGTAGCCCGCCCAGGTCGCGCACGTTGTCGATCTGGGCGAATTCCACCCACCGGTCACCGGGCACGGTGGATTCGCCCGCGAGGTCAGTGGGCACGGCCGGCCGCCGCCTCGTCGGCGCGGCTCAGGCCGCACAGTCCGATCAGGTCCTCGTGCAGCTCGAACCACACGGTGTGGTAGCTGTCCAGCACGGGCCGGGCGACCCAGGAGTGGTCGCCGGCCGCGATCCGCTCGATCGCGTGCGTGAACCGGCCGGAATACCGTGCCAGCCGCGGTGCGACATCGCCGATCCGCCGCAGTAGCGGTTGCACGCCGCGGTGCAGTTCGGTCAGCCGGGTCAGGACCGCGCCGTCGTACTCGGCGTCGGCGTGGTCGTTGACGGTGGCCGGATCCTTCATCTGCCACGCGGTCACGATCTCTTTCAGCGTGCCGTTGAAAGCACAGAATTCGGCGTAGACCGAGGCGATCGCGGCGCGGTCCACCGCCCGTCGTTCCGTCGCCAGCAAACCGTCGAGGTGCTGTCTGCCCTCGGGGGTGAGACGCACACCGATCGGCGTCGCGGCGCACCAACCCGCGGTCACGAGCTCCTCGCACCGGGCGGCGACGGCCTCGGCCGACGCGCCTGTGCCTGCGGCGAGCGCGTCGTGGGCGGCTCGGCCTTTGATCCCGATCAGCCGCAGCAGATCGAGGTCGGCGACCTCCGTCACCGCAGGCGGGAGTGCCACGGTTACCTGTGCCGAGGCGTCGGCCGTGCGCGCGTCCAACCACGCCGCGAACCCGTCGATGTCGGTGCCCGCCCAGCCGGCCAACCGGCCGACGTCCGCGAGGGTGCTCCCGTCGACGGGTTTGCCTTCGACTCGACCCGGCCACACCGTGCCCGCGCCGCCGTCCACGGTCACCACCTGACCGGTCAGCGCCGCGACGACCCCGGGACCGCAGCCGACCACACACGGCCTGCCGATCTCGCGGCCGACCAGCGCGGCGTGCGAGGTGACACCGCCCAGTTCGGTCACGATCGCCCGGGCGGCGATCATGCCGTGCAGGTCGTCGGGGCTGGTGGTCGGGCGCACCAGAATCACGTCCTCGCCTGCCTCCGCGCGGCGCTCCGCCTCGTGCGGATCGCTCACGACGACACCTGCCGCCAATCCGGGGCAGGCTGATTCGCCGCGCGCCAGCGGCGTCCCCGTGTACTCGCCGCTCGCCGGGCGCAGCACGGCACGCACCTGATCGGCGGTGACCCTGGCCAGCGCTTCCTCCGCTCCGATCAGGCCCTCGTCTGTCATGGCCACCGCGGCCCGCACAGCCGCGCGCGCCGAGCGCTTGGCGGGGCGGGACTGCAACAGCCACAGGGCGCCGGATTCGACGGTGAATTCGATGTCCTGGATATCGCGGCCATCGCGTTCCAGCAGGCCGGCCGCCGCGACGAGCCGGCTGTGCACCTGCGGCAACAGCATGGCCAGCTCGTCGAGCGGCCGCGGCGTGGTCCGGCCGGACACCACGTCCTCACCTTGCCCGCCGACGAGCCATTCGCCGAACATCGCGCGCTCACCCGTGTTCGGGTTGCGGCTGAACAACACACCGGTGCCGGATTTCTCGTCGAGATTGCCGAAGACCATGGCTTGCACCGTCACCGCGGTGCCCAGGGTTCCGGATACGCCGCGATTGCGCCGATACGTCTGCGCGCGAGGCGAATCCCAGGACCGGAACACCGCGCTGATGGCCGCTCGCAGCTGCTCCCAGGGATCCTCGGGCACCGCACCGGCCGGGTCGCCCAGCACGGTTTCGCGGTACTGGGTGCGAAACCTTTCCCGGGTGTCGACCGCGTAGTCCGGGTTCCCGGTCTCCGCCGCCAGCGCTGCCGCGACCGCCTCGTTCATGCCGAGGTTCAGCACCGTGTCCATCATGCCCGGCATGCTCACCGCGGCGCCCGAACGAACCGACACCAGAAGCGGCCGGGTGCCGGACCCGAAGACCCGTCCGGTGCCGCGCTCCAAGGTCGCGATTCCGGCCCGGACCGCCCGCCAGATGTCCTCGCCGATCACCCCGCGCGCCGAGAAGTCGGCCCAGCCCTCGATGGTGATCACGAAGGCGGGCGGCACCGGAAGACCCAGCGCGCGCATGCGGTTGACGCTCCACGCTTTCCCGCCGATGCTTTCCCGCGACAGCGCGCAGGCGCCGTCGAGTTCGACGACCGGCGCCGCGCCCGCTGCCTCGTCGTTTCGCTCCGCTAGCTCTGCTCCGGCGGTCATGTCACTCCTTTGCGATCACTGCGCATTCCGCGCCTCGGCGCGATTCGGACCTCGTGCACCCGACCGGGCGCGAACCGCGGCGCGCTCACCTGTAGCTCTGTCCGAGCCTGCCGTGCCGTCCATCATCGGCCGTACCCGTGGTCCCGCTGAGCAGGATCGAGACGTGGGAAACCGGCGTCCGTGGCGGGTGCGGCCACTGCGCCGAAGACGTTCCCGGTCAGCGGGATATGTGACGGCGATCGGACCGGATGGAGCGGCGGGTGCGGCACCATCGCGGCATGGATCGACGGCGCGCAGATGGGCTCGCGACGATTCCCGCGGTGCTGGCCGATCGGGCACGGCGCGACGGCGCGCGGATCGCGGTGACAGGGCAGGGAGGGCAGTTCACTTACGCCGAACTCGCCGTGGCGGCACGGCGCGTCACGCAGGCGGTGCTGTCGCGATCGGTGGCGCCCGGCGACCGGGTGGCGATCTGGGCGCCCAACACCGCGCGATGGGTGATCGCCGCGCTCGGCGTCCTCGGTGCGGGCGCGACGCTCGTCCCGATCAACACGCGGTTGCGCGGTCCGGAGGCCGCCGACATCCTCGCTCGCAGTCGGTGCAGCATGCTGCTCACCGTGACCGATTTCCTCGGCAACGACTACGCGGGGATGCTGCGGAAGTCGGGACGCGCGTTGCCGGAGCTGCGGACCATCGTGCAACTCGACGGCACCTCCGAGGCCAGGCCCGATGACCTCTCGTGGCCTCGGTTCCTCGCCCTCGGCGGCGAAGTACCCCTCGCCGCCGCCGAGACGCGGAGTTCGTCCGTGGACCCGGAATCGATATCCGACATCCTGTTCACGTCCGGCACCACGGGTGTGCCGAAAGGCGTGCCCGCCACCCATCGGCAGACGATCGAGACGTTCACCCGCTGGGCGGACACGGTCACTTTGTCCGCCGACGACAGATATCTACTGGTCAACCCGTTCTCCCAGACCTTCGGCTACAAGGCGGGGATAGTCGCGTGCCTCCTACGCGGCGCCACCATGGTGCCGATGGACCGATTCGATCCGGAGCAGGTATTCAGCGCCATCGACCGCGAGCGGATCACCGTGCTGACGGGGCCTCCGACCGTCTTCCACGACCTGCTCGCCCACGATCGGCGCACAGCCCATGATCTGCGTTCGCTGCGTCTGGCGGGTACGGGTGGTTCGCGTGTGCCGGACGGGTTGGTGGAGCGCATCCGCCGCGACCTGCGAATCGAAAAGCTCTTCACCGGATACGGTCTGACCGAATCGACCGGCGTCGCCACGGTCTGCTCACCCGATGCACCCGCACACCTCATTTCGGAAACCGTGGGTAAAGCCTTGCCGGGTACACGGGTTCGCGTCGTGAACGATTCCGGCCGGCCCGTGCCGGTCGGTGCGCCCGGCGAAATCATGGTTCATGGTCCCCACGTGATGCACGGCTACCTCGACGACGCCGAAGCAACAGCGTCCGTCATCGATTCAGGTGGCTGGTTGCACACCGGCGACATCGGAACCCTGGACGCCGACGGCTACCTACGGATCACCGACCGCAAAGCGGACATGTTCACCGTCGGCGGCTTCAATGTCTATCCCGCCGAAATCGAGCGAATCCTCCTCGCGCACCCCGACATAGCCGAGGCCGCAGTGGTCGGCGTCCCCGACGCTCGCCTCGGTGAAGTAGGACGCGCCTTCGTCGTCCCCAACGGCATCTCCCAGATCGAGCCCACAGAGATAGTCGCCTGGGCCCGCACCCGTATCGCCGGATACAAGACCCCGCGTCGGATCGAGGTCGTAGCGGCCCTACCTCGAAACACCAGTGGCAAGGTCCTCAAACGCGTCCTGCGCTCACAGGAGGCCCAATCCTGAGCACTTCGCGGCAACCGCTCAGACCCACCGGGGGATGCCCGTTCGATATGCCTATAAGGCGGCGGGGGACTCGGAGGCTTCCACTCGGCGCTCGATTGCCTCGAAAATTCCGATATCGGTCTTCTGCTGCCATTCGGGCAACTGGTCCCAGGGCGCGATATAGCCAGGCTTCGGATCCGGTATCCGCGCCAAGATCTGCCCGATCCAGCAGATTGCGACAAACTGCCCCTTCAGCTCCGGACTCAGGCGCGCCGCCGCGTTCTGTGTGCGTTCGATGAAGTCGACCACCTGACCGTAGACCGCCGCCGCACTCGCGCGCTCCCAATCCGGCGTGTCCTCCCAGGGCGTGATGTAACTGTCCTTCGGCGTACCTGGATAGTGGGTGGTGACGCCGGAAATCCAGGCTTCGCGGAAGACCTTGCCGCCGCGATCGTCATCGTTGCTCACAGTGCTCCTCATCAATGTGCGGTAGCCAGCAGGTTCTACCTACCGGTCAGCGGGACTTCCGCCGCAATAGTCCACGAGTACGAGTGCTCATGGCGTTCCAAAGCCACCATCACCGCCTCTGTAACCTTCATAGCGACCCCTTCGATCGTCGCCTTCGATTCCATCGCGACAGCATCAGACTCCGCCGAGAGCCCCTCGAAGAGTGGATACGCGATCGTTATATGAGGTACGGACAGGGAATCTTTCACTGGCGCATCCGGGAGGACGGACCGTGTCGCAGTGCGCAGTGTGTCGCGGAGGAGGCGTACACGCTCGGCAGGCGAGACCGCGAACCCTATCGCACCCCCAAGATTGGTCAACTCACTGATCGTCAAAGTGAACGGCGCCTCGTCCCGGCAGGCGCGACGCGCCGCCGATTCGACTAGTTGGAGCTGCTCCGGTGCAGTTCCTCCATCATGTGCGATGCGGTCCAGTGTGAGATGGAGACCACCTGAATGAACTCGGCGGAAGCGAGTGGCGTCCAACGGCCGCTGACATTGTTCAGTTAATACGCGAAGTGCGGGAGATTGCTCGAAGGTCAAGAACCAGTAGTAGCCGAGCAAGCCCAACTGCCCTCTCGGCTCTCGACCGTGTGCGTTATCCATGTCGCTCATCGAGACTCGTCAAGCTCGCCAGCGCCTCCCGTACAGCACGCAGTTGCGCCGTTTCGCCCCACCTGGCACCAGCGTCGTGCACGAACTCCGAGCAGCGGCGACGTACTTGCATCATCGGATTGCCGGAGCAACTTTCCAGTGCGTCGAGCATGATCGCTGTAGCGGAATCCAAATCGGCGTCTTCGGCGAGAATTTGTGATCGCGCCAGGTCGAACATCACCAGTGAACGACCCCACGGAGAATCCGTGCAGGTCATCTCGGGCAACGCAAGCTCCACGTACTGTTCGACCTTCTGCGGCATTGCCAAGGAGAGATACGCGGTGGCTGCGTTCCCGGCGACCTGCGCCGGGCTATAGCTTCCGAGCGATATGCTGGAGCCTGCCCCCGCCGGGGCATTATTATGCGACAAGCGCTCGTAGGCCTGATCTACCGCCTGCTGCACACCCTTGACATCACCGATTTTACCCATCGCCCGTGCGACGCCATTGGTCAAGAGCCGCACGCTTTGCGGACCTACTCCCGCATAGGTGAGGCCATCTTGTGCGTAGCGGAGAGCTGTATCATATTGTCTCGCATAGTATTCGCAGAAACTCTGCATACCGCGCGCCCATGCCACGAGATCGTTGTCCTGTGCATAGTTACCGAGGTGAAAGGTCTCCAGGCAATAGGCACGCGCAAGGGGGAAATCCCCGCGGCCCACCGCGGTATAGCCGAGCAATCCCGATATTTTGCACGCAATCTCGAATAGTTCACCCCGCTGCTTTGGTTGCCCGCTCTCGTCTATCAGTTCCGCAAGCCAGACGCGCTGCTTCTCGAGTGCAGGAACAAGCTCGAGTGGATCTATCGTCTCATAGCGGGCGATGCTCTGAAGCGTGCTGCTTCGCAACTGCTGGAGAATTTCGGGGTCGATCGACCGGCTCAGTCTGTGGACGCGGGCGAGCACAGCGATCAGCTTCTCACTGGCACCTTGACCAGAGCGGGATGATCCGCTCGCCGCACCGCCCTCGGTACGCGAAACGCTGATCTCCGCGTCGTCTACAAGTACCGCAACTTCACGCGCCGATCGGCAGGCCTGCGATTGGTGTCGCTTCCGCCACGCCGCCTCTCCCTCAGCCACGATCTGCTCGAATCGCGCCCGGTCTTCCGGTGTCGCCTCGAGGGCGAGGGCGGTGTCCAAGATGGCCTGCGTACCCGAACGCGGCCTGACAGAACCGAGGCCGGTCCGCCAGTTGTTGACGGTTGTCGTCTCCAGTCCTAGCAATGCGGCGAAGTCCCGAACCGATCGCCGCATAGCTTCTTGCAGCGCTACCGCTTCAAAGCCGGTCCACGCCCGCCCTCTGACCATTCCCCCACCTTACGATTCGCCACCTGAACTGGGAAAACGCGCACACTAGGCCAACGCTACCCGACCATTACGCGGTCGTGCGCGGCAACTGCTGGCAGGCACGGTTATTCCGGTGCCCGGTACCAAGCAGACGCCGTACCTCGTGAACGGTGCACCGGCCCCGGTGAGCCGGGGTAGGTGGCGAAAGCCCTTGGTGCCGGGCGCCCTCGCCCGATCCATGTTGTTCCGCAGAGAAAGCGCTCACCCGATGCCCTACGCGGCTCTCGCGATCCACCAACTCGCCATCATGACTACGCCCGGCGCTCATCCGACACCTGCACAGCCCTTCACGATCGACCAGGCGCACACGGACATGCAGTTTCACGTAGCTTGTCGAGCGGAGAAATGTCGACGCGAGGCCGCCGGGCTGCGAGCGCTGACCGCAGACGGGCGCGTTGTCCCTTCCGTCGACAAACCGCAGTGATCCGCCATGCCACCCCTTCGCGCGTCCCGGCGAATTCGCCATATCCACATCGAGGTCGGTGCTCTGATCCTCGACTACCAGGCCGGTGCCGAACAAGCGCAGAGCGTCGCGGACGCACTGGCACGGAGCTTTCCAGAGCTCGTTGTCACGGTCGACGACGACGTGAGTATCGACCTACCGACACTCCCGTGCGCCGAACTGTGGGACTGACCTCTGTTCCGCGTCCAAGCAGGAGTGTCCTTGACATCGCCAGATCCTCCGCATCACAGAACTTATGTCCGAGCAGACGGCATGCTCGCCGAATTCATGTGTCGGGTGCACCTGCTGGATCTGACTCGCGAGCGCGCTCGCGAGCTTCGGCACATCCACCGCCTCCACCACCCGGACGAGTGCATCGTGCACCTGGAGTCGGCATATCTGCTACTGATCGAGGAGGACGGTTGAGTGATGGCGTCGCAGTGTGGCGCCATCACTCACCGCCCGACACCATTTCGCGGCGATGGACGCACTGTCAGGCGACTTCGTTCTTCATCTGAGCGGTGAGGATCTTCTGGTAGCCCGCGCCGAAAATCCTGGGCAGCCAGTCGATCACGTGGGCGTCCGTGCCGATCAAGATCTTCGCCTTGTTCTTGCGGATGCCGTTGACGATGACCCGGGCGGCGTGCTCGGGGGTCGTCTTGGCCAGGCGGTCGAAGTTGGCGGCCAGGGCGTCGCGATCGCGATCACCGCCCGCGCGCGCTTTCCAGGCGATCTCGGTCTTGATCATGCCGGGGTGCACGCTGCTGACGCCCACCGCGTGACCGGCGATGTTCATCTCCTGCCGCAGCGCGTCGGTGAAGGCGCGGATGGCGAATTTCGTTGCGCTGTAGGCACCCTGGCTGGGACACGCGGCCAGGCCGAACATGCTCGACACGTTCGCGATGTGCCCGTCACCGGAGGCGATGACGTGGGGCAGGAACGCCTTGGTGCCGTGGGCGACGCCCCAGAAGTTGATGCCGACGATCCATTCGAAGTCCGCCCAGCCGAGTTCTTCCACGTTCGCGGTGAGCGAGACTCCGGCGTTGTTGACGACAAGATTGATCCGGCCGAAGTCCTCGGCCACCTCGTCGGCGTGGCGATAGACCGCATCCCGGTCGGCCACATCCAGCTTGTAGGCGCGGGCTTGCGCGCCCTCCTTGCCGCACAGCGCGGCGGTCTCGGCGACGTTCTCCACGTTGCGGCCCGACAGTGCCAGGTGGGCGCCGCGGCGGGCGAGTTCGATCGCCAGTGCCCGGCCGATGCCCGCGCCCGCGCCGGTGATCACGGCGGTTGCGCCCTCGAAGTTCTTCACGGTTGAATTCCTTGTCTCGCTCGGCGGTCGATCCGCCGGGTTGCCCTGCCGGACGTCGTCACAGGGACGTGTAGCCGCCGTCGGCGACGAATTCCGAGCCGGTGCTGAAGCTCGACTCGTCACTGATCAGGAACAGCACCAGGTTCGCCAGTTCCTCCGGCCGCCCGGCCCTGCGCATCGGCTGATTGCCCGACATGCCCTGCGAGCGCGTGGAATCGGCGGTCATCTCCGTGGCCACCACACCGGGATGCACCGAGTTGACCCGGATGTCGTCGGCGGCGAACTCCTGCGCGGCGGTCTTGGTCATACCGCGCACGGCCCATTTGGACGCGGTGTAACCGAGGATGTTGGAGAAGGCGATGATGCCGCCGATCGAGGAGATGTTCACGATGGAGCCGCCGCCTGCCCGGCGCATCGACCCCAGCACCGCCTTCATGCCGAGGAACACCCCGACCTGGTTGACGTCGATCACCTTGCGGAAGTCGGCTTCCGACAACTTCTCGATCGGATCGACGTGCACGATGCCCGCGTTGTTGACCAGACCGGAGACCGGCCCGAAAACCTGCTCGGTGTAGGCGATCACGTCGTTCCACGCCGACTCGTCGGTGACATCCAGCGGCAGGAAGGTCGCGGCGTCGCCCAGCTCGGCGGCCAGCGTCACGCCTTCGTCCACCAGCACATCGGTGATCACCACGTGGGCGCCCTCGGCGACCAGCCGCCGCGTGAAGGCCGCGCCCATCCCCCGTGCGCCGCCGGTGACAATGACGTTCTTACCGTCGATCCGTCCCATCAACGCTCTCCTTCCACTGCGTGCCGCGCGGTCGCGCCGGACTGGTTGTCGGCGAGGTGACCGGCCGCGATGTAGCCGAACACCATGGCGGGACCGATGGTCGCGCCCGCACCCGCGTAGTCGTTGCCCATCACCGAGGCGGAGTTGTTCCCCGCCGCGTACAGGCCGGGGATCGGCCGGTCGTCGGAATCGAGGACGCGAGCGTGCTCGTCGGTGACCAGACCGCCCTTGGTGCCCAGATCGCCCGGCACCATCTCCACGGCGTAGAAGGGGCCCTGCTCGATCGGGGCCAGACACGGATTCGGCCGCACGGTCGGGTCGCCGTAGTAGCGGTCGTAGGCGGAATCGCCGCGCCGGAAGTCCTCGTCGCGACCGGCGCGGGCGAAGCGGTTGAAACGCTCCACCGTCGCGGTCAGCGCCGCGGGCGGCACACCGATCTTCGCCGCCAGTTCGGCCAAGGTCTCGGCCTGGTCGATGATCCCTGCATCCGCGTACTTCTGCGGGAGCGGACGTTTGGGGAAGTTCCCCAGGAACAGGTACCGGTCGCGGAAGCGCTGATCCATGATGAAATACGCCGGAATGTGCCCGACGCCCGACGCTTCCTGCTCGTACATCTTGTGCACCACGTTCACGTACGGGGCCGATTCGTTGACGAACCGTTCGCCCGCGTGGTTGACCATGATGCCGCCGGGCTGGGAGCGCTCGGCCAGGCAGAAGAACGGCGGCCCGTCGGGATTGCGCACGGACGGGCCCCACCAGGCGTCGCCCATCAGATCCACCGCGCCACCGGCCTTCTGACCAGCGACGATGCCTTCACCCACGTTCTCGGTGGCGCCCACCGTCCACTCGGTGGACTGTGGACCGCTCATGTACTGCTCGCGCATCCGCAGGTTGTGCTCGAAACCGCCCGCCGCCAGCACCACACCGCGGCGCGCCTTGATCACCACCGGCGTGCCGTCGTGCTCGGCGCGCACACCGACCACCGCGTCCGCCTCCGTGATCAGGTCGGTCAGCGGCGTGTTCAGCCACACCGGCACCCCGGCGTCACGCAGCGACAGCCACAGCCGGGCCGCGAGCGCCTTGCCCAGGCTCAGCGGCAGCCGTCCGCGTAGCTTGTTCCCCACCGCCTGCATACCGACCCTGATCGCGGTGCGCTTCCCGGCCCAGGTACGGGCGATCATGTTCAGATCGTGGAAGTCGCTGACGGTGAACGCGATTCCCTTGGGGCCCGACATGGTCGGCTGATTGATCTTGTGCAGATCGCCGCCGAGCAAGCGTCCGTCCAGCGGCGCGGGTTCGATGCTGCGCCCCTGGGCCAGACCACCGGGGAACTCCGGGTGATAGTCGGAATAGCCGCGGTCGTAGACGAACTCCCAGTATCGGCTGCGAGCGCCGAGGTAACGCATCATCTCGGGGCCGCGTTCGAGGAAGGCCCGCTGTTTGGCCTCCGGAACCCGATCACCCACCACCGCTTTCAGATAGGTGCGGGCCAGTTCCGGGCTGTCGGGCACGCCTTCGCGCCGCAACACCGGGTTGTTCGGGATCCAGATACCACCGCCCGACCGTGCCGTGGACCCGCCGAAGGATCTGCTCTTCTCGATCAGCGTCACCGACAGTCCGCGGTAGGCGGCTGTCAGAGCGGCCGTCATGCCCGCGGCGCCGGAGCCGACGACCACCACATCGAATTCGAATTCCTGAGTCATCGCGTCGCTTCCGTCAGTAACCGCAACCGGTCAGCATGCCGCCGTCGACGACGAATTCGCCTCCGGTGCAGTAACTGGCCGCGTCCGAGGCCAGGAACGCCGCCACGTGGGAGACCTCGACGGGCTGCCCCCAGCGCGGGATCGGCAGGCTCGCGAAGAAGCCGTCGCCGTCGACGCCGGAGGCGCCGGACACCGCCGCGGTCATGGGGGTGGCGATGCCACCGGGGTGCAGCGAGTTGACCCGGATACCCAGGTGCCCCAGCTCGCGAGCGGCCGACTTGGTGATGCCGCGGATGGCGAACTTGCTCGCGCTGTAGGCGGACAGACCGGCCGCGCCGACGAACCCTTCCACCGAGGAGACGTTCACGACCGATCCGCCTCCGGCTTCGGCGAGCGCGGGCGCGGCGGTCTTGATGCCGAGCCAGGTGCCGGTCACGTTGACGTTCATGACCGTGGTGAAGTCCGCCAAGGCCATCTCGGCGATCGGGACGAACCGCAGGATGCCCGCGTTGTTGACCACCGCGTCGAGCCGCCCGTAGTGGGTGACCGCCTCGGACACCGCCGCGGACCAATCCGCTTCACTGGTCACGTCGTGGTGCACGTATCGCACCGCCGAACCCAGTTCCGCGGCCAGCGCCGTTCCCTCGTGGTCGAGCAGGTCACCGAACACCACCCGCGCGCCCTCGGCCACGAACCGCCGCACGTGCTCGGCGCCCATCCCCCGTGCCCCGCCGGTGACCAGCGCCACCTTGCCGTCGAGTTGTCCCACCGAATTCCGTCCTCTCACCGTCGCTTGCTCACCGACGCTAGGTCGCCCATCGAGGCGCGGCACCGCAGCGTCCCGGCCACCGGGACTAGGGCCTGACCTGAGAAGTTCCGGCGGACATATTTCGATTAGGCATACCGCTGCCGGCTGTCCCGCACCGGGACCAGACACCCCGACGAAACCCGAAAACGCCCGATCGGGCGCTCGATAAGGAGACCGGATGAAGTTCTCGATGATCTTCGAAGCCCAGATGGCCGATCCGTCGCGCGAGCACGAGCACCAGGTGCTGCGCGACTGTGTCGAGCAGGCGGTGCTCGCCGACGAGATGGGGTTCGACACCGTGTGGGCGGTCGAACACCACGGGCTGAAGTGGTACGCGCACATGAGCGCCCCGGAGGTCTTCCTGACCTGGGTGGCCGCCAAGACCGAGCGGATCCGGATCGGGCACGGGGTGGTGTGCATGCCGTTCAACTTCAACCACCCGGTGCGCGCGGCCGAACGCGCCGCGATGCTCGACGTGCTGTCCGGCGGACGGCTCAACCTCGGCGCGGGCCGCGGCGCGACGCCGGTGGAGACCTCCATGTGCGGTGTCGACCCCGAGCGCACCTACCAGGAGGTCGAGGAGTCGCTGCGGATGATCGGCAAGGCGTGGCAGGATCCGGAAGCCGAATTCGAGTACAACGGCGAGCTGTTGCGGGTCTCGCCGCATTCACTGCTGCCCCGGCCGGAGCAGTTGCCCCATCCGCCGCTGTTCATGGCCTGCACCAAGAAGGACACGCTGAAGATGGCCGCCGACTACGGAATCGGCGCGCTGGTGCTGGGTTTCGCGGGCGTGGAGGAGATCGCGGAACTGCGGCGCACCTACGACGAGGCGATCGCCGCGCGCACGGGTGAGCGTTTCGTGTCGACCGTGGTGAACGATCATTTCGCGGCGCTGTGCCCGACCATCGTTCTCGACGACCGGGAGAAGGCCCAGCGGATCGGCGCCCGCGGGCAGCGCTTCTTCGCGCAATCCATCAAGCACTACTACGGCGCGGGCCCGGCGCCCGACGAGGCCGTCGACCCGAACGCCGACGAACTCGCCGCGATCAAGCAGGCCGCCGACGACCACGTCGCCTACCTGCACGAGGCCAAGATTCCGGTGCAGACCGGCGCCACCTCGGTCTTCAACGCCGACCACGCATACGGCAGCCCCGAGGACGCCATCGCCTACGTCGAGCGTCTGCAGGCCGCGGGCGCGGACGAGATCCTCTGCTTGATCCAGATGGGCACGGTGCCGCAGGAGGCCTGCCTGGAAACCATCCGGCACTGGGGCGAGAAGGTCATCCCCCACTTCCGCAACAGCTGATCTCGGCGATCGCCGACGACAACGAGGAGTTCGACATGGTTGACCTGAGTGGAAAGGTCGCCCTGATCACCGGCGCGGCCCGGGGACAGGGCGCCGCCGAGGCGCGGCTGTTCGTGCAGCGCGGCGCCCGCGTGGTGATCACCGACGTTCTGGAGGAAGAAGGCACCCGGCTGGCCGAATCGCTCGGCGCCGCCGCACGTTTCGTGCGGCACGACGTCGGCAGCGGCGAGGACTGGGAAGCCGCCGCGGCCGAGGCGGTCTCGGCGTTCGGCAAGCTGGATGTCCTGGTGAACAACGCCGCCATCTACACCGCGAAGCCGCTGGCCGAGACCACGCCGGAGGAATTCGAGCGCATTCTGCGCGTCAACCTGATCGGGGCGTTCCGCGGCATCCGGGCAGCGGTCGGTCCGATGACGCGGGCGGGCGGCGGCTCGATCGTCAACATCTCCTCGCAAGCGGGCCTGGAAGGGCTGATGGGTCACGCCGCCTACGGCTCCTCGAAATGGGGTCTGCGCGGCCTGACCAAGACCGCCGCGCTCGAGCTGGGCCCGGCCGCGATCCGGGTCAACTCGGTGCACCCCGGCCCGATCGCGACGCCGATGGTCCCGTACCTGACCACCGGGCCGGGCAGCTTCCCGTCCTTGCCGCTGCAACGCACCGGCGTACCGGAAGAGGTCGCCGAACTGGTCGCGTTCCTGGCCTCCGACGCCTCGGCCTACATCACCGGCGCCGAAGTGACGATCGACGGCGGCTTGGCGGCGGGCAAGTTCCTGCCACCGGACGCCCGGCACTAGCGGAGGAGCGAGCCGGATGCCGCTGACACCCGAAGCGCAGGTGGTCGTCGATGCCGCAAGCGCGGCGTTTCCCGCGTTGGGCACCGAAGTGCTCGACGCCACCGAGGCACGGCGGCTGCTCGCCGCGCGTGCCGCACCGCCCGCGGAGCCGATCCCGGTCGCCCAGGTGTGGGAGCGGCGCATCCCGGGTCCACCGGGCGCACCCGAGGTCCGGGTCCGGATCTATCGGCCCGCCGCCGCCGTGGTGCCGGCTCCGACGGTGGTCTTCTGCCACGGTGGTGGGTTCGTGATCTGCGGCCTCGACAGCCATGACCGGTTCTGCCGGGCCATGGCCGTCGGAGCGGACGCGGTCGTGGTGTCGGTGGACTACCGGCAGGCGCCCGAACACCGGTTTCCCGCGGCGGCCGAGGACGCGTACGCGGCGCTGTGCTGGGTCGCCGACCACATCGGCTCGCTGGGCGGCGATCCAGCCCGCCTCGTGGTGGCGGGGGACAGCGCCGGCGGCAACCTCGCCGCCGTGACGGCGTTGATGGCACGAGATCGCCGCGGCCCCCAGATCGCCCGGCAGCTGCTGCTGTATCCCATGCTCGACCCGGCCTGCGACAGCGCGTCCTACCGGGAGAACGCCGAGGGCTATTTCACCACCGCCGCGCACCTGCGCTGGTACTGGCGCCAATACCTGGGCTCTAACGACGGCGCCGACCCGTACGCCGACCCGCTCGGCGCCGACCTGTCCGGACTCCCGCCCGCGCACATCGTCACCGCCGAATTCGATCCACTGCGCGATGAGGGCGAAGACTACGGGCAGCGGCTGAGGCGAGCCGGTGTCGCGGCCGAGATCCACCGATACGACGGGATGTTCCACGGCTTCATGAGCATGGCCGACGCCCTGCCCGAGGCGGTACTGGCGAACACCGCCGCATACTCGGCCATTCGTGCCGCCTACCGTCCCTGACCGAGCCCGCACACACTGTTACGGAGCACAGATGACGATCCAGCGAATCGGCCCCGCCTACCCCACCGACGACCTGCCCACCACCGTGGCACTGCTGACCGCCGTCTTCGGCGCCGGGCCCACCGTGGTGGACGGCGACCGCTGGGCCCAGTTCGACAGCAATGGCGTCCGGGTCATGCTCGCGGGCACCGACCGCGACGACGACACCCCGTTCCTCGCGATCAAGGTGGACGATCTGGATCTCGCGCTCAACCGGTTGCGCACCGGGGGTTTCGAGGTAGCGCAACCGGTCACCGGACCGCACGAGCGCCGCGCCGTCATACGGCCGACACCCGGTTCCGTCTGGCACATCGCGCTCTACGAACCGATCACTGCCCAGCCGTGACGCGACCGAGCCGACACGGACACCGACGTAGTGGTGCGAGCGCGGCTCGGCCGAGCCCGCTCATTCGGCGCGGATCACCGTCGGTTCTTCGGATTGCACCGACGGCGCGGAATTCCTCGTCCACTTCACTCGTTTCGGGCGCTTCCGATCCGGCGTGGCCGGATCGGACGCAACGGTGCCGAACGATTCGGACGGCGGCCGCCGCATAGCGCGGTAGAACGTGCGGGCCGAGGCAGGCCACGGATTGGTGACGCGCCCACTGTCGTGCTTGTACCAACTCGGTCCCACGGCGGGCCAGACCGTCTTCGCGATAGCTCGCTCGATCCACTCCTGGTGTGTCCGCATCGCGGACGCGCGGACTTCGATCGTGGCGGCGCCGATCCGGTCACGCCAGCGCAGGCAACGAATGATGTAGTCGATCTGGCATTCTTTCATCCCCGGATTACTTCCCGCGGGATTGAAGCTGTTCGGGCCGGCGATCAGGAAGGCGTTCGGAAACCCGGGGACCGCCACCCCCAGCAGCGCTGTCGCGCCCGAGCGCCATTGGTCGTGCAGGAGGACTCCCCCGCGTCCGCGCACGGTGATCGGAACCAGGAATTCCGGGGCGCGGAAGCCGGTGGCGTAGATGATGACGTCGGCCCGATGGTGCGCGCCGTCGGTGGTGAGCAGTCCGTCGCGGGTGATCCGGGCGATCGGGGCGGTCACCAGCTCGACGTTGTCCCGGGTCAGCGTCGAGTAGTAGTCGCTGTCGAAGATGATGCGCTTGCCCCCGAGCGGATAGTCGGGTGTGAGTTTCGCGCGCAGCCGTGGGTCCTCGATCCGGCTGTGCAGATACCGTCGGGCAGCCCATTGGGCGGGACGCGCCGACCAACCCCGGCGCATGATCGGCGCGAGCACGACGTCGGCACCGTAGTACAGGGCTCGGCGGTAGAGACGGTGGGCGCCGGGCAGCCGCAGCGCCGTTCGGGCGAGCGGTCCGAAATCGGCCGACGGTTTGGGCAGTACCCAGTGCGGTGTGCGCTGGAAGACGCGGACGTGGCGGGCGGTCGCGGCCAAGGTCGGCAGCATCTGTGCCGCGCTCGAGCCCGTGCCGATCACGGCCACGTCCACCCCACGTAGGTTCTGGCCGTGGTCCCACCGCGCGGAATGGAAGGACGGTCCCGCGAAATCCGCCCGTCCGGCGATGTCGGGAACGTTCGGCCGGTGCAACTGTCCGACGGCGAAGATCACCACGCGGGCGAACACGCGCTGGCCATCGGAGGTGGTCAGTTCCCAGCTGCCCTGGTCTTCCAGATAGGTGGCCTCGCTGATCCCGGTGCTCAATCTCAGGTGCGGCGCCAAGCCGTGGTCGGCGGCGACCTGGCGCAGGTACTCCAGGATCTCCGACTGGCGCGGAAACCGGGTGCGCCGGCTGCGGTAAGGGGCGAACGAAAACGAATACAAGTGGGACGGCACATCACAGGAGCACCCCGGATAGGTGTTGTCCCGCCAGACCCCGCCCACGTCGCCACCCCGCTCGAAGATCACGAAATCGGTGATCCCGGCCCGCCGCAACCCGACTCCCATCCCGATGCCGCCGAACCCCGCACCGACGACAGCCACCTCGCAGGTCATCGCGTTTGCCACCCCGCCTCCTTCACAGCGCATAGTCAACATTGAGCTACCTGAACTCTTCGTTGGCTGAAGCGCTGCGGATGGCAAGATCATCGAGCTGGGTATTCGGTCCCCCGAGGCAGGCCAGAAGCTTGCCGCCCCACCACAAAAGGCTTCGTGACACGACCAGCGGGACGATGCCCGGCGACCCGTCCACGGCTGCTCGACAACCTGCGGCGCAGGGTTCGAACCTCGATTACCGAGCCGAACAGCACACCTTTCGCTATCCAGCGGAACCGGCGTAGATCCGCATCGTTCCAGGCTGGAGGACATGTCGGCGTCCCGCCGAACCCCGCGCGAGGTCCCGGGCCCGGCTGTTCACACCACACCCTGAGCGCTCCGTCGGCTGAGCGCGTGACCGCGAGTACAGGTTCGTCGGGGCGCTCGGCAACGGCACATCACAAGACACGATCCGAGCGATCGATGTCGTCGGCGGACCTCCGAAATCGACTGAAACACACCGAGAAAGAGGAACACGCGACCGGCCGCCGACTCCGGCTCGGAGCGGCGACGCCACAGGCGCGCGGAGAAACCGACTCCGCCCTTCAGCGGCCCGAGCATCGCTCGGGTGAATTCCTGCGTATCCGTCGCCCGGATCGGGGTAGATGCAACGGATTCACCGGCTCACGATCGACCGCCGGTCGAAGGTGCACGACCGGGAAGCCGCGCCGGAACGGAGGATTCGCCCGCGGCACATCTGCGTGCCGGCTTCACCGACCGGATGCGCCCGGGTGTCAGCCGGACACGGCGTCGGGTCCGGCCACTACCGGTACGAGGTACGTTCGCGCGAAATCGCCGAGTTGCTCGTCGGTTCGGAGTTCGGTGAGACCGTGCGGCGCGAGGATCAGCGAGTGGACGATCCGGCACACGATCTCGGCGCGAGTGGTCAGATCCGTAGCGGGCGGGAGGATCCCCCGCTCGACGGCACGCTGGAGCGCGACATCGGTCGTGTGCACGGACATCGCGAACGGACCCGCGCCGTCGACGGTGAGTTTGAGGACCACGCGCGCCGGTTCCAGCGCCAGCATGCGTTCGACCAGCGGGTTCGTGCGCCAGCGGGTGATGACGGTGACGAAGATGTCGGCGACCAGATCGCCGAGGTCGTCGTGACGGTCGGCGATCTCGGTGATCTCGGCGAGCACCGCGGCCACCTCCCGACTGATCACGGCTTGCACCAGGTCGTCGCGGCCTCCGACGTGGCGGTAGACCGTCACCCGGTCCACACCCGCCTTCCGGGCCACTTCCTCGATCGTCGTCTTCTTGACGCCGACCTGCTCGAACTGCACCAGAGCCGCGTCCAAGATCCGGGTGACCAGGGTTCCGGCGACGTTGTCGCTGCTCGCGGCGGCCTTCGAGGCGGTGGGCATAGGCCAACGCTAGCAAAACCGCCCCCTCCTGCAACATTCGAACCGAGTTGTTGCTGCAACATTGCAATACGATTTGTAGCTATGTAGGGTCGGGGCATGGCTGAGCAGGCAGGCGCGTCGGAGCGCCGGTATCGCGACGAAGCGCATGCCATCCATGCGCGCGACGTCCATTTCGATTTCGATTCGGTGCCCATGCACTACGTGCCGGGCGAGGCCTTGGCCACCCACATCGTCAATGTCATGCACCTGGTGCTGCCCGAAGGGGAACGAGCCATGGCGCAGGCGCTGGCCGAGGCCCTCCCGCACATCGACGACGAGCGGTTACGGGAGGAGGTGACGGGGTTCATCGGGCAGGAGACCATGCACGCGAGCAGCCACGAGGCCGCGCGCAGGCATCTGCAATCCATCGGCTTGGACGTCGAGTCGTATGTCACCAAGGTCGGCTGGCTGGTCGATCGCATCCTGGGTGACCACGGCCTGACCGGGCGCGCCCGGGAGGAGTGGCTCAAGGAACGGCTCGGCCTGTTCGCGGGCATGGAGCACTACACCGCGGTCCTCGGGGAATGGCTGCTCAACGCCGACATCCTCGAAGCCAAGGGCATGCACCCGGCGATGCTGGACCTGGTGCGGTGGCACGGCGCCGAAGAGGTGGAGCATCGCAGCGTCGTCTACGACGCGTTCATGCATCTCGACGGCAGCTACGCGCGCAAGGCCCGCACGGCGCTTCTGGCCAGCGCGACATTGCTGCCGCTGTTCATCGTCTCGACCGCCTATCTGTACCGCAAGGACCCGTCGCCGCGGAAAGGCCGGTTCTGGGGTCTGCAGTTCTGGAGCGCGACCCGGCGCGGCGTCATCCCGAAATGGACGGTCTTCTTCACCGAGATGCCGCGGTACCTGCGGCCGGGCTTCCATCCGTCCCAGTTGGGGCCGATGGACAACGCCCTGCGCTATCTGGCGCACTCGCCTGCCGCGCGGGCGGCGAACCGATGAGCGGAGCGCCTACCGTGACCGACCGCCCGGCGCCGGCGGGACTGCGGCTGATCGGCGATGTCATGGACATCTACCGGAAGGTGTTCGTCGCCGGACGCGCCGCGCCGCTGCTGTCGCGCCCGAACATGGTGCGCGGCACGGGATTCGATTTCGACACCACCATCGCCGCGATCGATCGGCCTGCCGCCGACGTGGTCGGCCTGACGTTGCGCGCCGCCGGGGGCGGTCCACTGCCCGCGTGGCGGCCGGGCGCTCACGTGGACGTCTTCCTGCCCTCGGGACGCCAGCGTCAGTACTCCCTGTGCGGCGACCCGAGCGACCGGTTCCGGTATCGCATCGCGGTGCGGCTCATCCCGGAGGGCGGCGGCGGGTCCCGCGAGATACACCGATCGCTGCGAGTCGGCGACAGTCTGCGGATTCGCGGGCCGCGCAACGCCTTCACCTTCGTCGAGGCGCCGTCGTATCTGTTCCTGGCCGGTGGCATCGGCATCACGCCGATCAAACCCATGGTCCAGGCCGCGGGTGCCCGTGGGCGCCTGGTGTACGTCGGCCGCTCGCGCGCCACCATGCCGTTCCTCGCCGACCTCCCCGATGCCGAGGTCAGGCCGGACGACGAATTCGGACCACCTGATGTCGCCGCCCTGTTGTCGCGCGCCGAACCCGGCGCGGCAGTGTACGTGTGCGGGCCGCCACCGATGCTGGAGGCGGCGCAGCGGTGCATGTTCGAACTCAACCCGACCGGCTCGCTGCACACCGAACGGTTCTCCGCGCTCCCGGTCGCCGACGGCGCGGAATTCGACCTCACCTTGGCCCGCACCGGCACCACCGTCCGGGTCGCGGCCGACGAAACGGCGCTCACCGCGATCCACCGCGCGCTGCCTGATACCCCCTACTCCTGCCGCCAGGGTTTCTGCGGCACCTGCAAGGTCGCGGTCGTCTCCGGCGCCGTCGACCACCGTGACCGCGTGCTCACCGCCGCCGAGCGCGAGAACCAGATGCTGGTCTGCGTCTCCCGCGCTGCGGGCGACCACCTCGTGGTCGACCTCTGAGACCACCACACGAAAGGGACAGCGTTGTCTATGAGCGTCTCGACCGGCCACCCCGCACCGTCCGCGGTGTCGACCTTCGATGTGCACGACCCGGCCACCGGCGCGGTGGTCGGCACCTACCCGGTCCACGACCGCCATGCCGTCGATGCCGCCGTGGCCACGGCTCACCGGGCCGCGGCCTGGTGGCGCGACCTCGGCTTCGCCGGGCGCGCGCGGCACCTGGACGCCTGGCGCGGCGAGATCGCCTCGGGCCGTGCGGAATTGGCCGAGGTGATCCACCGCGAGATGGGCAAGCCGATCTCCGACGCCAAGCTCGAGATCGCCATGGCACTCGAACACCTGCGGTGGGCGGCGCGCAACGCCGAGAAGGTACTCGGGCGCCGTAGCGTGCCGTCGAGCCTGCTGACGTTCAACCACGCGGCCACGGTCGAATACCGTCCCCTCGGGGTGGTCGGCGTCATCGGCCCGTGGAACTACCCGGTCTTCACTCCGCTCGGTTCCATCTCGTTCGCGCTGGCCGCCGGAAACGCCGTGGTATTCAAACCCAGCGAGTACACCCCCGGCGTCGGGCTGTGGCTCGCGCAGGCCTTCGCCCGCACCGCGCCCGCCGAGCCGGTACTCCAGGTGATCACCGGGCTCGGCGATACCGGGAACGCGTTGTGCCGCAGCGAAGTCGGCAAGATCGGGTTCACCGGTTCCACCGCCACCGGCAAGCTCGTCATGGCCGCCTGCGCGGAGAATCTCACGCCGGTGCTGATGGAGTGCGGCGGCAAGGACGCGCTCATCGTGGACGCCGACGCCGATCTCGCCGCCGCCGCCGACGCGGCGGTCTGGGGCGGGTTGTCCAACGCGGGGCAGACCTGTCTGGCCGTCGAGCGCGTGTACGTCCATGCCGATGTCTACGACGAGTTCCTCACGAAGCTGGTGGCGGCGGCGGCCGAGATCGAGGCGGGTGGCGAGGGCTCGCGAATCGGACCCATCACCATGCCGAAACAGCTTTCGATCATCCGCCGCCACATCGAGGACGCCGTCGCGCGCGGCGCGCGAGCCGTGCTCGGCGGCCCGGACACGATCGATCGCCAGTTCGTCCAGCCGACCATCCTGGTCGACGTCCCCGAGGACGCGGCCGCGGTGACGGAGGAGACCTTCGGTCCCACCCTGACGGTGACCAGGGTCCGGGACATGGACGAGGCCGTCGAGTTGGTCAACCGCGGCGCGTACGGGCTGGGCGGCACCGTCTTCGCCCGCCGCCACGGGCGCGAGATCGCCGACCGCATCCGCGCGGGCGGCACCTCGATCAACGCCTTCGTCGCACACGCCACCATCCCCGCTCTGCCGCTCGGCGGTGTGGGCGCCTCGGGCTTCGGCCGCGTGCACGGCCCGGACGGCCTCCGGGAATTCACCTACGCCAAAGCCACCACGCGCCAGCGCTTCCCGTCCCCGCTGCCGCTCACCTCGTTCCGGCGAGACCATCGCGCGGACGCGATCGCCGACCTGCTCGTGGCGATTCTGCACGGAAGGAAGCACCAGTGACATCCGACCCGATCGAGCACACACCCGTAGCGATCGTCGGCGCGGGACTGGGCGGCATCGGCCTGGCGATCAAGCTGCGCGAGGCCGGATTCGACGACCTGGTCATCCTCGAACGAGCCGACGACCTCGGCGGCACCTGGAGCGCCAACACCTACCCCGGTTGCGCATGCGATGTGCCCTCGCACCTCTACAGCTACTCCTTCGCGCCCAATCCCGACTGGTCGCGCACCTACGGCAAGCAGCGCGAAATCCTCGACTACCTGCGCACGGTGGCCGTCGAACACGATGTCGTGCGGCACATCAGATTCGGCGCCGAACTGCTCGACGCCCGGTGGGACGAGCAGCGTTCGCTCTGGCGCATCGAGACCTCGCGAGGAACGCTCACCGCGGACTTCCTGCTCTCCGCCGCCGGGCTCTTCGCCGAGGCGAAGTATCCGCAGCTACCCGGCATGGACTCGTTCGCGGGCACGTCATTCCACTCCCTGCACTGGGATCACGACCACGATCTCACCGGCGAGCGGGTCGCGGTGATCGGCACCGGCGCCTCGGCGGTGCAGTTCGTCCCGGAGATCCAACCGAAGGTGGCCCAGCTGCTGCTGTTCCAGCGATCGGCCCCGTGGATCGTCCCGCGCATGGATCGCCGCACACGCGACCTGGAGCGGCGGCTGCTCCGGCGTATACCGCTGGCGCAACGCGCGATCCGCGGTGGGTTCTACGCGGCGATCGAGACGTTCGGGCTCATCTCGCTGGTCGACCAGCGCTTCCGGCACCCCTACGAAGCACTGGGCCGCTGGCAGCTGCTGCGCCAGGTGCGCGATCGGGATCTGCGCAAGAAGCTCACACCCGACTACGTCATCGGGTGCAAACGCGCCATCTTCTCCGACACCTACCTCCCGGCGCTCGACCAGCCGAACGTCGACGTGATCACCCAATCCATCGCCGAGATCCGGCCGCACTCGATCCTGCTGCGCGGCGGCAGCGAGCACCCGGTGGACACCATCATCTTCGGCACCGGCTTCACCTCGATCCCGACCGCCTACGAACGCTACGCCGGACGCGACGGGCAAACGCTCGCCCAGCTCTACCGTCGACGGCCGCAGAGCTACCTCGGTGTGGCGGTGGCCGGGTTCCCGAACTTCTTCTGCACACTCGGTCCCTTCGGCGCCGCCGGTAACCAGTCCGCGATCTACATGATCGAATCCCAGATCGCGTACATCGTCGACGCCCTGCGCCACGCACGGTCCTCCGGCGCGCGCCGCGTCGAGGTGCGCCCGGAGGCGCAGGCGGCCTTCGTCGAGGAGATGGCGCGCCGGAGCTCGTCGACGGTATGGCTGACCGGCGGTTGCCGCAGCTACTACCAGACGCCCGACGGGCTCAACGCTGGTCTGTATCCGAACTGGAGTTTCGAATACCGGCAGCGCACCAGCCGATTCGACACCGAAGCCTACGAGGTGAGCCGATGATCGACGACATCTTCTCGATCGGCCGCAGGCGCCGGAACTATTCGGTCGAGGGCCGGGTCGCGCTGATCACGGGCGCGGGCCACGGCATCGGGCGCGAACTGGCGGAGGTCCTGCACGACCGGCGGGCCTCGGTCGCCCTGGTCGACGTCGACCAGGACGCGGTCGGCGCCGCCGCCGCGACGCTGGGCGAACGCGCCCTCGCCATCGCCGCCGACGTCACCGACCGCGCGGCGATGCGCGCGGCGATCGACCGGGCCGCCGGGCATTTCGGCCGCTTGGACGTGGTGGTGGCGAATGCGGGCGTGGTGCCCCGCCCGGCGACGGTGCGCACGCTCGACGGGCGGGACTTCGATCGGGTCATGGACATCAACCTCACCGGTGTGTTCAACACGGTGCGCCCCGCGCTCGACCACGTCGTCACCGCGGGCGGTCACGTGGTCGTGGTGTCGTCGTGCGCCGCGTTCGCGCCCGGCATGGCGGGAGCCCCGTACATGATCAGCAAAGCGGCGGTCGAACAGCTCGGCCGGGCGCTGCGCGTGGAACTGGCCCCCTTCGGCGCTTCGGCGGGCATCGCCTATTTCGGCATCGTGGACACCCGCATGACACACGACACCCTCGATCACGACGAACTCGGCCGAGAACTGGACGACCTGCTGCCCTGGCCGTTGAACGTGCGGATCTCGGCCGCGCAGGCGGCCGCGACCATCGCCGACGGCATCGAGCGGCGCGCGGCGCGCACCATCGCACCGGCGGGCTGGGAGCCCTACGCACTGCTGCGCGGGGCGATCAACGTCGTGCTCGACAGCGCACTCGCTCGCGACCCCCGCGTGCACGACCTGCTGCGCCGGGTCGAAGCCCGCGCGACCCCGTCGTAACCTCCGAGCCCGTCTCATTCCGCATGCGGTCGCCGTACTCCGGTCACGGCGGCTCGCGGCCGTCCATCGCAGCTCCACGCAGCACAGTCCGGCCGCAACCCGCGTCACCCGATCCGAAGGAATTCCTCTTGTGAGCACCCCGACCTTCGACACACTCCCCGCCGCCTTCCAGTACAACGCCACCGTCGATCCGGACGCGATCGCCCTCCGATCCCCCGGGGACGCCGCCACCCTCACTTGGCGCGAGTACGCGGCGCAGGTCCAGCGAATCGCCGCCGGACTGTCGGCGCTCGGGGTGCGGCGCGGCGACACCGTCGCCTCGATGATGTCCAACCGCATCGATTTCTATCCCTTGGAAGTCGGGGCTCAGCACCTGGGCGCCACCAGTTTCTCGGTGTACAACACCGCGGCGCCGGAGCAGATCGCGTACGTCCTCGGCAATGCCGGTGTGCGACTGGTGATGTGCGAGCCTCGGTATGTCGAGCCGATGCGTGCGAGCGGAGTCGAACTCGACCACATCGTCTGCCTCGACGACGCACCCGAGGGCACTTTGTCGGTCGCCGACGTGATCGCCGCGGGCCAGGAGAACTTCGACTTCGACGCCGCGTGGCGTGCGGTCCGGCCGGATGACGTCGCCACGCTGATCTATACGTCGGGAACCACCGGCAACCCCAAGGGCGTGGAGACGACGCACGCGAACCTGATGTTCGAGTGCTATGCCGTCGATCGAGTGCTCGGAGTTCGCTTCGGCGACACGATCACGTCCTATATGCCGACCGCGCACATCGCGGACCGGCTCACCGCGCTCTACTTCCAGGAGGTCTTCGGCACCCAGGTGACCTGCGTCGCCGACCCCACCGGGATCGGCGCCGCGCTGGCCGACCTGCATCCCACGATCTGGGGCGCAGTGCCTCGCGTATGGGAGAAGCTGAAGGCGGCAATCGAATTCGCCGTCGCCATCGAACCGGACGAAGACCGCCGGGCCGCGCTGCACTGGGCGTTGGCGGTCGCCGCCCAGCGCAGCGCGCACCAATTGAACGGGGAACCGGTCCCGGAAACGGTCGCCGCCGAGTGGGCGCGCGCCGACCGGCTCGTGCTGTCGGGGTTGCGTGCGAAACTCGGACTCGACCGGGTCCGCTGGGCGATCTCCGGCGCGGCGCCCATCCCGGCCGAAACGCTCGGCTTCTTCGCCGGCCTCGGGATCCCGATCGCGGAGATCTGGGGCATGTCCGAACTCACCTGCATCTGCAGCGTCAGTCATCCCGGCGAGGCCGGACTCGGCACCGTGGGCAAGCTGCTGCCCGGCATGCAGGCCAGGATCGCCGAGGACGGCGAACTACAGGTGCGTGGACCGCTCGTGATGAAGGGCTATCGCGGAGAACCCGGCAAGACCGCCGAGGCCGTCGATTCCGAGGGCTGGCTGAGCACCGGCGATGTGATCACCATCGACGACGACGGATACCTCCGGGTCGTGGACCGCAAGAAGGAGTTGATCATCAACTCCGCCGGGAAGAACATGTCCCCCACCAACATCGAGAACGCGATCAAGGCGGCGACCCCGCTGATCGGGGCCATCGCCGTGATCGGCGACGGCCGCCCCTACAACACCGCGCTGGTCGTCCTCGACGCCGAATCCGCCGGACCGTACGCCGCGCGCCACCATCTGCCGGACTCGTCGGCGGCGGCCTTGTCGGCCGATGCCGGTGTCATCGAGCGGATCGCCGCCGGCATCGCCGCGGGCAACGCGCGACTCTCGCGGGTGGAGCAAGTCAAACGGTTCCGCCTCTTGCCCGCCTTCTGGGAGGCGGGCGGCGACGAAGTCACCCTCACCATGAAACTCAAGCGGCGAGTGATCGCCGAGAAGTACGCCACCGAGATCGCCGAACTCTACGACGCCGACCCCGGTCCCGCAGTCCGCGAACCCGGCGCACCTGTCGCCGCGGCGGTGGATTCGGCGCTGACAGCGGGTTGAGGCCGGGCGGGTGATCACCGCCGCATGACCCAGTACATTCCGCGGCCGGACTCCGCGGGCGCGGTCCTTTCCCGTGGCTCGATCCGATCCAGCCGGTAGCCGAGCCGCCGCGCGACCGCGGCACTGCGGGTATTGGCCTCGTCACAATGGATCTCGACACGGTCGACACCGGGTAATGCCAACGCGATACGGGTCAAGGCGGCCGCGCTCCGGGTGATCACTCCCCGGCCGGAGTGCGCGGTGTGACACCAGTAGCCGATCTCCACGGCTCCCGCACCGAGCCGGTCGTGCAGACCGATCGCGCCGAGCACGTTGCCCTCGGCGTCGAAGATGCCGAAGTTGAAGTTTCCGGCGGCGCTGGGCCAGCTCTCGTCCGTTTCCCGGCCGAAGGCGCGTTGGCCCTCCAGCGTCGCCGGTTCGGGCAGCCAGTCCATCCAGGGGTGAATCTCGTCGAACGACGCGTTGATCGCCTCGAGCCGCGGCAGCAGATCCTCCGGCAGCCAACGCCGCAACAGCAGTTCTCCGACTTCGATTCGTTGCGGCGGCCCCACACCCGGTGCGAGTGCGTAGCGCGGTTCGATGTCCATGCCCGTATATGGTGCTCGTCCGGCGCACGGGCGGGCAAACCGATATTGCGAGTGCGGCAGATTCGCGCGGCAGCCCATCGGCTATCCGCCCGGGCCGCGATGCGCCTCAGGCACCGCGGAGGCGGACCTCGGTGTCCAACTCGGCGGCAGCCGTGGCCAGTGCCGAGGCGTCCGGATCGGCTCCGATCCGGTCGGCCAATTCGGCTCGCGTCAGGATGAGCATTCCGCGCGTTTCGGGTCCGGCACCGGGTTCGATCCTGAGCTGCCCCTCTTCCAGGACCATCCGCGCGTCCGGCTCGCCTGCGGCCAGCAGGCGGCGCAGGTCATCTTGCGTGACTCGACCGGAATGAGGTGCGTTGCTCGGCGTCGTGTCGTCAGCATCCATGGTGATCGAGTGCCCTGGCGATCCCACAGGAAACCGGCAGGCCACGAAGTGACCGGCCGGCGCTACCGCCCGCTTCGTCTCGCCCGATCAGGCGAGAGCGAGCGCGGCACCCAGCGCGGCCAGGGCGGTGAACTGCAGGCCGTCCGCCCCCCGCCCGGAATGAGCGCGGCTCGCGGCCGGTGTCGAGGAGACCGCCCGCCGCCCGGATGACAGCGGCGTGCGCGACGCTAGGACGACTCCGCGATGCCCGCTTGCCGGAGAGCCCGCTGCGCGGCGTTCGCCCCGCACATGCCGTGCGCACCGGGACCCGGCGGTGTGGCCGCGGAGCAGAGATAGTGACCCGGCACACCGATGTCATAGGGTTGCAGAGTCTTTCGAGGACCGAACAGCAACTGCGGAATGTCCTTCGCCCCCGTCATGATGTTGCCGCCCACGTAGTTGGGGTTGTACTCGGCGAATCCCGCGGCGCTGCGCACGCTGGTCCCGGCTATGCGGTCGCGGAAACCGGGAGCGAAGCGTTCGATCTGGGCGGTGACGGCCGCTGTCGCGTCGCCGGGATAGCCGTGCGGAACGTGGGCATATGCCCAGATCGGATGGATGTCGCCGGCCGACCGTTGCGGATCGGCGAGGTACTGCTGGCCCACCAGGACGAAGGGGCGTTCGGGCATGCGTCCCGCGTGGATCTCGCGTTCGGTGGCGGCGATCTCGGCGAACGTGCCGCCGAGATGCACCGTTCCCGCCCGTCGAGCCGCCTCCGCCGTCCACGGCACGCCGCCGTGCACGGCGAAGTCGACCTTGAACGCGCCCGGTCCGTACCGGAAGGCGCGGTAGGACCTCCTGACCCGAGGGGGCAGGCGCTCACCGAGGATGTCCGCGACCGCGGTGGGCGCAAGGTCCCACATCGTCAGTTCCGCCCGCGGCAGATCGGACGCCGATCGCACGTGGACACCCGTTTCGATCTTCCCGCCGAGGTCACTCAGCACCGCGGCCATGGCTTCGGTGATCCGTTGCGATCCACCGGCGGCGACGGCCCAGCCATAGGTGTGGCCCGCGGTGAGGATGCCCAGGCCGACGCTGGCGCTGAGCGGCCGATGCAGCGGGCGGAAGGCATGCGCGGCGACGCCGCCGAACAGTCCCCTCGCCTGCTCGGTACGGAACAGGCCGGCCAGCAGCGTGGCCGGGGCCAGGGCGGGAATCCCGAAACGGGCCAGCCGGACCGGATGGCGCGGCAGGCGCAGCAGCGGCCGCATGATGTCGGCGCTCATCCGGTCGTAGCCCGCCGCCGTCCGTTCGAACAGCAGCCGCCACGCCCGGCCGTCGCCGCCGAGACCGGCGGCGGTCTCGGCGACCGAGCGCAGCAGCACGCCCGCGCTGCCGTCGTCGAGCGGATGGACGCAGTCGATCTCCGGCCATGCCCAGGACAATCCGTAACGTTCCGGGTCCAGGCCGCGCAGGAAGGGAGAGCCGACCGCCATCGGGTGGATGGCCGAGCAGTGGTCGTGCAGCAGACCGGGCACGATCGCCTCGCTGGTGCGGGTGCCGCCCCCGATCTCGTCGGCGCCCTCCAGCACGGTGACGTCCAGTCCGGCCCTGGCCAACGTGATGGCCGCGGCCAAGCCGTTGGGGCCGCCGCCGACCACGACTGCGGTGCTCAATTCGCTCTCCTGTCCATGCGAGGGCCTCAGCCGACCGGCTGCGGCGCGAGGACCCTAGCCGGGTCGTCCGGCGGCATCGGCACCGTGTAATCCGCGCGCCGCCAGGTCACCTCGTGCGGGATCGGGCCGTCGGGCAGCCACGGCTGCGTCTGCGCCGCGTCGCGCACTCGCCAGGTGCCGCGTTCGACGACGCCGAGCGCCGCGTCGATGACCTGATACCGCTGGATACCCCGGTGGATGGGCTGCGACTCCACCCACACCACGATCCACTCGCCCGGCGCGAATCCGACCCGGGACTGTACGGCCTTGATCAGATCCAGGTTGTGCAGGTGGCCGTCGCCGAAGTTGAAGCCGATCAGCGAATTGCAGCCGAACTCCGCTTCCCGCACGGTCCACCGGTCGATCGCCGGAATGTGCTTGTACAGCAGCGAGAACAGTCCGCGCCCTTGACTGTGCATCGAGCGCCACGCGATCGTCTGCTGCATGGTGATCTCCGCGACCTCGGGAGGGTAGCCCATGGCCTTCAACTGGTCGATCTGATTCAGCGTGGGCCGGTGCCCGATGGTGTTGAGTTTCTCCTCCGCGCCGGGCGCGAAGGCCCACAATGCGGACGCCCAGTTGCCGGCGTACTGGCGCATCGACGGCAGGAACGACACCAGATCCGGGCGCAGATTCCCGAGGATCGGGAAGAACACCAGCGCCGTGACGATCACCAGGGCCAGCCACGGGGAGGAGATGTCACCGAGGCCGTACCCGCCGCCGTTGGGGAAGCCCAGGAACAGGAACACGGTCAGGTAGGCGAACAAGACGTTCCACTCCAACGGCACCGCCAGCGGGAACGTCGAGGTGATGAACGCGTGGAAGACCACCATCAGCACCACACCGGCCAGCGTCAGCCGGTGGTCGGTGGAGAACAGCAGCACCAGCGGTGTGACGATCTCGACGGTCGTGCCGCCGACATGAGCCAGGAACGAGGCGACTTTGGAGGGGCGGATATCCCGGGGGAAGTCACGGTAGTGCAGCCGCTTGATCCACTTGGCGGGCACGCCGGGGCTGTTGGAGACCATCGGCGGTACCACGTTGCTGAAGTGCCGCCCGAATTTCGACACACCCGCGCCGATCCACACCGCGCAGATCAGCAGCTTGGCGGCGATGATCATGTCGACGAACGGCAACACCGCGAAGAACACCAGGGCGGGCAGGTACTGCTCGCCGCGGGCGGTGAGGAAGATCGTCTTGTCTCGCAGGCCGCACAGCACGTACAGCGCGATCGGAGCGATCAGCAGCGCCGGATTCACCAAGCCGGAGGTGTTCTCGGGCAGCACCGCGCTGAGCGAAGCGCTCGGTACGCCGGGCAGCACGATCGCTGCCAGCAATGTCGCCAGGAACGCCAGGTACAGCAGCACGTCGAGCACCGTGCGGGTATCACCGCTGGTGAACGGCACCCGCCGCCACGGCCGCAGGCGGATCGTGCCGGGGCGCGCGTAGAACAGGATGCCTCCGGTCATGGGCTTGAACTTGCCCGCGAGCGGCCCCCACGACCCGGCGATGCCGATCGCTTCGATCAGGACGGTCCACAACACGAGCTTCTGGTAGACCACCGGCTCGTTCCACCACGCCGAGACATCCCAGAACGGCCCGAGGCCGGAACTCCAGGTGGCCACGGCGACCCCGCCCAGCACCGAGACCAGCAGCACCTTGAGCAGATAGATCGTATGGATCATCTTCGGCGTTCCGAAGCCGTATTCGGCCCAATGCAGGGCGAGCGTTCGCATCCGCTCCCGCAACGGTTGGTCGAGGAATGTCGTCACATCGACGGGCGGGAAATCCGCTGTTTTGAATCCCATTGTTCGGCCTTTCTCATCCGATGAATCGAGCGCATACGAGGACCCGGACGATTTCGTTTCGGATCATGGATTTCCGCTCGGCACCGAGCGGAGAATGTCTACGGGGTGGCGATCGTGTCGGCGACGAGCGCGCGGAGTTTGCGTTTGTCGATTTTTCCGACCGGATTCCGGGGTAGTTCCTCGGTGAGTCCGATCGACACCGGTATCTTCGCCCGGGCCAGGGACATGCGGCAGTGCTCGAGAAGATCTTCGGCACCGACCCGCTCACCGGGCATCGTCACCACATGGGCGACCGGGACTTCGCCGAGGACCGGATCGGGAGCGCCGACCACGGCGGCCTCCAAGACCGCGGGATGGGCGTGCAGGACGTTTTCGATCTCTTTGGGGTAGATGTTCTCGCCGCCCCGGATGATCATGTCCTTGATCCGGTCGACCAGGACCAGGTATCCGTCCTCGTCGAAGTAGCCGACATCCCCGGTGTGCAGCCAGCCGTCGACCACCGTCCGCGCGGTCGCCTCCGGCCTGCCGAGATAGCCGCGCATCACGTTGGCGCCCCGGATCACCACTTCCCCGCTCGTCCCGGCGGCCACGATCGCTCCTTCGGCGTCCATGATCGCGACGGTCTGCCCCGGCAGCGGCAGCCCCACCGTTCCCGGTTTGCGCGGCCCGCCCGGCGGATTCAGCGTCGAGGCGCAGGTGCCTTCCGACAGTCCGTAGCCTTCGACGATCGGTACACCGAAACGGGTTTCGAATCGCGCGATCAGTTCCGCGGGCATGGGCGCGGCCCCGCAGATCACGCGGCGCAACGACGAGGTGTCCGGCCTCGAACTCGCCTGCTGCGCGACCAGCATCGCGTAGATGGCCGGTACGGCCGAGAAGTAGGTGGGCCGAACGCGTTCCACGATGCCGAAGAACGCCGAGGCGGAGAAGCGGCCCGCGATCGTGGCGCGTCCGCCCGCGAGCAGCGGCGACAGGATGCCGACCACGATTCCGTTGACGTGGAACAGCGGCAAGGTGAGCAGGCTGTGGTCGGTGTCGTCCAACGCCAGTGCCTCGACGAGCATCTCGCACATCGCGGCGATGTTGGCGTGGTCGAGAACCACCCCCTTCGGCTGCCCGGTGGTGCCGCTGGTGTAGATGATCAGCGCGGGAGCGCCGGGGTCGACGGGCGCCGGTTCGGCCGCGGCGGCCTCGCGGCCCGCGCCCGCCACTTCGGTCATATCGAGCGTTCCCGCTCCGCGTCCGCCTTCGGTGACGACCACCTTCGCCCGGCAGTCCTCGATCTGATAGCGCGCCTCCTCGAAAGTGGAATCCGGCTTCACCGGGGTGACCGCGGCGCCGAGCCGCCACGCCGCGAACAGAATGACGACGAATTCGAGTCGATTCGGCAAGACGAGGGCGACCACATCGCCTTCGCCGACTCCGTTCGCGGACAGCACAGCGGCTGCCGCGCATACCCGTTTCGCGAAAGTCTGGTTGTCGAGTTTTTCGCGGTCGTCCGCGATGCAGGGACCGGACGGATTCCATGTCGCCCGGACCTCCGGAATTTCTACGACGTGCTGCACGATTTCCTCAGATGATCGGGTGTGACGGGAATTACATTTCCAAGGTAGGTGCGGTGCCGGAACCCGGCTACGGGCCCGTATCCCAGTGTTTTCGTCCGGCTTTGTACCGGCGGCACAAAAGGATGCGGAATGCGTCGGAGCCGCCGCACGGGTTCGGGTACGGTCCCGGCATGAGCGTTGACGTGGACAGAACCATCCGCGATGTCGCCGGACGCGTCAAAGCCGAGATCGACCGCCTGACCGCCGAGATGACCGCGATGTTCAGCGAGGTGATCCCGGAGTTCCGCCACGACGACGAGGTGCGGCGCCTCATGATCGCCAGCACCGCGTCCAACCTCACCGCGATCCTCGACATGCTCACGCTGAGCATCTCCCGCGACGACATCACCGTGCCGCCCGCCGCCGCCGAGTACGCCCGGCGCTTCGCCCAGCACGGGATGTCCCTGGAGGCCCTGCTGCGGGCGTACCGCCTCGGCGAACACATGTTCATGCAGCGCATCATCGCCGCACTCCGGCGCTCCGAGGCCTCGGCCGATCTGGCCCTGGAGACCACCAGCCGGATCGGCATGCTGGTCAACAGTTATATCGACCACGTCATCGAAGGCGTCATCGACATCTACGAGAGCGAACGCCGGCGCTGGGACGCACGCACGGACAACACACGCGCGGCGCAGATCCGCGCTGTGCTCGACACCGAGGACCTCGACTTGGCCTCCGCCGAGCAGATGCTCGCCACATCGTTGCGGGGGTGGCATATGGCCGCCATCGTCTGGGTGCGCGAACCCGTCGGGTCATCGATCGACCTGCTGCGCGCGGGAGCCGAGATGCTCACCCCCGCGACCGGGAAGCACCCGCTGACGGTCCTGGTCGACGAGCAGAACTGCTGGGCCTGGATATCCTCCGTCGGCAAACCGTCGCTCGACGCCGAACGGCTGGAGCGAGACCTGCGCCGGCGGCCGGGTCTTCGCGTCGCGATCGGCGACTCCGGCGCCGGACTGACCGGCTTCCGGCAGACTTTCCGCGATGCCCAGCGTGCGCGCAACCTCGCGTTGATCGCCGATCCCGCTCGCCCGCTGACCTTGCATTCCCGAGTGGCGCTGGCGAGTCTGCTGATCGACCGGCTGCCCGATACCCGAGCCTGGGTGCACCGCGTGCTGGGTGACCTCATGGGCGACGACGAGACCACCGCGCGTCTTCGGGAGACGGTGCAGACCTATCTGGAAGCCCGCGGCAGCCTCACCGACGCCGCCGCGCGCATGCACGTCCACAAGAACACCGTGCACTACCGGATACGCAGGGCCGAAGAAGTACTCGGCCATCCTTTGACGGTGAACCGGCTGGAGACCGAAGTCGCCCTGATGGTCTCCGAGCAACTCGGCCTCGGCCGAAGGAGGTGAGCCGGGTCCCGCCCCGCCCCTTGGCGAATCATCCATGTGAGCGCCGAGGCAATACTCGGCGACATATGCGTGCCACGGCGATTCGCCATGGCGCGGGGACACCCGCGGCCCGATACTGAGTGCAGGTTGGACCGATTCCGAGGTGGAAGATGAATGTAATCGGGGTGGGCTCGGACGGGCTTGTCGCGGCCGGTGATACCTGGGGGATCTCCGGGCCGCAGTTCCTGGCCATCTACTTGCCGGTGGTGCTGGTCGCGGTGATCGCCGGGATCTGGCTGCGGTCACGGGTCACGGGCGCGGATCCGGACGCCGACGCGGTCACCGTGCCGGGCGCGGAGTTGACCTCACCCGAGGTGGGGCTGCTGTTCGGCGACCAGAACGCCGCATTGGCGGCGATGGCGCGGCTGCGTGCTCTCGACGCGATCGATTCGGGGGCCGCGACGGTTCGCGCCCTCACGGCGCAGGAGCGAGCGCAACTGGATCCGTTCACCGTCTCGGTGTACGACCGGCTGGCGACGGGTGAGCGCAAGAACGTGACGGCTTTGGTGGGCGGATCACCCGCCGCCCTCGAAACGCTGCGCGCCAGGATGGTGGACCTCGGGTACTTCCCCGGGCCCGCCGTGCGTCACGGGCTGCGCGACGCGGGGATGCCGATCCTGGTCACCGGCGCGCTCGGCGTGGTGCGGATCATCGCGGGCGCTTCGCACGGAAACCCGGTCGGTGTGCTGGTGGTGCTGGTGATCGCGCAGGCATTCGGTTACTGGCTGGTGGTTCGAAAGCCTCGGCTGACCGCGCTCGGTGTCCGTGCCAGGGACGCCGCGGCCGAGCGCAACCGGCATCTGGGGCCGAGCTATTCACCGTCCTACGCGACCTATGGCGCCGAGAGCGCGGCGCTCGCGGCCGCCGTTTTCGGTATCGGCGCGCTCATCGCGCTGGATCCCGGCCTTGCCCAGGCGGTCGTGCCGCCGAGTGCGTCGGGCGGCGGCGACGGGGGCGGCGACAGCGGCGGCGGAGACGGGGGCGGATGCGGAAGTGGGTGTGGCGGGGGCTGCGGCGGTTGCGGTGGATGAGTCCGGACCGCTGCCACCGGGGGCGCTCGGTATCGGCTGGCGGCCGGAGATCTGCGGGGTCATAGCCACCTTGACGGGGCTCGGGTTCTGCGAGGTCATCGCCGAATCGTTGCCCCGGGACCGCCACCGCGGCGGGCAGCCGGCCGTGCCCGAGGAGCTGGCCGCTCTGCGCGCGCGAGGCGTCGCCGTGGTGCCGCACGGCATTTCGCTGTCGCTCGGTGGCGCCGAACCCGTGGCAGGCCATCGCATCGAGCACTTGGCGGCCTGCGCGGCGGCCGTCGCGGCTCCGCTGGTGAGCGAGCACGTCGCGTTCGTCCGGGCGGGCGGACTGGAGGCAGGCCATCTCCTGCCGGTACCGCGTACCAGGGAAGCGCTCGACGCACTCACCGGCAATATCGCCCGCACCCGGGCGGCGCTGGAGGTCCCCCTCGCCTTGGAGAACATCGCCACACTGTTCGACTGGCCCGACGACGAGTACTCCGAAGCGGAATTCCTGGCTGAACTCGTCGACCGTACCGGCGTGTTGCTGCTGCTGGATCTCGCCAATGTCTACGCGAACGCCCGCAACCGGAGTCGCGAACCCCTCACCGAGCTCCTGCGCCTGCCCGCCGAACACGTGGCCTACTGCCACGTGGCGGGCGGTCACGAATCCGGCGGCCGCTACCACGACACGCACACCGATCCGCTGCCCGCCGAAGTTCTCGCGCTGGTAGCGGAATTCACCGCCCGGCATCCGGCGCCGATGATGTTGGAGCGCGATGGCAACTATCCACCCGCCGCCGAGTTGCTCGACGAACTGGACGCCATCGCCGCAGCCGCCGCCCGGTCGCCGATCACAGCCGGTGCCAGAGCGGAACCGGCGTGACTTCCCTGCCGGAGCACCCGACTCTCGCCGAGCGACAAGCGGCGCTGGTGCGGGCACTCGTGGCGGGGACGGCGGTACCCGCGGGATTCGATGTGGACGCCGTCGGTGCGGCGGCGGACGCCTTGCTCTACAAGCGCGCCGGTGAGGTGGCGCGTCGTTTCCCGCTGCTGGCGCACGCGTGTGAGGGCGACTTCACCGCATGCTTCACGGCGTGGGCTCGCACGCACCCGAAGACGACGACGTCCGCCGATGCGGCGGCCTTCGCGGCTGCCGCGGGCATCGACTGGAACCCCGGGCCCCGACGCCGGGAGAAGACGCGCTGGTGGCACCGGCTCCACGGCTGAACGCTCGGCGCCTACGGCTGGTGCGCTTCGACACGCACCGCGGAGTCGGCGGCGTCGCGACGCTCCTCGAGCCACACGCTGACCGCCACCGTCGCATACGCAGCGACGGTCGCCATCCCCGGCAGCATCAGCATCAGCATGAGAAATGAAAGCATCGAAGACACAAGCCCTCCCGGACAACAACGCGATGGAAACTGTCGCACCGGTGCGCCGCGCTGCGTCACCGTCACGCCCGGACATACCCACGCTCGGAGGTCCAATCTCGTCGAGACCACCGAGTGGATGTGATAGATATCACTCGAGAAATGCACCACGCGGCCTCCGAGTCGACCGGGATAATCCGGCGCCGCCGAAACCGCTCGTCCGCGAGTCGGCCGGTCCATATCCCGGCGTGGTACACCGGTCACCATGCGGTTGCTCATCATGTCCGATACGCACGTGCCCAAGCGTGCGCGTGATCTGCCGGAGCCGCTCTGGCGCGAGGTCGAGGCGGCCGATGTGATCGTGCACGCGGGCGACTGGGTGGAGGTGGCGCTGCTGGACCGGCTCGAAGCGCGCAGCGCACGCCTCATCGGCGTCTACGGCAACAACGACGGGCCGGACTTGCGCGCACGGCTGCCCGAGATCGCGCATGCCGAAGTCGGAGGACTCAGGCTGGCGGTGGTGCACGAGACCGGACCCGCGAAAGGCCGGGAGGAACGCTGCGCCCGGAATTTCCCGGACACCGACGTGCTCGTCTTCGGGCACAGCCACATCCCCTGGGACAGCGTCACCGCCACCGGGTTGCGCTTGCTCAATCCCGGTTCGCCGACTGATCGTCGCCGCCAACCGGAGCACACCTATCTCACGGCGCGGATACAGTCCGGCCGACTGAGCCGGGTGACCCTCCACACCCTCCCAAAACACTGACCCAGCGGCACGCGGGCCGAACCCATCGCTCCAGCCTTGCCGGTGCGTCCCGAACCACTGGACACCGCTCGCGCTTGGTAGCGGTCAGCACTTCCAGGGTCACCGGCTCTGCGAAACATCCGTCCGAGTCGATCGCGCGCAGCGTCTCGGTGATCGCTTGTTCGAAGGCGGACCGCCGGTCACCGAGAAGACGCCGCAACGGCAACGAGGTCGAGTAGAGGTAACCGATCGCCTGCTCGATCGTCCTCCATTGCGAACTCGCACCTCGTCCGGCGGTCACCCGAAGACTCGATGGCAGCGGTCCGGGTCAGTCACCGTAACCGTCGCCGCGGTCGCCGACCGGCGCCAGATGGCGGTCGTCGGTGGAGGAGTCGGTGATGGCGGTGGAGATCTTCGGCAGCGCGTGGGGGTAGTTGCGGCCCAGCCAGTCGAGCATTTCCTCGCGCACCGCGCAGCGCAGGTTCCACACGTCGTCGGCATTGGCCGCCGACATCGTCGCGCGCACCACGATATTCGTCGGCGTGCTGTCGGTGACCTGCAAACCCCAGTCCCGACCGTCCCAGTCCGGTCGCGTGCGCAGATACTCCTGCAGATGCTCACGCAGCAGCGGCACCGGTGTGCTGTGATCGAGATACAGGTAGACGGTGCCGGTGATCTGCGGGCCGCCACGCGACCAATTCTCGTACGGCTTGTTGTTGAAGTAGGAGACCGGCATGGTCAGCCTCCGGTCGTCCCAGATCCGCACGGTGAGGAACGCGAGGGTGATCTCCTCGACGATCCCCCACTCCCCCTCCACGACGACGGTGTCGCCGATCTTGACCGAATCACCGAAGGCGATCTGCAGACCGGCGATCAGGTTGCTCAAGGTCGACTGCGCCGCGACACCGGCGATGATGCCGATCACCCCCGCCGAGGCCAGCAGTGAGGTGCCCAGGGTCCGCAGACTCGGCACCAGCAGCAGGATCGCCACGGCGGCGGTCGTGACCACCAGGACCGAGGTGACGATCCGGCGCACCAGGCCGAGCTGGGTGCGCAATTGCCGTACCCGTGTGATGTCCTGGGTACGACGGGCATAAGAACGCAGCATGTTCTCCGCGACCGCGTCGGCGGCACGGATGACCACCCAGGCCGCCGCCATGATCGCCGCGGAGGCCAGGATGGTCCGGATCATCGTGTCCTGGCGCAGATCGAGGTGCGCCAGCGGATAGGTGGCGTGCAACGCCAGCGCGCCGAGCAACACCTGCACGGGCAGTTGCACCCGGCGCAACAGTGTGGGGAGTTGGGTGTCCGGACGCTTCCCGGCGATGTAGCGCAATAATCGGTCGATCAGCAGCCCGGCCGTCACAGTGATCGCCACCGTGCCGAACACGACGACGAGCGGCCGTAGTACTTCCTCCAACAGAACGAACTCCTTCTCCTCGTTCCACTCGGCACCGTTGCTCCGCAGGGTCTTCGCGGCAGGGGCAACGGGATGCGAGGAACGTCGAGCACCTGGTGCTGCTCAGCTCCAGTACGTGAGTGGAATGCTCTCGTTCCGGCTCTGGCGCAACGGCGTTCGAACCGTTGTCGTTTCTCGCCAGGCCTTCGCCGGCCAAGGGTGGTGTTCTTACAGCAGCGCCAGCGCGATACTCAGCACTGTCAATACCAGAACCCATGCCGCGACGGTCCATTCGATGGGGCCCTCGGAGCCGGGATAACCGCCGTCGCTGCGTCGGGCGGCGCGATACTGCGAGCGCGAGGCCGAAATGGACATGACATCCTCCTTCGGTCGGTTGCGTCATTCCGGCGCATACCCGCTTTCGCCGCCGATCGTCGCCGACGCACTGTGGCGAATACCACCCGATTCTCCGACCTCCGGCGCAAGCCGTTGCCGGCCAGAGGTTCTCGAGTTCAGTGACGGCCGGAGTGGCTGTGGTGGTGCAGGTCGTCCAAGGCAAGGGGCGGAACGTAGCGGCTGACCAGGGTGCGGTGCCACCACGCTCGGGTGCGAGCCAATTCGCGCGGTGTGGTGAAGCGATACAGATACAGTTGCGCCCGCACGAAACGCGGCGCGGCGTCCGGGAATGGATTGTGCCGCAGCAGGCGCAGCGTGGCCGGGTCGTTCTCCAGCAGCCGCGCCAGGAAGGCGGCCAGCCACGACTGCGCGTACCGCGGCGAGGTCGCGGCGAACCACATGAGCCAATCCAGGCGCAGGTGGTAAGGGGCCCATTGGCGTGGCAGCCGCCGCGGATCTCCGGGCTTGCCCTTGAACTCGTATTCCTTCCACTGCGTCCGATCGGTGACGGTCGACTCCTCGGTGCCTTCGACGACCACCTCGTAGCGGGTGCGACCGATGCTGCCGAACGCTCCGTAGGTGTTGACCAAGTGGTAGGGGTCGAACGATCGGTTCATGGCCTGGTGACTGGAGATCAGGTTGCGCGCCGGACGGTAGCTCAGGAAGACCACCAGGGCGGTGAACGCGATGACGAGGCCCACGAACCACGGCGGCGGGGGGGGCAAGGGCGGCGGGGCGGGCACCGGTAGCACCGCCGCCACCGCGGACCCGCTGAGAGCGCCGCACGCGAGGACGATCGTCAGCCAGTTCAGCCAGGCGAAATTGCCCGACACCACCAACCACAGCTGGGTGATCACGATGACGGCCGCGGCGATGCTCGCCACCGGCTGCGGTGCGAACAGGCCGAAGGGCACCACGAGCTGCGCCACGTGATTGCCCACCACCTCGGCCCGGTGCAGCGGCTTGGGCAGATGGTGGAAGAACCAGCTCAGCGGTCCGGGCATCGGCTGGGTCTCGTGGTGGTAGTACAGGCAGGTCAGATCGCGCCAGCACCGGTCACCGCGCAGTTTGATCAGTCCGGCGCCGAACTCCACCCGGAACAGCAGCCAGCGGGCGAGCAGGAGCACCAGCACCGGCGGCTCGGTGCGGTCGTTGCCGAGGAAGATCACCAGGAACCCGCATTCCAGCAGCAGTGACTCCCAGCCGAACGCATACCATTCCTGCCCCACGTTGACGATCGACAGGTAGAGCACCCACAACGTCGCCCACAGCAGCATCGCCGCCCACAGCGGCACCAGGTCGGCCGCACCGGCGACCAGCGCTGCGGACAGCGCCGCACCGAACCAGGAGACGGCGGCGAAGAAACGATCGGAATAGTGGACGTGGAAGATGCTCGGCACCCGCCGGAAGGACCGCCGGGCCAGCAAGCGCGGCACCGGAAGCATGCCGTGCTCACCGATCAGCGCCCGGAACTGCCGTGCGGCGACCAGGAAGGCGATCAGATAGACGGCCGCGACGCCGCGCGTCAGCATCTGCCTGCTCAACCAGTATTCGGATGCGGTGAACCAGTCCATGCCCGCAACTCCTCCGACCGCGGACCTTCATCCCCACACCGCCGCATACCCAGCCCGGCGGCGGGAAAACCCAGCACTACATCGGGTACAGGCTGTGCTTGCGCGGGTTGTGCTCGGCGGCTGCTTCCTTGTCCCGCAGCAGCTGGAGCGCGTGCCGTATCTCCAGCCGGGTACGGGATGGTTCGATCACCGCATCGATGTAGCCGCGTTCGGCCGCGATCCACGGAGTGGCGACGGTGGCGTTGTACTGGTCGATCATGAAATCCCGCACCGCCGCGCGCTGTTCTTCCGGCACCTGGAGCAGCTGGCGCCGCCCCGCGATGTCGACCGCGCTCTCCGCGCCGATCACCGCGATGCGGGCGGTCGGCCAGGCCAGGCTGATGTCGGCGCCGAGCTGCTTGCATGCCATGAAGCCGTAGGCGCCGCCGTAGGACTTGCGCACCACGACGTTGATGATGGGCACGGTCGCCTCGATGATCGCGCGGAACACACGTCCGCCGCGGACGATGACACCGTTGCGTTCCTCTTCGACGCCGGGAAGCACGCCGGGAGTGTCCACGACGAACACCAAGGGAATGCCGAAGGCGTTGCACAGCCGGATGAAATGTGTTGCCTTGTCGGAGCATTTCGCGTCGACCGCTCCCCCGAGCACCAACGGCTGATTGGCGACGACCCCGACGCTGCGTCCGTCCACGCGCGTGAAGCCGGTGATCAGATTGGCCGCGGTGGCGGAGCGGATCTCGTGGAAATCACCGTCGTCGAAGATGCGCAGCAGGATCTCGTGCATGTCGTATCCCTCGCGATCGGAGTCCGGGATGATCGACTCGAGCTCGAGGTCGGTCGCGGTGATCTCCGGCTCGAGACCGGGGTTCACCAGCGGCGCCTGCTCCAGGCAGCTCGACGGCAGATAGCTCAGGTATTTACGGGCCCAGTCGAATGCCTCCTGTTCGGTCGCGGTCACGTGGTGGATCGTGCCGTTGCGGGCCTGCACGTGAGCGCCGCCCAGTTCCTCCGCGGTCACGTCTTCGCCGGTCACCGTCTTGATGACCTCGGGACCGGTGACGAACATGTAGGAGTTCTCGGTCGCGACGAGAACGTCGGTGTTCACCGGGCCGTATACCGAACCCGCGGCGCACTTGCCGAGCATGATGGAGACCTGCGGGACGAATCCGGACAACCGCTCTTGGCGTCGGCTCATGTGGGCGAACCAGGCCAGGGAGGTGACCGCGTCCTGGATCCGGGCGCCGCCGGAATCGTTGATCGCCACCACCGGGCAGGCCTTCTCGTACGCGAACTTCAGGATGTGCGCGACCTTCCGGCCGAACATCTCGCCGACCGAGCCGCCGTAGACCGTCTGGTCGTGCGCGATGACCACGACCGGTCTGCCGTCGATGCGGCCGTGGCCGGTGACCACTCCGTCGCCGTACTTCGCATCCGGGGCTCCCGGTGTGCGCGCGAGTGCGCCGATCTCGACGAACGTTCCGGGATCCAGTAACGATCGCACGCGCTCACGGGCACTCGGGATGCCTTTGCTCTGCCGTTTGGCGATACCCGACGCACCCGCCGGTTCCTCGGCGGTCGCGAGGGTGTCCCGCAATCGCTCCAACTTCTCGCGCGTGCCGACCATCCGGATACTGCCCTCTCGACCTCACCGACAACTGCGCCGAACGATAGGGGGCTGGACGACGAGCGCTCAGGTCACGAGACGATTACTGGGCACTTCACAACGCGCCGGCCGTCGCGTTGGCACCACGCCCTATCGTTCCGACAGGCCCCGCACCGCCGATCTCGTCAGGAGTCGGACCACGCACGGGGAGTTCCGTTCCGGCCTGGAAGGATTCGGTGCATGAGTTTCACCGGGGACGATGTCCGGTCCTTCGCGCTGTCGCTACCGGAGACATCCGAACAGTTCACCTGGGGGATGCCGACCTTCCGGGTCGCGGGCAAGTTGTTTCTCACCCTTCCGGAGGCGGAGACCTCGATGGCGGTCCGCTGCCCCGTCGCCGATCGCGACGAACTCGTCGTCGCCGAACCGGGCAAGTTCTGGATCGCCGCGCACGAAGCGAACAACGCCTGGGTCCGCGTGCGTCTGACCGCCCTCGACGACCTGGCCGAACTGGAAGCCATCGTGCTCGACTCGTGGCGGCAGGCCGCACCCCGGCATCTCCTCGACGCCGGGTGACCTGCTCGCGCCCCCGCCTCAGCGTGCGCGGCGGCGGCGTGGCCGGGGCGCGAGTTTCAGGCCGAACAGCAGATCGGTGTTGCGGACCGGCGCCGGTTGCTCGGACATCCGGAGCAGTCCGGCACGGCGGATCCAGCTGTGGTGCCAGTGGTACAGGTCCGGAAGGCTCACCTCGCATGCCGCGGCGAGCCTGCGAAGGCGGAAGCCCGCGCCGCCGATGGCCCCGGTGAACAGTTTGCTGTTCGGGGTGGGTCGCGATTCCTGCGAGACGCGGGCGTCGTAGAGCAAGGTGCGCGCAGGCGGCGGTATCACCCACACGTACAGGTCGGGCGCGTGGGTGTAGCCGATCGGGCCGTTGAAGATCAGCGCGTCGGCGGTCAGCGCGACACAGGGAATGGCGTTGAGTTCCATCGCGGTGGCACCGGTGAAGAGTGCGGTGACCAGCGCCGCCGCGTCCACCGGATCGGCGGTCCTGGCCCGGACACGGGCGATGACGTCGTGGTCGATCGGGACCGTGGTCAGCCCGGGCCCGACCGAGTAGGCCAGATCCGACGGCAGATCCAGCCGCAAACCGTGCAGCAGGAACGCGGCTTGGGCGCCGCGCAGGCGCGTGATGGTGTGCCCGCGACTGGGGCTGTCGGCCACCAGGCTGCCGAGGAACCGGTACAGGCTGAGGATGTCGTTCCACTCGTCCACCACACCGGCGCCGGGACCCGGCTGGAAGCGATTCGGCGAGCTGAGTCGAGGTTGCAGCACCGAGAGCATGTATTCGGCCAGACCGGCCCCGCGGGGCCCCAGCCAGCTCCCGACGCCGTTCTGGTTCAGGTCGTGACGGCACTGCCTGCCGGTGTGTTCGGCGAGCCACCGACAGGTCGTCTGGATCCCATCGGTGTAGACGGCGTCGATGCGCGCGAACTCCTGCGCCGGCAGGCTGCGGTAGGCATCGGCCAGGAAGGTGGTGACATCGCCGTCGGAGATCTGCGGCAGCAGTGCGCCTCCGGCCGCTTCCGACAGCGTGATGATGCGCGACGGCCGGTGGCTGACCTGCCCATACCCCACCTGCCGGGTCGGCGGCTCGAAGCCATCGATGCGCGTGGTGGGCGGGTCGGGGACACCGATGCGCGTCGTCGCCGCTTCAGGGGCATCGGTCTGCGTGGTCGCTGCCTCGGGGACATCGGTCTGCGTAGGCGCTGCCTCAGCGGCATCGGTCTGCGTAGGCGCTGCCTCGGGGGGATCGATCCGCGTAGTCGGTGCGTCGGGAACATCGACGCGTGGGGACGCGGCCCCGGGGACATCGATGCGCCTGGTGGGCGCGCTGGCGGCGCGGCGGTCCGCCAGCCACCGCCGCAGGTCCTCCTCCGGCACGCCCAGCCGCTGCGAGGTCGATCGCATCCGTTCGGCAGAAAGTTCGTTGTGTTCGTCGAGCTGGGCCAATCTTTCCAGCTCGGACGGACGCAGCGTGGGCACGCTTGCGTCGACCACAGCCACAACCTCCTGGATTTCTGGACCCACGGCGCAACACGGCGGGTTCGAGACGTCAGTTGCAGAGCATTCGATCACGTACTCACCGGTAGGGCGGGGAATTCAACGGAGTTTCGTCTGTTGTCTACGTCACCGACAACTCCACGATCTATCGAAATCTCGCGCACCGAAAGCGTTTTGCCTAGTCAAGATGTCTGTCGCCGCCAGCGACGGAAAGACGTGGCCGATGCCGACATCGGAAATTTCGGCGCCCATGTCTACGGTGCTGGACACCGCCAATTCGGCACACCGAACATTGCGGCCGAGTCGGCCTCACCGCGCGGAGCGCGCGCTGACCCGGCGCACACCAGGACCGCCGAGCCGACACCCGACGACCGCGCCGCCCAGATCGCCTCGCCGAGCAGGAGCGGTCCGCCACCCGCCGACACAATCCGTGCGCACGCGACCGCGACAGGCGAGGCGAGCGCCGCCGCAGCGCCGGGCAGCGGCGACCATGTCCTGTCCCGGAAGCTGCGCTGGACCGTAGCGAGCCGACGGCTCCGAGTTTGCGGCCGTCGCGGCATCGGGCGCACTGTTCGCCCTCGGCCTGCTTGCCCGGACGAGAGGAATCGGCCTCGGTGAGTTACACGCTGCGTGCGTCCCTACCGCACTGACGAGAAGATGAATATGCCGAGCAGCCGGCAGTAAGCCGATTGATTGCCGGAATCCGGAAGCAATGTTGCGAAATGGGAAGTTCGGCACGGAAACAATGATCGATATTGCGCTGCCGCGTCCACCCGCGATCGGCATCGATCGAATACGAGACGCAAAGCACACCGATGCTTGCCGGAGCGGACGCGGGGATGGCGGCCGTGACCGAATCGAGAGCGAATTCTCAGTGTCCCCACAACGAACTCTCGACAAGCCCAAATACCGGTGCGGTCTCCTTGAAGGGTGCTCGTCGGCAGCACTCGAGCCCAGCCCGGAGGAGACCAGTTCATGTACACCGGCACTACTGCAAGCCTGCCGCGGATCGAGATGCCGTGGCTGGGCGCGGCGATGGGCGCCTCGGCCAGTCGGCGTGCGTCACGGTCGATCAACGCCGACGCGGTCGCGATCGAGACCGATGCGATGAGCGGAGCGACAGCGTTCGTGGTCGCCGACGGTGTGGGAGACCATCTCCTCGGCGCGCGGGCGGCACGCACGGTTGCCGCGGCGGCGGCACATGCGGGCGCCCGGGACGGGGCGCGAGCGGGAATCCTCGCGGCGCAAGAAGAATTGCTGCGGGAAGTCCCGGAACCCTCCGCCGACAGCGTGCTCGTGGTGGCGGTATTGCCGACCGCCGGTCGACCCGATGGTCCCTGCGAGGTGGCATGGGTCGGCGACTGCCGGGCGTATCGCTGGAACGGGCGGGTGCTGCACCAGATCACCACCGACCACACCGTGGCCGAGTCCTACCGAGCCCGCGGGCTGGCGGTCACCCCGCGAATGAGCCATCTGGTCACCACCTCGGCCCGCACCGTCCGACCGGACGAGATCGGGTATGCCGCCACCGGATCGAGCACGGGCAGACTGCTGCTGAGCACCGACGGAGTGCACAAGCCACTCGGCATCGCCGCCGTCAAGGCCATTCTCGCCGACGGCGACGCGGCCCACGCGATCGCCAACTCCCTGGTGGACGCCGCCCTCTTGGCCGGAGGAAGGGACAACGCCACCGCGCTGGTCGTGGACCTTCCTGCCCGCACCGCCGAGGGCTAGGTCCCGTTACCGACTCGGGTGTCACCGTGGGGCACCCGCGACGCGCGCGAAAGAAATGTCGAAATGCTATGAATCGACATCACTGGGGCGCAGTATGTCGCTGTGGAGTTGACAGCCGTACGCATCGACAAGCCGGACGAACTCAACGTCATCATCGGACAGTCCCACTTCATCAAAACCGTGGAAGACCTGCACGAAGCGCTGGTCGGGGTAAGTCAGCACCTGCGCTTCGGGCTGGCGTTCTGCGAGGCCTCCGGCCCGCGCCTGGTCCGCCACTCCGGCAACGACGACTCGCTCGTCGAACTCGCCACCAAGAACGCGGTCGACCTCGGGGCCGGGCACTCGTTCATCGTCTTTCTGCGCGAGGGTTATCCCGTCAACGTGCTCAATGCCGTGCGGCAGGTCCCCGAGGTCTGCGGGATCTTCTGCGCCACAGCCAATCCCGTCGAGGTTCTGATCGCCGAGACGGAACTCGGCAGAGGAATCGTCGGCGTGATCGACGGTTCGGCGCCGCTCGGCGTGGAGAATGCCGACGACCAGGCAGCCCGAAGGCAGCTGTTGCGCCAGATCGGCTACAAACTGTAGTCCCGCGGTCGGCGACCTTCCAGGCCGCCGACCGCGACACGTTCATCCCCGGGTCCGCAATCCCCTACCGCGGACACCTCATCCGCAGCGCCTTCACAGCGCGTTCCGCCGCCGCGCCTCAGCCGAGTTCCGCCAGTTGCGCCACGGCGGGCGCCATGCCATCGATCCAAGCCGCCGGCGAGCCGGTGGTCGGAGTGACGATCGCGGTGTCGATGCCGAGTTTCGCGTAGTCGGCCATCTGCCGGACGAAATCGTCACGGTTCTCCGGGCTCGGCCGCGGATTGTTGGCGATGATCGTCTTGCGGATCTCGTCATAGTCGCGGCCGACGTCGTCGCAATGCCGTCGCAGCACATCGAGCTTGTGCTCGACGTCCGCGGGCGAGGAGCCGAACAGGTTGCACGCGTCGCCGTATTGCGCGACCAAGCGCAGCGTCTTGCGCTCTCCCCCGCCGCCGATGAGCACCTTCGGCCGGTTGATCGGCTGCGGCGAGCACAGCGTCTCGGCCAGCTGGTAGTACTTCCCGTCGAACGCCCCGTTGTCCTGGGGGTCCCACATCTGGCGGCAGATGCGCAACGTCTCCTCCAGCCGCTCGAAGCGTTCGGCGGTCGAGGGAAACGCCACGCCGAGCCCACGGTGTTCGCGCTCGAACCAGGCGGCGCCGATGCCCAGCACCGCCCGGCCACCCGACAGGACGTCGAGCGTGGTGACGATCTTGGCGAGCAGCCCGGGGTGGCGATAGGTCACGCCGGTGACGAGGAGGCCGAGGTCGACGCGCGACGTGTGCGCGGCCAGATAGCCGAGAGTGGTGTAGCCCTCCAGCATGTTCGCCTCCGCGGGCAGGCCCGTCGGCTCGATCTGGAAGTAGTGGTCCATGAACGACAACCAGGTCGCCCCGGACGCCTCCGCTGCCGCGCCGACCCGCGCCAGCTCACCGGCGATAGCGGTCGTACCACCGTCGATATCGAAGACGGGTACGTGAAAACCGAGCTCCATGAAGCGGTCCCTTCTGCTGGTCAACCGTGTACGAGCGCACACTAAGTGCTGGAGTGCGCTCCAGGTCAAGGGAGCGGATCAGGGCAGAGCGGTCAGCCGGCGGTTTCGGGGCGGTCGGACAATCCGAGGCGCAGATGTTCGCTGTGGTAGATCGCCTCGTCCAGCAGCTGGGCGACGTGGTTGTCGTAGAGGCTGTAGACGATGCTGCGGCCGGTGCGCGCACCCGTGACCAGCCCCAGATTGCGCAGCAGGCGAAGCTGGTGGGAAACGGCGGACTGTTCCATGCCGATCGCGTCGGCCAGCGCGCTCACCGACAGTGGCCCTTGGCGCAGCTGCGTGAGGATCATCAAGCGGCTCGGGGTGGCCAGCGCCTGCAATGTGGTCGCCACATGGTTGGCCGATTCCGGATCCAGGCGCGCGGCAGGGCGATCCCTGCCTTCGACACCGTGTCCCATGAGTGAACAGCATACTCTAGGAACAAATGAAGACATGTTCATACTTTCTGATATGGTCGGGCGGTCTGTTCGTTCGCTGTCCTGGAGGTGACCCGTGGCCGCGCCGACCCTCGCGCCGACCCGTCCGACTTCGCCGACCGGCCGTGTGCCTACGCACCGGACCCGGCTGTTCGCCCTGCCGGAAGTGCGGTGGGCCGCAGTGGCTGTCGCGTTCTTCCTCGCCGGTCTGGCGACGCAACTGGCCGATGGACCGCGAGGGGTGTGGTGGGCTTTGTACCTGGCCTGTTACGCCGCGGGCGGATGGGAACCGGGATGGGCCGGGCTGCGGGCATTACGCGACAAGACGCTCGACGTCGATCTGCTCATGGTCGCCGCGGCGATCGGCGCGGCGGCCATCGGCCAGATCACCGACGGCGCCTTGCTGATCGTCATCTTCGCCACCTCGGGCGCCCTGGAAGCGCTGGCCACCGCCCGGACCGAGGACTCGGTGCGCGGACTACTCGACCTCACACCGCAGACCGCGACCCGGCTCGCCGATGGCGGAGAGGAGCAGACGGTGCACGCCGCCGACCTGCGCGTCGGTGATCTTCTCGTGGTGCGCCCTGGTGAACGGATCGCCGCCGACGCGACGGTGCTCTCCGGCGGCAGCGAGGTCGATCAGGCCACCATCACCGGCGAACCGCTGCCGGTGGACAAAGCCGCGGGCGACGAGGTGTTCGCGGGCACTCTCAACGGCACCGGAGTGCTGCGGATCCGGGTGGATCGCCGCGCGGAGGACTCCGTGGTCGCGCGGATCGCGGCCCTGGTCGAGCAAGCGGCCCGAACCAAGGCGCGCGCACAGCTTTTCATCGAGAAGGTGGAGCAGCGCTACTCGATCGGCATGGTTCTGGTCACCCTCGCCGTGTTCGTCGTTCCGCTGCTGTTCGGCGACACCCTGCGGCGGGCGCTGCTGCGGGCGATGACGTTCATGATCGTCGCCTCCCCCTGCGCGGTGGTGCTGGCCACCATGCCGCCCCTGCTGGCGGCCATCGCCAACGCCGGGCGCCACGGCGTCCTGGTCAAATCCGCGGTGGTCATGGAAAGGCTCGGCGCCACCACGCAGGTCGCCTTCGACAAGACCGGCACGCTGACCCGCGGCATTGCCGAACTAGCCGAAATCCGCTGCCTGGACGAACGATTCACCGACGACGAGTTGCTCCGACAGGCCGCCGCGGCAGAGCACCCGAGCGAGCACCCCTTGGCGGCGGCGATCGTGCGCGCGGCCCGCGCCCGGGGTCTGCGACTGCCCGAGGTCACCGAGTTCGTCGCGAACCCCGGTCGCGGCGTCACCGCCCGCGTCGGCGACCAGCTCATCGGCGTCGGCTCCCCCACCGCGTCGGAACTCGCCCCCGACCTGCGAACGACCGTCGAAGCGCTCCAGGCGAGCGGCTGCACCGCCGTTGTCGTGACCCGCGAGCACCGGCCGATCGGGGTACTCGCCCTGACCGACCGGCCGCGGCCGGAAGCGGCGGCGGCGGTGCGGGCGACCACCGAGATCACCGGCGCCGCACCGATATTGCTGACCGGCGACAACGCCGCCATCGCCGACCGGCTCGCCGCCCGCGTCGGCATCACCGACGTACGAGCCGAACTCCTGCCCGACGACAAGGTGACCGCGGTGCGCGGGCTACAGGCCGACGGGCGGAAGGTGACGGTGGTCGGCGACGGCATCAACGATGCCCCGGCCCTCGCCGCGGCCGAGGTCGGCATCGCCATGGGCGGGGCCGGATCCGATCTGACCTTGCAGACCGCGGACGCCGTGGTCGTGCGCGACGATCTGACGACGATCCCGGCGGTGATCGCGTTGTCCCGGCAGGCGCGGCGGGTGGTGATCGCCAACCTGGCCGTCGCCGCCACCTTCATCGGCGTGCTGGTCGTCTGGGACCTCGCCGGCACCCTGCCGCTCCCGCTCGGCGTCGCCGGGCACGAGGGCTCCACCGTCATCGTCGGGCTCAACGGATTACGCCTGCTCCGCCGGAGGGCGTGGGAACGAGCTGCCGGGACACCGGATTGACACCGGCCCCGGCATGCGACAGTGCGACCGGCTAGTCGGCGCGAACCTCGCTGCGGTCCTCGCTCCAGAGCGTATGGAATTTGCCTTCGGCGTCGACGCGTTCGTAGGTGTGCGCGCCGAAGAAGTCCCGCTGCCCCTGGGTGAGGGCGGCCGGGAGGCGCTCCGCGCGCAGGGCGTCGTAGTAGGACAGCGACGACGCGAACGCGGGCACCGGAATGCCGAGCAGGGTCGCGGTGGCCACGACGCGGCGCCAGCTGTCGATGGCGGTCTCGATCGCCGCGCGGAAGTACGGCGCGAGGATCAAGCTCGGCAGCGCCGGGTTCTCGTCGTAGGCTTCCTTGATCCGGTTCAGGAAACGGGCGCGGATGATGCAGCCGCCGCGCCAGATCGTCGCGAGGTCGCCGGGGCGCAGACTCCAGTCGTATTCCGCACTGCCCGCAGCGATCTGGTCGAAGCCCTGGGCGTAGGCGACCACCTTCGAGGCGTAGAGCGCCTGCCGGATGTCCTCGGTGAATTGCTCGACGTCGGCGGGCTTTTCGGCCAACCGGCCGGAGGCGAGACCCTGCGCGGCCTTGCGCTGGGCACGCGAGCCCGACAGTGCGCGGGCGAATACCGCTTCGGCGATGCCGGTCACCGGCACACCGAGGTCGAGCGCGGACTTCACCGTCCAGCGTCCGGTGCCCTTCTGCTCCGCCGCGTCGACGATCACGTCGACCAGCGGCTTGCCGGTCTTCGCGTCGACCTGATTCAGGACCTCGGCGGTGATCTCGACGAGGTAGCTCTCCAGGTCACCGGAGTTCCATTGGGTGAACACATCGGCGATCTGCTTCGCGTCGAAGCCGAGCGCGTCGCGGAACAGGTGGTAGGCCTCGCCGATCAGCTGCATGTCGGCGTACTCGATGCCGTTGTGCACCATCTTGACGAAATGCCCTGAGCCGTCGGGACCGATATGGGTGCAGCAGGGCGTACCGTCGACCTTCGCCGCGATGGATTCCAGCAGCGGCCCCAGCGAGTCGTAGGACTCCTTGGGCCCGCCCGGCATGATCGCGGGGCCGTTGAGCGCGCCCTCCTCGCCACCGGAGATACCGGCGCCGACGAAGTTCAGCCCGCGCTCGCGCATCGCGGCTTCCCGCCGAATGGTGTCGGTGTAGAGGGCGTTCCCGCCGTCGATGATGATGTCGCCCGGCTCCATCGCGGCCGCCAGTTCCTCGATGACCGCGTCGGTCGGGGCGCCCGCCTTGACCATGATCAGCACCCGGCGCGGCTTCTCCAGCGCGGCGACGAACTCCTCGATCGTCTCGGTGCGCACGAAGTCGCCGTCGTCGCCGTGCGCCTCCAGCAGTGCGTCGGTCTTGGCGACGGTGCGGTTGTGCAGCGCGACGGTGTAGCCGTTCCTGGCGAAGTTCCGTGCGATGTTGCTACCCATGACCGCCAGACCGGTGACCCCGATCTGTGCACGCGCTGTGGAGGTCGGCATCAATCAGCTCTCTTCGTTCGACAGGGCGGCGCGTCCGCGCGAAACTGTTCGGCGGCTGCATCGTGGCGTCCGTTCCACGACGCTTCAGACCTTACTTACCCGCCCCGCCGCAGCGGGCACGGAGGGCAGCGCGAGCCGCTCGTCGGGGCAACGGCCGGCCGCACCGCGGACGAGTGCGGCCGAGCCATCGTCGACCTGTGGACCCGAGCGCTCACTCCGCCGGCCGCCCCGCGCGCCCGGCGGCCGGGTCATAGCGGGCAGTCCACGCGAGACGATTCGTCGTCGAGGCCGCCGCCGATCAACGCCTCGGGGCCGCGATCACCGTAGGCGATGCGCTCGAGCAGATCCAGGACCTCGCCGACCTTGTGCAGCTCGCCGGACCGCAGACTCTCGGACAACGCCTGCGCCAGAGCGTCGTTCGCGGACGCCTGATGTCCGCACACCCACGCCCGGCCTTCGTCGGTGAGGGTCAGATTCACCCGGCGCCCGTCGTCCGGATCGCGCACACCGACGATCAGACCCTGATCGCGCAGCCCGTCGACCACATTGCGCATCGTTTGCGGCCTCAGCATCTCCAGCCGCGCCAGGTCGACCGCGGCCAAGGCGCCGTATCGGTGCAGACGTCCCAGCACCGCCCACTGCGTCGCCGACAGCCGCCGTTCATCGGGATCCCTCCGGGCGCGCCGCAGAATCACGGTCGACGCGATGCGCAGGCGGGCCGCCATGCTCGACAGTGCTGTGGCGTCCGCGGTGTCAGCGCTCACGGGCGGGCTCCCTCTGCTTACCTGATCTATAACGATCCACGGGCTGGTGATAGCTGCGGGAAGCCTACTCGACAGTAGAAGCCGTACGTCGACTATGACGAAATCGTCATACATATGGGTGGCCGCGCCGGATCTCTCCTGGCATACCAGCGAACGGATCGCGCGCGGAGGCGGCCCGGCACCGCGGCAGACCCTCCGATACGCGACACTGACCGCGATGGGCACACAGGCGAACGACGCACAGCCGCAGCGGAGACCACCTCATCGGCGCGAGATGATCCTGCACGCCGCGGTCGACGCCTTCACGCACGGCGGCTATTACGGCACCACGATGGCCGACATCGCCACGGCGGTCGGCATCTCGGCGACGGCGCTGTATCGGCACTTCCGCAACAAGCAGCAGCTTTTGGGCCAGTGCCTGCTGGTCGGGCTCGACGACACCTTGAACCGGCTGGACGCCGCGTATCGCACCGACGATTCCGGTGACACCGTGCTCGCCGAACTGGTCCGGGTGGCCCTGGAACTGCGCGGCCTGCCGCGGCTGTGGCAATTGGAGTTCCGCAACCTGACCGCCGCCGACAAGACCGCCGTGCTGGTCCGCGCCGCGCGGATCACCCGCTATCTGCGGCACACCATCGGCATGCGCCGACCGGAACTGAGCGGCGCGGATGTCGAACTGCTGAGCTGGTGCGTGCTCTCGATCGCGGTCAGTCCGTCCTATCACCGCGCCGAGCTACCCGCGCCGGTTGCCGCACAGGTGCTCGACGCCGCCGTCGCGGCGGTGATCACCACCGAGATGCCCGAGCACCCGGCAGGCCCCGCCCCGAACCGGCCACCGCGTGCCGAGACCGGCAACACCGCGCTGGATCGAGCGCTGCGGTCGGAGCGGATGCTTGCCGAGGCGGCGCGATTGTTCAGCACCCGCGGGTATGCCGCGGTGGGAATCGAAGACATCGGCGCGGCCGTCGGGGTCACCGGACCCGCTTTGTATCACCACTTTTCGAGCAAGGCGGAGTTGCTGGACCAAATCGTCCGGCGCCAGGACGAGTGGCTTCGGCTGCTGCTCGCCCGGGCGATCGCCGAGGGCCGCAGCGCCGAGGAATCCATGCGCTCACTCATGCGAAGCTTCGCGCAACTGGGTGTGGACGAGCCCGATCTGCTGGCGATCACCGTCAGCGAGACCCGGCATCTTCCCGGAGACGCGGTGCAGCGCTACCGGAGGGTGCGCTTGGACGGCATCGCCCAGTGGGCCCGCATGCTGCAGGCCGTGCGGCCGGATTTGCCCGCTCCGGCCGCGCGGGTGCTGAGCCGAGCCGTCACCACCGTCGTCATCGATGCCGTCCGCAACCCGCGCTTCCGGCGCAGGGGCGATCTCGTCGATGTTCTCGTGGCCATCGGAGAGCGGATCGAAACGGCCGGAATCCCTGGCCGTGTTTCCGCACCGTGATTTGTGCCACTTAGTCGCTATTAACTTAGCTTCCTCAATTGCGCGCTAGCAGCGGATAGAACACTGTCGGACATACGACCATTTACTTAGTGGTCATTAACATGAGATTGCTTTCGGGTCATCGGTGCCGCACAGTGTGCCGTGGGTGATCGCCGCTGCGCGCGCCCGCCGAATCCCTTGCCGGTACACCGGCCGTTTCTCGAAAGGCATTGGCCCGTGAGCCATTACAAGAGCAACGTGCGCGACCTCGAGTTCAATCTGTTCGAGGTGTACGGACTCGATGACATCCTCCGGACCGGAGCATTCGGCGACCTGGACGGCGACACCGTGCGGTCGATGCTGGCGGAGGCCGCGCGCTTGGCCGAAGGACCGGTCGCCGAACCGTACGCCGACACCGACCGCAACCCGCCGGTTTTCGATCCGGCCACCCACTCGGTCAGCCTGCCGGAGCCTTTCAAGAAGGCGGTGCGCGCCTGGTACGACGCGGAATGGTGGCGCGTCGGCAAGGCCGAGGGCGTCGGGGGCGTGCCCGCCCCTTCGATGGTCAGCTGGGCGATCACCGAATTCGTCCTCGGGGCGCAGCCAGCGGCCTACATGTACCTGACCGGACCGATGATGGCCCACATCACTTATGGCATCGGTACCGAGCAGCAGCGGCGCTGGGCCCAGTTCATGACCGAACGCAACTGGGGCGCCACGATGGTGCTGACCGAACCGGACGCCGGTTCCGACGTCGGCGCGGGCCGCACCAAGGCGATCGAGCAGGAAGACGGCACCTGGCACATCGAGGGCGTCAAGCGGTTCATCACCTCCGCCGACTCCGACGACCTGTTCCCGAACATCATGCACCTGGTGCTGGCCCGCCCCGAGGGCGCCGGGCCGGGCACCAAGGGCCTGTCGCTGTTCTTCGTGCCGAAGTTCCACTTCGATCACGAGACCGGCGAGCTGGGCGAGCGCAACGGCGTCTTCGTCACCAATGTCGAACACAAGATGGGCCTGAAGGCCTCGGCCGCCTGTGAGGTCACCTTCGGCGGCCACGGCATCCCGGCCAAGGGCTGGCTGGTCGGCGAGGTGCACAACGGCATCGCGCAGATGTTCCAAGTCATCGAGGAAGCTCGGATGATGGTGGGCACCAAGGCCATCGCCACCTTGTCCACCGGCTACCTCAACGCCCTCGAATACGCGAAGACACGCGTGCAGGGCAGTGATCTCACCCGGATGGCCGACAAGGCCGCGCCGAAGGTGACCATCACCCGGCACCCCGACGTGCGCCGGTCGCTGATGATGCAGAAGGCGTACGCCGAGGGGCTGCGCGCGATCTATCTCTACACCGCAGGCCATCAGAACGATGTTGTCGCGCACCACATCTCGGGTGCCGACGCGGATCTGGCCGCTCGGGTCAACGACCTGCTGCTGCCGATCGTCAAGGGCGTCGGCTCGGAGCGGGCCTACCAGTACCTGACCGAGTCGCTGCAGACCCTCGGTGGTTCCGGCTTCCTGCAGGACTACCCGATCGAGCAGTACATCCGCGACGCGAAGATCGACTCGCTCTACGAAGGCACCACCGCCATCCAGGCGCAGGACTTCTTCTTCCGCAAGATCGCCCGCGACCGTGGCGTCGCACTGGCCCACCTCGCGGACAAGATCCGCGACACGGCGCAATCCACCGACGGCAACGGCCGGCTCAAGGCGGAGAAGATCCTGCTCGCCACCGCGCTCGAAGACGTCCAGGACATGGCGGGCCGCTTCACCCAGCACCTGCTCGCCGCCCAGCAACAGCCCACCGAGTTGTACAAGATCGGGCTGAACTCCGTTCGCTTCCTGCTCTCCGTCGGTGACCTCCTCGTCGCCTGGCGGCTGATCGTCGCCGCCGAGATCGCCTCGGCCGCACTCGACGCCGGCCCCGGCGAGCAGGACCGCGCCTTCTACGAAGGCAAAGTCGCCGTCGCGTCGTTCTTCGCCAAGACGGTCCTGCCGCACCTCAGCGCGGAATGGTCGGTTATCTCCGACGTCGACATCAGCGTCATGGATCTCGACGAAGCCGCGTTCTGACCCGGGCCGGGCCCCGCGACGGCCGGGGCGTCGCCGGAACGACGACTCAGCAGCGGAGTGCGGTCACGGGAAACCGCGCCGGGGACGTGCTATCCCGGAGAGCAGACCGGCATGGGAACAGTCCGGAAAGTTCGGACTGTTCCCATGCCGGATCCAACATCCTGTATCGGTGGCACTGCCGCGGCCCACCGGTCGTGGAACGCGTCAAACGGTCTCCGGCCGGATGGCGTAGATCTCGAGCAGGCCAGTCAGTCGAAAGTCGTCAGCATTCGTTCAAGAACCTTTCGAGGATCGGGCCGATGACGGCCAATGCGTGCGGGTGGGTCAATTCGAGATGTCGTGCGTCGACGACCGTGTTGCGCAGGTCGCCGGTGACGAACGGCCGCCACGTCCGCACGGCGGCGTCGTGGTCGGCGCGGTCCTTACCTGCGGTGAAGAAGACCAGGTCGCCGTCGAAGACGTCCGGCCGGTACTGCTGGGCGATGGCGGTGGCGGTCTCGAAACTCTCCATCACCCGGTCGACCTGTTCTGCGGTGAACATCCCGGTGGCGGTCACCTGGGCGCGGATCACCGCCCACGCCTGCTCATGGGTGTCCGCCGCCACCTCGGCACCGAGATCGAACAGCTCACGCCAGCCGCCGAGCAGATCGGCCATCAACTCACCCGGCGCGGGCTCGTTCGCGGTGGCACTCATCGACGCGGCCAGCGCCTCGGAGTCGCCCACGGCGCTGTCCATCATGGCCAGCATGCCGACCTGCTGACCCGCGCGCTGGAGCCGGACCGCGACGGCGTGCGCGATCGCGCCGCCCAGCGACCACCCGAGCAGGTGATACGGTCCGCTCGGTTGCACTCGGCGTATCTCGGCCACATAGCGTTCCGCCAGTTCGTCGACGGAATGCGCACCTGGTTCGCCCGCTACGACGTGCGGATCCTGCAAGCCGTAGACCGGCCGGTCCTTGTGCAGATGTTCGACCACGCCGCCGTAGAACCAGGCCAGCCCGCCGGCGGGGTGTACCGCGAACACCGCGGGTTTCCGGCCGTGCGCGCGCAGCGGCAGCAACACTTGCAGCCCCGAGCCGCCTGCCGTGCCGTCGGCCCTGGCCGCCAGCGCTCGTGGCGTCGCGTCGTCGAACATCCACGGCAGCTGGATCGTCACGCCGCGGGTGCGCAATTCGGTCACCACCATCGTCGCCAGCAGCGAGTTGCCGCCGAGATCGAAGAAACCGTCGGTGATCCCGACACGCTGGACGCCGAGGACCTGCGCGTAGACCTCGCCGATCACTTTCTCGGTGTGCGTCCGGGGCGCCACGAACGCGGACGTCGATTCCTCGAACTCGGGAGCTGGCAACGCCTTTCGGTCGAGCTTGCCGTTGACCGTCAAGGGCAGCGCGGGCAACACCATGATCGCCGCGGGCACCATGTAGCCGGTCAGCACCCGAGCGGCGGTCTCGCGGACCTCGGCCGGATCGATCCGCTCGCCGTCCACGCCCACGACGTAGCCGATCAGCTGGTCCACGCCGCGATCGTGCCGGTGCACCGTGACCGCGGCCTGGGTGACGAGCGGGTGGCGCAGCAGCGCCGATTCCACCTCGCCGAGCTCGATGCGGAAGCCGCGCAACTGCACCTGCGCGTCGGCCCGGCCCGCGTACACCAGTTCCAGGCCGCTCGCTGACTTCCGCCACCTCCCCACGTCCCCGGAACGGTAGAGCCGGGTGCCGTCCCGATCGAACGGGTTGGCCACGAATCGGCCCGAGGTCAGCGCCGCTGCTCCCAGATAGCCTCGCGAGAGCTGGCCACCGGCCACGTAGATCTCACCGGCGACGCCGATCGGCGCCGGACGCAGCCGGTCGTCGAGGACGTACACCCGCAGCCCCGGGAGCGCAGCGCCGATTCCGGCCGCGCTCGTCCGCGTGACCTCGCAGAACGTCACATGCACGGTCGTCTCGGTGATGCCGTACATGTTGACCAGCCGCGGCGATCCCGGCGCATGCGCGGCGAACCAGTCGTCCAGCCGGGCCGCGTCCAGCGCCTCGCCACCGAAGACGACATACCGCAGAGCGAGATCACCTGCGGGACAACCGACTTCGCGATAGCGGCGCTCGGCCTCGGCGAATCCGTAGAACGCCGAGGGGGTCTGGCTCAGCACTGTCACGCCCTCCCGGGCCACGACCTCCACGAATGTCTCCGGCGACCTGGAGGTGTCGTAATCCACCACGACCACCTTGCCACCGGACAGCAGCGCGCCCCAGATCTCCCACACCGCGAAATCGAAAGCGTAGGAATGGAACATCGTCCACACGTCGTCGGGCCCGAGGTCGAATCGCTCGGCCGCGTTGGTGAACAGGGTGACCGCTTCCCGATGGCTGACCGTCACGCCCTTCGGGCGGCCCGTCGATCCCGACGTGTAGATCACGTAGGCGACGTTGCCGGGCCGCGCACCCGATACCACCGCCGGATCGGAAGCGTCCGCACAGTCCTCGACGAGCAGTACCGGTGCGGCGCACTCCGGCACCGCCGCGGACATGCCCGCCGAAGTGAGCACCGCGGCCGGACGAGCGTCGTCGAGCATGAATCGCAGGCGCTCCGTCGGATACGCCACATCCAGCGGCAGATATCCCGCGCCGGCGCGCAGGACTCCGAGCAGGCCCACCACCAGGTCGACCGTGCGTGGCAAGGCCACGGCCACCAGCGATTCCGGACGCACTCCGTGCTCGGCCAGACGGGCGGCCACCGCGGCGGCGCGGCGATCCAGCTCCGCGTAGGTCAGCTGCGACGCCCCGTCGGTCACCGCGATAGCGTCCGGTCGCGCGGCGGCCTGGACGGTGAACAGCTCGGCGAGCGTCGTGTCCGCCACCGCGGCGCCTGCGCTACCGGCGGCGTCGAGCAGTTCGCGGCGCTGCGCCGGGCCCGCGAGGTCGATGTCCCCGACCGCGATCGCGGGATCAGCGGTCACCTCCTCCAGGATCCGCACGTAGGCCTGCGCGAACCGGGTCATCGTCTCCTCGACGAACAGATCGGTCGCGTAGGTCAGGCGTGCCCGCATGCCGTCCGGCTGCCCATCGCCGCCGGCGCGTTCGGCCAGGTTCAGATTCAGGTCGGCCTGCGCCGGTTCGAATCCGTTCTCGACCGGTTCGACGGTGAGCCCGGGCAGCTTCAACGCGGCCTCGCTCAGGTTCTGGACATCGAGGGTCACCTGATACAGCGGCAGGTGGGCGGTGGACCTGGGTGGATTGAGCGCCTCCACCACTTGCTCGAAGGGCACGTCGGCATGCGCGAACGCCGCCAGATCGGTGTCGCGGGTCGCCGCGAGCAGATCGGCGAACGACTGGTGCGACGACACCCGCGACCGGAGCACGAGGGTGTTGACGAACATGCCGATCAGATCATCGAGTTCGCGCTCCCCGCGTCCGGCCACCGGGGTGCCCACCGCGACGTCGCCGACCCCGGCCAGCCGCGACAGCAGGACGGTCAGCGCGGCGTGCATCACCATGAAGACCGTCGCGTTCGCCGTGCGCGCGACCGCGCCGATGCGCTCCCGCAGCGAAGCGGAGATCTCGAAATCGACTGTCCGGCCGCGCATGGACGCCACCGGCGGGCGCGGCAGGTCGGTGGGCAACTCGAGCAGCTCGGGCAGCCCGCCGAGCGTGTCCTTCCAGAAGCGCAGCTGCTGGGACATGATCGAGCCGGGATCCTGCTCGTCACCGAGTACGTCGCGCTGCCACAGCGCGTAGTCCGCGTACTGGACCGCGAGGGCAGGCCAGATCGGTTCCGTTCCCTGCTTGCTCGCCTGGTAGGCCACCGCCACGTCCCGCGCGAGCGGCAGCATGGACTGCCCGTCGGCGCAGATGTGGTGCACGGCGATCACCAAGACGTGCTCGTGGTCGCCGAGCCGGAGCAATTCCATGCGCAGCGGCGGCGCCTGCGTCACGTCGAAGCTCGCCGAAACGGTGGCGAGCACGCGCTCCATCAGCCGCTCCGCCTCGACCGGTACGGCGGTCAGCCCGGCCGGAACCTCCCGGGCGGGGACCGCGACCTGGTGTGGCGTCCCGTCGGTGATCGGGAACTTGGTCCGCAGGGACTCGTGCCGCTCGATGACCAGCTCGCACGCACGGCGCAGCGCGTCGATGTCGAGGTCGCCCGTCAGCCGGATCACCAGCGGGATGTTGTACGCGCCGACGGAGGTGTCGAGCTGGTTGAGGAACCACATCCGCTGCTGTGCCAGCGACAACGGCACCAGTGCCGGACGGGTGCGCGCCACCAGCGGCACCCGGACCGTGCGTTCGGAGTTGTCCAGACGGGCGGCGAGTTCGGCGACCGTGGGCGCTTCGAACAGGTCGCGAACGCCGACGCTCACTCCGAGCGCGGTGCCCAACTGGGCGGTCACCCGCGTCGCCGACAGCGAGTTGCCGCCGAGGTCGAAGAAGCTGTCGGTGGCTCCGACCCGGTCGATGCCGAGGACGTTGCCGAAGACCTCCGCGACGTGCCGTTCGGTTTCGGTCCGCGGAGCGGTCCAGGCCCGCGCCGCCGAGAACTCCGGTGCGGGAAGCGCCATGCGATCGAGCTTCCCGGTTCGGGTGAGCGGGAATTCGGCGAGCACCATGCACAGGTCGGGCACCATGTGCGCGGGCAGCCGCAGCCGCGCCGCGGCCCGGACATCTTCCGGATCCAGGTCCTCGGAGCCGACCAGGTAGCCGACGAGCCTGCCGACGCCGCGCTCGTCTTTGCGCAGCACGACCACCGCGTGTTCCACACCGGGCTGTCCGGCGAGAACGGCCTCGATCTCACCGAGCTCGATGCGTTGACCGCGGATCTTGACCTGGAAGTCGCCGCGGCCGAGGTATTCCACGGTGTGTTCCGGGGTCCAGCGAGCCAGGTCTCCGGTGCGGTACATGCGTGACCCCGGCGCGCCGAACGGATTCGCCACGAACGCGCCCGATGTCGCCGCCGGCCGGTTCACGTATCCGCGGGCCAGTTGCACTCCGGCGAGATACAGCTCGCCGACCACGCCGACCGGCACCGGTCGCAGCCACGCGTCCAGCACCACGGCCTCGACCCCGCGGATCGGACCACCGATCGTGACGGTTTCGCCGGGATACAGCGGAGCACTGATACCGGCCAGAATCGTCGTCTCGGTCGGACCGTATCCGTTCAGCAGTCGCCGTCCCGGCGACCACTGCGTGACGATCTCCGGTGTCACCGCCTCACCGCCCGCCATCAGCACGCGGAGGGAATCCAACCCCTTCGGGTCCATCGTCGACAGCACGCTCGGCGTCATGAACGAGTGCGAGACACGTTGCGCGCGAATGAATTCCGCCAGTTCCGAGCCACCGAAGACGTCCGGCGGCGGCACCACGAGCACCGCGCCGTTGGTATGGGCCAGCAGCAGCTCGAGGACCACCACGTCGAAACCGGGAGCGGACGCGTTCAGTACCCGCGACCGGGTGTCCACGCCGAAGCGATCACGTTGCACGGCGGCGAAATTGGCCAGTCCCTCGTGGGTGACGGCGACGCCCTTCGGCGTGCCGGTCGAGCCCGAGGTGTACAGCACGTAGGCCGTGTCGCGAAGATGCGGCTTGCGCACCCTGTCCCGGTCCGTCACCGCGGCCGAGGACCGCGCCGCGATCGCCTTCCGGGTTTCGGGATCGTCGAGCACCAGCCGCCGGACGGGGTCGGGTACCAGCTCTCGCGACGCGCCCACCGTGATCGCGACCCGCACCTGCGAGTCGGCGACCATGTGCCCGACGCGTTCTGCCGGATTCCGTGGATCCACGGGCAGGAACGCGGCCCCGGTCTTGGCGACCGCCCACATGCCTGCCACGAAATCCACCGACCGCGCCATCGCCAACGCCACCTGGTCGCCCGGGCCGACACCCCAGTCGATCAGCTCGCGCGCGACACGGTTCGACCAGGCGTCCAGCTCGGCGTAGGACATCGTGCATTCGTTCGAGACCACCGCCGCCGCTGCCGGATCCGCCGCGGCACCGGCGGACAGCAACTCCGCCAGCAACCGGGGCGATTCGGTGCGGCCACCGCCGGCGGGCACCAGATCACGGCGCTCGGCCGCGGACAACAGGTCGAGCCTGTCCAGCCGCGCCCGCGGATCGCTCGTGATGGCGCGCAGCACGGTCTCGAGGCGGGCGGCCAGACCCGCGGCCGTCCGGTCGTCCACGCGTGCCCGCTGGTAGCGGATCATGACGTGCAGCCGGTCGGTCTGGTGGGCCTGCACGGTGATCGGGTAGTGCGCGGCATCGCTGCCGTCCGCCGCGACCACCCGCATGCCGTCGATGTCCGCGTCGCCCAGGCCGCTGCTGTCGACCGGGTACGACTCGAAGACGACCAGGGTGTCGAACAGCTGGGCAGCGCCTGCGGCCGACAGGATCCGGGACAGCTCGACGTCGTGATGATCGAGCAGGCGGGTGTTGTCGGCCTGCAACCGCCGCAACGCGTCCTCGATGGTCGAAGTCCGCTGGACGTGCACGGGCACCGGAATCGTGTTGATGAACAAGCCGATCATCGATTCCACGCCGGGCAGGTCGGCGGGACGTCCGGAGACCGTGCTGCCGAATACCACGCGCTCGACGCCGAGCAGGTTGCCCAGGACCACCGCCCAGGCGAACTGCACGATCGTCGCCATGGTCACCGCCCGTGTCCGGGCGAATTCCACCAGTTCGGTGGTGGCGGCGTGATCCAGGACCACCGCCAGGTCGACCGGGATGCCGACCGTCGTGTGCGTGCGCGCATCGGCGACCACCGTGGGTTCGGTGAATTCACCGAGGGCTTCGCGCCACGCCTCGACACCGGCGGACGGTTCGCGCCGATCCAGCCATTCCAGGTAGCCGCGGTACGACGCCGCGGCGGGCAGCAGTTCGGCGCGCGCACTCACCGCGTACAGCCCGATCAGCTCGCGCCACAGCAACGGCAACGACCAGCCGTCCAGCAGCAGGTGGTGTGCCGTCAGCACGAGCCGGAAGTCCTGCGGCGCCACGGCGATGAGCAGGAACCGCAGCAGCGGCGGATCGGCGGGATCGAACGGGACCGCCCGCTCGGCCTCGATCAGTTCCTCCGGTGTCGTCGTGCCGTCGCGCAGATCGACCCGTCGCCAGCGCACCACCGCGGCCGCCGGAATCACCTGTGCCGGAATGCCGTCGGCCGTTCGGACGAAGGCGGCGCGCAGGTTGGGATGACGCTCCAGCAAGGCCGCCGCGGACCGCTCGAGCCGAGCCTCGTCGATCACGCCGGCGAGGGCGAGCGTCGATTGCGCCGTGTAGACGTCGAGATCGCCGGCGGCGAGTTCGGCGTGGAACAGCAGGCCCGCCTGCAGCGGAGCCAGCGACCAGACATCGCCGAGGGATCCGTAGCGCCCGGCGAACGTGTCCAGATCCGACTGCGTGACCGCGACGAGCGGAACGTCGGCGGGTGAGAAGCCCCAGTCCTCGTCGCCGCGGGCCGCCATGGCGATCCCGGTCACCGCGTCGACCCACGCGTCGACGAGTTCGGCCACGTCGGCGTGCTCGAGCAACCGGGAGGCGTAGCCGACATGCGCCGACAGTCGCGGTCCCGCCTCGGTGTCCACGATGTTCACGTCGATCGTGACCGCCGCGGCCGCTGGCATGTCCGGATCGAAGGCGCCCCGCCGGTCGAACGGTTCGTCGGTGGGAATCCACGCGAGGTCCGACAGCGTCGTGAGATCGACGCCCACCCGGCCGAGGTTGTTGTAGCTGATCTGCGGCTCCGGCAGGGCCGCGAGCCGATCGGACGTGCCCGCGTGCAGGTAGCGCAGCAGACCGTAACCGATTCCCTTGTCCGGGATTCGGCGCAACTGGTCTTTCACGGACTTCACCGCGGCGCGCGGATCGTCCGTTTCGATACCGCTCAGGTCGAGCGCCACCGGGTAGGTGTTGGTGAACCACCCCACCGTGCGGGAGACGTCCGCGCCCTCGGCGATCTGCTCCGCGCGGCCGTGCCCTTCCAGCAGGACCTTCACACCCGCGTGCGCGATACCGCGCCGGTGCCGCCAGCGTGTCGTGGCCATCGCCAGACCGGCCAGCAACGCGTCGTCGACGCTGCCGTGCGCGGCCCTGGGCACAGAGTCGAGCAATGCCGCGGTGACCTCGGCCGGGAGGGACACCGTCAGATGCCGCACGGTCGAGTGGGTGTCGAGGGCGGGATCCAGCACCGCGCTGCCGAGCAGCGGATCGGGGGCCGCGCCCATCCGGTGCCACAGCTCGAGCTCCTCGGCGCGGGCCGCTGCGGCGTCGGCCAGCGCGTGCGCCCATCGGCGCATGGAGGTGCCCTGTGCGGGCAATTCCACCGCGCGTCCCTGCGTGACCTGCTGCCAGGCGGTCGCGAAGTCGGGAATCAGGATCCGCCACGACACACCGTCGACCGCCAGGTGATGGACGACGACGAGGGCGCGCGCTTCGGCGTCCACACCGGGTTCGGGCAGCAGGCACACCACCTGCACCATCCGGCCCGCGGCCGGATCGAGACGGTCGGACGCCTCGCCCAGCGCCGCTTCCACCAACGCGGTGAAACCTTCGCTGCCCGGCGTCTCCTCGGCGCGGAAGGTGCGCGTGAACACCGCGCTCGCGGCGTCCGCGGCGCTGCGCGGCGGCACCTCCAGGCATTGTTCGCGCAGCCGCGCGCGCAGCATGTCGTGCTGTTCGAGCACTGCCCGCACCGTCGCGGTCACGTCGTCGACTCGCGCGTCGCGCGGCAAGCGCACCAGCATCGACTGAGCGAACCGCGGGGCGGCGCCGAGACGCTCGGTGAACCAGGAGACCACCGGGGTGAACGGGACCTCGCCCACGCCGCCGCCCGGCAACTCCGCGAGCGAGACCCGTTCGGCGGCCGCGGCGACCCGCGCCAGCCCCCGGACGGTCTTGTGCTCGAAGATGTCGCGCGCCGTCACGATGACACCCGCCGACTTCAACCGCGAAGCCAGCTGGATCGACAGGATGGAATCGCCGCCGAGGGTGAAGAACGAGGTGGTGACGCCGACCGACTCGATCCCGAGAACGTCCGCGAACGCGGCCGCGACGATGCGCTCCACCTCCGTCGACGCCTCCCCCGCGTCGTCCCCGGCGGATCGGAAAACCGGTTCCGGCAGAGCTTTCCGATCCACCTTGCCGGTCGAGGTGATCGGCATGCGGTCGAGCACGGTGACCACCGACGGCACCATGTGCGCGGGCAATACCGACGCGACGTGGTCGAGCACGGCGTCCGGGTCGACGGCCGTCGCGGCCTCGGTCACGATGTAGGCGGCCAGCAGCGGCTGCCCGCTCGGTCCGGTACGGCTGACCGTGACCGCCGCGGCCACCTCGGGATGGGTGAGCAGCGCGGCGTCGATCTCGCCGAGTTCGATGCGCTGGCCACGGATCTTGATCTGGAAATCGCTGCGGCCGACGTACTCCAGGGTGCACTGCGCGGTCCAGCGGACGATGTCGCCGGTGCGGTACATCCGCGCACCCGGCCCGCCGTAGGGGTTCGCGACGAACGCGCCGGCCGTCACCGCGCGCCGGCCGAGGTAGCCCCGCGCCAGCTGCGCCCCCGAAAGGTACAGCTCCCCCGCGACCCCGACCGGCACCGGACGCAAGCGCGCGTCCAGCACCAGTGCCTCCGCGCCCCGGATCGGGCCGCCGATCGCGATCGGATCGCCGGGCCGCACCGGATCGCTCATCGTGATCACGATCGTGGTCTCGGTGGGGCCGTAGATGTTGTGCAACCGCCGTCCGGGCGCCCAGGTGGCGATCAGCTCCGCGGGCACCATCTCCCCACCGACCGCGAGCATCCGCACCGACTCGAGACCGGCGGGTGACATGGTCGCCAGCACACTGGGCGTCAGGAAGGCGTGCGTCACCCGATGCGTGCGGATCAACTCGGCCAGGTCCGGGCCGCCGAACACCTCCGGCGGCGAGACGACCAACGTCGCGCACGCGGCGTGCGCCATCAACGCTTCCAGCAGCACCGCGTCGAAGGCCGGCGCCGCTACTTGCAGGACGCGGGAGGACCCGTCGACCCGATAGCGATCACGCTGCTCGGCCGCGAAGTTCGCCAACCCCGCGTGCGTGACCACCACACCCTTGGGAGTTCCCGTCGAACCGGACGTGTAGATCAGGTAGGCGGCATCCTCGATCCGCAGAGCACGTCCGCGGTCCACGTCGGTCACCGACCGGTCGGACTGTTCCGCGATCTCGTCGGCCGTGCGGGGATCGTCGAGCGTCGACCAGCGCACGCCGTCCGGCAGCGACGCGCGCGCGGACGCGAGCGTGATGCCGATGGCGACGCCGGAATCATCGACCATGTGCGCGATCCGCTCGACGGGGTAGCGCAGATCCACCGGAACGAAAGTGGCGCCGGTCTTCGCGATCGCCCACATGGCGACGTGATAGTCGATCGACCGTGGCACCGCCAGCGCCACGAACACGCCCGGTCCCGCGCCTCGGCCGATCAGATGGCGGGCGAGCCGGTTGGCCCTGCGATCGAGTTCGGCGTAGGTGAGGGTTCCGGTGTCCCCGATCACGGCCACCGCCGACGGGGCCGTGGCAACGGCCGTGGCCAGCAGGTCCGGCAGCAGGCAAGGCCGGGTGCCGTCGCCGCCCCGCGCGGGCACCAGGCGTTCGGTGTCGGCGGCGCCCAGCAGACCTATGCGCCCGATCGGCCGCGCCGGCTCGGAAGTGACCGCCTCGAGGACCCGGACGAACCGCTCGGCCAGCGAATGCGCTGTCGACTCGACGAAAAGATCGGTGGCGTAGATGATCTCACCGTCGATCCCGGCGGGCCGATCGCCCTCGCGGCGTTCGGTCACCAGCACGGTGAGGTCGGCCTTGGCCTGCGCGATACCGGGGTCGAGAACCTCGACACCGATGCCGGGCAGCTCGAACCGGGCCGCCCGGGTGTTCTGCAACCCGAACATCACCTGGAACAGCGGCGAATACGCCGTGGAACGCGGACGGCCGATGACGTCGACCAGCCGTTCGTAGGGCAGATCGGCGTGGGCGAGTGCTTCCAGGTCCACGTCGCGCACCTCGGCGAGGAGTTCCCGGAACGACCGGTCGTCATCGATCCGCGTGCGCAGCACGACGGTGTTCACGAACATGCCGACCAGATCGTCGAGTTCGGGCCTGCCGCGACCGGCGACCGGGGTGCCGACCGAGATGTCGTCGCTGTGCGCGGTGCGCGCCAGCAGGATCGCCAGCGCCGCGTGCAGGACCACGAACACGGTGACGCCCTCGCGGTGGGCCAGCCGCACGATCTCGTCGTGCAGCCGCGCCGGCATCTCGAACCGGATGTTGCCGCCCGCGGTGGAGACGGTGGCCGGGCGCGGCCGGTCCGTCGGCAGGGCCAGCAGCTCCGGGGATCCGTCGAGAGCGTCGGTCCAGTAACCGATCTGCCGCGCGATCAGCGACGACGGGTCGTCCTCCGAACCGAGCGACTCCTGCTGCCACATCGCGTAGTCGGCGTACTGCACCTCCAGCGGTTCCCACCGCGGCGCGTGGCCGCTCACCCGCGCCCGGTAGGCGGCGAACACATCGCGGGCCAGCGGAGCCATCGACGCGCCATCGGCCGCGATGTGATGGACCACGACCACCAGCACGTGCGCGTCGCGCGCGCTGCGATACAGCCGCGCCCGCACGGGCGCCGACTCCGTGATGTCGAATCCCGCTTCGACGTCTTCCCGGATGCGGTCGGCCAGTTCCGCCTCGCCGTCGACCGGCTCCGGTGCGAACGTCACGTCCGCGCCGATCGCCGCGACATCCCGCACGACCTGGCAGGGTTCGCCGTCCACGAGCGGATACACCGTCCGCAACGGCTCGTGCCTGGTCACCACGTCGAGGAATGCCGCCCGCAGCGCATCGGTGTCGAGCGAGCCGGTCAGCCGGGCCGCGAAGCAGATGTTGTAGGCCGCCGAGGCGGTGTCGAACTGGTTGAGGAACCAGATCCGCCGTTGCGCCGCCGCCAACGGAACCGCACCGAGACGTTGCCGCGCGGTCAGCGGAACCACCGTGGACCGGGACCGCGTCGAAATCCGTTCGGCCAGAGCGGCGATCGTCGGCGCGTCGAACACGTCCCGGATGCCGACGTCGACACCGACGGCTGCCTGGGCCCGCGCCGCGAGCTGGGCGGCCGAGAGCGAGTTCACGCCGATCTCGAAGAGGTTCGCCGTCACGCTCACCCGGTCCGCGCCGGTGAGTTCGGCGACCAGGCGCGCCAGCACCGCCTCGGCGTCGGTGCGCGGCGAGACGAAGGTTTCGCCGTCGTCGAACACCGGCCGGGGCAGCGCCGACCGGTCGAGCTTGCCATTGGCGGTGAGCGGCATCGCCTCCAGCACCTGCACACCGTCCGGCACCAAGTAGGACGGCAGTGTGCGGGTCAGCTGTTCGCGGATCGCGCGGCCGTCGATCACCGCGCCGGGAACCGAGGTCACGTATCCGACGATGCGTTCGGTGGTCACGATGGCCACCGCACGCGCCACCTGCGGAATCGCGCGCAGCGCGGCTTCGATGTCACCGGGCTCCACCCGCTGACCGCGCACCTTCACCTGGAAGTCGCTGCGGCCCAGGTACTCCAACTCCCCGGTCTTGCGCCAGCGAACCAGGTCACCCGTTCGGTACAGCCGCTCCCCCGCCGCACCGAACGGGTTCGCGAGGAACGCGGCGCAGGTGAGTCCGGCGCGCGCGTGGTAGCCGCGCGCCAACTGGACGCCCGCGACGTACAGCTCACCGACCACCCCGACGGGCACCGGCCGCAATCGCGCATCCAGGACATAGACCCTCATGCCCGCGGCAGGCGCTCCGATCGGCACCGTCGCGGCGGTCGTCGCCCGCGGCGCGCACCGCTGGGCGGTGACCACCTCCGCCTCCGCGGGCCCGTACCAGTTCACCACCTCCGCCCGCGTGAAGACGTGCGCCGCGGCGTCGACCGTGCGTTGCGCCAGCGCCTCACCCGCGACGAACACCTGCCGGACCGAGGGGAGTTCGGCGACACCCGCGGATTCGAGCAGGACATCGAGCATCGACGGCACGAAGTGAACGGTGGTGATCTCGTGCCGCGCGATGACGTCCGCCAGGTACGCCGGGTCGCGATGTCCGTCCGGTTCGGCGACGACGATGTGCGCACCGGTCTGCAACGGCCAGAACAGCTCCCACACGGCGATGTCGAACGTGATCGGCGTCTTGTACAGCACGGCGTCGGACGTTCCGTGCGGCCACTGCCGCTGCGCCCACGCCAACTGGCTCACGGTGGCGGCATGGGTCAGGGCCACGCCCTTGGGGACGCCGGTGGACCCGGAGGTGAACAGCACGTAGGCCAGATGGTTCGGCCGAAGCGGTGTGCGCCGCTGCGCGTCGGTGATGCGGTCGCCGGACAGATCGGTCACGTCGAGCCGGTCGATCGGCGCGTACTCGAAACCCTCCGGCAGGTCGCCGCCATCGGCCGCGGTCGTCAGCACCAGCAGCGGACCGGCCGCGCCCAGTACGTGCGCGATCCGTGCGCTCGGGTGGTCCGGGTCGATCGGCAGGAACGCCGCGCCGGCCTTCACCACCGCGTAGACAGCCGTGACGAGTTCGGCCGACCGGCGGACGGCCACCGCCACGATCGTTTCCGGCCCGGCGCCGCGTGCGATGAGCCAGCGGGCCAGCTGGTTGACCCGTGCGTCGAACTCCCGGTAGGTCGAGGTACTGCCGTCCGGAAGTCGCAGCGCCGTGTTGTCCGGGGTGCGCGCGACCTGTTCGTCGAAGACATCCACGAGCGTACGGCCGGGTGCGGCGGAACCTCCGGTGTCGTTCCACCGTTCCAGCACCCGCGACCGCTCCGCCTCGTCGAGCAACCCGATCTCGCCGACGGTGGCCTCGGCGTTTCGAGCCGCGGCGTCGAGCACTCCGACGAATCGGTCGGCGAAGCGCCGCACCGTGTCCTCATCGAAGAGGTCAGTGGCGTAGGTCAGGCGCAGCGTCATGCCGGTCGGCTCGTTGTGCGTGCCGTGGCTTTCGCTCACCATCAGCAGCAGGTCGTAGATCGCCGCGCTGTCGCCCGGGTCCACGTTCTCCACGATCAGCCCCGGCAGCTCGACGCGAGCCCGCGCCATGTTCTGGTAGGCCAGCAGCACCTGGAACAGCGGCGTGTGCGCGGTCGAGCGCACCGGGTTCAGCGCGTCCACCAGTTGCTCGAACGGCACGGTGGCATGGTCGAACGCCTCGATGTCGGTGCGCCGCACCTGGTCCAGCAGGCTCGCGAAGGTCTGGTCGAGCGTGATCGGCGTCCGCATCACCAAGGTGTTGACGAACATTCCGACCATGCCGTCCAGCGACCGGTCGCCGCGGCCCGCGTGCGGCACGCCGACGGTGACGTCGTCGCTGCCGGACAGCCGCGACAGCAGCACCGCCAGGGCCGCGTGCACCACCATGAACGTGGTGGCCCCGGACCGCCGCGCCAGCGCTTCCACCCGGCCTTGCAGTTCCCCGGGGATGGGCACCTGGAGCACCGCGCCGCGCTGGGACTGTTCGAGCGGCCTCGGCCGGTCGGTCGGCAACTCGAGCAGATCGGGCACGCCCGCGAGTTGTGTTCGCCAGTAGGCGATGTCGCGGGCCACGTACGAGTCCGGGTCGTCCGCGGAGCCGAGGACCGCACGCTGCCACAGGGCGTAGTCGGCGAATTGCACGGGCAGCGGCGCCCAGTCCGGCGCGGCACCACCGGAGCGCGCTCGATACGCCGTCACCAGGTCGGCGGCCAGCGGAGCCACCGAGAAGCCGTCGCAGGCGATGTGGTGGGCGGCCAGCGCCAGCGTCCACGCCTGGTCGGACAACTGGTACAGCGCCACGCGCAGTGGCACGCCCACGGCCACGTCGAATCCGGTGCCGCAGAACTCGGCCAGCCGGTGCGGCAGTTCCCGCTCGCCCACCGCCTGCGGGGTGAGGTCGCACGTCACCAGCACGTCCTCGGCGTTCAGCACGACCTGGGTGGGCGTACCGTCGACCGCCGGGTACATGGTGCGCAGGCTCTCGTGCCGCTCGACGACATCGCCGACAGCGGCCGTCAAGGCCGCCGGATCGAGCTCGCCCTCCAATCGAATCGCCAGCGGCACAATGTATCCGGGGGCCGCCGGATCGAACTGGTTGAGGAACCACATCCGGGTCTGCGCGTGCGACAGCGGGATACGGTCCGGCCGCGGGGCCGCGGTCGGCGCCGGAAGACTCGGCACCGCGCGCAACCGGGCGATCCGCTCGGCCAGACCGGCCACGGTCGGGGCCTCGAAGATCGCGCGCACCGGAATGGTCACGTCCACGACGTCGCCGATCCGGCTCAGCGCGCGTGTCGCGACCAGCGAGTTGCCGCCCAGCTCGAAGAAATTGTCGTCCGCGCCGATCTCGGGCCGGTCGAACAGTTCCGCGAAGACCCCGGCGATCGCCTGTTCCACCAGGCCCCGGGGCGCACGGAACTCGGACTCCTGGACACCAGGGTCCGGCTCGGGCAACGCCCGGTAGTCCACCTTGCCGTTGGCGTTGAGCGGAATCGAGTCGATCCGGGTCACCGACGACGGCACCATGTAGGCAGGCAGCCGATCCAGCAGGAAGCCCCGGACCTGCCGTACGTCGAGCGCCGCGTCCGCGACCACGTAGACGACCAGCCGCTGCTCGCCGCCGTCGGCGCGTACCTGTGCGACCGCCGCGTGCACCTGCTCGTGCGCGATCAGCGCGGCTTCGATGTCGCCGAGTTCGATGCGCAGGCCGCGCACCTTCACCTGGGTGTCGGCGCGGCCGAGGTAGCGCAGGTCGCCGGCCTCGTCCCAGCCAACGAGGTCGCCGGTGCGGTAGAGGCGCGCGCCGTCCGCGCCGCCGAAGGGATCGGCGACGAACGTCGCCGCGGTCAGGCCCGGACGGTCGTGGTATCCGCGCGCCAGCTGGACACCGCCGAGGTACAGCTCACCGGTGACGCCCACCGGCACCGGATGCAACCGCGAATCCAGCACGTGCACGGTCACATTCGCCTCGGGCACGCCGATCGGTACGGCCACGCCCTCGACCGTGTCGATCCGATGCGCGGTGACGCTGACCGCCGCCTCCGTCGGGCCGTACAGGTTGTCGATGCGGGCATCGCTGAATTCCCGGAAACGGCGAACCGTTTCGGCCGGGAGCGCCTCCCCGATGCACAACACACGCCGCAGGGCCGGGAACTGCCGCGGGGCGGCCACCTCGAGGAACGCCGAGAGCAACGACGGCACGAAATCCACCGTGGTCACCCCGTACTCGGCCAGCAGCCGGGCAACCTCACGCGGATCGCTCTGCGCGTCGGGACCGGCGACGACCAGCGCCGCGCCACAGGTCGGCGCGCAGAACAGCTCCCACACCGACAGGTCGAACGTCACGGGCGTGCGCAGCAGCATGACGTCGTCGCCGCCGAGGCGGTAGTGCTCGCGCATCCAGCGCAACTGGTTCACCACCGCCGCGTGCGGGACGGCCACGCCCTTGGGCACACCCGTCGAACCGGAGGTGTAGATGACGTAGGCCAGATCCTCCGGGCGCAGCGGCCGCGTCCGGTCGGCATCGGTCAGCGCCGATCCGTCCGAAACCTCGGCCTCGAGGTCGCCGAGCGCCCAGACCGACACGCCGGTGGGCAGATTCGCCCGGTCGTCCGGACGGGTGAGCACCGCGACCGGCCGCGCGGCGGAGAGGACGGCACGCACCCGGTCGGCCGGGTGGTCCGGATCCAGCGGCAAGTAGGCCGCCCCCGCCGCATGGATGGCGTACAGCGTGGCCAGCAGATCCACCGAGCGGCGCATCGCCACCGCCACCACGGTTTCCGGGCCTGCCCCGCGCCGGATCAGCGCACGGGCCAGGGAATTCACCCGCGCACCGAATTGCCGGTAATCCAGCCGCGCCCCGCTCACGGCGTCGATCACCGCCGGGTATTCCGGAGTCAGTGCGACCTGCACGGCGAACAAGTCCGCGACCGTCACCGCCGGAGCCCGCGTGGCCGCACCGCTCGACCGCTGCGCGATCCGCAGCGCCTCCTGCTCGGTCAGCAGATCGATGTCGCCGATGGCGCGGGTGGGATCGAGGACGATCGCGCGCAGCAACAGCAGATAGCGGTCGAACATCGCCGCGACCGTCGCCTCGTCGAAAAGATCTGTCGCATAGCCGAATTCGACTGCCATGTCGCCCGGTTCGCCAACCGGCTCCAAGGCGTCGACCAGATTCAGGTGCAGGTCGTACTTCGCCACGCTCGGATCGGCCATCTGCGCCGAGACCGTCAGACCCTCGAACCGCACCGTGGGGATCTCGATGTTCTGGAACGAGAAGCCGACCTGGGTCAGCGGCGCGTGTGCCGTCGAGCGCGGCGGATTGAGCACCTCGACCAGACGCTCGAACGGGATGTCGGCGTTCTCGAACGCGGCGAGGTCGGTGGCCCTGACCTGATCCAGGATCCGGACGAAGGACGCGCCGGGCGCGATGTACGTCCGCAACACCAGCGTGTTGACGAACATGCCGACCAAGCCGTCCAACCCCGGCTCGCCACGACCGGCGATCGGTGTGCCGACCGCGATGTCCCCGGTGCCGGACAGCCGCGCCAGCAACGCCGCGTAGGCCGCGTGCATCACCATGAAGACCGTCGCGTCGTGCCGGCGGGCCAAGGCGACCACCGCACGATGCAGATCCGCGGGCAGGACGGCCGAGACCGTCGCGCCGCGGAACGACTGCTTCGCGGGCCGCGGACGGTCGGTCGGCAGATCCAGCACCTCGGGCAGGTCGGCGAGGGCCGCGAGCCAGTACCGCGTCTGGGCGACGGTCGGGCTGTGCGGATCGTCCTCGCTGCCCAGCATCTTCCGTTGCCACAGCGCGTAATCGGCGTACTGCACCGGCAACGGCGCCCACTGCGGCGCCTGGCGCCCGACCCGGGCCCGGTAGGCGGTCATCAGGTCCGCGGCCAGCGGCGCGAGCGAGGACCCGTCGAAGCTGATGTGATGGACGACGAGCACCAAGGCATGGTCGCCGGGTGCGCTGCGCAGCAACGCGACCCGGAACGGAACCTCGGTGGTGACGTCGAAGCCCACCGTGACCTCGGCGGCGACGCGCGCCTCGACCTCGCCGGGCGCGACCGGCACCGGTGTCAACGGGGGCAGCGCCGTTTCCACCGGTACGATCACCTGGTGCGGCCCGCTGTCGCTGTCCGGGTAGACGGTTCGCAGCGCCTCGTGCCGTTCCAGCACGTCCGCGACGGCCGCGTGCATCGCGGCCACGTCGAGGTCACCCGACATCCGTACGACCAGCGGAATGTTGTAGACCGGCGAGCTCGTGTCGAACTGGTTGAGGAACCACATGCGGGCCTGAGCGGGCGACAGCGGGATCCGGTCCGGGCGTTCCTGCGGCGCCAGCGGCACCCGGGTCGCCGTGTCGGCACTGCGCAGGCGTTCGGCCAGCGCACCGATGGTCGGCGTCTCGAAGATGGCGCGCAGGGGTACCTCGACACCGAACGCGCCGCTGAGCTGCGCCGCCGCGCGGGTGGCCGACAGCGAGTTGCCGCCGAGATCGAAGAAGCTGTCGAGCACGCCGACGCGGTCGATGCCCAGCACGCCCGCGCAGATGTCGGCGACGATCTGCTCGGTCGCGTTGCGCGGCGCGACGAACTCCACGGCGGGCGCGAATTCCGGTTCCGGCAGCGCGGCGCGATCGACCTTGCCCACCGACGACAGCGGCAGGGTCTCGAGCACCATGACCGTGTCCGGGACCATGTGCGACGGCAGGCGTTGTGCCGCGTACTTCGTCAGCTCCGCGGTCTCGACGGCGCCGCACGCGGGCACGACGTACGCCGCCAGCCGTGATCCGCTCTCGGCCTGCACGCCCACCACGACCGCTGCCGCGACGCTCGGATGTCCGGCGAGGACGGCTTCGATCTCGCCGAGTTCGATGCGCTGGCCGCGGATCTTCACCTGGAAGTCGGTGCGCCCCAGGTATTCCAGAGTGTGATCGGCCGTCCAGCGCGCCAGGTCGCCGGTGCCGTACATACGGGTGCCCGCGGGGCCGTACGGGTTGGCCACGAACGTGGCGGCCGTGGACGCGGGCCGGTTGAGATACCCGCGCGACAACTGCACACCCGAGACGTACAGCTGACCGGTCACCCCCACTGGGACCGGCCGCAGCCGTTCGTCCAGCACCACCGCGTCGACGCCGCGGATCGGGCCACCGATGGTGACCGGGTCGCCGACGCACAGCGGATCGCTGATCGCGACCATGATGGTGGTCTCGGTGGGACCGTACCCGTTGTGCAGCCGCCGCCCCGGCGCCCATACCGCGACCGTCTCGGCCGACACCGCTTCCCCGCCGGCCACCAGCACCTGCAGCGAATCGAGACCGGCGGGCGACATCGTCGCCAGCACGCTGGGCGTCACGAACGCGTGCGAGACCTCCTGGGCGCGAATCAATTCCGCCAGCTGCGCCCCGGCGAACACCTCCGGCGGCGACACGACGAGCAGGGCGCCGTTCGCGTGCGCCATCAGCAGCTCCAGCATCACCGCGTCGAAGCCGGGCGCGGCCACCTGCAACACGCGCGACCTGCGATCGACGCGGTAGCGCTCACGCTGCTCGATCGCGAAATTCGCCAAGCCCTCGTGCGTGACCGCCACGCCCTTCGGCTTGCCGGTCGAGCCCGAGGTGTACACCACGTAGGCCGCGTCGGCGATCCGGCAGGCGCGCACGCGATCGGCGTCGGTCACCGGGGCCGGGGACTGCGTCGCGACGAACGCCTCGGTGCCCGGATGGTCGAGGATCAGTTGCCGCACATGACCGGGAAGAAGGGTGCTCGAGGCCTCGACGGTGAGCGCGACCTCCACATTCGAGTCCGCGACCATGTGCGCCACCCGCTCGCCGGGGTAACGCGGATCCACCGGGACGAACGCGGCACCGGCACGCGCCACCGCCCACACACCGACCACGAACTCCACCGAACGCCCCATCGCCAGCGCGACCTGGTCCCCCGGCCCGACACCCCAGTCGATCAGTACTCGCGCGAGACGATTCGACCACTCGTCCAGCTCCCCGTAGGAGAGCACCCGAGCGCCCGCCACCACGGCCGGCGCGGTGCGATCACCGACCAGCAGCACATCCGCCAGCACCCGGGGCTTCTCGGCGCGACCGCCGGAGGCCGGGACCAACCCCAGCCGCTCGACACCGGACAACAGATCCACTTCGCCGACCCGGGCCCGGGGATTGGACACGAACGCGTCGAGCATCCGGTTCAGCCGCTCGGCGAGTTCTTCGACGGTCTCCCGGTCGAAGAGGTCCGTGGCGTAGTTGATGCGCAGCGCGACATCCCCACCCGCCGCGGTGTTCTCGGCGACGGTGACGATGATGTCGACTTTCGCCGGTTCGGCGCCGGGATCCAGCAGCTCGACGGTGAGCTCGGACAGCTCCAGGCTCGCCCGGTCCATGTTCTCGAACGCCAGATACACCTGGCACAGCGGCGCGTACGCCATCGACCGCTTCGGATGCAGTTCGTCCACGACACGCTCGTAAGGCAGGTCGCTGTTGGCGAAGGCATCGACGTCGATGTCCTTGACCCGCGCCAGGAACTCGGTGAACGACTCCTCGAAGGACACCTCGGTGCGCAGCGGCACGGTATTGACGAACATGCCGATGAGCGGCTCGAGCGCACGCTCGCCGCGGCCGGCGACCGGAGTGCCGATGGTGATGTCCGCCGAACCCGACATCCGCGCCAGCAGCACGGCCAGCGCGGCGTGGACCACCATGAACGTCGTGACGTTGGCCGCGCGGGCCAGCCGCTCGATTCCGGCGAAGGTCTCGGCGGGGATCACGGTGTCCGCGACGTCGCCGCGCATGGATTGGCGGGCCGGGCGCGGACGATCGGCGGGCAGCTCCAGGACCGGCGGCATGCCCGCCAATCGCTGCGACCAATACCGCAGCTGGTGGGCGGCACGCGACTCCGGATCGTCCGGGTCGCCGAGCAGGCTGTGATGCCAGACGCTGTAGTCGGCGTATTGGACGCTCAAGGGTTCCCAGTCCGGCTTCTTCCCCTGCACCCTCGCCTCGTAGGCGACGGCGACATCGACCGCGAGCGGCGGCAGCGAGGATCCGTCACAGCAGATGTGGTGCAGGACCACGGCCAGGACATGTCGCGAGCGGTCGGTCGTGGCCAGCAGCGCCACCCGGATCGGGGCGCGTTCGCGCAGATCGGTCCCGACCGAGGCCAGCTCGCGGATCCGCTGCTCGATGTCGTCCGGATCGGTCGGCCGCGGGGTCAGGTCGAGACCGGCGACAACCTCTTCGGCGGGCAGCACGACCTGGATCCCCTCGCCGTTCACGGCGGGGTAGACGGTGCGCAGCGATTCGTGCCGATCGATCACGTCGGTCAGCGCGGCTCGCAGCGCCGCGGTGTCGAGACGTCCGGTCAGTTGCACGATCAGCGGGATGTTGTAGGCGGCCGAGGCCGGGTCGGTCTGATTGACCAGCCACATCCTGTTCTGCGCCGGCGCCAGCGGGATGGGCTCGGGCCTGGCTACCGCGCGCAGCACGGGCCTGCCGGAGCGGCCACCGTCCTCGAGGTGCGCGGCGAGTTCGGCGACGGTCTGCTTGACGAACAGGTCGCGGACCGACACGTCGCACCGGGTCACCTCCGCGATGCGCACGGCCGCGCTGGTCGCGGTGATCGAGTTTCCGCCGAGTTCGAAGAAGCTGTCGAACACGCCCACCCGGTCGGTGCCGAGAACCTCCGCGAAGACGTCCGCGATCGACTCCTCCACCACCGTGCGTGGCGCCACGTACGCGGCGGCCGAATCGAAGACCGGCTCGGGCAGCGCCCGGTAGTCCACCTTGCCGTTCACGGTCAGTGGCACCGCCTCGAGCACGACGACACTCGACGGCACCATGTATTCCGGCAGCATCCCGGCGACGTGCGTGCGCAGGGCGTCCGGCTCGCAGCTCGCGCCGACGGCGGGTACGACGTAGCCGACCAGCCGGGCGGCCTCCGTACCCGCCAGATGCACGACGACGACCGCCGTGGCGACGCTGTCATGGCTCAGCAGCGCGTTGCGGATCTCGTCCAGCTCGATCCGGAACCCGCGCAACTGCACCTGCTGGTCGGCGCGGCCGCGATATTCCAGCTCGCCCTTGTGATTCCAGCGCGCCACGTCCCCGCTGCGGTAGAGGCGCTCTCCCGGCAGCCCGAACGGATTCGCGACGAAACGTCCCGCGCTCAGCGCCGGTCGCCGGAGGTAGCCGCGAGCGAGTTGTGCGCCCGCGACGTAGATCTCGCCCCAGGCGCCGAGCGGGCACGGACGCAAACGCTCGTCCAGGACATATGTCCGCAAGCCCGGCAACGCCGGTCCGACCGTGCTCGGTGCGCCAGGAACGGCGATGTCCGGTGTGAGGTCGGTGTAGGTGACGAAGACGGTGGTCTCGGTGATTCCATAGCTGTTGGCCAGGACCGGCAGATTCGGGTTGTGCTCGTACCAGTCGGCCAGCGCGGCCGGATCGAGAGCTTCACCCGAGAGGACGACCAGCCGCAGCGACAGCTCGCCTTCGGGCTCCCCGGCGTGCGCGTAGCGCTGTCGGGCGGCCGCGAACTGGTAGAACGCCGACGGCGTCTGGCTGAAGACCGTGACCCGTTCGCGCGCCGCCAGACGCACCACGTCGTCCGGCGATCGGGAGGTGAGACTGTCCACGACGACGATCCGGCCGCCGGTGATCAGCGCACCGAAGATCTCCCAGACCGAGTAGTCGAAGGCGAAGGAGTGGAACAACGTCCAGACATCGTCGGACCGGATGCCGATCTCGGCGCACGAGTTCACCAGATAGGTGGACACGGCGCGGTGGGTGATGGAAACGCCCTTCGGCCGGCCGGTCGATCCGGACGTGTAGATGACGTACGCGAGGTGGTCGGGGCGCAGCAAGCCGGTCCGATCCGCGTCGGTGATCGGGTCCGCGGCCTGCTCCGCGGCGAGAAGGTCGTCGAACAGCACGACGCGGCCGGGATCGCCCGGTACCTGTTCGCGCATGCTTCGCTTCGTCACCACCGCGATCGGGTTCGCGTCGCCCAGTACGTATTCGAGCCGTTCGGCCGGATGGGCCGTGTCCAGCGGGAGGTACCCTGCGCCCGATTTGAGCACCCCGAGCACGGCGACGATCAGATCCGCGTCCCGTGGCATCGCGATGGCCACCAACGATTCCGGCCCCGCGCCGAGCGCGATGAGCCCGCGGGCGAACCGATTGGATCGTTCGTCGAGTTCGCGGTAGGTGAGCGTGGTGGCGTCCGAGGTCACCGCCACCGCGGAGGGCGTGGCCGCCGCCTGTTCGGTCAGCAGTTCCACCAGTGTGGCGGAGGGAGATTCGCCGTCGTGGCCGGCGAGTTCCTCGACGATGCGCAGTTCCTCGGCGGGTCCGACGAGCTGGAGGTCACCGATGCGGGTGTCCAGGGGCGAGTCCATCATCCGGTGCAGGAAATCGAGGAACCGGTCGGCGTGCGACTCGAGTTCGTCCTGCCCGTAGAGGTTCGGATTGCCGTGCAGCTCGATCAGCAACGGGGCGTCCGCGCCCGAGCGGTACAGGTTGAGTTGCAGATCGTCGAGCGCGCCGGAGGTCAGCGCGCGGTAGCGGCCGACGGCCGAGCCGAGACGAATCTCGGAGTCGAAGAACAGGATGTTCACGATCGGGCCGAACGAATTCGCGGAGGAGTCGATCGCGGCCGAGTCGCGGCGCAGATCCTCGAACCGGTACAGCTGGTGGCGCATCGCCGAGACGATCTCCGACACCGAGGCGCGGACCAGTTCCTCCACGGTGGTCGAGTGGTGCACGGCGAAACGGATCGGCACCATGTTCGCCAGCATCGCGGCGGCGTTGCGCAGGCGCTTGGTCACACGCGCGGTCACCGGCAGCGACAACGCGACATCCTCGGTGCCGGTCATCCGGGCGAGGAAGGCGGCGAACGCGGCGATCACCACCTGCGCGGCCGAGGCGTTCACCTCGTCGGCGAAACGGTCGAGCCGGTCGGACAGGTGCGCGGGCAGCTGCAAGCCGGCCACGCGGTCGACCTTGCCGAAACGGGCCGTGCGGCCGGACAGGCTGACCGGCGTGGGCAGGTCGGATACCTTGTTCAGCCAGAATGTCTTGTCCGCCTCGTAGCGCGAACTGGCGCGATAGGCACGCTCCGCTTCGACGATGTCGCGCAGGCTCGCCGCGTCCAGTCGTGTCGGAGGCCTGCCCTCCAGCAGCGCGTTGTAGTGCTCGGCCATCCGGGTCAGGCTGTTGAAGGCGCCGTACCCGTCGATCACCAGATGGTGCGCGCGGCCATACCAGAAGTAGTGGTCCGCACCGACCCGGATGAGCCTCGTCTCGGTGAGCCGGTCGCGGCCGAGGTCGACTGCCTTGGTGTTGTAGTCGCGGCGCATCCATTCCATCGCCGCCGCGACCGGATCCTCCGCATCGCTGAAGTCCAGCACCGGCGCGTCGTAGATGATGCCGCGGTCGACGAATTGATACGGCCGACCGTCGGATTCGACCACGCGCACCACGAGGGACTCGGTCTCGTGCCCGCCGTCGTTCACCGCCCGCGTGAACACGTCGTGGTCCACCGGGCCCTTGATCTCGACGCAGTGTGCGATGTTGACAGCCGGTCCACCGGGCATATGGTCCGCGAGCCACATACCGTACTGCGCACTCGAGAGCGGAATCAGCCCCTGATCGCCGTCGGCGGTTCCGTCTGACTTCAGATTCATCGCATGACCCCTTATTCATACCCGGACGCGCGAAAGCACGACGGAAGGACGTCGGCCCACCGCATCCGAAATCTGGCTTTGTATGCACTTCGTCTACTTCGAAGCGGCGCCACCCCTGCTCTGCGCCGCGCCGTTCAGGTTTCGCGGGTAGCTCGATCCGCCGGTGTCCGGCACTGAATCGGACATCTACGGCGACTTCCACACCTCCCGTTTGTCGGCATTTCAGTCGTCTCAAAATCTGAAAACAGAACTTTTGAATCTACCGTGAAGCATCGACACTCTGGCGAGACAAGCTATCTGACAGCAGCTCGGGTCAGTCTAGTGGTATCAAACCTCCCAGCTCCGCACGGAGGCCGGGCGTTTCGAATCTCGTTTCGAGCAATACGGCCGTGACACCGCCCGCGCGATGGAGCCGCCGCGCGCCCGTATCGCTCGTAGAAGTGCCTGGTACAAGAGGGTGGATCCAGACAGAACCACCCGCGATCGGGCATCGTACATGCCGGGCAGGGGCCGGAATCAAGTCGGGAGGGCCCTCGTGATCCACCGGGTGGACAGCGTATGCCGACAGCCGATCCGCCAGCTCGATCGATTGCACCACAAGGAAATGTACATCCCAATAGCAATATATTGGCAATCACCCACCAGGGTGCTACCTCCGCGCCTTTACTACATTCCGATCACGTGTGCACATTTCCGAATACTCATCAATGCAACTCGACTCGAAGGACATCTCGGAATGCGAATTGTCAGCACATAGTTCCGACTGGAACCAGGTAAATGGTGATTCTAATTTCATGTCGGGCGCCTGCGTGCTTTCCGGGAGATGTCGCCGAACACGGGCATTTCAGCGCTCGGGTTTCGCACGATTCGGCGCGCGGATCGAGGGCGGGTGCCGGTCGGCGGCAGGCCGCCGAGGGGTATCCGGCCGGTCAGACCGCGATTCGGCTCTGCCGATCGACGCGAGTTCGCATGTGCGCGACCGGCGTCCGGCAGCCACAAACGCGCACCGCGCCTACGCCGAGCGCGCCCACCCCGCCATGGAGTGCGTTATTCCCGCAACGAACTCGCGAGGCGGGGCAGAACCCGCGCAGGGCCTCACCGGATGCGCCCGCAAATAATTCTCGGCATGATGGTTCGGTAAATCCGAACCACCTTCGCCCGCTGCGGCCTACCGCTGTTCCTCGACGAGCCGGAAGCCGGTGACGATGGTGGGTTCGATCGCGATGACCGTATCCATCATCCCCTCGGCCCACGGTCGCAGCAGCCGCGTATAGCGCGCGACCCGGGCGGGGTCGGTGACCGTCCTGGCCAGGCCGGTCACGACGACCGACCAGCCCACATGGGTCACCGCGTCGATGTCGTCGGCCTCATAGGCCACGACGACGGACGGATCGGTACGGACGGTGTCGGTGAGCCGCGACGTGACCCGGGTACGCACGATGACCGCACCACCGTCGACGAAATGGTTGACCGGGCGGATCGCCGGGAGCGCATCGCGGGTGAACACCACGCGCCCGTAGGCCACACCGGCCAGCAGCCGCAGCGCCTCGTCACGGTCGATCTCGACCATCGTGCGGCCGGGGATGCCGTTGTCCGCGACGCGGCCGCCGGAGGCGATCATGATCTCGTGCCCAGGCACATCGCGCGTGCTTCCACCCGGCAACGACCTCGCTCTCCGGTCTTCACTCGACACCACGGCCTCCCATACCATCACCGGGTCCTACTGCCGGACAGGGCAGAAAGTCCCCGATCGGTCCTCTCCCGGCAGGCGCTGCGGCGGCCCCAGCCACCCGCCGACCGATACTTCTCACGGCCCGGTCACCTCCGGCCGCGACGGTCGCCGGATCCCCGCACGCTCCCGGAGCCGCTTGATCTCCCGCTCGATACCCTCGGCGAGCACCGCGATATCGGGCGCGGTGTCGTAATCCCCGGTGATCCCGAACGTCAGTTGCCCCGCATAGCTGAGCACCGCGATCCCGGTGCGCAACCGCATGGCGATGGGCGTGGCAGGCAGCAGTTCGGTTACCGCGTGCCCCCGCACGGTCAACCGCTCGCGTGGGCCGGGCACGTTCGTCACCAGCGCGGCGACGGTTCGCTGCGGAAACCGCGCCAGCAGACGCAGACTCCACGCGATGGGCGCGAACGGGAGCCGGCCCGCCAGCGCGAGCACCGAGTTCTCCGCTTGCGCTTCGCCTCGCGACTTGTGTCCGGTCATCCGCCGCCGAATCACGTCCAGCCGCTCCACCGGGTCGGCGACATCGATCGGCAGGAATGGCAGCATCGCCGAAACACGATTGTCCAGCGTGGATCTCGCCTGCTCGGATCGCATCGACACCGGGATGAGAACGCGCAGTTTGTCCGGAGCGGGCCGCTCGGCGCGGCCGACCAGCAGGTCGCGATAAGCGGCGGCGACCGCGGCCAGGACGACATCGTTGACCGTGACGTCGAACGCCGCGCGGATCTCGTGGACGTCCGACAGGGCGGCCCGTGCCACGACGTACCGGCGCTGACGTCCGATGGGTCCGTTGAGCGAGCATTCCGCGGCGGGCGACACGACGGCGGACACCACTGGTGTCAGACCGCGCGTCATGGCGGCCACGGAGCGCGGCACGACGACGGGCAGCCGCGTCACACCTCGCACCACGTCGAGCCACCGCATCTCGGCACGACTTCGCGGCTCGGGCGCGGCGTTCTCGGCCTCTCCCGGTACGGCGTCGCACAGACTCCGGAACACCGACAGACCGGACACGCCGTCCACCAGGCTGTGATGCGCTTTGACCAGCAGCGCCCAGCGGTCTCCCGCGAGGTGTTCGACGACGACGCACTGCCACAGCGGATGGTCGCGATCGAGCCGCTCCTCCAGCTCCGTGGCCACCAGTTCACACAGCGCGCGCTCGTCACCCGGCGTGGGCAGCGCGGTCCATCGGATGTGGTGTGCGAGGTCGAAATTCGGGTCGTCCTCCCACACCGGCGTGGCCAGGTCGAGCGGCGCCCGCCGCACCTTCTGGCGCAGGCGCGCGTTCTGCTGCACTCCCCTGGCGAGGATGCGGCCGAACTCACCCCTGGCCGGCGGAGCGCCGGAGATGATCGCCACCGCGCCGATTCCGAGACTGATATGCCGGTCGGAGTCCTCTAGTTCCATGAAGCCCGAATCGAGGGGCCGTAGTTCTGTCATGGGCATGCTCATTCCGGTTCGTCCTCTCAGCATGGCGCGAAGCGCCGGGCGAGATGATGGCCGAAGGTCACCGAAAGCAGAGCACTCCGGCTTCCGCTCCGGTCTCACCGTCGGTGGATCCGGCCGAAGGCCGCCGCCGAAGCCCGGCCGCGGCGCTGATTCACCGGCGGACCGGGTGTTCCCCCTCCGGTTCGCCCGCATGCCAGGCCGGTGTCAGCACTTCGGCGATCCGGGCCAGACCCGATGCCGTGGTCATCCGCCAATGCGTCGTCGGCACGGGGTGGTTGTGCACCTGCCCGTCGATGACCTCGCTCCAGATCGACGCGCCGACAGTTCCGGTCGGATCGTCGAGCGCGGCGGTGAAGTAGACGACGTCGCCCCGGTACACGGGCGGGTCATAGGCGCTGCGCAGCGCCACCGAGTGCACCGCGGCGTCGAGGATCCGGGTGACGCGGTCGGAGCCGAACGACGCGAACGGCTCGGGGAGTTCGGTCATCTTCTGGGGAAGCGCGGCCCAGTCCACATCCGCGACATTGCCGAGGTCGCCGGCCTGCTCACCGAGCAAACCGCCGATCAACTCGGCCACCGGCACCTTGCCCGCGTCGCCGGGCGGGGTGCCCGGTGGGTCCGCCATGTAGCTGTCCATCACCGCGAGCAACGCGACCTGCTCGCCCTCGCGTTGCAATTGCACGGCCATCTCGTGGGCGATGACGCCGCCGAAGGACCAGCCGAGCAGATGGTAGGGACCGGCCGGTTGTTTCGAGCGGATCAGCCGGATATAGCGGTGGGCCCATTCCTCGATCGAAGCCGGCATCATCTCGTCGGACGCGAGCACGGGCGTCTGCAGGCCGTAGAGGGGTCGTTCGGGGTCGAGGTAGGCGGCGAGGCCGGCATACGACCAGGAGATTCCCGAGACGGGGTGCACGCAGAACAGCGGCGCGGCCGAACCCGCGGGGCGCAGCGGCAGCAGCATGTCGAAGGCCGCTTCGGTCTCCACCGCGCCGCTCGCACGGCGGGCCAGGTCGGCGACCAGTTGCGCGGGCGTGGGTGCGGTGAACACCCGCATCACCGGAATCCTGGTGCCGAGCGCGGTCGACAGCCGCAGTGTCAGCTTCGCGGCGAGCAGGGAGTTTCCGCCGTGTTCGAAGAAGTTGTCGTCCATGCCGAACCGCTCGGCGCCGAGCACTGCGGCGAAGGCGTCGGCGACGGTCGCCTCCACAGGGGTGGCGGCCGCGCGGAATTCACGTGTACGGAATGCGGGCGCCGGAAGGGCCCGCCGATCGAGCTTGCCGTTCGGGGTCAGCGGGATGGCATCGAGCACGACGATCGCGGCGGGCACCATGTAACCGGTCAGGTGTTCGGCCACCCGACCGCGCAATTCGGCCGGGTCCGGCCGCGCGCCCGGCTCGGGTAGCACGTAGCCCACGAGCTGATCACCGAGGGCGGGATCGGTCCGGACCAGCGCGACGGCCTGGCACACGCCGGGACAACGCAGCAGCGCCGCTTCGATCTCGCCCAGCTCGATCCGGAAGCCGCGCAACTGCACCTGCTGGTCGCCGCGACCGGCGTAGGCGAGCCCGGCCTCGTCGCCGAATCGGCCCCAGCGCGCGAGGTCGCCCGAGCGGTACATCCGGGATCCGGGCGGGCCGAACGGGTTCGCGACGAACCTCGTCGCGGTGAGGCCGGGCCGCCCCGAGTAGCCGCGGGACAGCTGAGCGCCCGCGACATAGATCTCACCGGGAGTACCGAACGGCGCCGGGCGCAGGCGGAGGTCCAGCACGTGGGTGTCCAGCCCGGGCAGTGCCCGGCCGATCAGGCTGGCCGGACTGTCCATCAGGTGCGCACCGACCTCGAGGAAGGAGACGTGCACGGTGGTTTCGGTGATGCCGTACATATTGACCAATCGCGGCATGTCCCCCAGATGGCGCTCGGACCAGCGTCGCAGGTGCCGCAGATCCAGCGCCTCACCGCCGAATATCACGTACCGCAGGGAGAATTCCCCGGAGGCGGTCGAGGCGTCGCGGTCGGCTTCGACGAGTTGGCCGAAGGCCGACGGCGTCTGGTTCAACACCGTCACCCGCTCGCGAATGAGCAGTTCGCGCAACAGCTCCGGTGAGCGCGATGTCGCGTAGTCGACCACGACGACGGTGCCGCCGGTCACGAGCGCGCACCACAGCTCCCACACCGAGAAGTCGAAGGCGAAGGAGTGGAACAGCGTCCAGACGTCAGCCTCGCCGAAGCCGAACAGCGGCTGGGCCTCGGTGAACAGCCGCACCGCATTGCGGTGCGTCACGCCGACGCCCTTCGGCACGCCGGTCGAGCCCGAGGTGTAGATGACGTAGGCCAGGTTGTCCGCGAGCAGCGACGCCATCCGGTCGGCGTCGGTGATCGGATCGTCGGCGAACTCCGCCGTCTGCTCCAGCAAGACGGTGCGCAGTTCGGCGTCCGGGAGCGCCGGGCGCTCGGCAGCGGTGGTCAGCACGCACACCGGCGCCGCGTCGGCGAGGACGAAGGCCAGGCGCTGCGCCGGATAGGTCAGGTCGATGGGCAGGTAGGCGGCGCCTGCCGTGAGCACTCCGAGCAGCGCGACCGGCAGGTCTTCGGTGCGCGGCACCGCGACGGCCACAACGGTTTCGGGGCCCGCTCCGGCCGCGATCAGCGCGCGGGCGATGCGATTCGCGCGCCGCTGTAGCGCCCCGAAGCCGAGCGTGGCGGCACCGAATCGGACGGCCGCCGCCTCGGGCCTGCGCCTGACCTGCGCACCGATCAGCTCGGGCAGCGTCGCTGCCGGGGCATTCGCTGCCTCGGACGATCGCGCTATCGCCGGAAAGCCTTCGTCCTCGTCGAGAATGTCGATGTCCCACACTCGCGCCGAGGGAGCTTCCGCGACCGCGGACACGATGCGCTCGAACCGGCGGGCGAAGGCGCGGACGGTCTGCTCGTCGAACAGTTCGGTGGCGTAGGTGAAGGTCACGGCCAGCTCCGACCGGCCGTCGTCGCGAAGCCGTGGCTCGACGACGACCTGCAGATCGAATTTCGCGGTGACCTCGCCGTTGCCGACGGCGGTGATCGTCAGGTCCGGCAGCTCCAGGGTGGGCCGCTCGATGTTCTGGAACGACAGCATCACCGGGAACAGCGAGTGGTGTGCTCCGGTGCGCGCGGGGGCGGCTTCCTCGATCACACGCTCGAACGGCACGTCGCCGTTGGCGAACGCCGAGAGAGCCGTGTCCCGGGTCCGGTCGACGAGATCGTGGAAGCTCGCGGTGGGATCGACCTCGACACGCAGCGCCAACGTGTTGACGAACATCCCGACCAGGTCGTCGAGTGCGCGGTCACCGCGCCCGGCGATCGGGGTACCGATCACGACGTCCGTGGCGCCGCAGAGGCGCCCGACCAGCGTGGCGAGCGCCGCGTGCACCACCATGAACAGCGTCGCGTCGTGGTCGCGCGCGATCCGGGTCAGCCGCTCGTGGATCCGCGCCGGGATGGTGCGGCCGATCGAGGCGCCGCGGGTCGATGCGGTCGAGGGGCGCGGGTGATCGGTCGGCAGCTCCAGCGGCCCCGCGAAACCGGCCAGTTGATCGCGCCAATACGACAGTTGTTGTGCCGCAATGGATCGACCGTCGTCCTCTGATCCCACGGCGGTGCGCTGCCAGATCGCGAAATCGGCGTACTGTACCGGCAGGGATGGCCAGTCCGGCGCGGCGCCCGTGAGACGGGACGAGTAGGCGGTCACCAGGTCACGGGCCAGCGGCGCGAGCGACGATCCGTCCGCCGCGATGTGATGGGTCACGATGACGAGCAGATGATCGTGGCCCGAGCTGAACAGCCGGAGCCGAACGGGTGCGGCCGAGGTCACGTCGAAGCCCGCGGACATCAGTTCGTTCACCATGTCCGCGACATCGGTGACGCCGCGCTCGACCGCGAGGCCGCCGGGAAGGACCGCCCGCGACGGAAGGATCTCCTGATACGGCTGTCCGTCGGCGTCGACCGGGTAGCGGGTGCGCAGCACTTCGTGCCGTTCGATCACGTCGGCGACCGCGTGGCTCAGTGCGGTCGGGTCGAGGACGCCGGTCAACCGGACGGCGAAGGGCAGGTGGTAGGCGGGCGAGTCCGGGTCGATGCGGTTGAGCAACCACATCCGCCGCTGGGCGAGCGAGAGTGGGATGCGATCCGGCCGTCGCGACCGCGCCAACGGCGGACGAGCAGTGCCCGCGCCGGCCTCCACCCTCGCGGCAAGCGCCGCGACCAGCGGCGCCTCGAACAGGTCGCGCACGGTGACCTTCGATCGCAGCGCCTCGTTGACCCGCGCGACGGCTCGGGTCGCGAGCAGCGAATTGCCGCCGAGCGCGAAGAAGTCGTCATCGATGCCCACTCGCTCGACGCCGAGCAGATCGGCCAACACCTGCGCCACGGCCCGTTCCACGGGGTTGCGAGCGGCCCGGAACTCCCTGAGCTCGACCGCCGGTGCGGGCAGCGCCTTGCGATCGAGTTTGCCGCTCGCGTTCAGCGGCAGGGCGGAGAGTTCCACCAGCGCGGACGGCATCATGTACGCGGGCAGGACCGCCGAGATCGCGGCCGTGAGTTCGTCGCGGTCGACGACCTGCCCGGGGCACGCGACCACATACGCCGCCAGCCGCTCCCCCGACGCCGAAGGCATCACCGCCGCGACCGCTTGGCTCACCGACGGTTGTGCGAGCAGCGCGGTCTCGATCTCACCGAGCTCGATCCGCTGTCCGCGGAACTTCACCTGGAAATCGATGCGCCCGAGGTATTCCAGTCGCTGGGGCTCGTCCGGGGCGGGTGCGCGCCAGAGGGCAAGGTCGCCCGTTCGGTACATCCTGGTGCCGCGGCCGAACGGGTTCGCGACGAAGCGGCCCGAGGTGTGTGCCGCCCGGCGCACATATCCACGGGCGAGCTGGTCCCCGGCGAGGTACAGCTCGCCGGGAACCCCGGGCGGCACCGGCCGCAGGCGCGAATCGAGCACGTAGACCTGGGTATTCCACTGTGGCCTGCCGATCGGCACCGTCGTCGCGTCGCCGGTCCCGGCGGGCTGGTACGTCACCGACACCGCGGCCTCGGTGGGGCCGTACAGGTTGTGCACCTGCGCGCCGGTGACCGACCGGATCGCGCGCACGGTCTCCGGCGGCAGAGCTTCGCCGATGAGGAACAGATGCCGCAGCGTCACAAGGCTTTCCGCCGGCGCGTGCGCGGCGAACTCCGTCGCCATCGACGGCACGAAATCGGTGACGGTGATGCCGTGCTCGGCGATGGTCGCGGCGAGATAGGCCGGGTCGCGGTGCCCGTCGTGTTCGGCGACGACGAGCTTCGCGCCCGACCGCAGCGGCATCAGGTAGCCCCACAACGAGACGTCGAAGGTGGCAGCGGTCTTCTGCAGGTACGCCTCCCCCGGTCCCATGGGGTACTGGGCGAGCATCCACTCGATCTGGTTGCCGATCGCCTTGTGCGAGACCGCCACACCTTTCGGGCGTCCGGTCGAGCCCGACGTGAAGATCACATACGCCGGGTGCTCCGGCAGCACCGTGCGCGTCAGCTCCTCGGAACGCAGCGGAGCGCCCGAGCGCTGATCGGCTCCGAGGGCGTCCAGCCGCAGGACGGCGACGTGGCCGGGCAGCGGCACGGCGTCGGCGGATGTGGTGAGCACACAGACGGGGCGGGCGGCGTCGAGCACGTGCGCTGTCCGCTCGGCGGGATGATCGGGGTCCAGCGGAACGTACGCGCCACCGGCGGTGAGAATCGCGTACATGCCGACCACGAGATCCAGCGAACGCCGAACCGCCAGTCCCACCAGCGTTTCCGCGCCGACACCGTGGTCGACGAGCACCCGGGCGAGCCGGTTGACCCGCTCGTCGAACTCGCGATAGGTCAGTTGCCGGTCCAGGTGGACGACCGCCACCTCGTCCGGATGCCGTTGCACCGCGCGCCGGTACCCGTCGAGCACCAGGCCCGAGGGGAGCTGGTGACGGGTCTCGTTCCACTTGCCCAGGATCGCGGTGCGCTCCGCGGCATCGAGCAGTTCGATCTCACCGACCACCTGATCCGCCGAATCGGCGACGGTTGTGAGGATCCCGCACAGCCGCCGGGCGAACCCCGCCACCGTCGCCTCGTCGAACAGTTCGGTGGAATAGGTGAACGCCGCCGAGATTCCCAGCGGCGTCCGCTCGTCCTCGTGCGGCACCATGGTCAGTTCGAGGTCGAATTTCGTCAGCGGCAGCGTGAAGTCCAGCGCGTAGACCAAGAGCGCGGGCAGTTCCAGCGTCGCCTGCGCGAAGTTCTGGAAGGTCAGCATCGTCTGGTACAGCGGGTGATGGGCGCTCGACCGCACCGGGTCCAGCACCTCCACCAGGCGTTCGAACGGCACGTCGGCCTGCCCGAACGCCTCCAGGTCGCGGGTACGCACCCGCTCGAGCAGCTCGGCGAAGGTGTGGCCCGGATCGATCTCGGTACGCAACGCGAGGGTGTTGACGAACATGCCGATCAGGCCGTCCACCGCGGCCTCGCCGCGGCCGGCCACCGGCGTGCCCACGGTGATGTCGCGGGTGTTCGACAGCCGGGCGAGCAGGACGGAGTACGCGGCGTGCACGACCATGAACAACGTCGCGTCGTTTCGGTGCGCCAGCCGGTTCAGCGCCGCGTGCACCGTCGCGTCGATCTTGAATTCGTGCGTGGCGCCCCGGCCCGAGAACACCGCGGGGCGCGGCCGGTCGGCGGGCAGGTCCAGCCGTGGCGGCAGCTCGGCAAGCCGCTCCCGCCAGAACCCGAGCTGACGGGCGAACAGCGAGTCCGGATCGCTCTCCGCACCGAGCATTTCGCGTTGCCACAGCGTGTAATCCGCGTATTGCACGGGCAGCGGCGTCCAGGCGGGAGCGCGGCCTGCGGCCCTGGCCGAGTACGCGGTCATCAGGTCGGCGGTCAGTGGGCCCATGGAGGAGCCGTCCGCGGCGATGTGGTGGACGACGCCGACCAGTACGTGCTCGGTCTCGTTGGAGCGCAGCAGGCGCAACCGGATCGGCGGCGCCGCCGTGACATCGAAGCCCTCGACCACCGCGGCGACCGTACGCTCGGGGATCTCGGCTTCGGCGACGTCGAGCACCGGCAACTCGGGTACCGCGACCGGATCCGTCATCGGGTGCACCCATTGGCTGCCCATCCCCTCGTGCTCGGGGTAACTGGTCCGCAGCACCTCGTGCCGCTGCACCAGGTCCCGGATCGCGGCCCGCAGCGCGTCCACGTCCAGTTGCCCGCTCAACCGCACCGCCAGCGGGATGCTGTTGCTCGCTCCGGCCGGGTCGAACCGGTTGAGGAACCACATCCGCCGCTGCGCGAACGACAGCGGCACCCGCTCCGGTCGAGCCATCGGTCGGGGCACCGAATGCGACTCCGGGCCCAGTTCGTCCAGGCGTACAGCGAGTTTCGCCACCACCGCCGCCTCGAACAGCAGCGCGACCGGAACGCGGACGCCCAGTGCGGCGCCCAGCCGCGCTGCCGCCTGCGTCGCGATCAGCGAATTGCCACCGAGCTCGAAGAAGTCGTCGTTCGCGCCGACGCGGCCGGGCTCGGCGGCGCCCGGCGGCAGGAGCAGCGCGGCGAAGACTTCGGCCACCACCCGCTCGGTCGGCGTGCCGGGCGCCCGGAACTGCTCGGCGGTGAGCACGGGCTCCGGCAGCGCGGCGCGATCCAGCTTGCCGACCGGCGTCAGCGGTAGTTCGTCGAGTACCGTGATCGCGGCCGGAACCATATAGGCGGGAAGGGTTTTCGCGAGCAGCTCGATGAGTTCGCCGGTGTCCAGCGCCACCCGGCCGCTGCCGCACGGAGTGGACTCCACCCGTGGCAGCACGTAGGACACCAGCGCCGCGCCACCGGAGGGCAGCGTCGCGCCCAGGGTCGCGGCGTAGTCGACATCGGGGTGGGCGGTCAGCGCGTTGTCGATCTCACCGAGCTCGATCCGCAGCCCCCGGATCTTGACCTGGAAGTCCACCCGGCCGTGATGTTCGAGAAGTCCCGCCGAGGTGCGCCGTACCAGATCACCGGTGCGATACATGCGCGCGCCGGGTACCGCCGCGAACGGATTCGCGACGAACCTGTCGGCGGTCGGCGCTGGTCGGCCGAGATACCCCTCCGCCAGCGCGAGACCGGACAGATACAGCTCCCCGATCACGCCCGTGGGCACCATGCGCAACCGCGCGTCGAGAACATGGACACCCAGCGCCGGTACCGGAGTGCCGATATGGGTCGCGCCGCCCGCGCGCAGCGCCTCGGTGCCGGTGGCGAAGATGGTGGTCTCGGTGGGGCCGTAGACGATGTAGAACGACCGGTCGCCGGTCGCCCACCGGGCGGCCAGTTCGGGGCTCACCCGCTCGCCACCGCACAAGATGGCCTGTAGATCGTCGAGTCCGGCCGGCTCGATGGATTCGAGCGCTCCCGGGGTGATGCACAGATGCGTGACGCGCTCGCGCCGCAGCAGATCGGCCAGCTCGACCCCGCCGAACACCGTGGGCGGCGCCACGACCAGAGTCGCGCCCGCCGAGAAGGCGAGCAGCATCTCGATCACCGAGAAGTCGAAGCTCGGTGTGCACAGGTGCGAGACACGCGAGCGGCTGGTCACCGCCCGCGCGGCGATCTCGTGCTCGACCAGGCTCGCAAGGCCGGCGTGGGTGACCGCGACGCCTTTCGGCTTGCCCGTCGAGCCGGAGGTGTAGATCACGTAGGCGAGGTGCTGTTCGGTCAGCGCACGCGACCGATCCAGATAGCAGACCGAATGACCGGGCTCCGCGGCGGCTCGCCGCCGGTGGACCGCGGAGTCGAGTTCGATCCACTCCATCCCGGGCGCGGTGAGTGCGGCCCGGTGCGCCGAGATGGTGAGGCCAACGACCGCGCCGGAATCCGCGAGCATGTGCGCGATTCGCTCCGCCGGATACGACGGATCGATGGGCACGTAGGCGGCGCCTGTCTTCGCGACCGCCCAGACCGCCAGCACCGACTCCACCGAGCGGGTGATGGCCACCGCGACGCAGTCTCCCGGCCCCACACCGAACCCGATCAGGTAGCGGGCCCACCGCGAGGACATCTCGTCCAGCTCCCGGTAGCTGAGCTCACGCTGATCCGCCGGATCGCCCGTGGGATTATACCGGACAGCTGCGGAATCGAACGCCGTATCGACCGCGGCGGTAAGCAGTTGGGGGAACAGGAGATTGCGTGCTCGTGAATGTTGGGCGCGACGTGCGGAACGGCGTGTCGTGGTCATACGGCGGCGAGTTCACTCTCTGGTCGATCACTGTCCGCTCTGGCTATGGAGCCAGAAGCAGTGCCTCAAATGCGTGAACCATGACCCGAGCGTGCGGATCGGACCTTAGCGAACTCGGCGCGGATCGGCGCGCTCAGGTTGGGAAAGGTAACAGGGGTACCCCGGCACACCTTGGCCTACGACATGGTGTGATGTGAAGTACATCCATTTCTGCACGTAATAAATGTGAGGGAAATCACTGCGGATGATCGAGGTTTTCCGCCTTCCGACTCCGGGTTTCCCGGGGTTCACGCGCCGAGACCGGCATGATCGAACCGGAACGATCCTTTGACCGCGAGCGAGGAGGAACCGTGCGAAGTCCATCCCCTCATGTCGCCTCTCTACGCAAGGGCGAAGAGATCTACCGCAGCGAACTCGGCTCACTCACGCGACTCACCGCCGACAGCTTCCCGATCCTCAGCGGGCTGTCGATCAAACGCCTGACGCTCGCACCGGGCGCGATCCGCGAACCGCACTGGCACGCCAACGCCACCGAACTCACCTATTGCACCGCGGGACGGGCACTGGTCTCGGTCCTGGACGACGGCGGCCGATTCTCCTCCTTCCTGGTGCGCGCGGGCGAGATGTTCCACATCGATTCGGGCGCGCTGCACCACGTGGAGAACGTCGGCGACACCGACGCGGAATTCATCCTGGCCTTCCGCCACGAACGACCGGAGGACTTCGGCTTCAGCGCCGCCCTCGGCGCGATGACCGATTCGGTTCTCGGCAATACCTACGACCTGCCCGCCGAAGCCTTCGCCGCGATCCGGCGTGACACCACCGCGAAGTACGTGGTGAAACGCGACGGCGACCCCGACATCCCATCCACCGCCCACTTCGGCGATCCGCACCATTTCGCACTCGAGGCGATGCCCGCGCCGGTGAACTCGCCGGTCGGCTCCGCGCGCACCGCCCGCGCACAGTTCTGGCCGGCACTGCACGACATATCGATGTACTCGTTACGGGTCCGGGAAGACGGTATGCGCGAACCGCACTGGCACCCGGTGACCGCGGAGCTGGGTTACGTCCACCGAGGCTCGGCGCGGATGACGATCATGGATCCGGACGGCGCCTTGGACACCTACACCGTGCACGAAGGCGAGGTGTACTTCGTCCCCCGGGCCTATCCACATCACATCGAGGTCGTGGACGCACCGGAGATCCACCTGCTGATCTTCTTCGACCAACCCACACCCGCCGACATCGGCTACCGTGCCTCGATGAGCGCCTACTCCCGCAAGGTGCTCGCCGCGACCTTCGGCGTCGCCCTCGACGCACTCCCCGACTTGCCCTTCACTCCCACCGACCCGTTGATCGTCACCCGGAACAACGCGCTCGCCCCGTAGCCGAGACCGCGCGTTCTGCGAATGGAGCCGAGATGGCCACGAGGTCATGGTGGGGATGGGGCAACCGGGAAGACGCGGTGACCGGCCGCGAACGAGAGGTCCTGACCGAGCGCGTGGCGGCCCTGCTCCCGACGGCCGATCTCACAGTGCACGACGCGCCGGACCCGACGTCGCTGGATGTGCCCGCGCCCCGCGTCCGGGTGCCGGATTCCCTGGCCGCGCTGGCCTCGGAAGACCTCGGCGATCGTGTCGCGCACGGCAACGGGCAGGCGTTTCGCGACGTGGTCCGAAATCTGCTCGGCCGAGTCGATCACGTACCCGATCAGGTGTTGCGGCCACGCGCCGAGCAGGACGTGGTCGACATCCTGGACTGGTGTGCGAGCGCCGGCGTCGCCGTGGTGCCGTTCGGCGGCGGGACGTCGGTGGTGGGTGGTGTCGAACCCCGATGCGCCGACGCCTACGCCGGGGCCGTGGCCCTCGACACCGGCCGCATGGACCGGATCATCGAACTCGACCGCACCAGCCGGGCGGCGCGGATCCAAGCGGGCATTCGCGGTCCGGCGCTGGAAGCGGGCTTACGGCCGGAGGGCCTGACCCTCCGGCACTTCCCGCAGTCGTTCGAGTTCTCGACGCTCGGCGGCTGGCTGGCCACCCGGGCGGGCGGCCACTACGCGACCGTCTATACCCACATCGACGACATGGTCGAATCGATGCGGGTGGTGACCCCGGGCGGGATCAGTGAATCGCGCAGGCTTCCCGCGTCGGGCGCGGGACCCTCGCCGGACCGGATGTTCCTCGGATCGGAGGGCATCCTCGGGGTCATCACCGAGGCGTGGATGCGCGTGCAGCATCGTCCGCGCTGGCGATCCGGAGCCTCGGTGGTGTTCGACGACTACGGCGCGGCTGTGGCCGCGACCCGCGCCATCGCCCAGTCCGCGCTGTATCCGGCGAACTGCCGGTTGCTCGATCCGGTGGAGGCGTTCATCAACGCGGGCGTCGAGGCGGCCGGTGGAGTGCTGGTCCTCGGATTCGAGTCCGCGGACCACCCCGTGGACGAACCGATGCGCCGGGCGGCCCAGATCTGCCGCGAGCACGGCGGCGCCGTCCCGGACGGGAGCCGCACCACCGACTCGGCGCGAGACCCGGCGCCCGCGGGCGCGGCCGACACGTGGCGCTCGTCGTTCCTCCGCATGCCGTACCAGCGCGACGCGCTCGCGGCCCAGTCGATGATCGTGGAGACCTTCGAAACCGCGTGCACCTGGGATCGCTTCGAGGCCCTGCGCGCGGCAGTGCGGGAAGCGACCGCGGCCGCGTTCCGATCCGCCGGGGTGACCGGCGTGCTGACCTGCCGGTTCACCCATGTCTACCCGGACGGGCCCACGCCCTACTTCGGCATCTACGCCGCAGGCCGCTGGGGCCGGACCGTCGAGCAATGGGACGAGATCAAGACCGCCGTCTCGGAGGCACTGCACGTCGGCGGCGCGACCATCACCCACCACCATGCCGTCGGCCGCGACCACCGCCCCCTGGTACGACCGCCAGCGGCCCGAACCTTTCGCCGCGGCACTGCGGGCGGCGAAATCGGCGCTCGATCCCGCCGGAATACTCAATCCCGGCGTCCTGATCGACCCGGCCCCTCGCCTGCCCGCACCGGAGGCCCGATGAGCAGGCCGGGCACCGAAGGAGCGCCGCCCGAGCGACCTCCGGGTACACCGGGCCGCATCCCCGGCCGGAGCGTCGGCGCCGCGACCGACGCGGCCCGGCCTCTCGGGCTCAGGCGCGCGGCGTCAGAGCCCGGAGCGGCTTGTCGAGTTCACGGCGGTAGAAATCCAGGAAGCCGTCCGGGTCGGGGCCCGCGTTCTGCATCACGAGGTGATCGAAGCCCGCGTCGGTGTACTGTTTCGCGGCCTCGAGGTAGCGGGCCGGGTCGGGACCGCAGGCGAAGTTGTCGAGAATGTCCTCCAAGCGGACGGTGGTCGTCGCGGCGGCGAAATTGACCGGGTTGGGCAACTCGCTCATCACCTTCCATCCCGTCACCGCCCAGCGCGTCGTATCGAGCACCGCCTTCGCGGCCGTCTCCTCGTCGGGAGCCCACGCCATGCCGACCTCCGCGTATCGGGGCCCCGCGCCGCCCGCCGCGCGATAGCTGTCGACGAGCTCGGGCTTCGGTTCGGTGGCGAACAGGCCGTCACCGAGTTCGGCGGCGATCCGGGCCGCGTCCGGCCCGCCACCGGCGACGGCGATCGGCGGGAGCGTCTCGGGCAGGTCGAACACGCGAGCCTCGGAGACGGTCAGGAAATCACCGTCGTAGGACTGGTAGCCGCCGCTCCAGAGCAAACGGATGATCTCGAGGGCCTCGCGAAGCATCCGCTGCCGGATACGCGCGGGCGGGAACTCACGGCCGACGACATGTTCGTTGAGACGTTCGCCCGAACCGACGCCGAGGGTGAAACGGTCGTCGGACATGATGGCCAGAGTGGCCGCGGCCTGCGCGATGATCGCGGGGTGGTATCGCAGGATGGGGCAGGTCACGCCGGTCGCGAGCTCGATCCGCTCGGTCTTCGCCGCGATCGCTCCGAGCACGGTCCAGGCGAACGGTGAATGCCCCTGGTTGTCCAGCCAGGGATGGAAGTGGTCGCTGATCTCCACGAAGTCGAACCCGGCCTCCTCCGCTCTGACAGCTTGGCGGACAAGCTCGTTCGGGCCGAAAGCCTCGGCCGCCAGTTTGTACCCGATGCGCATCGCCACCTCCTGCTTCGGCTGGGAGCGGCCGGTCATCTCGGCAACCGGCTCTCGGCGCGCTTACCCCGCATCCGGCATGCGAAAACTTCCCCGCACCCGTACGCGGCAGGTCCGCTCCCGGCGGTGGCTACCGCGTCACCCGACAGGACCGACGACAGGAGACCGAACGGTTCGTTCAGTCGCGAGTCGGCCAGTAACTGGCGGCATGCCTGCCCTGCGGCACATAAGTGTTCTCGTCGTCGACCTCGGTAACGCCGAGATGGAGCAGTAGCAGCACGGTAACCAGGCTGATGCTCACGATCAGCGGGGTGAGCAACTGCGTCGCGCCCGCCCCGGACGGCGGATGCATGTGCTGGGTTTCGTGGACATGCATCGCGAACATGCCCGTGTAGTGCATGCCCGACACCGCGACACCCATCACCAGCGCCGCGCCGACGGTGGCGACCGTGCCTCGCACGTGCAACGTGAACCACAACGCGGCGGTCGCCGCGACGACAGCGATCACCATGGACAAAGCGACGATCCGTCCGTCGTAGCCGATCATCGCGTCGGATTTCATCGCGTACATGCCCGCGTAGTGCATCGCGCCGACGCCGAGCCCGGTGATCGCGCCGCCGGAGAACAGCGCCAGCGGCCCCAGCGTCCGCTGATGGGCGATGCGCAGCCCGATCCAGACCACCGCGATCGCGATCAGCGCGCTGATCAGGGTGATCGGGACGTCGTACCGGATCGATGCGCCGTCGATGGCGAAACCCAGCATCGCGATGAAGTGCATGACCCAGATCCCGGTGCCGCCGATCGCGACCGCCGCGGCGAGCAACCAGCCGTCCCGGGCGGAACCGCTGCGAGACCTGGCCATGCATCGCAATCCCAGCAATGAACCGGTGAACGACATGACATAGGCGACGATGGGTGTGAGCCACCCGTGGCTGAAGTGGTCGATTTCCAGCACGCGACACTCCTCGCTGGATAGATTCGAGCATCACTTGGACGACGCCCGAATCTCACATAGTGAAACTGCAGGTAGATAATTTAGAGTACTACTACCCTGTTTAAAAACATAGGATGAGGCTCGGATAGCGGGAAATGCGCTGAAGCTCGACCCAAACGTTCGCCTGCCGATCCACTCTGCACCACCCGACCGTGGAAGCTCCAATCAGCTAGCAGCTGGCTTCCGAGCCATCGACGGCGCGCATGTCACACGGTGGAGGGTTCCGCCACCGCGCGGCCGCCGGTTTTCGCCTGACGACCACATCTGCGATGACATCACAGCTGTCGATCCGGTTGCCCCGGGAGAACCAGGAATTTGCCGCATGGCGGCCGGCGATCCACGACAATGGGGGGACCACTTCGACCAGGGACTTCCCATGGAAACCCACACCGACGAGATAGCCGAGAAGATCTACCGCATCTCCACCTTCATTCCGGAGGTGGGGCCCACCGGCTTCACGTTCAACCAATTCCTTCTCGACGCCGAGGAGCCGTTGCTGTTCCACTGCGGCATGCGCGCGCTGTTCCCGGTGGTGTCCATGGAGATCACGCGGATCATGCCGGTGGAGCGGTTGCGCTGGATCACCTTCGGACACGTGGAAGCCGACGAGTGCGGCGCGATGAACCTCTTCCTCGCTGCCGCGCCGCACGCCCAGGTGGCCCACGGTTTGGTCGGATGCCTCGTCTCGCTCGACGATCTGGCCGACCGGCTGCCACGCCGGTTGTCCGACGGCGAGGTGATCGATCTCGGCGGCCGTCGCATTCGGCATCTGGACACCCCGCACGCGCCGCACAACTGGGAGGCACGGGTGCTCTACGAGGAGACCACCGGCGTGCTGTTCTGCGGCGATCTGATGACTCAACTCGGCAACGGACCAGCGCTGACCTCATCGGATCTGGTGGAGCGGGCGGGCGTCGCGGAGGACGTCTTTCATCCCACGTCGCTGGGGCCCGCCGTGCCCGCCGCCCTGAATCGGCTCGCCGGGTTGGCGCCGACCACGTTGGCGATCATGCACGGCTCGAGTTTCGCCGGCGACGGGGCCACCGCCCTGCGCGACCTCGCGAGCGTCTATCAGGCCCGACTGGACTCCTGAGCACCATCGGATCGCTGTCGCGGTTTCTCGCCGCATCCGACCTCGGCACAGCCCGGCCCGGCCTCAGGTCATGCGGCGAAGTGCCGCGAACGGCAGACGAACTCGTTTTCCGGATGCACGTGCACATGTCGATTCGCGCACAGCGGCCGACTCTTTCGACAGAGGGCGACGGGCACAATCGCAGTTAACCCCATCGGCGGAGCACTGCCAGCACCCCGCCGCGATAGCCCGCGACCGCTCCGGCACTCCCTGCCATACCACGGAACGCGCAGGGCCGCCGCCCGGCGGAGACACGAACGCGGGGGCGGGCGAGACGCTGGTTCCGCCGCGCGACAAGCGGACTCAGGGGTCGGCGGCGCCCTTTCCTTCCTGCGATCGACGACATCTGGCGAACTTCCAGCGTTTCTTCGTATGTCTCACCCGGGTAACGGCGTATTGTCGCGCTATGCCGACTGCGACGTCGATCGACACCGGAGCCGAACACCTCGCCTGCTGGGTCACCGTCGTCGGGCAACGTCTACATCAGTTGCCCACCGCAAACCCGCATGTCCTGCTCGCGCACGCGATGAGCGGGTTCCTGGCGATCGGGCGGGCGAGCATGGCCCTGCTGACCACATCCGCGAATCCCACCGACATCCGAGACCACGATCTCGTCTTCGAGATCACCGCCGACGCGGAACGATGGCTCACCGACGCGGCGACCGAACCGATCGTCAACCAGATCACCGACCGTGGTGAGCACATTCAGCGTTACCTCAGTCCCGTCGCGCTGGATACCGTCGCGAAAGCCCGCCTGCGGCGCTGCGCGCAGACAACGGCGATCCACACCCGCGATCTACTGGCCCGGATCGACACCGCCCCGGACGCATCGGACGAGATCCGTGACGTCGCCCGGGATCTCGCCGCGCGAGCGAACGTCATCGCCACCGTCTACGCCGAGGACCCGCAACAGCTGCTCTCGATGTCCAGCAGGTGATCGACCCGGCAAGGCGGGCCCGGAAGACCCGCCGATGAAACAGCGAGTACTGATTCTCGCCAGTGCGAACAATGGACTGACCCAACGGGCCGCACTCGCGATTCGCCGGTCCGGACGCCCCACCCGGACCGAAATCGTGCATTGCGCAACAGATATCCGCGCGGCGGTCGAATCGAACGGCTTCGATATCGTCGTCTGCCCCTATCTGACGAGGAGAATACCCGCCGACGTCCATTCGAAATGGACGTGCATCGTCGTTCACCCCGGTCCGGTGGGCGACCGCGGCCCCCATTCCCTGGACTGGGCGATCCGCGAACGCCAACCCTTGTGGGGCGTCACGGCACTGACCGCGGTCGAGGAAATGGACGCCGGGCCGATCTGGTCCACGCGGGTTTTCCCCTTACCGGCCGAACGCAAGTCCGCCGTCTACAACACCGTGGTCGCGGACGCCGCGATCGAGTGCCTGCTCGAAGCGCTCGACAAGGCCGCGGGCCCGGCCCGCTCCCCCATTCCGCAGGCCGAGGCACCGCGGGCCGTGGCCCACGCCCGGACCCGGCCCGCGATGCGTCGAAACGACCGCGCGATCTGCTGGAGCGACGACGCCGAGGAGATACTGAGCCTCGTGCACGCGGGCGACGGCTCACCCGGGGCGGGAGCGATCATCGGCGGCGCACCGGTGCTCGTCTACGACGCCTTCCTGGGACAGGTCGATCCCCAGGCGCCCCCGGGAGCTGTGATCGGCCGCAGTGACCAAGCCATCGAAGTCGCCTGCGGCGACGCGAGCCTTTGGATCGGCCGCCTGCAACCCAGCACCGTTGACCGGCCGTCGTGTAAAGGACCAGCGGTTCGGGTCCTGGCCGCGGCCGGATTCCCGGTGCAGTCCATACCGTGCGAGCGGACCGGCCCATGCCGGGAGATCCGGTACCGGCGCGAGGGCGACATCGGATACCTCGAGTTCGACTTCTACAACGGTGCTATGGACACCGCCCGATGCGACCGGTTGCTCGCGGCGTTCACCCACGCGGCGGTGCAGGACACGAAGGTGCTCGTGCTCGCGAACACCGGCCCGTACTTCAGCAACGGCATCGATCTGAACGCGGTGGAATGGTCCGGCGATCCCGAGGGCGAGACATGGCGCAACCTGCTGGCCATCAACAACGTCTGCCGGGCGATCCTGACGTGTTCGACCCAGGTCACCGTGGCCGCGATGTCCGGCAATGCCGGCGCGGGCGGTGTCGTGCTCGCCTCGAGCGCTGATCTGGTTGTCGCCACCGAAGCAGTGGTGTTCAACCCGCACTACCGGACCATCGGATTGTCGGGCTCGGAGTTCCACACCTACACCCTGCCGCGGCGGGTCGGCAGCGCATCCGCTCGTCGGCTGCTGAACGAGTGTCAGCCCCTCGACGCGGCAGGCGCCGTCGAGATCGGCATGATCGACGCGGTGGCGCCGAGTGGGCGATTCGGCGAATGGGTGGCGGAACTCGCCGGCGAATGCGCCCATCCGGCCCGGTGGGCGGCGATCATGGCCGCGAAGCGGACTCGCTCGATCGACCTGAATTCCGTCGAGGCCGCCGAGCTGCGGCGAATGGCGCAGGACATCTTTCTCGACCGGAACGAATTCCGCCGCAAGCGGCAAGAGTTCGTCTACAAGAAGTCACCGCACCCTTCGGCGGCCGCAACCGGCTCGTGAAAGTCGACGCGCACGCGTTCACATCGCCATCGCGATGATCGAGAATGGTCTCTATGGCGACCGTACTGCTGGGCGGTGACGTCATGCTGGGGCGGGGTGTGGACCAGATCTTGCCGCACCCCGGCAACCCGAGGCTGCGCGAACGATATGTCAACGACGCGCGAACCTACGTCGAGTTGGCCGAACGCGCGTACGGCGAGTTCACCCATCCGGTCGACTACCGGCAGCTGTGGGGTGATGTCCTGCCCATCCTCGCCCGGATCGCCCCCGAGGTGCGGTTGCTGAATCTGGAGACCTCGATCACCGCGGACGGCGCGTTCGCGCCCGCGAAAGGCATCCACTACCGGATGCATCCGGACAACATGCCCGCGTTGACCGCGATCGCACCGGTGGTCTGCGCGCTGGCCAACAATCACGTCCTCGATTTCGGGATCCCCGGGATGGCCGACACCCTCGCGGCGCTCGACGCCGCGAATATCGGCCGCGCCGGGGCCGGGGCGGACCTGTCGGGCGCCCGTGCGCCCGCCACGGTGGAACTCACCGATGGTCGCCGCGTGGTGATCGTCTCGGTCGCCGCCGGTTCGAGCGGGGTGCCGGAATCCTGGTCGGCGCGCGACAACCGGCCGGGGCTCTGGCGAGTGGGCTACTCTCCCGGCGCCGCGGCCGCCGAGGATGTGGCAGCCGAGGTGGCGGCACACAAGCGCGACAACGATATCGGCATCGTCTCCGTGCATTGGGGACCGAACTGGGGTTACGAAGTCACGCGAACCGAAATACAGTTCGCGCATCGATTGATCGACGCCGGAGTCGACGTGGTGCACGGGCACTCCGCCCATCATCCGCGTCCGATCGAGATCTACCGCGGCAAACCGATCCTGTACGGATGCGGCGACGTCATCGACGACTACGAAGGCATCCGCGGCCACGAGCGCTACCACGCCGACCTGCATCCGTTGTATCTGGTTTCACTCGATACCGGCTCGGCGGAGGTCCGGCTGATTCCGCTGCGCGTGCGGCACATGCGCCTGGAATGGGCTCCGCGCAGCGAATCCCGCTGGTTGTGCGAGAAGATCGAGGACATCAGCCGTCGCTTCGGCACCCGCGTAGCGCCCCGATCCGACGGTCTGCCGGTGGTGGTCAGTGCAGCACGACGGTGAGATGGCGGTGGAACCACTGGACCGCCAGGTCGGCGACTTGTTCGAGTGCGCCGGGTTCCTCGAACAGATGTGTCGCGCCAGGGACGATGTCCAGTTCGCTCGGACACGGCATCCGTAGCTGGGACTCCCGGTTGACCTGCAGCACCCACTTGTCGTCACCGCCCACGATGAGCAGCGTCGGTGCGCGGACCGACCCCAGGCGGGGTCCCGCCAGGTCCGGTCGACCGCCCCGGGAGACGACCGCCGCGATCTCGGTCCCGGGTTCCGTCGCCGCCCACAGTGCAGCGCCCGCGCCGGTGCTCGCGCCGAAATATCCGGTCGGCAAGCCGCCGACATCCGGCCGCGTCCGTAACCAGTGGGTCACCTCGACAAGGCGATGTGCCAGCAGCGGGATGTCGAAGACGCGCGCGCGGTCGCCCTCCTCCTCGGCGGTCAGCAGATCGACCAGCATCGTCGCGAACCCCGCCTGGTTCAGTTCCTCGGCGACGAACCGGTTTCGCGGACTTCGCCTGCCGCTGCCGCTGCCGTGCGCGAAGGCGATCAGGGCGGTGCTGTCCGGTGGCACGGCCAGTATCCCGGCCGGTCGGGCGTATTCCGCCGGCACGATCACTTCTTCTGTCCGCGTCGGGAACCGGGGTGCGGACGACATCGAACACCTCCTGGTATCCGGGGTACTCCCCGGGCCCGTCGTGCGCAAGAGGAGGAATCGCGGGACGGCTCGGCTACCGCCGACAGTTACTCCGTGTCTTCGGGTTCGGCCGATGGCTTCGATGAAATGACCTGGACACGCCACGGGACAGAGAAAAGACCGCCGGATCTGTTGCGGATCCATTGGGCGAGCGCGGCTACCGCCGAGCCGAGCGACGTCGCGCCGGCGATCAACGCCCACGGCGTCAGACCCGCGGACGAATACGCGACCTGCCCGATTCCCGGTACGACGAGCCTGCCGTTGCCGAAGGCCCAGCTCATCAGCGATCCGATCTGGCCGCCGAGATCCGTACGGCGTCCGACCATGGCCTTCATGTCGCCGCCCTTGCTGTTGATGTAGAGCACGGTGAACAACACGAGCAGCGCGGAGACCAGCGAGGACAGCGTCGCGAGCCGACTGAGGGCGGCGAGGCGCAGACGCAGGTTGATCACGACCACCAGAATCGTGATGACGATGGCGGCACAGGCCAGCAGGGCCCAGAAGCCGGTGATCTGGGCAGGACGCGGGCCCGAGCGGGACCAGACGTTCATGAATCGTGTGGTGATCTGCATCCGGCCGAACGCGTTGGTGCTCACGCTGCCATCCGCGCCGCGCGCGGTCATCCAGGGCTGGAACAGCAAAATCAGCGTAACGAGGCTTCCGATCGCGGCCCAGACATAGCCCCAATACCCGCGCAGCGCGACCGAAATCGCCTTTGCCGGTACGGCGCCCCTCTCCGCCCAGTTCTGCTTGGCGGGCTGGCCGTCTGGAGTTTCCTTCGACTGCCAGGGCGTTGGCTGCACCATTGTCTCAGTTTAGGGTCGCGCAACCGTACGATTTCAGGCACGGCTCACCGCCAGTGGGAAGTGTCGCAATGCGGGCCGCCGACCCACCGACCGAGAGTTCCGGCTTCTGGCGGCGACGGCATCGAACCGGGGCGGACCCGGGGGCTGAAACGGTACGGCAGGGGCATGGGCCGCATCGGTCACGTAACGATCCCCGTTATCGAGCGTCGACCCTTCGCCGATCAGCTGTCGACCGACGCCGACGGCAGCAGCCGCACCGATCGGAGACCATCGCGCACACGCCACCACCTGGCAACGCCGGTCTCCATTGTGCAAACATCCGCGTAAGTTCATCGGCTGCACAATTAGGGCGCGAGACGGGGACCTAGAAATCTTTCGGTATGTTTCGGACCGATATTCGTGTCCACTACCCCGAAAACCGCACCAATGGTGATCTTCCTGTTACGCAACGCCGGGGACCTTGACATTTCTTTGCCTGGCGTTCACCGGCCTTAAGGTGAAGCATGAAATCCGTGAGTCAGAGATAAGTTTCACTCGAGTCAAAGGATGCGTAATGACCACCAGAATCACGAAAGTTCTCGCCGCGACCGCAATGGCCGTTTCCGTGGGTGTCCTCGCGGCTCCCGCCGCTTCCGCCGAAACGCCATCGGATCTGGCGACGCCGGCTTGGGGCTCCGTCGTGCTCTGCTTCCCGCTCGGCAGCGTCGTCTTCTGCATCTGACAGCACCTGGTGTGCGGCCGCGCCGAGTCGAGGCGGGTCGCACTCCCCGGCCCGAAGCCTCTTGCCATCTCGACAACCGGCGATGTCCCGCCGGCTCCAGCACGAATCGAAGTAGGGAGGCACAGCACAATCGTTGCCGCCGCACGTGGATCGACCGTCGCGGCGGCACTGTGACGCACGCCCCTTGTGTCACACCCCGCCTCGCCGCTTCGTCCACTCGGTGAACCAATGAGACGAAGGAGTAGGCGATGCGGATAGCGGTCATCGGTGCAAGCGGGCGGATCGGCCGGGACGTGATCGACGTCTTGGCGAACGAGGGTCACGAGGTCGTGCGGATCAGCCGAGCGACCGGCGTGGACGTCTACACCGCAGACGGTTTGGCGGGGGCGCTGACCGGGGTGGATGTCGTGATCGACGCGGTGAACGCCACGACCACCGAGACCCATGCGGTGACCGATTTCTTCCGCACCATCGCGCGCAACGTGCAACATGCGGCGGCCGCCGCCGGGGTGCGCCGGATCGCGATGGTCTCCATCATCGGCATCGATTCTTTCACCGCCGGGCACTACGCCGGAAAACTCGCCCAGGAGAACGCCTACCGCGAAGGTCCGGTGCCCGTGCGCATCCTCCGCGCGGCCCAGTTCCACGAATTCACCGAGATGATGCTCGACTGGACCACTCGCGGCGACGCCGCTTACGTCCCGAAGTACCGGGCTCAGCTCGTCGCCGCACGAACTGTCGCCGAGCATTTGGCGCAGCTGGCGGTCGCGGAGACCGCGCCCGAGCGCGTCGAGATCGCCGGGCCGGAGGAGTTCGACCTTGCCGCGGCCGTTGCCGAGGTGGCCGCCCGGCGGGGCGAACCGGCTCGGGTGGAGGAGATCGTCGACACCGGCGACCCGGACCACGAATTGCCGGCCGGTGGTGCGCTCTTGGCCGGACCGGGCGCGATCATCGCCGGCCCTACTTTCGAGCAGTGGCTCGAGCAGAAGTACCCGGCACAGCCGTAACCTGCGCGCACAGACCGCGGGCTCGCTTCCCCTTGACTTCAGGTCGACCTCAACTCGCAAGCTGAACGCACTGCGAGAGAGGAAAACGTGACAACGTTCGGAGAAAAGCAGAGCCGAGACTACGACCAACGGGCTTCTCGCCTGCTCGGGGGTCTGTACCGGCGGATCGCCGCCGACATCGACGCCGCGGCGCCACCGGGCGCTGGCATACTCGACGTCGGCACCGGGCCGGGAAAACTGCTGGCACAGCTCCATTCTCGACGGCCGGACCTGCGGCTGCACGGCGTGGACCTGTCACCGCACATGATCGAACTCGCCGATGCGGCGCTCCCCGGTGGCGCGGCGGAGCTCTCGGTGGGTGACGTCGCCGCGCTGCCCTACCCCGACGACAGCTTCGACGTGGTCGTCTCGAGCCTCAGCATGCACGAGTGGCCGGAGGTCGACCGCGCGAGCACCGAGCTGGCACGCGTGCTGCGCCCCGGCGGCACCGCGGCGATCTACGATTTCCGGTTCGTGCGCTCGGCGGCCGCGCAGAGCGCGTTGCGGCGGACGTTCGAGGCCGCGACGGTACGGCGAGAGCCGGTACGTCCGCGGTGGCATCCGATCGGGCTGTACATGCGGCTCACCGCCCGCGCCGCCTAGAGTGCGGGTATGGCGGGCGGTGACATGTCCATCGGTGAACTCGCGGCGCGCTTCGGTCTGGCTCCCCACGTGCTGCGGCACTGGGAGGAGGTGGGATTGCTCGCGCCGCGGCGGGACGGCGCGGGCCGGCGTCGATATCACGACGACGACGCGGAGACCGTGGCGATGATCCTGCTCGGCAAGCAAGTGGGTTTGTCGCTGGAGGAACTCGCCGCGCTGTTCGCCGGGGCGTCCGACCGGGCCGCTCGCCGCGAGCTGTTGCGTGCGCACCGCGCTCGGCTCGTCCGTCGCATCGCCGCGGCCACCGCGGCGCTGGAGACCGTCTCGCACGCTCTCGATTGCGCCTCCGAGGACTTTCGCGAATGCCCGCACTTCCAGGCCGAGGTCGCCGATGCGCTCGCGCTGGTCACGAACCGGTCAAGGCCGCTGGGGTAAATCGTTATGGCGCACCGAATTCCGCTTCGACGACGGAGTTTGCGGCCGCGGGGTCGGCGCGCCGCGCTCGGGTGGCGATCGAAGGGTTCTGCGTCGGCTTTCTCGGATTAGGATCGATTCCTGCGAACCGTCACACAGCAGCCAGTGACACTTCGACTCGATAGAGGTGCCCCGTGAGCAGGACAATTCGAATTCCCGCGGCGGAACTCGCCGATCATGTCGGCGAATCCGTCGTCGGCTACGGCACCCTCACCCAAGCGGGAGTGGTCCAGCCGGGCGGCGACCTCGTGGTCGCGGTTTTTGGCGTGGAGACCAACCGGCGCGAGAAGTCTTTCACGCCAGGTCAATTGGTGGAACTGGAGGTCACCGAATAAACGCGGCTACGGACGGATCATCACTCCCGCCGCACCACGCAGGCGGGGTCACCCGATCAACGCGTTCATGATCGTTCCCGCACTGGTGGCGATGACGCCGCCGAGCATGCCGCCTGCGACCATTTTCGCCGACGCGAGCGGGCCGCCGTTCCACTTCTCCCAGGCGAATCTTCCGCCTGCGTAGGCGATTCCGGTGACACCCGAAAGAATCACGAACCAGGTGAAATACCGGAACAGCTGGAGAATTTTTTCCGAGTTCGGCGGAGCTTCGGGGACCGGGTCGTCCACCTGAGCCAGAAGAAATGCTTCGACTGCCGTATGGATCATCATTGATCTGTCTCCATCGCGTTTCCGCAGGACGAGTTATACGCAATCGATATGACGTTCGAAGTATCGCGATCCGCGCGGCCCGCGTCAACCCTCCCGCAGTGCCGAGGACATCAGCGGTGCCGTCGTTTCGCCCGCCGCGAGGCCGTGTCAGACCACCGCGGGCGGGTAGTGCGTCACTGTGAGCGACGACGGTGACGGCACAGCAGCCGGGGATCTCGATCCGGTAGCCACCCGGGCGGTGATCGAACAAGCCAAGGGCGCGGTGATGCTCGTCTATGGCCTCGACGCCGACGAAGCGTTCGCCATTCTGCGCGTTCGATCCCAGGAAACCAACACCAAGCTGCGGGTTCTCGCCGCCAACGTAGCCGCAGAGCTCCCGTCGATCGGCGTTCCCGCCGTGTCCGGCGCACTACGCGACCGCGTCGACCGGCTGCTGTCCACAGCGCATGAGCAAGCCCAGTGACGCCCCGGCGCACCGCCGAGAGCATGGACAGCCGGGCCGGCGCGGCGAGCAGCTCCGACGACGGACGCGGATACCTGATTGTCCGGTCTCGTCCGCAGCCTCGGTGAACTCCCGCCACCGCGGGTCGTCGAGCGCGTCGCGCACGGGCCGCAGCGCCGTGCCGCAGACCCACTCGAGCACCGGATCGTCACCGGTCAGGCGCTGCAAGTAGGTCGTTTCCCAGGCGTCGACCGCCGCACCCGCGGCGCCGAGCAGGTCGGCGTATCCGGCGGGATCGAGCACCGCACGCGGTTCGAGGATGCCCGCTCGGCCGAGACGGTCGCGCCACTCCTCGCGGGCGGCCACTCGACGGATCGCCCGGTGGGAGGGCGCGTCGAAGTTGCCGGGCACCTGAACGGCCAGGAACGCGCCCGAGGACAGCGCGCGCATCCACCGCACCAGCAGGTCGGGGTGGCCGGGCACCCAGTGCAGGACGGCGTTGCACACGACGACATCGGTCTCCGGGCCCGGCTGCCACTCTTGCACCGCGCCGAGCGTCGCATCGATGCCGCGCTCACGCGCGGCCGCGACCATCTCCGGCGAGGAGTCGAGCGCTCGCACGAGCGCCTCGGGCCAGCGCCGCGCGAGAACGGCCGTGAGATGCCCGGGACCGCAGCCCAGATCCACGACTTCCCGCGGCTGGGCCGCCGTGACCCGGGAGAGCAGGTCGAAGAAGGGACGGGACCGGTGGTCGTCGAACGCGAGGTACTGCTGGGGATCCCACATCGGCCACTCCGAGACGCGCTACCAAACCGTACGTACGTACTGTACGCCCGGGGGTCGGAGCCGCGCCCGAGACGCCTGACCTGCGAACACGCCCGGGCCGGAAACCGACCATCTATCACGGTTTCGTAACAGCACGCTCTGGGTATTACATAGCTATGACGGATCACCGACCAACCCGGATCGCCGGTGTGGAACCGGGAACCGGCGCGCTCGCTTTAGCCACGTGCCTTGCCTTTTCCATCGGCATCGCGACGATCACCCAATCCGCCTTCACCACCCTGGTGGCGTGCGTGAGCATTGTGGCGGGGCTCACGCTGGTACTGAACATCCTGCCGCACCGGGCGTAACCACACGGCCCCTTGCCTCGCACGCCGAATCCTGGTGGCATCTACCGGGTATCGACGTCAATCGGAGGCAGGCATGCTGTCGTTGCAGGAGATTTCGGATCGACTCGAGATCGAAGACCTGATGGTGCGGTATTCGCACGCGGTCGACACTCGGCAGTGGGACCTGCTGGACGAGGTGTTCACCTCCGACGCGCACATCGACTACTCGGCCATGGGCGGCTCGGTGGGCGATCTGGCGGCAACGAAGGAATTCCTCGCCTCCGTCCTCCCGAACTTCCCGGCCTTCCAACATCTGATCAGCAACTCGTCCATCACGGTCGACGGCGACACGGCCACCGGGCGAACGATGTGCCACAACCCGATGCTGGTATCCGGCGGCGACGGGCCGCCGACGATGATGCTGTGCGGACTGTGGTACCTGGACACGTTCGTCCGCGCGGACGGACAGTGGCGTATCAAGAAGCGCGTCGAGGAGAAGAGCTTCCTCTTCGTCGCGCCGTCCGCGCCGGGCATGGGCTGACGCGGCAGAGGTAGCCGCCGCTCGCCCTCAGCGTGCGGTCAACGCCGAAGGCGTGGCATCGGAGGCGTGCACCGGTTCGTCCGGTAACGGGTTCGCGACCCGAGCGACGCTGCGCCTGCTGCTGATCAGGAACAGCACGACGAGCACCACGCTGAACCAGACGTAGGTGTTGCCGATGAAGTGCTGCCAGGGCGTCCACGCGGTTTCGCGGTGCTCGCCGTCGGGCAGCCAGTTGTGCGGGCCGATGACGAACACCGCCGCGGTGACCACGAACGTCACCCACCAACCGATCGCACGCCGGACGGGCACGCGGGTCGCGTACCCGACGACCGCGAACAACGCGGGCGCGATCCACACCCAGTGGTGCGACCAAGAGATCGGCGAGACCAGCAGCGTGAAGACGGCGTTGAGGGCCAGAGCGAGCGCGGGCAAGTCGGCGGCCCGGCGCATCGCGGTGACGACCAGCGCGAGCACCAAGGCACCGAGCACCAACCAGATCGCGGTGAAGGCGGGCTCCGGCACTTCGAACCGAGCGAACACCGCTTGAATCGACTGATTGGTGTGGAATGCCGAGCCACTCAGCCCGGACACGTTGCCGAGACCGCCGAACCAATACTTGACGGATTCCTTCGGCAGAATCGCGAAGCCCAGCGCCGTCGCGGCCGCACCGGTGACCGCGGCGGTCGCGGCCGCACGGTAGTCCCGGCGGACCAGGAAGTAGAGCACGAACGCCGCGGGTGTCAGCTTGATCGCGGCGGCGACGCCGATCAGCATGCCCCGGGGCCAGCGCGGCTTGTGGGTGAGGCAATCCGCCGCGACCAAGGCCATCAGCAGCAGGTTGACCTGACCGAAGTCCAGCGTGGAGTGGATCGGCTCGAGCAGCAGTCCCAACGGAGTGGCACACGCGGTGGCCCAGACCGCGAGCCCGCGCTGCGACTCGTGCGGCCATACCCGCCGCGCCACCAGATAGAGCGTGAGAGCGAGCGCGGCCACCGAGGAGACGAAGAAGCTCGGTGCGGCCACGTCCCAGGGCAGCATCGCGAACGGGCCGAGCGCGAGCGCGGCGAACGGCGGGTAGATGAACGGCAGGCCCGCCCCGATGGTGGTCTGCGGCAGTTGCCCGTACATGTCGGCGCCGTGCCGCATGGCGTCCACGCCCAGCCGATACACCTGCAGATCGATGAACCCGCCGGTGATCTTGTGGAACGGCCGGACCGGTGTCAGCAGACAGAACGCGGAGAACGCGATCGAGAGGATCGGCGCCAGCCGAAGCACACGCCCGAGTCGACGGTTCTGGGACATCGGCGTTGCGGCGGTGGCGGTGACACTACTCATCCGCGGCGACTATACCGACCCATGCCCGGCCGTTCAGCACGTGGGAGGGAGATTCGCGACCGGCGCGTGAGGGCCGTGGAAACGGGTAAGCCGCCACCAGCATCGGTGGGCGGAGGAGGTCGGCGAATGGCGGTCGCAGCCCCGCGAAGGGCAGGAGGAGAACAGCGATGAGAGCGCCCGGTGCCGCGATGTTCGTCCCCGCGGACGCGGACTTGGCGCGGCTGCGCGAGGCGGCGTGCGACTGCCGTGGCTGCGATCTCTACCGCCACGCCACGCAGACGGTCTTCGGTGCCGGTCCGCCGGACGCGGATGTCGTGCTGATCGGTGAGCAACCCGGCGATCAGGAGGACGTGGCGGGGCAGCCGTTCGTCGGCCCGGCGGGACGGCTGCTCGACCGGGCGCTGGCGGACGTCGGCATCGATCGCGACGCGGTCTACGTGACCAACGCGGTGAAACACTTCAAGTTCGTCGAGCGCGGCAAACGACGAATTCACAAACAACCCGGCCGCACCGAGGTGGTCGCCTGTTCGGCATGGCTCGACGCCGAACTCGGTCTGCTGCGGCCGCGGTTGGTGGTGTGTCTCGGGGCGATCGCCGCGCAGGCGCTGCTGGGCCCGTCGTTCAAGGTCAGCGAACGCCGCGGCGAAGTCGTCGAGACAGCGGAGTTCCGCGCGGTCGCCACGGTGCACCCGTCGTCGGTGCTGCGCGCGCCCGACCGCACCGCGGCCTACGATGCGTTCGTCGCCGATCTGCGCATAGTGCGCGAACAACTGGGAAAGCCCGCGGCAACGCGCTGACCGGGGCGCGGGCCGGGAGAGGAGCGAGCGGATGAGCGCCGAGGAGATCGATCCGGAACTGCTCGAACTGGCCGGCAAGGTGTTCGACTTCGCTCGCCGAGGTGACTCCGCGCGGCTGGCCGCCTATGTGGACGCGGGCGTGCCGGTCGACCTCACCAACGAGGCGGGCGACACGCTGCTCATGCTCGCCGCCTACCACGGGCACACCGAGGCCGTGGCGGCGCTGCTGGAGCGGTCGGCCGATCCGAACCGCGCGAACGACAAAGGCCAAACCCCGCTGGCGGGGGCGGTTTTCAAGGGCGAGACCGAGATCGTCCGGCACCTCACGGCGGCCGGAGCCGACCCGGACGCCGGCACTCCGTCCGCCCGCGACGCCGCGGTCATGTTCGGCAAGAACGAACTGCTCGAACTCTTCGGCGCCTGAGCCCGCTACCGGCGCTCGCGCACGGCGGTGACGGCTTTGCGCGCGGCCACCAGAACCGGGTCCCACACCGGCGAGAACGGCGGCGCGTAGCCGAGGTCGAGCATCGTCATCTGCTCGACGGTCATCCGGGCGGTCAGCGCGACCGCCGCGATGTCGACGCGTTTGCCCGCGCCCTCGCGACCCACGATCTGCGCGCCGAGCAGGCGGCCGGTGAGACGCTCGGCGAGCATCTTCACCGTCATCGGCGCCGCGTCCGGGTAATAGCCCGCCCGGTTGGTGGCCTCCACCGTGACGGTCACGTATTGCAGACCGGCCGCCTGGGCGTCCTTCTCGCGCAAACCCGTTCGGGCCACCTCGAGTTCGCAGACCTTACTGACCGCGGTGCCCACGACGCCGGGAAAGATCGCGTAGCCCCCGCCGATGTTCGCGCCGATGATCTGACCGTGTTTGTTGGCGTGGGTACCGAGCGGAATGTGGCGTTCCCGGCCCGAGACCAGATCCAGCACCTCGACGCAGTCGCCACCGGCCCAGATGTTCTCGTGCCCGCGCACCCGCATGGCGAGATCGGTCCGCAGCCCGCCGTGCTGCCCCAGCGGAAGTCCGGCGGCGCGGGCCAGTTCGGTCTCCGGGTGCACGCCGATGCCCAGCACCACGACGTCCGCCGGATATTCCGCGGCATCGGTGACGACCGCGGCGACCCGGCCGTCCTCGGCGGTCCGCAGCTCGGCCACTTCCGCGTCGCCGACGACCTTGATGCCCATCCCGCACATCGCCTCGCGCACCAGCGCGCCCATGTCGGGATCGAGCGTGGACATCGGTTCCGGACCGCGGTTGACCATGGTGACGTCGTAACCACGCTGGATGAGCGCCTCCGCCATCTCCACGCCGATGTAGCCCGCGCCCACCACGACGGCGCGGTTACCGCGCGCTTGCTCCAGCGTCCCGAGCAGCGCCTGCCCGTCGTCGAGGGTCTGCACTCCGTGCACACCCTGTGCGTCGATACCGGGCAGCGGTGGCCGGACCGGGCGCGCACCGGTGGCGATCACCAGGTGGTCGTAGGGCATCCACGTCGAGGCGCCGGTCTCCCGCTCGCGGTAGCGCACCCGGCCCGCGTCGACGTCGATCTCGGTCACCTCGGTGTACAGCCGCAGGTCGATCTCGCGGGAGCGGTGTTCCTCGGGTGTGCGGGCGATCAGGGCGTCCCGCTCGGCGACGTGTCCGCCGACCCAGTACGGAATGCCGCAGGCCGAGTACGAGGTGAACCCGCCGCGTTCGAACACGACGATCTCCAGCGCGCTCGCGTCCTTCATCCGGCGTGCCTGCGAGGCCGCCGACATGCCCGTCGCGTCACCGCCGATGACCACCAGTCGCTCGCTCATGGCCCTCACGCTACGTTCGGCATCCCCCGGGCGGGCGCCGGGGCCGGTTTCGCGGATTCGCAGGTTGCCCTGCGGTCGACCGGTCGGTACCGCACACTGATCTTCTGACAAACGCGGTATGAGGGCAGCGTTTTCACCCGGGAGCACGATATGACCGATACCCGACCCCCTTCCGACGACGAACGTCGGCTCGCCGAACTGGGCTACAAGCAAGAACTCGCCAGGTCCTGGTCGGGCTTCTCCAATTTCGCCATCAGCTTCACCATCGTGTCCATCCTGACCGGCGGATTGGCCAGCTACGGCATCGGTTTGGCGAACGGCGGCCCGATCACCATGTCGTGGGGATGGCCACTGGTCTCGATCATGGTGCTGTTCGTGGGGCTCGCCATGGCGGAATTGGCCTCCGCCTACCCCACCTCCGGCGGGCTGTACTGGTGGGCCGCCGAACTGGGCGGACCGGTGTGGGGTTGGTTCACCGGGTGGTTCAACCTGATCGGACAGATCGCGGTCACCGCGGCGATCGATTACGGCGCGGCCATCTTCACCACGGTCGTGCTGAACGTCGTCGGGATCGAGATCGGCACCGACCGCACCGCGATCTTCCTGGTGTTCGCCGTCATTCTGGTCTTGCACGCGGCCTTGAACGCGCTCGGCCCGCATCTGTCGGCGGTGATCAACAATGTGTCCGCGTGGTGGCACGTCGGTGGCGTGGCGATTTTCGTCGTCGTCCTCGGATTCGGGGCGCAACACCACCAGAGCGCTGGATGGGTCTTCACCGAGACCGTCGACAACAGCGCGATCGGATTCGGCGGGATCGCGTTCAGCTTCCTGCTCGGCCTGCTGCACGCGCAGTACACGTTCACCGGCTACGACGCTTCGGCGCATATGTCGGAGGAAACGCACGACGCGTCCCGAATGGCGGCCAAAGGGATCATCAACACGATCGTCGTATCGGCGATCGCCGGATATCTGCTCATCATGGCGGTGACGTTCGCCGTTCCGGATCTGGACGACGCGCTGGACCCGGAGAAGAACAGCGGTTATCCCGTCATCTACATCCTGGAGAACTCGCTGAGCGGGTTCTGGTCGGGGCTGCTGCTGATCATCGCGGCGGTCGCGCAATTGTTCTGCGGATACGCCTCGGTGACCTCCGCCTCCCGGATGCTGTTCGCGTTCGCCCGCGACGGCGCGGTGCCCGGGTCGAAGTTCTGGTCGAGGCTTTCCCCGCGGAAGGTGCCGGTGCACGCCGTGCTGTTCATCTCGTTCTTCGCGTTCGTGTTGCTGGTTCCCTCGATGCTGGTGCCCCCGGCGAACGCACCGACCGCGTATGCCGCGGCCACCTCGATCGCGACCATCGGGCTCTATATCGCCTACGGCATCCCGATCCTGCTGCGGCAGCGCCACGGGGCTCGATTCCGCACCGGTCCATGGCAACTGGGGCGGTGGTACCGCCCGGTCGGATCGGTCGCGCTGATCTGGATCGCGCTGATCAGCGTGCTGTTCATCCTGCCCACCGACGCCCGCGGGTATCCGTGGCACAGTGACTTCACCTGGAGCACTGTGAATTACGCGCCGATCACCCTGGTGGGCGTGGTGGGTGCGATCGGCATCTGGTGGCTGGCGTCGGCCCGTACCTGGTTCACCGGGCCGAAGCGCACGGTGGACGAGCCTCCCGCCGCTCGACCGGAGGAGGAGACACCGGCCAAGGCCTGAGGCGGAACCCGGCACGGCGCGGCTTCCCGGTTCTGGCGTGTCGAGTTTGTCGGTCTCGGTCGCTAGGGTGTGTCGGCATGGAAAGGACCGACCTGGTGCGTTTCTCGCCCGCCGGGAGAATTGTGTTCCCGGGAAATCCGTGGCCGGAAGGGCACGCGATCGAAGAGTTCGCGTGGACCGGCCGCATGGACCAGGCCGGTAGCCTGTGGTTCGATCTGCACCTGCGCTCCGCGGCGTACAACGCCGAACGCGACGCCACCGACGACGAGGACAACGGCGAGAGCTGGATGTCGCCGATCACCTGGCAGAACTATCACAGCTGCACGCTGTCGTCCACGTACTGGGGCGAAGACGACGCCACCGGGCTGCGCGCCGCGGCCCCCGGCCGTCCTTTCCTGCTGAGATCCGAACAGCCGCAACGTCTCACGGTCGATCCACTGCCCCTCGCGCACGCCGACGACGTCGAATGCCTGGCGTTCAACATCTATCTGCTCGGGCACGACTCGGTCGCCGACCAGGAGGTGTTCTTCACCCGGCGTCCCGACGGCAGGCACGACATCGACTGGCAGGGCCGCATCGCGCTGACCTACGCGGGTCACGTCGAATTCCGGTACCGATTCCGGGCCCGGATATCCGGCGCGACCCTCGAATACATCCGTTTTCCGGCGGAGATCTCGGCGGATCGAGCGCTCCGTCAACTCGGCGCCGTGCTGGACGCTCCCGAGGAGTTCGAATTGGGTTTGGTCGACGGGCAGCCGGCGTGGGTGTCGAAGATACCGACTTAGCTTCTCCGGCGTCGATTCATCGGCCGGCGGAATGATCGGGCAGCACGCAGACCGAATCGAGGCCGAGCACACGATTCAACCGGCCGAAAGCGAGCCATGAGCCGATGCTCATGCTCAGTTCCACCACTTCCACCTGGGTGTAGTGGGCGAACATCCGGTTCCAGAACTCTTCGTCGAGATTGTGGTGGTCGGTGGCGTAGCGTTCGGCGTATTCGGCGGCGAGCCTGGTGCGTTCGTCGAAGGCGTCGGTGGTTCGCCACTGCGTGACCGCGTCGGCGAATTCCGGCTCGACTTCGGCGCCGTCCCGTTCGGTGCGCCAGTCCATGCAGAACAGGCACCCGTTGAGCTGGGCGATGCGCAGCCGCGCGGCCTCGAATTCGCGCAGGCCGAGCGTGCTGTGCGAGTACACCGACAGCGAGAAATTCGAGGCCGCGACGCCGATGCCGGGAACCATTTCGCCCCAGACGTAGCCGATCGGATCCTTCCCCTCGGGGACATCGATGATCATGGGTGCTTCCTTCCGAGTTTGCCGACCGCGGGCCGCAGCGGGACGTCCAGTGCGTCGTAGAGTCCGGGCCGCGCGCCGATCAGCCAGTCGATGGCGCCGACCAGGCGGCCGACGGCCGTGGCGTTCCCGCCCGCGGAGCGGTTGCCGTCTTCGTCGGTGGCCTCGACGGTCACCTCGATGCGCGGGTGACCCTCGATGACCACCCGGTGCGCACCCGCGCCGCCGTCGGCCGGTGTCGGCCAATCGGGCGCACAGGAGGGATGGATACGGGTGATGTGCTCGATGATCAGACGCGGCTGCCCATCGACGATGCCCTGGACTTCGAATCGCACGGCGCCCTGCGTGCCCGCCGCGAACTCGCCCATGGATGTCGTGGTGACGGTGGCATCCAGGGCACGCCGGTCCAGCGTCTCGCGGATCTCGTCGAGTTCGGCACCGAGCGCCCGTGCCATGAGCCGGATCTGCCCGCCCCACACCATCGTCGGCACCGACGGCGCGAGCATCGGCGGCTGATAGTCCATCGGCTGGCCCATGCCGACCAGGTAGCGCACCGAGTCCGGCTGGTCGTAGGTGGAGTAGTCGAAGATCTCCTGGCAGCGGATCGTCTCCACGGTGCTGCCGAGCCCGCTGATCAGCAGGGGCAGTACATCGTTGCCCCAACCGGGGTCGATACCGGAGACGAACAGCGAGCCACCGCCCTCGGCGATCGCGGCCAGCACCGGGTCGCGGACCTCCGGCGGTGCGTTGCGCGGATCGTAGAGGGCGTAGAGCGCCGGGGTGACGACCACCGCGCCCGCGCGGAGTGCGCGCAGGATATCGGTGAGCGCGTCGTCGGGACGGATGTCGCCGGAGGCCGCGTAGACCACCGCGTCCGGGTGCGCGTCGAGAACGCCGCCGACGTCGTCGGTGGCCGGAACGCCGAGGTCATGGCCGAGGCCGCCGAGTCTGCCCGCGTCGCGGCCGATCTTCGCCGGATCGTGCACGAGCACCCCGGTCAAACGCAGCGCCGGGTTGGCATCGACGGCCCGGATGGCTGCCCGGCCGACATTGCCGGTCCCCCAGACCACCGTGGAGATCATCGATCGAGCGTAGCAAGCGCTTGGTCGACTGTTCGGCGTTCCGTGGAAGCGCTTCCGGCAAGCCGACGACTTCATGGCGTACCCCGCCCGCCGGTTCCGGAGACGACGGTCGCTGCGGACCGATAGCCCGGGAAAGCGGGGCGGCCGATGTGATCGAGCGCTTCACCGACGCGTGACGCGCAGTGGCGGGTCCTCCGGAGCCGGCCGCCCACCTGCCGGGTGGCCGAGCACAGGCACTGTGCGACCCAGCTCACCACGCGATCACCTGATCACCACGGCGCGTTGCGCACCATTGGGAAATGAGACGAACCCCCCGGTAGCGTTGAGCCTCGGGGCATTACCTACGGCCGAGGGATTGCAACGCAGTCGTGGTTCGCGGCGAGTACGGTATACCCCGCCGCCCGGCGCGGGGGCGGCGGTCGGGATCGGGTGGAAAGGCAGGCGCGCGACAGTGAACGAGCGGTATTCGTCGTGGGCTGCCCGGAATACGCCCGAAGAGCTGCCGCTGGCCGCGCGCTACCAGAGCGCGGACCCGATTCGCTGGCACGGCAGCATGGTCTACCCGATGTACACCGAGCAGGTCGGTCCCGCTCCCACCACCGTCACCTTGACGATGATCTCGGCGGCGCCACCCGCCGGACTGCGCGGGCTCGGAATGGGGCTCTCGGTCGTGGACGGCTACCTTGACCTGCACGGACGTTCGCTCGCCGGCGTCGACGCGTGGAGCGACGCCCTGGCCGCGGGTGTGAGCTTCGACGTCACGCCCGGCGCGCCGGTGACCCTGGTGACCCTGACACCGGTCTGGGTGGACGAATTCGGCACGCAGAAGTCCTGGGCGGGCAACTATGGCATCGTTGTCGAGCACCAGGCCAACGGTCGCGTCGTTTTGTGGTGCAGCATCGGCGAGGGACCGCCGAACTTCGCGAACCTGGTGGTGGAAGTCTCCACCGCTCCCACACTTGTCGCGCCGGAGCCGCCGGCGACCGCCACACCGGCGACGACTTCGATCGATATGAGCCCGCCCGCCTCGTTTCCCGCTTCCTCGGCGGGTCCGCCCACCGCGCCGACCATGCCGGTTCCACGGATCGACGCCACTGCGGCCGCGTTCGAACCCGCGGCTGCGGCCGAATGGCTTGCCGCCGATCCGTCCGCGGCCGGGGGTGGCGGGAACGGACAAGCGCCCCAGAGCACGCCGCCCCAGCGATCGGGCAGCCTTTTCCTGAATCTGCAGTCGTCCCGCGCCGCACGATCCACTCCGGAAACTCCGCACTCCGCTTCCGGCCCCCGCAGCCCGGACAACCCGCACCCGGCGCCGAGCCCGCTCGCCGGACAATCCGTGACGGACGCCGCCCACGGTGGTCCCGTTCCACACGCCGCCGACAGCCGGTCCGAAGCGAACGACGTCCCGCAGAATCCGCAGGCGCATGTAGAAGTACCCGCGCAAGGTCTTTACATCCGTCACCGCACCGAGAGATCCACGGCGGACTCGTATGGCGCCTTCGGCCCCCCGGTCGCGCATACACATCCGCCCGCAGACCCCACACGCCCGGTAACCGGCAATACGCCACCCGCCCCGGACTTCCCGCCCATCCCTCGCCCCGCGGCCGACGGGACGCGCACCGGATCCAGCCCGCTGGTCGCGAACCCATGGAGCGCACCGGACCCCTTTCACGCATTCGCCCGCAACGGCAGGCACACTCGGTCCCAGGCGGAGATTTCACCTCCCGCTTCGGTGCCTGCGCAGGAAGATCCGCCTCCCACCGAGGCCTCCCCCGGCTCCGCCACCACTCGACCGGCGACGGAAGGGCCGCACGGCGATTCCAGCTCGCCGGTCGCGGATCCTGGGACCGCAACGGCCCCATTTCGCGCATTCGAGCCAGTCGGCACGCAACCGAAACCCGCGGTGGACACTGCGCTCGCCGGTTCCGGCGCTGCGAAGCCGGATCCCGCACCGGGCGTGTCGAAATCTTCCGGCGAACCGGTGTCGCGGACGACGCCGCCCGCCGCGAATACACCGGCCCCGGAGATCGGCCCGCCGGTGACGAGCACCCCTCCCGCGGCGAGTACGCCGATCGCCGCGCCCGGCATCCTTCCCGACGCCGCGCCGGCTTCGGACGGACTGGCGCGGCTCGCCGAGCACTCTGCGCCGGTCGATGCGCCGCGGCGGTCTAGCGAGCCGACGCAGTCCGGCGATCCCGGATATCGTGGTGCGCTCTACGACCTGGGCGTAGCGATGTACCGCCGGGGCGAGGAAGACCAGGCGTGCGGATTGTGGGCGCAGGCCTCGGAGGCCGGGCACGCCGGCGCCGCATACGAACTCGGCTTGGTTCGACTACGGCGCGGCGATCCGGTCGGAGCCGAATCCTGGTGGCGCACCGCCGCCGACCGCCGCGAGCCGCGCGCCATCGCCGAACTCGCCGATCTGCTCGACCAGCTCGGCAAACACGCGGAGGCCAAGTCCTGGCGGACATTCGCCGCCGAGCTGCAAGACCCCGACGTGGTGAGTCAGCCGACATCCCTCTGAATCCCACCCCGCCGACCTCGCGATCTCGCGGGAAAAGAAGTGGCACCTGGAAGCGCGGATGTCGTACGTTGCGGGACATGTGTGGCAGTCCTGGCGTGAACGGAGCGTACGCGGTCGGCGCGTATCACATCCGGCTGCGTACGGAGGCCCGGGTTCTGCCGGCGCACCGTATCGCTCCGCTCTCCTGATCCGTTCGAGCGGAATCCGCATCGGCGGCCGATAGCGGCCGCCGGGTTCTTCGTGCCCCGGCATGGGTCCGGGCGAATCGACCTTCCCGATTCGACCACTCCGTTCGGAGGACACCCATGTCCCACCATCGTTCCCTTTCGCGTGCCCGCAGCGCGGCCGTCGCCTCGAACACGCGAAAACTGCTGTCGCAGAATTTCCTGACCGATGTCGGCGCCGCCCGGCTGATCGTGCGCGCCTCCGGCATCACCGCCGAGGATCTCGTCCTCGAAATCGGACCCGGCGACGGCATGCTGACCAGGCACTTGCTGAAGGCGTGCGGCCGGGTGCAGGCATACGAGAAGGATCCGCGCTACGCGGCACTGCTGCGCCGCCGCTACGCCGACGATCCGCGAATTCGGTTGTATCGCCGAGATTTCCGCACGGTGCGCCCGCCGCGTGAGCCGTTCGCGGTGGTGGCCAACGTGCCGTTCGGCAGCACGACCGACATCGTGCGCTGGTGTCTGGCCGCGCGAGGACTCACCTCCGCCACCCTGCTCACCCAGCTCGAATTCGCCCGCAAGCACTCCGGTGACTACGGGCGCTGGACCAAGCTCACCGTCGGCCACTGGCCGACGACGGCGATCGAGCTGGGCGCGCGCGTCGGCAGGCACAGTTTCCATCCGGTTCCGCGGGTGGATGCCGCCATCTTGCGGTTGCGCACCCGGCCGGCTCCGCTGCTGCCGCGCGAGCGGATCGGTGAGTACCGCGGACTGGTCGAGCTGGGTTTCTCGGGGGTCGGCGGCAGTGTGGCGGCGTCGCTGCGGCGGGAGTTCCCCGCTCGCGCGGTGCGCGGCGCCTGCCGGGCAGCCGGGATCTCGCTCGATCAGCCGGTGGGGCTGGTCTCCCCCGATCGCTGGCTGATCCTGTACAGGGTGCTGCGTGCGTGAACCGGGCTCGCTACAGGAACGTATCGGATACATTCATGCATCGAGACGAGGACAGGAGCGGCGTGACCAACTTCGGCGACTATCAGAACGAGATCTATTTCCAAGGCCTCGGGGGTGTGCTGCCCGATTTCCCGATGACGTACGCCGAGTTGGAAGCGAAGGCCCAGGCGGCGCTACCTCCTGGCGTCTGGTCGTATGTGGCGGGCGGGGCCGGCGATGAACGGACCCAGCGTGCCAACGTGGCGGCTTTCGAGAAACTGGGCCTGGTCCCCCGCATGCTGCGCGCGAGCAAGACGCGAGACCTCTCGATCGAACTGTTCGGGATGATGCTGCCGACGCCGGTCTTCCTGGCCCCGGTCGGGGTGATCGGATTGTGCGCCCAGGACGGGCACGGTGACATCGCCACCGCGAAGGCCGCGGCGCGCACCGGCGTCCCGATGGTCGCCTCCACCCTCACCGTGGATCCACTGGAACAGGTGGCGGCGGAGTTCGGTGACACCCCCGGAATGTTCCAGCTCTATACCCCCACCAACCGAGACCTCGCGCAGAGCCTGGTCCAGCGGGCCGAGGCCGCGGGCTTCAAGGCCATCGTGGTCACCTTGGATACCTGGGTGCCCGGCTGGCGCCCGCGCGATCTGGCGATATCCAACTTCCCACAGTTACGTGGACACTGCCTGGCCAACTACTTCAGCGATCCGGTGTTCCGCGGCTTGCTGCCCGATCCACCCGAGCAAGACCCGAAGACCGCCATTCTGACCTGGATCTCGCTCTTCGGCAACGCGTTGACGTGGGACGACCTGGCATGGCTTCGGTCGCTGACGACGCTGCCGCTGGTGCTGAAGGGCATCTGTCATCCCGACGACGCGCGGCGTGCCAAGGACGCGGGCGTCGACGGCATCTACTGCTCGAATCACGGCGGCAGGCAAGCCAACGGCGGTATCCCGGCGATCGAGCATCTGCCCGAGGTGGTCGCGGCGGCCGACGGTCTGCCGGTGCTGTTCGACTCCGGCGTCCGCACCGGCGCCGACATCGTCAAAGCGCTCGCGCTCGGTGCGACGGCCGTCGGGATCGGCCGTCCCTACCCGTACGGACTCGCCCTCGGCGGCGTCGACGGCCTCGTGCACGTGCTGCGTTCACTGCTCGCCGAGGCGGACCTGCTGATGGCGGTGGACGGGTACCCGACGATCGCGGACCTGGGTCCGGAAGCGATCCGGCGGCTTGCCTGACCCGTGGGTGCGCGAGGTCGGCGGCCGCCGTGCGAAACGCCCCGCGCGTGCGGCTCGCCCAGCGGGTTGGGCGGGCCGCACGCGCGGGGCTGCTCCGGCTCAGGCCGACAGCGGCGTGAAGTCGCGGCTGCCGATGTAGCCCGGTCGCGGGGCGGGCGCGGCGAACGGTTCGACCAGCGTGTTGTGCACGCTGTTGAACACCACGAAGATGTTCGAGCGCGGGAACGGCGTGATGTTGTTCGACGACCCGTGCATGAGATTGGAGTCGAACAGCAGCGCCGAGCCCGCCCGGCCGGTGAACTGACTGATCCCGTAGCGGTTCGCCAGCGCGGTGATGTCGTCGGTCGTCGGCACGCCGATCTCCTGCTCCTGCAACGACTCCCGATAGTGCTCGGCCGGGGTGCTGCCCAGGCACGGCACGAAGGTGTGGTGCGAGCCCGGCATCACCATGAGACTGCCGTTGATCGGGTAGTTGTCGGTCAGCGCGATCGACAGGCTCACCGCACGCGGCGCGGGCATGCCGTCCTCGGCGTGCCAGGTCTCGAAATCGGAATGCCAGTAGAACCCGGTGCCACGGAAGCCGGGCATGTAGTTCACCCGGCTCTGGTGCACGTACACCGGGGACCCCAGCACCTGCTCGGCGAGCCGGAGCACCCGCGGCTGACGCACCAGTTCGGCGATCGCCTCGCTCAGTTCGTGCACCTCGAAGACCGAGCGCACCCGGTTCGAGGACTTCTCCACGATGACCCGGTCGTCGTCGCGCAGGGCCGGGTCGTTCGCGAGCCTGCTGATCTCGCCGCTGAAGTGGGCCACTTCGTCGGGCGTGAGCAGCTGGTCCATGATGGCGAACCCGTCGGCGTCGAACGAGGCGAGTTCCGGGCTCTCGATCTCTCCCCACACCGCGGGGTCGGCGCGCTCCAAGTGCGGAGCGGGCGTGCCGAGACGGGTCGGGTAGCGGTCGTAGCGAGCCGTCTCGGGCAGGGTTTCGGTGTGCTGCAGAACCATTGGTGTTCTCAACCTCCGATGTTCGCGGCGACCAGCGGGTAGACGCCGTTGCTGTCGTGAACCTCCTGCCCGGTGACCGGCGGATTGAACACGCACATCATCCGCATCGTGGTGCGCACTTCCAAGCGGTGCCGCTCGTGTCCGTCGAGCAGGTACATCGAGCCGGGTGCGAGCTCGTAGGTGACGCCGTTGTCCAGATCGGTCAGCGTGCCCTCGCCCTCGACGAGCCACACGGCTTCCACGTGATGCACATAGTGGAACTCGTGCACCGTCCCCGCGTCAATGGTGGTCTCGTGGAAGGAGAAGCCGACGCCGTCGCCGCCGAGGACGATGCGTTTGCTGCGCCAGCCCTCGCCCGCCACGTCACGCTCTGTGCCGGTGATCTCCGCGGTGCTGCGCACGATCATGCCATCGCCCCCATTCCGCCGCACACCGACTCGACGGCGCCGGTGAGGATCTGCAAACCCTGGTCGAGTTCCTGGTCGGTGACCGTCAGCGGCGGCAGCAGCTTCACCACCTCGTCGGTGGAACCGGAGGTCTCCACCAGCAGCCCGCGCTCGAAGGCGATCTGGCACACCTTGCCCGCCTGCGAGGGATCGTCGAACACCACGCCTTGCACCAATCCGCGGCCACGGGTCGAGACACCGGGGAAGTATCCGGCGAGTTCACCGAGGGTGCGCGCGATCTTCTCGCCCTTGACCTCGGTCGCCTTCTCGAGGGCGTCGTCGGACCAGTAGTGGCGCAGGGCGGTCGTCGCGGTGACGAACGCGGGGTTGTTGCCGCGGAACGTTCCGTTGTGCTCACCCGGCGACCACTCGTCGAGTTCCGGCTTGAACAGCACCAGCGCCATCGGCAGGCCGTAGCCGCCGATCGACTTCGACAGCGTGACGATGTCGGGCGTGATGCCCGCGATCTCGAAGGAGAAGAACGGCCCGGTGCGGCCGCAGCCCATCTGCACGTCGTCGACGATCAGCAGGATCTCCCGCTCCCCGCACAGGCCGGCGAGGTGCCGCAGCCACTCCGCGCGGGCGACGTTGACGCCACCCTCGCCCTGCACCGTCTCCACGATCACCGCGGCCGGGCGGTCGAAGCCGGACGACGTGTCGTCGAGCACCTTCTCCATCCACTGGAAGTCGGCAGTCGTGCCGTCGAAGTAGCCGTCGTAGGGCATGTGCGCGGCGTGCACCAACGGCACACCGGCGCCGGCGCGCTTGGCGGCGTTGCCGGTCACCGACAGCGCGCCGAGGGTCATGCCGTGGAATGCGTTGGTGAAGCTGACGATGGTCTCGCGACCGGTCACCTTGCGCGCCAGCTTGAGCGCGGCCTCGACCGCGTTGGCGCCGGTGGGGCCGGGGAACTGGACCTTGTAGTCGAGGCCGCGCGGGGTGAACAGAGTGTCGCGCAACGTCTCCAGAAGCTCACGCTTGGCCGCGGTCGACATGTCCAGGCCGTGGGTGATGCCGTCGCTCGCGATGTAGTCCAGCAGCGAGCGCTTGAGCACGTCGTTGTTGTGGCCGTAGTTCAGTGCGCCCGCGCCCGCGAAGAAGTCCAGGTACTCCTTGCCTTCCTCGTCGCGCAGCCAGCTGCCCTTCGCCGTGGTGAACACGGTGGGCCAGGCACGGCAATAACCGCGCACGTTCGACTCCAGGCTTTCGAAAACGGTGGTGTCGGCGTTGATCATCGGTGATCCTCCTCGGTGGTGCGGGCGGTCGGGGCGATGTGATAGAGGTCTTCGGGTGCGTGGCTGTCGGGGAAGACGCCCGCGTCGAACAGGGGGCGCTTGGTCAGATCCGCGCCCCGGGCCGCCGCCACCGACGTGAACAGGGCGATGGAACCCGCGTTGTCCGGTGAGATGGTCGTCTCGAGCACCGAGACGCCTTGCGCAGCAACACTGTTGAGCAACGTGTGGAGCAGCTCGGCGCCGATCCCGCGTCCGCGCTGCGAGCGGTCCACCGCGATCTGCCAGACGAAGACGGTGTCGGGTGCCTGCGGGCGGACGAATCCGATCACGTAGCCGACGACACGGCCGTCCAGTTCGGCGACCACCGAGGTTCCGGCGAAATCGCGGCACCACATCAGGTACGCGTAGCTCGAATTGAGGTCCAGCACCGCGGAATCCTTCGCGATGCGCCACATCGGAGCGCCGTCGCTCAGGCGGGGCGTGCGCAGGACCACGGCGGGTCCGGTGTCCTTCCGAGACGGGGTGGCCCCGAGAGCGACAGCGGCGTTGCCGACGCGCGATCGTTCGATCTGCGCTGGGGACAGGGTTGGCACTGACATACAACTCCCTCGTCGATCAGCCGTACTTATCCAGGCTTACGAAGTGACTTTGAGGTGAACCAGTCGACTTCTTTACGGTCGTATTACGGTTGGATGTCGCCGAGCCGGGGCAACCGCACGACGAATCGCGCGCCCCCGCCAGGGCGATCGGTGCAATGCACCCGGCCGCCGTGCGTGGCGACCGTCTCGGCGACCAGCGCCAGGCCGATGCCCGTCCCGTCGGGCGAGCGGCGGCCACTGCGGGCGGTCGCGAAGCGTTCGAATATCCGATCGCGATCCACGGGCGGTACTCCGGGGCCCGCGTCGTCGACGGTGAGCACGGCTTCGGTGCCGTCGCGGTCGACGGTGACCGCGACCACACCGCCGCCGTGCCGGTCGGCGTTGTGCAGCAGGTTGGCCACCGCCCGCTCCAGCTCCACTTTGCGGCCGCGCACGGTGACGTCTTGGCGCACCGTGAGCAGCTCGCCCGGGTAGCGGCGATCGGCCAGCGTGTGGACCAGCAGGTCGCGCACCGACAGAGGCTCGGCGTCGCCGTGGTGCATCCGCGCTTCCACCCGCGCCAGGGCGAGCAGATCGTCCAGCAGCTTGCGCAGATGCTCGACTTCGGCGGTGACCAGGCCGAGCGCCCGCTGCGAGCGCTCCGGCAGATCGCCGCGATGCCGGTTGAGCACGTCGACGCCGGCCATCAAGGTGGTCAGCGGCGTACGCAGCTCGTGGCTGACATCACCGAAGAGCCGGTGCTCCCGCTCGATGCGCCGTTGCAGCGAGTCCACCATGGTGTTGAACGCCTCGACGGTGATCGCCAGGTCCTGGTCATCGGTGGCGGGCAGCCGCTGGTCGAGGTCGCCGGAGGCGATCCGCGCGGCGGTGCCCGCGAGCTGGTGCAGCGGGGTCAGCACTCGCCTGCTCGCGCACCAGCCGACCGCCGCGCCGATCAGGGTCACCACCACGGCGCAGCCGATCAGCACATTGCGCAGCAGATCGAGATCGGCGTTGAGGTCTCCCGGCGATTCGCTGCCCGCGTGCGGTCGCTGCGCTTCCAGATAGCCGCGACTGATCACGAACACCGAGACGACCAGTACCAGCGACATCAGCGCGGCGATCGTCGCGAAGACGGCGGTCACCCGGGCGCGCAGGCTCCAAGCGTTCGGATTCCAGCGTTCGGCGTCGAGACAGCGCTCAGCGCCGCACATCGAGGCGGTAGCCGAGCCCGCGCACCGTCACCACGATGCGTGGATCGGACGGATCCCGTTCGATCTTTGTGCGCAACCGGCGCATGTGCACGTCGACGATGCGCTCGTCACCGAAGAATCCGCGGTCCCACACACGCTCGAGCAGCACCGTGCGGCTGAGCACCCGGCCCGGTGATTCGGCCAGCTCACACAGCAGACGGAACTCGGTGAGCGTGAGCCGGATCTCCTCGTCGCCGCGGCGCACCACACCGCTGTCCTGAGCGAGGACGAGCGGAGCCGTGTCGTCGGCCTCGAGCACCATCTCCTGGGGGGTCTCCCGTTCGGCGGAAAGCCGGGAACGGCGGCGCACCGCGCGCATGCGGGCGGTGATCTCCTTGATCTCGAACGGCTTGGTGACGAAATCGTCGGCGCCCGCCTCCAGCGCGGCCACCACGTCGTGGGTGTCGTCGCGAGCGCTGACCACGATGATCGGGACGTCATGGTCGCGGCGGATCTCGCGGATACATTCGAAGCCGTCCATGCCGCCGAGCATCAGATCGACGATCATCACATCGGGAACACCATTGCTGCGCAGATGAGTGAGCGCGTCCTCGGCTTCCTCCGCCTCGTCGACGTCGTACCCTTCATCTTCCATAGCGAGCCGCAACGCACCACGGACCCGGTCGTCGTCTTCCACGATCATCAGGTTTGCGCTCAAGACCCTATCCCTTGCAGACATGCGGAAGCGCGTCACGATGCGGACAACCGCATCCCCATACCGACGCGACCTTCCGCTTTTCGAGCAACCTTTGCTCGGCTCCGAGTACCCCGGGTGCCCAGCCGGTAAACCTCCGGCAGACCGACGCGGGGCCTCCTCGTCCTTCCGTCGACGCTATACGCCCGCCCGGGTCGCCGGGCAGCGGGGCACTGACGCAGCTCGGCTCTCGCGCGCCGCGCCCAGGGCGCGAAGGACGACTCCGCCTCCGAAAAGTCCTTGATATCAAGTAGTTTCGATCGAACTATCGAACAAGCCGTAACCTGCGCGGCGGGCAGGACCGAACGTGAAGCTCACCAGGGCAGCATGCCGTGTGTCACATATTTCGGATGCCTCTATGGGGGAGGGTCGTCGGTGATCGGTCTCACGGCAGAGGCCAGCGGCCCACCGGCTATCGCGGCGGCTCCAACCGGTTGAAGTTGCTCGGCGGACGGTCGGCACCGGGCTCTTGATACCAGAAGCGCAATTTGCGGGCATCGAACGTGGCGAACCACTCGTCCCAGTCCACCCGGCGCAGCACCGCTCCGCCATACCCGGGGAAGTCGAAACGCAGCACCCCGAGCCGTCCGTCGTACTCGCTGCCCGGCACAGTCGCGGGCCGTGCGCCGCGCTGCTCGGCCCAGCGGCGGATGACGTCGTGGTTCCTCGTGACGAAAATGCCGCGAGCATGGGGCGACGGCCCTGGCCCACCCGGTCCGAACCGCGGATTCCGGGTGCCTGGGCGGCGCTGGTCGGTCATGACGAGCTCCTCGAGCCATCGGCATCTGTTGTCCGGTTCCTGTCTTGGTACCCGTCCGCGATCTTCCGCAAACTGGTCGGCCGAACCGCGGGCGGCGCGTGCACGGACCGGTTCGTCCGGCGGGCGATGGGTAACCGGCCGATGTTCGCCCGTACGAGAAGGAGTTGGCATGTCCAGTCACAGCGCGACACAGCCGGTCCCGCCCACGCCCGAGCCGGACCCGGTGCCGCCCATCCCGGAGCCTGACCCGGTACCGCCCATTCCCGAGCCGGACCCCATTCCTGATCCGAACCCCGTTCCGCCGCACCCTGATCCGGATCCGCTGCCGCCGGTGCCCGGCCCCGCGCCACGGCCACCCGCACCCGGCCCCGCGCCGGCGCCTCCGATACCGGACCCCGGGCGCCCCTCGCCGGACCCCGGCCTGCCCGGACCGTCGCCGGATCCGGCTCCACCGAATCCGGTGTAGCCCGGCCTGTGCTCAGTCCCGCATCGCCTGTTCGCGCAGCGAATTCAAGGTCCTGGACAGGATGCGCGAGACGTGCATCTGGGAGACCCCGAGCCGCTCGGCGATCTGGTTCTGCGTCAACGATTCGAAGAATCGCATGATCAGCACCTGACGCTCGCGTTCGGGGAGTTCGCCGAGCAGCGGCTCGACGGCCATGACGTCCTCGACGAGGTGATAGGAGGGCTCTTCGATGCCGAGGCTGTCCAGCAGCGGCTGCGGGGCGCTCTCGGCGTCCTCTCCGGCGACCGCGTCGATGGACGCCGACTGGTAGGCGTTGCCCGCGATCAGCGCCTGGGTCACCTCGACCAGATCGACCTCCAGCTCCGCCGCGATCTCCCTGGCCCGCGGCATCCGGCCCAGGCGCTGCGACAGCGCCTCGACCGTGGGCCCGATGCTCAGCTGGATCTCCTTGGTCCGGCGCGGCACCCTAACGGCCCAGGTGTTGTCCCGGAAATGCCGGCGGACCTCGCCCATGATGGTGGGGACCGCGAAGGACAGGAACGACGATCCGCGCGACACATCGAAACGGTCGGCTGCCTGCACCAGGCCCAGGCGCGCCACTTGCAGCAGATCATCGAAGTTCTCGCCGCGCCCGGAGAACTTCCGTGCGATGTGCTCGGCCAGGGGCAGGCATCGTTCGATCAGCTCCAAGCGCATGGCCTCGCGCCGCGCGTCGCCGGGATCCAACGCGGCGATCTTCTCGAACAGCGGCTCGATGTTGTCGTAGGTGTCCCCACGCGACCTCGATTCACCCGCCATTGCGGGCACCCCGCACCCAGCTGAAATCGATCACTGTCGGATATCCCCCGAGCACGTTGTCGTGGGACCCCTGCGCGGCGGCGATCGAGTCGGTCAGCGTGCGCACGATGTGCCAGCCCAGCCCGGCATGGCCCATCACCGACTCGGTCACCGCGACCGACGAGACGTGCACGAACATCTTGTCGGTGTCGTAGGTGAATTCGCAGTCGATCGTCGAGCCCGCCGCGGCGTCGAGAATGAGGGAAGTCGCCACCTCATCGAGCGCGAGGCGGATGTCGGTCACCTCGTCCAGGGCGAAGTCGGCGATGAGGGCAACGGTCTCGGCGAGCGCGCGCAGCATGGTCAGCTGCTCCAGCCGGGCGGGCACCCGTACACCGATAGTCGTTGTGTCGGTAAAGGATCGGGAAGTCCACTCCCCCATTTGCCCATCACCACCTTGTCCTCACAGCCACTCCACCGTGGCCTGCATACCGCTGCGGGTTCTCCTCGGCCACCGGAACACCGCAGGCACCGCGGACTGTGGAGCAGAAATACCGCCGCGTTCCTCGTCGAGGACGTACCCGCCGCGACCGGATCGAAACGCGGGTCAGTCGGCGTCGATGCGCTCGTGGGCGGTGAGCAGCAGATGGTCGAATCCGGTGCGCAGCCCGGGCGGGACACCGGTCAGACCGGGCAGATCGGCGACCAGCCGGGCGGCCAGCGTCCGCAGCTTGACGTTGGTTTCCTGCGATCGCCAGCTCAGCACCCGGAACGCCTGCTCGGGACCTATGCCGTAGATCAGCATGAGGGCGCCCTTCGCCTGTTCGATCACCGATCGCGCGGCGTACAGCTCGGGCAGGGCGTCGTCCAGCGTCTCCTGCCGGTGTTCGGCGAGGGTGTCGGTGACGTCGATGTAATACCCCGACGTGCCGACCACCCGGCTCCCCTCGTCGATCATCCGATCGGCGACCAGGATCACGTGGTGCACGGCGCCCGCGGTATCGATGATGCGATGCCTGCTGGAGAACGGTTCCGCGTCGGCGATGGATCGTGCCAAGGCGCTGGCCACCGCCTCGCGGTCGTCGGGGTGTTTGTGCGTCAGCAACAACTCCGTCGTCGGCGTCACCGATCCCGGTCGGTAGCCGTGCATCGACGCGACCTCGTCCGACCACTCCCATCGCTGGTCGGCGAACCAGAAACGGAAACCGCCTACGCTCTGCGGCGTTCCCGTACCGATCACCCGGTCCAGCGCGAGCGCTTCCTCGGGCTGGACCGACCTGCTATCACTCACCGCAGAAGTATCCGATGCCGGTGCGCCCGGTGTGACCGGATCGGGGGGTCACACCGCGAGCACGGGCTTCGAGAGGGCCGTCCGCTCAGGCGTCCAGTGCGGTCCGCATGGACGAGTAGCGGGGGAACAACGATCGCACGCCGGTCACCTCGAGTGCTCGCTCCACCCCCGGTCCGCCCGCGACGATCCGCAGATCCGGACGACCACCCACCGCGTCCCTGCGCAGCGCGCCGAGCCGCACGGCCGCGCGCAGGCTCAAAAACCTCGCCGCGCGCAGATCGATCACCACCGCATCGCACGGCGACTGCAGGGCCCGGTCGACCGTCTCGAAGAACTCGGCCGACACGGCGGCGTCCAACTCGCCTTCGACACGGACCACCACGCACTCGCGGCGGCGATCCACCCGCTGTGCCCACAACCGGTTGTCCCGACGACGTCCCGGTCCCGAACCATTGAGATGCACGCCCTCGGCATGCTCTCGTAGCAGAGAAATGGCAGACAAGTCGAACCTCCCGTGTAGGGGGTTTCCAGTCCTCCGCGGCGGCCGGGACGAGGGCGGCGCGAGCGCGAATCGGTTGCCGTGCCGTCCCATCGACCGGCTGCGCCGAATGCGTCGAACCGGGGTCGGCTGTGATCTCAACCTTTCTACAGTGTGGCACGGTCCACACGTTCCCGACAGCGTTCGGTAGGAGAACGTGACCCGTCGCCGGCGGGCCCGGGATCACGGAAAACCGACCGTTCGGCTCGCGATCTGCCCGCTGACGTGGGGTTTCATCGGCCCGCGTCCGGGCATATCCCCGATATATTCCCGAACGTCACGCGATGCCGGTCGTAGGGCAAGCGCGCGGATGAGCGCGTCCGCACGGCGCCCCGCGACGAGAACGGAGCAACCCGGTGAAGATTGCCATGGTTTCCGAAGACGCCAGCCCGCTCGCCGAGGGGAGCCCCGCCGATGGGGGCGGCCGCGGTGCGTACGTCGCCGAATTGTCGGCGGCCTACGTGCGCCGCGGGCACGAGGTGACGGTCTATACCCGGCGCATCGGTCCGCGCGCCCCCGCCGAGCTGCTCACCGAGGGCGGCTATCGCGTGGTGCACGTCGCGGCCGGACCGCCCACCCCCCTGCCGAGCGATCGGACCTTGCCCTACCTCGGAGATTTCGGCACGGTCCTGCGGCGGCATTGGGCCACCGAACGACCGGATATCGTGCACGCGCACTACTGGAAATCGGGGCTCGCCGCCGAGCTGGCCTCGCGCGCCCACGGCATCCCGGTGGTGCTGACCTTCCACGGCCTCGGCACCGTGCAGCGGCGCTGCGAAGGGCTCGCCGACCCGAGTCCGCGCTCGCGCATCCGGTTCGAGCGGCTCATCGCGACGCGGGCCGCGCACGTGGTGGCGACCTGCTCCGACGAGGTCGCCGAGCTGGCCCGGATGGGCGTGCCGCGGTTCCGGACCACGATCGTGCCGCACGGCGTCGACCTCACCGCGTTCACCCCGGAGGGCGCGGCCGCCGATCGGCACGCCACACACCGATTGCTCGCGTCCGGAGAGTTGATGCGGCGCAGCGGATTCGACCCGGTCATCCGAGCGCTGGCGGACCTCCCGGACACCGAACTGGTGATCGTGGGAGCCCCGGCCGCCGACGCCGAAGACGACGCCGAAGGTCGCCGGTTGCGCCGCTTGGCCTCGGATCACGGTGTGCGCGAGCGTCTCCGGTTGGCCGGAGCGGTGACGCGGCCGACGTTGCCGCGGCTGTACCGCTCCGCGGACGTGGTGCTCTGCACGCCCTGGTACGAGCCGTTCGGCCGGGTGGCCCTGGAAGCGATGGCCTGTGGCAAGCCGGTGATCGCCACGCCCGTCGGCGGTCTGCTCGACACGGTGGTCGACGGCGTCACCGGGCGATTCGTCGCCCCGCCCGAACCCGACGCGATCGTCCGGGCCGTGCGCCCCCTGCTCGAGGACTCGACACTCCGCGAAACCTGGGGCGCCGCAGGGTATCAGCGGGCCGCGAGCCGGAATTCCTGGGATCGGGTCGCGACCGAGACGCTCAGCGCCTATCACCGAGGTGCCCCCGCCCACGCGGGAGAAGTCGTCTCGTGGGCCCGCTGACTCGCGAGTGTTCGTATCAGGAGTGGTCGGCGCGGACATCCTCGGAGGCGCTGCGCCAGCGCCACGGCGCGATGAGCCATGTCACCACGAACAAGGCGACGGAGACGATGCCGGTCGCCACTGCCGCTGCCGTCCCCGTCACGTAGTCGACCACGAGGATCACCGCGCCGATCAACGCGAGACCCAACAGTGCGACGCCCGCCATCGCGCAGCGGTGCGCCGCCGCGACCACATTGCCCAGGCGGTGGCGGCGGAACAGGATGCGGTGCCAGGACACCGGGGCGATCAAGAACACCGTGGCCCCCAGAACGGCGGCCAAGGTGGCCATATAGAGCGCTCGCATACCCGGGGACAGCGTGCCGAACGACGCCTGGAACGGCAGGACCAGCAACGCCCCGAAGAGGAACTGCACACCGGTCTGCACGACACGCAACTCCTGGATCAGGCTCCCCCAGTTCCGGTCCAGTCGTTCGAGTTCGGTCTCGCCACGGGCGCGGCGCGCCCAGGCGTCGTCCTCATCCTCGGGCACGCGCGGACTCCCGGCGATTGCGCTTCTTGATCGCCTCGACGAGTTCGTCCTTGGTCATCCGCGAGCGACCGGAGATGTCCAGTCGCCGGGCGATGCCGAGCAGGTGCTCCTTGGACGCGTTGGCATCGACGCCTTCGGCGGTCTCGCCCCGCGCGTCCGGGCCGCCGTGTTCGGCGCGCTCGTCGGAGGGCCCGCGGCGAGCCTTGGGCTCCCAGTGATCGCCGACTTTCTCGTAGCTGTGCTTCAACGCGGCGTAGGCGACGCGATAGGCGCGCTGCTCGTCGCCGTCGTACTGTTCGAGCGCGGCGTCGTGCGCCTCGGCGAAGGTGCGCTGAGCCTTTTCCTCCGACCGCTGCAGCGTGCTCGGCAACTCCGACTGCTCGACGTCGCCGCGTGCTGTCGTCTTGGGCATAATCGCTCCTCTCCCGTCCCGAGGCCGGTGGTCCGGAGTAGTGCGAAAGCCCGGTGCGCCGCCGCGCGGGCCCTCCGGATATCCGGACGCATACCCGGTGAAACGCCGATTAACCCGGTGTCTGCCGGGTACCACCGCTGCATGGCCGTTAGCACCGATCAGCTGCTGCATGCGCTCACCCGCACGGTGAACGCGTTGGCGGCGACAGATATCCGATTCGCGGTGGCGGGCGGCTGCGCGGTCTATGCCCGTGGCGGCCCCACCTCCCAGCACGACGTCGACATCTTCGTCAAACCGGAGGACAGTGGGCGAGCGATCCACACGCTGGCCCGCGCGGGTCTGCGGGTGTGCGATCCGCCGGAGAACTGGCTGCGCAAAGTCTACGCCGACGACATCCTCGTCGATGTGATCCACCGCCCGAACGATCGTGACGTGACCGATGAACTGCTCGACCGGGCTACCGAGATGCGGATCGGGCCCGCGAAGGCCCCGGTGATCAGCGGCACCGACCTGATGGTGGACAAGATGCTCGTCTTCGACGCACACCGCCTGGATCTCAGCCCGATTCTGCACATCGCGCGGGACCTGCGGGAACAGGTGGACTGGGAGGCGGTGCGCGAACAGACCAAGGCCTCGCCCTACGCGCGGGCCTTCATGGGCCTGCTCGACGATCTCGGCATCACTCGCACCGGAAAGGTGGAATAGATGGAGCAGCCGCAATACCTGGTCGCACGGTTGCGCCGGGCGCTGGCCGAGGATCCCCGCACCGCCGAACTCGGCGTGCAGGTGACCATCCGCGGCGACGTCGTGGTGCTGTGCGGCGAGGTGAGCAGCGAGAACTGCAAACAACAGATGGAAACCGTCGTACACGAGCAGCTTCCGCACGCGCGGATCCACAACGACGTCCATGTCAACCGTCCCACGGCACCCGTCGAGACCGAGACGCTGGAGCCGGACGGACCCGAAAGGAGTTGAGCCGCATGCGGATAGCCGCCGTCGGTGATGTACATCTCGGCGTGGATTCGCGCGGGCAGTGGCGGCCCGCCCTGGACGGCCTCTCCGAGCGAGCCGATGTGCTGCTGCTGGCGGGCGACCTGACCCGCCACGGCACCGCCGACGAAGGCCGGGTGGTCGCGGCGGAGTTCGCCGACCTGGGCGTGCCGGTCGTGGCGGTCCTGGGCAACCACGACTATCACGGCGACGCCGACCGCGAGATCGCGACCGTGCTGACCGACCACGGCATCACCGTCCTGGACGGAACCTCGGTGACCTTGAACGTGGACGGGAGCACGCTCGGGGTCGCGGGCACCAAAGGCTTCGGCGGCGGGTTCGCGGGCAAATGCGCGAGCGTCTTCGGCGAACCCTTGATGCGCGAGTTCGCCGCGCACACCGTAGACGTGGCCGCCGCGCTCGGCGAAGCCCTCGCCACGTTGCACACCGACGTCACCGTCGCGCTCACGCACTACTCCCCGATCAGCGACACGCTGCACGGCGAACCGAGGGAGATCTATCCCTTCCTCGGTTCCTACCTGCTCGGCGAGGCGATCGATGAACACGGCGCCGACCTGGCGTTGCACGGTCACGCGCACGCCGGGACCGAGCGCGGCACCACTCCGGGCGGCATCCGGGTGCGCAATGTCGCCCAGCCGGTGATCCGAGCGGCGTACGCGGTCTACGACATGCACCCGGCCACGGTCTGAGGAAACGCCGAACTCAGAAGTCGGTCGAGATCGCCTCCACCGTGCTGCCCGATCGAGTGTTGTCGACGGCGGTGGCCACGTCGGCCTGCGCGATGATGCCGACCAGCCGGCCCTGCTCCAGCACCGGTACGCGGCGTACCTGATGCTGCGACATGACCGACATGACCTTGCGCACGTCGTCGTCGGCTTCGACGGTGACCAGCTCCCCACCTCCGAGTTCGCCCGCGTCGACACCGAGCGGGTCCTTGCGCTGAGCGATCACTTCGACCACGATGTCGCGGTCGGTGAGCATTCCCTTCAGCTTGTCGTCCTCGCCGCAGATGGGCAAGGCGCCGACATTCAACTCCGCCATGCGCTGCGCGGCGGCGACCACCGTGTCACTGGACCGGACGCATTCCACATTCGCGGTCATGATGTCCCGTGCTGTTGTCATCGGGATCCCTCCTGGGACTTTCTTACCGGTAAGAGCGGCCCGAACCGGGCGGCTCGCTGAGGTCGTACCCCCGTTTCGGATCTGCTAACGCGGGCATCCGACCGGTACGGCCGCTCCGGACGGGCCCGGTTCGAATGTTCGAGCCGCGGGCCGCCCATGCACCGAAGACGTTGCCGCTCAGCAGAAAGGACATCCGATGCTGCCAGCACCGAACGAGCCGACCGCGGGATCCGGCGCCGGAGAGCAGCACGCACCCCGGACCCACACGTTCCCGGACGACACCCGCACCAACCGCACACACGCCGGAGAATCCATCGAGGACGCCCGTAACTGGCCGGGGATCATCCTGGTCGCGGTAGGGATCGTGGCCATGGCGCTCACGCTCACCGCCGCCGGGTACGGGTTCGCGGGCTGGGCGGTGATCGCGGGTGTGGTCTGCGGCGTCTGCATCGTCGCGGGCGTCCTGGTGATCATCGCCGAGCATCGCAGGATCAAGGCGCGAGAAGGCAAGCGGCTGCGGGACGCCGCCGGGCACTGATCGCGAGTCCGCCCGCTCGGCCGAGGCCGTGCGGCCGCCCGTGACGCCGCCCGGAGAACGCGGCTTTCGACATCCAGGAGAAAAGAATGACAAACCAGCCCAACCGGCCCTTGGGCCGCTTCGCGCTGCTCATGGGCGCGCTGGCGGCGGGCTCGGTGCTCACCGCGTGTTCGGCCGACGACGGCGATCCGGCCGCGGACACGCCCGCACCCGCGACCGTCTCGATCACCATGCCGGGACCGTCCAGCTCGCAGGTACCGAATACCGACGAGATCACTCCCGCGGCGGCCGAGCAGCTGTGCGACATGATGCGCGCCGACATCGACACCTGGCGTGGCCAGGGCCCGACGGTCGCCAAAGTGACGTTCAACGGCACCGTGCACAACTGGGCCGCCCGCAACGGCGGTCTCAACGACGTGGTCGTCACCGACCGGGGCACGATCGACACCATCACCACGCAGAATTGCCCCGATGTCCGCGAGCAGGCGGTGCAGGCGCTGAACGTGCCGGACCTGGCCTCGGCTCTGGCGGGGTTCGGCCGATGAGCGCCGCGGGCCGCATGGGCATCGCCGCGCTCGCCGCGCTGGCACTCTGCGCGGGCGGATGCGGCGACGAGCCGAAGAAGATCGTGAACAAGGGCGGTGACACGCCGTGCAACGAATTCGTCGCCCAGGATGACGACAAGCAGCGCATCACCACCGAGAAGTTCCTCGAGCAGGAACGCGAGGGCGACGGCACGCCCGACGCCAGGACTGTCGATGCCTCGATCGCGGCTATCAAGCTGATGTGCGCGGCACAGGCCAATCCGGATACTCCGATCCGCAAGGCCGATCTCACCGGCATCTTCGTGCCGAAATAGCGCGGGTTTCGAATCAGGCAGAACGGGCATCTTCGGATGTAGCAAGGACCGCTCGTCCGATTTCCGAATGCCGCTCCCGCCGTGGGTGTCCAGGCGCCGAACCCCCTCGGGAGCACCGCCGTCATCCGTGCGTTCCCCTCGACAACGGCGTCGAGGACCGCACCGCGGCGGCGGGCTTCGAGCCCCGTTTCGCGGCATTCTCGCGAGCGACTCGAAGTTATGTGGCACACCCGCCCCGGGCCGCCGACGATGTCGGCCCGGGCGGCGGGGCCGTGCCCTCAGCGCCGAAGTGGAGGCTTTTCCGTGACTGTGTTGCTCGCGCTGCGCGCGCACGGGCTGCGGGAGCTGCTGACCGCGGTTCCCGCGCTGCGCGCGTTGCACGACGTCCGTCCGCGCCACCGGCTCGTACTCGCCGCGCCGGGATGGCTGCGTCCCGTCGTAGAACTGGCCGATTGCGTCGACGAACTCCATGCGACCCCGATGGCGGGCGGACTGCGCTGGAACGCTCCGCCGCCGGCCTTCGCGGTCAATCTGCACGACGCCGGGGCCGACAGCATACGCGCGCTGCTGGCGACCGATCCCGAACAGACGATCACCTTCCGCCACAAGGACTTTCCGCAGTTGCCGGGCGCGCTGTGCGAGCCGGGCCTGCACGAGACCGTGCGGTGGTGCCGTCTGCTGGAATGGGCGGGTATCGCGGCCGATCCGGCGCGACTGGACCTCACACCGCCGCCGGAGAGCACGGGTGAGCGCCGCTGGATCGTCGTCTATCCGGGCGGGGCGCCTGCTCGGCGCTGGCCCGCCGAGCGGTTCGCGACGGTGGCGGCGGGCCTGCGCGAATGGGGGTATCCGGTGCGGGTCGTCGGCAGCGCGGCCGACCGTCCGCTCGCGCGCGGCGTGGCCGAAGCCGCCGGATTGCCCGAAAACAGCGTGCTGGCAGGCGAACTCACGCTGCGGCAGTTGGCCGTCACGGTGGCCGACGCCGCCCTCGTGCTCAGCGGCGACACCGGTGTCGGTCATCTGGCCACGGCCTTCGGCACCCCGTCGGTGCTCGTCTTCGGCCCCGATTCGCCCGCGGTGTGGGGACCGCCCCCTGAACGGATGGCCCATGTCGCCTTGTGGGCCGGACACGTCGGCGATCCCCGGTCGGACGCGCCTGCGCCCGGGTTGGCGATGATCAGCGCCGCCGAGGTGCTCGCCGCGGCGGATCGGCAGCTCAGCAGTCAGGTCCGGGTGTGACGAGGAAGCGACGCGGGCGTTTCAGGCCGCCGAGACCGGCTATCTCGGGCTTATGACGTCCCTATGGTTGCACGGCGCGCAGGTTCCGGCGCGGTTGCGGTTGACGCCGGGATCGCACTTCGACACGGTGGTGATCGGGGGCGGGCTCACCGGACTGGTGACCGCACTGCTGCTGGTCGAGAACGGCGTCGAGGTGGCCGTGGTCGAAGGCAAGCGGGTCGGTGCGGGAACGACCGGCGCGACCACCGGGAAGGTCAGCCTGCTACAGGGGACCCGTGCCCAGCAGATCGCCAAGCACCACTCCGATGACGTCCTGCGCGGCTACGTGGCGGCCAATCGCGAAGGCCAGGAATGGCTGCTGAGTTTCTGCGCCGCCCATGACGTCACCGTCGAGCGGGCCGCGGCGTTGACCTACGCGCAGACCGATGACGAGATCTCCGCCGTGCGAGCGGAATACGCCGCGACGCAGAAGGCCGGTCTGCCCACCGAACTACTCTTCGAGCTGGATACCCCCTTCCCGGCGCACGGCGCGGTCCGCCTCGCCGATCAGGCACAACTGGACCCGATGGCGTTGCTGGCGGCCCTCGCGGCCGACGTGGAATCGCACGGCGCGCCGATCTACGAATCCACCTCCGTTCGCGGTGTGCACCACGGCGGCCGCGGCGAGCTGATTGTCTCCACCGAGCACGGTGACCTCGGCGCACGCCGGGTGGTGCTGGCCACCGGGACGCCGATCCTCGATCGCGGCGGGTTCTTCGCCCGTCTGACTCCGCAGCGCTCCTACCTGACGGCCCTCCGCCTGGACCGGCCCGCTCCGCGCGACATGTACATCAGCGCGGGCAGCCCGACCAGGTCCCTGCGTCGCGCGCAGGGACCGGACGGCGAGCTCCTGCTGGTCGGCGGCAACGGCCATGTCGTCGGCCGCGGCGGATCGACCCGCGAGAAAGTGGAGAATCTGGTGAGCTGGGCGCGAACCTGGTTCCCCGGCGCCGAACCGACGCACCGATGGTCCGCTCAGGACTACTCCCCCATCGGTGAACTTCCCTACGTGGGTCCGGTGCTGCCCGGTCAGAACGACATACAGCTGGCCACCGGCTACGCCAAATGGGGTCTGACCAATGGTGTGGCCGCGGCCATCGCGCTGGCCGGACGGCTCACCGGCACGCCGCCCCGGTGGGCGGGCGCCCTGGCGAGCTGGCGCCCGGACGAACTCAAGGCACTACCGGCGGCCACGAAGATCAACAGTGCTGTGGCGCAGAAACTCTCCGCGGGCTGGCTGCGGGTCGCGACGCACCACGACGGCGCCGCTCCGGACGAAGGCTGCGGCACGGTACTGCGCGAGGGCCTGCACCCGACCGCCGTGTGCACGGTGGACGGCGTCACCAACCGGGTCTCGGCGGTGTGCCCGCACCTGTACGGCATCGTCAACTGGAACGACGCCGAACGCACCTGGGACTGCCCGCTGCACGGCTCACGTTTCGACGCGGACGGCACGCTCATCGAAGGACCGGCCACCAGTTCGCTCACTCCCCTGCACGTGCCCCGGGACACCCCCTGAGCGGACGGTCCGCCGGATCCGGATCGACACCCCGCGTCAGTCCGTCAGCGGCCTGGCCTCGGTCAGGATTCGGTCGACCGTCTGCTCGACCGTCGACTCCGAGGTGTCCAGCCAGAGTCCGATCCGGGGCGTGCTCTCGCGCAGCAGCGTGTCCAGCTCCGCCACGGTGAATTCGTCGTAGGCGACCTTGCCCCGCCGGGCCTCCCGCGCGGCGACCACCTCCGGTCGCGGTGCGAGCACCACGACGTAGAGCGGGCGCGTGACGATGAGATCCGCCAGCCAGGGCAGGAAGTCGCCGAGCACGACGTCTTGCAGAACGGTCGTGAACCCGCATTCGGCGTACGCGTCGGCGGTCGCGGCGGCCAGCCGGTAGCGCAATCGCAGCTGGGCCAGCGCCTCGGGTGATGGATCGGCGCTCATCTCCACCCGCCCGTGCACGACGAAACGGCGGAACACGTCCCCTCGCACGTGCGCCGAGCGCGGCAGCCGTTCGGCCAATGCCTGGGCCACGGTGGACTTGCCCGCCGCCTGGATCCCGGTGATCAGATAGACAGCCGATGTCATGACGACGATCATGGCGAATCCCGGCTCGACCGTCGGCGGGCGCCGTGCGGTGTTCAGTTGGCGGCGGCGCCTGCCTTCTGTTCGACATAGCGGTTCATCGCCCAGTTCAACCCGCGCATCGCGACGTTGTATCCGGGCGGGAAGTAGCGCTGCGCCCAGAAGCCCACCCGGATGTCGGGTGAGGTGAAGACCAGGTAGCGGTTGCGCTCGACGCCGCGCACGATCGACCGCGCCGCCGCTTCCGGCGTCACCGCGTGCCGCATGAACAGCGCCATTCCTCGCTGCACCGCTTCGGCCGTGCGATCGACGCCCGCGATGTCGACGCTGTCCACCATGGGTGTCGCCATCGCACCCGGGCACACCAGGCTCACGCCGATGCGGTGGCGCGCCAAGTCGAAGCGCAGCACCTCCGATACCCCGCGCAGGCCGAACTTGCTCGCGCTGTACGGCGCATGCCAGGGCAGGCCGAACAGCCCCGCCGCCGACGACACGTTCACCAGGTGGCCGCCGCGCCCGGCCGCGATCATCGGCGGGACGAACGCTTCGATGACGTGGATCGGGCCCATCAGGTCGATGTCGATGGTGCGCCGCCATTGGCTGTGCGTCAGCCGGTCGACAGTGCCCCAGGTGGCGATGCCCGCCACGTTCATGACGATGTCGACGCTGCCCACTGCGTCGTGCACCCGCGCCGCCAGTGCGACGACCTGGTCGTAGTCACTGACATCGGCGGCCTCGGCCAGGTGCACGGTCGCGCCCGCGGCACGCGCGTCCGCGGCGGTCCGCGCCAGACCCTCCGCGGCGATATCGGTCAGCACGAGCGCGGCGCCCTCGGCCGCCGCCGCGAGCGCCGTGCTGCGACCGAGACCGCTGGCCGCCCCGGTGATCAGGCAGATTTTGCCGGCGAACTTCGTCATAGTGGACGACCATACGCAACCATGAACATCGCTGTCTATGGAACGGACGGACGGCTTCCCCACGGAACAGGCGCCAGCGCGACCGTGATGTTGTCCCCGCCGCCGCAGCGCAACGCGAACTCCGCGAGCGCGCGGGCCGCCGCCGCGGGCGCCGCGCCCGCCATCTGCTCGGCCAGCCCCGACGGGGAGGGAGCGTAGTTCCACAGTCCGTCGGAGCACAGCAGCAGCAGGCCGGGCCCCGAGACACGGACCGTCCGTACGCAGTTGTCCGCCCACGGCTCCGGCGGGCTGTCCGCGCCCAGCCAGCGGATCAACGTGTGCGCCCGGGGGTCGGCCATCGCCGCACGCTCGTCCATCGCGCCCGCGTCGACCAGCGCCTGGGCCCACGAGTCGTCGACGGTCAACCGTTGGGCCTGCTCGTCGGCCGGTCGGCCGTCCCTGCCGGTCGGCAACCAATAAGCGCGACTGTCACCGACATTGACCACGGTGATCTCGGTTTCCTCGCCGTGGTGGGCGACGACGGCGGAGACGTAGGTGCACGAGGGCGCTGGGCCGTCGGGAACGTCGACGTCGCGGACCGCCTGCACCGCGGCCGTCAGTCCGGTCATGATCGCCTCTGCCGCGGGCGCTCCGGTGGCGAGCGCGGCGGCGGTGGCGCCGACGCCGGCGCGGACCGCCGCACCCGAAGCCACCTGCGGGCGCGACGAGGTCGACACCCCATCGCTGACCGCGATCACGACGGATGCGGCCGCTCCGGGCGCGGCACCTTCGAGCACCCCGGCAGCGACGGCGTCCTCGTTGCGCGCATGGGCGATGCCACGATCGGTGAGCACCGCGACCGCGCCGAGGTCGGCGTCGAAGCGATCCGGCGCCGTCCGGGCCCGGCCGCATTGCGCGCAGCGCCCCTCCGCGTCGAAGCGGTCTGCCCCGCACTCGACGCACGGCGTCGGATCGTCACCGGGCAGCGCGACGTACCGGTAACCGAGTTCCGAACCGCAGGACGGGCATCGCCGGCTGTCCAGTCCGACAGCCGAGCATCCCGCGCAGCGTAGGTCGGCACCTTCATCGCTCATCGGTTCGCTCCCCCGGCCGACGATGCCGCGGATCCGGCATGCTCCGGAAGTCGTTGGCCCAACCGTAACCACAGTGGCTCGTTGCTGGTGCGAACTTCCACACCGTCCTCCTTCATCTCCCCGGCAGGCCGACTCCGATCGCGATAGTACGGGAGCGTCGCGGGCTTCCGTCCCAGTGCTGGACCGACCGGCCGCTGCCCGGCGGCACGATAGCCGACGGTCTGCCCGCGTCCGCGCGCTGAGGCATGCCGCACCGGATGACCGGCTCGGCGGGGAGCCGCTGACGCTCAGACCAACTCGGGCGCGCGATGCGGGCGCCGGCCCCGCGAGCGAAACGTCTGCGGAGGACAGCCCTGCCAGCGGCGGAAGGCACGGATGAAGGAGGCCGCCTCCGCGTAGCCGAGCCGGGCGGCGACCTGTTCGGTGGTCATATCGGTGTGTGCGAGCAACACCTCCGACATGGTTCGGCGCACCTCGTCCAGCAGTGCCCGGAACGACGTGCCTTCCTCGTGCAGCCGCCGAGACAGCGTGCGCGAGCTCATATACAGACCGAGGGCGACCGTCGACTGATCGGGGATCTCACCCGGAGTGCGGACCAGGCGGTCGCGTACCGAAGCCGCGACGCCGGTGCGCGTCCGGTGCCGGTCGAGCAGATCGCGGCACAGTTGCCCGCAGTTGTCCCGCGCGGCGTCGTTCGCCGGGGGCAACGGCCGGTCCAGCACACCGCGGTCGAAGACCACCGCGCTCACCGGCGCCCCGAATATCGGCGCGACCCCGAAGATGTCGCGATATCGCCTGATATCGCGCGGAACAGCATGCCGGAAACTGACCTGCCGTACCGGCACACCCGCGGAGAACAGCTCACGATCGAAGGCGGGCAGCCCGGCCAGGCTCGCCTCGGCGAAGAATGCCCGCGTCCCCGGCGGAATATTCGAGTCCTCGAACACCAGCCGCGCTTCGCCGCCTGCTTCCTCGACGGTCAACCGCCCGAACGGCACCGTGCGACCGACGCAGCACAACCCGACTTCGATCAGCTCGCGCAGTGTCCGGCTGCCCAGCAGGGCGAGCCCCCACGGCCCCCGCGAGCGCAGCCGGTGCCGGACCGCCGCCGCGAGGCCGAGCCCGGGCTCGTCACCGAAGCGACCGAGCACCGCGTGCACTACCCGCAGTTCGTCGTGCGCGGTGATCTCGGCGGCCGGATCGTCCAGCTCGGCGGGCCCCAGCGCCGTACCGGCCAGGCACTCGGCAGGCGCCATGCCCCGCTCACCGGCGATGTGTACGAGAGCGCGCACGCCCGCGGCACTGCGGAGAGAATCCGGATCGACCATGGCTCGCATCCTCGATGAGCGGTACTACGCGGTATCGGCGCAATGTATCAATCGGGTGTCGCGCGCATCGGTGGTTCGCCGAAATGCCGGTGCGCCACACCATGGCGCACAGTATTTTTCGGCGCCCGAACAGCGGAATCCGAGGCTCGCACGCGCTCAATCCCGCACGGTGATGCCGATGGAACGCGCGAAAGCGGGCGCCAGGTCGATCAGCTGCAAACTGGTGACCGTCGCCCCGCGCAGGCTGTCGAGCCCCTCGGTGAAGTCGAGGGCGGTCGCGCCGCGCAGATCCACTTTCGCCAGCCGCGTCTTGCGCAACGACAGCCGGACCAGCGCCGAGCCGGGCACCGTGACGTCGGTGAGCGCGGCCTCGGCGAAGTCGCAATCGCGCAGCACACAGTCGATGAAGGACACCTCGCGCAAGTGGGCGCCGCGGAAGTTGACCGAGTCGAATTTGCAGCCTTCGAACCGCACCCGCCGCAGGTTCGCTCCCGCGAAATCGACGCCGGACATCGCGCCCGACACCACCTCCCCGTCGAGCCATCCCGTGTCGGCCAGTTCGGTGCCCACCCAGCGGACGTGACGCAGCCACACATCGGTGAACCGGCTGTAGCGCAGACTTCCCCGGGTGAAGGTGATCGAGGTGAACGCCGACTCGTTGAACCGCGCCTGCCGCACATCGAGATCGTCGAGTTCACCGCCGTCCATCCGGACGCAGTCGTAGTCGCCTTCCGCCTCGAGGTCGCCGTCCGGGGCCGTGAGGTACCGCGCGTAGGGCAGGTCGTCGAGTTCGCGCGCCATGCGCTCCTCCAGTTCGTCACGATGATCGGTCGGCGCCGAGTATTCCGGCGACCCACGACAGGTTCGCCGCCGATCCGACCGGAGGGTGCGCTCATCGGGCGACCGGACGTGCCGCTAGCCCATGTGGCCGATATCCGACCAGAGATCGCACTGGTGTCGACGGGCGAAGGAGTCCGCGACGGTGATGCCGTCGCTGCCGAGTTCGAGGGTTCCGGTCGTGTCCGAGGCCGACGGCCACGGGGCGAAGGCCGGCGTTTCGGGGTTCCCGGTGTACGCGAACTGTGCCCAGCTCTGCTGGATCCGCTGGGAGAGACGGTCCGCCGCGGGTGGCAGCGGGATCGGCACGCCCAACAATCCGGAGAAGACGTAGGGCACTTCGGCGCCGTGAAAGGCTCCGGGCAGGATCGGGTTGTGCCCCAGGGGCGCATCGTTGAACTGGTATTGCCACACCCGAGCACCGCCGCGACGGGCGGCTCGGGTCGTGAACAACGCCGGACAGGCGAAGAAACCGTCGGTGATCACGTGCTGCTTGGCCTCTGCCGGGGTCGGGAAGGCCACGACGGGGTATCGCTGCAGCACGCGATCGGCGTTGCCGGTGAAGATCTCTCGCGCCCAATCCACGTAGTCCGCCGAGTCCGGCACGGTGGCGTGCGCGAAGTCGAGCAGCGCGAGAAACGTCGCCCCTTCGTCGGCGTTGCTGCCGACGACGAGCGGAATATCGCGCGCGGCCCCGTCGGCCAAAGCGTTCTCCGGCGAGGTGGTGACGACGACGTCGTCGCGCACCGGGGTCCAGGTGACGGCCATCGTGTGCAGAGTCGTCGTGGGCGAATCCAGCATCCGGTCGGCCGGTAGCGCGCGCAGGCACGCCAGGCGAGTTGCGGCCTCGGCGCAGCCGAGACCGGCGGCGTAGTCGGCCGATCGCTGATAGGCCTGTTCTTTCGAGGCGGGTGCGAGGGGGCTGCGTGCGCAGGAACCGCTTTCGATGATGGCTTTCGCGTAGAGACCGCGGGCCGTCGGTGAGGCCAGTTGCGTGCAGACGCTCATGCCACCCGCAGATTCGCCGAACAAGGTGAGGTTGTCCGGGTTTCCACCGAAGGCCGCGGCGTTGTCGCGGATCCATCGCAGTGCTGCTTGCTGGTCGAGGGTGCCGAAGGTTCCGGTCATCCCGCCTTCGGCCGCAGCGAGTTCGGGCAGCGCCAGGAAACCGAACGGGCCGAGTCGGTAGTTGGGTATCGCGACGATGACCTGGCCATCCCGCACGAGCCGGGCGGGTGAGTCGTACTGGGCGTTGGAACCGAGAACGAACGCACCCCCGTAGAACCACACCATGATCGGAAGTTCGGCTCCGGCAGGATGTTCCGGCACGTAGACGTCGATGGAGAGGCAGTCCTCGCTCGCGGGCTGCACCGCCGGGGTCCACGGCAACGGAGAGGATTGCGGACATTGCGGGCCATGCGCGGTGGCCGCGCGAACGCCCGTCCAAGACGGCGCGGGCCGCGGCGGCGCGAAACGGTTGACGCCCCCGGTGGAGGCCGCGAACGGGACGCCCAGATACTGGATCACCCCATCGACGCGCGCACCCCGGATCATCCCACCGGAAACACTCGTAGCCGGCCCCTCGTCGGCGCCTGCCGGTCCGGCGGCGGGAAAGCCGACCGCCCCGACGACCAGGACCGCGACAACGACCATCCACCGTAGCGGGCGCACACGCTGGGATATCCCGACGTCGACCGGCATGAGAACACTCCTGCACACCTGAGGTCGGCGCCTGACGCATCGCCGCACCGACCTGGAATCTACTTTTGTGACAAAAGCAACTTACCCGGGTGGCGCCGCGAGCGGGAGGAATTGGACGAATCGGATCGCGGACGGCTACTCGGCGTCGGGGCCACTCGCCAGGATGGTCAGCAAGCGCTGCAGCGCGGGCAGCGCGGAGTCGATCGCCGTACGGTCGGAGGCGGGAAGGGCGTCGAGGGCTTCGCGCAGCATCGCGGCGCTGGCCTGGTCGTACCGATCGAGCAGATGCCGCGCCCGCAAGGAGGCCACCAGCATCGCGCCGCGCCGGTCGGAAGGCAGCGGCTTGCGATCGACCAATCCCGTCTCGGCCATCGTCTTGACGAGGTTGCTGATCGTCGAGGGCGCCATTCGGAGTTCACTCGCGGCACGGGTGGGCGTCAGGCCACCGGTAGCCACCAGCAACCGGAGCAATTCGATCTGCGGTTCCGGCAAGTCCGGCAACCCCTCGGCAGCGCGCGTGCGGTTGAGCACCGCACGCCGCAGCGGCCCCAGCAGAGCACTGAGCCGAGCCTCGACATCGGGCTCCGCTATCGCTCGAGCCCGGACGGTGATGACATCCACGAACTCATTGTGCACTTGCGGTGCACGGCACCCGCTATTAATTTTGCAACAAAAGTATTAGTTGCACGGGCGCGTACCGCCCCGGCCACCCCGCACAGGAGCCTTTCCGATGAGCGTCCCACGTCGCACCGAGGACAGCGAGCCGCCGATGGCCGAGTTGACCGGCCTCGTGGGGCATCGATTCCTCTACCGCTACGACAACGGGTGGCGGTACGAGATGTACGTGAAGAACAACCACACCATCGACTACCGGATCCACTCGGGCATGGTCGGTGGACGCTGGGTCAAAGATCAGCACGTCGACGCCGTCCGGATCACTACCGACCACTTCAAGGTCTCCTGGACCGAACCGACCGGCACCAGCGTCGCCGTGGACATCCTGCCCGCGCGGCGACTTCTGCACGGGGTCATCTTCTTCCCGCGCTGGGTACACGAGCACCCCGAACGAACAGTGCTGTTCCAGAACGAGTTCCTCGACCGGATGACCTCCTATCGCGACCAGGGCCCGACCTACCCGATCCATGTGGTCAGCGAGCTCGCCACCATCACGTGGTATGAACATGTCGGCGAGAACGACGACGCCGTCATCGCCTGCGCACCGGACGAATTGCCGTCCGGATACGCGGACCGAGTCAACTGATGCCGAACGCGAGCGATCCTCGTTCACGCCGATTCCGGCGGTCGGTGCGGGGAAGCTCGGCATACGGTGTGCCGCTCCGGTCGCACCGTCGCCGAGCGCCTGACACCGTCGATCCTCCGCCGGAAGAAACAAGAGGCCGTGATGAGAAGGCGTTCGAATATCGGTGGCCGGCGGAAGGCCGAGCACAACCCACTCCTGCCCGCACAGGATCCCTTCTACCGACCACCGGCCGACCTGGCCGCGCACAGGCCGGGCGCGATCGTGCGGAGCCGTCCCGTCGAGGTGGCGCTGTTCGCGGCTGTGCCGCAGCAGGTTTCGGCATGGCAACTGCTGTATCGCAGCAGCGATCTGCACGGCCGGGCGGAGGCCGCGGTCACGACCGTGCTCCTGCCCGCGGGGGCCGTACCTGATCCCGATCGGCCGTTGCTGGCGTTCCAATCGGCGATCGACGCCGTCACCGAGCGCTGCGACCCCTCCTATGTCCTGCAACGCGGCGCGCGGGCCCGCGGGTCCATCACGCAGGCGGAATGGTTGCTGGTCGCCGGCGCCCTGCGGCGCGGCTGGGCGGTGAGCATCGCCGACCACGGTGGCCGCGCAGGCAATTTCGGCGCCCCACGCGAACCCGGCTACCGCGCCTTGGACGGCGTCCGGGCCGCCCTGCAGTTCGGGCCACTACATCTGCGCACCGACACCATGGTCGGCGTCTGGGGCTACTCCGGTGGCGGCATGGCCAGCTCCTGGCTCGTCGAGATGGCGCCGACCTATGCCCCCGAACTCGACATCGTGGGCGCCGTCCTCGGCTCCCCCGTCGGCGATCCCGGGCAGGTGTTCATCCGGCTCAACGGCGGCCGCTACGCCGGCTTCCCCGCCATCGTCATCGCCGCGCTGCGGCCGCTGTACCCGATCCTCGATCGCGTCATCGAGGCCAACCTCACTCCGGAAGGCCACCGCCTACTGGATCGCGCGCGGAGGCTGCCGCCCATCACCGCGCTGCTGCGGCTGGCCAACCAGAAATTCGACGACTACCTGCACAAGTCCTTGGAACAAATCATGGCCGAACCGGAAATGCAGGGCATGCTGGACGATCTGCGGCTGGGCGGATCCGCTCCACGGTGCCCGCTGCTGGTCGTCCAGCCCGTGCGCGACAAGATCGTGCACATCGAGGGAATCGACGCACAAGTCGACAGTTACCGCCGCGCGGGCGTCCACGTCACCTACCTGCGCGACCGGTGCAGCGACCACTTCACCCTCCTGCCACTCTCGACGCCGATCAGCCTGCAATGGCTCGCCGACCGATTCGCAGGCAAACAGTTGCCGCCCGCGGGCACCCGGACGGTACGTTCTGTCGCGACCATGGCGCCCGGAGTGCGCGGCTTGCTCGTCATGGCCGGGACGGCACTGCGCGCGGCGTTCGGCCGGCCTCTGACCGCAGGTCGCCGGCCGCCTGGGCACACCGACCGCACCATCGCCGCATAACCGGCCGACCACCGTAGGCCGGATAACGGGGCGGCCCGCCGCGAGATCGGGCCGGGTGCCCGCCCGGCCGCGTCGTGACATGCTGTGCCGCATGACAGTCGAAGGAACCGTCGCCGCCGGTTACCAGGCCGTGCGGGAGGCGTTCGCGGCGAACTTCACCGAACACGGCGAGGTCGGCGGCGCGGTCTGCGTGTACCGGGACGGGCAGCCGGTGGTCGATCTGTGGGGCGGATCGGCCGATCCCGGCACCGGGCGGCCATGGCAGCGCGACACGCTGCAGTTGGTCTACTCGGCGACGAAAGGCGTCGTCGCCACGATCGCGCACCTGCTGGCGCAACGGGGCGAACTCGACCTCGACGCTCCCGTCGCGCGATACTGGCCGGAGTTCGCGGCGGCGGGCAAAGCACGCATCCCGGTGCGGTGGCTGCTCACCCACCAGGCGGGCCTGGCGGCGCTGGACGAGCCCGTTCCGCTGGACGACGCCCTGGCCTGGACGCCGATGGTCGAGGCGCTGGCCGCGCAGGCGCCGAACTGGCAGCCCGGGACCGCGTTCGGCTATCACGGGCGCACCTACGGCTGGCTGATCGGCGAAGTGATTCGCCGCGTGTCCGGTCGCACGCCGGGCCGGTTTCTGGCCGAGGAGATCGCGGGTCCACTCGATATCGACTTCTTCATCGGGCTCCCACCGGCGGAGCAGCATCGGGTGAGCCGATTGGTCTTCGCTCCGGCGCCCGATCTGTCCGAGGTGCCCGAGGACAACGTTCCCGAGTCGCTGCGTCCACTGCTCGCCGCGATGCGCGACCCGCAGGCGCTGGTCAATCGGGCCTTCCAGATCACCGACCCCGCGGATATCGACTTCGATTCCCCGACCGTCCAGGCCGCGGAGCTGCCCGCCAGCAACGGCATCGGCACCGCCCGCGGCTTGGCCCGGCTGTACGCGGCGCTCGTCGGCGAGGTCGACGGCCGGCGCCTGCTCACCGACGACACCCTCGCGGCGGCCACTCGCGAACAGGTGGCGGGCACCGATCGGGTGCTGATGCTGCCCGGCCGGTATGCCTCCGGGTACATGCTGCCCACCCCGGAGCTGCCGCTCGGCGGTGGCGCTTCGTTCGGACATCCGGGCCGTGGCGGCAGTCTCGCGTTCGCCGACCCCGATCGCCGCCTCGCCTTCGCCTACGTCACCAACCACATCGTCGAAGGCGCGCTGGACCTGCGCGCCCGCAACCTGGTCGACGCGCTGAGCGGGGTGCGCTGACGCCGCACACCCTCATGGAGCGGCCCTGCGGGCCGGCTGTCGAGCCGCGGCGCGGAGCCGGCGGCTCGGCTGTGCGAGCCGAGTCCGGCATCGGCCGCCGAGCCTCACGCCGCCGCACATCAACGCAGTGTGCGAAGCCAGCGGCGGGTGTCGGCGGGGTCGATGACGTCGTCGACCTCGAGCACGGCGGCGGCGGTGAGTGCCTTACCGTTGGCGTAGGCGAGCTGGACCAGATTGTCGAAAGCCTCCTGACGCTGGACCGGATCATCGATCGCGGCCAGTTCCTTGGCGAACCCGAGGCGGACCGCGCCCTCGAGGCCCATGCCGCCGATCTCCCCGGTCGGCCACGCGACGACGAACCGGGGCGCACGGAACGAACCGGCAGCCATGGCTTGAGCGCCCAGACCGTAACCCTTGCGGACGATGACGGTGCCCAGCGGCACCGAGAGCGCGGCGGAATCGATGAACAGGCGGCTGAACTTCGTCACCGTGGCGTCCTTCTCCGCGTCCGGGCCCACCATGAAACCCGGTGTGTCGCACAAGGAGACGATCGGCAGGCCGTGGGCGTCGCACAAGCGCAGGAACATGCCCAGCTTGTCCGCGGCGGGAGCGTCGATCGCCCCGCCGTGATGGTGACAGTTGTTGGCGATCAAGCCGAAGGGCCGTCCCTCGACCCGGATCAACGCGGTGACGATCCCGACCGCCCAGTCGCGCCGCAATTCCAGCACCGACCCGACGTCCGCGACGGCTTCGATGGCGGCTCGGATGTCGAACGCGCGCAGGCGATTCTCCGGGACCACGTGCCGCGCCAGGCGCGGGTCCGGCGCGGTCCAGTCCGCGGTGTCGCCTTGGAAGTAGGCGAGATAGCGACGCGCGGTGGCGACCGCCTCGGCCTCGTCGGCGGCGACGATGTGCACGACGCCGTTACGGCGCTGCACCTCGACCGGCCCGATTTCCTCCGGTGCGTACACGCCCAGTCCGCCGCCCTCGATCATGGCCGGACCGCCCATGCCGATGTTCGCGTCGGGGGTGGCGATCACGACGTCGCACATGCCGAGCAGGGCAGCGTTGCCCGCGAAGCAGCGTCCGGACACGATCCCGATCAGCGGCACACGGCCGGAGAGCGCACCCATCGCGCGGAAGGTGGTGACGTCCAGGCCGGAGATGCCGGGGTAGTCGGTATCGCCCGGTCTGCCGCCACCGCCCTCGGTGAAGAAGACCACCGGAAGCCGTTGCTCGCGAGCGAGTTCCAGCATGCGGTCGGTCTTGACGTGGTTGCGCATCCCCTGGGTGCCCGCCAGCACCGTGTAGTCGTAGGACAGCACCACCACGCGGGAGCGATCGGGGCCGAATCGCTCGGCGCCGACGGTGGCCACGCCCGCGACCAGACCGTCGGCGGGTGTGTTCGCGATCAGGTCCTCCTGGCTCCGACGCAGGCGCTGCGCGGCGACCGCGAGCGCGCCGTATTCCACGAAGCTGTCCGCGTCGACCAGGTCGGCGATGTTCTCCCGGGCGGTGCGCCGCCCGAGTCGATGGCGTTTCGCGACCGCCTCCGGACGGGCTTCGTCGAGGCCGACGCGGTGGCGAGCGTGGACTTCGGCGAGATCGGCGCGCACCGAATCCAGGTCTACCGCACCGTCCGCCACGACCGCGCCGTCGTAGTCGGCGGCGACGAAGGTCAGCAGCGGCGCATGCGGATCGACGACGGCACCGAGCGCCACGACGAGGCGGCACACGCGCAAGTCCTGTTCGGCGCGCACCACGTGCTGCATCTTCATCGCTTCCAGTACCGCGACCTCGCCACCCGCCGCGACGACGGTCCCGGGCTCCGGGAGCGCGACCACCGTGCCGCCCATCGGCGAACGCACCGCTTGCTCGTCACCGGCCAGTGTCACCTCGGCCGCCGCGACCGGCTCTCCGACCGGCGCGGCAGGCAAGGCGAGAGCGAAATCCTCGGCACGCTGGACCAATTCACCGACGTTCTGCTCGAACCACGTGGTCGAGACGACGCGGCCCCGCGCCAACTCCGCCAGGACCGCGCGCAGCACGGCGAGATTGGTGTCCACCCCGGTCACGACGGTCTCGGCCAGGGCGTCCGCGCACCGGCGCAGTGCGGCCGGATAGGACGGACCACTCGCGACGATCTTCGCCAGCAGAGAGTCGAAACGCGCGTCCTGCCGCATCCCGGTGAACGCGGCGGTGTCGACCCGCACCGCGCCACCGGTCGGGGGCGCGAACCGGGTCAGCGTGCCCGCGCCGGGCAGCACGTCGCCGCCCGAGGTGACGGTCTCGGCGTTCAGGCGCGCCTGCACCGCGAAGCCGCGGGCGCCATCAGGAGCGGGCAGCGCCAGTTCGGCCAGCGTGGCGCCGCGGGCCAGATCGCATTGCACCGCGACCAGGTCGATCCCCATGACCGCTTCGGTGACGGTGTGCTCGACCTGCAATCGCGGGTTGACCTCGAGAAACCACGCCTCGTCGCCGCGCGTGAGGAACTCGACGGTGAGAACCCCGCGGCAACCGACCGATTCGGCGATCCGGACAGCCCAGCCGTGCAATCGCTCGCGCAACGTGGGGGAGAGTTCGGGCGCGGGCGCCACCTCGAGGAGTTTCTGCTGCCTGCGCTGCACGCTGCAATCGCGATCGCCGACGGCCGCCGCGCCGCGGCCGTCGGCGACGATCTGGACTTCGATGTGGCGGGCGCCGGTGACCAGCGCCTCCGCGTAGATCCCGGAGTCACCGAATCCGGCCAGCGCCTCCGCGCGGCAGCGTTCGATCACCGGCGGAAGGTGAGCCGCATCCCGCACGGCGCGCATACCACGGCCTCCACCGCCCGCGGCGGCCTTCACCATCACGCCGTCGGGATGTGCGGCGAGCAGCGACTCGACCGCGGCGAGGTCGGCGCCGCGATCCGTCGCCGGGATCACCGGGACGCCCGCGCGATCGGCCGCCGCGCGCGCCGCGGTCTTGTCACCGAAGACCTCGAGCGCTTCGGGCGACGGACCGACGAAGACGAGATCCGCCGCGGCGCACGCGCGCGCGAATTCGGCACTCTCGCTGAGAAATCCGTAGCCCGGGTGCACGAACGCTCCCGGCCCCGCCTTCCTGGCCGCGGCGATCACCGCCGTCACGTCGAGGTAGGCGGCGGCCCCGGCGCCCGGCAACGGCACGGCGTCGTCGGCCAACCGGACATGCAGCGCGTCTTGTTCCTCGGCGGTGTGCACCGCCACGGTCCGCCAGCCCTGTTCCCTGGCGGTGCGCAGCACGCGAACCGCTATTTCTCCCCTGTTGACCACAACGACCTGCATGCCGCCCAGTCTCGTTGACGTTGACGTCAACGTCAATATGCGGCACGATGACCGGCGTGACCCAGTCCACCTGGTCGGTGCGCGCAGCGCGGGAGCGTTCGCACACCCCCCGGCACCACGCCCTGCTCGACGCCGCCGCCCGGGTGTTCGCCGAGCGCGGCTACGACAACACCACGGTCGCCGCGATCACCGCGGCGGCGGGCGTCTCCCGCGCGACGATGTACGTCTACTTCGCCTCGAAAGAGGAGATCTTCCTCGCGCTGGCCGAACGGGTTCGCGACGACTTCCTCGCCGCCCAGGAGCCGGGCATCGAGGACGACGATCCGCGAATAGTGTTGCGCGCCACCATAGAATCCTTCGCCACGGCGGTCGCCACGGCCGGGCCCTTGCTGCGCATGATCGACGAGCGCGGGGCGGTGGACCCGAAGGTGGCCACACTGGCCGAGGAGATCACCGAGCGCCCGATCCGCCGCTTCACCCGGTATCTCCAGCGTCAGATCGAGGCGGGCCGCATCGCGCCGGTGACGGACCCGCGCGTGATCGCGGAGACCATCGGCTACACCCTCACCGCGGGCGTCCTCGCCCGCCGGACCGCCGACGAGTCCGGCCGCGCCGAGTATTGCGCCGCCATGGGTGAAGTCGCCGAAACCCTGCTCGGGCTGTAGGCGCTCAGGCGCTGCGCGTGCCTTCCAGCGGACGCGCGGCGGTCGGCGTCTGCTCCGCCCGGCCGAAGGTCAGCACCCCGTCCTCGAGCGCCCCCTTGCGCAACAGCTTGCGGTCGCGGAAGTAGTTGTTGATCACCTGCCACGGACCGTTGGTGCCCTGACGCGGCATCACCGCGTCGCCGCGCTGGATGTAGCCGGAGGTCAGCGCGCCGCCCATCACCGAATCGGCACCCCGATCGCCATCGGTGGCCACGGCCTCGACCCGGGTGAAACCGTTGGCCTTCATGTGGTTGAGCACGCGGCAGAAGTACTCGGCGGCCAAGTCCGCCTTCAGTGTCCAGGACGCGTTGGTGTAGCCGAGCACCATCACCGCGTTCGGCACGCCGTCGAGCATGGCGCCCTTGTAGACCACCCGGTCCCGGGTGACCACCGGCTCGCCGTCGACCTCCACGCTCATACCGCCGAGCATCTGCACGCTCAGGCCGGTGGCGCTGATCACCAGGTCGGCGGGCAGTTCCTCGCCGGAGACCAGGCGGATGCCGGTCTCGGTGAAGGTCTCGATGCGGTCGGTGACGATGGACGCCTTGCCGCTGCGCAGCACCTTGAACAGGTCGCCGTTGGGCACCACGCACAGCCGCTGGTCCCACGGGTTGTAGCTCGGGGTGAAATGCCGCATGTCGATACCCGAGCCGACCTGCATCCGCACGGCGGCCAGCAGCAGCTTCTTGGCCGCCTCCGGGTTGGTGCGGGAGAGTTGGAAGCTCGCGCGCTGCAAGGCGATGTTGCGCGCCCGCCCGATCCGGTAGGCGAGCCTCTCGGGCACCTTGGCGGCTTTCATCCCCACCGCGACCGGGTCGTCGGCGGGCAACGCGGTGATGTAGGTCGGTGAGCGCTGCAACATGGTGACGTGCGCGGCCGCGTCGCTCATGGCCGGGATCAGGGTGATCGCCGTGGCGCCGGAGCCGATCACCACGACCCGCTTGCCGGTGAAGTCGAGATCTTCGGGCCAGTGCTGCGGGTGCACGATCTGCCCGCCGAAGTTCTCCTCGCCGGGGAACCTCGGGCGGTAGCCGTTGTCGTAGTCGTAGTAGCCGGTGCAGCCGGCCAGGAAGTTACTGGTGAAGACCTCGGTCTCGCCGGTCTGCTCATCGAGCGCCTCGACCGTCCAGGTGGACGTCTCACCGGACCAGCGCGCCGTGGTCACCTTCCGCCCGAACCGGATGTGCTCGGTGACGCCGTACTCGGCGGCGGTCTCCTCGATGTACTGCCGGATGTGCGGACCGTCGGCCAGCACCTTGGTGCCGTTCCACGGACGGAAGCCGTAGCCGAAGGTGTACATGTCGGAATCGGAGCGAATGCCCGGATAACGGAACAGGTCCCACGTGCCGCCGATGGCCGTCCGGCGCTCCAGGATCGTGTAACTGCGCCCGGTCCGCTCTCTGGTGAGATGGCAGGCCATGCCGATTCCGGACAGCCCAGCGCCGATGATCAATACGTCGACATGCCGCGTCATTGAGGTACTCGTTTCGTCCGCTCCGCCTCGCACACCCGAGGGTGCGTGCTGAGGCCAGATTACGTGTTATTCGTGGTTACGTCTAGTCACGAATCGTGACACGCGCGGACCCCGGGATTAAAACCGGGCTGGTTCCAAACCGTGACCCGAGCCTGGCGAGCGCCCAGCATGGATCACTGCGGCGCCCCCGGGCGCACCACCTCGATCTGCCCGTTACCGGCTCGGCCGCGGTCTCCGGAAGGAAGTTGGCTCACATGAGTCTGTCGTTCCACTGGTTCCTCCCCACCTACGGCGATTCCCGTGGACTGGTCGCGGGCGGGCACGGCACTTTCATGTCCGGTGACCGCCCCGCCGACCTGCGATATCTGAACCAGATCGGCGCCGCCGCCGAGGACAACGGCTTCGAGGCGGTGCTCACCCCCACCGGCGCGTGGTGCGAGGACGCCTGGCTGACCACCGCGATGATGGTCGACACCACCGAGACATTGAAATTCCTGGTGGCCTTCCGCCCCGGCCTGGTCAGCCCGACCCTCGCGGCGCAGATGGCGGCCACCTTCCAGCGGCACTCCCGGGGCAGGCTGCTGCTCAACGTGGTGACGGGCGGCGAGCCGCACGAGCAGCGGGCCTACGGCGACTTCCTGGACAAGACCCAGCGCTACGCCCGCACCGGCGAATTCCTGCACGTGGTGCGAGAACTGTGGACCTCCACCGAGCCCGTGACGTTCGACGGTGCACACATCCGGGTCCACCAGGCGTTGCTGAGCAACCGGCCCGATCCGGTGCCGCCGGTGTTCTTCGGCGGTTCCTCCGAACCGGCGGGCCCGATCGCGGCCCGTTACAGCGACGCCTATCTGACCTGGGGCGAGCCGCTGCCCGCGGTGAGCAGGAAGCTGGAGTGGATCCGCGGTCTGGCGGTGGATCACGGACGCGTTCTCGACTACGGCCTGCGCGTCCACGTGATCAGCCGCGACACCTCCGAGCAGGCGTGGGCCGAGGCCGACCGCCTGCTGGCAGGCATCGACCCCGCCGACATCGAGCGGGTGCAGGCCAATCTGGCGCGCAGCGAATCCGAGGGCCAGCGGCGGATGTCGCAACTGCACGGCGGCAGCACCGAGCGGCTGGAGATCGCGCCCAACCTCTGGGCGGGAGTCGGCCTGGTCCGCGGCGGTGCGGGCACCGCCCTGGTCGGTTCACACGCCGAGGTGGCCGATCGGCTGGCCGAATACGCGCGGCTCGGCATCAACCACTTCATCCTCTCCGGCTACCCCCACCTGGAGGAGGCGTACTGGTTCGGTGAAGGCGTGCTCCCGATCCTGGAACGCGAGGGCTTGTGGCGGCATCCACACCGCACCGCCCGCGTCGCCGCCGCCACGCCCTTCGCGGCGTCCTCCGGTAGCTGAGCGCAACACCCCAGTTATTCCCAAGCGGGGCCGCGCGGCGAGAATGGGCTATCGGTTCGGCACACCGGCCGTGACCGACGGACCGTTCTCGTAAGGGAGTCATGACCACCGCATCCGCCCGGCGATGGCGCCGCCGACTGCCCGACACCACGACCGAGGCAGGCGCTCCCACGCTCGCGCGCAGGCTCGGCCGACTCGATCTCACCGCCATGGGCGTCGGCACCATCGTCGGCGCGGGCATCTTCGTCATCACCGGCGTCGCCGCCGCGGAGAAGGCCGGCCCCGCCATCGTGCTGTCGTTCGTCTTGGCCGGAGCGGTGTGCGCACTGGTGGCGTTGTGCTACAGCGAACTCGCGGCGATGGTGCCGGTCTCCGGCAGCGCGTACACCTACACCTACGCGACTCTCGGCGAAGCACCGGCGTTCCTGGTCGGCTGGAACCTGCTGCTGGAGTTCGTCATCGCGGGCGCCGCGGTGGCGATCGGCTGGTCCGGGACCACGGTCTCCGCGCTGGACTCCCTGTTCGGCATCACCATTCCGCACGCACTCGTCGCGGGGCCCGCCGAAGGCGGCGTGGTGAACCTGCCGGCCGTCCTGATCGTCGCCGCCGTCGTCGCGGTGCTGGTCGGCGAGGTGACATTCACCGCGCGCATCACCAAGGCGCTGGTCGGGGTGACCATCGGCGTGCTCGTGCTGGTGGTCGCCGTCGGCGCCCCGCACGCCGGCGTGGACAACTGGACCCCGTTCGCGCCGTTCGGCGTCGGGGGCATCATCGGCGGCGCGGCGATCGCGTTCTTCGCCTTCCTCGGCTTCGACGTGGTCGCCGCGTCGGCGGAGGAGGCCCGCAACCCGCGCCGCGACGTACCGTTCGCCATCATCGGCACGGTACTCATCGCCACCGTGCTCTACGCGCTGGTCAGCGCCGTGCTCACTGGCATGGTGCCGTTCGCCACGCTGAACAACGGCGCGCCGATCGCCACCGCGTTCGGCGCGGTGCGGATCGGATGGATCGGCGACGTCATCGTGATCGCCTCGATCATCGCGCTCACCAAGGGCCTGCTGCTGATCGTCTACGCGCAGGTGCGATTGATGTTCGCGATGTGCCGCGACCGGCTGCTGCCCTACCGCCTCGCGGCCACCGGTAAACGGTCCACTCCGGTGCGGCTGACGCTGCTGCTGGGCGCGCTGGGCGCGGTCATCGCGGGACTGCTGCCGATCGACATCGTGGTCGAACTGGTGAACATCGGCGCGCTGTCGGCGTTCGCGGTGGTGTGCGTGGGCGTGCTGGTGCTGCGCCGGGCGGAGCCCGAGCGCGAGCGCCCCTTCCGCACCCCACTGGTGCCGGTGGTTCCGTTGCTCGCGCTGTTCGGCTGCGTCCTGCTCGCGACCACCCTGGAGGCGCTGACCTGGGTGCGGTTCGGCGTGTGGGTCCTGGTCGGCATCGCGGTCTACCTCGGATACGGACGCAAGCGCTCCACGCTCGCCGAGCCACGCCCCGCCGCCGGCCCACAGGCCGGCGCCTGACTCGGCCCGTCACACCGGCCCGCACAATCTGCTGGTGTGCATTGTCTGCCGCGACACCGATGCGCTGTTCCGCTACACAACCGAGCGGATCGGGACCCTGAGCGGGATAGATCGCATGGAGATCAGCCCGATCAGCGGCTACGCCAAGCGCACCGCGCCACCGATCCGCACCCGACGCAGGTTCGCGTCGAATGCCGAAAAACTCGGTCGCACATCCGGTTACGTGACATCGAGTGCATCGGTGGTTCCACGTGAAGCACGGCAGCACCACCACACCGTTCGGACTGCCGCACCGCCCACACACCAACGTGCGGCGGAGTTGTGAATCACAACGGCCCGACCGGCACGCCGCCACGCGGGCGATTAGGGTCGATCAAGTGACCTGGACGGTGGGCTTCGACCTCGACATGACGCTGATCGACTCGCGGCCCGGCGTCGCGCGGGCCATCGACCTGCTCGGCGCGGAGTTCGGCCTGCCGCTGTGCGGGACGACGTTCGCCGATCGGCTCGGCCCACCGCTGGCCACCCTGCTAGTCGAGGCGGGCGCGCCGGAGGAACTCGTCCCAGCGCTGGTGACCCGCTACCGGGCGCTGTATCCGACGCTCGTGTCGACCATCCCCCCGATGCCCGGCGCGCAGTCCGCGCTGGCGGCCGTCGAGGCCCGCGACGGACGGGTACTCGTGGTCACCGGCAAGCATGCCCCGCTGGCACAGCTGCACATCGCCGAACTCGGCTGGCGCATCGACCATCTCGCGGGCGACCTCTGGTCGGCGGGCAAGGCGGCGACACTGCGCGAGCAGGGCGCGGACCTCTTCGTCGGCGACCACGTCGGCGACATGAACGGCGCGCGGGCCGCGGATGTCTTCGCGGTCGGCGTCAGCACCGGACCGTGCTCGGCCGACGAACTGCGGGCGGCGGGCGCGGATGTGGTCCTCACCGACCTCACCGAGTTTCCCGCCTGGCTCGCGACGGAGTTCGGCGCGGTCACCGCCTAGCAGGGCGTCAACCCCTCCGGCGCGGAAATCCGGTAGCGCCCCGCTTACGGCAAGGGGCACCGCAGGCAACCGCGGCACCGGTCCACCAGGGCGGCCACCTCCCGGGAGCAGCGGTCCTACCCCGGCGACCACCGGCTGCGGCATGATCGACATGTGGATCGAACCGAACTGGCCGCGTTGCTCAGGCAGGCGCGCGACCAAGTGCGTCCGGGCGATGTCGGGCTGCCCGCGGGCGCGCGTAGGCAGGTGCGGGGGTTGCGCCGCGAGGAGGTCGCCCAGCTCGCCGGCGTCAGCGTGGACTATGTGGTGCGCCTGGAACAAGGGCGCGGCCCCCGTCCGTCCACCGCGGTGCTGGCCGCGCTCGCCCGCGCCCTGCGGCTCAACGACGAGGACCGCACGCTGCTGTTCCAGTTCGCGGGCACGGCGCCTCCACAGGAGGGCCGCATCGACATGGTGGTGCGGCCGAGCGTCTTGCGCCTGCTGGACCGGATGGCGGATCTGCCCGCACTGGTGCTGTCGGCCAAAGCCGACGTGCTGGCCTGGAATCCGATGGCGACCGCGCTGCTCGGTGATTTCTCCGCATGGCCGACCGCCCAGCGCAACATCATCTGGCAGCGCTTTCTCGGCACCGAGCCGGGACGGGTCGCGATGACGCCCGCCGAGGCCGAGAACGCGGCGTCGTTCTCCGTCGCCGGCCTGCGCAGCGCCCGCGCCCGCTATCCCGACGATCCCGGCCTGCTGCGCTTGGTCTCCGAACTGCGTTCCCGCAGTCCACGCTTCGAGCAGCTGTGGACCGCACGGCGATCCGGGCAGTGGCGCAGCGCGACCAAGACGATCGAACACCCGGATCTCGGCGCGCTGCGGCTGGACTGCGACACCTTGCTGGTCCCGGACACCGACCAGGCGGTCGTGGTCTACTCGGCGGCGGCCGGCAGCCGGGAGGCCTCGGCGCTGGAACTGTTGCGGGTGACCGGGACTCAGCAGTTCACGGTGCCGAAGCCCGCCGGCTAGCTACCCGCCTTGTAGCGGCGCAGGTATTCGCCGGTGAGCGAGGACGGATGCGCGAGCAACTCGGCGGGCGTCCCGGTGAAGACGATCTCGCCGCCGTTCTTGCCGCCATCCGGGCCGAGATCGATCACCCAGTCCGAGTGGGCAACCACGTCGAGATTGTGCTCGATCACCACGACGGTATTGCCGCGGTCGACCAGACCGTCCATCAGCGCGAGCAGCGTGTCCACATCGGACATGTGCAGCCCGGTGGTGGGTTCGTCGAGCACGTAGACGCTGCCGGTGTTCTGCAACTGGGTCGCCAATTTGATCCGCTGCCGCTCTCCGCCGGAGAGCGTGCTCATCGCCTGCCCCAGGCTGAGATAGTCCAGGCCCACCTCGTTCATGGTGCGCAGCTTGGTGTGCAGCGCCTTCTCGGCGAAGAATCCGAGCGCCTCCTCCGCCGACATCTCCAGCACGTCGGCGATGGATTTGCCGCGCAGCGTGAGGGCGAGCACCTCATCGGAGAAGCGCCGTCCGTCACAGGCGTCGCAGTGGGTGGTCACCGGGTCCATGTAGGCGATCTCGGTGATGATCACGCCGCGGCCCTCGCACTGCTCGCACGCGCCCGCCGAATTGAAGCTGAACAGGCCCGCGGACTCCCCCGTCGCCTTGGCGAACAGCTTGCGAATGGGGTCCATCAACCCGAGGTAGGTCGCGGGCGTGGACCGGGACGACGCCGCGATGGGCGACTGGTCCACGAAGATCGCCTCGGGGTACTCCTTGACGAACACGTCCCGGATGAGGCTGCTCTTGCCCGAGCCCGCGACGCCGGTGACGCAGGTCAAGACGCCGGTCGGGATCCCGACCGTCACGTTCTTGAGATTGTGCACCGCCGCATGCTCGATGAGCAGCTCACCGGTGCCCGTACGAAAGGAGTCCTTCACCCGGAAGGGCCTGCGCAGACCGGCGCCGGTCGGGGTGTCGGCGGTCCGCAGGTCGGCGAAACTGCCCTGGAACACCACTTGCCCGCCGTGCACGCCCGCGCGCGGCCCGACATCGACGATATGGTCGGCGATCTGGATGACATCCGGATCGTGTTCCACCACGATCACCGTGTTCCCCTTGTCCCGCAGCGCTTTCAGCAGGTCGTTCAACCGGCCCACATCCCGCGGGTGCAGCCCGACGCTGGGTTCGTCGAAGATGTAGGTCAGTCCGATCAGCGTGCTGGACAGATGCTTGATCATCTTCAGCCGCTGCCCTTCGCCGCCGGAGAGGGTCGAGGTCGGCCGGTCCAGACTCAGATAGCCCAGCCCGATGTCGGCCACCCGCCGCAGCCCGGTGCGGATGGCGCGGGCCAGGCCGACGGCGGCCGGATCGGTGATCTCGTCGAGCACCTCGATCAGATCGGTGACCTGCAAGCGCGCCCAGTCCGCGATGGTGCGCCCGTGGATCTTCGTGGCCAGGGCCGCCTGGTTCAGCCGGGCGCCCGCGCAGGTCGGACAGACGCCCTCGGTGAGGAATTGCCGCATCTGCTCGCGGGTCTTCTCGCTCAGCGTGGAGGTGTCGCGCTGCAACCGGGTCCGCGTGAATTTCGTGGCCAGACCCTCGTAATTCGCCTTCCAGGTGCCTTTGCTGAAGGTCAGCTCGACCTTGCCGCCGGTGCCGTAGAGCAGGTCGTGGAGTTCTTCGCCGGTGTAGTCGGTCAGCTTCTTGTCCGGGTCGAAGCGGCCGGACTTGCCATAGAGTTGCCAATCTCCGCTGCCCACGCCGTACCCCGGCAGCAGTATCGCGCCTTCGTTCAGCGACTTCGTCCGGTCGAGCAGCCGATCGGGGTCGGCCCGCACGGTGACGCCGAGACCGTCGCAGTCCGGGCACATGCCCTGCGGCACATTGAAGGAGTAGTTGTAGACGAATCCGGCCGAGGGCGAACCGAATCGGGCGAACATGGCCCGCACCATCGAGAAGATGTCGGTCATGGTGCCGACCGTGGATCGCGGGCCACCGCCCACCGGCTGCTGATCGATGATCACCGGCGCGGTGAGATTCTCGATGGCCTCGGCGTGCGGGCGTTCGTAGCGGGGCAGGAAGTTGAGGATGAACGCCGGGAACGTGGCGTAGAGCTGGCGCTGCGATTCGACGGCGATGGTGTCGAAGACGATCGAGGATTTGCCCGAGCCGGAGACGCCGGTGAAGACGGTGATCTTGTTCTTCGGGATCTCGAGCGACACGTCGCGCAGATTGTGCTCACTGGCTCCGAGAACCCGGATGGCGTCGAGCGTTGTGGTGGATTCGGCGAAAGGCATACCGCACACCTTGCCACTCCGCACCGACGAAAAGCCGCGGTAAATATGACCTAAATCACAATAATCGCCGGGTGTCGTCGAGCCCGCCCTCTGGAAGGTGGCGTTGCGCAATGACTTCCACGACCCACCGGCGGCACCTGGCGCCCCGGCGACGAATTTCCGCAACGGGGGCCGACGGGCCGCAGCGTGCGCATTCGTGACAGCACCGATGGACACGCCGAGATCCGCTCGGCCGCAGCGGATCTCCCGCTGGGATCACGAATGCGGCGACGGCTAGTGCGGCAGCACACCCGCCGGGGCGCAAGCCCGCTCGCGCGTCCTCCCCAGAGGCGCAACGCACGGCTAGAGTCGGGGCATGCCGCCGCTTCGGGAGCACAGACCGCGACAGGCCACCGTCACGCTGCCCGACGACATCGTCGCGCGGCCGCAACCGTGTGGCCCGGTTCCGCGAGACGTGCACGGCGGCAGGGTTTTCGCGCCGAGAGCCGTCGCCGCACCAGGGCCACCGCCGTTATCCGGCCGGGAGGTGGACGCACCGCACGCCGGCGCGGCGTGAGGTTGCGAGCCTTCGGCGGCGTGGTCTTCGACGCCGCGGCGGTCGTCGCGTTCACCAACCGCGCCGACTATGCCCAGGCGATCGTCTGGGCGACGGTCGACGCGGGGAACACCATCGTCGTTCCGAGCACCGTGCTCGCGGCGGCGCGCACACACATCCCGGCCGACCGGCTCGACATCCTCGCCGTGCTGGTCGGCCTGCCACACACCGTGGTCCCGGCGTTCGACCGAACCGTGCACCCGGCCGGCGAGCCGGGCGGTGCCTGCTCCGCCGCCGACGCTGCCGGTCATGTCACCCGCGAGGCGGTCGCACGCACGTGGCCCTGCCTGACCAGCAGGCCGAGAAGACTGCGGCAGATCGACCCGCGCGTCATCGTCGACCGGCTGCCGTGAACCGCGGGCGACGGATCAGCGCAGCAACGGGATGACGGCGGCGAACTTCTCCATGCTGTCCTCGAGGACGGTGACGTAGCTGATGCCGTAGCGGTCGCGCCGGGCGCGCAGGTGGTCGGCCATCTCCTCGGGGGTGCCCATGAGCAGGATCGGGTGCTCCTCCGGGGAGTCGGCGACGTCCGGCGGCAACGCCGGACCGAAGACCTCCAGGACGCTCGCGCGTTCCTCCGGCGGGACCACCCGCTGCACCAGGATGTTGAACTCGACCTTGTCCAGCCGCGGACCGAGCAGTTCCCGTACGTAGGCGACGCGCTCCTCGATCTCGGCGAGCCCGGCCATCTGCAACGGTCCGCCGTTGCGCGCGGCAGCGGCCCCGGTGAAGGCGATGATGTCGGCGTGCCGCGCGGCGACGGCGAGCAACCGATCACCCCATCCGCCGATGAGCACGGGCGGACCCGACGGCTGGGCGGGCTGCGGCTGATACTCCGGGTCGGAGAACAGGCGGCGCAACGTGATCACCGTCTGCTCCAGGTGCTCGACGCGCTTGCTCCCGCTTTCGAACGGGATGCCCGCGGCCTCGAATTCCGCCTGCACGTAGCCGGCGCCGAGCCCGAGTTCGACGCGCCCGTCGGTGAACTGATCGGCGCCTGCCACGTCGCGGGCCAGCAGGACCGGATTGTAGAACGCGGTGTTGAGCACGAAGGTGTTCAACCGCACCCGTTCGGTCGCCTCGGCGGCCAGGATCATCGCGGGGAACGGCGCGGGCAGGCCGAGATGATCGGCGACGCCGACCACGTCGAAGCCGAGTTCTTCTGCCCGGCGGCACTTTTCGATCCAATTCGACCGGCCCTCGGGGACCACCATGTTGACACCGAACCGGAAGGGGCGCTGCGCAGTCACGTGCTCTGTCTAGCGAATCACGTCGGAAGGCCGGACGCCGGGGCCGGTTCAGCACTGGGCCGGCGTGCCCGCCACCACCGCGACGCCGAGCAGTGCGAGGAGGGTGGCGGCCAGCGGTAACGGGCGACGCCACGCCCGCCGGACCGAGCCGGGGATGCCGCGCCCGGCGGAGTTCCCGCGCGGGGACCGGCGGGCGAACCAACGCCGCGTCATCGCGACCGTGGTGATGATCAATGTCGCGATCAGCATGCCCGCCCCTCAGACGCGCGCGGCGCGCGGCGCGGCGGCCGGCGCGGCGGACCTGCGCCGCGGCGCCGCGACGATCCCGCGCTGTAGCAGGCTTTCCGCGGTGTCCACCACGGATTCCCGCACCGGACGCATGGTCCAGCCGAGTTCGCGCACGGCTTTGTCGGCGCTGAGCGACTCGGGGCGTCCCAGGCTCGGCAGTGTCAGCCGGACGCCCTTGTCGAACAGCGCGACACAACGCACCACCCAGTTCGGCAGCCGTCTGGTCGGCACCCGGAGACCACGCGGCCCGTATTCCTCGGCGAGGATGCGCGCCATATCCTCCATCCACAGGTGCTCGCCCGCGCAGATGTAGCGGTTGCCCGCGGCTGCCGGGGTCTCCAGCGCGAGCCGGTGCGCCGCGGCGAGATCACGCACGTCCACCGGCGCCCAGCCGACCCGCGGCGTGCCGGGTACATCTCCGGCCAGCAACCGCCGCACGGGCTCGTGCGAGGTGCTCGTCGCCGCCGACAGCAACGGTCCGAGCACCATGCCCGGATTGACGACGACCAGCTCGAATCGCTCGGCGGCCGGGAGTTGCGCGACGAAATCCCAGGCCGCCCGCTCGGCGAGCGTCTTGCTCTTCTGATAGGCGGGGCTGCGCTCGACCACCGTCCAGTCGGCCTCGGTGCGCAGGGCGTCGTCGGTGTGACCGTAAGCGATCGCGGCGATCGAGGAGGTGAGCACCACGCGGCGGACGGTGCCCGCGGCGGCACAGGCGCGCAGCACCCGCAGAGTTCCTTCGACCGCGGTGTCGACGAGTTCGCGCTCGTCGTCGGGCGGCGTGGCGGGGAACGGAGAGGCGACGTGCAAGACGCCGACGCTGCCCGCCACGGCGGCCGCCCAGCCCGCGTCGCCGTTCAGATCGGCTTGCGCGAACTCCAGTTCGCCGCCGGTGCGGCGGGCCAGTTCCACCAGGTGTGCTCGCTTGCCGGCGCCTGTGAGGTCGCGGATCGTCGCGCGCACGGCGTAATCGTGTTCCAGCAACTCGGCGATGACGTGGCCTGCGACGAATCCCGTTGCGCCGGTGACCGTTACCCGTGTGCTCATGTGCTCATCCCTCTCGTCGAGTGACTACCGCGGCCGCCATCTGAGCGCCGCTCAGATAATCTAAGCACTGCATAGTTAGGTTGTCCAGGACGCGTCGCATACGCTCGGATGGTGACGCGGACCAGTTACCACCACGGCGCCTTGCGCGACGCGCTGCTGGCCGCTTGCCTGCGATTGATCGAGACGGAAGGACTCGCGGCGGTCAGCCTGCGCCGCGTGGCGCGCGAGGCAGGGGTGAGCACGGCGGCGCCGTACCACCACTTCCCCGACCGGGCCGCCCTGCTCGCGACGCTGTCCACCCAGGGCTTCCAGTTACTCGGAACGCGACTGGCGGCGGCCCGCGCCGAGGCGGAAACGCCGATGGCCGCCCTGACCGCGCTGGCGAACGCCTACGTGCGGTTCTCCCGCGAGCACCCGGCGTACTTCCGCTTGATGTTCCGGCCCGAACTCTCCCAGCCCGACAAGCATCCCGACACCATGGGGGCGGGCGACGCGGCGTTCGGCGTCCTGACCGACGCGATCGCGGAGTGTGTCCGCGCGGGAGCGCTGCCCGCCGACAAGGCCGACACGTTGGCGGTCATGTTCTGGGGGCTCGGCCACGGGCTGGCCTCCCTGTGGCTCGACGGCCAACTGGAGAAACGCGCGGAACAGTTCGGCACGAACGCCGCGGCGTCGGTTGACGATGTCATGCGAACCTTCGCAGCTCTGATCGAGCCGAGCACGACGCCGCTGACCTAGAGTAGACGCCAGGCATTTGCTGTCCGATGCTTCCCACCGATCCGAGAGGACGACACGGATGACCGCGCAGCTGGATCCGACGGTGCAGGAGTTCGTCGACGCGCTCAACGCCAACGATCAGGACCGGTTCTACGCGGTGCTCACCGACGATGCCACCATGTCCGACGACGGTGTGGAGCGCGACCTCGCGCAGTGGACCGGAGCGGAGATCTTCGACAGCAACGCCCGCATGCGGATCGAGTCCATCGGCGACAACGGCACCGAACTGGTTGCCGACTACACCAATTCGCGATGGGGCTCGATGCGGACCACCTGGCGATTCGTCCTGCGCGACGGCAAGGTGAGCCGTTTCGAGACCGGACAGGCGTGAATACCCTTGCCAGGCAGCCGCCGACATTGACATTCTGACCTTCGTGTTCGTCGCGCCGCGTTATGGTACCGGTTCCCTGGCCGATGTGTTCCCCTCCGTCCTCGCCGGTCTGGGCGTGCCGGGCGAGGAAGACCGCCTAGGGCTGGGCCTGAACGCCGACCGGGTCTGCGTTCTGCTGGTGGACGGGCTCGGTTATCAGGATCTCGTCGCCGATCCCACAGCGGCGCCATTCCTGTCCGGCCTCGAGCCGGTCCGGCTCACGGCCGGTTTCCCCACGACGACGGCCACCAGCCTCGCCTCGCTCGGGGTGGGCGTTCCGCCGGGCGAGCACGGGATCGTGGGCTATCTGTTCCACGTCCCCGGCTACGACCGGCTGTTCACCCCGCTGTCCTGGCGGCTGCACGGGGCGCCGAAGTCCGACCTGCGGAAAGAATTGATCCCGGCGGAGTTCCAGCCCCGCCCAACCGTTTTCCAGCGCGCCGTCGCCGATGGCATCGCCGTCGCACAGGTGTCGCCGCGCGATCAGGCCGGATCGGGACTGACCGAGGCGGTGCTGCGCGGTTGCCGGTTCCTGCCCCAGTTGTCGTTCGGCGATCTCGTCGCCGGTGTGAGCGAGGCATTACGGGCCGGGCCGCGCTCACTGGTCTACACCTACCACGGCGATCTCGACCTGACCGGACACGTGCGCGGCCCGTCGTCGCGGGCCTGGGCGTTGGAACTGGCCAACGCCGACCGGCTCGCCGCCGCGCTCGCCGCCGAGCTGCCCCCGGGCGCGGCGCTGCTGGTCACCGCCGACCACGGCATGGTGCAGATGGACGACAGCATCGATTTCGACACCACCCCCGTCCTGCGAGAAGGCGTCCGGGCGCTCGGCGGGGAAGCGCGGGCCCGGCACGTCTACACCGTGCCGGGCGCCGAATCCGACGTCGCGGCGGCCTGGCAGGCCACGCTCGGCCCGGACTTCGAGGTCCTCGGCAAGGAGGAGATCGTGGCCCGCGGCTGGTTCGGCCCCACCGTCGACCCCGCGATCGCCCAGCGCATCGGCGATCTGGTCGTGCTCGCGCGAGGGCGGCGCGGTGTCATCCGCAGCGGCGTCGAACCATTGCAGTCGTCGCTGGTCGGGCAGCACGGTTCGCTCACTCCGGCGGAAGTCGAGGTGCCGCTGTGCGTCTTCCGTGCCTAGCGCCCGTCTTCGGTGAACAGCGCTCTAGTCTGGAGTCCGATCGCGGCGGGTGTCGCCGCCGACCCTTCAGGAGGAGCCCATGAACGCCACGCTGTCACGGACCGGTCGGACCGGCCTCGGGTTCGCGATGGTCGCCATGGCCCTCACCGGCTGCACCGACATCGAACGCGCCCTCAACCGCGGTGGCGACACCCCGTGCAGCGAGTACGTCAAGCAGGATCAGGACACCAAGCGCACGACGATCACCAAGTTCGTCAAGCAGCAGAGCCAGGACGACCGCGAGCCCGCGGGGACCGTCGTGGACGCGACGATGGTGTCGGTCGACCTGCTGTGCGGCGCACAGGCCAACACCGACACCCCCATCAAGAACGCCGACGTGGCCGGGATCTTCATCCGGAAGTGACCGCTCAGCGCGGCGGATGGGCGGCCAGCCAGTCCGCCGCGGCACCCAGATCACGATCACATCGGCGTAGCGCTCGCCGGTCACCGCGTCCACGGCATCCGGACGGGGAGTGCGGAAGAACACGAACGACTTGCCCCCGACCTGATAGACCGGGTTACCGCGCGGTCCGTCGGCGCGTGTCACATGGGGCGTGCCCGCTCGAAACCGGTCGCCATGCCAGCAGCCTAGGGCGTCGTGGCCCACTTCGCTCGAAAGCGCCGGCGACCGGCCGGTAGGGCTCCGGGCGCTCGCCACGCCGGTCGGCGTACGCCAGAATGAGAGGGAGAATTCGAGCTCACACGACGACGGGTCTTGCACGTGGCACGGTTCCGCGCCCTCACACAGCAGCGGGTCGAACTGGAAAGAGAATGGGAGCGTTGGGCGACGACTCCACGGGCGGTACCACGCCCCCGGAACACCGTCCTGCGCAACGACGTAGCACAATCCTGGCGGCGCTCGCTGCACACCGTCGATCCCGGTCGCACGATCGCGCCGGGGATCGACGACATCGGTGATCGCTGGGCCGCGTCGCCACTGCGCGAACCGGTGACGGCACTGGCGGGTGATCTGCGCGCCATCACCGAGGATTCCGGGTATCTGGCGGTGGTCACCGACAGCGCGGGCACCGTGTTGTGGTCCTGCGGTGACCGCACGCTGCGCAGGCAGGCCGAGCAGGTCAACCTCGCGCCGGGTGGATGCTGGGACGAAAGCCATATGGGCACCACCGGCTTGGCACTCGCGCTGCACACCGACCGCCCCGCCTCGGTGTTCTCCGCCGAGCACCTGATCGCCGCGCTGCACGGCTGGGTCTGCTATTCCGCGCCGATCCACGGACCCGACGGCAGGCAGGTCGGCGCGCTGGATCTGTCGAGTTCCTGGGACCGCTCGCATCCCGCGGTGCTCACCTCGGTGCGCGCGCTGGTGACGGCCGTGGAGACGATGCTGCGCACCGCGGAGCCCGCGCCCGAGCCGGGGATCCGGCTGGAGTGCCTGGGCGCCGCACGGCTGGTACGCGACGGGGTGCCGCTGCCGCTGCCGCCTCGGCAGCTGGAGATCCTCGCCCTGCTGGCGCTGCAGCCGGACGGCTTCACCCCGGAGCAATTGCACGCCGCCCTGTACGGCGACCGTTCGGTGTCCAGCAGCACGCTCAAAGCCGATGTCTCGCATCTGCGCCGCGCGATCGGCGGTGCGATCAGCAATCGCCGTTACGCGTTGACCGGTCCGGTGTCCTGCGACGCCGTCGACCTGTTCGCCGCCATCACCGCTGGTGACACCACCTCGGCGGTGTGGCTGTACCGGGGGCCGCTGCTGCCCGGATCGGAGGCGCCCGGCGTGCTGCAGTGGCGCGACTACCTCGATGTCGGCGTGCGGACCGCCGTGCTCGCCGGTGACCGAGCCGAGCACGCCGTGGCCTTCGGCGAACGCGCGCCCCGTGATGTCGCGGTACACGAGCACGCGCTGCGATTGCTCCCGCCCGACGACGTGCGCCGCGCGGTGGTCGCGGCTCGGCTGCATACGGCGTTGCGCGACTGACGCTTTCACACCAACCTCGCACCAACCTCCGCGGACCATAGTGGATCTGTCCGAGATATCTGCGAGGAATCATGAGCTACACCAGACCGGGGACGGGACTGCGGCATCGCCGACTACCCGACGCAGCCCGGCCACGTCCGCCACGCCGGTCGAACGGCATGGGGACGCATCGAACGCACCGGGTGGACATCACCGACCGCGCCAGGGCGGTCTTGCGCAGCGTGATCGATCAGCACGGAGCCGTGCTGCTGCACCAGTCCGCCGGACACCGCGACAGCGACTCGCCACGGTGCCTGCCCATCCGGGAGTCCAGCATCGACCGCGCCGACGTCCTGCTGGGAAATCTGCCCTGGCACACCGAAGTGTGGATCAGCGGCGAGCAGTACGAGCACTGGAAGCACACCCACCTCACCGTGGATGTGGCCGAAGCACCCGGCGGCCGTGCTTCCGACGCTCTCGAGGACACACGTTTCGTCATCAGATCACGACTGCTCACCGACGAGGAAGCAGCGGCGCTGGCGGCCGGAGGGCCGCCGCGCACCGGAGCCGACCGGTTGGCGTGACCCCTGCACGAACCGGCGGGTCGTCCGCCCGGGTGGGCACGACCACCCGGGCGGACGTCGTGTGTCAGCGCCCGGGCAGGAAACGCAGGCTGCGCGCTACGGTCATCAGGAACGGCTGCCACTTGTCCTTCGGGAACAGCTTCGGCGCATCGAGATTCATGAAGCGGGTGACCACGATCGACTGCGGTTCGGCGAACTTGAGCAGACCGTCGGGCCCGTGGCGGCGCCCCACACCGGAGATGCCCATTCCGCCCATCGGGGCGCCGGTGGTGCCCCACGCCGGCGCGTAGCCCTCGTCCACACAGACCGTGCCCGCGTGCAGCCGCGCCGCGATCCGCTCGCCTTCGGACTTGCTCGCCGCCCACACCGAAGCGTTGAGGCCGTAGTCGGTGTCGTTGGCCAGGCGCACCGCCTCCTCGACACTGTCGACCGGATAGATCGACACCAGCGGGCCGAAGGTCTCGTTGCGACCGCATTCCATCTCGTCGGTCACCTCGCCGAGCACGGTCGGCTCGAAGAACAGCGGACCCAGGTCCGGGCGGGCCTTGCCGCCGGTGAGCACCTTCGCTCCCTTCGAGGTGGCGTCCGCGACGTGCTTGGACACCGTTTCCAGTTGCGCTTCGGAGATGAGGCTGCCGATGTCGGCCGAATAGTCGTAGGCGGCGCCGAGTTTCGCGGCGTGTACGGCGGCGACGAATTTCTCGGTGAACGCCGCGGCGACCTGCCGCTCGACATAGAGCCGCTCGATGGAGATGCACAGCTGCCCGGCATTGGAGAAGCAGGCGCGCACGGCCGCCTTGGCGGCCTTGTCCAGGTCGGCGCCCGCGGCGACGATCATCGGGTTCTTGCCGCCGAGTTCGGCGGAGAAACCGATCAGCCTGCGGCCGCACTGCTCGGCCAGGGTGCGGCCGGTCGCCGAGGAACCGGTGAACATCAGGTAGTCGCAGTTCTCGACGATCGCGGTCCCGACCACGCCGCCCGGCCCGGGGACGACCGCGAGCAGCTCGCGCGGCAGGCCTGCTCGGTAGAGCAGCTCGGCACCGGCCAGCGTGGAGAACGGGGTCTGGCTGTCGGGCTTGACCACCACGGCGTTGCCCGCGATGAGCGCCGGAATGGAATCGCCGATCGACAGCAGCAGCGGATAGTTCCACGGCGCGATGACACCGACCACGCCTTTGGGCTGATACCGGACCGAGGCGCGGTTGAGCACGGGGAAGGCGCCCGCTACCCGGTGGGTGTCCAGCACGCTCGGGGCGATCTTGGCGAAATAACGGGCCGCGAACATCAGGCCCATGATTTCCTCCTGGGCCGCCCAGCGGGCTTTGCCGGTCTCGGCCTGCACCACGTCCATCAGGAACTCGCGGTGCTCCACCACCAGAGCGCGGTAACGGTCCAGCACGGCGGCGCGTTCGGCGACCGGACGGGCCGCCCAGCGCTGCTGCGCGACCCTGGCTTTGTCGAAGGCGGCGGTGACGTCGGCCGGCGTGCCGACCGGCACGCTGCCCAGGGAGTTTCCGGTGAACGTCTCGGCGATCGTCCTGCGCGGACGTTCCGCGGGCGCCTCGATCGCGGCCAGCGCGCTGAGGCGGTCGAATACATCGGCTTCCGGCGCGGGCATCGGTGCCTCCTACTTGTGAGTAACTTTGCGATACACACAATCTACGCCCGATATCGCCTGTCATGAACCCACTGCGGACGGAATGCGCGGCACTCGTCCGCGGCCGCCTCGGCGCCGAATACCTCTTGGTCGGTGCGTGGCCGGGTGACGATCCCCCGCTAGCTCACAGTTTTCCCGGTCGAGTCAAATCGAGTCCCACTCACCGGGACCGGCTGTCCGTATCGCCGGGTCGTGGTTTACGTTATGCCGATGTTCAGAGCGAGGCTCGGGGTCCGCACCCGGATTCTGGCTATCGCGCTCATTCCGAGTCTGACTCTGCTGTTGGCAGGCATGGGCGCCGCCGGCTACCTGGTAGCCGAAGGAACCAAGGCGAAGGACTGGGCTGCGGCGAGCCAGAAGGCCATCGCGGTGACCAGCGAGGTCATGGACGCGATCGAGCAGGAACGCTACCTCACCCTCGCCCAGCTGTCCGGCGACGACACTCTCACCTCCGCGCTCGGCCCCGCGCGCATGCGCGTGGACGCGTCGGTGCGAAACCTGCTCGCGACCTCCGCGAACCTGCGCGACGTCGACGACACGAAGATCACCGAGAAGGACGCCGACCTCGTCATGCTGACGCAGAGCCTGACGACGGTGCGCTCCGCCGCCGACGCGGGCGCACTGCCGATTCCGGACGCGTACACGTTCTACAACCGGTTGCTCGATCCGATCTCCGCGGGCGCGCAGTCCACCGTGCGGACCGCGCCGGAGAGCGATATCGCTGTGGGCACCGTGGCGGGCATCCGCTTGTTCTACGTGAGCGAGGCGATGTCGCGCAGCAACGCCCTCGGCGCGGTCTACGTCCACGGCGCCACTCCCCCGCCCATCCCGCTCGATGAGTACACCCGCCAGACCGGCTTCTACCACGCCGAGATCGCCATGCTCATCACCGAATTGGACGGCCCGATCAAAGCCCGCCTTCAGGCGCTGTCCACCGGCACGGCGTGGCAACAGCTGACCGCGATGGAGAATGCCATCATCCAGCGCGTCAGCGCCGCGGCGGCTTCCGCCACCACATCGCCCCCTGCGGCGAGCGCGAGCACCGGCATACGGCAATCGAGCCTGCCTCCGCTTCCGCTGAGCGCCGACGAATGGCACCGCGCGGCAGCCGAGGTCAACCGCGGGTTGCTGGACGCCTGGTCGGTGTACAACCGGGATGTCCAGGCGGCCGCCGAAGACAAGGCCGCCGCGGCGGCGACCCGATCCGCCGTGACGGGTGGCGGCATGCTCGTGATCGGTGTTCTGGTGCTCGTCATCGCGGTCGCCTTGGCCAACCGTGTCATTCGCAGGCTGAAGCGGTTGCGGGGAGAAACGCTCGCGCTGGCCGACGAGCGGCTGCCCGACATGATGCGCAGGTTGCGCGACGGCGAAGCCGTCGATCCCGCCGCGGAGTCCCCGAACCTGGACTACGGCAGCGACGAGATCGGCCAAGTGGCCAAGGCGTTCCAGCACGCCCATTCCGCTGCCGTCTCCGCGGCGGTGGCCGAGGCTCGTACCCGCGAGGGCGTGAAGGCGGTGTTCCTGAACATCGCGCACCGCAGCCAGATCGTGGTGCATCGGCAGCTGGAGATACTCGACGAAGCCGAGCAGCGACAGGAAGACCCGGTCCTGCTCGACACCCTGTTCCGTCTCGACCACCTCGCGACCCGGGAGCGGCGCAACGCCGAGAACCTCACCATCCTCGGCGGCGGCAAGCCGGGCAGGCAGTGGCGCAACCCGGTCCCGCTGGTGGACCTGGTGCGCAGCGCCGTCGGTGAGACCCTCGACTACGCCCGGGTGCGGGTGACCCGGCTGCCCGAAGTCCACGTGCTCGGCGCGGTGGTCGCCGACCTCATCCACCTGCTCGCCGAACTGGTGGACAACGCCACCTCCTTCTCGCCGCCGCAGTCGCGTGTCGAGGTGACCGGCAACGTGGTCGGCAAAGGTGTCGTGGTCGAAATCGGTGACCAGGGCATGGGCATGTCCGAAGCCGACCTGGCCAGGTTGAACGAGACACTGCGCAATCCACCGGATTTCGGCGTGGCGGCCCTGTCGGCCGACTCCCGGTTGGGATTGTTCGTGGTCGCGCAACTGGCGGCGCGCCACGGTATCGCGGTGCGGCTGTCGGACTCCGATTACGGCGGCATCAGGGCCATCGTGCTCATTCCGTCCGCCCTCATCGCGGCCGATTCGGGCATGCCGCAGACACCGGCGGAACTCACCGATCCCGGCAGTCGCCGCAAGCTCATCACCACGCCCGCGATCGCGACGGAGACGGCGAATTCCGCGCAGACCCCGTCGTCGTCGGTCGCGACCCTGCCGGCCGAATCCGCCGCGCCCCCGCGCTACGCCCCTCGCCCGTACACCGAGGCTCCGACGCAACCGGGCTCCGACGGTCGCCCGCCGTTGCCGCGGCGCCACCGACAGACCAATCTCGCACCGCAATTGGCGCAGTCGGCCCAGGAGCAGCAAGCCGCCTCCGCGCAGGCTCCCCGCTCCGCCGAGCAGGCCCGTGATCTGATGTCCGCCATCGAGAACGGAACCAGGCAGGGCCGCCGCGCCACCATCCCCGACGAACAGGAAGGCTAGGGGTGTCCGCTTCTCCCGCAGGTGATCTCAATTGGCTGCTCGACGATCTCGTCGACCGGCTGGCCGGCGTGCGCCACGCGGTGGTGCTGTCCACCGACGGGCTGCTACTCGGCCGCTCCAGCGGTATGAACCGCGAGGACGCCGAACACTTCGGCGCGATGTCCTCGGCGCTCTACGGGCTGGCGCGCAGCGCGGGCAACCGGTTCGACGGCGGCGGCGTCCGCCAGGCGGTCATCGAACTCGACCGCGCGGTGCTGTTCGTGACCTCCGCGGGCGACAACGCCTGTCTGGCACTGCAAGCCGCCGAGTCGGCCAATCTCGGCATGGTGGCCTACGAGATGAATCTGACGGTCCAGCGCGTCGGCAGCTATCTGTCCACGACCGCACGCCAAGATCTCGTCGGACATGTCGAGTAAGACCTGCCATGACCCATCCGCGTGAGCCCTGGTTCGACGAGGCGGCCGGCCCTCTGGTGCGTCCCTACGCGGTCACTCGCGGGCGCACCAGCGGCGCGGGGCCCGAACTGGATATGCTCACCACCGTGATCGCGGACTCCTCCGCGGCCACACTGCGACGCAGCGAACCCGAGTACGCCGATATCCTTCGCCTGTGCCGGGTTTCGCAGACCGTCGCAGAAGTCTCCGCACAGTTGCGTTTGCCGCTGGCGGTGACGAAGATCCTCGTCGGTGATCTGATCGGCGACGGGCAACTGATCTTCCGCGCTCCCGTTCCGACGGAGGCCGGACCCGATGACCTCAACATATTGCGAGCGGTACTGGATGGAATCCGAAAACTTTGACCCGAGCGGCACACCGCAATTGGCCGCGTCGGTCAAGATCCTCGTCGCCGGCGGGTTCGGCGTCGGCAAGACCACCATGGTCTCGGCGATCAGCGAAGTCGCGCCACTGCGCACCGAGGAACTGATCACCGAGGTGAGCACCGGAATCGACGATCTGTCGGGCGTCGAGCAGAAGTCCACGACCACGGTCGCGCTGGACTTCGGCAGGCTCACCATCGACCGCGACCTGGTGCTCTACCTGTTCGGCACACCGGGCCAGGACCGGTTCTGGTTCCTGTGGGACGAACTGGCGCGCGGCGCGCTCGGCGCCGTCGTCCTGGCCGATACCCGCAGGCTCGGCAACTCCTTCGCGTCCGTGGACTTCTTCGAGCGCCGCGGTCTGCCGTTCATGGTGGGCGTCAACTGCTTCGACGGCGCACCGCGCTACACCAACGACGAAGTACGCGACGCCCTCGACCTCGACTCGGCCACCCCCGTCATGCTCTGCGACGCGCGCGACCGAGGGTCGTGCAAGGACGTCCTGCTCACCCTCGTCGAACACCTCATCCAGCGGGCACAACGCGCACACGCCACCACCTGAGGGCGCGGCGGCTGCGCCTGTGAACCCTCACACCTGCCGCAGCCAGGCCACGAAAAGCCGCGCGCCACCCGCGGCCAGCACTACCGCGGCCGGAGCAGGCCACCACGGCCCGTTCCGGCCGAGCAGGCCGCGGGTGAGCCGCAATTGGAACGCCCCCAGCCCGGCGAGGACCAGCAGCCAGACCGGCAGCAGCCCGACACCGAGCGCCGCGTGCACCGCCCACGCACCCGCCGAACTGGGACCGCCCCAGGATCCTTCGAGATTGTCGCTCGCGACGACCGGAAACAGGACCCCGCGGAACGCGGCGACGATCGCCAGGAAGGCCAGAAACCAGGCCGTCAGGCCGACCGCGCCACTGAGCACGGAATGCGAGACCGACCGGGTGACGGAGAATTTGTGCGGCAGAACGGATTCACCGAGCAGTCGCCGCGGCACGCGCAGCCGGGTCGGAATTCGCCGCACCGCCAGCGGGAGCGCCCACAGCGCGTAGGCGGCGTAACGCAGGAGTGCCCGGAACCACGACATACCGCCGACGGTAGCGCTGTTCGGCCCGCGATTCACCGTAGCAGGCCCGCGTGCACCAGATCGTCGAACAGCATCTGGTCGACCGGAGGGACGAGGGCGCGGTCGGCATAGGAGAACCACGCGACCTCTTCGATCTCGCTGCTCGCTGCGAGCGTTCCGCGGTACTCCGCGGTGTAGCAACTCATCCGCACCACCGCCCCGTCCGCCGGACCGTGCGGCGCCTCATAGATGCCGACGTGGGCGGCGGTCTCCGGCAGCAGCGCGACGGTGAGTTCTTCCTCGATCTCGCGCAGCAGCGTCTGCAGATCGGTCTCGGCGCCTTCGCGCTTGCCGCCCGGGATGTAGAAGACGTCCTTGCCGCGCGGTCTGGCACACAGGATCCGTCCGTCCTCGATGCGCACCCATGCCACCGTGTCGATCAACTGCCGCACTCGCCCGTCCGCCACCGCCGCAGCCTATCGCCGCGCGACGGCGAACGCGGAATGGGCAGCGCCCGCCTCACCCGGGAATGAGAGAAGCGTCCTTGGCGCCCGGGCCGAGAACGGGACGCAGGTCGCGCGGCGCGATGCGCTCACCGCACTCCGAGCACACCGGCTCGACAGTCGCGACGTTCCCGCACGGGACGTGCGTCGTCTGCACCGGCGGGCCGTCCGGCGCGGCCCATTCGTCACCCCACTGCCGCATCGCGGTGACGACCAGCCACAGCGAGCGGCCTTTCGTGGTGAGCCGGTAGTCGTAGCGAACCGGATTGTCCTGATAGGGCTCTCTGGTCAGCACGCCGTGCTCCATCAGATGCTCGAGACGCTGGGTGAGGACATTGCGGGCGATGCCGAGCCGGGCGTGGAAGTCGTCGAAGCGCGTCACGCCGAACAGGGCGTCGCGCACGATCAGCAGCGTCCACCATTCCCCCACCACCTCGAGGCACTGGGCCAGCGAGCAGTTCATGTCCTCGAAGCTCGTCCTGCGCATATCCGTCAGCATAGTCAGTTGCTTGACAGAACTCACTATCCTAATGTGCGTTGCATGAAGCAACTCACTACGCGGACGCTCGCCGGGGAGTTCGCGCTCACCGACACCGGCGCGGGCCGGTGGCAGGCGCGGGTCGACCGGTCCTGGCGGGGATGGACCGGACCGCACGGCGGCGTGATCGCGGCTCTGCTCATCGAGGTGGCTCGCGCGGCGGCTGCCGAACCTTTGCCGGTGCGGGCCGTGGACCTGCGGTTCCTGGGCCGCCCCACCGAGGATGTACTGACCTTTCGCGCGGCCGAGCACACGGTCGGTCGCAGCACCGTAGTGCTGGACGTGCACGCCGAGCAGGATGGCAACCCGGTCGCGGCGGCGTCCGTCACGCTCGGTCGCACCGTGGAATCGGGCATCGCGAAGTACACGGGCGCACCGGCACCGCGGGTGCCCGATGTCGATTCCTGCGCGCGGTTCGCCCTCCCGCCCGAACTCGTGCCCGCGGGCGCCCACTTCGATATCCGTCCCGCGGCGGGACCGCTGCCGCTCACCGGCGCGGACGAACCGATGATGTGCGCCTGGATCGCACTCCGCCCCGATCTGCCCGCGGACGCGGCGGCCCTCGCGATCCTCGCCGACGCTCTGCCGCCCGCCATTTTTCCCATGCTGCGCGCGCCCGTCGCGATCCCCACGGTGGCGCTGTCGATGCACGTGCACGACGCGCCCACCGGTGGCCTGCCGGTGCTGGTTCGCACGGTGAACGCCTCTACCGGCGGCGGTTGGTCGGTAGACGACACCTCGATCTGGGACCGGAGCGGCCTGCTGCTCGCCTCTGCCCGCCAGACCCGCCGCGTGCTCGGCTGAAACGGAGAAGATCATGCCGTCCCCTGCCGCGACGCCGAACCGGGCCGCCGCCGACTTCCGGGCCGTGCTCGCCGTCGTCTCGATCGGCGTACTGCTGTCGAGCCTGGATCTGTTCATCGTCAACGTCGCCCTTCCGGACATGTCCGCCGATCTCGGCGGAGCGCGGATCTCCGGGCTGTCCTGGGTGCTCAACGCCTATGCGATCGTGTTCGCCGCACTGCTGGTCCCGGCAGGACGACTCGGCGACCGCCGCAGCATTCGAACCACCTTCCTGCTGGGGTTGGTGATATTCGTCGCCGGGTCGGCACTGTGCGCGACCGCCTGGGACGTCGGGTCGCTGGTGGGGTTCCGCGTCCTGCAGGCCGTCGGCGGGGCGCTGCTGACGCCCGCCTCGCTCGGCTTGGTGCTCGCGGCCGCGCCGCCGCAGCGCCGCGCCGCGGCGGTGCGGCTGTGGGTCGCCTTCGGCGGCCTCGGCGCGGCGCTCGGCCCGGTACTGGGCGGGCTGCTCGTCGAATTCGGCTGGCGCTGGGTGTTTCTGGTCAACGTGCCGTTCGGCTTGATCGCGGTGGTCCTCGGCGTGCGGATGCTGCCCGATCCCGAAGGCGACGGCGGGCGGATGCCCGACCTGTTCGGCGCGGCGCTGTTGGTCGGCGCGATCGCCGGGCTGGTGCTCGGACTGGTGAAGGGTACGGACTGGGGGTGGTCGTCGGCGGGCGTGCTGGCCGCGTTCGCCGTGGCGGCGCTGTTGACGGTGGCGTTCGTGGTCTCCTCGGCCCGGCACCACAGCCCGGTGGTGGATCCGGCACTGCTGCGCGCGCCCAACTTCGCCTGGATGACCGGCAACGCCGTCTTCTTCAACGTCGCCTTCGGCGCGATGCTGCTGTCGGTGGTGCTGTGGGCGCAGAACGTGTGGGGCTGGTCGGCGATACGCACCGGTCTGGCCGTCGCGCCCGGCCCGCTGATGGTGCCGGTGATCGCGATCCTGGCGGGGCGGCTGATCGGGCGGATCGGCGCCGGGCCGGTCATCGCGGCGGGCGGGATCATCTTCGGCGCGGGCATGCTGTGGTGGGCGCGGGCGATCACCTTGACGCCGGACTACGTCGGCGGCTTGCTCGGCGGCATGGTGGTCAGCGGCGTCGGTGTCGGCCTGACCCTGCCGACCGCCTTCGCGGCCGGCACCAGCGGACTGCCGCCACAGCGGTTCGCCACCGGGTCGGCCGTGTTGAGCATGGCGCGCCAGATCGGTCTCGCGGTCGGGGTCGCGGTGCTGGTCGCGGTGCTCGGCTCACCCGCCGATCCGGAAGCGACACTGGAGGCGTTCCGGCGCGGGTGGTACGTGACGGCCGCGGTCGCGGTCCTCGCCGGTGTGGTCGGCGTAGCCGCCCGCATGCCGAAACCCGCCGCCGTGCAGCCGGAATCGGCCACCGAGTCGGCCGTCGCCTGATCCGCCGGGTCTACGTGAGGCGACGGCTCAGCGGCTGAGGCGCTGGAATCGGCGGTCCGCGAGCGGCAGGAATTCCGCGGTGATGAGCAGCGGCCGCACCACGGCCATCGGCGACGAGTGCTGCTCCAGCCAGGAATCCCCGCCGCGGACCGGCGGACCGGACAGCTCACGCGTTCGCCGCCACGGTCCACGTCGCTCAGCCGGTCCGGCATCAACTGGGGCGCGACGAAGATCTATGTGGCCCCCGCTGCATCGCTACCCGGCCCGCACCGTAAGGCTTTCGCGCCCTGCGGTCAGCGCCACGTGCGCGACAGCGGCGTCCAGCCCCCGCTTCGGCAACGGCGCATCGTCGAACATGGTGATCTCGACGGCGTCCTCGGTGAGTTCCCAAGTGCCCGCGATACGTCCGCCCACCACGACGATCGGTGAGATCCAGCCCGCGGTCCGGCTCACCTTCGCACGATGGGCGGCGGGCAGCGCGACGGTGTCACCGGTGCCCGGTCCCAGCACGTACTGGTCGAAGGCGCCGAGCAGGTGCACCGTCGCGCTCGGCGCGGCGGCGGCCAGCGCGTCGACCTGATCGGTCGGGAGGAAGCCGCGGCGGCCCTCCACGTCGACTTCGGTGAGCAGGTCACCCAACTCGGCGAACCAGCGCCGCACCGTGGATTTGCGCAGACTGTTGCGGCTGAGCCAGGCGTCGAAGGTCTCCGGCGTCGCCGGGCCGTAGGCGCCGAGATAACCCAGGATCGCCGCGGGCGCCGCGGCATCCGGCTCGGGCAGGCCGGGCCAGTCGCGCACCAGCTGGGCGGGACGGGCGAAGGTCACCTTGGCGCCCCGCGACGGACCGTGGCAGAGCACCCCTTGCCAGGCCAGGGGTTTGAGCAGCGCGCCCCAGCCGGAGCGCAATTCCTCGCCGAGCCGGTGGAAGCCCGGCTCGGACACCAGCGCCTCGACCAGTTCCTCGCGGGTCAGCACCGCGCCGTCGAGCACCTCGGCGACCGCCTCGGCCAGCGCCGCCACCTCCGCGGGCGAGGCGCCGAAGTTCTTCTGCCAGGCGGGCTTCTCCCAGGTGCGTGCCGAGCCGATGAGCGCAAGGCAGGCGGCGGCCAGATCAGGAGTGAGCGCGTGCAGGGTGCCGCGCATCGCCCAGGTCTTCATCAGCGCGCCGTCCCCGAGCGCGCGAACCAGCCCGCTCGGTTCCGGTTTCGTGCTGCGCAGCCCGACCGCCAGTTCCGCCGCGGAGGCGACCTGGGCCTGCACACCGCACAAACGCCCGGCGATGGCTACCGCGCCCTCGTCCGCACGGGACCGGACATACTGACGATCCAGCCGCCAGGCGAAGACCTGATCCCAGGTGGCCCGCACGCGTGCTCCTTCTCCCACTCAGGTCAGCAGCGCGCCGACACCGGCCACCGTCGCGGCCGCCAGCGCCGACCCGGTCACCGTCATCGCGATCACGCCGAGCAGGGCGGTGCGGGTGGTCGCTCGCCGGATCGCGCCGACCGGGTCGGCCAGCCGCTCGGCGCGGGCCAGTACCGCCGTGCCCGCCGCGGCCAGCGCACCCGGGGGCGCGGGCTCGACGACGCCGACGATCGCCAGCAGCCCCCCCAGCAGCGGCAGCGAACCGTGCTCGTCGGCGGCCTTGTCGTCGGCGCACATCTCCAGCAGCCGGGCGATCTCCGCCGCACCGACGGTGAACAAGCGCAGTCCCGGCAGCGTGGTGGCCACCGCGCGCAGCACCGCCGACAACGCCGCGTGCCTGCCGGACAGGTGCGCGCGCTCGTGCGCGAGCACCGCGGCCAGCTGGTCGTCGTCCAGCACGTCCAGCGCGGCGGTGGTGACCACGATGGTGTCGGGCCGTCCAGGCACGCAATACACCTGCCGCTCCGGCGAATCGAGCACGACCGCACCGATACCCGGCACCGGCCTGCCGACCAGGCGGACGGCCCTGGCGTGGACGCTGGTGCGCCTGCGCATGTCCACCACGACACCCACCGCGCGCGCGATGAGCGCCACCGTGCCGGTGGCCACCAGCGCCGCCACGGCGAATGTCGCCGCCCGGGTGGCCGCGGCGCCGTGCACATGCATGGGCGTCCACAGGAACGACACGCAGGAGCGCAGCGCGTCCTTCGGATGTCCCCAGTAGGTGGCGAACTCGATGGTCACCACCGTCGCGGCGATCCCCCAGGCGCTCAGGGCGCCGACGATCGCGACGACCCAGGCGATCACGCCCAGCCGCGGCGCGATGCCGCGATGGGTCAGACTGCGCAGCACGGGCGGACCGAAACTCGCCACGACGCTGCCGTACAGCGTCAGCGCGATGGCCAGGTTCACGGGACTTCTGGTGACTTGCGCGCCGCGAGTCTGCGCAGCGCGGCACGCAGCCCGGCCGACTCCTCGGCGCTGATCCGATCGACGAAATGACTGAGCACCAGATCGGAGCGTCCGCCGGACCCCAGCGCTTCGAGCATGAGCCGGGCGCTGTGCTCCTCCCGGGTGAGCGTCGGCCAATATCGGTAGGCCTTACCGGCGCGTTCGCGTGCCAGCCAGCCCTTGCGATGCAGGTTGTCCATGGTCGACATCACCGTCGTATAGGCGATGTCGCGCTGAGCCGACAGGTCGTCGAAGATCTCGCGCACCGTTGTGTCCTCTGCGTCCTGATCCCAGATGCGGTCCATGATCACCGCCTCCAGATCCCCGAATCCACGCACCGTACCGACTCCCTCATCCGAGCTGTACCCCGTCGTGGGAACAGGGTACCGGTTACGGCCGGTTACTACGGAGGCAACCAGTAGATCCTTCCGCGCCGACCAGGGCTGCGGGATGCCTCGCACGCCTGGGGCCGTGCCCTCACGCCGTGTCGCGCGGCGTCCGATCGAGCATGGCGAGGTACGTATCGAGCTGGGCCGCGCCGGTGAGAAGGTTGCGGCTGCGCGTGGTCAACCGGTCTTGCCAGGAGTCGAGGAAGGCGCTCAACGCGTCCGCCCCGCCCGCCGCGCGCAGCGACTCGACGAACCGCGCGACCTGGGACAGTCGGTAGCCGCCCCGGCGCAGCTGTCGTGCGATCTCGGCGTCGCGTACGCAGTCCGGTCCGTAGTGGCGGTAACCCGTCGCCCGGTCCCGGTCGGGGCGCAGAATGCCATGGGACTCCCACATGCGCAGTGTCGCCGCGTGCACGCCGAGCCGGCGCGCGAGTTCACCGACGGTCAGCGGTCGGCCGTGGACAGCGGTAGGCATCGTGCGGGCCAGGCCGCCCAAGGCCGTCGCGACCTCGCTGCGGGTGTCGCGTTCGGTGAGCAGCGCGACGTGCGCGGCGTCGATGAGCCGGTAGGCGGACTCGAAGTCACCGCGGTTGGTCGCGCGCATGATGTCCGTCGCCTGCCGGTGCCCGTGGCCTGCGCGCAATGCGAGAAAGGCGCGCAGCGCCTGCGCGTGCAGGGCCGTATAGCGCCGATACCCGGCCTCACTGCGCTCCGCTGGCGGAAGGATGCCCGCGTCGTCGTAGTTGCGGATCGCCTGTGCGGACAAACCGTGTTCCCGGGCGAGGTCGATCGGCCGCAGCTCACACCTCCGATTGAGGCTTCGATTCCTGAATACCAGGGATCAGTCGCGAAAGTTTCATCCGAATGTTCAACGATACTGTCGAGGGCAGTTCCTTCTGGAAAGGGGTGCTCATGTCCACTGCCGCAGCACTGCATGCCGTCGGCCGCCAACTCGACGACCCGGCAAGCCTGGGCCGTGCCCTCGACGAACTGCTCGAGGCGCGGACCGAGCCGACGGCCCTGCTGGCCCTCGGTGAGCCGACGCACGGGGTCGAGGCGTTCCCGTTGTTACGCAACGAGATCCTCTGTCACCTGGTCGAACGGGGGTACCGGTCGATCGTGCTGGAGACCGATGTCTTCGCCGCGTCGGTTGTCGACGACTACGTGGCGGGGGCAACCGCGGACATCGACACGGTGCTCGCGACCGGGTTCAGCCACGGGTTCGGCGCGGTGCCGGGCAACTGCGAACTCGTCGAATGGCTCCGCACACACAACGCCACCCGCGCGCCGTCGGACCGGGTTCGCTTCCACGGCTTCGACGCTCCGGTGGAGCACTCCGGCGCGCCGAGTCCGCGACGTGCACTGTTCTCGGTCACCGACTATCTGCCCGCGGCGCTGCGGCCCGGGTCGATCCGCGACCTCGACGCACTGCTCGGCGAGGACGCGGACTGGACGAACCAGGCGGCCATGTACGACCCGGCTGCGTCCATCGGAGACTCGGACCGCGCTCGTGCCCTGCGCGTCGTCGCGGACGATCTCGCCTGCGCGCTGCACCGCGCGGCACCCGGCCTGCGTCGCGCCGACCCGACCGGCTACGACCACGCCGTCGCGCACGCGCGCACCGCCCAAGGCCTGCTGCGCTATCACGCGGCCATGGCCGGTTCCGCACCCGATCGCATCGCGACCCTGCTCAGCGTGCGCGCCGAGATGATGGCCGAGAACCTGCTCGCGATCGTCGCGCAGGAGCAGCGACGCGGACCGAGCCTGGTATTCGCGCACAACGCGCACTTGCAGCGCGTGCAGTCCCACACGCCGATCGGCCGGGACGAGGCGAACTGGGGCAGCGCCGGCGCGCTCGCCGAACTCACCCTCGGCGAGCGCTACGTGTTCGTGGCAACCGACGCCAGTCCCGACAGTGAGCCGGGCACCCTCCAGCGCGTATTGGCCGAGGCGACCTCCCGCCGTGCCCTGTTCCCGGCCCAGGCCCTGCGCGCCGCGCTCGCTCCGTCGATCAGCACGAGCGCACCTTTCGTGCCCGGCCATATTCCGCTGACCCCGCCGGACTTGGACGGCGCCGATGCGGTCATCTTCATCGCCGACACCGACGGAAAGCGGCATCAGTACTGGTAGGCCTTCGCCCCGACCTCTGACGCCGGCTCGCGGGCGTCTCGGCGGCTATTCCGAACAGCCCGGGGAGTTCGACACGCCAGACGGACGCTTATGCGAACATATGTTCGTGTCCGATGCGTCCGTCCCCCGCAGACCCCGGATACTCGCGCGGCCGGAGGCATCGATCCTGCATGCCGACCTCGACTCGTTCTACGCCTCGGTCGAGCAGCGGGACGACCCGCGGCTGCGCGGCAAGCCGGTGATCGTCGGCGGCGGCGTGGTCCTGGCGGCGAGCTATGAGGCGAAGGCGTTCGGGGTGCGCACCCCGATGAACGGCGGGCAGGCGCGCCGGTTGTGCCCGCACGCGATCGTGGTGCCGCCGCGGATGTCGGCCTACGCCGAGGCGAGCAAGGCCGTCTTCGAGATCTTTCGCGACACCACGCCCGTGGTGGAGGGCATCTCCATCGACGAGGCCTTTCTCGACGTCGGCGGCCTGCGCCGGATCGCGGGCGAGCCGGTCGCCATCGCGACGCGGCTGCGCGCGCAAGTCCGCGACCTGGTCGGCTTGCCCATCTCGGTGGGCATCGCCCGCACCAAGTTCCTCGCCAAGGTGGCCAGCGCCGTCGCCAAGCCCGACGGATTGCGGCTGGTCCCACCGGACGGCGAACTGGAGTTCCTGCATCCGCTGCCGGTGGAGAGACTCTGGGGTGTCGGCGACGTCACCGCGCGCACGTTGCACGAGCACGGCATCACCCGCGTGGGTCAGCTGGCCGAACACGGCGAGCGCCCGCTGCGGGCGATACTCGGTCCCGCCGCCGCCCGCCACCTCTATGCCCTGTCCTGGGCGCGGGATCCGCGTCGCGTCGAGACCGGCAGGCGGCGGCGTTCGATCGGCGCCCAGCGCGCCCTCGGGCGCAAGCGCCGTCCACCCGACGAGATCGAGGCCTACCTGCACGGGCTCACCGACCGGCTGGGCAGGCGGCTGCGCGCCGCCGACCGGGTGTGCCGAACGGTGGTGCTGCGGCTGCGTTTCGACGATTTCGCCCGGGCCACCCGCTCCCACACCCTCACCCAGGCCACCGACCACACCGAGACGATCCTGTGCGCGGCCCGCGCTCTGCTCACCGGCGCGATGCCGCTCATCCAGGAGCGCGGCCTCACCCTGATCGGCCTGGCACTGACCAATCTCGACGACGCCGACACCGTCCAGCTCTCGCTGCCCTTCGAGGCCCGCGCCACCGGCACCCTCGACGCGACCCTCGACGACTTGCGCAAGCGCTTCGGCTCCGCCGCCGTCACTCGCGCGACCCTCCTGCACCGGGGCGAGGGCCTCTCGGTCCCGCTCCTCCCCGACTGACGCCGACGGCGGGCCGCGGCCGCACCATCCCTCAGTACGCCCGTTTCGGCCGCTTGTCCATCAACCGCAGGATCAGCGGCGTGAAGATCAGCTGCATGGCCAGCTCCATCTTGCCGCCGGGGACAACGATGCAGTTCGACCGCGACATGAACGAGTCGTGCAGCATCGACAGCAGATAAGGGAAGTCGATCACCTTCGGGTCGGCGAACCGGATCACCACGAAACTCTCGTCCGCCGTCGGAATGGTGCGCGCGATGAACGGATTCGACGTGTCCACCGTCGGCACGCGCTGGAAGTTGACGTAGGTGCGGGAGAATTGCGGGCAGATGTAGGTGACGTAGTCCGGCATCCGCCGCAGGATCGTGTCGATCACGGCCTCGCTGGAGTAGCCGCGCTCGGTCTTGTCCCGGATCACCTTCTGAATCCACTCCAGATTGATGATCGGCACGACGCCGACCAGCAGATCGGTGTACCGGGCCACATCGACCGTGGAGGTGACCGCCGCGCCGTGCAGGCCCTCGTAGAACAGCAGATCGCTGCCCGGCGTCAATTCCTCCCACGGCGTGAAGGTTCCCGGTGACTGGCCGTAGGGCTTGGCCTCGGTCTCGTCGTGCAGGTATCGGCGCACGGTCCCGACGCCGGTCTCGCCGTAGTCACGAAACAGCGTCTCCAGTTCTTTCAGCAGGTTGGCTTCCTCACCGAAATGCGAGAACCGCAGATTGCGGGTCTGCTCGGCCTCGGCCATGGCCAATTTCATCTCGTTGCGGTCGTAGCGGTGGAACGCGTCGCCCTCGACAACGGCCGCGGTGATCCCCTCGCGGCGGAAGATCTCCTGGAAGGTCCGGGTCACGCTGGAGGTCCCCGCCCCGGAGGATCCGGTGATCGCGACGACCGGGTGCTTGACCGACATGGTTCTCCTCTTCAGCGCTGGGCCGGACGAAACAGCGACCGCCTGCCGAACAGCGAACTGTCGAAGCTGGGCCCCTCGTCGGGTTCACGGTGATACCGCTCGATGCGCTCCACTTCGTTGCGGGAGCCGAAGATCAGCGGTACCCGCTGGTGGACATCCCCGGGCAGCACTTCCAGCACCCGCTCGCTGCCGGTGGTCGCCGCGCCGCCGGCCTGTTCGACGATGAACGCGATCGGGTTCGCGCCGTAGAGCAATGCCACCCGCCCCGGACGCGCGGGCGGGCGGGTGTCGCGCGGATACAGGTACACCCCGCCCCGCGTGAGGATGTGGAAGGTGTCGGCGACCAGCGATGCCACCCAGCGCATGTTGAAATCCCGCTCGCGTGGCCCGTCCACACCGTCCAGGCACTCGTGCACGTAGCGGCGCACGGGTCGCTCCCAGAAGCGCTCGTTGGCCGCGTTGATCGCGAAACCGGACGTGTCCTCGGGAATGCGCATCCGCGGGTGGGTCAGCACGAACGCGCCGATCTCCCGATCCAGGGTGAACCCGTCCACGCCGCTGCCGGTGGTCAGCACCAGCATGGTCGCGGGCCCGTACAGCGTGAACCCCGCGCACACCTGCTCGACACCGGACTGCAGGAAGTCCTCCGCGGCCGGACCGTCCTGCGACCCCGTGTCCCGCACGGGCGCGCGCAGCACGCTGAAGATCGTGCCCACCGGAAGGTTCACGTCGATGTTCGACGAACCGTCCAAGGGATCGAACGCGAGCAGGTATTTCCCGCGCCGATGCGTGGCGGGCACCGGATGGATCTCGCTGATCTGTTCGGAGAGCAACGCCGAAAGATGGCCGGTCCACTGGGTTTCGGCGACCATGATGTCGTTGGCGATCGCGTCCGGTTCGCGGTGCACCGTCAGCGGGGGATTGTCCGGCCCCGAGGGGCCGAGTGATCCGACGATCGCGCCGCGGGTGACCTGATTGGCGACGATCTTCGTCGCGGTCGCGATCACGTTCACCAGGGCGGAGAACTCACCGGACGAGCCGGGATGCCGATGCTCCTGCTCGATGGTGTAGCGGGTGAGGGTCTTCAGTCCTTCTGGCATAGCGCCTCGATCTCGTCACCGGGGGGCTCGTGCGGCGGGCCCGGGGTCGGTGAACACGCTGCTGCCGTACACATCCTGATCGGTGAGCGTGATCAAATCGGTCTTGGTCAGTGGTCTGCGCAGCTCGACGAGCCGCTTGGCCTGCCGCAACCGGCAGCGGTCCAGCGCGTTGCGGACGCTGCGCGCGTTGGAGAAGCGCGGACGGGCCATCCGGCGTTCCAGGTACTCCCCGAACGCGCTGCGCGCCGCGTCGTCGAAATGGAAGTTCTCGGCGGCCACCATGAGTCCGGCGATGTCCAGCAGCTCGGCATGGGTGTAGTCGGCGAACTCCAAGTGGTGGGCCACCCGCGAGGACAGACCGGGGTTGGCGGAGAAGAAGCGGTCCATCCGGTCCGGGTATCCCGCGAAGATCACCACCAGGCTGGCGCGCTCGTTCTCCATCTCCTGCAACAGGATCTCGATCACCTCCTGCCCGTAGTCGCGTTCGTTCTCCGGCCGGAACAGGTAGTAGGCCTCATCGATGAACAGCACGCCGCCCGCCGCCTTGGCCAGCGCCTCCTTCGTCTTGGGGGCCGTGTGCCCGATGAACTGGCCCACCAGGTCGTCACGAGTGACGGTGTGCACCTTGGGTTTGCGGATGTAGCCGAGCGCGTGCAGCATCTGCGCCATCCGCAATGCCACCGTCGTCTTGCCCGTGCCCGGTCCGCCGGTGAAGCTCATGTGCATGGTCGGCCGCGACGAAGTCAGCCCGAATCGCTGCCGCGCGCGGTCGATCAGCAGCAGCGCCGCGATCTCGCGCACCCGCCGCTTCACCGGGGCCAGGCCGATCAGTTCCGCGTCCAGTCTGCGCAGCGTCTCCTCGACGTCGTGGCCTGCGATGTCGGCCGCCAGATCCAGCACCGCGTCCTCGCCCAGGATCTCCGGCGCCTCCGTTTCGGCGGGCGCCGTCCGCACCGCGCCGGGGAGGTCGGTCCCCGGCCGGTGCAGACGGAATCCCGAGCCGTTGGGCTCAGCCGCCATACCGGTCTCCCGGGCGGACGGTCGTGGCATACGAGTGCAGGCCGTAGGTCTGCCTGCGGTCCGGTCCCTCGGTGCGGGTCAGCACGAAGCCGGGCTCGTCGGGCGGCCGCTGCACCAGGAAACTCAGTGCTGTCGTCTGCCTGGTGTAGCGGGCGTCGTAGGCCAGCACCCGCACGTAATGCCGCGGGAAAGTGGCTCGGCAGGCGTTGATCTCGGCCAAGACACCGTCGGGCTCGTCCAGGTCGAACAGCGGCAGTCCCCACATCTCCCAGTAGGCGTTGCGTGGATGCGGATCGTCGGTGTATTCGATGGATACCGGCCAGCTGTTGAGCAGCGCGTAGCGCACCTGGGCGGCGATCTGCTCATCGGTCAGCGGCGGCAGGTAGCAGAACGTTCCGTGCCGTAGATACATCGGTTTGTCCTTCCGGGATGGTCAGCGGCTGGCCGTCGGCACGGCGTCCGGCGCGTCGGTGGAGGTGTAATCGAAGGTGACATCACCCCAGGTAGCGAGGGCGACATCGAGCGGGCGGCAGATCTCGGCCGCCTTGCGCAACACCTCGGGCCCCTCCTTCAGCAGGTCACGGCCCTCGTTGCGGGCTTGGACGACCGCCTCCAGCGCGACCCGGTTCGCCTCCGCGCCCGCGGCGATACCGAGCGGATGCCCGATCGTGCCACCGCCGAACTGCAACACCACGTCGTCGCCGAACAGGTCGAGCAACTGATGCATCTGCCCGGCATGGATACCGCCGGAGGCCACCGGCATCACGCCGGGCAGGCTCGCCCAGTACTGGTCGAAGAAGATCCCATTGGCCGGTTCGGTCCGAATGTGGTTCTCCCGCAGAGTGTCGTAGAACCCTTTGGTCGTCGCGGGATCGCCTTCCAGCTTGCCTACCACGGTGCCCGCGTGCAGATGATCGACGCCGATCAGCCTGCACCACTTGGCCAGCACCCGGAAGCTGACACCGTGCGTCTTCTGCCGGGTGTAGGTGGAATGCCCGGCGCGATGCAGGTGCAGCAGCACCCCGTTGCGGCGCGCCCAGTGCGACATCGACTGCATCGCGGTGAATCCGACGGTGAGGTCCATCATGATGACGACGCTGCCGAGTTCCTTGGCGAACTCCGCGCGCTCGTACATCTGCTCCATCGACGCCGCGGTCACATTGAGGTAGTGGCCTTTGATCTCGCCGGTCTCGGCCATCGCGCGGTTGACGCCCTCCATCGCGAACAGGTATCGGTCGCGCCAGCGCATGAACGGCTGGGAGTTGATGTTCTCGTCGTCCTTGGTGAAATCCAGGCCGCCTTTGCACGCCTCGTAGATCACCCGGCCGTAATTGCGCGCCGATAGCCCGAGTTTCGGTTTCACCGTCGCACCGAGCAGGGGCCTACCGTATTTGTTGAGATATTCGCGTTCCATCACCGTGCCGTGCGGCGGCCCCTGGAACGTCTTCACGTATGCCACCGGAATGCGCATGTCTTCCAGCCGCAGCGCCAGCAGCGGCTTGAAACCGAACACGTTGCCGATGATCGACGAGGTCAGATTGGTGATCGATCCCTCCTCGAACAGGTCGAGATCGTAGGCGATGTAGGCGAAGTACTCGCCCGGCCGCCCGGGGACCTCGTCGATGCGGTAGCACTTCGCCTGATAGCGCGAGTGCGCGGTGAGCCGGTCGGTCCACACCACCGTCCAAGTGGCCGTGGAGGATTCACCCGCCACCGCGGCGGCCGCCTCGATCGGATCGACCCCGGGCTGCGGGGTCACCCGGAACACGGCGAGCACGTCGGTCTCCGTCGGCTGGTAGTCGGGCGCGTAATACCCCATCGACGCGTAGGTTTGGACACCCGGATCCCAGCGGTCGCGTTCGATTTCTTCGGCCATCGTTCCTCCTGCTGTGCCACTGCGGGACACCCGCACCCGGGCGAACGGGCGTGCCTTGGGATTTCCAGGATGACGGGCCGGATACCGACAAACAATTTGATTGTTTCTCGCGATACTCAACCTTTTCTTCGAGTTTGTTACCGTCGTTCGATGGGTATGGTGAGCGCGGCACGGATGGAAACCTTCCTGGCCGTCGCCCGCCACGGCGGCATTCGCCGCGCCGCCGCGCAACTGCACATCACCGAAGCAGCCGTCTCCGCGGCCGTCGCGCATATCGAGAAACAGCTGGGGGCCAAGCTGATCGCGAAGTCCGGGCGCGGCATCACGCTCACCGAGGCAGGCCGCGTCTACGCCGAATACTGCCGCGGCATCCTCGGCCTGATGAAGGAGGCGCAGGCCGCGGTGCGCCGCGCCGAGACCGGGCGCCTGCGGATCGGCGTGGTCGCCACCGCGGGTGAATACGTTCTGCTGCGGCCGCTCGCGTCGTTCCGACGCCGGTTCCCCGACATCGAACTGAGCCTGTCGGTGCATCCACGCGACGCGCTGTTCCTCGAATTGCAGCATCACGAAACGGATCTCGTCATCGCGGGCCGCCCACCGCGCGACACCGGGCTGGTGGTGCGCGCCCGGCGGCCGAGCAGCCTGGTCGTGGTCGGCCTGCCGGAATTCGATCCGCTGCACGCCACCTGGCTGCTGCGCGGGCGCGGCTCCGGCACCCGCGAGGCCACCCTCGGCCTGCTCGACCAGCTCCGGATCGAACCGGCCACGCTGACCCTCGGTTCGCACGGCGCCGTCCTGGCCGCCGCGCGAGAAGGCCTGGGCGTCACGCTGATCCACAGCGATGCCATCTCCCATGATCTGGAGAACGGTGTACTGCGCGTGCTGCCGGTCGAGGGCACTCCGCTGGACCGTCCGTGGCATGCCATCACCACTCGCACCCCGACGCCGACCACCCGGCTGTTCCTCACCCATCTGCTCGACCCGGCCGAGGTCGGCTCCGACGCTTTCCACCCCGGTTGAGCGCTCTCCTGGGCGGGACGCCGGGTGCGGAGGATCGCCGGATCGATATGACAGACTGGCTGTCATGACCCGAGGGGACGTACCGTCCGACGTGTCCGACACCGCGCGCTGGGTCGCGGCCTACCGTGCGCGCGAGACGACGCGCCGGGACGCGCTGTTCCGCGATCCGCTCGCCGACCGGCTGGCCGGAGAACGCGGCCATGCCATCGCCGACAGCGCACCCCGCATGATGCGGGACGGGTGGCCGATCGTCACCAGGACCAAGCTGATCGACGACCTCGTCGCGAAAGCGATCGCCGAGGGTTGCGACCGCGTGCTCAACCTCGCCGCCGGCCTGGACACCCGGCCCTATCGGCTCGAGCTCCCGGCCGAGCTGCTCTGGATCGAGGCGGACCTGCCCGGGATCGTCGCCGAGAAAGACGACGCGCTCGCCGGTGAGACGCCGCACTGCGTGCTCCTGCGCCGAGCGGTCGATCTGGCCGACCCCGAGGCCCGCGGGAAGTTCCTCGACGAGGCACTCGGCGCGATCGGCCCGGTCACCGCCCCCGCGTCGAAGGCCCTGGTGCTCACCGAGGGGCTGCTGATGTACCTCGATCCGGCTACGGTCACCGAGCTGGCGGACGCCCTGACCCGTCCGGAAATCGCCTGGTGGCTGCTCGACCTGAGCCTGGGCATGAAGAAGATGCGTTCCGGGGACACCTTCGCCAACGCGCCGATGAAGTTCGAGCCGCCCAACGGCGTCCGCTTCTTCGAAGATCTCGGCTGGCAGCCGGTCGAGCTGGAGAACCTGCTGGTGTACGCCCGCAAGTTCCGCCGTGCACCTTGGTACCTGCGCCCGTTCACCTACCTCCCCCAGCCCGACCCCCGCAAACCCATGCGCAACCCTTGGTCGGGCATCATCCGCTTCCGTCACGCCTGACCACAGCCGCCGCCGCGGACCGCGCCGATCGGTGCTGCGGCCCGCGGTTACAGCTGGCCGTGCTGGGAGTCGAAGGTCAGGACGCGTCCGCCCAGTTGGATCTGGGCGCCCGGGGCGAGGGTTATCGGCAGGCCAGGGGCCGCCCGGACCCAATCCTGACGTCCGGGATGACGAATGTGGGTGCCGTTGGTGGAACCGCCGTCCACGACCGTGACGTCCCAGTCGACGAGGCGGATCTCCGCGTGTGCTCGCGACATCCCGCCGGAGCTGTCCTCCAGCCGTATCGGACGCGCGCCACGCGCGACCGCCTCCGAATACTCCGGCTCGCGACCGAGAACGCAGTCGTTGTCCAGCACGAACGACGTGCCGTCGTCGAGTAGCAGCACCCCCAGCGGCGGGCGCACCCCTTCGCTGAGCACGCAGGTGAGCTGATCCATCCGGATGCCGCACACCGCGCAGAACGACACTCGCGGATCGTTGTGATGATGCCGGGCGCACTGGAAGCCGTGCACGATCACCCGGTGTCCCAGCGGGTTCGAGCCGGTCGAGCCGAGCGCGTCCGCGACGACCTCGGAGGAGGGCACCATCGTCTCCGCGACATTCGCGTCGTTGGCGATCGCGTATTCCCGATCGGTGCGATGGGCGGGCCGCGCCGGACCCTGCTCGGAACCCGGCGGTACCGGCTGCGCGACCGGAGGTGTCCTGCCTTCGCGTGGCATGGCCCGCCGCGACGCCGCCTGGAGATCGACTTCCGTTGCGGTGTCGTTGGATTCCTCGCCTTTGCGCAGGCTCGGCGCCCGCCGTGGCGCTGCTCCGGACACCTGCTCGGAACCCGGCTGCGTCGCGGGACGATGCGGTTGCTGCGCGAGCTGCGGCCCCGTGGCAGGGTGGGGTCGCGGCGCCGCCGCGACCGAGGGCGGCTCCGGGACGACAGGCGGTTCGGCCGCTGCGCGTCCTTCGAATTGCTGCGGAGCCGCCGTTCGCCCGGGTGCGGGGCCGGGCTCCCGTGCCGATGTAGCCGCTGGCGGCTCGTGCGCCGATCGGGATGGCCGCATGGACTCGGTGACGCCCCGGTTCTCCGGTTCGCCGTCGATCGCGCCGGGCAGCGCACCCGGCCACCGCACCGCACCCGACCCCGGGGCGGTCCCCTCGCCGAGCGCGAAGATCCCGCGCCCCGGCAGGGCCTCCGCGACCCAGCCCGCCTCGTCCACGAACAATCCCGCGCCGCCGACGGGGGCGGGAGTCACCATGCGGTCGACGGTGAATCCGGCGTCCCGGCCGCGCAGCACCTCCGGGTGGCCGGGACCGGCGAGCACCGCGGTGACCCCACCGTGCAGGAACACCGCGAGGCCGTCGTCCACCGGCGTGATCACCCCGAATTCGACCTCGTCCTCCTCACCGTTGGACAGGCTCATCAGCCACGTCGTGGCCAGCCGCGCCACCGCGCGCCCGCTGCGGCGCCGGTCGCGCGCGACAGCTTCACGCACGATGTCCAGCAGCGCCGTCATCGTCCGGGCCGCCATCGTCTCCGCCGTCACGGCGCTGTCGCCCCGGTGCGCGACGACCACGACCACGCCGCTCGCACTCGCCACCAGATGGGCGCCGGGCAGCACCTCGATCTGCGCGCTCACAGGAACCGGCCGCCCTGGAACCGCCACCGGTGGAACACCACCCGCATCGGCCCGTTCACGATGAGCCAGAAGACGATCCACGTGAGAACGAATTGAATGCCGAACGCCGCGGGCGAGGGACGTAGATGTTCGGGCAGCACCACCGTGGTGTGGCGCACGAGGACCCACATCAGCGCCCCCTCGTTGACGAGGGTGACCAGACCGAACAGAGTCGGCCAGTCCTTCTCCCAGCGGAACTGCTGCAGGAAATGGTAGAGCAATTCCCAGAGCACACCGACCAGAACGGTAGCCAGCAGGACCGACAACGTCACCCGGTACGCCTGACCGATGCTCGACGAGCCGGTCGGCAGAAACGGGGTGATGATCAGCGCGACGACGAAGCCGATCACGCTCAGCGCGAGAAGACGGGTCTGGATTCGCCCGTTCAAGGTAGGAAGCATGTGCTCAGATCTTCTCGTTCGTAACCCACAGCCACCATTGCCGCGTCGAGCGCAGCGGACCCATCCTGCGGCAGAACCCGACCGCGGCCAGATCGTCGGCGATCTCCTGCGCGGCGATCTGCAGCCCCAGGAAAGTGTCCACACCGGCGAACGGCCCGCCCAGCGTGGCGCTGCCGGAGGCGTACATCCGCCCGGTGCCGCTGCGGGTGCCGATCAGCTCGAACGAGGTGTCCACGTCGAGCCTGCCCAGCGGATTGCGCCCGGCACCGGCGTGGTCGAGCAGGTCGGCCAGCAGACGGTGCTCGCGGATGTCGGCTTCCAGCCCGGTGCAGTCGACGATGTAGTCGACGGTCGTGTCGAACGGTTGCGTCGGCGGCGGAAACGGCAGCGGCGCAGTGGCGTCCGGAAGAATCGTCGCGACCACGCCTTGGCGTCCCCCGGCGGGGCGCGGAGCCCGCATCGTGCCCGCCATCACCTGATACCACCCCTCCCTGCGGCCCCGGCGCAACTGTTCCTGCCAGTTGTCCCGGATCGGGGTGTTGGTGCCGGAGATCTCCTTGTACGCCCGCGCCCGTTCCTCACCTTGCAGGTTGCGCACTTTCTGCTTCAACTGACCGCCCCACACCGACTTCGGGTAGTTGAACCCCTGATAGGCCCATCCGTCGCCGCCCTTGCGCCTGCTGAAGATGTTCTTGCCGTGCGGGCCGGCGACATACGTGCGGAACAGATGCAGGATACGGGTGTCGAGCCGGTACTTGTCGCGGTCGTCGATGAGCCGTTGCAGGACGCGGCTGGCCACGATCCCGCTGCCGCGGATCAGCACGGTACCGGGCCGCCGCTGCAACGCCTGGTAGACGTGCTCGTGCGGCTCGTAGGCGTTGACCACCCGTGTCGGGTCACGGTGGGTCTCGCGATACTCCTGCAGGTCCGGCAGCAGCTTCAGACCCGGATACCCCACCGCCACATGGACATACGTGCTGCGGAAGGCGACCCGCTTGGTCGGCGCCGTACCCGCCGGCGGGGTGAGGATGGTGAAGTATCCGCCGCCCTGGCGCTTGCGCACCATGCGTACCTGGCCGCGATGCAGGGACCGGGCATAGCCGATGCGGTGGAACTCCCGCTCCATGGCGGCGAACGCCTGGCCCGCGCGCGGGGTGTAGTAGTTGGCGAAGATGGGCTCGACGAAGACGTTCCACAGCGGTTTGATCGACTTGTCCGCGACGGCCTCCCGCACCGCGTACGAGGGGAAGCCCCACATATTGTCCGGCATCGAGGCCGAGTCGCTGCGCAGGCGCTCGCCGCGCGGGATCTGCGAGACCCGGGTCAGGTACTCGTAGGAGGCCCAGGGGTGCTCCTGCGGGCCGAGCACCGCCATCGCCTCGGCGGGCACGCCGAAGATCCGGAGCGTGTCGTAGGTGACGAACGATCCGATTCCGCTGCCGATGGTCACGAACGGCACGTCGATCACCGGAATCCCGGCGCTGCCCAGCATTTCATCGGTCCATACGTCGGTGTCGACGAGGGCCTGGGTGATATCTCCCCGCATTGGCCGGACTCTACCGGCAGATTCTTATCAACTGCTTGCCATCGGCTTTCGGCCGATGATGCCGCTGCCGACGCGCGGTGCACGACGCGCGCGAGACCATCTGCGCCGAACCTGCCACGCGGTCCGCCCTCGCGGACGTACCATGCCGTTCGTGGCCGATTCCCCTCGTTCCACCCCTCTGCGGGTTCTCGTGTACAGCAACGACGCCGATACCAGGCGCCAGGTGATCCAGGCCTTGGGCAAGCGTCCCAGCCCGGAGTTACCGGAGTTCGAGTACCTCGAGGTCGCCACCGGTCCGGTGGTGATCGCGCAGATGGATGCCGGTGGCATAGACCTGGCCGTTCTGGACGGTGAGGCGAGCCCGACCGGTGGACTCGGTATCGCCAAGCAGTTGAAGGACGAAGTGGACGCGTGCCCGCCGCTTCTGGTGCTGACCGGCCGGCCGGACGACGCATGGCTGGCGAGCTGGTCCCGCGCGGAGGCCGCGGTGGCGCATCCGATCGATCCGCTCCGGCTCACCGAGGCTGTTGTCGCCCTGCTGCGCAGCCGTTCCGCGGCTTGATCACCGGGTCCTCCGCTCGGCCATTCATAGCGATCATGAATTAGTCGCGGCCAGCTCCGGGCCACACTTCGGCGCGGAGAAACGCCGTTCCAAGCCTTCCCTCGCCAACCCCCCGGGCGCCGTACATCCATCGCTGTCGCCGACTCTGATCCCGCTCGGGACCACATTCGACGTCGCGATATCCTCTGTCGGCCACCAGCCAACTGACCGTTCACCCAACGTCGCGCGCGTCCGCGTGGATTACCACCGTTTCGGTCATAAATGCTTGTACTGAATTCGATCAAACGGCGGCCCCAAACCCGCTGCGGAGCGACCGTTCGGTTGTAGGCTGTGCCCTACCTCACATGGAACCGGATCCAGGAATGACCGGTTCCGCGTGGAGCCGAGGGGCGAGTCCGTCCGAGGCGGACACCGACGTCAGCCCGCCTCGGACGCTGTTATCAGCTGCAGCTCGCAAGAGGGGAAGTGCAGTCGTGAATATCGAGGTGCCGACGCTCGTACTCGGCGCGATCGCGGCGGCGTTCGCGCTGTTCTCCATCGCCCTATCGGCCCTGGTCGGGCCGAAGCGGCGCAATCGGGCGAAGCTGGAACCGTACGAATGCGGGATCGAACCCACCCCGCACGCCGTGGCGGGGGGTCCGGGAAACGTTACGGGACAACGCTTTCCGGTGAAGTACTACCTCACCGCGATGTTGTTCATCATCTTCGACATCGAGATCGTGTTCCTCTACCCGTGGGCAGTCCACTTCGATGCGCTCGGTCTCTTCGGTCTCGCCGCGATGGCGTTGTTCATCGTCAACGTCTCGGTGGCCTACGCCTACGAGTGGAAGCGCGGCGGTCTCAGTTGGGACTGATTGCCGCGCAACCGAATTCGTAGCAGACGAGTGGAAGCGAGTCAGTAGAACATGGGTCTCGAGGAAAAACTGCCCAGCGGCTTCCTGCTGAGCACAGTCGAGGATTTCGCCGGATACCTGCGCAAGGGCTCCCTATGGCCGGCCACCTTCGGGCTGGCCTGCTGCGCCATCGAAATGATGGCCACCGGCGGGGGCCGCTTCGACATCGCCCGCTTCGGCATGGAAGCGTTCCGCGCCTCGCCGCGGCAGGCGGATCTGATGATCGTCGCGGGCCGGGTGAGCCAGAAGATGGCCCCGGTCCTGCGCCAGGTCTACGACCAGATGACCGAACCGAAATGGGTGCTGGCGATGGGCGTCTGCGCCTCGTCGGGCGGGATGTTCAACAACTACGCCATCGTGCAGGGCGTCGATCATGTGGTGCCGGTCGACATCTACCTGCCCGGCTGCCCGCCCCGGCCGGAGATGCTGCTGAACGCGATCCTGGCACTGCACGCCAAGATTCAGCAGATGCCGCTCGGAGTCAACCGCGAAGAGGCCATCCGCGCCGCCGAACAGGCCGCGCTCGCCTCGACGCCGACCATCCGGATGGAGGGTCTGCTGCGATGACCTTCGACACCCCCGACGACACCGACATCCCGCCCGCGCACGACGCGATCGACGCCGCGGCCACAGCGGGCCCCGAAGGCACTTTGCCGGAGGAGGATTCCGCGCAGAGCGGAGCCGACGTGATCGGGGTGCGCCGCGGCATGTTCGGCGTCACCGGCACCGGCGACACCTCCGGGTACGGCGGCCTGGTCCGCCCGGTCACTCTGCCCGGCAGCACGCCCGCCCCCTACGGCGGGTACTTCGACCAAGTGGTCGACGCGCTGCGCGCCGCCCTCACCGCCACCGGCACCCGCCCGGACGCGGCGCTGGAGAAGGTGATCGTCTTCCGCGGCGAACTCACCCTGCACGTGCACCGGGAGCAGCTGCTGCCGGTGGCGCGCGCGCTGCGCGACGATCCCGCACTGCGTTTCGAACTCTGCCTCGGCGTCAACGGAGTGCACTACCCGCAGGATTCCGGCCGTGAGCTGCACGCCGTCTATCACCTCATGTCGATCACGCACAACCGCCGCGTGCGGGTGGAGGTCTCCGCACCGGACGCGGACCCACACATTCCCTCGCTCTACGAGGTGTACCCGACCACCGACTGGCACGAGCGCGAGACCTACGACTTCTTCGGCATCTTGTTCGACGGGCACCCCTCGCTGACCCGGATCACCATGCCGGACGACTGGCGCGGCCACCCCCAGCGCAAGGACTACCCGCTCGGCGGGATCCCGGTCGAATACAAGGGCGCGCGCATCCCGCCGCCCGACGAGCGGAGGGCTTACAGCTGATGAACGACACCGACACCGCGCCCGGCGTCGCCGAGGGCGTCGCACCCGAGCCCGTCACGGTCACCGTGGCGGGGCAGGACTGGGACCAGGTGGCCGAGACGCTGGCCGGCGCGGGCGAGGAACGCATCGTCGTCAACATGGGCCCGCAACACCCGTCCACGCACGGTGTACTGCGCCTGATCCTGGAGATCGAAGGCGAAACGGTCACCGAGGCCCGCTGCGGAATCGGCTACCTGCACACCGGGATCGAGAAGAATCTCGAATTCCGCAACTGGACCCAGGGCGTCACCTTCGTCACCCGCATGGACTACCTGTCGCCGTTCTACAACGAGACGGCCTACTGCCTGGGTGTGGAGCAACTGCTCGACATCACCGAGCAGATCCCGGAGCGCGCCACGATCGTCCGCGTGCTGCTGATGGAACTCAACCGCATCTCCTCGCATCTGGTCGCCCTGGCCACCGGCGGCATGGAACTCGGCGCGCTGACGCCGATGCTGTTCGGCTTCCGCGAACGCGAGCTGATCCTCGACGTGTTCGAGACGATCACCGGACTGCGCATGAACCACGCGTACATCCGCCCCGGCGGCCTGGCCCAGGACCTGCCCGACAACGGGGTCACCAAGGTGCGCGAACTGCTCGCACTGCTGCCCAAACGGCTGCGCGACATGGAACACCTGCTCACCGCCAACCCGATCTGGAAGGCGCGCACCCAGAACATCGGCTATCTCGATCTGCAGGGGTGCATGGCCCTCGGCATCACCGGCCCGGTGCTGCGCGCCACCGGCCTGCCCCACGACCTCCGCAAAGCCCAGCCCTACTGCGGCTACGAGAACTACGAATTCGACGTCCCCACCACCAGCGGGTGCGACTGCTACGGCCGCTACGTCATCCGGGTGGAGGAGATGAAGGAGTCGCTGAAGATCGTCGAGCAGTGCCTGGACCGGCTGCGGCCAGGCCCGGTCATGATCGACGACAAGAAGATCGCCTGGCCTGCCGACCTCCAGGTCGGGGCGGACGGCCTCGGCAACTCGCCCCGGCACATCGGCAAGATCATGGGCACCTCCATGGAGGGGCTGATCCACCACTTCAAGCTGGTCACCGAAGGCATCCGCGTCCCCGCGGGCCAGGTGTACACGGCGGTGGAGTCGCCGCGCGGCGAGCTGGGCGTGCACATGGTCAGCGACGGCGGCACCCGCCCCTACCGGGTGCACTATCGCGACCCCTCGTTCACCAATCTGCAAGCGGTCGCGGCGATGTGCGAGGGCGGCATGGTCGCCGACGTCATCGCCTCGGTCGCCAGTATCGACCCGGTCATGGGCGGAGTGGACCGATGAACCCGACATCGCACAGCGAATCCACCGACGGCGGTGCCTGCGCGCCGGGCGGGACGCGAGTCCTGCTGAAGCTCGGCACCCGGCCCGAGCCCTATCAGCCCTTCGTGCGGGAGCGACTCGAGACCGACGCCAAGGAGATCATCGCGCGCTATCCGCATCCGCGCTCGGCGCTGCTGCCCCTGCTGCACCTGGTGCAGTCCGAGGAGGGCTACGTCACCGGAACCGGGATCGAGTTCTGTGCCGAGCAATTGGGCCTGACCGGCGCCGAAGTCACCGCGGTGGCCACCTTCTACTCGATGTTCCGGCGCACACCCACCGGCGACTACCACGTCGGAGTGTGCACCAACACGCTCTGCGCGGTGATGGGCGGCGATGCCATCCTCGCCACGCTCGAGCACCATCTCGGCATCGGGCACGGCGAGACCACGGCGGACGGATCGATCACGCTCGAGCACGTCGAGTGCAACGCGGCCTGCGATTTCGCGCCCGTGGTGATGGTCAACTGGGAGTTCTTCGACAACCAGACGCCCGAATCCGCGCGCGCCCTGGTGGACGCGCTGCGCGCCGGACAGCAGGTCACTCCCACCAGGGGCGCCCCGTTGTGCACGTTCAAGCAGACCGCGCGCATCCTGGCCGGGTTCCCGGACGAGCGCCCCGGCGTGCTCGACGGCGCCGCGGGCTCGGCCACGCTCGCCGGTCTGCGGATCGCCCGCGAACAGGGCATGCAAGCCCCTGCGCCGCAAGAGGATCCGGAGGGCCCGCGATGACGCTCACCCCGGTGTTGACCACCCACTGGGACGATCCGCGGTCCTGGACGATGGACGCCTACCTGCGCCACGACGGCTACCAGGCGCTGCGCACCGCCCTGCGGATGGAACCGGACCAGATCATCCAGACCGTCAAGGACGCGGGCCTGCGTGGCCGCGGCGGCGCGGGCTTCCCCACCGGCATGAAGTGGAGCTTCATCCCGCAGGGTCCCGGGCCCGACGGCGTCACCAAACCGCACTACCTGGTGGTGAACGCCGACGAGTCGGAGCCCGGCACCTGCAAAGACATTCCGCTCATGCTCGCCTCGCCGCACGCGCTGATCGAAGGCGTCGTCATCGCCGCCTACGCCATCCGCGCGGCGCACGCGTTCATCTACGTGCGCGGCGAGGTGGTGCCGGTCCTGCGACGGTTGCAGGCCGCGGTGGCCCAGGCCTACGAGGCGGGCTTCCTCGGGCACGACATCCTCGGCTCCGGCTACGACCTCGAGCTGATCGTGCACGCCGGCGCGGGCGCCTACATCTGCGGCGAGGAGACCGCGCTGCTGGACTCGCTGGAAGGCCGCCGCGGCCAGCCTCGCCTGCGCCCGCCGTTTCCCGCCGTCGCCGGTCTCTACGCCTGCCCGACCGTGGTCAACAACGTCGAATCCATCGCCAGCGTGCCACCCATCATCCGCAACGGCATCGCGTGGTTCCGCTCGATGGGCAGCGAGAGGTCGCCCGGATTCACCCTCTACTCACTGTCCGGGCACGTGGCCCGGCCGGGGCAGTACGAGGCGCCGCTGGGCGTCACGCTGCGCGAACTGCTCGGCTACGCGGGCGGCGTGCGTTCCGGGCACCGGGTGAAATTCTGGACCCCGGGCGGTTCGTCCACGCCGCTGTTCACCGAGGAACACCTCGACGTGCCGCTGGACTACGAAGGCGTCGCGGGCGCGGGATCCATGCTCGGCACCAAGGCCCTGCAGATCTTCGACGACACCACCTGCGTGGTGCGCGCCGTGCTGCGCTGGACGGAGTTCTACGCCCACGAATCCTGCGGCAAGTGCACCCCGTGCCGGGAGGGCACCTACTGGCTGGTGCAGCTGCTGCAACGGATCGAAGCGGGCGCGGGCGTCACCGCCGACCTGGACAAGCTGCTCGACATCAGCGACACCATCAACGGCAAGTCGTTCTGCGCCCTCGGCGACGGCGCGGCCAGCCCGATCATCTCCTCGCTGAAGTACTTCCGCGAGGAGTACGCCGAACACCTGCGGCTCGGCGGATGCCCATTCGACCCGGCGCGCTGCACCGCGTGGGCCGAGTCAGGAGAAGAGGTCCGATGAAACCGGTATCGCGCAGCGATTCGATCAGGGGTGGCGGTCGGGCGACGAGTGGGCCTGCCACGGTGGACAGCGGCGGGCCCGCGCCCGCCGATCTGGTGACCGTGACCATCGACGACACCGCTGTCAGCGTGCCGCCCGGCACGCTGCTGATCCGGGCCGCCGAACTGATCGGCATCCAGATCCCCCGCTTCTGCGACCATCCGCTGCTGGACCCGGTCGGCGCCTGCCGTCAATGCCTGGTCGAGGTCGAGGGACAGCGCAAACCGGTCGCCTCCTGCACCATGGCCGTCACCGACGGCATGGTGGTGCGCACCCAGCTCACCTCTCCCGCGGCCGACAAGGCGCAGGAGGGCGTGATGGAGCTGCTGCTGATCAACCATCCGCTCGATTGCCCGGTATGCGACAAGGGCGGCGAGTGCCCGCTGCAGAACCAGGCGATGTCCACCGGCCGCGCCGAATCCCGGTTCGACGGACGCAAACGCACCTATCCGAAACCGATTCCGCTGTCGACAGCCGTGCTGCTGGACCGGGAACGCTGCGTGCTGTGCGCCCGCTGTACCCGTTTCTCCCAGCAGATCGCCGGGGATCCGTTCATCGAGCTGATGGACCGTGGTGCGCTGCAACAAGTCGGGACCGCGCAGGCCGAACCCCTGGACTCCTACTTCTCCGGCAACACCGTGCAGATCTGCCCGGTGGGCGCGCTCACCGGCACCGCCTACCGATTCCGCGCGCGTCCGTTCGACCTGGTGTCCAGCCCGAACGTCTGCGAGCACTGCGCCTCCGGTTGCGCGCAGCGCACCGACCACCGGCGCGGCAAGGTGCTGCGCCGACTGGCCGGGGACGACCCGCAGGTCAACGAGGAGTGGAACTGCGACAAAGGCCGCTGGGCGTTCGCCTACGCCACCGAACCCGATCGGCTCACCACCCCGCTGGTGCGCGGCTGGGACGGCGAACTCGCACCGGCCTCCTGGTCGGAGGCGCTGGCCGCGGCCGCCGAGGGACTGGCCGCGTCGTTCGGCAACGCCGGCGTGCTCGTCGGCGGCCGGGTCACCGAAGAGGACGCCTACGCCTACGGCAAGTTCGCGCGAGTCGCCCTCGGCACCAATGACATCGACTTCCGTTCCCGCGCGCATTCGGCGGAAGAGGCCGACTTCCTCGCCGCCCGCGTCGCGGGCCGGTCCGCCGCGGTGACCTACGACAGCATGGAGGCCGCACCGGTCGTCCTGCTCGTCGGATTCGAACCCGAAGAAGAGTCGCCGATCGTCTACCTCCGATTGCGCAAGGCCGCGCGCAAGCGCCGCCTGCCGATCTACTCGCTGGCGCCGTACTCCTCGCGCGGGCTCGAGCGCATGTCCGGACGGCTGATGCGCGCCGTGCCCGGCGCCGAACCGCATCTGCTCGACGCCATCCGCGCAGGCGAGATCACCACGCCCGGCGCGGATCCCGCCCAGCTCGCCGATCTGGCCCGGCTGCTGCGCGAACCCGGCGCGGTGATCATGGTCGGTGAGCGGATGGCGGGCGTCGTGGGCGCGCTGTCGGCCGCCGTGCGCCTCGCCGACGAAACCGGAGCCGCCCTCGCCTGGGTGCCGCGCCGGGCAGGCGAACGCGGTGCGGTCGAAGCGGGCACCCTGCCCGGCCTGCTCCCCGGCGGCAGGCCGGTCGCCGATCCCCGTGCCCGCCAACAGGTTCGAGCCGTCTGGAACGTGCCGGAACTGCCCGTCGGCGCGGGCCGCGACACGACGGCCATCCTGGAGGCCGCCTCCGGCCTCGGCGCACTGGTCATCGGCGGGGTCGACGTCGCCGACCTGCCCGACCCGGCCGCCGCGCTGGCCGCGATCGACGCGGCCAGGTTCGTGGTGAGCCTGGAACTGCGCCGCAGCGCGGTCACCGAACGCGCCGACGTGGTGTTCCCGGTGGCCGCGGCCATGGAGAAATCCGGCACCTTCCGCACCTGGGAGGGCAGGCCGCGCCCGTTCGCCGCCGCGCTCGGCGAGGACATGGTGCGCCGCCGGTCCGCGCCGCTGTCGGATCAACGGGTGCTGCACGCCATCGCCGAGGAGATGTCGGTGCGCCTGGGCCTGCCCGACGTCGAGTCCGCCCGCGCCGAACTCGACGAACTCGGCGCGTGGGACGGCGCGCCCGTCACCGCGCCCACACACCAGCCGCATCCGCTGCCGCGGCCCGAGCCCGGCACCGCGGTGCTCGCCAGTTGGCGCATGCTGCTGGACGCGGGACGCATGCAGGACGGCGAACCGAATCTGGCGGGCATCGCCCGGCCGCCGATGGTGCGCCTGTCGGCCGCCACCGCCGCCGAACTCGGCGTGCAGCCCGCCGATCCGGTCACCGTCGCCACCAGCCGCGGGGAGGTCACGCTCCCTCTGATGATCAGCGACCTGCCCGACCGCGTGGTGTGGCTGCCGCAGCACTCGCCCGGCTGCTCCATCGCCGAGCAGCTCGCCGTTCAGCCCGGCGCGATCGTGCATCTGCGGCACGCCGACGAGAGGATGAAGGAGCACCGTCATGAGTGAGCTCGCCACGCTCGTCACCGCGTCGGCGGTCACGCACGCCGCTGCCTCCGATCCGTACACCCCCGCGGGCTTCGGACACGACCCGCTGTGGCTGGTGATCGCCAAGGCCGTGGCCATCTTCGTCTATCTGATGCTGATCCCGCTGATCGCGGTGCTCGCGGAACGCAAGATCGTGGCACGCATGCAGATGCGGATCGGCCCGAACCGGACCGGCCCCCTCGGGTCGCTGCAGAGCATCGCCGACGGCGTGAAGATGGCCCTCAAGGAGGACATCGTCCCGGCGATCGTGGACAAGCCGATCTACATCCTGGCGCCGGTCATCTCGGTGGTGCCGGCGTTCATGGCGTTCGCGGTGATCCCGCTCGGACCCGAGGTGTCGGTCTTCGGCGTCACCACCCCGCTGCAGCTCACCGATCTGCCGGTGGCGGTGCTGTACATCCTCGCGATCACCTCCATCGGCGTCTACGGCATCGTGCTGGCCGGCTGGTCGTCGGGCTCCACCTATCCGCTGCTGGGCGGATTGCGCTCGACCGCGCAGGTGATCTCCTACGAGATCGCGATGGCGCTGTGCTTCGCGACCGTGTTCCTGCTCGGCGGCACCATGGCCACCTCCGGCATCGTGTCCGCGCAGGAGGGCACCTGGTATGTGTTCCTGCTGCTGCCGTCGTTCCTGATCTACTGCGTCTCGATGGTCGGCGAGACCAACCGGGCCCCGTTCGACCTGCCCGAGGCCGAGGGCGAGCTGGTCGGCGGCTTCCACACCGAGTACTCCTCGCTCAAGTTCGCCATGTTCATGCTGGCCGAATACGTCAACATGGGAACGGTTTCGGCGCTGGCCACCACCCTGTTCCTGGGCGGGTGGCACGCACCGTGGCCGCTGAACATGTGGGACGGCGCGAACTCCGGCTGGTGGCCGGTGCTGTGGTTCACCGCCAAGGTCTGGACATTCCTGTTCGTATTCATCTGGCTGCGCGGCACACTGCCCCGGCTGCGCTACGACCAGTTCATGAATCTCGGCTGGAAACTGCTGATCCCGACCTCGCTGGCCTGGGTCATGGTGGTGGCCACCGCACGGGTGCTGCAGGCCGAGGGCTACCCGGTGCAGACTCCGATCCTGGTGATCGGCGGCTTGGTGGTCACCGGCTTGCTGGTGCTGCAGTTCCTGCGGGCGGGCCGGGCCATGGGAACACCGCCGCAGGTCGAGGAACCCGTGGCCGCGGAGTCCACCGACTCCACGGTATTCCTCGGGTTCCCGGTGCCGCCGCTGCCCGCCGACGCGCACGCGCGCGACGCCACCCGCACCAAGGCCGGCCTGCTCGAGCCGCTGGCCGGGTTCGCGGTCACCGCCGCGACCATGTTCAAGAAGCCGAACACCGAGTTCTATCCGGAGCAGAAGACGCCGACCGCGCCGCGCTACCACGGCAGGCATCAGCTCAACCGGCATCCCGACGGCTTGGAGAAGTGCATCGGCTGCGAGCTGTGCGCGTGGGCCTGCCCCGCCGACGCGATCTACGTCGAAGGCGCCGACAACACCGAGACCGAACGGTTCTCGCCCGGTGAACGGTACGGGCGGGTCTATCAGATCAACTACCTGCGCTGCATCGGCTGCGGATTGTGCATCGAGGCCTGCCCCACCCGGGCGCTCACGATGACCAACGACTACGAGATGACCGACGACAACCGAGCCGACCTGATCTACGAGAAGGATCGGTTGCTGGCGCCGCTGCAGCCCGGGATGACCGCGCCGCCGCACGCCATGCACCCCGGCGCCGACGAAGCGGACTACTACCTCGGCCGGGTACCCGGCGACGCGCCGGCCACCAACGGTGCCACGGCGGTCCCCCACCCGGGCGAGGCGCCGCGGCAACCCGCCGCCGCGGCCGCGGAAGGAGCGACACGGTGACCGACTTGATCCTGGCGGCGGAGCCGTTGACCCGCGCCTCCACCGGCGAGACCGTCCACTTCTGGATCCTCGCCCCGGTGGCGGTGCTCGGCGCGCTCGGTATGGTGTTCGCCCCCAGAGCGGTGCACTCCGCGCTGTGCCTGGCCGCCACGATGATCGCGCTGGCCGCGTTCTACATCGCCCAGGACGCGCTGTTCCTCGGCGTCGTGCAGATCGTGGTCTACACCGGCGCGGTGATGATGCTGTTCCTGTTCGTGCTGATGCTCGTCGGCGTCGACTCCGCCGAATCGCTGCGAGAGACGATCCGCGGGCAGCGGCTCGCCGCCGCCGCGGTCGGCGTCGGCTTCGGGCTGCTGCTCAGCGGTGGAATCGCCCACGGCGTACGCGAATCCGGAATCACCTTTCCCGCCAACGGATTTCCGGGCCGCAACGTGATCGCCGAACTGGCCGAGCTGATCTTCCTGCGCTACGTGTGGGCCTTCGAGCTCACCGGCGCCCTGCTGATCACCGCCACCATCGGCGCCATGGTGCTGGCCCACCGCGAGCAGTTCGGGCCCCGTACCGATCAGCGCGAGTTGTCGCGCCGCCGGTTCCGCGAGAAAGGGCACCGCGCGACCCCGCTGCCCACTCCCGGCGTCTACGCCAGGCACAACGCGGTGGACGTCCCCGCGCGGCTGCCCGACGGGTCGTTCGAGGAACTGTCGGTCAGCACCATCCTGCGGCACCGCCGCACCAGGGCGCTCACCGAAGCGGCCGTCATCTCGGTCGGCACCACGCCCGCATCGGACGGGACCGACAACCCCAGCGACGAGGAAGGCAACCGGTGAATCCCGAGAACTACCTGTTCCTGTCCGCCCTGCTGTTCACGATCGGCGCGGCCGGAGTGCTGCTGCGGCGCAACGCCATCGTCGTGTTCATGTGCATCGAACTCATGCTCAACGCGGTGAACCTCGCGTTCGTCACCTTCGCCCGGATGCACGCCGACCTGGACGGTCAGGTGTTCGCGTTCTTCACGATGGTGGTCGCCGCAGCCGAGGTCGTCGTCGGCCTGGCCATCATCATGACCATCTTCCGCACCCGCCGCTCGACCTCGGTCGACGACGCCAACCTGCTGAAGTTCTGACGTGGACACCGCAACGCTGTGGCTGCTGCCCGCCCTCCCCCTGGCGGGCGCGATCGTCCTGCTGCTGACCGGACGCTACGCCGACAAGTGGGGTCATCTGCTCGGCACCGTCATGGCGCTGGCCTCGTTCGGCGTCGCGGTGTTCGCGTTCGCCGACATGCTCGGGCGCGACACCGCCGCCCGCGCGGTGCGCGAGGACCTGTTCAGCTGGGTCCCGGTGACCGGCCTCCAGGTCGATTTCGCGCTGCAGCTGGACCAGCTGTCGATGTGCTTCGCGCTGCTGATCACCGGCGTCGGTTCGCTGATCCACGTCTACTCGATCGGCTACATGAGCCACGATCCGGCGCGGCGGCGGTTCTTCGCCTACCTGAACCTGTTCCTCGCGGCCATGCTGCTGCTGGTCCTGGCGAACAACTACCTCGTGCTCTACCTCGGCTGGGAGGGCGTCGGCCTGGCCTCCTACCTGCTCATCGGGTTCTGGCACGAAAAGCCTTCGGCGGCAACGGCCGCCAAGAAGGCGTTCGTCGTCAACCGGGTCGGTGACATGGGCTTGGCGATCGCGATGATGGTGATGTTCGCGACCTTCGGCTCGGTCGACTTCGGCGTCGTGTTCGGCGCCGCGCCCGGAGCGAGCGAGGGCACGCTCACCGCGATCGGCCTGTTGCTGCTGCTGGCCGCGTGCGGCAAGTCCGCCCAGGTGCCGCTGCAGTCCTGGCTCGGCGACGCGATGGAGGGCCCCACCCCGGTGTCGGCGCTCATCCACGCGGCCACCATGGTCACCGCGGGCGTCTACCTGATCACGCGCTCCAACGCGATCTTCGATCTCGCACCGAACGCGCGCCTCGGCGTGGTGCTGGTCGGCGCGGTCACCCTGCTGTTCGGCGCGATCATCGGCTGCGCCAAGGACGACATCAAGAAGGCGCTCGCCGCCTCCACGATGAGCCAGATCGGCTACATGGTGCTGGCGGCCGGGCTCGGGCCCGCCGGATACGCCTTCGCCATCATGCATCTGCTCACCCACGGGTTCTTCAAAGCCGGGCTGTTCCTCGGCGCCGGTTCGGTGATGCACGCGATGGACGACGAAACCGACATGCGCCGCTACGGCGGACTGCGCACTCTGCTGCCGATCACCTATGTCACCTTCGGCCTCGGCTACCTCGCCATCATCGGGGTGCCGCCGTTCGCCGGGTTCTTCTCCAAGGACCGGATCATCGAGGCGGCGTTCAACCAAGGCGGTCCGGGCGGGATCGCGCTGGGACTGGCGGCGCTGCTCGGCGCGGGGCTGACCGCGTTCTACATGACGCGGGTCATGCTGATGACGTTCTTCGGCGAGCGCCGCTGGAAACCGGACACCCACCCGCACGAATCCCCCGCGGTGATGACCGGTCCGATGATCCTGCTCGCCCTCGGCTCGGTCGGAGCCGGTGCGGTGTTCGTCTCCGGCTCCTCGCTGCAGAATTGGCTCGAACCGGTCGTCGGCGCCCACCACGGCACCGAAACCGTTCCGGCGGCGCTGGTCACGATTCTCGCGCTCGGCGTGGTCGCGGTCGGTGTCGCGGTCGCCTACTCGCAGTACGCGCAGCGCGAGATTCCCGAGACCGCGCCCGAATCCGTCTCCGCACTGACCGTCGCGGCGCGGCGCGATCTGTACGGCGACACGGTCAACGAAGCCGGGTTCATGCGGCCCGGACAGCACCTGACCCGGGCGCTGGTCTTCCTCGACAACCGCGGCATCGACGGCGTCGTCAACGGCACGGCGGCGCTGATCGGCGGGTTGTCCGCGCGGGCCCGGCGAGTGCAGTCCGGATTCGTGCGCTCCTATGCCCTGTCCATGTTCACCGGCGCGGCCCTGGTGGCCGCCGCCCTGCTGGCGGTGAGGTTGTGGTGAACGAGTTTCCCTGGTTGACGACGCTGTGGCTGGCCCCGGTCGTCGGTGCGGCGATCGTGCTCGCGCTGCCCGCCGCGCAGCGCACCCTCGCTCGTGCGGTGGCGCTGGGCTTCTCGGTGCTGGTGCTGGGAATCGGCATCGCGCTCGCCGTACGCTTCGACACCGCGGGCGCGCAGTACCAGTTCGTCGAATCCCATCGGTGGATCCCTGCGTTCGGCGCGGGGTACACCCTCGGCCTGGACGGCATCGCGCTGGTATTGGTGCTGCTGACCGCGGCGCTGGTGCCATTGCTGATCCTGGCGGGCTGGCACGACGATCGCGAAGTCGGCAGCGGCAGACGGGTGGCCCACACCTACGTCGCGCTCACCCTGCTCGTCGAGGCGATGGTGCTGATCTCCTTCGTCGCGCTGGACATCCTGCTGTTCTACGTGTTCTTCGAGGCGATGCTCATCCCGATGTACTTCCTCATCGGCGGGTTCGGGCCGCGCACCGGGGACGCGCTGCTGCGCAGGCAGCGCTCCCGCGCGGCGGTGAAATTCCTGCTCTACAACCTGTTCGGCGGGCTGATCATGCTGGCCGCGGTCATCGGGCTGTACGTGCTCACCGCCCGGGAAGGCCTGGGTGAGGGTTCGTCGGGCACGTTCGACTTCCGCACGGTGGTCGCCGCCGCCAACGCCGGGCAACTCGGCGCCGGACCCGCGGTGCTCAATGCCCTGTTCCTCGGCTTCATGTTCGCCTTCGCGGTCAAGGCGCCGCTGTGGCCGCTGCACACCTGGCTGCCCGACGCCGCCGTCGCGGCCACGCCGTCCAGCGCGGTGCTGATGATGGCGGTGGTGGACAAGGTCGGCACCTTCGGGATGTTGCGCTACTGCCTGCTGCTGTTCCCCGATGCGTCGGACACCTATGCGCCGCTGGTGATCACGCTCGCGGTGATCGGCATCGTGTACGGCGCCCTGCTCGCCATCGGGCAGACCGACGTGATGCGGCTGATCGCCTACACCTCGATTTCCCACTTCGGCTTCATCATCCTGGGTGTCTTCGCCATGACCAGCCAAGGCCAGACCGGCGCCACGCTGTACATGGTCAACCACGGCATCTCCACCGCCGCGCTGTTCCTGGTAGCCGGATTCCTGGTCTCGCGGCGGGGGACCCGGCTCATCGCCGAGTACGGCGGGGTGCAGAAGGTGGCCCCGGTGCTGGCGGGGACGTTCTTCATCGCCGGTCTGGCGACGCTGTCGCTTCCCGGACTCGCCCCGTTCGTCAGCGAATTCCTGGTGCTGATCGGGACATTCACCCGCTACGGGTTCGCCGCCGTGATCGCCGCCAGTGCGCTGGTACTCGCGGCCCTCTATGTGCTCTGGCTCTACCAGCGGATGATGACCGGACCGGTGAAGGAGGGCAACGAGCGGATCTATGATCTGGCGCCGCGCGAAGTCGTCGTGGTGGTCCCGCTCATCGCCGCGCTGCTGTTCCTCGGCATCTATCCGAAAGTCCTCACCGACTTCATCAATCCCGCGGTGAGCCAGACCCTCACCACCATCGGCCGCAACGATCCCGCGCCCTCGACGCCCCCACTGCCCGAGGCGGGCTCGGCCCACCATCCCGGAGGTGCCCACAAGTGAACGACCTCGCCTCCGCTGCGACACTCGCCGCGAGCGTTCCCGCGCCGAGCATCGAATACGGCGCCTTGTCTCCCATGCTCATCGTGTTCGGCGCCGCCGTGCTCGGCGTACTTGCCGAAGCGTTCGTCGCCCGCAACTACCGCTATACCGTTCACCTGGTGCTGGGCGTGGTGGGCCTGGCCGCCGCGCTGATCGCCGTAGTGGCGTTGGCGGGCACCGAATCCACCGCCGTCGCCGGTGCGGTCGCGATCGACGGCGTGACGCTGTTCCTGCAGGGCACGATCCTGGTCGTGTCGATCCTCGCCATCCTGTTCATCGCCGAGCGCGGAGCCGAGCCTCGTCCGCAGGCGCGGTCCGGACCGGGAACCTGGAGCCGGGCCGCCGCCACCCGCGAGCGCGGTGTGGACGCGTTCACACCACAGGCTTCGGCGGTGCCCGGCAGCGCGGCCGAAACGGCGGCGCAGCGCGCGGGTGTGGCGACCACCGAGGTGTTCCCCTTGACGTTGCTCGCCATCGGCGGGCTGATGCTGTTTCCGGCATCCAACGATCTGCTGACCATGTTCGTCGCGCTCGAAGTGCTCTCGCTGCCCTTGTATCTGCTGTGCGGACTGGCCCGGCGCAAGCGGTTGCTGTCGCAGGAAGCGTCGCTCAAGTACTTCCTGCTCGGCGCGTTCTCCTCGGCGTTCTTCCTCTACGGTGTCGCGCTGTTGTACGGCCAGGCGGGCACCGTGCGGCTCGGCGGCATCGCGGACGCCATCGCCCAGCATCCGGACAACGCGACGCTGGCGGTGCTCGGGGTCGCGATGCTCTCCGTCGGTCTGCTGTTCAAGATCGGCGCCGTGCCGTTCCAGTCCTGGGTGCCGGACGTGTACCAGGGCGCTCCCACCGCGGTCACCGGTTTCATGGCGGCGGCCACCAAGATCGCGGCGGTCGGCGCGCTGGTGCGGGTCCTGCAGGTCGCGGTGCCCGGCCTGCGCGATGACTGGCGGCCGATCCTCGCCGCCGTCGCGATAGCCACCATGGCCGTCGGCGCGGTCATGGCGATCACGCAGACCGACGTCAAACGGATGCTCGCGTATTCCTCGGTGGCACATGCCGGTTTCCTGCTCACCGGCCCGGTGGCGGCGAACGACCGCGGTGTCGCGGCGGTGCTGTTCTACCTGGCGGCCTACGGCATCGGCACGCTCGGCGCGTTCGCCGTGGTCAGCCTGGTCCGCGAACCGGACGGCGACGAAGCCACCGGCCTGCCCAGGTGGGCGGGGCTAGGCCGCCGCTCCCCCTGGCTGGCCACCGTTTTCGCGCTGTTCCTGCTTTCCTTCGCCGGTTTGCCGCTCACCAGCGGATTCGTCAGCAAGTTCGCCGTGTTCGAGGCTGCCGCGTCGGGCGGCGCGGCAGCCTTGGTCGTCATCGGCGTGATCTGCAGTGCCATCGCGGCGTTCTTCTATCTGCGGGTCATCGTGCTGATGTTCTTCACCGACCCGCCCGCCGACGCTCCGCTGCTGGTCACCCCGCCGATGACGACGACGATCGTGGCGATCACCGCGGCGGTCACGTTCGCGCTCGGCGTGTTCCCGCAGCCGTTGCTCGACCTCGCCGATCAGGCGGCGACATTCGTCCGCTGACGGGCCTCGGCCGCTGCGATGCCGTCGCTGGGCGACAGCGGCGGCATCACCGTTCTCGCGCTTCGGTGCGCTCAGGAGCCGCGCCGGCGTTCCAAGGCCTTCGCGATCAAGGCCCGGGCGCGATCGCCGTACTCGGCTTGGTCGGCGAGGATCGCGAAGGTTCTCTCGTGCAGGGCGATCTCCGACGGCCGGGTGATGGTCAGTTCGGCCGAGACCGTCTCGGTGAGCACCTGCGCCCGGTCGTAGATGACGAAGTTCGTCGCGGGGGCGCGGTAGTCGGCGCAGATCGGGATGATGCCCAGCCGGACCCTCGGATTGGCCATCACCGCGAGCAGGTGGGTGAGTTGCTCGGTCATGGTGGCGGCGTCGCCGACCGTGCGCCACAGCGCGGCCTGGTTGACCACGAAGTGGAACCGGTGTTTGGCCCGGAAGAGCACTTGCTTGCGGGCCATGCGCGCGGCAACCGCGTCCTCCAGATCGTCGCGTCCGCCGGTGACGGCGATGCAGGCGGTCAGGATCGCCCGCGCGTAGCCCTCGGTTTGCAGCAGCCCCGGCAACGTGTCCGGCGCGTACCAGCGGATCTGCGTGGTCTGCGCCTCCAGGTCGATCGACTGCCGTTGCCTGCGCGCGTGTCCGGAGGCGACGGTGCGTTGCCACTCCAGGTACATCGACTGCAGATTGCGCGCGTTGGCCACCAGATCGTCCAGCACCGCCGTATTGCCGCACGCCTCGCACCACGCGGCGAGGTCCGCCTCCGAAGGCGTCTGCTTGCCGCCCTCGATCCGCGAGACCTTGCTCGAATGCCAGCCGCACCTCGCGGCCAGTTCCAAGCCGGTGAGGTGGGCGGCGCGACGTAGTTCACGCAGGCGCGCGCCCAGCACCTCGCGTGCGTCCGACACACCGTTCACTCGCCTACGTGCTCACTCTCGCAATATCGTTGATGGTCGATCCCCTTGGGCCACAGCCGCTCCCGCACCCGTGAGTAGCGGGCGACCAGCGCCGGGTCGGTAGTGATCGACAACCCCGTGAACGCCCCGTCCTCGGCGAAGGTGTTGAAGGCGACCGTGTTCGTGTCGAACAGCCAGTAATCGTCGTAGGGCAGATCGGCGGGATCGACCAGATGTCGCGGCAGCCAGCGCACCGCCTCGCCGGTGGCGATGTTGTCGTCGGTCGCCGACAACAGCCACCGGGTGTAGTCCGTGTGCGGCACCGTCACGACGCGTAGTCGTTCGAGCGCGACCCCGCGACCGGCTGACTCGACCATCAGAGCATCCCAGGCTTTCCACGACTCGGGCTGTTCCTCTCGCTCGTACGCTACTCCGGCATCGAAGCGGCGCAACGCCTCCTGCTCGTCGTCCATCAGGTACTGATCCCGAACCTCCAGATGGAACGCGCGGAACCGAGCCGCCCGGAACAGCGGCTCGTAACAGCGGTCGCCGACGACGTGCAGCATCAGCGCACCACCACCGCGGTTTCGTGACATTCGAGAGTCAACTGGGCGAGTAACTCGGGATCGGTGACCGGTTCCCCGGCCACCAGCACCGACCCACAGGTTCCGCTCGCCTCCACCCGTAGCCGCATCCCCGGCTCCAGCCAGTCCAGCAGCTGGTGCGGCACCAGGACCGTCCCGGTGCGGTCGGTGGCATCGCCCTGCACCACGAGCACGCCCGTGTCGCTCGCGTACACGGCGGGACAAGCTCCATGATCGGATCCGGATCCGAGAAGTCGCAGGTTCATAGCTGATCCTTTGCGAGAGCTGGCGGACGATGTCGTGCAATCGTCCCTACCGGAGGCTCTGCGGGTCAACGCACTTCGCAAAGTCGCGCAAAGTCGTGGCGGCGGTACCGCTTGGCTTCTACCGTCGATTCGGCAACTCGGGGCCACGGCGCCGACGTCGATCCCGGGCTGCCTTTCTCCCCCGAGGGAAAGGGCTCCGACATGATCAGACGACCCAGGACTGCCGCCGATTTCGCGGTGCTGGGTGTGCTGGCGCCAGGCGGATTGCTCACCGTCGAGCAACTGGCCCAGCAGGCGCGACTGACCGCATGGTCGGTACGCAGCGCATTGCTGCGGCTGCAGTCGCGTGGTTTGATCATGGACTGCCGCCACCGCGGTCGCTGGACCATCACGCAGCGCGGCCGCGGCGAATGGGCCGCGAAGGGACGCAGATTCACCTTGTGAGCCGAGGCGGGACGGCTTCGCTCGGATCGCCGATGAGGAGCGGGTGGCCGGATCGACGTCGCGTATGACCAGTGGACGTTTAGCATTCCGGTATGGACCGTCGGAGGTGGCTGAGGGCCGCACTGTGTTCGGTCGTGCTGAGCGCCGGTGGATGTATCGGTGCGGTCGACCGCGGCGACTTCGAACAGGATTTGCGGGCGCGGGGCGGCGGACTGGTGAACGGGCTGGCTGATTCGGCGATCACCGCGGTGCGAGAGCGTCTGGGAATCGCTGATTTCCAGGCGAATGTCATCCTGCTGACCGCGCCGAATTCCACCCGGTTCCGCCTGGTGTCGGTCGATCAGCCGAACCAGGTGACTCGATTCCTTTCCGATCGGCCGGATCTCACCGCACGGCAAGCGGCCGTTCGACTGCGGGTGCGCGATCCGGACGGTTCCCGCCGACTCGACGACTACTCGTTCACCCTCGGTGCGCTCAGTGCGCCGCAACCCGTGCGGGTTTCGGCCTTCGACAACATCGACGGTGAGAACTTCGCGATCGGCGAGGTGCCGGGACTCGGGCGGATCGAGGACATCGTCGATACCGCTCTGGTTCGCAGCGAACTCGCCGATGGCCAGGTCACCGTGATCATCGTCAGCCGCTTCGGCCGGGAGATCCGGATCGTCGCGAACGTCACCTCCCCGCGGACGGACATGGTCGCCGAGTTCGACCGCACCGGCGCGTTCCTCCGAATCCGGCAGATGTAAGGCCATGGCCAGAGCCGTCGCAGCACCGCGCCCCCGGCCGATCCGCAGACCACGGCATTCGAACCACCGGTCTACGGATCGCACGAGCCCGACCCCCTCTGATTCGGCCTGGCCGATCGACCCTGGTAGTTCGGAAGCGGTGCCGTGGCGGCCTACTGCTCGGCACGGCGACCGCTGAGACGGCTGTGCCGGGATTATCGCGGTGGCATGGCAAGCGGATGGCCGGCAGAAGCGAGGCGGTGGACAGTCAGGGCCACCGCCTCGCTCGATCTGCTCAGTCGTTCTCCGGATATGTCACGGATGGGGCAGATTACTGTCCGGGCGGGCACTGCGGCGGCGGGCCGTCCGGGTGATCGCCGGGCGGCGGGCCATCGGGGTGATCGCCCGGAGGCGGGCCGTCCGGACGCTCGCCGGGCGGCGGACCCTGCGGGTGGTCACCGGGAGGCGGGCCCTGCGGGTGATCGCCAGGAGGCTGGCACTGCTGTCCCGGCACCGGTCCCTGAGGAGCATCGGCGCTGGCCACACCGGCCCCGATGCCGAGCGCACCGAGCGCGAGGGCGCCCGTCACGGCGGTCATTGCCAGCTTCGATGTGAAACTCATCTGCGTTCCTCCTGTTGTCGGATCAGGTCCGAAGCCGTCGGCCCCTGCTCGAGGCCGACCCGAGAATCGTTGAGCGTCGACATTTGTCCTTCGTTGGCGGAAGCTATGTGCCGGCTGTGAACCGCGGTGCGGGCCCGGTTGCGCTGAGCCCGTGCTCACAGCGGACACATAGGTACGGCACAGCGAACCCCAAGCGTTCGTGGCCATGGTGGGACGATGTCCGCGACGACCACCGGGAACGGCCCGGCCGAACGAGTTGTGCTGCGCCGCGTCGACGGCAGTCCGATCACCGTCCTGGTGGTCGACGACGAGCCCGTGCTGGCCGAGATGATGTCGATGGCGCTGCGGTACGAGGGGTGGGAGGTCACGACCGCGGGTGACGGCCGGACCGCCATCGCCAAGGCCCGTGAGGGCCGCCCGGACGTGGTGGTGCTCGATGTGATGCTGCCGGACATGACCGGCCTCGAGGTACTCGGAAAATTGCGCGCACAGCTCCCGTCCCTGCCGGTGCTCCTGCTGACCGCCAAGGATTCGGTGGAGGATCGCATCGCCGGGCTGACCGCCGGTGGCGACGACTACGTCACCAAGCCCTTCAGCATCGAAGAGGTGGTGCTGCGGCTGCGTTCGCTCCTGCGCCGCACCGGCGTGGCCACCGAGGACAGCGACGCGCAGCTGGTGGTCGGTGATCTGGTGCTCGACGAAGACAGCCACGAGGTCACCCGTGCCGGTGAGGTGATCGTCCTGACCTCCACCGAATTCGAATTGCTGCGGTACTTCATGCGCAATCCGAAGCGGGTCTTGAGCAAAGCGCAGATCTTGGACCGAGTGTGGAGTTACGACTTCGGCGGCCGGTCCAACATCGTCGAGCTGTATGTCTCCTATCTGCGCAAGAAGATCGACAACGGCCGCGCACCGATGATCCACACGCTGCGCGGCGCCGGGTATGTCCTCAAGCCCGCAGGCTGAGGCGGCGCGCCGGGTGCTTCGGCCACGGCGCTGGTCGTTGCGGGCCCGCCTGCTGGTCGGTCAGGTGCTGTTGCTGGTGATCGTCGTCGTCGGGATCGGCGCCGCCACCGAATTCGCGCTGCGGCAGTTCCTGGTGCACCAACTGGACACCGAACTGATCGACGTGCAGAAGCGCTCGCTCGGTGATGTCGGCGGCGGTCCGAGTCTCGGGCCACCCCCCAGCGGGCAGCCGCCACCGCCACCACCGCCTCTCCCACCCCCTGGCACCGGTCCGGGACCGGCCTTCCTCGACCGGCGGGGCATCCAGCCCGACATGATCGGCGCCATCGTGCACGAAGGAAGCGTCACCAAAGCGGGCCGCATAGGCGCCGACGGCACACAGGGGTCGCTGTCACGGAGCGCGCAACAGCAACTCGCCGCGGTGGCGGCCACCGGCAGACCGGTGGATGTCGCTCTCGGCGGCCAGGGCCGGTATCGAGTGGTCGCGGACAAGACCTGGTCGGGCGACGTCGTCGTCACCGGTTTGCCGTTGACCACCGTCGATGCGACGTTGCTGCGCGTCCTGCTGATTCTGGGAATCGTCACGGCGGTCGTGTCGATCGTCGCCATCCTGGTCGGCATCTGGATCATCCGGCACGCGCTCGCGCCGCTGGACCGGGTCGCGGCGACGGCCGCGCGGGTGGCCGGCCTCGAACTCGATCGCGGTGAAGTGGTCCTGCCCGTGCGGGTTCCCGCCGCCGACGCCGATCCGCGCACCGAGGTCGGCCAGCTCGGCTCGGCGGTCAACCGGATGCTCGATCACATCACCAGCGCGCTGTCCGCGCGCCACGACAGCGAGACGCGGGTCCGCCAATTCCTCGCCGATGCCAGTCACGAACTGCGTACCCCGCTGGCCGCCATTCGCGGTTATGCCGAACTGGCGCAACGCAAACGCGCGGAGGTGCCCGGCGAGGTGGCCAACGCGATGGCCCGGGTGGAGTCCGAATCCCGGCGGATGACGGGTTTGGTCGAGGACATGCTGCTGCTCGCGCGGTTGGATTCCGGCCGCGGACTCGAACACGAGCCGGTGGATCTGACCCAGCTCACGGTGGACGCGGTGAGCGACGCGCACATCGCGGGGCCCGAGCATCGATGGGATCTGGAGCTACCCGACGAGCCGGTGGTGACCACCGGTGACGCTGCCCGGCTGCATCAGGTGCTGGCGAATCTGCTGACCAACGCCCGGGTCCATACCGGCCCCGGCACAACGGTGCTCACCTCGCTGAACTTCCACGGCGACGGAGGAGCCGTGCTACAGGTGACCGACGATGGTCCGGGCATACCGGAAGCATTGCAGCCCACGGTTTTTCACCGTTTCGCGCGCGGCGACTCCTCGCGCTCGCGGCGGGCGGGCAGCACCGGCCTCGGTCTGGCGATCGTCGCGGCCGTCGTCAAGGCGCACGGCGGTGACATCTCGGTGGCCAGCGAACCCGGCCACACCGAATTCACCGTGCGCCTGCCCGGCGCCGTGAACTGATCGGCCTGTCAACCGCATCGATGCCTGTTGGGAACTGCGGAACGTCGTGGTTGTGCCTACGCTGCCGGTTCGTTCGTCACGGGTACACGATGCTCTTCGCGCCCACCATGCGTACCAGGCTGAAGATGGGCAGCCCGATCACCAAATGCTCGATGCCCGTCGAGATACCCACCCACAGGTCACTGGACAGGGCCAGTGGAATGATCACCGCCGCGGCGGTGAGGATTCCCACGATCCAGCTGAAGAACAGTTCCGGTGACGGAGTGCCCAGGCGAAGCAGATACCAGAGCACCCCGCCGAGCAGCGCGCAGATGAAGGCCACCACCGCGAACCAGTACGCGTCCTGGGCCATCGGGTTCCACACCCCGAAATTGCCGCTCTCGCTCACCCTGGTTGCGATGATTTCGATGATCCAGGCGCACAGCCAGGCCGCCAGCGCGGTCACCACCGCCGCCGCGATCACACCGCCGGTGAACATGCCGATGTTGACCTCCGGTCCCTGCTGCGGCCGGGATCGCTGCTGGTCCGGATGATCGGACTGCTGATGCGTGTTGTAGTCGGGCTCCCGGCCGTATCCGGCCCCCTGGCCGTATCCGGGATCCCGGCCCTGCCCAGGGCTTTGGCTGTACCCGTGATCTTGGCCGTACCCGGGATCACGGTAATTTCCCGGCTGATAACCGGCTTCGTAACGTGCGGTGTGCTGGTCGCGCGGATCCATGGGATTCAACCGCCGATCACCTCCGTCGAAAGCGTGTGTGTGCGTCGAGTGTAGGGCCGGACCGGACACGCCGCTGCCCCCTACCCAACTCCGCTCCGCCCGTGAGCCGGCCACGGAAGTCGGCCGCGCTCGGACGAAACCCACCGTCTCCCAACGGGCTTACACCTGCTCGAGTCCGGCGCGACCGGGCCGGCCGTTGCCGCTGCTCGCTGGACGGCGGTTGACCAGCGAAAACCACCACGCCGATCCGCAGCGCAGTGACCTACCCAACAGTACATTCTGGAATGATTCCAATAAAGCGACGGTTGGTCCTACCGAAGGATTCCGAAAGGAGTACAACCATGACTGCCGCACCTCGGACCGAGCAGCGGACCAATCGCCGCCTCGCCGACGATGTCCGGAATTTCACCGCTTCCCCCCGGCTGGCCGCAGGCCTGCAGCGCGTGCTCGTCGATCTCATCGAACTGCATCTGCAAGGCAAGCAGGCGCACTGGAACGTCGTCGGGACCAACTTCCGCGACCTGCACCTACAGCTCGACGAACTGGTCGACGCGGCCCGCGAGAGCAGCGACACCATCGCCGAGCGGATGCGAGCCCTCGACGCCGTCCCCGACGGGCGTTCCGACACCGTCGCCGCGACGACGAGCCTGCCGCCCTTTCCCGCCCAAGAGGTGAACACCACCGACGTCGTCGATCTGATCACGACGCGGACCTACGCGGCGATCGACACCATCCGCGACGCGCACGACGCCGTGGACGCCGAGGACCCCAGCACCAGCGATCTGCTGCATCAGGTCATCGTCTCGCTGGAGAAGCTGGCGTGGATGATCAAGTCGGAGAACCGCGGCATCTGACCGCCCGCCCCGCCGCGCGCTGCTCGCTCGCGGCGGGCCCGCCTCAGAAGTGCGCGGCGCCGCCGTCGATGGACAGCGGCACCGCGGTGATGTACTTCGATTCGTCGCCGACCAGGAAGAGCACCGTGTCGGCGATCTCCTCCGCGGTCGCGGCCCAGCGCGGCAGGAACGGGGTGCCCATCCCGTTGAGCAGCGGGTTGGTCTCCCCCGCCGCGGCGAGCGCGGACTGCATGTCACCGGAACCCATGGGCGTGTTCACCCCGCCGGGATGGATGCTGTTGACCCGGATCTCGTACTTGCCGAGTTCGGCGGCGAAAGCCCGCGCCATCCCGGTCACCGCGTGCTTGCTGGCGGTGTAGTGCACCATGAACGGCTGCATCTTCACCCCGGCGTAGGAGCTGGTGAGCACGATCGAGCCGCCGCAGCCGCCCGCGATCACGTGCGGGGCGGCGACCATGACCGTGTTCCAGACTCCGATCACGTTGGTGTCGATGGTGTCCCGGAACGCCTGGGGGGTGATCTCGTCCCATGCGGCCGGGATACAGATTGCCCGCATTGGCGATCACGATGTCGAGTCTGCCCAGTTCGGCGACGGCGGCGTCGGTGGCCGAGCGCAAGGCGTCGATATCGCGCACGTCGGCGATGGTGGCGACGATCCGTCCGCCGGCCTCCTCGACCTGCCGCACGGTCTCGTCCAGGTCGTCGGGGGTGGGCGAGTCGTAGGGCACGCCGGGCAGCGGCCCGGCCAGGTCGATCGCGATGATGTCGGCGCCCTCCTGGGCCAGCCGCACCGCGTGTGCCCGGCCCTGACCGCGCGCCGCGCCGGTGATCAGCGCGACCTTGCCTGCTCTCCGCTCTTCGTCGCCGCGAGATCAAGTCAGGTGGCGTAATTTGTCGAGGGCCACCGACGCAGACCGGCGCCCCGAGACCGCACCGACTCGACGGGCTACCGATTTTTCTGGTACGACCCGACACTATGTGACTGCCCATTCACGCAATATAGGAGGCTTCGAACCGTCGACGATGCGATGGCGCCTCAGGTTCCTCCACTCCTGGCGCATGACAGCTTCGACATGCGGTGAACCCGACGTATGCACTGTTTAGAGCCAGTATGCTACTGTCGCCATGACCCGCGCCCTACGCCTCCGGAGCCGGTAGCTTTGCGATTTCGCGTACGATACGGCACGGATGCACGCTAGTATGTGAACACCGATTCACGAACATAGGAGCGCGATGATGCGTACCCCCCTTCGGCTCGCCGCCGCCTCGGCCGCCGCGGCGACTCTCGTCGTCACCGCAGCCGGTGCGACGGCCGAACCGATCAGCGCCGCCCCGGTGACCACCGTCGCGGCCGGAACCGGCTCGTCGGCGGCGGACTCCGGATCGGCGGCGGCGCGCACGGGCTTGTACTACCTCGAGCGCGGCGACATCATCGGAATTCTCGTGCTCATGGTCGCCGCCCCTTTGCAGATATTGACCAGCGGAATCTGCGACCTGGCCACGATGTCCGCGCTTCCGAGTCCGTGCGTCGCAGGGCCCCAGTGAACCGCACCCGGCTCCCGTTCAGAAGCGTGGCCGAGCGTATGAACAGGGTTGGCGGGCAGAGTTTCTGACGCGCGAGGTCTCCGGGGACAGGTGATCGACCGCCTCCGCCTCCAAAGGCCTCGGGACCAGCCCGGCGGCGCGAGCGATAGTGATCGGCCGCCGGCACTCCGAGATCGCCGCTGGATTGCTTCCTCGGTTTGCCCTGCATATCAAGGGGTAGGCGATGGTCGCGACAGCGACGATCCAACCCCTCAGGAGAACCACTCATGAATCAACCCCGCGACACCGCCGACGAGGCAGACTCGCACGAAACCTCGGATGCCCGAGAAAAGAGCATTCTCGAGGGCCGATCCGAGGCGTCCGGCAACCTGGCGGGCCCAGGCCCCCACAGCGACCGAGATGAAGACCCCTACACGTGATCCTCGACCGGAACACCATGCGGTCACCGAGAATCTGCGCCGCAGGGCGAGATGACCACGAGCAGAAGTGTAGTCAGCCTGCGGTCACCCCCGGCTGGAGCCGATAGAGAACACCGTGTCGATGAGCCGGCCGAACCGGCGGGTGAGCCCCTCGGCCGACTCCTCCGGATGTTCCCGGGCCCAAGCCATGATCGCGTCCACCGCGGCTGTCCCACCAAGAACATCGAAAGCACCGATATCCTCACACTTCAGTACTACCAATTCGGTGCGCTGTGGCGTGACCTCCGCTCCACGCGGCGCGTACGCGACTGGCTCGGCTACACCTTCGGACCTCCCGGCTGGGAGCCCGGTGCGGGGGCGACACAGATCGCCACCCGGGCCGGCCTGGATTGAATTTCGCGACCGACCACAGGGTCACCGTCGGTCGATACCGGGCGTGATCACCTCCATGTGGCGGCGTTCTCGCGGGCGTAGGACTTCAGATCCCGGGCGGGGTGGCCGGTGATCCGTTCGACCGTATCGGTCACCACGGCATTGCCGCCGTCGCGGATCAACCGGAACAGGGCCGACTGCCAGATGATCGAGCGTTCGTCCAGACCGGCTTCACGCAGGCCGTCGGCGAACCGGTCGGCGGTGATGGCCCGGTAGCGCAGTTCCCGGCCAGCGGCTTCACCCAAGGTCTCGGTGACCTGCCGGAGGGTCAGGACCTCCGGGCCGGTGAGGATGTGGACCTCTCCCCCATGTCCGTCCTCGGTGAGCGCGGCGGCGGCCACTTCCGCGATGTCCCGGGTGTCGACGAAGCCGACGACGGCATCGGCGGCCGGAAGCGCGAGTTCGCCGTTCTCGCGCAGGGACGCCGCGAAGCCCTCGCCGAAGTTCTGCTGGAACCAGTTCGGCCGCAGAATGATCCACTCCTTGCCCGAAGCGCGCACGTCCGCCTCCCAAGCGGCCATCGGAACAGCGTCGGGCAACTCGCCGACGCCCAGCACCGACAGCAGCACTACTTTGCGCACGTGCGCGGCGGCGGCCAGCAGCTCGCCGACGAGGCGGGGTTCGCCGGGCACGGCGTACGGGCCGACGACGTACACGACGTCGATGCCGTGCAGCGCGGCAGCCCAGGTGGAACGGTCGGCCCAGTCGAAACGCACCGGTTCGACCCCGGTGGTGGCCGCGGCGGGAGTGCGGCTTGCCGCGCGCACGTGGACGCCGCGGGCTACCAGCGCGTCCACCACGGGCCTACCGGTCTTGCCGGTCGCGCCGAGCACCAGAACAGTCATCGTATTTCTCCTCGGATCGGTGGTACCGGAAGAAATCTACGGATCATCGCCCGGATGATGAATGCCTGAAAATCCGGAATACATGTCCTATAGTCCTGAACCTGTGGACGTTCTCTCCGACGCGCTTGCCGCGATGCGCACGGGCCGAACCCGCGCGGCCCGCACCGACGTACGAGCGCCGTGGGGACTGCGCTTTTCGGCCGTCACCGGCACGACCTTCCACGTCGTGCTCAGCGGCACATGCTGGTTGCTGGCCGACGGAACCCAGCCCCTAGCGCTGAGCCCGGGCGATGTGGTTTTCCTCCGCACAGGCAGCTCGCACGCTCTCGCGGACAGCCCGCACACGCCGCTGATCGACTTCGCTCCCGAGCGCTCGGAACCGGATTCGCCGATCGGTCATGTCCGCGTGGACGGCACGGGAGCGCAGTCGATCCTGCTCTGTGGCGCATACCAGCTCGATCGAACGCGGCCGCATCCGCTGATGAAGGAATTGCCCGTGTTCCTGCACCTACCCGCCGGGAACGCGGAGCTCGGTCATCTCGTCGGCCTGCTGGCGACCGAATTCGACCAGGATCGGCCCGGCCGGGATGGCATCGTTCCCCCGCTGGTCGACGCGATGCTGCTCTACATTCTGCGCACCTGGGCCGACCAGCGCACCGATGCGCCGGGATGGGCGCGGGCGCTCGCCGACCGGGCGGTCGGCCAGGCGTTGCGCGATATGCACACCCACCCGGCCGCCCCCTGGACCGTGGAACAACTGGCGGCGCGAAACGGATTGTCCCGGTCGGTGTTCGCCCAGCGGTTCACCGCACTGGTGGGCGAACCTCCGGTGTCGTATCTGACCTGGTGGCGGATGACCACCGCAGGCCGCATGCTCCGCGAATCCGACGCCCCGCTCAGGAATGTGGCCGCGCAGGTCGGCTACAGCTCCGAATTCGCCTTCGCCAAGGCGTTCAAGCGCGCTTACGGCGTGGCGCCGGGGACATACCGCCGCTCGGGGATGATCGATATACCGAGCGTTCCGACCCTGACCCTGGCCTGATGTCAGGATTCCGGGATGTCACAGCATCAGCAGAACCTTGGTGGCGCGGCGCTGGTCCATCGCGCGGTAGCCCTCGGCAGCGTCGTCGAGAGGCAGCGTGAGGTCGAAGACGTCACCGGGATCGATCTCACCACGCATGATTCGGTCGATCAGGGCGGGCAGGAAGCGGCGGGCGACGGAGCGGCCGGCGATCGGCTACGCCTCAGGTCCGGTCGTGGCCCGCTTCTCGAGCACTCCGGCGAGGGCCGAGGCGATCATGGCGACCGCCCGATCATCGTCCCGGGCCGTTCGCCGCAGGATGCCCAGCGCGATGGTCCCCGGCATCTCGGCGAGTGCCTGAGTCAGGCGTATCCGCACGGCGGAGTCCGCGGTGGGTGCGGCGAGCTCATCTGCCAGCGCGCTCATGATCCGGTCCGCGCACTCCGGATCCAGTGCCAGTGTGCCGAGCACCTCGGCCGCCTCGACGTCGTTCGCACCCTCGACCACCATGCCGACCAGCGCGGGCACGGCTGCGGTCACGCCACGTTTACCCGATGCCAGAGCCGCGTGCCTGCGCACTGTCGCGTCGGTGTCCCCGAGGGCGTCCGCGAGCAGCGAGGTCGCTTCGTCGCCGGGCATCTCGGCGATCGCCTGCACCGCGCGCCGCCGGATCTCGACGTTCTCGGAGTACACGCCGGATGCCACGCTCGCCACACCGTCACCGCCCGCCCGCGCCAGGGCCCACCGCAGAGCCCCGGCGACGTTCGGATCGGATTCGGCGAGCACCGCCTCGGCCAGCAACTCGAGGGGAACCGGCACGTCCTCGGGCGGGGCCAGGACGGTTTGCTGGCGGCGCGCGGCGCTGGGCGAGTGGAGGCCGTGCAGCAGCTCGACGATGCGCAGGACGCCCTGCCAGCCGGTGGGCGCCGAGGCATCGACGGCACGCAGTCGCTCGAGCAACTCCTGCTCGCGCCGCAATCGTTCCTCGGTCCGGCGGATGAGGTCGCCGACCAGCGCGGACGGTGTGAAGGCGGGATCCTCCAGGGCGGATCCGATCTGCCGCAGCGACAATCCCAAGGAACGCAGACTCTCCACGTGGAAGATCCGGCGGATGTCCTCGGCGGAGTACTCGCGGTAGCCCCCCACGGTGCGGCCGGTCGGCCGCACCAGCCCCAGGGAGTCGTAGTGCCTGAGCATCCGGGTACTCACTCCGGAACGGCGCGCCACCTCGCCGATCAGCACGCTGTTCCCTCGACCCGTTCCTGGCCGAGCGCGACAATCCGTTTCGCCTCGTCGACGGCCGGGTCGAAACCGGCATCCGGGTCGTGCAGGAGCTGCCGGGTGGCGCGGGCATGCGCACGCACCGCCGGGTCCGCACTCGCCCACGCGGTCCGCAGGGCGGGCTCGATCACGTCTCCGAGCGCGACGAGTGCCCGGCTGAGGCTCCGTTGCACATTCCGGTCACCGCGACCGAGTTGTGCGGCCAGTTCCGCGACCAGATCTTCCTCCTCCCCGGCGGGCACGAGGACGACGGCGGCACGCCACGCACTTCGCGCGACCTCGTCGTCGGCGTCGTGCAGCAACGACCGGGTGATCGCGGGCCACGAATCCCGGTCCCCGATCTTCGACAGCGTATGCAGCGCCTGGCTTCGGGCCTGGGAGCGTTCGGACCGCAGCTCCGCGCGGAGTCTGGGCACCGTGACCTCCGACGGGAAGCGCGTCAACGCCCAGGTGAGCATGTCGCGCACGAAGAAGTCGGGCTCGATCGCGCACCGTGCCACGAGCGCGTCGACGAAGCCGTCGTTGGGGTGCGTGCCGACCGCCAGCGCCGCCTGGAGCCGCGTCGACGAATCTCCGGCGGACAATGCTTCGAGCAGCCGCGTGTCGTGTGAATTCCTGTGTGCCGAGTTGATGGGGACCACCTCCTGCACCCAGTGAAGGCCATGTCACAGTGTCAAGGTCAAGCGCGGATGCGCGGGGCGATCAGCAGCTCGGCGGGAACCGGTCGAGCCGGTGCGAACCCCGGCCGCGGGAGGGGCACTACGCTCCGCCAGGGGTCGAGGCCGCGCCGCTCGGCAGCGCGCTCGCGGCTCGCGTCCAGAGACAACCTCGCCGCTGGCGGATTGCGTCAACGGCGATCGGGCCGGCACCGAGGCCGGAGTTCCACGCCGCCGACCGCGCACGGCCGCGCGACCGGCGGCCCAACATTTTCGCGTGGAGGCGTCTCGTCTCGGTGCGGCTTCGGCCGGTTCGAACCGGTGAGCCGTCAACGGCTTTCGCCGATCCCCTCAGCGCTGGCGCCAGCTCAGCGGACCCGGCAGGTCGACACTGTTCTTCTTGCTGCGGGAGTTCCACGACCACGGGCCGATCTTGATACCCCACGAGGACAGACCCGATTGGGTGAAATTGAGTTTCAGCGGCCCGAAGGATCTACGCTGACGATACTTGATGGGCATTAGCGACCTCCCTGACTCGACCCCCGGTTACGGAACCGGTTATCTCCCATTACTTTCCCTGGTCAGAAGAGACCAAACAACGACGAACGAGCCACAACGGCAGCGGTGTGATCGCACGACCGCCCACGGCCCCCGGGAACTGCCCGACCCGCGCTCGACCGGTGCCTGCTGTACGCAAACCGAGCCGGTAGGGTAGCCGCGCAGCCTGGATAATGTTGACGGCCAATGGTTCTCCGTGGTGGAGGTGGGATGGCGCGGACACCCTGCCCCTGCTGGCGTTGACCTTGTCCCGGCTCTACGACGACTATGCCTCCGGCGGAGTTCTCACCCTCGAGCAGTACAGCTCCATCGGGGGGCATCGACCGCGTGGTGCAAACGGAGATCGACGCTCTGCTGGCCACCGATCCCGACGCCAGGCGAGCACAGCTGCGGCTACTGCGGTCGGCGTTCGTGCCCGCGCTGGCGACGATCAACCCCGACAACGATCAGCCGATGCGCCGGATCGCGAGCTGGGCGGAACTCCCGGCCGAAAGCCAACCGCTCATCGATACTTTCGTGAACAAGAGATTGCTCGTCAAAGATCACCCTGACGGCCGGGTCGTCGTCGAGGTCGCGCTGGAAAGCCTGTTGCGGCTTCGGCGACGCGGACGGCACGCTACGGCTGCGGGATACGACCACCGGAGAGCAGATCGGTGCGCCCTGGAACGGCGATGGTGACAGCGCGGTGGTCGCGGTGTCCTTCAGTCCCGACGGCAAACGTGTCGTCAGCGCGGGCTCCAATCACGCCGTGCGGCTGTGGGATACCGCCACCGGCCGACCGATCGGAACGGCGCTGACCGGTCATACCGATCTGGTCGCCGACGTGGTGTTCAGCGCGGACGGCACCGAGGTCGTCTCCGGCGGCCGCGATGGTTCGGTGCGGATCTGGGATGTGGCGAGCATCGCGCTCGCGTACCAGAGTTCGGCGTTCGACGCGCTGGCGGTGAGTCCGGATGGTAGCCGGATCGTGTCCGGCGGTGAAGACGGTGTCGTCCAGTTGTGGGATGTCCGTTCCGGACAGCCGATCGGCAGGCCGCTGACCGGGCACACCGGCGCGGTCACGCGGGTGGCGTTCAGCCCCGACGGACGGCGGATCGCCTCCGCGAGTGTCGATGGCAGCGCACGGTTGTGGAACGCCGACACGGGAGAGCTTTCCGGTGGCCCACTCGTCGGCCACCGTGGGGTGTTGTCGGGTGTGTCCTTCAGCCCGGACGGCGCGCGCCTCGTGACCAGCGGCGAACGCAGGTGGCGCTGGTGGGATGTCGAGAGCGGGCAACCGCTCGACACTCCCCCACCAGTGGGTCATCCGCTGGGTACCGCCGTCACGGTGAGTCCTGACGGCCGTCTCTTGGCCGCAGGCAGCGATCAAGTCGCTTCGGTGCTGCTGTTCGATGTCGCGACCGGTAAAGTGTCGAGCTCACTGGATATGGGTACCGCCGGAAGCGTGCAGAGCGCGGCGTTCAGTCCGGACGGGAAGACGATCGCCTCCGCCGCCGACAGTCGAATCATCCTGTGGGTCGCAGCCTCCGCGAAACAATCAGCCATATTGCAAGGGCATACCGAGGCGGTGTCGAAGGTAGCCTTCAGCTCCGACGGGCGCGTCCTCGCCTCGGTCGGTCTCGACCGGACGATCCGGCTCTGGGACATCCCGAGCGGGCAGCCCCTCGCGGCACCGCTCACCGGCCACAGCGCCGCGACCACCGACGTCGTCTTCCTGCCCGACGGCAAGACCATCGCCACGAGCGGCGTCGACGGCACGATCAAGCTCACGCCGGTGCACTCCGCCGATCCGGCGGGGATATGCGCCAAGCTCACGGTGAATCCGAGTCCCGAGGAATGGGGCGACTTCGTGTCGAAGGCGATCCCGTATACCGAACTCTGCCCAGGTCTGCCGCGCGCTGCCACGCCCTGAGTACGACGCTCCACACGATCGGCGTTGGGCCGTCCCCGACTCATCCAGCACGAGCGGTCCCGGCCACCGAACCCGCCGACCACGACATCGTCACTGCTATTGCGGCACCTACTGCGTCATAGCACCCCGGCGCCATCCGCATAGCCGAACCCGGGACGACCGTAGCGGACCGGCCCTCCGCGCCACCCGCCAACTCGGGCCGACGGCGAACCGCGCCCGCAGGTCCAGTGAGCGAACACGGCGCGACAACCGATAATGCCGCACACTGCTCCCATGACGACGCCCGAGACGCGAACAGGACCGATGTTCCGGTGGACCGAGGTCGGCACCGGCGGTGTGATCGCCCCCGGCGAGCGATTGACCTGGCCGCGCACGATCGGGATCGGGTTGCAGCATGTGGTGGCGATGTTCGGCGCCACCTTCCTCGTGCCGGTACTCACCGGGTTCCCGCCGTCGGCGACGCTGCTATTCTCCGGGATCGGCACCCTGCTGTTCCTGGTGATCACCCGCAACCGGCTGCCGAGCTATCTCGGTTCGAGTTTCGCGATCATCGCGCCGGTCCTCGCGGCCACCGCCTCCGACGGCATGGGTGCGGCCCTCGGCGGGATCGTCGTGGTGGGCGCCCTGCTGATCGTCATCGGCGTGGTGGTGCACTTCGCAGGCACCCACTGGATCGAGGCCCTGATGCCGCCGGTGGTCACCGGCACCATCGTCGCACTCATCGGACTGAACCTGGCGCCGACCGCCGAAACGAACTTCGAGAAGGACCCGATCACGGCCACGGTCGTGCTCATCCTGCTGATCTCGTGTCTCGTACTCTTCCGCGGATTGCTCGGCAGGCTGGCCATCGTCACCAGTGTCGTGCTCGGATATCTCCTGGCACTCGCGCGCGGCGAGGTCGACACGGCGCCAATCGGGAGCGCCGCGTGGGTGGGGCTGCCCGACTTCCACGCGCCGAGCTTCCACCTCTCGGTGATTCCGATGTTCCTGCCGGTGGTGCTGGTACTCGTGGTGGAGAACATCGGGCACGTCAAGTCGATCACCACGATGACCGGTATCGACTACGACCGGCGCATGGGCCGCGCGCTGGCGGCCGACGGCCTGGCGACAGTCCTCGCCGGCAGTGGCGGCGGCTCGGCGACCACCACGTACGCGGAGAACATCGGCGTGATGGCGGCGACGAAGGTGTACTCGACCGCCGCGTACTGGGTGGCAGGCGCCGCCGCCAGCGCGCTCAGCCTCTCACCGAAGGTAGGAGCGGTGATCGCAGCCATCCCGGCCGGTGTGCTCGGTGGTGTCACGACCGCGCTCTACGGCCTGGTCGGGATCCTCGGCGTGCACATCTGGGTGAGCAACCGGGTGGACTTCGGCACACCGATCAACCAGTTCACCGCGGCCATACCGCTGGTCATCGGCATCGCCGACTTCACATGGAAAGTAGGCGATCTCGACTTCGGCGGCATCGCCCTCGGCGCCCTCGCCGCGCTGGCGATCTACCACGCGATGCGGCTGATCGGGCGATGGCGCGGAACGGTCGAACCCCACCACGCGCACGACGAGACCCAGCCGGCGGAACCGACGGACCGCCGCCCGGGCGGCGGTCCGTCCGGTGATTGAACCTCCACACCCCGGGTAGACAGGAGTCGAACACATGTTCTGTCGAGCGTGAGGAGCGACGATGGTACAGCCGAAACCGGAAAAGGATCCGGACCAGTGGACCACCGGCGACGAACCGATGACCGGCCCGCAAGCCTCCTACCTGCGCACTCTGGCCCAGGAAGCGGGTGAGGAGGTGCCCGAGGGCCTGACCAAGGCGGAGGCGTCGCAGCTCATCGACGAGTTGCAGCAGCGCACCGGCCGCGGCGCCTGACCGGCCGGGCTTGCCGCCGCGCCCGGGGTGATCTCGCCAAGGCCTCCGATGGTGGACAGGACTCCGGGCCGCCGGGTTGCCCTGGTACCGACGAAGCGCGTCGAGTCCCAGGCGAGGTGGATGCGCCTGCGGTCCGGAACGCTACTGCTGGAGGACTGACAGGACGTTGCCCGCGGGGTCGGTGAACCAGGCGATCAACGGGCCGCCTCCGCGATGAATGCCTTTCTCGTCCTGCTCGGCGAATTCGTACCGCTCGAAGCGCACGTCGCGGCGCGTGAGTTCATCGACGGCCGCTTCGACATCGGGGACGGGGAAGTTCAATACGGTGAAGGTCGCGGGCGCATGGTCCGGCTTCGGGTACACCAGGACCGTGCCCCCGCCGCCGAGGTGCAGCTGGAGCATCCCGTTCTCCTCGGTGACTCGTATCCCGAGCGTCTCGGCGTAGAACCGCTTCGCCGCCTCGATGTCGTCCACCGAGAATCCACTGAACGCGCTGCTGTCGGTAAGCATTACTCGCCCCTCTCGGTCATCGCAGCCCGGTGCTGCTCATCGAATCGAACGTAGTCGCCATGGGTCGATCGGGGTGGCGAACACACCTCCGTCGCAATCGGCGAGTTCGGCCGGTTATCGACGTCATCGATGCGCCCCGCCATCGCCCGGGAGGGCGGACGCAGGATGATCACCTTCGCCCGGCTGGGAGTTCGCTGCGAAGATCCCCCGCGCCTAGGTTGGCCCGCTCGGTGAATATAGCTAGATGCGCATATCTACGTATATACATGAGTAAGTGCTCCGGGGTGCCGCGATCGGCTTGAACAGGCCTCTCAGCCTGTGCAGCGCCAGACTGTCACCGACACCCGACGACCGACCGCCCCCCGCCCCCGGGAGAACTCGATCGGCACAACCGTAGTGGTCGCGCTGTCAGATGTTCAGCGGAGCGGTGGGCGGGAAGGTGACCGGCAATTCGGTCAGTGCCCGGTGGAAGGGACCCGGCCGCCAGTTCGGTGTCCGGTCCGGCAGATTCAGTTCGATCTCCGGCAGCGCGTCGAGGAGCTGGTCGATCGCCTCTTGCGCGATCAGATAGGCCAAGGATCGCGCCGGGCAGGCGTGCGGGCCGAGGCCCCACGCCAGGTGGGAGCGATTGCCGGTCAGGTCGCCGGTACGGATCGCGGGATCGTTGTTGCACGCCGCCATGCTGATGACGACGGGCTGGTGTGCGGGCAGCCAGACGCCGTCGATGAGGATCGGGTGGCGGGGATAGGTGATCAGCAGGTTCGCCAGGGGCGGGTCGTTGAACAAGACCTCGTCGAGGGCATCGCGAGACGACAGGTTGCCGCCGAGGAAGCTGTCGCCGAAGCGCTCGTCGGTGAGGATCAGCAGCAGGGTGTTGGTGATCAGATTCAGCTCGAATTCGATCCCGGTTCCGTAGACCTGGGACACATGGTGAGACGCCTCCACGTCGTCCAGCCGGGCGGAATGCTGGAGCAGGACCGAGGTGATGTCGCGTTGCGGTTCGGCGCGCTTGAGCGCCACCAGTTTCATCAGCGCCTCCCCGAGCATCTGATTGCCCTTCTCGGCGTCGACACCCTCGAGCAGGGCAGCGGTACCGGCGGCGACCTGCCCTCCGATCTCAGGCGGGCAGCCCAGCAGATAGTTCACGACCTCGAATACGAGGGGGAACACATATTGGCGGATCAGGTCGGCATTGCCGTCCTGGCAGAAGGAGTTGATCAGCGGAACGGCCAGTCCCTCGACGACGGCGTGGAGGGCGTACAGATCCACCTCATCGATGCTCGCGGTGATCGCCCCCCGGTAGCGGGTGAAGTCGGACCCGGTGCTGCGACTGGCCATGGGCCGCCACTCCAGGAGCGGGAGGATGGGGCAGTCGGCCGGGATGTTCTTCTGCCAAGCGCGTGGGTCGGCGGGGAAATGCTCGGGATCGTTGAGGATTCGCACCGCGGTGCCGTAGCCGATCACCAAGGTGGCGGGAACGCCGGGCGCCAACTCCACCGGCGCCAAAGACCCGTACTGTCGGCGCATTTCGCGGTAGGCACGGTGCGGCTCGGCCGCGAACTCGGGCGAATACAGGGGCACCCGTGTGTCGTCCGAATCGATCGGCGAGCCGTGCACAACCGGGCAGGTCGGCGCTGGAACCTCGGACTGCGGCGTACTCAAGAAGCAAACTCCCAAACTGTCGGTATGCACTGCACGATTGCTGATATACCGGCTCACCGCTCGAGCGAGAAGCGGATCGCCGGGGGCTACGCCGGAACCGGTCGATGGTATAGCGCGCACGCATCGGCCTCGTCAGAGCACGAGAACGTGCTGACCAGAATGTTTTTCGGTCCCGTGCAGCCGGAGTTCCGTCCGGCCACTACACAGCGATGGGCAGCGGAACAGAGTTCTATCAGACTCCGAGCGCATCCAGCGAATCGTGATCGTAGATGGCCGTGGTGATTCGCTTCAGCAGCGTCAAGCACGTCTCCACCGGTTGCATCTCGGGCTGGTACACCGCCCTGCCGATCGTGAACGCCCACGCCGCGTAGGCGAACATGGATTGTTGCCGGTAGGCCAGCCACGCGTCGTCGAAGGCCGGGGCACGGCCGTCGAGGGGGCCGAGTTCGTCGAGGTAGGCCGCCAGCAGTTCACGGTCCCAGGCCCGGCGATCTTCGGGCTCGCATCCCGAGTTGACGGTGTAGGCGAAGTCGTGCGCCCAACCGCCCCGCATCACCACCTGCCAGTCGACGAATCCCATTCGCCCGGAATCGGTTCGGTAGGTCTGGCCGATGTGCGGGTCACCGTGCAGCAGGGTCGGGGGCAGCTCGTTCGTCGCCTTGTCGATCGCTCGCTCGACACCGGCCCACAGCCGATCCGCTTGCCCGTGCAGCGCCTCGGGCACCACTTCCTCGGCCCGCCGCAGTCCGACCTCGCAACGCTTCTTCATGTCGATGGCGGCGAGATATGCCTGGAGGGCTTCGGTCGTGGTTTTGAGGTCCGTGATCGATGGGTGGATCCAGAAGGCGCGGTGCAGCCGAGCGAGATTGCGCACCAGATCTTCGATCTGGTCGCGGGCGATGGGGGCGTTCGGCTCGATGAACCGCGCACCGCGGGTCGAGGCGATGTCTTCCATCAGAGCGATCGAACGCCACGACCCGGCGTCGGCGGCGCCCCAGTAGCCGAACGGGGCCTCGATATCGACCCGCGGCCGGAAGTCCCTGAAGAAACGGGTTTCACCGTCGATCATCTTCCCGCCGCCGAGCAGAATCCGCTGCGAGAAGGCTGTTGTCGTCTTCGCGAAGAGATCGGTCGGCAAATTCGCCTGCTTGCCCGCGTCGTTGTACTCCACGCGGATCGCTACGCGAGTCGACGTTCCGCGGCTGCCGTCGGAGGTTTCGAACGAGAGCACCTCGGCCCCGGGGACATCGCGGCACAGGACTGCCGTCAGCCACTGCGCTGTCACCGTTTCGCCGGACACCGGGACGTCGTCGATGTCCCGCGCCTTCGGCCGGAAAATCCTCTCGCCCATGATGTGAGCACCGACCGTGACAGACCGTCCGAGCAGCCAGAGCTTGTGGTTCATTCGCTTGCCTCGATTCCGGAATACGACTCGACCGCCCGGGCGACTGGATGCCTGGCGCACGGGCCCGCAGGACAGTAACCCATCCTCTCGAAAAGCCCTTCCGGCGATGCGATTGCCGAACCCCCTCGGCGAGAACGGCTCCGGGCTGACATGCGCACGAGCCCCACCGGACTTCTCACCCGTGGGACGAGGGGGCGTCGGGCAGCCGTCCTCGCGGCCCGTGATCTCGCCCGCCGCGTCATCGCCCCGCTGATCACCACCCCGGCGCGCCGGCCCTGACGTCGAGCACCCTTTCTGCCACAGTAGGCCGGGCCGCCCGCGTCACCTGAGACGACCGCGTATCACTCGCCCCGAGCGGACCTCGCGGCCTGCGCCGCGTCCTTTTCCGCCTCGTCGAGTTTGCGGGTGTCGCGCGGTTCGGCGAAGGGCTGGATGTCCTCCGGCAATCCCTGGGCGATGGCTTTGCCGTGATCGAGTTCGGCGTTGATCTCCGCTCCCAGCAACAGCGCGATGTTGGTCAGCCACAACCACACGAGGAAGATCACGACACCCGCCATCGACCCGTAGGTCTTGTCGTAGGAGGAGAAGTTGGCGATGTAGACCGCGAACAACACCGAGACGATCAGCCAGATGAGGACCGCGATGACACCGCCGGGGCTGATCCATTTCACCCCGCCTTGCCTGGCGTTCGGGCTGGCCCAGAACAGGATGGCGAGCAGCACCGACAGGAGCACGAACAGCACCGGCCATTTGGCGATGTTCCAGAGCGTCACCGCGGTGTTCCCGAGACCGAGAAAATCGCCGATCTGATGGGCGACCGGCCCGCTCGCCACCACGATGGCGGTGCTGATCACCAGGAGGATCACCGCGACGAGGGTGACGCCGAGCCGGATAGGCGCGGTCTTCCAGATCGGGCGCCCCTCCCCGATGCCGTAGACGACGTTCGAGGCACGCATGAACGCCGCGACGTAGCCCGACGCCGACCACAGCGCGATGGCGAGACCGAATATGGCCCCGAGGCCCGCGCCTTGCTTGTTGGCCTGGGCTTGGGTGATGAGCGTATGTACGAATTCGGCGCTCGATCCCGGCGCGATCTGCTGCGTCTGGTTCATGAGTTCCTCGGCGGCATTCGGCCCCAGCAGCCCGAGCAGCGAAACCAGGACGATGAGGCCCGGCACGATCGACAACACCGCGTAGTAGGTGAGCGCGGCCGCCAGGTCGGTCAAGTTGTCGCGCTGGAACTCCCTGCCCGCGCGTTTGACCACCGCGAGCAACGATGGTTTCGACAGTTCGACCGGGCTGCTCGGCTCGTTCGGGTCCAGATCCGGCCTGGCTCCGGTATCGGTCGCGCGGCCTCGTGCCTCGACGCGGTTGCGCGTACTCGACGAGTCGACAGCCTCGTCCTCGTGCCGGTTCAGTCTGCCGCGATCTGTAGCCATGTCGGTTCGCCTCGCTCGAACGCATCTCTCGGTCACGCGCGTGAAGGTCCAAGCACTTCCGCGCTGAACGAGTGGTGCCCGAAGCAGCACTTCTGAAACACCCGACCCCCGTCGCCTCCGGTGACTCGGTCATCGAGATCCGAGGTCGTTCGGTCGGAGCGCGGTGGCGCAACGCCGACCACGCGGTGGGGAACCTGTCCCTCGCGCACCATCGCGATTCCACACCGGGCGAGCGCCGAGCTCACCCGCGGCGTGCGCTAGGGTTCGAACCCGTGTCCAAGCTGCGGCGGCGCGTGGCCGAGGCTGCGGAAGCGGCTCTGGCCCAGCGCAAATACGTGTCGGCGGTCGATGTGTTCGCCGTTCTGGGGTGGGTGCGATCCAGCCATGTCGATCGCTGGCGGCAGGGGCAGGTGCCGTCGTTGGAGCAGGTCACGGCGGTGGACGGGCGGCGGATGCACGATGCGGCGCAACTGCTGGGCGAATGGGCCCGTGAGCGCGACCTCACCGCGAGTACAGCGGCGTATCTGTCGGGCGGGCGCGATCGCGAAGCGCTGCGGTTCGTCGACACCGGCGAAGACGAGGTGTTCCGGGTGCACTGGCTGTCGGGAAAGCTCACCCCGGCGCAGCGCGAACAGGTCGTCCAACGCCAGAACCGTGCCCCGGATCTGACGGTGGTCGAGGCCGCTGAGCCGTGGACCTGCACCGAGTGCGCCGAGACAGGCCCGTATCTGATCACCTCCGCCGCCGGACCGCTGTGCCTGACGTGTTCGGACCTCGACCATCTGGAGTTCCTGCCCGCCGGGAACGCGGCGCTGAGCCGGCGCGCTAAGAAGGAGAGCCCACTCGCGGCCGTCGTGGTGCGCTTGAACCAGCGGCGTAAGCGCTACGAACGGCTCGGCATCCTCGTCGAGGAGGCCGCCCTGACCCGCGCCGAACAGCAATGCCTGGCCGACGACGATGCCCGCGCCCGCCGCCGCGAGCGCGACCGCGTCCGCCGCGCAGCCCAGGACGTCGAATACCGCGCCCGCATGTCCGACGAAATCCAACGGCTGTTCCCCGGCTGTCCCACCGATCGTGCCGCCGAGATCGCCGAACACGCCGCCGCCCGCGGCAGCGGCCGGGTAGGCCGCACCGCCGCAGCCAAACTCCTCTCCCCCGAAGCGCTCACCCTCGCCGTCATAGCCTCCATCCGCCACCGCGACACCGACTACGACCACCTCCTCATGACCGGCATCCCCCGCAGAGAGGCCAGGGCCTGCATCCGCCCCACCGTCGACCAAGTGCTCGAAACCTGGCGCGGCTGAGACGCGGCCGCGTCACCCGAGGAGCGAGAACCGCCCCCCACCGTTCGATATGCCGACCGAGGAGCCGCGTGGACCGCGTCAACAGGCCTACCGCCGACTCCGCCAGGCCTGTAGGGCCGCTGCCGTCAACACGTCGCCGTGGCCCACACAGACGACGTCGACGTCCAACTGGGTCAGCCGGTGGGCGGCCGCCTCGACGGCGGCGCTGTCCAGGTTGAACACACCCGGCATTGTGACACCGCGGACATTGGCGAGTGTGTCGCCGGTGAACAGCACACGGTGACGCGGCAGATGCAACGCCACACTGCCCTCCGTGTGGCCGGGGACGGCCAATACTTCCGCGCCGCCGCCGAAGTCGAGTACCTCACCATCGCGCAATTCGCGGTGCACGGGGGCCGGGCGCGGAGGCGGGCCCAGTTCCAGGGCGTCGGCGATCGGACGTTCCCAGTCGCGCAGCACGGGCGCCGGTTGCGGACGTTCGCCCCGCACGATATCGGCATCGGCGTGATGGACCCAGATCTCCGCTCCCCACTCGGCGAGCTCGGCCGCCGACCCGATGTGATCGTCGTGGGCGTGGGTGAGAATCACGCGCCGTACTCGGTCAGCGGTGATGCCCAGCGCATCGAGTCCTCTTCCGATCTCTTCGGCCGCGCCGGGCAGCGCGCAGTCGATCAGCGTCACCTCCGCGCCGTCGTTCCACACATAGACGTTGAGGTCGTTCACTTCGGCGAACCGCAGCGCCGAAAGCTGGGGCGACACAGGCACGATTTCCACACGGCGAAGCTACCCGCGACAAGCCGCGATACCCGCTCGATCTGCTTCAGGCAGAAAGACAACACCTCGGCATCGACGATCTGTTACGCGGTAGCGGCTTCCGGCCCGGGCGGTGGAAATTCTCATCCGACACCGGACACGGATTTCGTCGTCAGGTATCCGGCCAGACCCTCGCGGCCGAACTCGCGGCCGATGCCGCTGGCCTTGACTCCGCCGAAGGGCGCGACGGGATCCATGCTGTAGGCCTGGTTGATGCCGAAGCTTCCGCTGCGGATACGGCGCGCGACCGCGAGCGCCCGGTCCGGATCACTCGACCAGACCGAGCCCGACAATCCGTAGTCGGTGTCGTCGGCGATCGCGATCGCCTCGTCGTCGCCGGTGTAGGGGATGACGGTCAGGACGGGGCCGAAGATCTCCTCGCGGGCGATCCGCATCCGTGGGTCGACCTCGGTGAAGAGAGTGGGGCGGACGTACCACCCCCGGTCACAGCCGACCGGCATGTCCGTGCCGCCGACGGCCGGTCGCGCGCCCTCGCGGATTCCGGTGTCGATGTAGCCGCGCACCCGGGCCTGCTGGCGTTCGGACACCATCGGGCCGATGTCGGTCGCCTCGTCGAAGGGGTCGCCCACGCGCAGCGACCACACCATCTCGCTGAGCGCTTCCACGTACTCCCGATACCGATTGCGGGGCAGCAGGATTCGCGCTTGCACAACGCAGGCCTGACCGCCGTTCATGAGCGCGGCCACTCTGATCCCGTCGGCGACCTGCCCGGGATCGGCGTCGTCCAGCACCACCGCCGCCGATTTGCCGCCCAGTTCGAGGCTCACCCGGCGCAGCGCAGGCGCGCAGGCGGCGGCGACCTGCCGTCCCGCGGCGGTGGAGCCGGTGAACGACACCTTGTCCACGCCGGGGTGGGCGACGAGATGGGCGCCGATGGCACGGTCCCCCGGCAGGATGCTGACCACTCCGGGCGGAATACCGCTGTGCCGCAGAAGATCGGCCATCAGGTAGGCGTCCAGCGGCGTCTCCGGGGAGGGTTTCAGCACCACGGTGCATCCTGCCAGGAGCGCGGGGATCAGCTTGGCGACGGTGAGGAACATCGGCATGTTCCACGGCACGATCGCCGCGACGACACCGACGGGCTCGTGACAGACCAGGACGCCCGCGCCGAAGTAGCCGGGCCGGGTCTCCTCCCACGGGAAGTTCGCGGCGATGTCGGTGAGCGAGCGCATCATCACCCCGGGCAGCCGAGCGTGCGCGGAGCGCGAGAACCGCAGGGGTGCGCCCATTTCCGCGGTGATCAGGCGGGCGAGTTCGTCCTCGCGCTCGGTGTAGCGGTCGGCGAGGTCGCGAACGATGCCGATGCGTTCCTCGGCACCGAAGCCCCGCCACGGGCCGTGGTCGAAGGCTTCCCTGGCCGCGGCCACGGCAAGGTCGACATCGCGGGCGTCGGGCGCCGCGAGCCGCGCGATCACCGTCTCGGTGTGCGGTGCGACCACCTCGAGGGTGCGGTCGGTGCTGGGGGCACGCCATTCGCCGCCGATGAACAGGCTGGTGTGTTCACGCATCGGACAGTCCGGTCAGGGCCGGTAGGCGGCGATGTCGCGGAGCAGCCGCACGACCGGCGGCGGATCGAGTTGCAAGCCCACCGGCGCCGACATCTCCCCGGAGCGGGACTTCTGTCCGAGCGCCGCGCGCACGGCCTCGAGGTCGCTCGCCTCGATCTCGTAGAGCGCGATGTAACTGGGGTCGCCGTCGACGGTGGCGAGGCGGCGGGCGGAGACGACGCCGTCGAGCTCGCACATCTCGGCGAGGTGGGTGTTCTCGTACCAGTCGTGGTAGGCGGCGGCCTCCTCGGCCGAGTTCGGGCGCGATTCGACGAAGAGAATTCCGGTGGGCATGTGCCTTCTCCTGGCGTGACGGGGTTTATCGGACGGGCACCGCGGCGGCGCGGTCGGCGGTCGTATTCTTGTGCACGACACCGCCTTTCATCACGAACCGCACCTGTTCGGTGACGGTGATGTCGCGGGTGGGATCGCCGGGAACGGCGATGATGTCGGCGAGCAGGCCGGGGGCGAGCCTGCCGCGATCCTCGGCGCCGACGAGTTCGGCGCTGGTGACGGTGGCGGCGCGCAGCGCTTGGGCGGGGGTCATTCCCCGGTCGACCATCGCCCACAGCTCCTTGGCGTTGTCGCCGTGCGGAACGGCCGGAGCGTCGGTGCCGCAGGCGATCTTGACGCCGGCCTCGATGGCCTTGCCGAGCATGCGCCGCGCCTGCGGGAACACGGCCGCGGCCTTCTCCTGTAGGGCTGGCGGCGCTTTGGACACGTCGAGACCCTCGGACAGGTAGCTGGTCGGAACCAGGAACGTGCCGTGCTCCACCATCATGGCGATGGTGTCGTCACCGGCCAGTGACCCGTGTTCGATGCAATCGACACCGGCCCGGATGCACGCGCGAATTCCGGCGTCGCCGTGCGCGTGCGCGGCCACCTTCAGCCCGGCGCGATGGGCTTCGTCGACGATGGCGCGCAGTTCCTCATCGGAGTACTGCTGGGTGCCCGGAGCGGTGCTGTGCGACATGACCCCGCCCGATGCCGAGATCTTGATGACTCCCGCACCGTACTTGATCTGATACCGCACCGCGTGCCGCACCTGGTCGACGCCGTTGGCCAGGCCCTCCTCCACCGACAGCGGCATGATGTGCGGGGCAAGACGCTGGAACATGGTCGGATCCAGGTGGCCCCCGGTCGGTGTGATGGCGTGGCCCGCCGACACGATCCGCGGACCGGGGAACCAGCCCTGTTCGATGGCGCGGTGCAGGTCGACGTCGAGCAGGTATCCGCCGGTCTTCACCATCAGCCCGAGGTTGCGGACGGTGGTGAAACCGGCCAGCAGCGTCGTGCGGGCATTGATCGTGGCGCGCAGCGTGCGATAGACCGGGTCGTCCTGCACTCCGTGCATCGGGCTGGGCAACCCGGATGGATTCTCCGGGCCGCCGATGAGCAGGTTGATCTCCATGTCCATCAGCCCGGGCAGCAAGGTGGTGTCGCCCAGATCGAGCACCGTGGCGTCGGCGGGTGCCAAGGTGGGGTCCACCGCCTCGATGTATTCGCCGCGCACCACGATCACGGCGGGGCTGTGCACCTCGCCGGTCACCACGTCGACCCGGCGGGCGGCCCGCAGCACGACGGTCTCGGTGCTCATGGCCGCGGCTCGATCAGGCAGTCGAGCATCGCCGCACCGGAGTCGGGGACGCGGGGCTGGCTCCACACCTCCACCGGGAAGGAGACCATGACCATCGAGTACAGCAGCCACAGCAGGCGCCGGGTGTCGTCGGGCAGCTCGTCGAGCGCGAACTCGTCCAGGTACTTCATCGCCGCTTCGGCGCGGGGGGTGATCGCGTCGTAGAAGCGCTGCATGTCGTCCATCGAGCTGGCCAGGCGCCGGGCGTAGCGCTCCGGTTCGGTTTCCAGGCACCAGGTTTCGGCGAAGGGTTCGAGGTCGGCGAACTCCGACGGCAGCAGGGCGTTCATCGGGTGCCCGCCTCGGTGCGCTCGTTCCGGTAGGACTGCACCCACTCGCCTGCCACCTTGTGCAGGTGGCGCAGCAGGATCTCCTGGTCGTTGAGCGGGAATGTGGTGACGGCGCGCGATTCGAGCATCGTCTGCGTGGCTTCGAGGGTGTTGCCGTCCTGCAGGGCGTACTCCTTGAAGGTGACCGCCGCCATCTCGTGGGCGACTCGTTCACGCGGGGTGCGGGCGGGCACGAAATACAGATTGCCCTCGAAGATGTGGCGATTGTGGCTGGTCGGCCAGTAGTGATAGGTCAGGTACCAGCCTCCGGACCAGATGAGGATCACGAAATTGGGCCACAGCTGGAAGGAATCCAGCCCCCACGGATCACATTTCGCCGGGTTCAGCCCAGGCGGCATCGGGCCCAGTTCCGGCTTCTCCCACGGCCCGAACAACCCGCTGCGGGTGATGTCCTCCATCGGCTTGCGCATGGTGGGGTCGAGTTCCCAGGCGACCACGCCGGAGGTGCTGACCAAGCGGTGCGGGCCGTCCAACTGATAGTGCGGCGCTTCGAATCCGGCCTGCTGCGCGGCGGTCGAGTAATTGTCCGGCGTCTGCTTCGCGTGCAGCACGGGCGCGTGATAGAACTCCTGGAAGGCGTCCATGTACAGCTTCCAGTTGGCACCGACCTCGGCCCGGTAGTAGTACCGGTCGGTCATGCGGTCGAAGGGGTAGCCCTCCAAAGCCGTCACCATCGGACCCAAGAACTCCCGCAACGTCTGCGACGGCTCAGCAGCCAAATTCACGAAAATAAAACCCGCCCACACCTCGCAATGCACCACAGCAAGCCCGAACCGACCC